>NZ_DBMV01000024.1 GCF_002298975.1 Ralstonia sp. UBA689
ACGCCGGAGGAGCACGCATGGATCGCTGCGCATCCGGTGGTGCGTACCTGCGTCAATTCCCACTGGCGCCCGTTCGAGTTTATCGACGGCGGAAAGATCGTCGGCATCGTGCCGTCGTTTCTCGATGCAGTCTCAAGCATCAGCGGCTTGCGCTTCGAATTCGTTGACGGAGCGTGCTGGAAAGGGTCGATCGAAGCGTTGAGATCCGGCAAGATCGACATGGCGCCCGACTGGGGCAGAAAGGACGACCTCGAGCAATACAGCGAAGGATTCATTGCCAGCACGCCCTACTATGTCGGCACGATCACGATCGTCACCGCCGAGCGCGAGAATTTGATTGCCGATTCTCGGCAACTGGCCGGCAAGCGCGTTGCGATCAAGGGCGGCGGTGGTCTTGAATTCGCAATTCGGCGTAGCGGCGTGCCGGTGACGTTGCTGACCTTCCAGGATGAATCCGATGCGCTGGAGGCCGTTGCCGACAACGAGGCTGACGTCGTGCTCGGTACCGACGCGTCGATCCTCCCGCAGTTGCGCCGGCAGTTCAAGGGCCGGCTCTTCCTCTCAGGGAGCATCTGGGACCGTCCCTACGCGCTAACGATGACGACGCGTCAAGACAGCCCCGTGCTTGCATCGATTATCGACAAATCGCTAACCGCCATTCCGGCCTCCGACGCCGATGCCATCCGATACCGGTGGCTGGAAACAACGGACTTCGGCGCGCCGTCGTTGGCGTCGATCCTGCATTACCGCTGGCGGCAAGTCATCTTCGTGGGCGGCGTTCTGCTCGCCTTCGCGGTGCTGGCGTACGTGCTATGGCGTGCACGCGTTGCAGCGGTTCGCAGTGAGCGTGACAAGGCGATGTTCCTTGCGTTCATCAGCCACGAGATCCGCACGCCCATGCATACGATCCTCTCGTCGCTCGAGCTGCTACAGCGCTCGCAACTGACCGGGCAGCAGGCAAGCCGAGCGGACGCGGCGATCTCCGCCTCCGAATCACTGTTGGCGTTGCTTGACGATGTTCTTGAATACTCGCGCCTTGAATCCCGCAGCGTGAAACTCGCCCCTCAGCCAACGGCGATTGGGCCATGGGCGCAGCAGAGCGTCGACATGGTGCGCTGGCGCTCGGACGCGAAGAAACTGGCGCTGTCGCTCGATCTTGCATGCCCGTCAGACTTCAACGTCAACATCGACCCCTTGCGAGTGCGGCAGATCGTGTTGAACCTGCTGGTCAATGCGATCAAGTTCACCTCGTCCGGCACGATCACTTTCCGGGTCGACTATCTGAATCGGAAGCATCGTGGTGCCGGCACGCTCGTGCTCGAAGTGCGGGACACGGGTATCGGCATTCCTCCAGAGCGCCAGCGGAAGATCTTTGAACCGTACGAGCGAGTGGAAAGCTCGGGCAGCCGCGGGGCGAGCGGAAGCGGGTTGGGCCTGTCGATTTGCCGCGAATTGGTCGACCTGATGAAAGGAGTGATCACAGTCAGCAGCAGCCCCGAAATTGGCACCGTCTTCACCGTCATGCTGCCGGTGCGCGAACCGCAAGCGGACACATCATCGGGGCTCGCTGCAGTGGAATCAAACGCGTCCACCGTGCCAACCGCACTGTCGATGCAGGTGCGCGAACGGGTTACGAAGCCGCCCTTGCAGGAATCGACAGAAGGCCCGCGGATCCTGGTTGTCGATGATCACGAAGCGGTGCAGCACGCCATCCAACATCAACTCGATGCACTGGCCTGCCGGTCGGCGATCGCAGGTACCGGCGAGGCGGCGCTTGAACAGTTCGCGTCGATCGCGTTTGACATTGTGCTGCTCGACTGCGACCTGCCAGGTATCGACGGATACACGGTTGCGCAACGGATGCGAGACATAGAGCAGCAGCGACAAGGCGAGCGGACGCCGATCATCGCAATCTCTGCATCGACGGATGACGCGCATCGCACGCGATGCTTTGACAGCGGCATGGACGGGGTTCTCGGCAAGCCGTTGCGTCTGGCCGCACTGCGGCAGATGATCGAGCTCTGGTGCGCATATGACAAAGAGGCTCCGAGGGTTGCGCCGGCGCAGGAGGGCGTGGCAGCAGCAGATATCGACGCTATCTACCGAGAGAGCATGAAGGCAGACCTGGAGATGCTCGGGCACGCCTTGAGGAATCGCGACATCGGTCAGGCTCGTCACGCGGCGCATCGGATCGCTGGTGCCGCTGCAGTCGTTGGGCAAATGCGCACGCGCGATTTGGCTGCCGAACTGGAGCGCCGGTTTTCGGCGCCGGATGGCGGAGTTGCGACGGATGCTGAGGCACTCTTTGCGGAGCTGCAGTCTCTAAACCAAGCGGACACGACAGACCATAGTGGAGACGAGGGCGGCGTGATGCGGGCCCAAGGATGAATAGTCGCTTGCCGAAGGCGTCAGGTTATTGATTTGCGCTACTTCAAAAGCCTGGTGGACCAAGTCAATCAAGGGCTGTGCAAAGCACCGGCCAAGCCCTGACATACGCCTCCCTCAAAAAAGGAAAGCGCAGGCAGAAAGTTGTGATACTGTATATCCATACAGTATTTAGGCGACCCGCCTTGCGGTTTCCCCATGTTTGCGCCGTCCCCGTCTCTTGCTTTCGCCGAAGGTGTGGCGGAATGCCCCGTCACCGCCGGGTCGGTGGTGGGCGGGCCGCGTCCGCTTATGCGGAATGCGCGGAAAGCCCGAGCAGTCCCGGCGCCCGAGACGCTGCATCCGGCGTTGTGGCGTGCGGGCAGCCTGGCGCGGGGCGGGGCGCGTGTCCTGGCCACCGGCTATGACACGCTGAATGCCGAACTGCCCGGCGGTGGTTGGCCCCTCGGGGGCCTGACCGAGCTGCTGTGCCCACAACCCGGCATCGGTGAGTGCCGCTTGCTACGGCCGGCCTTGTCCGCGCTGTGCGCGGGCGCGGGACGCATTGCCTTGGTCGGCCCGCCGTATCTGCCGAATGCGGTGCGGCTGGTTGGCTGGGATTTCTCTCCTGAACAAATCGTCTGGGTGCGTGCCGATAAGCCGGCGGACCTGTTATGGGCCGCCGAGCAGATCGTGCGCAGTCAGGCGTTTGGCGGTGTGCTGATCTGGCTGAACCAGGCGCGGCCCGGCGTGTTGCGCCGGCTGCAGGTGCTGGCGCAGGCAGGCGAGAGCGCCATCTGGGTGTTCCGGCCATCACAGGCGCTGCGCGAGTCGTCGCCGGCCGTGCTGCGGCTAGGGTTGATGCCTGCGAGCGGCGATGCGCTGTCCATTCACTTTCACAAGCGGCGTGGGCCGTTACGCGACACGCCCTTGCTGCTGCCGCTGGCGGACCCTCTGCAGGCTGGGCGCGCGTCCGTTCGCCCGGTGCCCGTGTTGCCCGCCGAGCCGTTCACCATGGACCCAGCCACCGCGGCGTTGTTGGCCGCGCTGTCGTCGTCTTCCGCGTTCGATGCTCTGTCGGACGCTGCTTATCAGGACGCCTCCGATCATGCCGTTCTGGATCGCGGTGCATCTGCCCCGTCTCCCCCTCGACGCGCTTCGACCCCGATGGTCTGATCCGGCTGCACTGCCGTTGCCGGTAGTGGTGCTGGAGCAGGAACGAGTGGTGTCGGCCAACCGTCTGGCGGCGCGGGAGGGCGTAAGCCCGGGCCTGCGCCGGGCGGGCGCGCAGGCGCTGGTACCGCACGCCGTACAACTTGAGCGCGACCCAGCGGCCGAGGCACGGCTGATGCAATCGCTGGCGCTGGCGCTGCTGGCGTTTACGCCGCATGTCACGCTGGACGTGGCCGACGAGGCTACCGTGCTGCTGGAGGTAGAGGCCAGCCTGCGCCTGTTTGGCGGGTATCGCGCGCTTTGCCGAGCGGTGAAATATTGCGCGGTCAGGCTGGGCGCCGTGCCGCAGCTCGGTACCGGACCGACGGCGCGCGGCGCGGCATGGCTCGCCAGCATGCGGCCGACACCCGGAGCAAGGAGCGGGGGGCGCCGTAGCGTGGCGCGCCAGGGCCGTGTGCAAGGTTGTGTGCGGCGTGCGGTCCGGCTTGCGCGCATGTCGACGCTGCTTGATGCCTTGTCGGTGGATGCCGTGGCACGTCTGACGCGCCCGGAGTGGCTGGAAGGCCTCGGTTGCCGCACGCTAGCAGACTTGCGTAGCCTGCCGCGCGCGGGCCTGCGCCGCCGCTGCGGGCCGCTGCTGGTCGATACGCTCGATGCCGCCTATGGCGACGGGCACGAGCGTTTTACGTGGTTTGTCGCGCCATTGCGCTTTGATGTGCCTCTGGAATTGCCAGGTCGCATCGATAGCGCAGAAGGCGTGCTGGCGGCGTCCGAGCAACTGCTGCTGCAACTGGTCGGCTGGCTGTCGGCACATCAACTGGGGGCCAAGACCTATCGGCTCACGCTCGAGCACGAACGCCGGCGTGGCCGGAGCAGTGAGGATGCCGCCTCGTCCACGCCGGTGGAGATCGCACTGGCGCAGCCGGTCCGCACGCTGACGCACCTGTCGCGCGTGCTGCATGAGCGCGTGCACCGGCTGACGCTGATGGCCCCGGTGGTCGAGCTGCGTCTGACCGTGGCCGACGCGACGCCGCTGAGCCCCCCCACGGAATCGCTCTTTCCCGAGCCCGGCGGCCGGGCGGAAGATGCCGCCCGCCTGATCGACACGCTCGTTGCCCGGCTGGGTGCTGGCAACGTGCGCCACCCGCAGCCGTATGCCGACCATCGTCCCGAGCGCGCCAACCACTGGGTCGAGGTGAACGCCGCCACCACCGCGCATGGCCGGGCGAGTGCCCGCCAGGCGCTGGCCCAATGGCATGCGCAACAACCTGAGCGGCCACTGTGGCTGTTGGAGAAGCCGATGCCGCTGTTGACGCGCCAGCACTATCCGTACTATCGCGGGCCGCTGCGGCTGGTGTCCTTGCCCGAGCGCATCGAATCGGGCTGGTGGGATGACGCCCTCATCAAGCGCGACTACTTTATTGCCGAGGGCGAGGAATCCGTCCGCTACTGGGTCTACCGAGAACGCGTCTCGGCCAGTGCGGCAGAGGAAGACGCCCGCTGGTATCTGCACGGCCTGTTCGGCTAGGTGTGTCATGGCTGACGCGGCTTCCACGTCCACTCCCATCGGCCTGCCCGAGTATGCCGAGCTGCATTGCATCAGTAATTTCACGTTCCTGACCGGTGCGTCGCATCCGCACGAACTGGTGGAGCGCGCCAAGCAATACGGCTATCAGGCGCTGGCGCTTACCGACGAATGCTCCGTGGCCGGCACCGCGCGTGCCCTCGTGGCGGCCAAGGAGCATGACTTGAAGCTGATCATCGGCAGCCGCTTTACCGTGCGCGATGCACAAGGCGAGCCATGGCTGCGGCTGGTGCTGCTGGCGCAGAACATCGAGGGTTACGGCAACCTGAGCGAGGTCATCACGCACGCACGGCTGGCCGCGCCCAAGGGCGAATACCGCCTGCTGGCCGACGATCTGGCGGCTCCCGCAGGAGAGCTCGCGCACCTGCGCAGCGTGCCAGACTGCCTGGCGATCCTGATGCCGGATTACGACCCCGACCCACAGCACCTGCTGGCTCAGGCGTTGTGGTGTCAGCATGTGTTCGGCGATCGGCTGTCGATCGCGCTGGAGTTGCCACTGCGTCATGCGGATGATCGCCATCGCGGCACGGTGGCGGCCATCTCCGAACAGATCGACGTGCCCATGGTTGCCACCGGCGGCGTGCAGATGCACTCGCGCCAGCGCAAGCCGCTGCACGACGTGCTGACCGCCATCCGTCTGTCCAAGCCGATTGCCGAATGTGGGCTGGAGCTTGCCCCCAGTGCCGAGCAGGCGATGCGCACGCGCATGCAGCTTGCGTTTTTATACCAGGGCAAACGCGGCGCCCGTGCCTTGCAGCGCACCATCGAGCTGGCGGGGCTATGCACGTTCTCGCTCGACGAAATTGAATACGAATACCCGCGCGAGGTTGTGCCAGAGGGCATGACGCCTGCTGAATACCTGCGCGCCGAGGTTGAGGCGGGTGCCAGCCGGCGGTACCCAAAGGGCATGCCGGACAAGGTACGCAAGCAGATCGAAGAGGAACTTTCGCTGATCGCCGAGCTGCGTTACGAGCCATTCTTCCTGACCGTGTATGACGTGGTGAAGTTTGCTCGCAGTCAAAAGATCCTGTGCCAGGGGCGTGGCTCGGCGGCCAACTCGGCGGTGTGCTACTGCCTGGAGATTACCGAGGTGGATCCGGGCAGCGGCAACGCGCTTTTTGCGCGCTTTCTCTCGCGCGCACGCAACGAGCCGCCCGACATCGACGTCGATTTCGAGCACCAGCGCCGCGAAGAGGTCATCCAGTACATCTACAAGAAGTACGGCGTGACACGCACCGCGCTGGCCGCCGCGCTCATCACCTACCGCACGCGCAGCGCGCTGCGCGACGTTGGCCGCGCGCTCGGTATCGATCTGGGCATCATCGAGCAAGTCGCCAAAGGGCAGGCGTGGTGGGACAGTCGCAAGGAGTTTGCCGAGCGCGCTGGCCAGCAGGGGCTGGATCCGGTGTCGCCGCTCGTGCAGCGCTGGGCGGAGCTGATCGGCGAATTACGTGGTTTTCCGCGTCACCTGTCGCAGCATGTGGGCGGATTCGTGATCGCACAGGACAAACTCTCGCGCCTGGTACCGATCGAGAACGCGGCCATGGAAAACCGCCGCGTCATCCAGTGGGACAAGAACGATCTCGAATCGCTGCGCCTGTTGAAGGTGGACGTGCTGGCGCTGGGCATGCTGACGGCCATTCGCCGCACGCTCGACATGGTGGATGTGTTGCCCGGTCGTCGTGCGCGCTATGGCGCGACCGGCAAGCTCGCCATGCAGGACCTGCCCAATGCGGACGAGCAAACCTACGACATGATCTGCCGCGCCGAGACCATCGGCGTATTCCAGATCGAATCACGCGCGCAGCAATCGATGCTGCCGCGCCTGCGCCCGCGCAAGTACTACGACTTGGTGATCCAGGTGGCCATCGTGCGCCCGGGGCCGATCCAGGGCGGCATGGTGCATCCGTACCTGCAGCGTCGCGAGGCGGAGCGCAACGGCGATGCCGATTGCGTGACGTATCCCGGCAAGGAGGTGCGCGCCGTGCTCGAACGCACGCTGGGTGTGCCGATCTTCCAGGAACAGGTCATGCAGATTGCCATGGATGCCGGCGACTTTACCGCTGATGAGGCCGACCGCCTGCGCCGCGACATGGCCAACTGGAATCGCAAGGGCAACCTCACGGAGCATCAGGAGCGCTTGTTGAACACGATGGTCAACGAGAAAGGCTATGACCGGGGCTTTGTCGAAGCGCTGTGCCGGCAGATGGAGGGCTTTGCCGAATACGGGTTCCCTGAAAGCCACGCGGCGGGCTTCGCCAAGCTGGCTTATGTCAGCAGCTACCTGAAGTGCCACGAGCCGGCGGCCTTCTTTGCGGCCTTGCTCAACAGTCAGCCGATGGGGTTCTATTCGCCGTCGCAACTGGTGCAGGAGGCGCGACGCAGCCGCGTGCGCGTGTTGCCCGTGGACGTGACGGCCAGTGTGTGGGACAGCACGCTGCACCTGCGCGTCGATGATGATGGGGCAGGACAGCCTGACATCCGCCTCGGCTTCAACCGCATCCGCGGCATGCGCCAGCCGGCCGCAGAGCGCATCGAGGCCGCACGCGCCCAAGCGCCGTTCACCAGCGTGGACGACTTGGCCCGCCGGGCCGAACTCGACCGCCACGACCTGAACGTGCTGGCCGCCGCCAACGCGCTCAAGCCGCTGGCCGGCCACCGTCGCCAGGCGCTGTGGCAAACGCTGGCGCTGCAGGAGCCCGGCCACGATCACGCGCTGTTACGCCAGGCCCGCCCAGTGGAGGCGCCACTCGTGCTACCCGCCCCGCCCATTGGCGAGGAGGTGATGGCCGATTACGGCAGCCTGGGTTTGTCACTGCAACGTCATCCGGTGAGCCTGCTGCGGGGGCGCCTGGAACGCATGCGCTTTGTCACCGCTGCCACGCTGGCCGGCTACCGCAACGGGCAACTGGCGCGCGCCTGCGGCATCGTCACGGTACGGCAGCGGCCGGGCACGGCCAAGGGCACGATCTTCGTTTCCATCGAAGACGAGACCGGCACCATCAACGTCATCCTCTGGCCGGGCCTGATCGAGCGCCAACGCCGCGAGGTGCTGCACGCCCAGTTGCTGGGCGTCTATGGCAAATGGCAGTGCGAGCGCGAGACGCGGCATCTCGTCGCCCAGCATCTGGTGGATCTGACCCCGCTGATGGGCCGACTGGCCACCTCCAGCCGAGACTTTCACTAAACGATGGAAGGCCACTGAACTGGCGTTCCGCCGTTTTGCCATTTCGTCTCAACTGGCCGTCGCATCACGTCACGGCACGGCATTTGCGTGACGTAGGGCGCGCGCAACGCTTCGGTCGTGACGTTGGAAGACTTGGCGGTTTTTCTCTCGCCGATCCCCTCCAATCGGTGGATAGGGCAAGCGCGGATCGACGAAACCAGGTGCGGGTGACAGCATTTGCGCTTGAAACGTCACACAACAGAACGCGCCAAGCGAAGAAAACTGCATCTACGATGGAACCGACCTCCGGTTGGGCTTGTCACGGTAAACAGGAATGACGGGATGCGCTTTCATCACGCGTCAACATTGGGTGCAGTCGAAATTACGTCTACTCTGTAGAAAACACATCACGGAGGCCGCCACCCGAACCGTGTGCAACGGTATGCAACACGTAGCAGTCATGCCGCAGACACACATGTACGACCGCGGACCAAGGTGCCGTTCACCCGACATCCGCATATTTCAGCCCATCGTGCGGGGCCCCCGGCCCGGCGGTGTTTCCCATCTCAGGTGCAGGAGCGAACAGATGGAACAGCCCTTCAAGCAGTTACACAGTCTGCGCAAGTCGCGCAAGCTCAAACAGGAAGACGTCGCCAAGATGGCCGGCATCTCACGCGAGGCGTATCTGCGCGCGGAATCCGGTCGTGCCGATCCCCGCCTGTCGACGCTGATGGCGGTGGCCGGCGCGCTGGGGCTGGAAGTCGTGCTGGCCCCGCGTGAGGCGGTTGCCGAGATCGAACGCGTGATCGCCAGCCATCCGACCCAGCCGTTGTCCGGCGCGTCGAGCCCCGAGGCCAGCCAGCCTGGCTCGATGGGTGGTTCAACCGGTGGCCATGGCCTGGCGGGCCAGTATCGTGGTCCGGAGCGCACGCCGCAGTCGACTTACCATCCGGGCAGCGCCAGCGGAACTGCCACTGGGGATCGCCCAAGCGCGGGCGGCACGGGTTCGTCGGGCGGGTCTGATCGTCCGGGCTCCGGTTCCGGTTCGCGCGAATCGTAAGCGCTGCTGCCCAGCCTCGATCGGGCACGTCCCGCGCGTGCCCGGTTTGCGGTTGAGCGCTTAAGGCCAGCGCACATACAATTGGCCGGGCAATCCACGCCCGGCTGGTTTGTGCGCGTCTGCGCTAACGTTTTCTCCTGTTTGTCTGTATGAATGGCAATTTGCCTCCCTCGCGCGCGGTGTCAGCCGCACCGCCATCCCATCCGGCATCTGGCACGCATCAACATCCGCCGTTCTGGCACAACCTCAAGCAAGACGTCTTCTTCTGGTGGCTGCTGCTCATTTGCGGTGCGCTGACGCTCGCGGCGCCGAGGCGCATCGTTGAGTATCCCGCGTTGGTCGACTGGCACACGGTCGCTGCACTGGCCGGGTTGCTCATCCTGACCAAGGCGGTGGAGGCCAGCGGCATGCTCCAGTTACTTGGGCAGCGCCTGGTCGACGTGGTCAGCAGTGAACGCGCGCTCGCGCTCAGCCTAGTGGGGGTGTCTGCGGCATTGTCGACGCTGCTGACCAACGACGTGGCGCTGTTCGTGATCGTGCCGCTCACCGTTGGGCTGCGGCAGGTCGCCAAGCTGCCGGTGACGCGGCTGGTCATCTTTGAGGCGCTGGCGGTCAACGCGGGCTCGGCGCTCACGCCGATCGGCAATCCGCAGAACCTGTTTCTATGGCACCAGTCGGGGCTGTCGTTCGGCGCGTTCGTCTGGCAGATGGCGCCGATGGTCGCGCTGTTCATGGCGCTGTTGCTGGTGGCCACGTGGCTGGCGTTCCCGGCACACGAGATTCATCTGCATGCAGAGACTGGCGACATCGAGTTGCACAAGCGCCTGTTGTTGCCCGCACTGGCGCTGTACGTGCCGTTTCTGGTGCTGACGGATCTGGGATATCCATTGGCCGCCCTGGCCGGACTGGTCGTGCTCTACCTCGTCGGCGCGCGCTATGTGCTGGCGCGCGTGGACTGGGGCCTGCTGCTGGTGTTCGTGCTGATGTTCATCGACTTGCGGCTGGTGGCGCAGCTCGGCATCGTGCGCCAGGCGCTGGATGCGCTGGTGCTGGCCAATCCGATGCATCTGTACTGGGCCGGCATCGGCGTCTCGCAGCTCATCAGCAACGTGCCGGCCGCGATCCTGTTGGCTGAGTATTCGCATGACTGGCCGGTCATTGCCTTTGCGGTGAGCGTCGGTGGCTTTGGCACGCTGATCGGCTCGCTGGCCAACCTGATCGCGTTGCGCATGGCCGATGACCGGCGTGCGTGGCAGGTGTTCCATGCGTACTCGATCCCGTTCCTGGTCTTGGCGGCGGGGGCGGTGTACGCATGGTTGGCGTGGCTGCGCTGATGCATTAAGGCATTACGCAGGCACGGCATCCCAATCCGGCGCAAAGGCGGGCTGCACATAGCGCAAATGCTTGGGCAGCGCGGCGATTGCCTTGCGGTCGTCATCGTCCAGGCGAATGCGCAGCGCGTCGAGGTTCGCTTGCTGGCTCTCGCGTCGCTGGGCCTTGGGAATCGCGATCACGTCGGGCTGTTCAAGTACCCAGGCGATGGCCACCTGCGCTGCCGTTGCGCCGTGCTTTCGGCCGATCGCCTGCAGTGTCGCGTCTTCCGCCACCCGGCCTTGCGCCAGCGGGGCATAGGCCGTGAGTGGAATCCCCTTGTTACCCAGATAGGTCAGCAACGCCGTTTGATCCAGGAACGGATGGTATTCCACCTGCACGCAGGCGAGCAGGGCTCCGACGACGTCGATGGCCGTCTGCAACATCGACAGGTTGAAATTGCAGACGCCGATGGCGCGCACCCGGCCGCTTTCGCGCAGCGCCATCATCGCCTCCATCGTCGCGGCCATATCCATGCCTGGGGCGGGCCAATGGACGAGGTACAGGTCGACGTAATCCAACTTCAGCTTGGTGAGGCTTTGTTCGAGCGCTCGCGGTACGGCTTGCGGCGCGAGCTGGTCATGCCAGACCTTGGTCGTGACGAAGACCTCGTCACGCGGCAGGCCGGAGGCGGCAATGGCGGCACCGACAGCCGTTTCATTGGCGTACATCGCGGCGGTATCGATGTGTCGGTAACCGAGGGCGAGTGCGCTCTCGACCACCGGCTGGCATTCCTCGACCGGTATGCGAAACGTACCGAGCCCCAGACGGGGGATGGAAATGCCTTGCGTCTTCAATGCTTTCATGGGGAGGCTCCTTGAGTGGCCGGGTGACCGGGTTGCCATGGTGGCGATCTTCCGGCTTTGAATAAAGTGCGTAACATGCAAATCATTCGTGAAATAAGTCTCGCAATCGATGCTGGATAGAGGAAGACGGTATGACGTTCGATGGGCAGTTGTTTTCAGGGATCACTCTCCTGGCTGCGGTGGCGGAAAGCGGCAGCTTTGTGCGTGCGGCGGATGCGCTGGGTTTGTCGCCGTCAGGGGTGAGCCGGGCTGTCAGTCGACTGGAAGCGCGCATCGGCGTGCGCCTGATCGAGCGGACCACGCGTTCACTCACGCTCACCGATGAGGGCCGGCGCCTGTACGAGCAGGTTGGCCCACACCTGAACGGCATCGCCGAGGCGGCAGCCATGGCCTCGGGCGCGGCCGGTGCAGTGCAGGGGCGCCTGCGGGTGAACGTCGATCCGTTTTTCTCGCGCATCGCACTGGCGACACCCGTGGTGGGCTTTCTCGACCGCCATCCCGATCTGTCGCTCGAACTCATCATGCGCGACGACGTGGGCGATCTGGTGGCCGATGGGTTCGATCTTGCCGTCCGTTTCGGGCCGCCGCCGGTGGGTTCATTCGTAGCGCGCAAGCTGATCGAGACACGCATCGTGACGGTGGCATCGCCGGGCTACATCGCACGCCATGGACGGCCCGCGCACCCGCGTGAGGTGGCGGAGCATCAGCGCATCCTGTTCTACAACCCAGTGACGGGGCGGCCGTACGAGTGGGAGTTCTGGCGTGAGGCCGAGCGCGTGGAGATCCGGCCTGCCGGGCGGCTGATGGTGTCGGATGTGCGCACGATGCATGCGGCATGCGTGGCGGGGGCGGGCATCGCCCAGGTCATGGCGCTCGGCACGGAGGAGCTGCGGCGCAGCGGCCAACTGGTTGACCTGTTTCCCGACTGGCCGGACGAGCGCTTTGCGCTTTACGCCCTATACCCGTCGCGGCGCTACCTGCCGGCCAAGGTGCATGCGTTCATCGATTTCTGCGTCGAGAACCTGCCTTCTGCATAAGCACAAAACACTGCGGCCGCGCAAAGGCGGCCGCAGCAGGGCAGGTCAGTGATGCCGGTCAGCGGTGCATCAGGTCTTCTTGGCCGCCATCACCGCTTCCGACACGTTGCGCGGCGCTTCGGCGTAGTGCTTGAACTCCATCGTGTACGTGGCGCGGCCTTGGCTGAGCGAACGCAGGTTGGTGGAGTAGCCGAACATCTCCGCCAGCGGCACTTCGGCGTGCACAACCTTGCCGCCGCCGCCCGGAATGTCCTCCGTGCCCTGTACCATGCCGCGCCGTGAAGACAGATCGCCGATCACGTTGCCCATGTAGTCTTCGGGCGTTTCCACTTCCACGGCCATCATCGGCTCCAGCAACACGGGGCCGGCCTTGCGCATGGCATCCTTGAAGGCCATCGAGCCAGCCATGCGGAACGCGTTCTCGTTCGAATCCACGTCGTGGTACGAGCCGAACGTCAGGCGCACCTTTACGTCCACCACCGGATAGCCGGCCAGCACGCCGGTGTTGAGCGTATCGCGGATACCCTTGTCCACCGCCGGGATGAATTCGCGCGGGATCACGCCGCCCTTGATTTCGTCGACGAACTCATAGCCCTTGCCCGGGTTATGTTCCAGCGTGATGACCGCATGGCCATACTGGCCGCGTCCGCCCGACTGCTTGACGAACTTGCCTTCCACATCTTCAGCGGTCTTGGTGATGGTCTCGCGGTAAGCCACCTGCGGCTTGCCGACCGTGGCTTCCACGCCAAACTCGCGCTTCATGCGGTCGACCAGGATTTCCAGGTGAAGCTCGCCCATGCCCGAGATGATGGTCTGACCGGATTCCTCATCGGTCTTCACGCGGAACGACGGGTCCTCCTGCGCCAGGCGGTTCAGCGCAATGCCCATCTTTTCCTGGTCGCCCTTGGTCTTGGGCTCTACGGCCTGGCTGATCACGGGCTCGGGGAATTCCATGCGCTCGAGCACGATGACGTGCTCGGGGTCGCACAGCGTCTCACCGGTCGTCACGTCCTTCAGGCCCACGGCGGCGGCGATGTCGCCGGCCAGCACTTCCTTGATCTCTTCGCGCTGGTTGGCGTGCATCTGCAGGATACGGCCCAGGCGCTCCTTCTTCTGCTTGACCGAGTTGTAGACCGTGTCGCCTGAGTTGATCTTGCCGGAATACACACGGAAGAACGCAAGTTGGCCGACAAACGGGTCGGTCATGATCTTGAAGGCGAGCGCGGAGAACGGCTCGCTGTCGTTCGCGTGGCGCTCCAGCGGTTCGTCTTTCTCGCCATGGCCCTGAATGGAGGGAATGTCCACCGGCGAGGGCAGGTAATCGACCACCGCGTCGAGCATGGCCTGCACGCCCTTGTTCTTGAAGGCAGAGCCGCACAGCATCGGCTGGATTTCGCCCGCAATGGTGCGTTTGCGCAGGGCGCGCTTGATCTCTTCCTCTGTCAGCTCTTCGCCGCCGAGGTATTTGTTGAGCAGTTCTTCATCCGCTTCCGCCGCAGCTTCCACCATCTTGTCACGCCATTCCTGCGCAATGGGCAGCAGCGCCGGGTCAATGTCGGTGTATTCGAACTTCACGCCCTGCGAGGCATCGTCCCACAAGATCTCTTTCATCTTGACGAGGTCGACCACGCCGCGGAAACCGTCTTCCGCGCCGACGGGAATCTGGATCGGCACCGGGTTGCCCTTCAGGCGCTCGCGCATCTGGCGCTCGACACGGAAGAAATCCGCACCGATGCGGTCCATCTTGTTGACGAACGCAATGCGCGGCACCTTGTACTTGTTGGCTTGGCGCCAGACGGTTTCCGATTGCGGCTGCACGCCGCCCACAGAGTCGTACACCATGCAGGCACCATCCAGCACGCGCATGGAGCGCTCCACCTCGATGGTGAAATCGACGTGGCCCGGGGTGTCGATGATGTTGATGCGGTGCTCGGGGTAGTTGCCGGCCATGCCGCGCCACATGCAGTGCGTGGCCGCCGACGTGATCGTGATGCCGCGCTCCTGCTCCTGCGCCATCCAATCCATGGTGGCAGCGCCGTCATGCACCTCGCCAATTTTGTGATTGACCCCGGTGTAGAACAGGATGCGCTCGGTCGTGGTGGTTTTGCCGGCGTCGATGTGTGCCGAGATGCCGATGTTGCGATAGCGCTCGATGGGGGTCTGGCGGGGCATGATGTTTCTCTTCCGTTGAAGGACACTCGCATCGCCGACTCCGCACCATGCGAAGGGCGAATGTGCGAGTGGGAACACATTATAGGATTCCTCCTATCTCACCGCATGTAGGGGTATTGGCTGAAGGTTCACCCCCGAGCAAGCGCATGCGCCAGTGCATGCAGGCCGGGAAAGTCCAACAGTTCGATTTCCCCATAGGCCACCTTCAGGATGCCGCGCGCCTGGAGATCTTTCAGGACCTGGTTGACGGTCTGGCGAGATAGCGCGAGCAGTTGGGCAAGTTGCTCCTGCGGCACACGCAGCACGCGGCGGCTGCCCAGGCGCAGATCGCCGTAGCCGTCGGCCATCAAGAGCAGGCGCCGGGCCACGCGCACGGGGGCGGGCAGCAGGGCGATTTCCTCCAGCACGGTAAAGGTCAGGCGCAGCTTGTGCGTCAGGAGCAGCGCGAAGGCATGCAGCAGCGCCGGCGTGGTGTGCAGCAGGGCGATCAGCGCGGCCTGCGGCATGTGGAGCAGCGTGGTGTTGCCGTCGGCACGGGCGTCGTGGGTGCGCGGCTGGCGGTCGAATACGCCGATCTCGCCAAACCAGTTGACCGGCTCCAGCACCGCCAGCAAGGCCTCGCGCCCATCTGCGCTGGTGGCGCCGATACAGATCGTTCCTTCCAGCACGCAATACAGGCCGTCGGGCGCGTCGCCACGTCGGAACAGCATATCTCCGGCACCCAGGCGGTGCACGGCGGCGATACCGATCAGCGCATCCTGCATGGTCGGTTCCAGCGCGCCGAACCAACTGCTGGCATGCAGGCGCTCGCGGTACGACGAGGCATCCGGTTGCGTGCGAGGGAAAGCTGAGCGGTCCATGAGGGAGCCGGCCATTGAAAGGTGCTTCGGAAGGGGCGAATTTGTCGGCTACGTGACAGAGTGCCGTTCAATCCGCTGACTAAGATGAAATGATCATAACGAGGGGGCAATTGCAGCGTCTATGCTGCAAACGCACAAAAACCGGAGACCATCATGCGCACCCTGTCAGACCATCTTGCCAATTACGCGGCCTATCACCAGGATGGCCGCAATATCGCCACGCATTTTGTCGGCATTCCGGCGATCGTGCTGGCGGTGGCGATCCTGCTTTCTCGGCCAGTGCTGGCAGATCTGGCAGGCGTGGCCGTGACGCCCGCGCTGCTTCTGCTGGCAGCCGTGACGGTGTTCTACCTGCGCCTGGACGTGGCGTTTGGTGTGGTGATGTTTATGCTGATTGGCTTGTGCGTGTGGGCGGGCAACCATGTGGCCGCGCATTCGATGGTGGCGTGGCTGTCGGCGGGCATCGGCCTGTTTGTGATCGGCTGGATCATCCAGTTTGTCGGCCACTATTACGAGGGGCGCAAGCCGGCCTTCGTCGATGACCTGGTGGGCTTGGTGATCGGCCCGCTGTTCCTGGTGGCTGAGACGGCGTTTGCCATGGGCCTGCGTGCTTCGCTGCGCGACGAGGTGGTCAGCCGCTCGCGCGCCATGCGAGCGGCACTCGGTGGCAAGCACGCGGCCGCTTGAGGTCACCGCTTCGGCTTACGTGTCCGCGCGCTCCGCGGCAGGCTTGAACACCGGCGCGCGATTCTCCATCGCAGCACGCACCGCCTCGCGCTGGTTGGCGCCACCGATCAGGCGGTCTTGCTCGATGGATTCGGCCAGCAGAATGGCGGCTGCATCGCCGTCTTCCGTCGCGCGCATCAGCCGCTTGGCGGCGCGGATCGCGTCCGGGCTCTTTTGAGCGATCTCACGTGCGGCAGCCAGCGCCGCCACGCGCGGATCTTCAACCACGTGGGTTGCCAGTCCCAGCGCGCAGGCTTCCTCGCCGTTGATAACGCGCCCGCTGTAGATCAGTTCGCGCAGTTGGTCAGGGCGCACTAGACCACGCGTGAGCAGCATGCCGCCCATGTCCGGCACCAGGCCCCATTTGATTTCCATGACGGACAGGCGCGTGTCGGCGGTCACGTAACGCACGTCCGCGCCCAGTGCAATCTGCAACCCGCCACCATAGGCGACGCCATGCACTGCGGCCAGCACCGGCACCGGCAGGTCGCGCCATACCGTGCAGGCGTACTGCGGCAGATTGGCCGATCCATGCGTGCGCTTGGCCAACCGGCCGCCACTCGTGTCTGCGTCAGGGGTGCTCATGCCCAGGCTCGCCATGCTGCCCATGTCCAGCCCGGCACAGAATGCGCGTCCCTCGCCGGACAGCACTACCGCACGTAGGTCCGCCTGATTCATCAGGCGTTCACCGGTTGAGACCAGAGCCTCGAACATGGCCGGGTCGATGGCGTTCATCTTGTCCGGCCGGTTGAGCCGGACTTCAGCTACGCCGGCTTCGATGTTGAGCAGGATGCGTTCAGTCATGGGTAGAGAGTCGAAGGTTGAGTCCGCAGCAGCCTATCGCCATGGTTGGCGTGGGTAGACGGTGGCGGTCGAACAATAGTGTATTGCGGCCTTATTCGGTCGCAATGATCAGCGCATCGCGCTTGTGCTTCACCTCCGCCCAATGGGCGTGATCGGCCAACGGCGCCTGCACTTTCGTGAGGCGTGGCCAGTCTGTGCGGTGCGAGAGCTGCGCGTTCAAGGCGATGAATTCCTGCTGATCCGCCGGCACCTCCGCTATGGGATAGATCGCGCCGACCGGGCACTCCGGCACGCAGATCGAGCAGTCGATGCATTCATCAGGATCAATCACCAGAAAGTTGGGGCCTGCATGGAAGCAGTCCATGGGGCAGACGGCCACACAGTCGGTGTATTTGCATTGGATGCAGGATTCGGTGACGACATACGGCATAGAGGCGCGGGGTGTTCAGAACCTGGTCGAAATTCGTTCGAAATTATGCAGCATCGTCCTGAACCCTGGCAGGAGGGGAGCAGGCCGCGTGAGTTTGCATACAACAAGAAGGCCATCTCGTCCGAGGGGTGGTGGTTCAGCAAGGAATTCGTTTGGCGGAGAGGCAAGCTGCACCACTGCAGGGCCATCGTTGGGGTAACGCTGGTCCGGCCTGGACGGGTTGCTTATCTTTGACTCTTATATAAGATATAAGACATTTGACCTTGTGGGGTATTGCGATTAGAATCGCGACCCAGCAGCGCCCGGAACAGCCTCGGGGTGCCAAAAAAGCCTTCCCCTGTAACGTAATCTCAGCAGGTCTCCCATGCTTGAAAACTTTCGTGCTCACGTGGCCGCCCGCGCCGCGCTCGGTATTCCCCCGCTGCCGCTGACGGCTCAACAGACCGCCGAACTGGTCGAACTGCTGACGAACCCGCCCGCCGGCGAAGAGCAGACGTTGCTCGACCTGATCACCCACCGCGTGCCCGCCGGTGTGGACGAGGCCGCCCGCGTGAAGGCCGGCTTCCTGGCCGCCGTGGCCAAGGGCCAGACCGCCTGCCCGCTGATCTCGCGCGAGCGCGCCACCGAACTGCTCGGCACGATGCTGGGCGGCTACAACATCCAGCCGCTGATCGAGCTGCTGTCCGATGACGCCGTGGCTGCCGTGGCTGCCGACGCGCTGAAGAAAACCCTGCTGATGTTCGACCAGTTCCATGACGTGAAGGAACTCGCCGACAAGGGCAACGCGCATGCGAAGGCCGTGCTGCAGAGCTGGGCCGACGCCGAATGGTTCACGAGCCGTCCGGAAGTGCCGCAAAGCCTGACCATCACCGTCTTCAAGGTGACGGGCGAAACCAACACCGACGACCTGTCGCCGGCACCGGACGCCACCACGCGCCCGGACATCCCGATGCACGCGCTGGCGATGCTGAAGAACGCACGCCCCGGCATCACGCCGGAAGAAGACGGCAAGCGTGGCCCGGTCAAGTTCATTGAATCGCTGAAGGAAAAGGGTCACCTGGTCGCCTACGTGGGCGACGTGGTCGGCACCGGCTCCTCGCGCAAGTCGGCCACCAACTCGGTGCTGTGGTTCACCGGCGAAGACATTCCGTACGTTCCGAACAAGCGCTTCGGCGGCGTGTGCCTCGGCGGCAAGATCGCCCCGATCTTCTACAACACGATGGAAGATGCCGGCGCGCTGCCGATCGAACTCGACGTGTCGCAGATGGAAATGGGCGACGTGGTCGAACTGCGCCCGTACGAAGGCAAGGCGCTGAAGAACGGCGCCGTGATCGCCGAATTCCAGGTCAAGTCCGACGTGCTGTTCGACGAAGTGCGCGCCGGCGGCCGCATTCCGCTGATCATCGGCCGCGGCCTGACCGCCAAGGCGCGTGAAGCGCTGGGCCTCGCACCGTCGACGCTGTTCCGCCTGCCGCATCAGCCGGCCGACAGCGGCAAGGGCTTCTCGCTCGCGCAGAAGATGGTCGGCCGCGCGTGCGGCCTGCCGGAAGGCCAGGGCATCCGCCCGGGCACGTACTGCGAACCGAAGATGACGTCGGTGGGCTCGCAGGACACCACGGGCCCGATGACCCGCGACGAACTGAAGGATCTGGCGTGCCTCGGCTTCTCGGCCGACCTGGTGATGCAGTCGTTCTGCCACACCGCTGCGTATCCGAAGCCGGTGGACGTGAAGACGCACCAGACGCTGCCGAACTTCATCAGCACGCGAGGCGGCATCGCGCTGCGCCCGGGCGATGGCGTGATCCACTCGTGGCTGAACCGCATGCTGCTGCCCGACACCGTTGGCACCGGCGGCGACTCGCACACGCGTTTCCCGATCGGTATCAGCTTCCCCGCAGGCTCGGGTCTGGTGGCCTTCGCGGCCGCCACCGGCACGATGCCGCTGGACATGCCGGAATCGGTGCTCGTCCGCTTCAAGGGCAAGATGCAGCCGGGCGTGACGTTGCGTGACCTGGTCAACGCGATTCCGCTGTATGCAATCAAGCAAGGCATGCTGACGGTCGCCAAGCAAGGCAAGAAGAACATCTTCTCGGGCCGCATCCTCGAAATCGAAGGCCTGCCTGACCTGAAGGTCGAGCAAGCGTTCGAGCTGTCGGATGCGTCGGCTGAGCGTTCGGCTGCCGGTTGCACGGTGCACCTGAACAAGGAACCGATCATCGAATACCTCAACAGCAACATCACGCTGCTGAAGTGGATGATTGCCGAGGGCTACCAGGATGCGCGCAGCCTGCAGCGCCGCATCAAGGCCATGGAGCAGTGGCTGGCCGACCCGCAACTGCTGTCGCCGGATGCCGACGCCGAGTACGCGGCCGTCATCGAGATCGACTTGGCCGACATCCACGAGCCAATTGTTGCCTGCCCGAACGACCCGGACGACGTGAAGACGCTGTCCGACGTGGCCGGTGCCAAGATTGATGAAGTGTTCATCGGCTCGTGCATGACCAACATCGGCCACTTCCGTGCCGCGTCGAAGCTGCTGGAAGGCAAGCGCGACATTCCGGTCAAGCTGTGGGTGGCCCCGCCGACCAAGATGGATCAGAAACAACTGACCGAAGAAGGCCACTACGGCGTGTTCGGCACGGCCGGTGCCCGCACCGAAATGCCGGGCTGCTCGCTGTGCATGGGCAACCAGGCACAGGTGCGCGAGGGCGCGACGGTCATGTCGACCTCCACGCGTAACTTCCCGAACCGTCTCGGCAAGAACACGAACGTGTACCTCGGCTCGGCGGAACTGGCGGCGATCTGCTCGCGTCTGGGCAAGATCCCGAGCAAGGACGAGTACATGGCTGACATCGGCGTGATCAACGCCAATGGCGACAAGATCTACAAGTACATGAACTTCGATCAGATCCAGGACTTCAAGGAAGTGGCCGACACCGTAAAGATGTAAACGTGCTGTCGAGCTGCGGCGGGTTGTTTTCGCCGTAGTGGCTTGGCATGGCGCCGCAGGTTGAATGCCCGCGGCGCTTTTTTTTTGTTCGTCGAAGAATTTCGTGGGCCTGAATTGCGGCGTTCCGTAACTTCTTGCTATGCCCGTGGTTGCAGCAGCCGATCCTGATGAATGAAGCACGGGGTAACGGGTGTCACAGGATCTGTCATGAGGTAGCCGATGTCTTGGCACCGCAGTATCAATCTTCTCGAGCCCAGCGTTCTACAAGATCAGAAGGAATCGCCTGGAAGATTTCATCAAAGCGCCTACCGGTCAGCCGCTCAGCTTGTTTGAGTAGGAGCGCCACGGGGCTGCTCGGTTCGTGTGTCTCAAACCATGTCCGCGCGGTGCGGATGGTGGCGAGGACGGCATCCCGATTCGTCGGGGCGGTAGGTCGAGTGTTGGCAGAAGGTGCCTGTAGCGCGTGACCATCCATTTCAAGCCTGTTTGCACTAACCTCACTCTTCATATGCACGGGGGACAACGGTGGCGCGTCAGGTACCGCAGTCTCCTGAACCGTTGTTGCGGGGGACGTCCCGGTTACAAGGCTCAGCAGCTTGAGTAACGGCGCCAAATCCGGGTGATCGTTCGGAAGCCGCCGCCGGGCCCATATGTCGATCGACGATGCAAAGCTCAAGGCCTCGTCAAGCGCCACCAATGTTGGGCTTTGCTGCCGGCGTAGATCCTCCAACTGCTGCCTTACGGATTCTGGCGTCAAGGCGTCTGCGGGCCGTGGCGTCCCCAGAGATCGCTCCACGTCACGCACTTGCAGGCGCAAAGTACTGCTGGTGGCAATCGCCAAATCTCGCACGTCTTGCATCAGCCCCTGTGTGTCCACCAGGGCGGCCAGTGCATTGGCGCGTAAAACGGGGTCCGGCTCGCCGTCCACCATGAGTTGTGGATGAATGGCCTCCGGCCATTTCGCCAGCAGTTGCGCGAGTAGCATCAGACCATCACGCATGCCAACGGCATGGTCCAGCCGGACCCTGCACCGCAACAGCAGCACCAGGATGCGGATGTCGCGCGTACGGAGCAGCAGCCGGCGGCAATCGCGTTCCAGGTCGCTCCAGTTGATCGCTTCCGGTGCACTGATGAAATCGCCATACTGCGCGCCCAGTTTGGGGGCTGCCTTCGCCTGTAGCACGACGAATTCGGGGTCATACTCGAGGTCGTCCCCGCAGGGGCGCTCTTTGGAGACCGGCTCCAGCAACTCAGGGAAGATGAGGGCAGGGTGATTTGTTTGCACGCCCTTGGATTTTGTTTTCATAGGAGCTTGATGGTAGGTAGCAGTCGCTGGCCGGACACCGATGTCCTCGCTCCGCAAGAATGACCGCGCCTAGCGCTGAGAGGCTGAGTGCTTCGCGCACTGCTCTGGCGTGAACACCATGCCGGTGATGGCACGGTTGCGGTTGGGTTCGCCAAGCCACGTTGACCAGCCCAAGCGTTCGGTCGAGCCGAGCACAGCCGGCGGTGCGGAGTCCGGAATGACTTGTAGTTCGACTTCCCACTCAAACTCGAAACCAACGAACGAGCGAACCCACTCGACGAGGACCGGTAAGTCTCGCCCATTGGGTGTGAAGTTCAAATACTGCTGCAGTTCGAGCGGCCCGATGACGAGACGGAACTTGTGCTGCCGGTCCGGCACCATCTCACCCAGCATGGCGCCGTGCCCCATCACGCTGGGTGCCCGCGGATGCCCGAGATGAGAGTGCTCGGCGGGGTCAATCGCAATCCAATGCAGAACGAATTCTTCAAGACGTACAGGCACCCCGAAGAAGTGTGCGAGTGTTGTTGCGATCCCATCTGGGTTGCGCGATTCACGCACGTGGTGCGCGCTGGCGGCGAGCCGGGCATGCGAGGGCAAGGCGCAATTCCCAATCTCGCCGGCTTCGGATGCGGCCAACCACCCGATGTACCGGGAGAACACCTCTGCATCAGGCCGATCCAGCCCCGCGGCCGATTGTGCATGCGCCCAGGCTTGATAAAACTGCGTGAGTGCACGATGGTGAAACAGATCAAGGAAATCTGCCGTCGTGCTGTCGCGGTGTGCCTCGGTGCGTTCGCGAATGATCTCCGTGAAGTGAATTGGCAATGCTCCGTTCGGCCCCAACATGCCGAGTCCGAACAACTGGATCTTGAGCTTGCCCTGCGCTTGCTGAAGTCGCGCGATCTCTCGCGGAGCAAAAGCGAGCGAAGCAAGCTGGCCAATCCGAAAATGCTCATCATGTGGCTTGCTTGCTTTCCCGATTGACGGCAGATCCGGGCGATGCGCGGCAAGCTGCCGAAGCAATCCCAGGAAACTCAGCTTCCATGGCGCTTGGTCTGCGTACTGACTCGTTTCGGGGGCGATCGGGTCAGCCGATGGAGGTGCGTTGTCGTCGATGCCTCGGTACATGATTACACCGCGCTCCGAGTACCCACGCGAACAGGCCAACGGTGAATGTGCCCACGCTGAATCGAATCCAACTCAGTTTCCGTAAAGGCGTTTACCGATACATGCCGGGCCAGGAAATGCTCTAACACGACGCCGAAGAGATAGGGGCTGATCCCGGAGAATCCCGCCTCGTCCACCGTCAACTGACACTGAATGCCGCGGCCGTAAATGATTGGGCCGCTGCCTGGTAATCGGCGTGTGACTGGATGAGTTTTGGAGCCGATCAGGCTTGCAATCTGACGCTGCTGGGCGATGTCGTCGCTGGCGACAAAGAGACGTAACATGTCGCGCAGCCCCTGGCCGCCCTCGCGGTGGTCGAGGTCTGTCAGCGACAGGTAATTGAAGCCGAGCTGACGGACCAGTCGCCAGGCGGTTTCGCCCTCGGCAAACGGCGCCCGCGGCGCCGACGGCGGCCGAATCAACCCGATGCCAGCAACCGGAATGGAATCTGGTGAACGTAGGTCACTGAATCCATTGCGCGGCACCAGATTGGGCAAGTCCCGATTGGTAACCAGCGCGTCAACCGAGAGATACCGCAGGTCGTTCGGGTACGGTGCTTCGTTCTGGTCTACCAACGAGACGAAAACTTCTGTTCCGATGTACGCCGTTCGCGTTCCGTATCTGCGTGCCTGGTCGGAAATGAGTCGGCGTTCCCGCCGCATCGAGAAGTACCGGCCATGATTGCCCTCGTCGCTATTGAGCGTGGAAAAGAGAGGGCGGAAGTCGATCGGTGCGCTGTGCTCGTGCGCTTGTCCGGACAGCTTCTGGGCCGAGAAGACCTCGTAGTCGAGTGGGCGGCGGCGATCGGCGACCAAGTGAAATTCCGTGCGCCCCGGATGGATTTCCATCCGATCCGTGCGCATTGGAAAGAGGTTGATGACCGGTGAGCAGAACAGCGCGAACTGGCCGGCATCAACTTGGCTGCCGAGTGTCTTGGGTGGCTTTGACAGAAGGATGACGATCTCCGCTTCGCGGCCATCGATCTTGCCCAACCCTGGCGCCAGTCCGTTGAGCCCAAAGAAGTAGAAGCGCTGCGGGCACGCAAAGTACTCATGCACCAGATTGTGTCCATGGAACTTGTTCCAGGCGAGCGGTAGCGCGCTTTCATCGGGGGCCATGCCGACATGGCTGATCGCATTGTTCGTAACAGCATGCGGGCGTTCGTACATCTCGCCAGGCCTGCCGATCAGCAACGCACAGCCGGCGCTGTGCAGCAGCTCGAACAGGTGAGACGCAATCTGGTCGCCGCCGCTCAGATGAATCGGGAGGGCGTCCAGGCCGCTCAATTGGGAAAAAGTAGCCTCACCGTTGAGTCGCAGACGGAGCCGCAGTGCGCCCTGGATGTTCACATGCGCCGGTACGTAACGCTCCAGCCCCCGGATATCGGGAGGAATACCCGTGAGGCGGGCTTCAGCAATCTCCAGCGGCCAAAGGGAAAGCGCTTGGGTTGTGCGGAATTCGCACTCGGTGGACTCACCGGCAGGTGTTCGCGCGAGCAGCATCGTGCCGCGTGGCACCTCCACCCCCCGCATGAGGTCCCCTTCCTGATGGCTTGGGTGAAACTGCGCCACCGCAATGGCGGGGGTTGGGGCAACGTAGTTCGGGTAGACGACTTCCAGCAAGCGCTGGGTGAAGCGCGGAAATTCGGCGTCCAGCTTGATCTGCGTACGTGCGGATAGAAAGCAGAAAGCCTCAATCAGACGTTCAACGTAGGGGTCAGCGACCTCGATGCCGTGCATTCCCAAGCGCCTCGCCACCTTGGGATGCTGCGTGGCGAATTCCCCCGCAAGCTCTCGCATGTAGACGAGCTCGCGGTTGTAGTAGTCCAGCAGTTGCGGGTCCATGGTGTCAGTCAGTTGGCGTGGATGGAGCGGATGTTCATCCGACCGGTTTCCAGGTCAAGCGAACTCTGAGCGGTGAATGCCATCGGATACGGATCCATATGGATCAGCCCACTAATCTCGAAGACCAGCGTGTTGTAGCGTATGGGAGCGTCTTCCTTGCGCAATGGGTCGACTTTCAGCGAGCCAGGAATGAGTCGTGGCTCGAAATCCAAGATGGCTCGCCGCACGATCTTGACAATATCGTTCCACTTGTGTGCGGACAGATAGGTGCCGGCCACTGGTGGCACTCCGTAGTTGATGGAGGACCCGGCGGCAGCCGGGTATCGGCTCCGGTCGATCTCATCTTCGCGATTGGTGGTGTTGAGAAGGTAAGTCAGATCGCGCTGGAGGATCTCGCGCATCTGTGCTCGCGTGACGACATACTCTGACGGACTTTCCGTCTGGCGCAGTGGCGCATCATCGCGCAGCCGGTCAAAGAGTGTCGGCAGCAACTGTGTATTAGGGCGCCGGGGCGTGCGACGCTCACTCATGTGCGTTGCCCATGGTCAGAGTCGACACATCCAGTAGCCCGGTGTCGCCGGCATTCGTCATCCATGTCTTCTGACCAAGAGCAATGACGCTGGTCTGACCGATCTCGGTCCAATGGGTTTTGCGCGCCAACCGGGTTGCATCGCTGCCATGCTCGGAGCCCGGGTACCGCACCGGCAGGAAGCCACGGCATATCGTGCCGTCCTTCAGAGTGACTGTCGCTGAGCGCCAGACCAGATCGAGCAAGCCAGCTACCGGGCCCATCTCCAGTGTACGCATCTGAGAAAACGGCAGCCAGGCATAACGACCACCTGACACGATCTCGCAGGTGGGGCCGTAGCGGGTGTCGCTGTCCGTGATCCAATGAAACGACGTGCCATCGATGGTGCCATGAGAGTCTGGCATTTCGGACAGAGCTTCCTGTCGTCGATGGTCTGCTCCAGCAATGTCACCCACATCGGCCAGCGCGAGCGCATCGCCAAGTGCGGTGATCCAACCGGGTGAAGGAAGAAGTGAGCCCGGTTTGCGCTTCCCGTTGAGAACCTCGACACGAAACAGTTCCGACCGGATCAAGTCACGGTAGACGTGTGCTGTCTGCACAAAATTTGCTGCCAATTGGGTCGCCACCTGCAATTGCTTGAGTGCCCGCAGCCAGTCGCCTGTCACGCACAGCCATTGGAACAACTGCCAACGCTCACCGAACGCAGCTGGTTGCTGGCGTACGCGGACTTTCGCAGTTTGCAGCGCCTGAGCCATCGACCCGCTGTGCTGTAGCGCGGCCGAGAGTCTGGGCGCCGATCGTTGATTCAAGGGCAGGGTGTCAGTCGTCATGTGCATCCGATTCTTCAGATTGAGCCTGAGCCGGTTGATATGCGCTGTCCATCGAGACAAGGTGATGCTCCCGGCGAGTCAACGCAGCCGTAATGCCGCGCCGCTCGGGAACTACGATATCGCCAGCAAAAAGCCGCAGAACGTCTGGTGTCGATGGCGGAGCGAAGAGCTGCTGAGTGTCAGGAGGTTCAAGCGAGCCAATCAGGCGGTCGATGTGCGCCGGGCTGGCCAACATGTCGAGCAGGCTCTCGTTCTCCGGTGGCGTGCCCGCCAGCCCACGATCCTGCGTGTTCCCTGCAGCGATATCTGCTGCCGTATCGCCTCTTGGCGGTCCCAAGTGTGCACAGGCGTTCGCCAGCGCGGGGTTGCGCAGCACGGCCGCCGCCTCGTAGCTGAGCTGCACCAACGCATCCACGGGCTCGACTGGCGCACCGAGTACAGAAATGAACGACGCGCCACTGCGGCCGTGCCGCAGCGCTGAGAATAGATCGCCCGCGTCTTGCGTTCCATTCCGGGTGTCGCCGGTCGGTACCAGATCGTCCAGGATGCCGCCCTTCGGCAGTTGTGGCTGCCGGTCGCCAATGATTTCCACAGCCTATGCCCATTTGACAAACCGGCGGCGATGATAGTCGTAATCGGTGTCGATGGAAAATCGCCTATCTGCTGTTATTGATTTATTTGAAAATCTGAATTAAGCATAATTAATATCTTTATGTTTGATTAATGTTAATTTCTGAAAAGGCAAGGGTTTGAAAATTGCTTTTTTCTACTGGGTGTAATTTTATGTTGGGTTTGTTGTAAAAAATAGTGTTGATGGGCAACTCGATAGGTTTTAGGCGGAGGAACAGCGGAAATTTGTGAAATTTCTTTTCTCCTATTCAAATTGATAAATATTGTTGAGGATTCTGTTGGAAATATTTGGTTGCTATGATTGTGAGTTTGCGAATACCCTAAAAAGTGGGGAGCGCTGAATTCCAGAATTCAAATCAGGCGATAGCCTATTTTAATAAAAATTGTTGAATGGATATTTCCCGTCAGGCCCTGTTTGGCCGACTTAACCCGACCCTTTTCAAAGCAATCGAAAGCGCCACCGCTTTCTGCAAGCTGCGAGGTAATCCATATGTGGAACTGGTGCACTGGTTGCATCAGTTGCTCCAAGCTCCAGACGGCGATCTGCAGCGTGTGTTGCGGCACGTCGGCGCGGATTTCCAGGCGCTGGAGGCCGATCTCACGCGTGCGCTGTCGGCGTTGCCAGCGGGCGCCAGCTCGATCAGCGACTTCTCCTTCCAGATCGAATCGGCGGTCGAACGTGGCTGGGTCTATGCCACGCTCGCGTTTGCAGATAACCGTGTACGTGGCGCCTACCTGCTGACCGCGCTGCTCAAGACGCATGGGCTTCGCCACACGCTGCTTGGTATCTCCGCTCAGTTTGCAAAGATTCGTACGGATGATCTGATCGAGAGCATTCCGGCGCTGGTCGCTCAGTCCCCCGAAAGCGCGGAAGCTACGTACGACGGTAGCGGGCTTGCGCCTGCGGTTCCGGGCGAGGCAAGCCTAGCGATGCCGCCGGTCGGTTCCAGCAAGAGCGTGTTGGGGCAGTACTGCCGTGACTTGACCGAGGAGGCGCGGGCAGGCCGCCTAGACCCGGTCATCGGACGCGAGCATGAAATCCGCACGATGGCGGACATCCTGCTGCGCCGCCGTCAGAACAATCCTCTGATCACCGGCGAGGCTGGTGTCGGCAAGACCGCGTTGGTCGAAGGCTTGGCACAGGCTATCGCCTCCGGTGAGGTGCCGCCCAGTCTGAGCCAGATTCGCCTGCTGAGCCTGGATGTTGGAGCGTTGCTGGCGGGTGCCAGCATGAAAGGCGAGCTCGAAGCGCGCCTCAAGAGTGTGTTGGAAGAAGCCACCAAATCTCCCAAGCCGGTGATCCTATTCGTGGACGAGGTGCATACCCTTGTTGGCGCGGGTGGGCAGGCAGGGACGGGCGATGTCGCCAATCTGCTCAAGCCAGCGCTGGCTCGTGGCGCGCTGCGCATGATCGGCGCCACCACTTGGAGCGAATACAAGCGCCATATCGAAAAAGACCCGGCGCTCACACGGCGCTTCCAGGTCTTGCAGGTCATGGAGCCTCTGGAAGCCAACGCAGTCGCCATGGTGCGTGGTCTCGTCGGGACTTTCGAAGCCCATCACAAGGTGCTGATCCGGGACGAGGCTGTGCGCGCTGCGGTCAAGCTCTCGCATCGTTACTTTCCCTCGCGGCAACTGCCAGACAAGGCCATCAGCCTGCTCGATACGGCTTGCGCGCGCGTCGCACTGTCGCTGCATGCGGCACCTGCCGCCGTCGAGCTTCTGCGGCAACGCTTGGCGGCTGCCGAGGCCGAGGCGGCGCTGCTGGCGAAGGAGGCGACTTTCGGAAAGGAGAATCGCTCGCGCATTGCGAACTTAGGCAGTGTGATTCGGGAGATCGAGGCCGAACTCGCTCAAGCCGAGGCGCGCTGGCAGCAGGAGCGGGCACTCGCCGCGGGCATTCTTGATCATCGGCAGGCTATGGCAGAACGCTCGGCTGGGGGCGAGTCTGACCAGATCAGGGCAGCATTGGCCGATCTGGAAGCGGCGTTGTACGCGGCTCAAGGGGGGGCGCCACTGGTCTATATCGAAGTGGACGAGGCTGTCGTCGCCGCCATTGTTGCGGATTGGACGGGCATCCCTGTGACCCGCATGATTGCCGACGAGGTGGCGACGGTGATGGCGCTTCCGCAAGCGCTAGGCGCCCGCGTGATTGGCCAGGATCACGCTCTCGCGCAATTGGGCGAACGCATCCAGACAGCCCGTGCGCACCTAACCGACCCTAACAAGCCGGTAGGTGTGTTTCTGCTGGTGGGCCCCTCCGGCGTTGGCAAGACCGAAACGGCGTTGGCATTGGCCGACGCGCTTTACGGCGGCGAGCAGAACCTCATCACCGTGAACCTTTCCGAATTCCAGGAGGCGCATACCGTCTCCACCCTCAAAGGCGCGCCACCCGGCTACGTTGGATACGGCGAAGGCGGCGTGCTGACGGAAGCCGTACGCCGTCGCCCCTACAGCGTCGTGTTGCTCGACGAGGTGGAAAAAGCCCACCCGGACGTGCACGAAGTCTTCTACCAAGTCTTCGACAAGGGCTACATGGAAGATGGGGAAGGTCGCCACATCGACTTCAAGAACACCATCCTGCTGCTGACCAGCAACGCCGGCTCCGATTTGCTGTCAGGCCTGTGCGAAGACCCGGAGCTACTGCCCGAACCGGCGGCATTGCGCGACGCGTTGATGCCTGAGCTGCGAAAGGTTTTCCCGGCTGCGTTCCTGGGCCGGCTTGTGGTGGTGCCGTACTTCCCGCTCGCATCGGACAACCTGGGGCGCATCGTGCGCCTGCATCTGGACCGTGTGGTTGCACGCATGCGCGAACAGCACGACATCACACTCACTTACAGCGAGGCCGTGGTGTCTCACATCGTCAAGCGGTGCCCTGTTGGAGAAACCGGCGCCCGTCAACTCATCAGCTTTATCGAGCAGGTCATCCAGCCTCAACTCGCAAAGCTCTGGCTGGCGGCACTGGCCGAAAAGCGCCAACTGCTTGCGATCGACCTCACGGCAGATGGCGAAGGTGCATCCGCGCTGGCCTACCACGCTGAATACCTTCCCGGCCGCACCGTTGGGCCGGCGATTCTCGAAGCCGAATCGGCCTGACGCCGAGCGGCTCTTTCACGCAAAACCCACTGGGGAGATCCATGTCCATTGTGAACAGTTCGCAAAAATTTATCGCTCGCAATCGCGCACCGCGTGTGCAGATCGAGTACGACGTCGAGGTCTATGGCTCGGAGAAGCGCGTCGAGTTGCCCTTCGTGATGGGCGTGCTGGCCGATCTGTCGGGCAAGCCGGCCGAGCCTCTGCCGGCGGTGGCCGACCGCAAGTTCCTCGAAATTGATCTAGACAACTTCGATGAACGCATGAAGGCCATGAAGCCTCGTGTGGCGTTTGCCGTGTCCAACACCCTGACCGGCGAAGGCCAACTGATGGTCGACATGACGTTCGAGAGCATCGAAGACTTTTCGCCCGCTGCCGTTGCCGGCAAGGTTGACGCGCTCAAGCAACTGCTCGAAGCCCGCACGCAACTGGCCAACCTGCAAACCTATATGGACGGTAAATCGGGTGCCGAATCGTTGATCAACCAACTGCTGCAAGACCCGGCACTTCTGCAGGCGCTGGCCAAGGCGCCGAAGCCAGAAGGCGCTCCGGCCGTTCCGGCTGATGCCGAGTCGGCTGACTCCTGAATCGCGCGGCTTCCTGCCTTCCTGAATTCCACTATCGAGCGAGCAATCCATGGCTTCCGCACAACAACAGAAACACCAGACCGCTGCAACGGCTGACCACTCTGACTTTGCCGCGCTGATCAACCGCGAGTTCTCCCCCAAAACCGACCAGGCTCGCGAAGCCGTTGACCTGGCCGTTCGCACGCTAGCGGAGCAGGCGCTCGTCAGCGCGTTCACGATGAGTGACGATGCCTACAAGAGTATCGAGGCCATCATCGGCGCCATCGACAAGAAGCTCTCCGAGCAGATCAACCTGATCCTGCACCACGAGGATTTCCAGAAACTGGAATCCGCATGGCGTGGCCTGCATCACCTGGTCTCGAACACTGAGACGGACGAAAAGTTGCGCATTCGCGTGATGGATGTGTCCAAGGAGGACTTGCGCCGAACACTCCGCCGCTACAAGGGTATCGGCTGGGATCAAAGCCCGTTTTTCAAGCGCATCTATGAAGAGGAGTACGGCCAATTGGGCGGCGAACCCTATGGCTGCCTGGTGGCGGACTACTACTTCGATCACACCCCGCCCGATGTCGAGTTGCTGAGTTCGCTGGCGAAGATTTCCGCCGCCGCGCACGCACCATTCATTGCTGGGGCATCGCCGTCTGTGATGCAGATGGATTCGTGGCAAGAACTGGCTAACCCGCGCGATCTTTCCAAGATTTTCCAGAACCTGGAGTACGCACCGTGGAACGCGTTGCGCAACTCCGAAGATGCACGCTACGTGGGCCTGGCTATGCCGCGCTTCCTGTCTCGCTTGCCATACGGCATCAAGACCAACCCAGTCGATGCCTTCGACTTTGAAGAGGACACAGACGGCGCGGACCACCGCAAGTACGTGTGGAGCAACGCGGCCTACGCGATGGCCGTCAACATCAATCGCTCGTTCAAGCTGTATGGCTGGTGCACGTTGATCCGCGGCGTGGAGAGCGGCGGCGTGGTCGAGGACCTGCCGTGCCACACTTTCCCGACCGACGACGGCGGTATCGACATGAAGTGCCCGACCGAGATCGCCATCTCGGACCGCCGTGAGGCCGAGCTGTCGAAGAACGGCTTCATATCGTTGGTGCATCGCAAGAACACCAATTACGCCGCGTTCATCGGCGCGCAATCGCTGCAAAAGCCTGCCGAGTACTACGACGCGGATGCCACGGCGAACGCCAACCTGTCGGCACGCCTGCCATACCTGTTCGCCTGCTCGCGCTTCGCGCACTACCTGAAATGCATCGTGCGCGACAAGATCGGCGCGTTCAAGGAGCGCGAAGACATGCAGCGCTGGCTGAACGAATGGATCATGAACTACGTGGATGCCGATCCGGCCAACTCCTCGCAAGAGACCAAGGCACGCCGTCCGCTGGCGGCTGCCGAAGTCGTCGTCGAGGAAGTGGAAGGTAACCCCGGCTACTACAGCGCCAAGTTCTTTCTGCGCCCGCACTTCCAGCTTGAGGGCCTGACGGTGTCGCTTCGCCTGGTGGCACGTCTTCCGTCCATCAAGGAAGCCGCTTAAGGCAAAACCAACCCAATCTAGACCAAAGCAGTACCTGTCTAAAGAAGGAGCTTTGCAATGGCACAGGACATCTTCCTGAAGATCAACGGCATCGATGGCGAATCGCAAGACTCGTCGCACAAGAACGAAGTGGAAGTCCTGGCGTGGGACTGGAGCATCGAGCAGCAATCGACCATGCACGCTGGCAGCGGCGGTGGCGCTGGCAAGGCGACCGTGACCGATCTGAGCTTCGAGCATTACATCGATCGCGCCTCGCCCAACCTCATGAAGTATTGCCTGACCGGCAAGCACATCGACCAGGCCGTGCTGGTGGTGCGCAAGGCCGGTGGCAACCCGCTCGAATACCTGAAGCTGACCATGAGCGACGTGATTGTGACCAAGGTGTCTCCGCGCGGGTCCGTCAGTGACGAAGTGCGCATGCGCGAAAAGGTGGCGCTGTCGTTCGCCAAGATCAAGCAGGAGTACGTGGTGCAGAACGCTCATGGCGGCAGCGGCGGCGCTGTGACTGCCGGCTACGACATCAAGGGCAATAAGGAAGCTTGATGAGCAGTACCCATCCGGCAGCATCAACAGCCGGATGGGTAGCGCTTTCACCAATGCATGAGGAGATTCATAGAGATGAAACGCAGGGTATTTCTGGCGGCAACCGTGTTGCCGCTGTTGGCGCTGAATGCGTGCGCACCTGTCACCAAGTCCTTGTATTCCGAGATATCGCAGAAGGAATACAAGAGCTACACCGAAAACGTGAGCCAGATTCTCGTGGCGAGCAATGGTTCGAAGATTGTCGTATTGGGATCGGAGTACCACTACATCATCGATACCCCGCCTCGTTTGGTCGAGGTCCTGGACTCGCCCCTGCATCCGAAAGTGCAGGCCAAGATGGGGCAGTTCAATGTCACGCCTGAGTCGGATATGACCGGCAATTTCACGTTGCTTCTGCCCGCGAGCGCCAACGATGAAGATCAACGACTAGCGCAGTCGTTTGGTTTCGCGAAAGAGTCTAGTGGACGTATGACGCAGTCGTTCAAGTTGAGCGGAAAGAGATATAGCGCCAAGGGCTTCGTGATGCCTTCAGCCCTCGCCAAGAAGTTCAACCAGTCATACAGCGTGAACATCCGCGAGGAGTTGCCTACCGGAGGCAAGGCTGCGCTGGTGCTGCTCACCCCTCTGACAGTTGCCGCCGACGGGGTCCTGACCCTCCTTGCGATTCCGCTCGTGCCGCTAGGTATTGCGGGCGCTGCGACTGCGGCGGCTATCAGGTAACGAGATGTTGGAGGGGCAGTGCTTCGTGTTGGTGATGGAGTAGAGCCCCTCTGAGCCACATATCAAGTGATCTGAGCCGCAGGAGCAAATGGCCCACGCTAACGCGGTGGCGGCACGTCATTCACAAGGAGCAGAGAGATGGGCGCGGTAGAGCGAGTTTCCAATCTGGGTGGTAGTTCCCGCACGGTCAAAGCCACTAGCGAGGCGATCCCCGCGTTGCTGGGGCAGCCGCAGTTGGAATTCGTGCGCGTCTCCGGCCGCGAAGCCCTGAGCGAACTGTTCACCTACACAGTGGACCTGCGGGCAGTCTCTCCAGCGGCCGAGCAAGCCATGCTCGAAGCCGATCTGGATGCTGCTATCGGCCAGGAGATGACGCTCACCATTGAGCTCGACGGCATGGGCACCGACCTGCTCGGCGGTATTGGCGCTGGCGAGCGCCAGATCACGGGCATCATCTCCAGCGTTGAGCAGATCGGCGGCATCTCAGACAACCGCCTGTACCGTTACACCCTGCGCCCATGGCTATGGCTCGCCACCCGAACCGCTGACCACCGTCCCTTCCAGAACAGGACCGTCATCGAGATCCTCGATGAAGTGCTCTCGGACTACATCTTCAGCGTCGACATGCGCCTGGATGTCAGCGCTTATCCCAAGCTCGAATGGGAAGTGCAGCATGGTGAGACCGATGCTCATTTCATCCAGCGCCTGACCGAAGAATGGGGCATCACCTACTTCTTCGAGCATGACGGCGGGCACCACCGGCTCGTGCTGGTGAGCGAATCCGGTGCCTGGCGCAAGTTTCCCAGCGAGGCGTATCACACCCTGCCGATTTACCCGCACGGCTTCAAGGTCGACCAGGAACACCTCACGCGTTTCGAACTCATCAAACGCCTGCGCACCGGTCGCGTGACGCTCAAAGACTACGATCCACGCCAGCCAAAAGCCGATCTCACCGTCGACGACAGCTTGCCGCGTAACACGCGCCACGCCGAGTTCGACTACTTTGAATACAACCCGGGCACCTACGTTAGCCGCGACGTTGGAAACCAACGCGCGCGAATTCGCATGGAAGAGTGGCGCGCCAAAGGCTGCCGCGTGCGTGGTGCCGGCGCGCTGCGCGGTATCGCCGCTGGCAGCACCTACCAGATTGCCAACCACGACAACGATGCGCTGAACCGCGAGTTTCTCGTCATCAGTGCCGAGCTTCAGCTCGAAGACGTTGACGTGCAGACCGGCAGTACCCAACGCTACGCCTGCCGCGCCACCTTCGAAGCCCAGCCCATCGACGAAGTCTTTCGCCCTGCACGCACCGCTCATAAGCCGCGCGTGCGCGGCATCCAACGCGCCGTTGTGACCGGACCCAAGAATCAAGAGGTCTGGTGCAATGATTTCGGCTGCGTCAAGGTCCAGTTCGAGTGGGACCGCTACGGCCGGTACGACGAGAATTCATCGCCCTGGGTGCGCGTTGCCAGCAACTGGTCGGGCAACCAGTTTGGGGGCATGCACATCCCGCGCATCGGGCAGGAAGTGCTGGTCGACTACCTCAATGGCGATCCAAACTGCCCCATCATCATCGGGCGGGTGCCCAACCAGCTCAACCTGCCACCCTGGGCGCTGCCCAGCCAGCACGCCCTATCTGGCGTCGCCAGCAAGGAGCTCTTCGGCCGACGGCGCAACCATCTGCTGATGGACGACACGCAGGGGCAGATTCAGGCTCAGTTGTCGTCCGACCACCAGACGAGCCAGCTCAACCTTGGCTACCTTACGGGCGTGCCCGGCAACCCCGGCCGCAAGGACGCCCGAGGAGAAGGCTTCGACCTGCGCACTGACGGGCAGGGCACCTTGCGCGGTGCCAAAGGCCTGTTCTTTACCACCGAGGGACAAATTGCGGCAGTTGGCGGCCACCTCGACCGCCAAGAGTTCACCGGCTGCATGAAAACCGCGCTGGAAGCCGCCAAGTCGCTCGGCGACTACAGCAGCCAGCATGAAGCGCTCAAGGCCGATACCGACCCGCAAGCCGATCTAGCCAAGGCTATTCGGGAGTGGGATGCCGGTGCCAACAACCACAAGGATGCTTCCGGGCAGGGCGGGCAGCCCATCATCGGCGCGTACGCACCGGCTGGCATGGCCTTCGCCACCCTCAAAAGCCAGACTAGCTATGCCGGGCAGCACATCGACACTATCTCGAAACTGAACCAGCAAGTCACAGCGGGGCAGCAATACCTCGTCAACGCCGGCACCGGCATCAGCCTGTTCGCCCACAGCGGCGCGTGGAAGGGCATCGCCCACCAGGGGCAACTCGTCTTGCAAGCCCAGCAGAAGAGCATCACAGCTAATGCCAAGCAAGACGTGGTCATCACCGCTACGGACGGCACCATCCTGCAAAACGCCAAGACGGGCATCACGCTGATGAGTGGCAATGCGGGTATCCGTATTGCCGATGGGGCGGTCGAGATCTTTGGGCCGACGCGGGTGCATCTGCATACCGACAACTTTGATGTGCCAGGGGCGCAGGGGATTGATGGGGCGTTGCCGCAGTTTGATTCGGGGGATGTAGGGCGCAGGTTCCGGTTGATTCGTCCGGCGGACAAGCAACCCGTTGCCAGCAGACCCTATGAAATCGTCAAGTCAGACGGCAGCGTGCTCAAGGGCGTCACCAATGCGCTGGGCGAAATCGACCTGTACGAATCACAGGTGACGGACGCTCTGTCTGTCACATTCGGTCAGTCACAGCCGTCCAGCCAGGGACCGGTGATGACCCGGACGGCTTTGATGACCGGGAGCGGCGGGGATCAGAGTGGCGGCGAGTACCAGTATCAGTTTGCACAGCCCACCTATCAAATCAACCAAGCAGCCTACTTGTTTGTAGAGGGTGTTGGCGTGAATGGCGCGTTCAATATCAAGGGAAATCTCGTAGTGAAGGGGGACGCTTCGGGAGAGTCGATCTGGCTGAACGCTATGGGCTACACCAGCGCCGGAAGGATTGGCAAGGCGCAATTCTTTGCCTTGGCGTCGCTTCGCATCAATGGCAACGAGGGGCCGGGTACGCCGTTGAGCATGAGTAACGAATCGGGCTTTTGGCCTAAAGACACCTTTGTCCCCATTGGCACGGCCGTTCTGAAGTTGCCACGGGCCGATCCCTCCGTGGAAATCGAACTGCTTATCAGCGGGGGGTACCTCTATAAAGGCGACGAAGGTCATGCCGTACCTGCCCCATCTCGTGGGTCAATCGTCATACCGATTCAAGTTGTTCGTGGCACTGGCAAAAGCGGAGTCATCAATGTCTAGAAATCGAGCTCGGTTGCTTTCTCTGACTCTGGTCGGTTGGGGGCTTCTCGGCTGTCGAGCTAGCGGGGTAGATACACAGCCGGTTCCACAGCACGTCGAACAAGTCTCGGCGCAGCCGAATGAACCTGTCGCCAAGGTTAAGCAATCGTCGGCCAGGGAGCCGAAGCGGGCCTTCTTGCTAGCGCAACAAGCGAGTGAGCGCGCAGGTCGCGGGGACTACGCAGGCGCGCTGATCGACCTCGACGCGGCGATTGAGATTCGAGGCAACGTGCCAGAACTATCGCTAATGCACTGCATGTTGAGCGAGCGCGAGAGCAAACAACCACAGTTGGACTGTTATGCCAACGTCGTGCGGGCATATGAGGTCAATGGCGCTCTTTGCGAAAGCAATCTGAACTGCGTCGTTGCTGCTTCGATGGCCTCGTCGCTGAAGGCGCCGCGCTATCGGGCCCAATACTTGGAAGCACCGAAATCGCCCGAGGAGCAGGGTTTGGCTGAAACCGTGTTGAAGGACTTCACACGGGAAGGGTATCTACACACCATCCTCCCCTGAGTGGTGGTTGCCCAGAACCAGCCTACGAAGTGTCAACGCCAGCCAAGAGATGAAACAGGACGACATGACCACCGCCGAACACACCCTCTCCGAGACCCGCGTCACCGCCCGTCGCCTGGACAGCCCACACGCCGAAGCCCTGTGCCTGCCCGGCAAGCCGCGCCTCGACGTAGGAGCTCCCTTGCCACTGCCCGGCGTCATCATCTTCGTGCACGGCGTCAACTCCACCGGCGAATGGTTCGACGACGCTGAAGAAGGCCTGTGCAAAGGCCTCAACACCCGTCTGCAACGCAACGACGATCAGCTTCATTGCATCAAGGGCAGCGGCCAACTCAAGCCCATGCGCTACCAGAACGAGCTGACTGACGACGGCTACATTAAGGATGACATCAAAGCCCACAACTTCGTCATCGCAGGCAGCGGATGCAGCCCCATCATCCGCTTCCGCTGGGGCTACAAGGCCAGCGCCGCTGAACTTGGCGCCGTGGGCGGTGACATCCTGCTGGACGAACACAACGCCTGGGGAGGTGGCCCGTTCGTCAACGGTTGCTCTGCCTTGCCCGACCTGTTCGACAAAGGCACCCATGCAGAATTCCTGGGGGGCTTCCTCAAGCTCAACGATCTCCAAACAAGCGACCGGCAAATCTACAACGCCCCCGCCCGCCATTACCAAGCCTTTGCCGCATGGCGCCTGGCCAAACTCGTTGCCCGCATCCGCGAGGTTCATCGCGAGTGCTACGGAAAAGACTGTCCCATCACCGTCGTCTGCCATAGCCAGGGCAACATGGTGGGCCTGACCTCCGCCTACTTCGGCGCGCATCACACAGAGTTTGGCGGTAACCCGAAAAGTGGCACCTTAGGTCTGGGCGTGGCCGACACCTACATCCTCGCCAACGCCCCCTACAGCCTGCGCGGCAGCCGGGTGGACAACTTCACCCAGCGCAACAGCACGACCGGCTTGGGCCGCGTCACCCTTGAGGCCCGCATCGCCGGCCTGAAGAACTTCTTTGACATCGTGCGCCACTTCCAGCCCCAGGCCTGGCATTACAACAACGACTACGTGACACAGCACAGCCACAACAGCCGCCCGAGGAACGGTGATACCGCTTGCACCGCCAAGCAAGACTGCCAAGCGCGGGACACCCGCGGGCGCGTCTTCCTCTACTGCTGCCCGCACGACCGCGTGGTTTCTGTCTCCACCGTTCAAGGCATGGGCTGGCTGGGCCTGGACAAGAGCGACATCGAGAGCACCCACGCCCAGAGCATCCTGTACCAGCGCGTCTGGGCTCAGACTAAACCGGGCGTGCCCTTCAAAGTCGGTGCCCAACCGGGCGAGTTCTACGACTACTGGGAACACACCATCGGCGCCACCCCCGCCCACACCAACAGCGGCTGGGACGATACAACCGGCCGCTACGCGCCCGAGAATTCCAAGCCCCCGTTCTGGGATCCACCTTCGGAAAACATGAGCGTCATGTTTGGCAAAACCTTGAGCGACGACCGCGCCAGCCTACTCGGCAAAACCGGTTTTACCGTCGTTGGTGGTGTAGTGCAAGGCGGAATATGGCTTGCCAGCCCCTTTACCGACGCCCTCAAGGTCAACGCCAACCCTGACACCGGTTGGCGTGTGCTCGTCAACGCCCCCGCCGTGCCCAGCGGCGGGATCGAACCGCGCGCGCTCTACCTGCCCAGCGGCAGCACCGAATTGCGTCCGGAAGAGACTCGCCACACCGACGGCACCCGCGTCAACGGCCCCTTCAACCGGCGCACCGAGTCCGCTAGAGACGCCCTCAACCCAAAGCGCGGCGTGCCCGAAGGACAGCACGACCCATACGCCACCCAGCGCGAAACCGGCCGGGGCAACGCCAGCAGCGAAGCCTCCATGCGCTACGACCAGAACGCCGGCCTGCGCCAACTCGCACGACGCAAGCTGTATGACAAGCAGGGCACCCTCAATACCAATGTTCCTTTTGGCGAAGCCGACATTGGCCTGTTAAGCGAGCAAGGGCAGTCGCAAGCGCGCAGCGTCACGTTTAGCGCGTATGAGCAACAGAGCCGGCAGAAGCTGATTAAGGCGGGTGACGACCAGCAAGCTACCAACCACTCCACCATCCTCACCAACCCGGCGCACGCCGAGCACGTGCTGGCCTACGACGTGGACGTGGGCGTGTGCTGGTTCAACGAAAACTTGATGAACCAGTTCCGCAGGATGGCGGATTGGCGATGGTGCAAGCCGGAGAAGGGCGAAAAGAACAACCAGGGTGAAATGGTGGGGGCGGACTACTACCCGCAGGGCAGAAAGGCTGACAAGGATCAGGAGTTTGAGTACTACGTCAGCGCCAAGTATGAGAAGAGCCCGTTGGCAAACAACGATAAGTTTGATGCCAGCAAAGGCGCCGTCACCGCGATCCATATCCCTGACGAGCGCAACACCGGGCTGTTCGATGCCCACCATGCGCCCAAGGGCGCAGGCCCACACTACGCGTGAGGAGCCGCCATGCCCAACCCGCATTCTTTGAGCGCGCGCACACGCGTATGCATGGGCGCTGCCTGCTTGCTGCTCACCGCCTGCCAATCTGGAGTGTCCATGTCTTCCGACGAGTACCGCTATTCCCGCAAGCCCGTAGCCTGGCCGCGCATGCAAGTCCAGCCTGCCCAGGCCGCTCAGGCCGATGCGGCCAATCCAGCCCAAGCTCCCGCCGCCGTGCTCCTCGGCGTGCAATGGCTCAACCCGCTGATGCGGCGCAGTTATCCCACCCAATGGAGCCTGCTGTGGGCACAAGGGCTGGCGGAGCCCAATACCGATGACAACGAGGCGGCGCGCTTCAAGGTGGGGGACTCGGTGGGAGAGGTAGTGACCAGTGTTGCGCCATGGCCTCGCAACAAGCCGTTGCCTGCTATCCCGAGGAGCAAGTACCAAGATTACTGGCCGGGCTTGCGCGATCTGCTCGAGGGCCCACTGCATACCTTCAACAGCTACCCCATTGATCCGAATTACTTCTACTCCATCCGCATGGGCACCGACCGGCCGGACTACATGGATTCGGTGGTGTTCTTTGGGATGCCGCGCGAGTGGATCGGCACGCCGACGGATATCACCAATGACAACCAAAGTAGCGGCGATAAGTCCATGCTAAGTGAGCAGGCGGCCATGGGCGTGCCAGCCCCCAGCATCCTCGCCTACGACGCCGCGCACGCCGAAGAGCGCATGCGTGACTATTGGTACCGGCTGCACAAGGACAGGGAGGGCAAGACCGTGCGCGGCACTCGCGCCACGCAGGAAATGATCATCGGCGAGCCCACGCTGTCCTTGCTTGCCACGCGGCGGTTGGTGTTCGACGTGGTTGCCGAAGAGGCGCAAGCCAAAGACATGATGTTCAATCCCACCGGCAAGCTGCCGACGGTCGTAGTCAAGGCTGGCGATGAAACCGTGGGTTTCTACGATTTGCAAGAGGCCCTCAAATTTCTGGCCGAGAATCCCACCAAACTGGTGTGGGTGTGGAACGCGGATGCGCCGCATTACCCTCTGGGCGGACAAACCAACGAGAACACCGCGCTCCTCATCCTCGGCCACCCAAGTGCTGACTGGGGCTACACGCCGCTGGCCTCCATCTACACCCCGCATCAGCACAAGGGCGCTATAGACGCCAAGTCCGCCAACCCAGGCGGCGCTTGGAGCGGCCTCATGGAAGCCGTGCAAGCCCAAGCCCCGCAAGACCACCCGGTTGAGCGGATTTACCACGATGTGCACAAGCACACCGACAACATCAACCGTCTGTTGGGGCCACTGCGTTCAGCTATTCACCAGCAATGGCCCGATCTGGACCAGATCGGCAACGTCTATAGCGTCTCTGAACACATGGACGGCCCGGCGCGTGCGGCTAGCTTTGCGGTCAATACCGCATTCGCAGCGGCCTATGCCAATCAAAGCGGCAAGAGCGCCGTCGTCACCAGCGTGGCCGACGCGACCGACTCCTGGGCCGTGCTGATCGGCCCGCCGCCGGGTTGGCAACCGAAACCACCGGTCAGCTACTGGATGCGTGCGCGAGGCGAGGGGCGGGCGTATTGGCCGTGGTTTGGCCAGCCAACCAGCGGAAAGTAAGAAATTGAAGACAGTGAGAAATCAACAATGAAAGCACCAACTCGATTCGCAACAATCCCCATTGTTGCCGCAACGTGTCTCTTCGCCACACAAGCCACAGCCGACATTACGGCTATGCAGGCAAGGCAGTTGGGGGAAATGTCTGCCGTGCAAGCTCAAATGTCTATGGTGATCGGGGCAGCCTACATGGGTGCTATCGCCGAGGGCTGTGCTCAGACTTATCCCGCCCTGCGCTCTGATGTCAATGCCATGTACGACTCGCTCAAGATTGACGCCGCAAAGCGCAATGAACTCTCTTTGGCATTGGGCTCGTGTATCGATAAGCGCAGCGCACCAGATGAAGACGGCTGCCGAAGCTTGATCGGACAAATCAATGTGCCGGTAAGCGAAGAGAGTCTCTCTGCATTCTTTGATGCGCCGGCCGCACTGCCCGGCATGAAGATGATTAAGCGATGTGGCGAGGAGTAAGCGCAACTATGTCCGCGAACATCATCACCGTAGGCGACATCGGCACGCACGGCGCAGTGGTCACCACCGGCTCGCCCACAAGCAAAATCCGAGGCCGACCCATCGCCCGCCTGGGCGACTTCGTCAACTGCCCGAAGCACGGCATCAACCGCATCGTGCAGGTGTCCGGTCCAGCGAAGGTAGGTGGCATCCCCATGGCTCGCGCAGGCGACATCACCGAATGTGGCTGCGTCTTGATCGGCAGCCAGCCAGGCAAAGCATGATCGTCCGCTTTCTGATGCCATGGGTGCTGTCGTTTGCGCTGGCCGCGTGCTCCACTGCCCCCGCTCAGCCCGAGCAAATGAAACTCAACCTGTCCATCCAGGCAGGAGACACCCTCAACCCTGACGTCAAGGGCAGGGCATCTCCGGTCCTGGTCCGCCTCTACGAACTCAAGACTTCCAACGCATTCGAGCAAGCCGATTACTACTCGCTCGAATCGTCGGACCGCACGCTGCTGATGCAGGACTTGCTGGCGCGTGACGAGTTCATCTTGCGCCCGGGGGAGTTTCAAGACATCGAACGCAAGCTCAACCCAGACACGCAGGCGCTTGGCTTCCTGGTTGGCTACCGCGAGCTCGGCAAGGCCACCTGGCGCAGCGTCTACAAGCTGCCGCCCGCGCCCGAGGCGGCGTGGTATCGCAGCGTGATTCCCGCACGCAAGATCAAGCTGCAGGTCGTTCTGGACCAGCAGGCCATTACCGTATCCAAACCTGATTGATGCAATGAGCTGGTACAACAAAGTCGTCTGGAGCGAAGGGCTGTTTTTGCGCCCGCAGCTCTTCCAGCAGCAGGAGCGCTATCTGGAGCATTTCGCTCACAAGCGTGCCGCTGCATTGAGCCCATTTTTTTGGGGCTTTCATGATTTCTCGATTGATGCCGAGGCGTTGGCGTTGGGCAAGCTGGTCGTGTCCGGCGCCGCCGGCATTTTCCAGGACGGCACGCCGTTCGAGGCGCCGGCGCACGCCAAGTTGCCCGCGCCTCTTGCGCTGCGCCATGAGCACCTGAATCAAACCATCTATCTGGCCGCTCCCATTCGTACACCGAATGCGGAAGAAACCACCTTCGAGGAAGACGCCCAGGATTCGCTGGCTCGCTATCGCAGCTTCGAGCAAGAGTTGCTTGACGCCAATTCGATCGGGCAGGGTCCCAAGCTGGTTCAACTGAGCGATCTGCGCTTGCGCCTGCTGCCCGAGAAGGAACTTACAGAGTCCTGGCTCGGCATGCCGCTGGCCAAGGTCACGGAAATCAATGCGGACGGCAGCGCACGCCTGGACCCGGCGCTGATCCCCCCGGTCAACGTCTACGCCGCCAGCGCCTTGTTGCAGACCTGGTTGGGTGAAGTTCATGGGCTGCTGCGCTTGCGCGCCAGCGCCATGGCTGAGCGCCTGACGGCGTCCAGCACGCGCGGAGGCGATGCCGCAGAAATCTCGGAATACCTCATCCTGCAACTGTTCAATCGCTTCGAGCCCGTGTTCGCGCACATGCTCCAAGCCAAGGCGGCCTCGCCCGAGGCGCTCTATGTGGAACTGACAGCTTTCGCCGGTGAGCTGTCCACCTTCGTACGCACGGCAACCCGCCGCCCGGCGGAATACGCTGCGTACCGGCACGACGAGCCTCATACCTGCATCAAGCCCGTCGTGGACGACCTGCGTTTCCTGCTGAACGTGGTGCTGGAGCGCAGCGCTCAGCGCATCGAGTTGCGCGCCCAGCCCAACGGCGTGCGACTGGCGGTGCTGGAACCGTCGGAGTTCGCGCGCTTTGGCACCTTCGTGTTGGCGGTGGGCGCGCACTTGCCGGCCGACGTGCTGCAGCAGCAGTTCCCGGCGCAAGCCAAGGTTGGTCCGGCCGAGCGATTGGCGGAACTGATCCGCTCGCACCTGCCCGGCCTACCGCTGCAGGCGATGCCCGTGCCGCCGCGCCAGATTCCGTTCAGTGCTGGCCAGGTGTATTTCGAGTTGTCGCAGGACCATCCGCTCTGGGAACAAGTCCTCCGGTACGGCGGCCTTGCCCTGCATGTGGCAGGGCAGTTCCCTGAGTTGCGACTTGAGCTGTGGGGAGTGCGCCAATGAGCGATCCAGCGACCACAGAAGTGACCCGTTCCGCTGCTCAAGAGCCGGAGGTTGCACAGAGCCCAGGCAAGGCACATGAAACCGCCACGCAGGCCGCCAACGAACCACTGCGTGCGAAACGCAAGCCAATTGAGCAACGCGTCGAGAAGGCGATGCAGCAGATCAATCCGCTGCTGTCTGCTGCCCGTCCCTTGCTGCGCGTGCTGGCCGACATGCCCCGCGAATTGCGTGTTGACCAGGCGGCATTGCTGAAGAGGGTACTGGTGCAGGAGTTGCACGACTTCCAGGCGGTCTGCGAGCGTGCGGGCATTCGCTCCGAACACATCCTGGCCACGCGCTATGGTTTGTGCACGGCGTTGGACGAGGCCGCGCAGCGCACGCCGTGGGGTAAGAACGACTGGGCTGCGAACAGCCTGCTCATCCAACTGCACGGCGAGAACAAGGGCGGTGAAAAAGTCTTCCACGTGCTGGGCCGGTTGGTGAACAGTCCGGCTGAGCACATCGATGTGATCGAGGTGATCTACTACCTGCTCTCGCTAGGCTTCCTGGGCCGTTACGGCAACATCACGGATGGCGACCGGCAGCATCTCGCGATCCGACAGCGCCTTCACACCTTGATTCGCCAGCAGCGTGGCCCGGTGCCCAGGGAGCTTTCCCCGAACCTGTATGTGGCGCCGGCGGGCAAGTTCTCGGTCATTCGCACCGTTCCCATCTGGATGAGCGCAACTGTGCTGGGCCTAGCCGTGTTTGGTCTGTTCGCTTGGTACAAGTACCAACTATCGCTGCGCACACATGAGTTGGAACAGCAGATTCACGCGATCGGTCAGATTACGCCACCACCTCCGCCCAAGGCGCTTCGACTGGCGGAGTTGCTCAAGGGTGCAATCGCACGTGGTGAAGTGAAGGTGCAGGAAGGCGCCAACCACAGCGCGGTGATATTCCGCGGCGACGACATGTTTGCCGGCGGGCAGGCCAGCGTCAACGCCAAGGTGCTGCCGTTGCTGGACAAGGTGGCAGCCGAGATCGCGAGGGTGCCCGGTAAGGTGACCGTAACGGGCCACAGCGACAACGTTCCCATCCGCACGGCCAAATTCCCGTCGAACCAGGTGCTCTCCGAAGAGCGCGCCGTGCACGTTGCCGAATACCTCACCACCCAAGGTGTCGCCAAGGGGCGGTTGGAAGCGGTAGGCAAGGGAGATACGGCGCCGGTGGCAGATAACACGACGGCGGACGGCAGGGCGAAGAATCGCCGGGTCGAGATCGTTGTCTCGCAGTCTTGAGAATTTGGGTATGGAACTTCTGAAACGACTAGGCGCGGCCATTTTTTCCCGGCAAGGTCTGGCTTTGCTGGCGATTCTCCTGGTTTGCGCCGCCATCTGGTGGATTGGCCCCCTGCTGAGCTTTGATGGCATGGTGCCGCTGGCGGGCGTTGGCACGCGCATCGCAGTCATCTTGCTGCTGCTGGCGCTGTATTTTTTCGTGGTGCGTGGGCTGCCGCTGTTCTTTGTCGCTGCCACCGCGTTGTGCCTGCTGATCTGGCATGCCGGGCCGCTGCTGGCATTTGGCGGCCATCATCCGCTGCAAGAGACGACCCCTCGCATTCTGTTGATTGCCGGCATCGTTCTTGTGTCGATCGGCTATCTGGTGTACCTGACTTGGCATCGAATTCGGTCAGATGACGGATTCCGAAACTGGGTGATGAACGCTGGCAGCAAGCGAGAAGAAGCCGTGGTGGAAGCCGATACCAAGACGTTGACGGCGAGTGTGGATGCCGCGATGCGCCAACTGAAGACGCTTCGCACCAGTAGTGGCCTCGCCCGGCTCTTTGAAGGGCGGCGCTATCTGTATGAGTTGCCGTGGTATCTCACGCTGGGCGTTGCCGGTGCAGGCAAGACCAGCGCACTGAGCAACGCCGGTTTGCGCTTTCCCTTGGCCGAGGGAGCGGCAGCGACTCCGCTCGAAAACGGAGAGCGGAAAGTACCGGCGTGGCAATTCACCAATGAGGCGGTGCTGATCGATACCGCCGGCAACTACACCAGCCAGGAACAAAAGGCCGAGGTCGTGCATGCCGAGTGGGAGAAATTCCTTGGCCTGCTGCGCAAGTATCGGGGCCGGGCGCCCATCAACGGGGCGGTCGTTTCAGTGAGCGTTGCCGATTTGGTCCGGCAGACTCCGCAGGAGCGTGCCAATGATGCACTGAAGATTCGTACTCGCCTCGCCGAGTTGCGGCAGGAGCTTGGCGTTCAGTTCCCGATCTATGTCGTGGTTACCAAGCTCGATCTGCTCAGCGGTTTCACGCAGTATTTCCAGTATCTGGGTAGCGAAGGGCGTGCGCAATCGTGGGGCTTCAGCCTGCCGGTCGATTCGAAAGCAAGACGTAGCCAGTCAGCTCCTGCCATCAGCGCGCTGTGCCTCGCTGAGATGGCTGCGCTGGCGAAGCGCCTGACCGCGGGGGATACGGACCGGTTTAACGAGGAGTTCGACACGGGCCGGCGTATGGCGCTGTTTGGCCTGGTTGAAGAGTTCGATGGGCTGGCGACCCCATTGGCGGATCTGCTCGAGCAGATCTTTGCGGACTCTCGATACGACAACACGCAGTACACGGCCATGCTGCGCGGTGTGTACTTCACCAGTGCTGCGCAGACGGGCGAGTTGGTTGCTGCTGCCGACCATTCGGCGCTGTCTCATGTGCTGGATGCCATCGCAACAGGCGCGGACGAAGCGACAGGCAGCACGGCAGGCGCGGACAGCTATTTCCTGCCAGACCTTTTCAAGCGGGGAATTTTCCCGGAGTCACACCTGGTTCGCCCGAACCTGCGCTGGGAATTCCGATTCCGCCTGTTCCGGCTGATCGTCCACGCGCTGGTACTGATACTGTTCCTGTGGCTGGTTGCCGGGCTATACACGAGCTTTGGACACAACACCAACTATGTGAGCGTGGTGGTGGAAAAGGCCAATGCGCTGGCCACGAAGGTCACGGGCTTCTACAAGAGACCGGAGCCCGATGGCGTGCCTGACCTACTGGCAGCCGCTTATGACTTGCCGGCATTCACCGGCCTGAACCTGATAGCCCCGCCGCTGAACTGGCGCTATGGGCTGTATGCCGCACCGCCCGTGCTGGCTGAGGCAACCGCCACGCATGTCAAGCTTCAGGACAACCTGTTGGTGCCATATCTTGTGCGCCGTGTGGAAGCGGTGTTATCCACCGCCATCGCCAACAAGGATGCCAAGCTCACCTACAACACCCTGCGTGTCTACCTGATGCTGTACGAACTGGATCAGTTCGATGCGTACGACGTCCGAAGCTGGGTCCAGAGCGACTGGGCAACTGGGGGCGGCGCGGATGCATTTGGTGGTCGAGTGGCCGTGATCGAGCATCTCAACAACCTGCTCGATGGCAGCCGAGCGATCCAGTCGCCCTATGCCAAGAACGAGGCTTTGATCCGGTCGGCACGGGATTTTCTGGACGGAAATACTTCGACAGAACGCCTGTACGACCGGGCCAAGGCCGCAATGATGGATGAGGCGCCGGCGGACTTCTCACTCGTGCGCGCTATCGGGCCGCAGGCCGGTACGGTCTTTTCCCGCGCAAGCGGGGAGCCAATCGAGCGCGGTATTCCGGGTCTGTTTACCTATGCCGGCTACCACAACCTGTTCAACGCCCGCCTGCCGGAGTTTGTCATCAAGGCGCAGGCGGTCGACGCCTGGGTCATGGGCCGTGCAGGCACCAGCGCTCAAAAAAAAACGCTTGAGAGCACGGCTGGAAAGCTGACAGGCGATGACCCGCTAACCCGGGAAATCCGACGCCTCTACCTGACAGAGTATGCGCAGCGCTGGTCAGAATTCCTGGCAGACATTCGGGCGCTGACGGGCAACAACCTCGCCTTCGACCTTGAAGTCTTGCGCAACTTTGCCGCTCCGGATTCGCCGCTCGCGCGCCTGGGGCGCGTCGTTGTCCGGGAAACGACACTTAGCCACGCGATAGAGCAGGAAGACAAATCGCTGGCGGACAAGGCGTTGGCCGTCCTGGACAAAAAATCCGACAAGTTCAGCGGATTCGCTGCCCGCGCTGAAGTGCGGCAGGAGCGCGAGTTGGTCGATAACCGCTTTGCAGCCCTGCGGGAAGTCGTCACAGGGCAAGCCGACGTGGCTGCCCCCAAAACCAACGAGCAAGCAGGGAGTCACAAGCCGCGCCTGGATGCCATCGCCGGCATGGTCAACGCCTACTACACCACGCTCGTGGTCGCCAGCAACGCCTTGGAGACGCGCAACCTTCCTCCGCCGGCAGACGCTGGCGCCCAACTGCGCATGGAAGCGGCCAAGCTGCCTGCGCCGTTCAAGGATGTGCTGGTCGATCTGGTGGTGCAGGGCACGCGAGACGTCAACAAAGGCATTGGGGACATCCTCATCGCTCAGATGAATGCCGTCATCGGCGAGAGCTGCCGCAACGCCATCGATGGCAGGTATCCCTTCACGCCAACATCCATGCAGGACGTGGATATTCAGGATTTTGCGAGGGTCTTCGCTGCGGGCGGTGTGCTGGATGATTTCTTTCAGAAAGTCCTGGCGCCTCACGTCGACACGACCATCGCCCCGTGGCGGTACAAGCTGAGTGCTCCCGATGTGCCACCGGTGGCCGGGCCGAGTCTCATTCCGTTCCAACGCGCCAAGCAAATTCGCGAAGTCTTCTTCCGTGATCCGGGCGCCAGGAACATGGCCTGGAACGTGAACCTGAAGGTGGTGGAGCTCGACCCAGAGATCGTCGAACTGAATATGGATTTCGACGGCCAGAGCCTGCGATACGTCCACGGCCCCGTCATTCCGCTCAAGGTCACGTGGCCGGGGCCGCGCGGCGGGCAGGGGGCAGAGATCACGGCCAACCCGCGCGTCCGGGCCGAGACTTCTACGCTCATTGCCAATGGCCCGTGGGCGATGATGCGCGTCATTGCCAAGGGCAAACTCGCCAGTTCGGCTTCTGCCAGCCACTTTGTAGCCGAGTACGACTTCGATGGGCGTAAGGCCAAGCTCGATATCAATACGGGCAGCCTGCCCAATCCGTGGACTACGGGGCTCCTGCAGGGCTTTCAGTGCCCGGGGAGGTCGGAGTGATGCTGGATCGCAATGCTCAGTCCAGGAACCACCTGCTCCGGCTCGCCCAGCCGCTGTTGTGGTTGCTTGACGAGTTGTCGCCCGCGTTGGAATCGGCGGCCCGACTGGATGTACTCAAATCGGAGGTGCGCGCGAGGCTGGTAGGTTTCAAGGCGGCCTGCCAGGCGGCCGCGCTCAAGGCTGACAGCGTGGAAGCCGTGCATTACTGCTTCTGTGCGGCCCTGGATCAGGCGGGGAGCCGTGTGCGCGGGCGAGCGGACAGCTTGCGCGGTCTCTGGCTTCAGCATGGACTGCTTGCGGAGTTTTACAACGAGAACAGCTGCGGTCAGCACTGCCGCGCCTGGATCGAGATCCTTCTGCGAACGCCCAACGCGAGCGCCAACGCGTTGGAAGTGATCGGCCAATTGACCAAGCGCGGCTTGCGGGACGAACTGGGCATGCAGCTGCCGGATGCGCAACTCCTGGTTCGGCACCGCCCCGCGACCAATCTACGCCTCACAGAGGAGCGTAGGGCGCCGGAGTGGCCGACTGTGTTTGACAGGGCGACACCCCAAGTGCTGCTTGTTAGTGAAGAGCGACCGAGGCGGTCCTGGCTGCCCCTTGTTGCGACTGTGGCGCTGCTCGTGACGGCGCTTGCGCTTGGTTTGGCGTTGATGGTCTATCGCCAGCATCAGGACAATCAGGCACTGGCGAGCCGAGTAGATTCGCTTTCTGCGCAAGTGACGCGGCGACAAGAATCGTTGGAGGATCGCCTCTCGCGTGTGCTTGCCGCGGAGGCGGGGTCGATTGGCATCAGCGCGAGAGAGGGCCGGGTCTACCTGGTTTTCAGCAGCGATCAGGGGTTTGCCTCCGGCCGGGCGGACATCACACCGCGACTGGCGCGCCAGTTGGACCAGCTCGCCACGGTACTCACCGAGGTGATCGGCAAGGTGACAGTCATTGGGCATACGGACAATGCGCCCGGACCTCGGGATCGCATCGAGTCGAATCCTGCCTTGTCGACGGCCCGCGCCATGGCGGTTGGGCGCTATCTGCAGGAGCGGGGTGTCGCGCCGGGCCGGTTGTCGATCCTTGGTCGCGGGGCCAAGGACGCCTTAGGGGACAACCGCACTGCGGCAGGTCGTGCGTTGAACCGGCGTGTGGAGATCGTGCTCGAGAAAGCACCGGGCTGATACCGGACGGCCGCCAGCGGTGACGCCCGTCCCGCACGTTTTCCTGCATCACGGGGCGGCTGGCGGAGGTAATTGCTTTGCGCAACGAGGGGGGCATGACGATTCCTGGTCAGCCCACAAGAGCAGCGTGTAGACCGACTGGCCGCCCGAGGCGAACTTGTTGATCAGCGTGCCGATGATGCTGTCGGAAATCTTGCTGGTGCCGTATTCAGAATCTTCGCCCCACAGGTTGATGATCCGGCCATCCTGGGCGGTGACCTGCTGGCGCAGTGTGGCCGAGATGACGACGGCCGTGCCGTCCGGCTGCTGATGATTCCAGGTGCGCTGGGCCCCGACGCTGGTGACGGGCTGCGGACGTAGCACCGTGTCGTTGGAAGCCCCCTGCGTCCTGAGCGGGCCCGCGCCGGTAGCGTAGCCGTCCAGCGCGTGGGCGTTGAAATCGGAGAGGCTGCGGTCGAACACAGCATTGACATCTTTGGCGGCTGCGGTGTTGGCCGAGGTCTTGGACACCGATGTGCCGCTCATGCCCGGCAGGCCTTGGGTGGTGAGCGAGACTGAGGGCATCGGCTGTGCCGCCCGTGTTGGTGACTTGCCATACGCCCACGCCGGAGCCGGCGTAGGTGTTGCCCAACGCGCCGCAGTTGGCGCCGCTGCAGGCGGCGGCCAAGTTGATGCTGGCAGGGTTGCTTTACGTGGTGGTCGGTGTGGTCCCCGAACTGCCGCTGTTGCTGCTGCCACCTCCGCCGCAGGCAGCTAGCGTGCCTGCCGCCGCGACCCTTGTCTGGATGGTCCACTGCTTCGTACCACCCCCGCCATTTCTGCTGCCTTCCATCCGCATCTCTCCAAATCTGAATGCCTGCGCGCTGTCAGCTCGTGACTGCGGCGCGCGGATGGATTCTCAAGTCGATGTGGCGGATTCGATCCGTGGCGATAGCAAGTCAGCAGGCCCCAATTCCCCCCCGATGTGGGGGTGCCGCCACGCGTACCTTGTCGGAAAGGTTGAGAAAGTCGTAGCCCCAGGTTGTAGAAGTGGAAAACGGTGGAGTGCGCCCGGTGGCATTTGCGCGGCGTGGCGGTCCGCTAGAATGGGCCGCCTATCGACCCATTGCGCCGATTTCGCCATCTGGCGCGCTGAATCCATCCCCCGCCGATGCTCGTCGCGCAGCTCAAATCGTTCTTCATGGTGGCCCGCCTGGGCAGCATCACGCTGGCCGCCAAGCAGCTTGGCCTGTCGCAGCCGACCGTGACTTCACAGATCCGCGCGCTGGAAGAGGCTTACAGCGTGGAGTTGTTCTACCGCGGCGGGCGGCGGTTGTCGCTGTCGGACGCGGGCGTGCGGCTGATGCCGCTGGTCGATCAGCTTGTGCGCCAGGAAACCGAGATCGACTTCTTCCTGCGCAATTCCGGTGATATGGGCACCGGGCACCTGCGCATCGGTGCCACGGCGCCGTATTACATCCTCGACATCGTTGATCGCTTCTGCCGCAGCCACCCCGGCATCGACGTGAGCATCGAGGCCGGCAACTCGGTGCAGATGCTCGACGCGCTGCAGGAGTACCGGGTGGACGTGGCGGCATCATCGCAGCGCGTGGACGACGCACGCTTCCTGCGCATCGAGCTGGCGCGTGATCCGCTGGTGCTGGTGGTGCATCGCAGCCACCCGCTGGCCGCGCAGACATGCGTGCCGGTGACGGTGTTGTCGCAATGCCGGCTGCTGGTGCGTGAGGTGGGCTCCACCACCCGGGCGGTGACCGAAACGATGATGGTGCAGGCTGGTGTGACGGCGGCCTCCACCGTGGAGATCAGCAGCCGGGAGTCCATTCGCGAGGCCATCATGCGCAACCTGGGCGTGAGCGTGATCGCCCGCCAGGAGGTGCCGAGCCACCCCGACTTGCGCGTGCTGCCGTTCGAGGGCGGGGCGCCGGAGTTGAGCGAATACCTCTACTGCCTGCAGGACCGTAAGGAAGCCCGGCTGATCGCTGCATTCCTGGCCGAAGTCCGGCCGCCGGCTCCGTAAGCGTGTTATTCACCCATACAAAATCCGGAAATGCGCGCATTGGCGTTTTTGGGGTAACTGCCACACGGGGTACATGTCGGCTGGCTACAGTGGCGAGCGTTTTTGCTACTGCCACCACCGATGCCCCAGCCTGCTTCCGACCCAACCCAGGGTAACGTCACGCCGTTTCTTTCTGTGCGGCAGGTCACGCGCCGCTTTGGAGCGTTCACCGCGCTCGATGGCGTATCGCTGGATGTGGCGCAGGGCGAGTTCGTCTGCCTGCTTGGGCCCTCGGGCTGCGGCAAGACGACCCTGCTGCGCATCATTGCCGGGCTGGAGGCGCAGGATGCCGGCCGGATCGTTTCCGGTGGCCGAGATATCTCCAACCTGCCGCCGCGCGAGCGCGACTACGGCATCGTCTTCCAGTCTTACGCGCTGTTCCCCAACCTGACGGTCGCCCAGAACGTCGCCTACGGCCTGGAGGCGACCAACGGCAACCGCGCCCACATGCAGACGCGCGTGTCGGAAATGCTCTCGTTGGTGGGCCTGGCCAGCAGCGAGGCGAAGTACCCGTCGCAACTCTCGGGTGGCCAGCAGCAGCGTGTGGCGCTGGCCCGTGCGCTGGCGCCTGCACCGTCGCTGCTGCTGCTCGACGAGCCGATGTCAGCGCTGGACGCGCAGGTGCGCGAACACCTGCGCATCGAACTGCGCCGCCTGCAGCGCAGGCTGAATGTGACCACGTTGATGGTCACGCACGATCAGGACGAGGCCATGACGATGGCCGACCGCATCGCTGTCATGTCCAACGGTCGCATCGAGCAGACGGGCTCGCCGGCAGAGATCTACACGCACCCGGCCACCGGCTTCGTCGCCGGGTTTGTGGGGCAGGCCAACTGGCTGCCGCTGGAGCGCACGGAGGACGGCTCGCCCACGCTGGCTGGTCAGCCGCTGCTGCTGGATCCGGCCTTTGAGGACACCGCATCCGGTACTGGCCGCCTGTTCTGCCGCCCGGAAGCCGTGACGCTCCATCCGGACGACGACGCACCGAATCGGCATCTCGCCAGTGTGGTCGATCAAATTTATCTGGGCAGCCGCACGCGCGTGACACTGTCCATCGACGGCCTGACTGATGCGCCCATCGTTGCCGAGGTGGCATCGAGTGCGCTGCGCTCGGGTTTGGGCGAAAGCAAACTGTGGATCGCGCTCGAGCGCGATGGCCTGCGTGTCTATGCCTGAGGTGGCGATGTCGATGCTCCCGCCCGAGGCCGACGTGGTCACGGCCACCCCGCAAGCAGACAGCGCGCGCAAGCCGGTGTGGCGCACCGATGCACCGGTGCTGACTGGCATGAAGCTCGTCTGGCTGCTCCTGCTGACGCTCGGCCTGCTGCTGCCCACGGCGATGATGTTGCTGCAGGCTACGGGCCTGGTCGCCAGCGCGCGCAGCACTGACGAGCACGGTTTGGCGCTGGTCGCCCACGTCGTGCAGGGGCCTAACTTTCTCGATATGGTGGGCCGCACCCTGGCCGTGTCGAGCGCCGTGGCCGCCATCGTCGTGCCGCTGGCCTTTGCCTTTGCCTACGCTGTGCAGCGTACGCGCATGCCGTTGCGCGGCACGCTGCGCACGGTGGCGATGCTGCCGCTGTTTGCACCGTCGCTGCTGCCGGGCATTGCGCTGGTCTACCTGTTCGGCAACCAGGGACTGTTCAAGGCCTGGCTGAACGGCAGCAACATCTACGGCTTCTGGGGCATCGTGCTGGGCGAGGCGTTCTACACCTTTCCGTATGCGCTGATGCTGCTGCTGGCCACGCTCACGCTGGCAGATGGGCGCTTGTATGACGCCGCGCGTGCGATGGGCGCGGGCCCGTGGCGCACGTTCCGCACGGTCACGCTGCCAGGTGCACGTTATGGTCTGTTTGGCGCCTTCGCGCTGGTCTTCACGCTGGTCGCCACCGACTTTGGCGTGCCGACGGTGGTGGGCGGCAGCTATCAGGTGCTGGCGGTGGAAGCCTATAAGGCCGTCGTGGGCCAGCAGCAGTTTGCGCGCGGCGCCGTCATCGGGTTGATGCTTCTGTTGCCTGCGCTGCTGACCTTTGCGGTAGAGCGCCTCGTACAGCGCCGCCAGCATGCCGCGCTCGCCAGCCGTGCGCAGCCGTATCACCCGCAGCCGGACCGCGTGCGCGACGGTCTCTACTTGCTGCTGACCGTGCTGGTGGTCGGCTGGATTCTGCTGATGCTGGCCACCGCAGTGGGCGCATCGCTGGTCAAGTTGTGGCCGTACAACCTTGAGCTGTCGCTGCGCAACTACGACTTCGACAACATGGACGGCGGCGGCTGGCTGGCCTATCGCAACAGCCTGAAGCTGGCCGCGTTGACGACGGTGTTCGGCACCGCGCTCATCTTCACCGGCGCGTGGCTGGTCGAGAAGACGCGCACCACGCGGGCCACTGCCTGGCTGCATCCGGCCATCCGCTTTGCCGTGCTGCTGCCGATGGCGGTGCCCGGCCTCGTGCTGGGTCTCGGCTACGTGTTCTTCTTCAACCACCCGGCCAATCCGCTGAACGGCCTGTACGGCGGCATGGCGCTGATGGTGCTCTGCACGATCATGCACTGCGCCACGGCCGCGCACCTCACGTCGGTGGCGGCGCTTGGACAGCTCGATCCGGTGTTCGAGGCGGTTTCGGCCTCGCTCAAGGTGTCGGCGCTGCGCACGTACTGGCGCGTGACGCTGCCGATGTGCCTGCCCGCCGTGCTGGCCTGTGCGCGCTACCTGTTCGTCTCGGCCATGACCACCGTGTCGGCCGTGATCTTCCTGTATAGCCCCGACACCGTGCTGGCCTCCGTGGCCGTGCTGAACATGGATGACGCTGGCGACATTGGCCCGGCCGCTGCCATGTCCACGCTGATCCTGGTCACATCGATCGTGGTGTCGCTGCTGCTGGAACTCGCCACGCGCGGCATCGTGCGCCGCACACAGGCGTGGCGCACAGCCGCTCATTGAATTCGTAGCAGATAAGGAAATGGAAATGGGTGATTCCTCCCCAATCTCGACCCGCCAGCCCAGCGCTGCCCGCGCCACGCCGCTGCGCCTGGAAGCCGCCGTGCTGGACTGGGCCGGCACCGTGGTCGATTTCGGTTCGTTCGCACCCACGCAGATCTTCGTGGAAGCGTTTGCCGAGTTTGGCGTGGCCATCACGTTGGATGAAGCACGCGGCCCGATGGGCCTGGGCAAGTGGGACCACATCCGCACGCTGTGCAACGACGGTGCGATTGCCGCGCGCTTCTCGCTCGCGCATGGCCGCATGCCCAGCGATGACGACGTGACCGCCATCTACAACCGCTTCATGCCGCTGCAGATCGAGAAGGTGGGTGCGCATTCCGCGCTGATTCCGGGCGCGCTGGAAACCATCGCCGCGCTGCGCGAAGCGGGTCTGAGGATCGGCACGTGCTCGGGCTATCCGCGTGTGGTGATGGACCGCGTGGTCGACCTGGCCGCCAAGGCCGGCTACACGCCCGACTGCGTGGTGGCTTGCGATGAAGTGCCACGCGCGCGCCCCTGGCCTGCACAGGCTCTGCGCTGCGTGGTTGATCTGGCGATTGGCGATGTGGCCGCCTGCGTGAAGGTGGACGACACCGTGCCCGGCATCGAAGAAGGCCGTCGCGCTGGCATGTGGACGGTGGCGCTGCTGATGTCCGGCAACGCGCTGGGCTTGCCTTATGAGCAATACATCGCGCTATCCGTGGATGAGCGCGCCCGCCACCGCGTGGCCATCTCGGCCGGTTTTGCCGCCTGCCGCCCGCATTACGAGATCGACACGATTGCCGATCTGCCCGAAGTCGTTGCCGACATCAACCGCCGCCTGGCGCGCGGTGAACGGCCGCAATGTGTTTGAACGCGTTTGCGCTTGTTGTCCCATCCCCTGCATCACACCATACCGAGGAAATCATGACCGCACGTCTTTCCCTCCTGGCTGCCGCCGCCGCGATGGCACTGGCCACGTCAGCCTATGCCAAGACCACGCTGACCGTGTACACGGCGCTGGAAGCTGACCAAGTGAAGGCGTACCAGGACGCCTTTGAGAAGGCCAATCCGGACATCGAGATCAAGTGGGTGCGCGACTCCACCGGCGTCGTCACCGCCAAGTTGCTGGCCGAGAAGAACAACCCGCGCGCCGACGTGGTGTGGGGGCTGGCTGCATCGAGCCTGGCCATCCTGGACAAGGAAGGCATGCTGACGCCGTACGCACCTGCCGACCTGTCGAAGATCGGTGCCACATACCGCGACAAGGCCAACCCGCCGGCCTGGGTGGGCATGGACGCATGGGGCGCCGCCATCTGCTTCAACACCGTGGAAGCGGAAAAGCAGCACCTGCCGAAACCGACTTCGTGGGCCGACCTGACCAAGCCGGTTTACGCCGGCAAGATCGTCATGCCGAACCCGGCCTCGTCGGGCACGGGTTACCTGGACGTGAGCGCATGGCTGCAGATGCTGGGCGAGCAGAAGGGCTGGGCCTACATGGACGCCCTGCACCAGAACATCGGCCAGTACACGCACTCGGGCTCCAAGCCTTGCAAGATGGCTGCCTCGGGTGAATTCCCGATCGGCATCGCGTTCGAATACCGTGCTGTGAAGTCGAAGAAGGAAGGCGCCCCGATCGATATCGTGCTGCCGTCCGAAGGCCTGGGCTGGGATGTGGAAGCCACCGGCATCATGAAGGGCACCAAGAACCTGGACGCCGCCAAGAAGCTGGCTGATTTCTCGGCAAGCCCCGCTGCGATGGCGCTGTACGAGAAGAACTTCGCCGTGGTCGCCACGCCGGGTTTCTCCAAGCCAGATCCGCTGCTGCCGGCCGACTACGAGAAGCGCCTGATCAAGAATGACTTCACGTGGGCCAGCGCCAACCGCGACCGTATCCTTGCCGAGTGGACCAAGCGCTACGACGGCAAGTCGGAGAAGAAGTAAGCGATGGAAGCTCCCGTAACTCAAGGGGGCCTGGATGCCAGCACCGACGTTGCTATCGTCGGGGCTGGCATTTTGGGCTTGGCGCACGCTGCGGCCGCCATCAAGCGCGGCCTGCGCGTGACGGTGTTCGAGCGCAGCGAGGCGGCCGTCGGTGCCTCCATCCGCAATTTTGGGCAGATGCTGGTGACCGGCCAGCCACCCGGCATCATGCTCGACCTCGCGCGTGAGAGCCGCGCGCTGTATCTGGAATGGGCTGACAAGGCTGGCATCTTTGCGCGTGCCAAGGGCGCGTTGCTGTTCGCCCGCAACAGCGCGGAAGAAGCCGTGCTGGACGAGTTCATGGCCGCGCGGGCACCCGCCTTTGGCTACAACGTCAAGCTGCTGCGCGGCGCTGAACTGGCCGATCTTTACGACGGCCGCTTCACGCGCCACCGTGCGGCGCTGCAGGGTTTTGATGACGTGCAGCTCTATTCGCGCGAGGCAATTCCCGCGCTGGCCGCATGGCTGGCTACGCAAGGCGTGCGCTTCCACTTCGGCACGCTGGTGCGCCATGTGGAAGGCGGCCGGCTGGAGACGACGGCGGGCGTGTGCAACGCGCAGCGTGTCATCGTCTGCAGCGGGCACGACTACCAGACGCTGTGTGCCGAGCAGTTGCGCGCGCTGCAGCCGCAGGTCTGCCGCCTGCAGATGCTGCGCGTGACGCCGGAAGATGGCCTCAATCTCGAACATGCCGTGCTGACGGGCCTGTCCTGCACGCACTACGGCGCGTTTTCCGACCTGCCAACTGCCCAGGCGCTCGCCACGCAGCTTGAGCAGCAGCGCCCCGAACTGCAGCGCCACGGCATCCACCTGCTGGTCAGCCCGACGCCCTACGGCGACTGGATCATCGGCGATTCGCACGACTACAGCCAGGATGCCCGCCCGTTCAACGCGGAGTCGGTCGACAACATCCTGCTGGATCTGGCGCGCGACACCTTTGGCAGCAAGCTGCGTGTGGTGGAGCGCTGGCAGGGCGTGTATGGCGCCAAGTGCCACGTGCCTGGCCGTGGCGCGTTCTCGATCTCCCGCATCGACGACCGCACGACCGTTGCGCTGATGCACAGCGGCATCGGCATGAGCGTGGGGCCGGCGCTGGCGCATCGGCATGTCGATGCATTGGTCGACGGCACGGCGCTGCCGCAGTGGACGCCACCGGCTACGTTGCCAGTTGCCGTCGTGGCCTGACGCCACATCGCATGATGGAAGGAAACGCCCGCACGATTTGCGCCGTGCGGGCGTTTTCATTTTCAGGCAGCGTTCAGGCAGCGAAGAGTTCGAGGATGGGCCAGCCGCGCGACTCGGCCACTGCGCGCAAGGTGGCGTCCGGGCTCACCGCGACCGGATGCGAGACAGCATCGAGCAGCGGCAGGTCGTTGCGCGAATCGCTGTAGAACACCGTGCGCGAGAAGTCCGCCATGCGTTGCCCGCGCTGCGCGAGCCATTCCGTGACGCGCACGATCTTGCCGGCGCCGAAGGTGGCCGTGCCGAGCACGTTGCCGGTGAAATCGCCGGCGTCCCGGCCGCCCGTCATCTCGCCCTCGACCGCGAGCAGGTGCGGCACGTTGAAGGCGTCGGCAATCGGTTCGGTCAGGTAGCGGTGCGTTGCGGTGACGATGCAGCAGAGATCGCCGGCGCGCAGGTGCGTATCGACCAGTTGCCGCGCTTGCGGCAGCACGGCGGGCGTGATGACTTCACGCATGAAAGTTGCGCGCCACGCATCGAGCCGCGTACGTGGATGCTGTGCCAGCAGCCCGAGCGAGAAGCGCGCGTGGCGAGCAAAGTCGAGCGTGCCGTCGCGATATTCGCGCATCCAGCGCTCGTTGGCCTGCTCGAAGGTATCGCGGTCCACGGCGCCCTGGGCGACCAGGAAGCGGCCCCATTCATATTCGCTGTCGATCGGCAGCAGGGTGTGGTCCAGGTCGAACAGGGCAAGCGATTGCATACAGCGTTGGGGCAACGGTTGAAAAAACGCGAGGATGCCGCCTCAACGCGTCGCGGCTGTGTCCATCGCCAGAACTTTGGCGATGAAGGCATCGGCGTTCTTCTTGGGGGGCTGCTTGTCCAGGCAATCCAGGAAGCTGCGCACGAGGCGCGCGTCCTTGCGCTCTTTCAGGAAATACAGGTATTCGTGGATGACCGGCGCGTTGGCGGCAAACGGCAGCACGCGCACGTCGGGCCGGCGCGGTGCCTCGCGCGCGGGGACGATGCTGCAGCCCAGGCCCAGGCTGATTGCCTCGTAGATGGCCTCGCGGCTGCCGATGATGCTCATGCTGGCGGGCTCGATGCTGGCACTGCCCAGGGCGTCTTCAGTCACGCGGCGGGTGACGGAACCCGGCTCGCGCATCAGCAGATGGCAGCGGGCAACGTCATCCAGCGTGACATGCGGGCGGCGCACCAGCGGGTCGTCCAGCGGCACCACAAGCACCATGGTGTCCTCGGCCAGGGTGATACGGTGCAGGCGCTCGTCGTCCACCGCGTGCGATGAGACGGCCAGGTCGATGCGTACCTCCGAGAGCGCCTCCAGCATCTGCTGCGAGTTGCCAAACTCGATGGTGATCTCGATGGTCGGGTAGCGGGCGCGGAAGGCTGCCACGCTGGGCAGGATGTAGTACGGGCCGGTAGCGCCCACGCGCAGGTTGCCGGTGCGCAGGTCGCCTGCATTGCGCAGGAGGAAATCGACGTCGCCTTCCTGCTGCGCGAGGCGCTCGACGATGGGCATCAGGTTCACGCCCAGGTCCGACAGATCCAGTCGGCTGCCGCGCCGGTGGAACAGCTCCACGCCGTACATCTCTTCCAGTTGGCGGATGCGCCCGGTCACGGTGGGCTGCGACAGGCGCAGGCGCTTGGCGGCGGCTGTCACGCTGCCTTGGCGAGCCACCTCGAAGAACGACATCAGCAGATCGCCGAGCATGCTTGTGTTTCTGTTTTGTGATCAAGCGCACAGTCTAGACAGCGTTTATGACGCTACAGCTACATACTGTGAAACCTTACGGCCGGGGCAGGCATCGCGGGGCAACCAGCGGGCGCTGCCACGCGCCTGACAAAATAGCGTGAGCTAGATGAGCGAACCTGGGGGCGCGGGGGTAGGGCGCCGGGCGCACATCGTGCTACCTTGTGGGCCAGTGCGCGCAATACAGGAGACACCATGCCGGTGCTGAAGGTCGATGTCGTGACGGCGGAAGAGCGGCTGTACGAAGGCAACGCCAAGTTCGTGGTCATTCCCGGTACCGAGGGCGAACTGGGCATCCTGCCCGGCCACGACCATTTGCTCACGCGCATGCGGCCCGGCACCGTGCGCGTCACCCAGGAAAATGACGAAGAGGTGCTGCTGTTTGTGGCCGGCGGCTTTGTCGACGTGCAACCCGAACAGGTAATTGTGCTGGCCGATACCGCCGTGCGCGCCCGCGACTTGGACGAGGCCAAGGCACAGCAGGCACGCAAGGAAGCCGAAGAGCTGATGCAGAACAGCAAGAGCAAGATCGACTACGCGCGTGCCCAGGCAGAACTTGCCGAGGCAGTTGCGCAACTGGCGGCCATCGAGCGCTTGCGCAAGCGCCGCCGCTAGCCACTGGATTGACGCCAGCATAAGCGCGCAATTGTGTCATTCCGCCTACAGCGGGCTAAAGAACCGCGCCAGTGCTCCGTTTTAAGGCGGAACTATCGAAATCCCGATGAACGTCCATGAGAGACGTGTTCGGTTCTGCTGGTCAGCTGATGTCGCTCATTGTTGTAACTGCCTGCGCGTTTGCGCGGGGCTTCCGAGAACGCTTGCGTGCTGCCTCTCCACAGCTTCAGCATTCCGGAGGGAAACACCGTACGCAAATGTTTGCTCTGGCGTGCCTGCTGCTGCCGGCGGTTGCGCGGGCGGAGACGGATCTGACCGAGTTGCCCATCGAGCAGCTTATGCAGGTGCAGGTTGTCACCGGGGCCTCCAAGTACGCGCAAGCGATCAATGAAGCACCCGCCAACGTGTCGGTCATCACTGCCGATGACATCAAGACCTACGGCTGGCGCACGCTGGCCGACATCCTGCGCAGCCTTCCCGGGCTTTACACGAACTATGACCGCAACTACGCTGCGCTTGGCGCGCGCGGTTTTCTGCGTCCGGGCGACTACGACACACGCTTCCTGCTGCTGATCGACGGTTACCGCACCAACGATTCCATCTTCGACCAGGCGGCCGTCGGCACGGAAGCCATGCTTGACGTCGACCTGATCGACCGTGTGGAGTTCGTGCCCGGGGCGGGCTCCGCCGTGTACGGCTCGAATGCGCTGTTCGGTGTCATCAACATCGTCACCAAGCGCGCGCGCGACATTGGCGGTGTGCAGGTGAGCGGCAGCACAGGCAGCACCAACGCGCGCGAGGGCCGCGTCACCTGGGGCAACCGCGCGGAGAACGGCGCCGAATGGCTGCTGTCTGCCAGCGTGGATGATGCCCCGGGCCGCGATCTGTACTTCGGCGAGTTCAACCAGCCCGGCATCAGCGATGGTGTGGCGCGCGGCATGGATTTCGACCGCAGCAAACGCGTGTTCGCCAAGGGCAGTTTTGGCGAATTCGGCCTGACCTTCGGCTATGTCGACCGCACCAAGGGCGTGCCGACCGCGCCGTACGATCAACTCTTCGGCGATCCGCGCTCGCGCACCATCGACACGCGGCAGATCCTGAACGGCACCTGGCAACACGCGCTGAACGATGCCACGGATGTGTCTGCGCGCCTGTACTGGGGGCGCTACGTGTCGCAGGGCTACTACGTCTATAACACTCCGCCCGTGACCGTGAACCGTGATTGGTTCGACTCCGCCTGGTACGGCATGGAACTCAAGCTCGTGACGCACAGCATCGAGCGACACACACTCGTGGCCGGCACCGAACTGCAGCGCGACTACCGTGACGCGATGAGCAACTTCGACGTCACGCCCTACTTCAGCTACCTGGATGACCACCGCAGCAACAACCGCGTCGGCCTCTACGTGCAGGACCAGTTCGCGCTGGCCACGGACTGGGTGCTGGACAGCGGCCTGCGCTACGACCACACCAGCTTCGTGCCGGGCATCTTCAGCCCGCGCGTGGGCCTGATCTGGCGCGCCGCCCCGACGACCACCGTCAAGGCGATCTACGGTATGGCGTACCGCTCGCCCAACGACTACGAGCTCCACTACCAGACCAGCTCGCCGGGCGGCCAGCAGGTCAATACGAGGCTGTCCGCTGAACGCATCCGCACATACGAAGCGGTGCTGGAGCAACAGATGGGGCCTGGCGGCAAGGCCACGCTGTCGGTATTCCAGAACAACGTCTCCAACCTGATCAGCCAGAGCGAAGACCCCACCACGGGTCTGCTGGTCTTCAGCAACGTGGCGCGGGTGCGCACGCGCGGCACCGAGCTAGGCTACGAACAGAACTGGCCGGGCGGCACGCGTTTGCGCACGAGCTACAGCTTTCAGCACTCCGAGGATGCCGATAGCGATCAGACGCTCTCGAATTCACCGCGTCACATGCTCAAGCTCAACGTGTCCACACCGGTGTGGCGCGACGACTGCCGCGCGGGGGTGGAGGCCCAATACATCAGCAACCGGCTGACAACGTCGGGTAGCGTTGGCGGCTACTGGATTGCCAACCTGACCTTGCTGGCGGCCCGGCTGGTGCCCAATCTGGAGATGTCCGCGAGTGTCTACAACCTGTTCGACCGGCGCTATGCCGATCCGGCAGGCCCGGAGGTGCCGCAGACGTCCATCGTGCAGGACGGCCGTACGTTTCGCCTGAAGTTGACCTACACCTTCCGATGAGCGCTCTGCATGCCTCCGCTCGACGTGCTTCAGGCCAGCGCCTGCGCCGGCTGTGCACGGTGCTGAGCCTCGCGCTGGCGGGGGCGGTGTGGGTGCGGGCCACGCACGCCCAGATGCAGGCCAGCGAGGTGCAGGTCAAGGCGGCTTTCATTTACAACTTTGCGCTGTTCACCACCTGGCCCTCCGACGCGATGCTGGCTGATGCTCCGATGGTGCTGTGCGTGGCTGCCGAGCAACCGCTGCAGGCAACGTTGGAAAAACTGACAGGAAAACCCGTGCGCGGACACCGGCTGGAAATCCGAAAGATCAATGATGGCACGGCTGCCGGCTGCCACGTGCTGGTGCTCGACGAGCATGCGTCGGCCAGTGTGCGGCCGGACCCGGCTGCGCCGGTGCTGACGGTTTCCGACAGCGGCAAGGGGGCGCGTGGCTCCGGCGGCTCCGGGCCGATGATTGCGCTAGCGCTGCAGGACAACCGGGTGGTGTTCGACATCGACGCGGGCGCGGCGCGGCAGGCTGGCCTGCAGATCAGCTCGCAACTGCTGCGCCTGGCAAGGAGCGTGCGATGAACTTGCCGCTGATGACACACCGGCCCCGGCTGGGGCAATCCATGGTACGGGCCAACATGGTCGGCGCGGGGGCGGCACTGAGCATTGCCGGCTTCCTGCTCATCGTGTTCCAGTTCATCGCGTTGCATGCGGCGCTCGTACGAGACGTGCATGTGCAGGCACGCATCATCGGCGCGAACAGCGTGGCGGCGCTGCTCTTCAATGACCGGCGTGCTGCCGATGAGACGTTGGGCGCGCTGGGCTCATCACCGTCGCTGCGCGCCGCGGGTGTGTTCACGGCATTGCGCAAGCCCCTGGCGCTGTACCAGCACGGCGATGCGGCATCCGTGCAGGCGCCCGACGCTGCCATGCTGCGCGAGGCCGACGTGTCCACGCTGACCACGCTGGAGGTGGTCGAGCCGGTGGAGTCCGAGCGCCGAGTGATCGGCTATGTGGTCATCCGCTCCAGCCTGTCCGAGCTGTACATGCAATTGCTCGGCTATGCGGTCCTTACGGTGTCGGTCGGTATCGGTGCGATGGGCGTCGCTTACCTGGTGATCGCCCGCATGCGTCGCGCGGTGCTGCAGGCCGAGGCCCATCTGGACTATCTCGCCCACATCGATTCGGTGACCGAACTGCCCAACCGGCATGCCTTCAACGAGCGCCTGCAGACATCGCTCAAGCGCGCGGGCCAGACCGGCGCGGTGGGGCTGCTGCTGCTGGATCTCGACAACTTCAAGGTGGTCAACGATACGCTGGGCCACAACAATGGCGACCGGCTGTTGCGCCAGGTCGCGCGCCGCCTGAACGACGTGATCGAACAGGCGAACCTGCGTGCCGTGCTGTGCCGCATCGGTGGCGACGAGTTTGCCGTCATCGCCGAGCTGTCAGGACGTGCCGTGATTGCCGATGCGGAGGCGGCCACGCTGGCCGACGGGCTGGCCAAGCGCATCCTGGCCGCATTGGCCGCGCCGTTTGCGTTGGACCTGCATCAGATCTACGTGACGGCGAGCGTGGGCGTGAGCCTGTATCCGCACGACGCGCGCGACGTGCAGGTGCTCACGCGCAATGCCGATACAGCGATGTACTACGCCAAGAATCGTGGCAAGAATGCCGCCGCAAGCTTCACGTCCGAGATGGACCAGCAGGCGCGACGCCGCCTGCGCGTGGAGGCCGACCTGCGCCGCGCGCTCGACCGTGACGAGCTGCTCCTGACGTTCCAGCCGCAGGTCCTCCTGCAGGCGCTGGAGGTGGAAAAAAAGGCGGCGGATGGCGAGCCGCTGCCGTTGCCTGCGATGCACGTGCATGGCGTGGAGGCTCTGGTGCGCTGGCGGCACCCGGAGATCGGTGTGATCGGCCCGGGCGAGTTCATCGCCGTGGCCGAGGAGACCGGCCTGATCGTGCCGCTCGGCCTGTGGGTGTTGCGCACGGCGTGCCAGCAGGCCGCGCGCTGGATGCGCGAGGACGATCTCACGCTGCGCGTGTCCGTCAATCTGTCGGGCCGGCAGGCTCGTGATCCGGGGCTGGTGAAGAGCGTGCTGGACGTGCTGCACGAGACCGGCCTGCCGCCGCACCTGCTGGAGCTGGAAATTACCGAAAGCGTGCTGATGGAAGACATCGAGGCCAACATCGCGCTGCTTGAATCGCTGCACGCGGCGGGCATCAGCCTGTCGATCGACGATTTCGGCACGGGGTATTCGTCGCTGGCATATTTGCAGCGCTTCCCAATCCAGAAGCTCAAGATCGACCGCAGCTTCGTGCAACGCATGCCCGGCGACGGCGAGGCGATTGCCGGTGCGGTGATCGCCATGGCCCACAACCTGAACATGGAGGTGGTGGCCGAGGGCGTGGAAGACCCTGAACAACTCGCGCTGTTGCGCAAGGCCGGCTGCGATCTGGGGCAGGGCTACCTGTTCTCGCGCCCGCTGCAGGCCGAGCCGCTGATCGCATGGCTCAAGCGCCTGGAGCGCGGCGGCGATGCGGTGTCGAACGGCGAGCCGGACGACGAGGCCGCGTCTTCCGACTCGCTGCCTTCGTCGTTGGCAGGGTAAGGCTCAGGCGGTTGCTCGCCGGGCAGCGCGCGTGGCACCCGCTGTCAGCACAACCACCGCGGCAAGGATGATGGCAGTCGCCCCCAGCGTCTGCGGCGCAACCTGTTCGTTGGCCAACCATGCGCCCATCAGCAGGGCAATCGGTGGGTTGACGTAGACATAGCTCGTTGCCATGACGGTGGACACGCGCTCCACCAGCGCCATGTAGGCCGTAAAGGCGATGGCCGACCCGAACACCACCAGGTAGCCCCACGCGAGCGCTGAATGCATGCCGATGTGCTTCGGCCATGTCTCGCCCACGATCAGGCTGAGCAGCACCAGCGCCACGCCACCAAAGGCCATCTCCAGAACGAATGCGGTCATGCCCTTGGGCATGTCGATGCGCTTGGAGAACTGCGAGCCGAACGACCACGACGCGATGGCCGTGGTCAGCGCCAGCACGCCGGCGGTGCTGGCCTGGAATTCCGCGCCGCGAAACAGCACCGCAATGCCGATGCTGCCTAGCGCAATGGCGCCGATCTCGTAGCCGCGCAGGCGGCCGCCCGCCAGCAGCGTCCACAGCGTGGAGAACAGCGGCATCGACGCGATCATTACCGTGGTGGCGCCCGACGAGATGGTCTGTTCGGCCACCGCCGTCATGCCCATGCCGCCCACCAGCATGAATGCGCCGATCAGCGCGCAGTTGCGCACCTGGCGCCAGCTTGGGCGAAAGTCTGGTCGCTCGCGCTGGCGCAGGATGACCACGGGGGCGAGCAGCAAGGCCGCTGCCAGAAAGCGCGAGCCCATCATCAGGAAGGGCGGCAAGTCGGTCAGCGCAAAGCGGATGGCGAGATACGTTGTGCCCCACACCACGTAGGTGATGAGCAGGCACAGGGCGATGAAGGGGGACATGGCGAGACCTCGGCGAGCAAGTCCCGATGCTACTCAAGGCCGGTTGATGCGCAAAACGAGTTTTGTTATCGCTTGTTGTGAGTGGCGTTAGCAAGCAAGTGAGCATGGCGCGCCACCGCGTTGGGAACACCGGCCCTTGCGTCCCGAACGCCGAGCCTTGCGTTCAGAACCTCGCCCGTTGCGTACGGAACACGAGCGACCGGGTTCCGGACCGCAATGGCCGGGTTCAAAGCCCGAGGCCGTGGCGTTTTCAACCGCAATGGCCGGGTTCGGAACGTCGATAGCGAGGTTCCAGACCACAGCCGCGCGGTCCAAAACCCGGGGCCGTCGCGTTCACAACGCCGAGGTCGGGGTTCCAAATGCCGGTGACCGGCTAGATGACCCGGAAGCCGTGGGTGCCATCTCGCCCGAGTTGCTCCACGAGGCCGAACTCCCAGTCCAGATAGCCTTGCATGGCAGCGCGCGGCGCGCTGGTGCCTTCATAGGGGCGGCGGTAGCGGTCGATGCGTTCGGAAGCCAGGCGTTTCTCGCCCGATTCGACGGGCAGGCCCGCCGCCACCCACGCCGCCGTGCCGCCGTCGAGCACCCAGACTTCGGCCTGCGTGAGCTTGGCCAGATCAACGGCGGCAAAGCGGGCAAGCTGGCTGGAGCCGCAGGTCAGCACGTAACGGCGCGCGGGCGGAATGCGCTTGAGCGCAGCGGGCAGGTCGGAGCGCACGGCAAACCATGCGCCCGGAATGTGCCGCGCCACGTAGTTGGCGCTGCGCGTGACGTCAATGACGGCGGTGTTGCCGGCATCCAGCCAGCCGGACAGCGCACGGGCATCGACCGTGCGCACGGCCGGGGATGCGGGCACGGGTGTTTGGTATGGGCCGGTCACGCTGCGCTCGCGCGCATCGACCGGATCGAGCACGTACACCTCCCAGCCCATCTGCGCAAGCCACGAGGCCGACATGTCGGCGCGCACGCCGTCGTCGTCGGCCAGCACGATGCGTGCGCCGCGCACGGCTGCGGTGTGGTCGGTCTCCTGCACGAGCTGACCGCCGGGCGCACTGGCAAAGCCGGGCAGGTGGCCGGCGGCATATTCCTCTGGCGTGCGCACGTCCAGCTTGTAGAGCGTGCGCTCAGGCGCTTCCAGCGTGGCGACATCGGCCAGCGCAATGCGCGGCACATTGGCGCGTTCGGCCACGGCACGGGCATCGGCCTGCGCCTGGGCACGGGTTTTGGCGGAAACGGTTTCCGGATGCCGGCGGCTGGCGCCGTGGTCCAGCACCTGGTCTGCCAGCAGCCAGCCGATGGTGCCGTTGCGCAGCGCCGCCACCGGGTTGGGAATGCCTGCATTCACCAGCGATTGCGTGCCGATGATGCTGCGCGTGCGTCCGGCGCAGTTGACGACGACCTGCGTGGTCGGGTCGGGCGCCAGCTCACGGATGCGCAAGACCAACTCCGCCCCCGGCACGCTGGTCGCGGTGGGGATGCTCATGGTCTGGAATTCGTCATAGCGGCGCGCATCGACGATGACCACGTCGCGCTTGGCATCGATCAACGCCTTGACTTCCTGCGCGCTGAACGAGGGCGTGTGGCGCTGCGCCTCCACGTATTCGCCGAAAGACTTGCTGGGTACGTTCACATCCTGAAACAGCTCGCCGCCAGCGGCGCGCCAGCCATCCAGGCCGCCATCGAGCAGATAGACGCGCGTGTAGCCAAGTTCGGTCAGCTTGGCGGCGGCGCGCGGGGCCAAGTCCACGCCATCATGCGCGCCGTACAGGACGATCAGCGTATCGCGGCGCGGAATGCGTGACCACGCCTCCAGTTCAAGCCGCGAGAGCGGCAGGTTTGCGGCCCACAGCGGGTGCGCCCGCGCATACGGGTCTTCTTCGCGCACGTCCACCAGCGCGATCTCCTTGCTGGCCAGCAGGGCAGCGCGCACGTCGGCGTAGGTGAGCGTGGGCACGTGGGTGTCGGCCAGCGGCGCAGCGAGGGGCGACGCGGCCGTTTCGACGATGGCGTTGGCGGTGCTCATGATGCTGACGTGTCCTTGGTGCGGTCCCAGAGATTGGGCAGATGGGTATTGGAGTAGCCGGAGATGAACGGCTTGCGCTCACCGCCTTCCGTATAGACGGAGCGATGGATGCCGCCGATGTTGCCGCCGTACACGTGGATGCTGATCGAGGTGCGGTCTTCAAATGCGTTGTACACGCGGTGGATGTCGCCCACGCGCGGCGAGACGTGTTCCACCGCACCGGGTTCCAGGCGGATGGCGGCGCCGTCGGCCTGCGGACGCCCTTGCGCGTCGAGCTTGAACGGCTGCGAATATTCCGCGCCGCGCAGCATGCCGATCAGGCCCCACGTGGTGTGATCGTGGATGGGCGTACGCTGGCCCGGGCCCCAGACAAAGCTGACGATGGAGAAGCGCTCGCCCGAATCGGCGTGCAGCAGGTATTGCTGGAAGTGTTCGGGATGCGGTTGCGCATATTCGGCCGGCAGCCAGTCGTCGCGGGCAACGAGGGCGCCGAGCAGGGCGCCTGCGCGCGAAAGGATCTCGGCTTCGGTCGGCTGCTGGTCGAGCAGGCGCGAGAGTGCCGTCACGAAGTCACGCAGCGGGGCGATGGACTGGGCTTGCGCAGGGTCGGCAGCAACGGCAGACGTGCTCATCGGCGGGTTCCTGATTGGGGGATGTGAGGTATGAGGCTATCTTGCGGGACGGGATGGCCGGCGTCTAGTTAAACCCCAAGTGCAGTGCGGCCGGCCGCCAACAGGATCGAATCATTCTGCGGGGTATGGATGCGGCTGCAGAGCACATCGCGGTAGTGGCGCTCCAGCGGGTGGTGGCGCGACAGGCCGTGATTGCCCGAGAGCTGCAGCGCCAGTTCCACAGCGCGGATGGCGTTGGTGGTGACGGTGTACTTGAGCAGGCCGCTGTCGGTCATGGACAAGGGCATGCCGGCATCGGCCACCTCTGCTGCGTGATCGAGCAGCACGCGGTTGGTGCGCAGCGCGGCGGCAATATCGCCCGCAGCTTCCTGCATGCGCGGCAGTGTCGCCAGCGGCGCGCCGAGGTTGGCCGGTGCGCGTGTGTTCAGGAACTGTGTGAGCCAGTCGCGTGCGGCTTGCGCTACTGCGTCGTACAGGCTGCCGAGCAGTACGGTCATCCACGCTTGTTGATCGAGCTGCGCGCCGGTATCGGCCTGTGCGGCACTGTGCGTAGCCCACTCTGCGGCGGGCCGGATGTCGACCGCGTGGTCCAGCGGAATCTCCACATCTTCCAGCACCACGTCGTGGCTGCCCGAGGCGCGCAGGCCAAGGTGGTTCCAGGTTTCTTCGATGCGGATGCCGGGCGTGTCTGGCAGCGGGCGTGGCACGAGGAAGATGCCGACGCGCGGCTCGGCTTCGTCGGTGCGCCCCCATACGGACAGCCAACGCAACGCCGGGCTGCCGGTGCTGTAGAGCTTGCGGCCCCGGATGCGCCAAGTGTTGCCCGTGCGGGTGGCCACCGTTGCCGGCAGGCCGCCACGTGCCGGCGTGCCGAGATCGGGCTCCACGCGCAGCGCGTTGATGAGCGCGCCTTCGTTCAATGCCGTGGAGAACACCTGCCGGCGCACATGCGCAGGCCAGCGTGTGTCTGCCCGGCCGATGGCGCGGTGCTGCAGATAGGTCATCGTCAGCACGAGCGCGGTGGCGGCATCGCCATAGGCCACCGCCGCAATGATCTGCCGTGCCGTTGCGAGGTTGGCACCGCTGCCGCCGTGCGCTTGCGGAACGACTTGCGCGATCAACCCCGAAGCATGCAGCAACGCGAAGTTGTCGTGTGCAAATGTGCCGTGCGCATCGTGCTCGGCGGCCGTGGCGGCCAGTTGCGGCGTGATCGCGGGCAGCACTTCGGCAAGCCGCTCGGGCGGCGTGGGCAGGCGATGCAAAGGAGCGGACGACATGGCGATGCAGTGCTTGAAGCAAGTGACGTTGCCACACAGCGTATCTGCGTTGCAGCGCACGACGAACGACCGATGCCGAATATGCAGCGTTGAATTTATTCGTTAGCGCAACGCCGACGGTGACGTAACTTCATTCGCATTCACGGCGGGTGCAGCGCACTAGCAAACGTGCAGCAAGCCTCGCCAGTCTTCTAACCATATGCGGAGCGAAGCCAGCATGAGCGTCGATTTCATCGGCATGATCCAGAGCCAGAAACAGTCGGAAATCCATCCACCCGATCCAAACGGGCCGGTGGTTGACCGTGACTACGTGCGTGCCTTTGCACAGGCGCACGAGCAGGCGGGGTTTGATCGCATCCTGGTGCCGCACCATTCGACCGGCCCATCGGCCACGCTGACGATTTCGTATGCCGCAGCGCTGACTGAGCGCATCCACTTCATGCTGGCCCATCGGCCGGGCTTTACCAACCCGACGCTGGCCGCGCGGCAGATCGCCACGCTCGACCAGTTCACCGGCGGACGCCTGGGCGTGCACTTCATCTCGGGCGGCTCCGACAGCGAGCAACGCCGCGACGGCGACTACCTCGATCACGACCAGCGCTACGCCCGCACCGATGAATACCTCGGCGTCCTGCGCCGCATCTGGACGGAGGCCAAGCCGTTTGACCACGAAGGCCAGTTCTACCGCTTCGAGCAGGGCTTCTCGGAGGTGAAGCCTGCACAGAAGCCGCACGTGCCGATCTACTTTGGCGGGGCGTCGGACGTGGCGATCGAGGTGGCTGGCAAGCATGCCGATGTGTACGCACTGTGGGGCGAATCGCTCGACCAGGTGCGCGATCTGACCACGCGCGTGCGGGCAGAAGCCGCCAGGCATGGACGCAACATCCGCTTTTCCGTGTCGTTCCGGCCGATCCTGGCGGAGGCGGAAGATGCAGCGTGGGCGCGTGCCGAGCGCATTCTGGAGCGTACCCGCGCACTGCGCGTGCAGCAGGGCTACAGCCGTGGCGGCCCGCAGCAGAGCGAAGGCGCACGCCGCCTGCTGGCAGCAGCAGAGCAGGGCGAGCGCGTCGACAAACGCCTGTGGACGGCCATTGCCAAGGAAACCGGCGGGCGTTCCAACTCCACCGCGCTGGTCGGTACGCCCGAGCAGGTGGCCGACGCGTTGCTCGATTACTACGACCTGGGCGTCACCACGTTCCTGATCCGCGGCTTCGATCCGCTGGAAGACGTGGTTGACTACGGCCGCACGCTCATCCCGCGTGTGCGCGAGCTGGTTGCCCAGCGCGACGCGCAACGCAAGGCGGCGTGAGGGCAGGAGCATGAGCGCCGTCATTTCCATCGGGCGCCCGGCTTCTGCCGCGCTCACACTGAACCCCGCGCCACAGCAGAAGTTCTGGTTCGACCCGCCGGCTGCGCGACCGTCCATCGAGGCCGAGCGCCGTCACCGGCAGGAGCGTCTGGCGGGTGCCTTCCGCATTTTTGCGCGGCATGGCTTTGACCTGGGGTTGGCCGGGCACATCACCGCGCGCGATCCGGAGCTGCCGGACCACTTCTGGGTGAACCCGCTTGGCGTGCACTTCTCGCGCATCAAGGTGTCGGATCTTCTGCTTGTCAATGCGCGCGGCGAAACGGTTGTCGGCAGCCGGCCGCTCAACAAGGCGGCATTTGCCATCCACGCAGCGATCCACGAAGCGCATCCGCACATCGTGGCGGCAGCGCATACACATTCGACGTATGGCAAGGCGTGGTCGACGCTGGGCCGGCCGCTCGATCCGCTGACACAGGATGCGTGCTCCTTCTACGAAGACCACGCCCTGTTCGATGACTTCACCGGCATGGTGGTTGATGCCAGCGAAGGCGAGCGCATAGCCAAGGCACTCCGCAAACCGGATGGCAGCACGCACAAGGGCGTGATCCTGAAGAACCACGGCATCCTCACCGCGGGCCTGACGGTGGAAGCCGCGGCGTGGTGGTACATCGCGCTGGACAACGCGGCGCACACGCAATTGCTGGCCGAAGCGGCTGGCATGCCGCAACCAATCGACGCCGCCACTGCGCGGCACACGCACAGCCAGGTGGGCGGGCCGGAAGGCGCGCTGCACGCCTTCGAGAGCCTCTATGCAGGCCTCGTCGCCGCCGAGCCCGACGTGCTGGACTGAACAGAACACATCCAACGCATCACCATACGGGGAGCACTCAATGAGCCAAGACAATGCGGGCATCTCGCGCCGCAAGGTGCTGCACGCGGCAGCCGCCACGGCACTGGCCGCACCGGCCCTGATCCTGGGCCGCAGAGCCTATTCGCAGCCGCGCAAGCTGAAGTTTGCGTGGAACCAGAATGCCTTTTGCCTGACACCCATTGTGGTGGCGCAGGAACGGGGCTTCTTCGAGAAGAACGGCCTGCAGGTCGACCTGATCAACTACAGTGGTTCGACCGCCCAGTTGCTGGAATCCATCGCCACCGGCAAGGCCGATGCGGCGGTCGGCATGATCCACCGCTGGCTCAAGCCGCTGGAAGCGGGCTTCGACGTGAAGATCATCGGCAGTTCGCACGGCGGCTGCGTGCGGCTGATCGGGTCGAAGGCGGCGGGCGTCACCAGCCTGGCCGCGCTCAAGGGCAAAACCGTGGGTGTGAGTGACTTGGCCGCGCCGGGCAAGCATTTCTTCACGATTCTGCTGGCCAAGAACGGCATCGACCCGGACAAGGACATCACCTGGCGCCAGTACCCGGCCGACCTGCTGGGCGTGGCGGTTGAAAAGGGCGAGATCCAAGCTATTGCCGACGGCGACCCGAACCTCTACCTGCTGGAGAAGCGCACCAACGGCGCCTACGTGGAGCTGGCAACCAACCTGTCGGGCGAGTATGCACGCAAGGTCTGCTGCGTGATCGGCGCGCGCGGCGAGCTGGTGCGCAACGATCGGCAGTCGGCCTCGGCGCTGGCGCGCGCCATCGTGCAGGCCACCGATTTTGTCAACGACAACCCGAACGAAGCCGCCAAGGTGTTCGCCAAGTATTCGCCCAAGGTGCCACTGGAAGACCTGCGCAAGCTCTACGCCACGCTCACCTACACCCACCACCCGACGGGCATCGACCTGCGCGACGAGATCGCCTTCTTCGCCGAGGATTTCCGCCGCATCGGCGTCATCAAGAAGACGACCGACCCGCAGCGCCTCGCGCAGCACGTCTACGTCAACGTGCTCGCCTGACAAGAGCACATGAGGAGCGCATCGACATGAGCACCATCCCTCAAACATTGGAGGCGCCGGGCGCGCTGATTCACCCGTTCGCCGGTGCCGCTGCGGGCGGCCGCGTCTGGCGCATCGGCGTGGCGGCCGCGGTGGCGTGGGCCGCCTTCGGCCTGCTCACCTGGCGCTGGCCCAATCATGTGGTCGGCTTCAGCGACTGGACGTTCACTGCGGAATTGGGCGTCGCCGCGCTGCTGGCCGGCGCTGCGCTGTTCGTGCTGGCGCTGGCGGGTGCCTACGTCGCACCCCTGCGCCCGGTGCAGGCGTCGTTGCAGCCGGCCGGCCCGTGGTTGATCGCCGTGCCCGTCGTACTGGCGGCATGGGAAACGCTGACGGCCAAATCGGGCGTCCTGCCCACGCCGTTCTTCGCGCCACCGCAGGCGCTGATCGAGGTCTACACCGAAGACTGGGCGCGCCTGGGCGAGAGCGTGCTCAATACGCTCAAGCTGTTGGGGCTCGGGTATTCGCTTGGGGCCTTGACGGGTTTCCTGGTGGGCGTCTCGATCGGTTGGTCACGTGCGGTGGGCTACTGGGTGCATCCGGTTCTGCGCATTGTTGGGCCGCTGCCCGCCACGGCGTTGCTGCCGATCACGTTCTACTTCTTCCCGTCGAGCTATTCGGCAGCGGCCTTCCTGATTGCGCTGGCGGCGGGTTTTCCGGTGGCGGTGCTGACATGGTCTGGCGTGGCGGGCGTGAGCAAGAGTTACTACGACGTGGCGCGCACGCTGGGCGCCTCCAACGCTTTCCTGGTGCTGCGCGTGGCGATTCCGGCAGCGTTGCCGCAGGTGTTCGTCGGGCTGTTCATGGGGCTGGGCGCGTCGTTCACGGTGCTGGTGACGGCCGAGATGATGGGCGTGAAATCAGGCCTCGGCTGGTATCTGACGTGGGCGCAGGGCTGGGCTTCGTACGTGAACATGTATGCGGCGCTGATCGTCATGGCGCTGCTGTTCTCCAGCATCATCACGCTGCTGTTCAAGGCGCGTGACCGTGCGCTGGTCTGGCAGAAGGGAACGCTCAAATGGTAGCCGTGCTTGAACACGAGGCCGAGGCGCCCATTCAGGCGCCAGCGTCCACCAAGGGGGCGCGCATCGATGTGCAGGGCGTCAGCCACTGGTTCGGCAGCCGCGACAACCCGCTGCAGGTGCTCGACAATGTTGACCTGACTGTGCGGCCCGGCGAGTTCGTCGCGCTGCTGGGGCCGAGCGGCTGCGGCAAATCCACGTTGCTGCGCCTGATTGCGGGGCTGGAAGCGCCCACGCGCGGCCGCATCCTGCAGGACGATGCGCCGATCACGCAGCCTGATCCGTCACGCGTCGTTGTCTTTCAAGACCCGACGCTTTATCCGTGGCGCCGCGTGTGGGACAACGTGGCTCTCGGTCTGCAGGCGCGCGGCGTGCTCAAGGCCGAGCGCGACCGCGTGGACGATGCGCTGGAGCGCGTCGGGCTCAAGGGTTTCCATCGCGCGTTTCCGCATGAACTGTCGGGCGGCATGGCGCAGCGCGTGGCGCTGGCGCGCGCACTGGTCAACGATCCGGAACTGCTGGTGCTGGACGAGCCGTTGGGCAAGCTCGATTCGCTTACGCGACTGGCCATGCAGAGCGAACTGGTGGCGTTGTGGCAGCGCGCGCGATTCTCCACCGTGCTGGTCACGCATGACGTGGAAGAGGCGCTGTTTCTGGCCCAGCGCGTGATCATCTTCGGCCCGCGCCCTGCACGCATCGCGGCGGAGCTGACGGTGGACCTGCCGTATCCGCGCCATCGGGGCGACCCGCGCCTGAATGCGCTACGCCACGAGGCGCTCGGCCACCTGGGCCTGGGAGAAACCTGGTAGCGCGATCGCAGGACATTTCATGATGATGGTGCTGTCATGAGTGGGCCGCCGCCGACGGTCTGGCTCAATGCGCTGCTCGGCTTCGTGCAATGGGCGCAGCAGGGCGTGCTGACGCTCTGGTACGCAGTGGGGCTGACGGGCGACGTGCACGGGCAACCGGCCTGGCCCTGGGCTGTGCGCATCGCTGGCGAGACCTTGCTGATCGATCTGGGCCAGGCTCGGCAACTGGGCATGACCTTGATTGCCGTGGCGCTGTCGCTGGCGGCCGTGCTCGCTGCATTGTTGGTGCGCCGTTGGCGCGCGGTGTTGCTTGGCGTAGCGACTGGCTTGCTGGTCGTGGCGCCATGGCCATCGTCAGTGGTGCTGTCTTCCGCTGTGCCAACGAGTCTGCATGCGAGCCCCACCGGGTTCTCGCTGGCCTCCATCGCGCAAGGTGCGCGCGTCTATGGCACCGACTGCGCGAGCTGCCATGGCGCCGACGGCCGGGGTGAGGGCCCGCTGGCCGCCACGCTCACGCGCTGGCCGCCGACCGTCGTTGGCCCGCTGCTCGGCCGCCGGGCCGACGGCGAGCTGTTCTGGCACATCGCCCACGGCATGCGCGACGCGCAAGGTGCGGACACCATGCCCGCCTTCGCCAATCGCCTGAGCGATGCCGACATCTGGGCCGTGCTCGATTACATGAAGGTGCTGGCGGCCAGCGGCGGCGTGCGTGCGGGTGGCTGGCCGCAGCCGGTGGCGCTGCCTGCGCTGTCTGTCCGGTGCGGCAATGCGCCGGACAAGCCGTTGGCAGCATGGCGTGAAGGCCAGCGTGTGCGGATTGTGGCCGTCGGTGCAACATCGGCCCTGCCGCTGGAAGACCCACGTTTTCAGACGCTGCTGGTCACGCCGGACGGCGCGCTGCCGTCCCTCACGGGGTCGTTCCAGGCGCGCTGCGTGGTCACGGGGCGAGACGCCTGGCCCATCTTCGCGGCCATCGCCGGGGTCACGCCGCAAACATTCTCCGGCACGCAGTTGCTGGCCGACCGCAACGGCTGGCTGCGCGCACGCGGTGAGCTCGGCAGCACCTGGTCCGACGCCGATTTCCTTTGCACCTCCACCGCGCGCAACGCCGAGGCGCCGCGCGCTGGCGGACTCGACACGCTGATCGCCCGCATGGACGCCGAACCGGTGCGCTATGTGAAGGGCGGCTTTAATCATTGATCCAATTTCATCCCAACCACGATGCCGACTTCCCGACGACGTTTTATGCAATCCGGCCTGGCGCTGGCCGCCGTGCCTGCGCTGTCCTTTGCACAACCCCGCACCGTGCTCAAGGCGGGAGACCAGAAGGGCGGGCTGCGCGCGCTGCTGGAAGCCGCAGATGCGCTCAAGGGTGTGCCCTATGACATCCAGTGGACGGAGTTTCCCGCCGCCGCGCCGCTGGCCGAGGCCCTCAATGCCGGTGTGGTGGATCTGGGCCCCATTGGCGATGCGCCAGCCATCTTTGCGCTGGCGGCGGGCACGCGCATCAAGCTGATCGGCGCCAATCGGTCGGACCCTTACGGCACGGCGGTGCTGGTGCGGCCCGATTCACCGCTGAAGACGGCGGCTGACCTGAAGGGCAAGTCCATCGGCACCAATCGCGGGTCGATCGGGCATTTCGTGGCACTCAAGGCGCTGGAATCCGCTGGGCTGGGGCCGGAGGACGCGAACTTCCGTTTCCTGCCGCCTGCGGACGCCAAGCTCGCGCTGGTCAATGGCTCGGTCGACGCGTGGTCGACCTGGGAGCCCTATACGGCCATGGCGGAAACCGCCAGGCATGCGCGCGTACTGGTGAGCGGGCGCGGGCTGTGGTCGGGCCTGAGCTATCTGGCCGCCACGGATGCCGCGCTGGCCGCCAAGCGGGATGCGCTGCGCGACTTCCTGCAGCGTGCGGTGCGGGCGCAGGTGTGGTCGTACCAGCATGTCGACAGCTTCTCGGCCACGCTGGCACGCATCATCGGCATTGCACCGGAAGCGGCGCGGCTGCAGTTTGCGCGGCGCCAGACGGTGTGGCGTCCAATCGACGCTCAGATCGTTGCCGAGCAGCAGCGCACGGCAGATTTCTATCTAAAGGCGGGCTTGTTGAAGCGGCGGCTGGAAGTGGCATCCACCTTCGATGCCGGCTTCCCGCTGGCGGCCTGATCGCTAGTTGGTGCCCGTTAGTGACGTCTGCAACGTGTCCTTCAGCAGCTTGAACACCGGGTTGTCGTTGTCTTTGCGATAGGCCAGCCACAGCTCGACCGGCTTGGCCGGCGTGGTGCGCACCGGGCGGTAGACCACGCCTTCGAAGTGCAGCATCGATGCCGCCGCCGGGATCAGCGCCACGCCAATGCCCGCGCGCACCAGGGCCAGCATCGAGTGGATCTGGCTCACGTATTCCACGACGTCGGGCAGCACCCCGGCACGCTCGAACAGCCCGCTCATCAACTGATGGAAGTAACGCGCCTCATACGGCGAATACATCAGCAGCGGCTGGCCCTCGCAGTCGCGCAGGGAAGGGCGTTGCGGCCAACTGTCGGCAACGGCTTCGGGCAGCGCCAACACCAACGATTCCTGTGAGCACGGTACGGCCGTCAGTTCGCCATGCTCGACCGGCGGACGCAGCAGGCCGACATCGATCTCGCGCGCGTCGAGCGCGGCGAGCTGCGCGCCGCTCACCATCTCTTTGAGCGTCAGCCGCACGCCCGGTGACGCAGCCCGCACCGCGCTCACCAATGAGGGCAGTTGCCCGTACCCGACCGTGGCCGTAAACCCGATCGCCAGCGACCCTGCAGCGCCCGTGGCAACACGCCGAGCCGTGGCCGCTGCCTCATCGGCCAGGCGCAGGATGCGCGATGCATCGGGCAGGAAACTACGCCCCGCTGCATCTGGATGCTGGTGATACAGAGATCGCGCGTTCGTTGCTGCCGATCCTGGAGCGCAAGGCCGGCCGCATCCTGGCCAACGGCTGGCCTACCGGCGTGGAAGTCTGTCACGCCATGGTGCATGGCGGCCCGTGGCCGGCGACGACGGATTCGCGCACGACCTCGGTCGGTACAGCAGCCATCGAGCGCTTCCTGCGCCCGGTTTGTTATCAGGACCTGCCGGCGGAACTGCTGCCGCAGGCGCTGCAGGACGCCAACCCGCTCCAACTGCACCGTCTGGTCGATGGCCAGTGGCAGCAAGCAGTAACCAATAGCCCAATCACAAGCCGGGCCGCACAGGACCCGGCCACCGCCCCCTCCGGCGCATCTGGCGCCGGAGCAAGGAGGAGACGATGGAAAGACCATCCGCGCATCACCCGCTCAGAGATTGAATACATCTAAGCCGGCGGCGGTCTGGTCAATATGGACCGCGCGGGCGTGGCCAAGACCGAAGGCCCGAACCTCGGCTACGTCAAGCAGCTGCTGGGCAACCGCATGCTGATGGGCGTGTACATCGCGCAGTACTGCATCAATGCGCTCACGTACTTCTTCATCACGTGGTTCCCGGTGTACCTCGTGCAGGCGCGCGGCATGTCGATCCTCAAGGCGGGCTTTGTGGCGTCGATCCCGGCAGTGTGCGGCTTCCTTGGCGGAATCATCTCGGATGCGCTATTGCGCCGTGGGGCGTCGCTGTCGGTGGCGCGCAAGGTGCCGATCGTGCTGGGCATGCCCGCTGGCAAGCTCTATCGCTTCGACGCCAACGCGCGCCGCATGGAGGCTGTCATCGACGACCTGATCGTACCCAACGGCCTGGCCTTCAGCCCCGACGGCCGCACGATGTACCTGTCGGACTCGCACGCGAGCCGGCAGACCGTCTGGGCTTTCGATTACGACATCGACAGCGGCACGCCGCACAACCGCCGCATCTTCATCGATATGCACGCCCACCCCGGCCGCCCCGACGGCGCTGCAGTCGATGCCGACGGCTGCCACTGGATCTGCGGCAACGATGCCGGGCTCGTCCACCGTTTCACGCCGGACGGCCGCCTCGACCGCAGCGTCGCCATTCCCACGCCCAAGCCCGCCATGTGCGCTGTTCTGCATCGGCGGCTTTGCGCACCAGACGCTGTCGGGCGCGCTCTACACACTCACCTCCGATCTGTTCGGCAAGCACGAGGTCGGGACCGCTGTGGGTCTGACCGGCATGTCCGGCTGGCTGGGCGGCATGCTGTTCTCGCTGGCCGTGGGCACGCTGGCCACCACCATTGGCTACAACCCGCTGTTTGTGGCGCTGGCCGTGTTCGACATCCTGGCGGCCATCGTGGTATGGACGCTGTTGCGCGATGAACAGGCGAGGCCGGCGCCGACACGGCAGGACGATGAGCGTGCTGCGGCAGGTGCACTCGGCAGTTGAATTCGGCAGGCCTGCGCGCGGAAGCCTCTCCCAAACGTATCGCCCTGAGCGCCCGGCCACGTGTTTTTCGGTCGGGCGTTTTCATTGGGGCGCCGCGCCCCGCTACAATCGCGGCCTGGCATTTGTAGACGGCATTTCGAAATGGGGCTTGGCTGGTTTGGGATTTCCACCGTGTGGCTGCTGCCGCTCATGTGGCGGTACGCAACGCGCGCGCTGGCGGGGGAGCGGGGCTTTCTCAAGGGCCGGGGCACCGTGCGGCTCTGGCTGGTCACGCTCATTGCTCTGTGCGCCAGTGCCGCGCTAGAAGCGCTCACCTCCGGCACCGACCCGCAGGACAAGGCGGGCGGGGCGGCCGGGCGTGCGCTGTCGTCGCTGTTCTCCCATATGCTGGGCTGGACCGGCGCCTTCCTCCTGATGCTCGGCGTGCTGATCTGGGTGGCGCCGATGCTGTTCGGGCGCTCGTGGTGGCAGATATTCAGGCGCGGCCAGGCTGCCCACGATGAAGAGCCTGCCGAGCCCGCCGCCCAACACGACGAGCCGCCGGCCGATAGCCTGAAGCCGACAGCCCTGGGATTGGGCGGCGCCGGGGAGGCGCATTGGACCGGCAACATCGGTCCCGCGCAACCGACGGGGCGGCATCGTGGAATCGAAGCCATTTCCGCACGCCGCCAGCCGGCATGGCAGCCGCCGCCGCGCACGCGCCCGTCGCCGCCGCAGCCCGGCGAGATCTGGCCGCTGCTGGATGCACAAAAGGATGCGGAGAAGGCCGCCGCCGAAGCTCCAGCAACCACAAAGACCGTGCCGCCCGTCGAGACGCCCGCGACCGCAGCAGCCGCTGTCGGGACACCGGACTCGGCCCCGACTCGCCCAAAGCCGCGCGCCACCATCGTCAGCAGCCCGTTTCATCAGCCGCAACTCGGGTTGCGCACGCCGGTTCCGCCGACACCCGTTGCAGCACAGGTTGAGGCACCGCCTGCGCCGGAGGCTGTCGACGAGCCAACCACCGTGCCGGCCGAGACGGTACTGCCGGAACCCATCGAAACGCAGGCGGCTGCACCCGAAGTGCCAGCGGTTGATCTGGAAGCCGTGCGTCTGGAAGCGCAGGCGTTGCTGGCCGAGCTGCGCGAACTCGTGGCGCCCGCGGTGACAGCGCCCGTGCCGGAGCCGCAGCTGCAGCCGGAGACCGTCGTGGAGCCGATTGAGCTGGCGCCGGTTGCTCAAACCTCGCTGGCACCAGAGGCAGCCGTTGCGGTGCTGAACCTGGAACCGGTTGAGCTTCCGCCACCGGCTGCTCCGCTGCCGAAGCCGCGCATTGTCCTGCCCGCCGTGGTGGGCGATGTGGTGTCGCGCGCCGCGCCGCCGGTTGCGGCAGCCCCCGTGCCTGCACCTGCACCGGTTCCCGTCGTGCCGCGTTATGTCGACTACCGTTTGCCCGGCCCCGCGCTGCTGACGGCCGCATCAACCAATGCCGAGGCCGTCTCCGCAGAACACCTGGAAGAGACCAGCAACCTGATCGCACAGCGCCTGGCCGAGTTCAAGGTGCCCGTGACGGTGGTGGGCGCCTCGGCGGGCCCGGTCATCACGCGCTTCGAAGTCGATCCGGCGATTGGCGTGCGTGGCGCGCAGGTGGTGGGCCTGATGAAGGATCTGGCGCGCGCCCTGGGCGTGACGTCCATCCGCGTGGTCGAGACCATCCCCGGCAAGACGTGCATGGGCCTGGAGCTGCCCAACGCCAGGCGCGAAATGATCCGCCTGTCGGAAGTTGTGAATGCGGCGGATTTCCAATCACACGCATCGCACCTGGTGCTGGCCATGGGCAAGGACATCACCGGCAACCCGGTGGTGACGGATCTGGCGCGCGCGCCACACCTGCTGGTGGCCGGCACGACCGGCTCGGGCAAGTCGGTGGCCGTCAACGCGATGATCCTGTCGATGCTGTACAAGGCCACGCCCGACGACGTGCGCATGATCATGATCGACCCGAAGATGCTGGAACTGTCTGTGTACGAGGGCATTCCGCACCTGCTCGCGCCGGTCGTGACGGACATGAAGCAAGCCGCGCACGCGCTCAACTGGTGCGTGGGCGAGATGGAGAAGCGCTACCGTCTGATGTCGGCCCTGGGCGTGCGCAACCTGGCCGGCTACAACCAGAAGATCCGCGCGGCGGAACAGGCAGGCCGCAAGGTGCCGAACCCGTTCTCGCTCACGCCTGACGCACCGGAGCCACTTTCCACGCTGCCGATGATCGTGGTCGTCATCGACGAGCTGGCCGACCTGATGATGGTGGCCGGCAAGAAGATCGAAGAGCTGATCGCGCGCCTGGCGCAGAAGGCGCGTGCGGCCGGCATCCACCTGATCCTGGCAACGCAGCGGCCGTCGGTAGACGTGATCACAGGGCTCATCAAGGCCAATATCCCGACGCGGGTGGCGTTCCAGGTGTCGTCCAAGATCGACTCGCGCACGATTCTCGACCAGATGGGCGCCGAATCGCTGCTCGGCCAGGGCGACATGCTGTTCCTGCCGCCTGGCACTGGTTATCCGCAGCGCGTGCATGGCGCGTTCGTGGCCGATGAAGAAGTGCACCGCGTGGTCGAGCACTGGAAGCAGTTTGGCGAGCCCGAGTACGACGAAACCATCCTGGCAGGTGACCCAGGCGAAGCTGCTGCCGGTGGCGACCTGTTTGGCAGCGAGAGCGGGGATGCGGAAGCCGATCCGCTCTACGACGAAGCGGCGGCCTTTGTGCTGAACACGCGGCGTGCATCGATCTCGTCGGTGCAGCGGCAATTGCGCATCGGCTACAACCGTGCCGCGCGGCTCATCGAGCAGATGGAGGCGGCGGGGCTGGTATCGCCGATGGGGCGTAACGGCCAGCGCGAAGTGCTGGCACCGGGCGGCGGTGAGTAGGGCGCAGGGCCAGCCCTGCCGCCAACACATGCGCCCAGACCGTTTGGCCTTACCTTGCCCTATGCGGCGCCTTGACTTTCTGTTGCAAGGAGGAAACAGGACGGGAAACGGTCTGAGCAAAGGGAGCCGGCCCCGGCAAGGGCGGGGGGGCGAAATCGGGGGATGGGCCACCAACCTGGACGGCTTCCCACCCCCGCTGGCAGGGCTGCCAGCCTCTGAATTAGCGACCGTCAACCACCGCTACGCTGTTTCTGCAGCATCGCCAACTGCTGCGTCAGATAGTTGCTGGTATTCGTCATGCCGGCAACAACCTTCGACAGCGCATTGAACTGGGCGTAATACAGCGCCTGCTTGGCATCCAGTTGCTTCTGCATCCGGCCAATCTGATTGCTGAGCGAACTGATCGAGCTGTTGATGGCATCGGTGGCGTTCTGCACCATGCCGTTGCTCGACAGCAGGTTGTCCATCACGCTGTTCAGTTGCGCAGCGTAGCCGCGCTGAACGGTGACGGTGCCCCGGTTGCCCAGCGCGCCGCCAGTCACCTGCACGGTGAGGCCATCGGTTGCGGAACCGCTGGCGCCATACAGGTTCTGGCCCGAACCGGTGGCGGCCACGCCGTTGATGCTGCCCTGCACGTCGCGCCCGGCCGTGGCCGTCGGGCTGCTGCCCAGCAACGAGGCCGCGCCATTGCCCGAGACCGACACGGTTGATATCGAGCCATATTGCTTGTCAGTGAACGTCAGCACGCCATTGGCATCGGCCGCCACCGAAACTTCCACCTTGGCCTTCTGCAATGCCGGCGATGCGTTGATCTGGCTCTGGATCTGCGCGGCCAGGCTCGACGCCGAGTAATTGCCGGCCGGCACCGTGATGTTGGTGGCAATGCCGCTGAGCGTGACCGACAGGCTGTCGTTCACCCCACTCTGGATCGTTGTATTGGCCGCCGCCGAGCCCTTGAGCGTGCCCTGCGCCGCCAGTTGCGTGACGTTGACGGCGTAGCTGCCTGCTTGCGTGGTCTTGGAGAAGGCCGAGACCTTGAGCATCGAGTCCGTCGCCGTGCCGGTGCCGGCAAACAGGGCCGCCACCTGGCTGGGCGATGCCTTGAGGGCAGCACTGAGCTTGGTGTCATTGATCGACAGCGTGCCATCCTTGTCCATCGTCACGCCGATGCTGCCCAGCGATTGATAGGCGCCGTTGCCGATGGCCTGGCCCAGCACGTCGGTGACCTGGTTGATCAGTGCCTTGGTGCTGACGTCGCCGGCCAACGCGCCGTTGTTGGCGGGGTTGGCCGTATCGAACTGGGTCAGGGCGTTGAGCTGGATGCGCAGCGCGTTGTAGGCCTTGACGAAGTTGAGCACTGACGCGCTGGCCTGGCCCGCATCGTTGTTCACCGTCACGGTCGTGCTGCCCGTTTTGGCAAGCGTGAACGACGTGCCATCCACCACTTCCGTGAGCGTGTTGGTCGGGCTTTGCACGGCAATGCCGTTGACGGTGGCCAGGGCGTTCTGGCCCGTGGTCACCTCGGTCATGTTCTGGGTGCCGGCGGGGTCGTGTGCCAGCAGCGATTGCAGCGCCGAGTCGCCCGACACCGAGATCTTCATCTCCGAATTGGCGCCGCCTGCGGTGGAGGTCAGCACCAGGCGATACGGATTGCCGCTGCCGTCGTTGACGATGCTGGCCGATACGCCCAGGTTGGCCGAGTTGATGGCATCGCGAATGCCCGCCAACGTGTTGTTGGACGGGTCGATGGTGATCGAGCCGCCCGACAGGTTGCCGTTTTGCGCAAACGTGGCGCCGCTGTACTTGCCATTGGCGAAGCTGCCGCCCGAAACGGTGCCAAACGAGAACGAAATCGTGGTGGGTGTGCCGCCGCCGATGGGCGTCTTGGTAGACGCCTGCCCTTGGGCGCTCAACACCTGCGACTGCGCGAGTTGCGTCACGTTGACGGCATAGGTGCCCGACGGCGCCGAGCTGCCCACGCTGGCGTTCAGGATCGACGTGTCATAGCCGCTCGCCTTCATGCCGCTGAACGAAGCCGCGCTGGTCAGGTTGGACATCGCCGCCTGGAAGGTCGACAGCGCGCTCTTGAGCGAGCCGACCGCAGACAGCTGCATCTGGAAGGTCTTCTGCTGGTTTTGCCGCACCGTCATCGCCTTGCCTTCCACCTGCATCAGCTTGGAGACCAGCGTATTGACGTCGATGCTCGTGCCGATGCCCGGCAGGGAGATCGGCGGGACGTAGGTGTTGCCGGAGGTGGGAGTCGTGGCCATGGTCGGATGCGCGCGCAAACGGTTGTTTCTTCACAATGTGACGGCAGCGCACGGCATTTCTTGAGGGCAAACCCTGCCTGGGCAGGTTGCCGCGACGGATTTGCTCAGGAAAGCGAAAGAAATGGAGGGGGAGGGATGTCTGGTGTGTTGCGATGCAGCATTTTGCGGATCGCATGTGCGCGCCATTTGTCACAACTGGCCAACCGCAAGGCGTGCTGATAATCAGCGAGTCAGCGCAGTCTGGTTGGTAGCCATCAACGTCCTGTGCGGCTCCGCGCCGGCCGTGCCGTGTGTCGCACATCAGATGTCGAAGTACAGATGAAACTCCCACGGGTGCGGGCGCAGCTTCAGCGGTTCGATCTCGTGCGTGCGCTTGTAATCGATCCAGGTCCGGATCACGTCTTCCGTAAACACATCGCCCTTGCGCAGGAAGGACGAATCGGCTTCCAGCGCAGACAGCGATTCCTCCAGGGAACCGGGCACCTGCCGGATGTTGGCGGCTTCCTCCGGCGGCAGGTCGTAGATGTTCTTGTCCAGCGGCTCGCCCGGGTCGATCTTGTTGTCGATGCCGTCCAGGCCCGCCAGCAGCATTGCAGAGAAGGCAAGGTACGGATTGGCCGTCGGATCCGGACAGCGGAATTCCACGCGCCGTGCGGCCGGCGAATCCGAGTACATCGGGATTCTTGCCGCAGCGGAGCGGTTGCGTTGTGACATGGCAAGGTTGACCGGCGCTTCGTACCCCGGCACCAGGCGTTTGTACGAGTTCGTGCTCGGTGCGCAGAAGGCCATGAGGGCCGGGGCATGCTTGAGCAGTCCGCCGATATACCAACGGCACAGTTGAGACGTCAGTGCCCAGCCGGCGGGGTCATAGAAGAGGTTCTCGCTGTCGTTCCACAGGCTCTGGTGGCAATGCATGCCGCTGGCGTTGTCGGCAAATAGCGGCTTGGGCATGAAGGTTGCCACCTTGCCGTGCTGCCGCGCCACGTTCTTGCAGAAGGTCTTGTACATCATCACGTTGTCGGCCATGCGTGTGAGCGGGGCAAAACGCATGTCGATCTCGCACTGCCCGGCCGTGGCCACTTCGTGGTGATGCACTTCGATCCGAACGCCGGCCTGCATGAGCGCCAGGACGATCCCGGAGCGGATGTCCTGCAGCGTGTCGTGCGGCGGAACGGGGAAGTAGCCTTCCTTGTAGCGCTGCTTGTAGCCGAGGTTGCCGCCGCCGTAGGCGCCCTCGTCGCGGCCCGTGGTCCACGCCCCTTCGGCCGATTCCACGTGGTAGTAGCCGCTGTGCTGGTCTTGCCCGAAGCGGATGGAATCGAAGATGAAGAACTCCAGCTCGGGGCCGAAGTAACAGGTGGTGGCAAGGCCGGTTTGCCGGAGGTACATCTCCGCCTTCTTCGCAACGTAGCGCGGGTCGCGTGAGTACGGCTGCTTCTGCACCGGGTCCAGCACGTCGCAGATGACGGCCAGTGTGGGCGTCGAGCAGAACGGGTCGACAAACGCCGTGGTGGGGTCGGGCCTCACCAGCATGTCGGATTCGTGGATCTCCTGAAAGCCGCGGATCGACGAGCCGTCAAAGCCGATGCCGGCCTCGAACAACTCGTCGTTGACTTCCGGAAGCGTGATCGAGAAGTGTTGCCACAAACCGGGCAGATCGGTGAACCGGAGGTCCACCACCTGGATCGCGCGTTGCTTGATGAGGTCGATCACCTCGCCCGCGTTCTTCAGCGGGCTGAAGCGATAGCTGCCGGGTTCGACTTGGACCATGCTCATGGCGGCCTCCCGCAGGGTCTATGCACCCTCAAAACGTACGCGCGTTGACCCGAGCGGGGGCCAGATGCGCGAAGGACGCCGCCGCAAAGGGTCACTCCCTTTGCAAGGCGTGCCGACAAAGCAGATGGCCCCCGATCGGGTCAACCCGTAGGGCAAGGGGCAGATCGGCCGCATGGCGTTGTTGTAGCTGGCTTGCTTGGAGTGCCAAGCGGCGCCATCCACGCCTAGCCCTGCGACCGATCTGCCCCTTGCGCGCGTACGTTTTGAGGGTGCATAGACCCTAGGCCATACCATAGTCCAACACTAGTCGGTCAGGTGATGAACGCAATGCGCCGAACGGGTGGCCTTGCCGCTTGAAAGTGCGGGCAGGCACGCTCTCGATCGATTGCTGTGACGCTTTCGATTCAACCCGTGCGACGCTGCGCCTCCACTTTCCCGCGCGCCAGCACCGGCACCAGCGCTGCGCCTGTGTGACTGGCTTTGACGCGCGCCAGCGCTTCCGGCCCGCACGCAGCCACGATGGTGCCGCCTTCGTCACCGCCCTCGGGGCCCAGATCGAGAATCCAGTCCGCCTCGGCAATCACGTCGAGGTCGTGTTCGATCACGATCACGCTATGGCCGCCGTCGGCCAGCCGGTGCAGCACGCGGATCAGCTTGGCCACGTCGGCCATGTGCAGGCCTACGGTCGGCTCGTCCAGCACGTAGAGCGTGTGCGGCGGCTTCTGGCCACGGCGTGTCACGTCATCGCGCACCTTGGACAACTCGGTGACGAGCTTGATGCGCTGCGCCTCGCCGCCCGAGAGCGTGGGCGAAGGCTGGCCCAGCGTCAGGTAGCCCAGGCCGACGTCCTTCATCAACTGCAGCGGGTGGGCAATGCTGTTCATCGCGCCGAAGAACTCCACCGCCTCGTCGATCTCCATGGTCAACACCTCGCCGATGTTCTTGCCGCGCCAGGTGACGGCAAGCGTCTCTGCATTGAAGCGCTGGCCGTGGCAGACGTCGCACGGCACCTTTACATCGGGCAGGAAGCTCATGGCGATGGTGCGCACGCCTTGGCCCTCGCAAGCGGGGCAGCGGCCGTCGCCGGTGTTGAACGAGAAGCGCGAGGCGGTGTAGCCGCGTGCGCGTGCCTCCAGCGTATCGGCAAAGAGCTTGCGGATGGTGTCCCACACGCCGATGTAGGTGGCGGGGCAGGAGCGTGGCGTCTTGCCGATCGGCGTCTGGTCGACCTCGAGTACGCGGTCGATGGCTTCCCAGCCGGTGACGCTGTCACAGCCATGCCAGTCGTGCCGTACGTCAAGCTTGCGCGGTGCCTTGGCATCCGGAGCTTCAACCTGCGCGGCCTTCCGTGCACGGCGCGTGGCGGGTGAAGACAACACCGAGCGGCCCACGGCGTCGAGCAGATTGGTCATCAACACATCGCGCGCCAGCGTCGATTTGCCCGAGCCCGATACGCCCGTAATCGCCACGAGGCGCGACAGCGGCATCGTCGCGGTCACGTTGCGCAGGTTGTGCAGCTTGGCGCCGTGCACCGTCAGCCATTGCTCCGGTACGGCCTGAGCGCCGGCACGCGGTGCGACCACCTCGCGGCGCAGCTGCAGCGGGTGCTCGATCGGTTGCGACAGGAATCGGCCGGTGATCGACTCCGGCTGCGCGGCCAGGTCCTTCACGCCGCCTTGCGCCACCAGCGTGCCGCCGCGCTTGCCGGCGCCCGGGCCGATGTCAATGATGTGGTCGGCGCGGCGGATGGTGTCTTCATCGTGTTCGACCACCACCAGCGTGTTGCCCTTGTCGCCCAGCTTGCGCAGCGCGTCGAGCAGGATCTGGTTGTCGCGCGGATGCAGGCCGATGGTCGGTTCATCCAGCACGTAGCAGACGCCCTGCAGGTTGCTGCCGAGCTGCGCAGCCAGGCGGATGCGTTGGGCTTCACCGCCCGACAGGCTCGGCGCGGCGCGATCCAGGCTCAGGTAGCCCAGGCCGACCTCCTCCAGGAACGACAGGCGGCTGTGGATTTCGGCCACCACGTCGCGGGCAATGTCGGCATCGCGGCCAATCAGGTTCAATCCTTCGACCCAGCGGCGGGTCTGGCTGACCGTCCACTGTGCAATGTCGACGATAGGTTTGTCGGCAAAGGTCACTGCGCGCGCGGTCAGGTTGAGGCGCGTGCCATGGCAGTCGGGGCAGGGCAGGTCGGTCATGCCTTCCGGATCGACTTCCTCAGACGGCAGTGTTTGTTCGCGCCCGCGATCGTCACCGCCGAGCACGGTGTCGTCGAATGCAGCGCGTTGCTCGCGCGTGAGCGCCAGACCGGTGCCGACGCAGCTCGGGCACCAGCCGTGCTTGCTGTTGTACGAGAACATGCGCGGGTCCAGCTCGGGGTAGCTGGTGCCGCAAGTTGCACACGCGCGCTTGGTCGAGAACACCTTCACATTGCCGACGTGCGCGGTGCCACCGTGGTGCATGGCGTGCTGCAGGCCGTCGAGCGGCGCGAGCACGTGCATGATGCCCTTGCCGTATTCCAGTGCCTGTTCCAGCAATGCACGCAGCGCGGCTTCGTTTTCCGGCGCAACGACGATGTCGCCTACCGGCAGCTCCAGCGTGTGCTCACGGAAGCGATCCAGCCGCGGCCACGGGTCAACGGTAAGGAATTCGCCGTCAACGCGCAGGTGCGTGTAACCGCGCGCCTTGGCCCATTTGGCAAGATCCGTGTAGACGCCCTTGCGGTTGACGACCAGCGGCGCCAGCAGGCCGATGTGCTCGCCACGGTGGTCGCGCATGAGCTGGGCGAAGATGGCCTCAGGGCTCTGCGCCGACACCGGCGTGCCGTCATGAATGCAGTGCTGCACGCCCAGCTTCACATACAGCAGGCGCAGGAAGTGCCACACCTCGGACGTTGTCGCCACCGTGCTCTTGCGGCCGCCGCGTGACAGGCGCTGCTCAATGGCCACGGTGGGCGGAATGCCGTACACGGCATCGACTTCCGGCCGCCCCGCAGGCTGGACGATGGAACGCGCATAGGCATTGAGCGATTCCAGATAGCGACGCTGCCCCTCGTGAAAGAGAATGTCGAACGCCAGCGTCGATTTGCCCGAGCCCGAGACGCCCGTCACCACGTTGAACTTGCCGTGCGGAATGTCGACGCTCAGGCCCTTGAGGTTGTGCTCGTGCGCGTGGACGATGCGCACGACGTTCTCACCCTGGACTTCGGTTAAGGCAGCACGCTTTGCACGGCGCTCGGCCAGCGCTGTTTGCAGCGGGATGCCTTCGGTTGCCTCCGGCTGGCCGATATGTGCCTCGTATTGCTTGAGTGCCGCGCCAGTGTGCGATGCGGCGCAGTCTTTGACCTGCGCGGGCGTGCCGGCGCACACGAGCAGACCGCCCGCATCGCCGCCTTCGGGGCCCAGGTCGATGATCCAGTCGGCCGCGCGGATCACGTCGAGGTTGTGCTCGATCACGATCAGTGAATGACCCGCTTCGAGCAGCTTGCCGAACGCGCGCATCAGCTTGGCGATGTCGTCAAAGTGCAGGCCCGTAGTCGGCTCGTCAAACATGAACAGGCGGCCGGCATTGGCCTGCACATCCTGCTTGACGCGCTTGCGGGCTGCCGCCTGGGCGGCCTGCGCGGCTTCGGCCAGGAAGCCCGCCAGCTTCAGGCGTTGGGCCTCGCCGCCGGAGAGCGTCGGCACCGGCTGGCCCAGCTTCACGTATTCCAGACCCACGTCGACAATCGGTTGCAGCACGCGGAGCACGTCTGCGTCGTCGGCGAATACGCTGGCGGCTTCGCTCACCGTCAACTCCAGCACGTCCGCCACGGAAAGCGTGCGGCCGGCGCGGGGGATCTTCACTTCCAGGATTTCGGCGCGATAGCGCGTGCCGTCGCAATCGGGGCAGCGCAGGTAGATGTCGGAGAGGAACTGCATCTCGACGTGCTCGAAGCCCGAGCCGCCACAGGTCGGGCAACGGCCATCGCCGGAGTTGAAGCTGAACGTGCCGGCGGTGTAGCCGCGCTGCAGCGCCATCGGCGCCTTGGCAAACAGCTTGCGGATCTCGTCGAACGCGCCAACGTAGCTGGCCGGGTTCGAGCGCGCGGTCTTGCCGATCGGGGACTGGTCGACGAACACCACGTCGCTGATCTGATCGGCACCACGCAAGGCGCGGAACGCACCGGGCGATTCGGTGGCCTTGCCAAAGTGGCGCGCCAGGGCAGGGTGGAGCACATCCTGGATCAACGTCGATTTGCCCGAGCCGGACACGCCGGTCACACACACCAGGCGCTGCAACGGAATCTCGACCGTGACATCGCGCAGGTTGTGTTCTGCCGCGCCTTCCAGCACGAGACGTGGCGTGGCGTCGTTGACCGGACGCGCCTGCCAGTCGGTCGCATCGGCCACGCGGCGCTGTCCGGACAGATAGGCGCCGGTAAGTGTGTCCGCCTGGCGGATGGCCGCCGGCGTTCCGTCGAAGACGATGTTGCCGCCGCGCTCGCCGGGGCCAGGGCCCATGTCGATCAGACGGTCGGCAGCCAGCATCACAGACGGGTCGTGCTCTACCACCACCAGCGTGTTACCCGCGTCGCGCAGACGCTGCATGGCTTGGACAATGCGATCCAGATCGCGCGGGTGCAGGCCGATGCTCGGTTCGTCCAGCACGAACAGCGTGTTGACGAGCGAGGTGCCGAGCGCGGTGGTCAGGTTGATCCGTTGCACTTCACCGCCCGACAGCGTGCGGCTTTGGCGATCGAGCGTCAGATAGCCGATGCCCACGTCGCACAGATACGCCAGGCGCGTGCGCACCTCGTCGAGCAGCAGCTTGAGCGCGTCGTCGAGCAGCGTTGAGGGCAGCGTCAGCGCATCGAAGAAGCGGCGGATGCGCTCGATGGGCAGCAGCATCAGGTCGTGCACGGTCAGGCCGGGCAGGGCTTCGAGCTGGGCGCGGCTCCAGGCCACGCCGTGCGGCATGAAGCGGTGTTCGGGCGCCAGCACCGCGTCGGCATTTTCCTTGGTGCCGAGGCGCCATTGCATCGACTCGGTTTTCAGGCGCGCCCCGCCGCAGGTTTCGCAGGTCGTGTAGCTGCGGTACTTGGAGAGCAGCACGCGGATGTGCATCTTGTACGCCTTCGACTCCAGGTAGTCGAAGAAGCGGCGCACGCCGTACCACTGCTTGTTCCAGCCGCCGCGCTTGAAGGCCGGGTCGCCGTTGATGACCCAGTGGCGCTGGGCTTCGGTCATCTCCGCCCACGGCGTGCCGCGCGGGATGTCGGCTGCGGCGGCGTAGCGCATCAGATCGTCCTGGCATTCCTTCCAGGCCGGGGTCTGCATCGGTTTGATGGCGCCGTCGCGCAGGGTCTTGCGCTCGTCAGGAATCACCAGGCCAAGATCGACGCCGATTACGCGGCCGAAACCACGGCAGGCATCGCACGCGCCGTAAGCGGAATTGAACGAGAAGAGCGCGGGCTGCGGGTCGGCGTAGCGCAAGTCGCTTTCGGGGCAGTGCAGGCCGGTGGAAAAACGCCAGATGGTGGGCTGCGCAGCTTCATCGGCCGGCAAGACGTACACGTTCACGCGCCCGCCGCCGCGCTTGAGCGACGACTCGATGGCCTCCAGCGCGCGGGCACGCTCGGTGCCCTGCAGGCGGAAGCGGTCGGCCACCACGTCGAGCAGCTTGCGTTTGCCCGTGGAGGACTCGACCACGCGCTCGGCCTGTACGCGTGTATAGCCGCTGACCGACAGCCACTGCGTGACTTCTTCGGGGCTCGTATTGGCGGGCAGCTCCACGGGAAACGTCACCACGAGGCGCGGATCGCCTTCGCGCGTGCGCGAAAGCAGTTCGTCGTAGATGGTTTCCGGCGTGTCGTGCCGCACCGGCAGCGCCGTGTCGCGGTCGAACAATTGTGCGGCGCGGGCGAACAGCAGCTTGAGGTGGTCGTTCAGCTCCGTCATCGTGCCCACAGTCGAGCGTGAGCTGCGCACCGGGTTGGTCTGGTCGATGGCGATCGCTGGCGGCACGCCCTCGACGTGCTCGACCTGCGGCCGATCCATCCGGTCCAGAAATTGGCGAGCGTAGGCGCTGAAAGTCTCGACGTAGCGGCGCTGGCCCTCGGCGTAAAGCGTATCGAAGACCAGGCTGGATTTGCCGGACCCGGACGGGCCGGTGACGACGGTCATCTCGCCCGTGCGCAGTTCCAGATCGAGGTTCTTGAGATTGTGCTGACGGGCTCCGCGCAGGCGAATGACACCGGAGGACATGGGGTGTTCCTTGGAGGCGTTTGGGGGGATGGCCGGCGCGGACAACTGTCCTGAACGCGCCCGGCAATCAGAATTCGGGCCGTAAACTTTAGCGGATTCTGAAAATCCGGTTGATTTACGTTACGAGTCGCGGGCGCGAGCGTAACGCAGGGCTCCTGACAACGTTTTGTCAGGAGCTTTCAGCGGGGGAGCGGACGACCCACTTGAAGGTGCTGCGGCGAGTGGCTGGCCCACATCGGCGGTCTTACTGGCATGAATCGAGCATTCGTTCCCGGGCAGCCTCGGGGCATTCGAATGTTTCTTCACTTTCTCTTCACTTTTTCTCCATACTGTCGTTCCTACTCGTCTGCGAGTTATCCAGGGAAACGTGCATGACAGGATCGGCTTTGATGCCCGCGCCAATACCGCGCCCGGCACAAGCTTTGATTGACGAGGCAATTAACGCCACGCTGGAAGCGGCAGCGAGCCGCGCCCGCTTGCCAGCGGGGCCGGTTGGACGCTGCGCCGACTACGCCATCGTGGGCGCCAAATTGCTGACACTGCTGACCAGCCAGCCTTACCGCCCGGTAGGCGGAGGCGGCGTAGTCGATTGCGGGCAAGGGCGGCGCATTGTGCTGCAGCCATCGCGCACTTCACGGCGCAGCGCGCGCAAGCTCTCCCAACTCAACTCGTACCACTGCTGGATTCGCGGAAGTCATTTCCGTGACAGCGACACATTCTTCGAGGAAATCGTCGATTTCACGCTGCGCCATGACAGCCTCGTTGCCCAGCAATATGGGCAGCCGTTCTTACGCGTGGATACCCCAGATTTCCTATGGGAGGCATTTCCGGGAGGAACGCCCACGAAAAAGGGGGCGGCAATACGTCCGGGGGATATGCCCGGCGAGGCCGAAACCCACTGGGAAATCCCGGAGATTGTGCAGTTGGTCATGCAGTACGAGCGTGATTTCAACCCCTTGTTCGAGAGCCTTGCCGCGCAAGCCATGGGGCAGCTTGCCGAACTGATTGACGCCCGAAAGCTCCAGCGCCAGAACGATGCAGGCGAGGGGCAACCGACGTTGGCTTGAGCCCGGGGACGTTTCCTGCGCCTGCCACCTGCTACCGGCGCCCGATCAGCCGGCCGCACGCCCGTAGGAAGACTGCTCCTTGGCCGACACCTCGAAAACAGGTAGACGGGGGACGAACCGGTGGTGTTCGACGATGCCGCCTTTGGCGGTCACGAGCGTCTCTTCCGGGATCTCCTCCCAGGCATTCGGCAGGTCGACCAATGGCTCGGACAGTACAAGAAAAGCCGTGTCGCCCGCATCGGTGATGCTGAAGTCTTCGGGATAGAGTTCGCGCAGATGCCGGAATGACGTGCTGTGGAACAGGGAGCGTGAATCCCGCTCGCTGGAATAACGGGCCGCGATGACCTGCTCGCCGTCCGTGGCGCAGACCGTCATGTTCAATGGGTGCTCGACACCGTGGCGATGGCCGATGTGCTCAATCAGGCCCACCATCTGTTCCAAGGCCGCGCGCGGGTCCCGATCCAGCCCGAAGGTGAGGGCGAGAAAAAACATGACCTCCGAGTCCGTCGAGCCCTCGATCCAGCGAAAAAGCTCGGGCGCGACCTCCATCATCAAGTCACGCCTGAGCGTTGGATACTCGCGGATCAGCCCATTGTGGGCAAACAGCCACCGGCCATAGCGGAATGGATGGCAGTTGGTTTCCTGTGCGGGAGTGTCCGTTGCCGCGCGGACATGCGCGACAAACATCGGCGACCGGATGGCGCGGGCAGCTTCACGCAGGTTCGTATCGTTCCAGGCGGGATGCAGGCACCGATACCGGAATGGCACCTCGGAATGGCGGCCGTACCATCCAATGCCGAACCCGTCTCCGTTGGTCGTCGTGTGCCCCAGGCGAGAGCGCAGGCTCTGGTCGATCAACGAGTGCCGCGGCCGGAACAGCACCGTCTCCAATTGAATGGGGTCGCCTGAGTAGGCCAGCCAACGACACATGATGCATTGCCTGCGTGGGATGCCTTGAAAGGTGAGTCTAGGCAATGCGTCTGGGAATGCACAGGAAAAATGCTGCGCGCCTGTGGTATCCAAGCACTCTTGCGACGCAGCAATGCAATCTATTGGCGCACAACGATTTCGCTGCTATGCGCGACTTGTGCAACCGCTGCGTCGTGCGTTGCGTCCCGCACGATACGCAGCTCGCGCATCCGTACCGGCAGGTCGCAACGTGCCGCCTTTAGCGTCGTGCGGATCTGCTGAGCCAGATTCCAGCGCATCGCCCAAAAGTCTTCTGTCTTGGCCCAGACCCGGAGATTCAGCACGGCAACGCTGTCGTCAAAGCGCATGACCATGGCCATCGGCGCGGGCTCGGGCAGGGCCAACGGTTCGCTGGCCGCCAGCGCCGTGAGCGCATCCAGGGCGTGAGGGATATCGTCATGCAGCGACACCTCGGTTTCCAGGTCCAGCCGGCGGGTCGGGTTGCGCGTGTAGTTGCGCACGGTGTGGCTCCACAGGGCGCTGTTCGGCACGTATTCGCAGATGCCATCCGGCTTGGTCAGGCGTGTCATGAACAGGCTGACTTCCTCCACCGTGCCGGCCACTTCGCCCCCGCCGCCGTCGATATAGTCGCCCACCCGAAACGGACGCAGCGCCAGCAGCATGATGCCCGCGGCAATGTTCTGGAGCGTGCCTTGCAACGCCAGCCCGATGGCCAGACCCGCCGCGCCGAGCACGGCGATGATGCTGGCCGTTTCTATACCGAGCCGCGACAGCGCCCCGACGATCGCCAGCGTGCGGATACCCCAGACCGCGATGTCGCGAAAGATGGGGGCGAGCGTGGCATCGAGCCGGGACTGGCGGCTCATCAGCCGTTGGAGCCAGCGACCGATGTATTTCGACAGCCACCAGCCCGCGCAGAAAATCAGCAGCGCGGTGCATAGACTGATCGCCAAGCGGCTGAACGTCCCCCAGAGGATGGGATCAAGGTAAGCGTGAAGGTGTTCCATGATTGATTGCATGCAATTCAGCAAAAACTTGCTCGGCCAGGGTGCTGCCTAGGTAGTGGACCCTTTGTTGGTGTTTGCGGGCTGCAGGGCTGGTCTTTGACCGAGCGAGCCCGCACGTTGGTTCCGACAGGTAGATAAAAGGCACAATCAAGGTATCTGCGTTGCAGCGTTGCGGCAGCAGGGTTTCCCCATGAAAAAGCGACTTGTCCAAATTCTGCTGGCGGCGCTGTCTTGCGTTGCTGGTGTCACTGCCGCTCACGCACTGGCCGTTCAACAGTTCACTGCATCTCCGCTTTGTGCCTGCCAAGATGTGCGCCATTCGCACTGCTGTGCCGCTCGCCATGACCCACCTTGTTGCGTTGCCGCAGCGGTGCGCTGCCGGTTCGGCGCGCCGCAGGGTATCGTCCCGCCCATTGCCGTGTTGCGGGGGCAGTGATGTCTGACGTAGCTGCCATGAGGGAGGCGGCGTCCGAGGGGCTGAGCGCTGCCGAGGCGCGCGCACGGCTGCTGCGCGATGGCCCGAACGAGGTCGAGCCAGCCCCAACACACCCCTTGCGACGGCTTGCCGCCAGGTTCTGGGGCCTTTCCGCGTGGATGCTCGAATCCATCGCCGTGCTGTCACTCGTGCTGCACAAGTTGGCGGACTTCTGGGTCTCACTGGCGCTGCTGCTGGTCAACGCCATCCTTGGTAGCCTGCAAGAGCAGCGCGCTTCTTCGGCAGTTGCATCGCTGCGGCGGCAGATGCAGGTGAGTGCACGCGCGCTCCGTGACGGAGCCTGGGTATCGATTGCTGCGCGCGAATTGGTGCGCGGCGACATCGTGCGCGTGCGCGCGGGCGACTTCGTCCCCGCCGATCTGCGGCTCATCGAAGGCGAACTCTCGATTGACCAGTCTGCCCTCACCGGCGAATCGCGCGAGGTGCACAAGCAACGCGATGACGAGGTGCATTCGGGTTCGATCGTGCGCCGTGGCGAGGCGACGGCCGAGGTGCGTGCCACGGGCACCGCCACCTATTTCGGCCGCACGACACACCTGGTCGACAGCGCGCAGCCCAGGCTGCACGTCGAAGCCGTGGTCTCGCGCGTGGTCAAGTGGCTGTTCTTGATCGTCGGCGCGCAGGTGGCCGTTGTCGCGGGGCTTGCCTTGGCCAGGCACGGCTTGCTTGTCGATATCCTGCCGCTGTCGCTCGTGCTGCTGATGAGTGCGGTGCCCGTTGCGCTGCCGGTCATGTTCACCGTGAGCATGTCGCTGGGCGCGCTCGAGCTCGGCAAGCAGGGTGTCCTGATCACTCGGCTGAGCGCGGCCGAGGATGCGGCCAACATGGACATCCTGTGCGCAGACAAAACCGGCACGCTGACGATGAACCGTCTGTCGTGGGCCGGCGCACTGCCGCAGCCCGGGTTCACCGAGGAGGATGTGCTGCGTTACGGGGCAATGGCTTCGAACGAGGCTGACCAGGACACCATCGACCTGGCGTTCCTGCGCGGGGCGCGTGAGCGCGGGTGGGCATCCGTGCCGCAGAGCAGGTTTGTGCCGTTCTCCGCGCAGACGCGCCGCACCGAGGCGGTGGTCGTCGACCGAGATACCGCCGTACACGTAGTCAAGGGGGCGGTGGCCACGATCGCCGGGCTCGCGGGGCTGGATGACGAGGCACGCGCGCGGCTCGATACCTATGCGGCGCAGGCCGCAGCCAAGGGCCACCGCGTGCTCGCCGTGGCCCGCGGGCAGGGCGGGCAGCCGTTGGAGCTTGTCGGCCTCGCGCTGCTCAACGACATCGTGCGTGCGGATTCCAAGGCGCTCATCGCAGAACTGCATGCGCTTGGTGTTGGCGTGAAGATGATCACCGGCGACGCCGCATCCGTCGCGAAAGAAGTGGCGCACACACTCGGCGTGACCGACGTGTCGGCCGAAGTTCTTCCGGAAGGCAAGTTCCGCATCGTTCAGGATCTTCAGTCCGCCGGGCACGTCGTGGGGATGACCGGCGATGGTGTGAACGACGCGCCCGCGTTGCGCCAGGCCGAGGTCGGCATCGCGGTCAGCTCGGCGACCGATGTCGCCAAGGGTGCCGCCAGCGTCGTCCTCACGCGAGAGGGGCTGACCAGCGTCGTCGACCTCGTGCGCACCGGCCGCTCGATCTACCAGCGCGTACTGACCTGGATCATCAACAAGGTCAGCCGCACGATTCTGAAATCGGGGTTCGTGTCGATTGCATTCGTGGCCACTGGCCACTTTGTCATCTCGGCGCTCGGCATGGTCTTGCTCGTGTTCATGACCGACTTCGTGAAGATTGCACTGTCGACCGATCGCGTCAGTCCATCGGCGCAGCCGGTCACATGGAACATCGCGCCGCTGCTAAAGGCGGCAGCGCTGCTCGGTGTGCTGATGCTTGTCGAGGCGCTGGGGCTACTGGCTTTCGCGTGGCAGCGCTTCGGGCTGGATGCCAACGCCGGCGCCCGCTCGACCTTTGCGTTCGAGGTCCTGCTGTTCTTCGCGCTGTTCTCGATCGTCTCGATCCGTGAGCGCCGCGCATTCTGGGCTTCGTGGCCGAGCTGGCAGCTCGCAGCGGCGCTGATCGCTGATGCCTGCGTAGGGCTCGTCATCGGCCTGTACGGGTTGGGCGAGCTGCAGCCTTTGCCGGCCAGCCAAGTGGCCTTCATCGCCGGCTACGCGCTAGTGATCTCGTTGCTGGTCAACGATGCCGTGAAGCGCGTCCTGATGCGTTGACGGGCGCGCTCCAGCGCCTGCGGCGGTGGCATGAACGACCTGGGGAATCCGTGGGCTGACTTTGAGGCGAACAAGTAGGCCTACGGACCGTGAAGCGGCCGTTGCGGGCGCAAGCGACAACGCGTCTTAAACCTGCGGCCTCATTCTTCAACCTCGCTGCGGACCATCAGCACAGGTTTGTTGGTCTTGCGGACAACGCCTTCCGCCACGCTGCCCATCACCAGGTGCTTCAGCCCGCGTCGCCCGTGCGTGCCCAGCACGATCAGGTCGGCGCCGGTTTCGTTGGCTTCCGCCACGATCGTGGATGAAATCTGTCCTGGCGCAACGGCCTTTTCCAGCAGCTTGGTCGAATGCGCGACGCCGGCGGCTTGCAGTTTGGTGGCAGCATCGGCCAAGGTATCTCGGCCGCATTCGATGACGCGTTGGGCGTAGTCAATGCTGTCGAACCCCGTCATGTCCAAGGCTGCGTCCGTGCTATCGGCAACGAACAGGGCTTCCACTTCAGCACCGGTCGCCTTGCCGACGACGATCGCTTGATGCAGTGCAAGATTCGAAGCGTGGCTGCCGTCGATGGCAAGCAGGATTTTGTGATACATGGCGGCCTCCAAGAGAATCATGCGGCATGGCACCGCATGCAATCAGCTTAGGCATCGCAGCGCGGCGGCGGTTGATGCGCATCAAAGGTCTTCAGGGGAGACCCGCAGCACCGCTGCGCCGATGACACGGCCCGCACGCAGGTCATCGAGCGCGACGTTGGCGTCTTGCAGGCGATACGGCGTGACGTGAACCTGCAGGGGGATCCTCGCTGCCACGCGCATGAGTGCGAGGCCATCCGCCCGCGTCAGGTTGGCAACCGACATGAGTTTGCGTTCCTCCCACAGCAACCGGTACGGAAACGTTGGGATGTCGCTCATGTGGATGCCGCCGCAGACGACGGTGCCGCCCTTGACGATGGCCCGCAGCGCCTTCGGGACGAGCGCTCCCACCGGGGCGAAGATCAATGCCGCGTCAAGCGGCGCCGGCGGTGGCTCTTCGCTCGCTCCTGCCCAGCGCGCGCCGGTCTGCAGCGCGAGCTGCTGTGCCGCGGTATCTCCGGCGCGCGTGAAGGCGAAGACTTCGCGCTGTTCCGCCACTGCGATCTGCGTGATGAGATGCGCGGCGGCCCCGAAACCATAGATGCCAAGCCGCCTGGCATCGCCGGCCATGCGCAGCGTGCGGTAGCCGATCAGGCCCGCGCACAGCAGTGGTGCGGCGTGTGCGTCGTCATACCGTTCGGGAATCGGCAGGCAATACCGGGCATCGCAGACCACATATTGGGCATAGCCGCCGTCGCGCGTGTAGCCGGTGAAGGCTGGGTGGTCGCACAGGTTTTCGTGCCCGCCCAGGCAGAATGGGCAAGCGCCGCATGTCCGGCCGAGCCAGGGCACGCCAACACGCTCGCCCGGCGTTGGCGAAGTCACGCCCTCGCCGCATGACTCGACGACGCCCACGATCTCGTGGCCAGGAATGAGCGACGCCTTGGGGTGCGGAAGATCGCCGTCGACGATGTGCAGATCCGTGCGGCAGACCCCGCACACGGTCACCTTGATGCGGACTTCGCCCGGCCCCGCAACCGGCATAGGCATCGTGCGCAATTGCAGCGGCGCGCCCGCGCTTTCATACACCATGGCCTGCATCGATTCGGGCACAGTGGCCTCCACGCACAAAGGATGAGTGCAGTATGGTCGAACGGCGCAGGGCCGTCGCTTGGGCGGCAGGCCAGTGACTGCGCCAGATCAATGGGAACGCGCCGCAGTCGGTCATACTGAATTATCGGAATGCCGCTGCCACGACGCGAATGTCTTCGTTACTATCGTTCTCCGTTGCCTTAGGTCTGGCGTTGGCCATTGGTCTCGAGCGCGAACGAAGCCAGACGGGCGCCGCGGAAATTCCCGCCGGGATGAGGACGTTTGCCATCGCGGGGTTGACCGGCGCCATCGCGGCCAGCCTTTCGATACCGCTTGCGTTACCGGCTGTCTTGCTTGCCGTCACCGTGCTCGCTGCGGTCGGCTATCACCACTCGGCGGATGTCGATCCCGGTGCGACCACGGAGTTCGCGCTCATCGCGACAACGTTGCTTGGGGCATACGCGGTGAGCGCGCCGGGAATGGCCGCCGCGCTTGGGACGGTACTGCTGGTGCTGCTTTACTCCAAAGCCGCTTTGCATCGATTTGCCCGCACTGCGATCACGGAGCGCGAATTCGGCGATCTGTTGACGCTTGCCGCCGCGGCACTTCTGATCTGGCCCGCGATTCCCGACCGCTTCATGGGACCGCTGCAGGCGTGGAATCCTCACACGCTCTGGCTGGTGGTCATCCTGGTCATGGTGACAGGGAATGCCGGCCATTTTGCCGCGCGTTGGTTTGGTGAGCGTATCGGGCTGCCGCTGGCGGGCCTGTTCAGCGGCTTTGCGTCCAGCGTCGCGACCATTGCGGCGATGGGGGCGAGGGTCCGGAAGGGAGGTTCCTCAAAGGAAGGGGCCATCGCAGCCGCGTTGCTGTCCAACGTGGCAACAGTGGTACAGATGGCATTGCTGGTCACGGCCCTCGATATCCCATTTCTGCGCCTCCTGGCGGCGCCGCTGGCCGTTGCCGGTGCCACGAGCATTGGGTGGGCGCTGTTCTGGATGCGGCGTGAGAAAGACACGCCGTTTCAAACGGAGGCGGAAAACACCGCTTCGTCAATCAACTGGCGAGCCGCGATTGGCTTCGGGCTATGGACGGCCACCTTGCTGCTGGCGGCAGCGGTGGCGCGAGCGTGGCTCGGGCCAGCGGCGGTGGCCGCAGTGACGCTGTTTGGCGCTTTGGCCGATGTACACGCCGCCACCGCGTCCATCGCGACACAGGCGGCTGGTGGGGCGCTCGCACACCCCGAGGCGGCCACGCTGGTCATGCTGGCGTTGACCGCCAATACCCTGACCAAAGGGGTCGTAGCGATCGGTGGGGGAAAGGCATTCGCCGCCCGGGTTGCCGTTGGCTTGCTGACGATGCTGGCTGCGAGCTGGGCGGCGCTCCTGATCACGACCTAGTCGCCCCGGTCAATCCCGGCCGATGCCCAGTACCCAGTAAAGCGGGCAGATGCGGACAACACCCGTGAGCAGAGGCACCAGCCCAAGCCAGCCGACCCACACTGGCACCTTGCCGAACCACGCCAGCAGAATCATGGCCACGCCAATGATGATGCGTACGATGCGATCGACGGTGCCAACGTTGGGAAGCATGATGCCGCTCCTAGTGATGAGAAAGGGCGAGCGCCCTAGACCGTCAGGTCCGATGGCGCCTCCGAGCCGTGCTCCGGGCTTCGGTCGCGACCAAGGATGCCGGCCAGCAAGGCCCATTCGCCGCCCATGGCACGGATGGTGTCGTCCAGGGTCAGCATGCCGATGAGCCGTTGCTGATCGTCGATCACCGCCAGGCGGTGCAAGCCGTGGCCGAGCATGGTGCGAAGCGCTTCGCTGATGATGGCGTGCTCACGGATGGTCAGTACGCCCCGCGTCATCACCTCGGCGACGGTGATCCGGGCGCAATCGGTCTCGCTGGCGATCCCGTGCACCACCATGTCGCGGTCGGTCACGATGCCGATGACCCGCATTCCGGTCCCTGGCTCTGTCACGAACAGGGCGCGCAGAGACTGATCCCGCATCAGGCGGGCGGCCTTCTGCAGCGTCGCCGACGCTGGAACGTGGACGATGCGGCGGGAGCAAATCTCGTCAACCCTCATGCTGAACTCCAATGCGCGTACGTCTTCACTATATGGACGAGCAGGTTGCAGACGTTGATCCTGCACAAGATGTCGTCACCAACCGGCGGGCAGCACCGGCGGCGGCGAATGACGCGAGAGTCTAGAGGGCGCCTCGCCTTTGTGGTTGAGGGAGATCAAGCAGCGGCGCTGTTTCCCGGGATGGGGAAACGCTGATGTAAATCAAGAGGCGATTTGGCGGGTGATCCAACATGGAAACACCGGAGCCCGATGCTGGGCGTTTGGCCGATTTCATGTGGAGGCACACCATGTACGACAGGATTCTGGTAGCGCTGGACGGCAGCCCCACGGCGGATCGCGCCCTGGACGAGGCGATCCGGCTGGCGAGCAAGCTAGGCGCCGAACTCGTCCTTGCCCACGTGATCGACAACAGCTACCTCAAGTACGACGTTGGCTATATCGATGTCAGCGGGTTCACTGAAATGCTGATCGAATCGGGCAAGCAGATCGTGGCGGACGCACATGCCAAGGCGGAGACCGCCGGCGTACGGGCCCGCACCGTGGTCGCGGATGACCCGCTAGGCACCTTCGACGTGGGTGAGGCCATCGAGAAGGCGGCCCACGACGCCAATGCCAAGCTACTGGTGCTGGGCACGCATGGCCGGCGCGGGTTCCGGCGGTTTCTGCTTGGCAGCGTGGCCGAGAGCGTGGTGCGCCGCAGCAGCCTGCCGGTCCTGCTGGTGCGTGCCGAGCCCGCGCAAGCCGAGCATGCCCCAACCGAAGCCCTCAGCAACGCCGTCATTGCATGACGGATTGTTCCTCTGACACCCCATCTGACACGAAAGGGAATCCGATCATGACCTATGCCAGTGTGATGGTGCACCTGGACCGCAGCGAACGCGCCATGCACCGCCTCGAACTTGCCATGCGTTACGCGCAGGCGCACCGCGCCAGGCTGATCGGCGTTTATGCAAGTTTTGCGCCCAGCCCGAGCTGGTTCTACATGATGGAGGGCGCGGCACGCTTCCTGGAGGAAGACCGCAGTCGACGCGATCGAGTGCGGGACGTTGTACATGCGCGGTTTCTCGAGGCGACGCAATCGCTGGCCACAGAAGTCGAGTGGCGCGCGGTCGACGGCGATCCGGTGGCGCTGGTCTTGCGGGAAGCTCGCGAGGCCGACCTGCTGATCGTCGGCCAGCGAGACCCGGAGGACCCCGAGAGCTTTGTCGCCGCCGATTTTGTGGAAACGCTGATTCTCGAATCGGGCCGGCCGGTGCTGGTGGTGCCGTATGCAGGGCAATTTGCCGGCGTGGCGCAGCGGGTGCTGGTGGCATGGAGCGGTGGGCGCGAATCGGCGCGTGCGCTGCATGACGCCTTGCCGCTGATGGCGGGCGCCGCCGTGCACGTATTGCAGATGACGAGCGAGCGCCCGCAGCACTGGGGCGAAGAAACGACGGTCGGGCAGGTTGCCCGTGCGCTCAAGGCGCACGCTATCGAGTCGCAGGTCGAAGAGGCACCAAGCGTGGGGCCCGATGCGGCGATCGGCGAGATGCTGCTGTCGCGCGCCGCCGATCTCAATATCGACCTGATCGTCATGGGCGCCTACGGGCATAGCCGTCTGCGCGAGACCGTGCTGGGTGGGGTCACGCGCACCTTGCTGGAAACCATGACGGTTCCGGTATTGATGTCGCACTAGTTGCTGCCGCTCAACTTGCCCCGTTCAAGCCCCAAGGGCGACGACCATGAAGAACGATATCCAGCTCAAGCAGGATGTGGAAGAAGAACTGCAATGGGACCCGGCAGTGGATGCCAGCCGCTTTGCCGTTCAAGCCAAGGATGGCGTGGTCACGATTTCCGGCAGTGTTGATGCGTTTGCAGACAAGCACGCCGCGGAAGAGGCCGTCAGGCGTGTATCGGGCGTGACCGCTCTTGTCGTCCACGTGAACGTGCGCGTACCGCCGGACATGCAGCGTCCGGACGATGAGATTGCGCAGGCCATCAGCAATGCATTGCACTGGAACACGTCTGTGCCGGCGGATGTCATTCGGATCACCGTCGAGGATGGCGCCGTGACCCTGCGGGGCGAAGTCGATCAGGATTTCCAGCGCCGCGCCGCGTTGGACACCGTGCGCAGGGTGCGCGGTGTGCAGTCGGTTGCCAATGCGTTGACCCTGCGAGATGCCGCCGGGCCGGCAGATCTTTCCGAACGTATTACCAAGGCGCTCGAGCGCCAAGCCGTGCTCGACGCCTCGCGCATTCACGTGTTGGTCGCGAACGGCACGGTCACGCTGTCCGGGCCCATGCGCAACCTCAATGAATGTCGCGCCGCGCGGGAGGCCGCCTGGGATGCGCCAGGCGTGCGCGCCGTGATCGACCACCTATGGGTGGGGACTTAACCGAGGGTCAGCAAGCCCCTGCGGCTTGTACGTCACTGGAGACGGGAGTTCCTCATGGAAAAGAAGCTGATCGTGTACTACTCACGCACCGGCACAGCACGCCAGGTGGCCGAGCAGATGGCCGCGCAGAGCGGCTGGCAGCTCGCCGAAATCTCGGATGTGCACCCGCGTGCAGGTTTTCTGGGCGATTTGCGCTGCGTGATCGAGGCGGTCTTCCATAAGCGAGCCAAGTATCGCTACGAGGGGCCGCCGCTGGACGAGGTCGACCAGGTGATTGTGATGGCGCCGATCTGGATGGGCCGCCTGGCCTCGCCCATGCGTGACTTCCTCATCGACCAGACGCCGTTTGCGGCCAGCCTGTCTGTGGTCTGCGTCATGGCCGCGCGTGGGGCGTTCAACGCCATCGAGGAGATCATGCGCATCACCTCCACCGTTCCGGTGCCGGTCCTGGCGCTTTGTCAGCGCGATGTGGAAAGCGGACTTTCGCAGGAAGAGATGATGGGTTTTATCGAACAGGTGAAGACCGCCGGCCGCTGGGGGCAATCGAAGCGGCGGCAGGCGTGGCTCTCTCCCACGGAGGCTTGAGCCACCGCGAGGCTTGGGCCCCGGACCGATAGCAGGAGACTGGGCATGACCCCTTTTACCGAGGCGCAATGGAAGCGCCTCATTGCACTGCTCGACGAGCAAGAAGCGCGCGTGCAGCGCCAGCTGGCCAATCTCGGCGTTGCGATTCCACAAGCGCCTCGCGAGATGCCTGTGGAAGATGCAGACCTGGCCGACCAGGAGGCTGACAATCAGGCAAGCGACGTCATGCTGGCCCATTACCGCAATGAGCTTGCACAGATCGATGCCGCGCGGGCACGGATGCAAAAGCACCAGTACGGCATCTGTGCGGATTGCGGCGAGGCGATTCCGTTTCTGCGCCTGCAAGCCCAGCCGACGGCTCTGCGGTGCGTTGCCTGCCAGACGGCGCTTGAGCACAGGCGGGTCTGATTGGGCACCGTCGGCACACTGGAGGTGATGTATGAAAAGCGATCTGGGTATCAAGCAAGACGTCAATGATGAGTTGCTCTGGGAGCCTGCCGTGGACGCCGCTGCCATTGGCGTGGAGGTTGACCGCGGGGTGGTGACGCTCACCGGGCACGTGCACAGCTATACGGAAAAGGTGGCCGCCGAGCACGCGGCTGAACGTGTGGCTGGCGTACGGGGCGTGGTGCAGAAGATCGAGGTCCGCTGGCCTGGCGAGCACGCCGACGAAGACATTGCCGAGGCAGCCCGCTCAGCGCTGGAATGGCACGCCAGCCTGCCTTCCAGCCGCATCGAAGTTCTGGTGGAAAAGGGCTGGGTGACGCTGTCGGGCGAGGTGGACTGGCCGTACCAGGTTGAGCTGGCAGTGCAGGCGGTCGGCTCGTTGCGCGGTGTGACGGGGCTGATCAACCGCCTGAGGATCAAGGCACGCACAGTGCCGGAAGACGTTGTTCGCCAGATCGAGGCGGCACTCAAGCGACATGCCGAACGCGAAGCCGACCGCATCCAGGTGACCGTCCATGGTGGAACGGTGACGCTGAGCGGCCATGTCGGTTCGGCATCGGAACGCCGTGCAGCCAAGGGGGCGGCGTGGTCGGCACCGGGGGTGACCGAAGTCATCGACCATCTGCAACTCGCGCCGTGACGACGAAGAAACGCCCTCCTGTCTGGAGGGCGTTTGCATCTGCCGCACTCAAGCCAAGCGTCACGCTTACTGCAATTCGCTGAGCGCTGTCTTGTTGGCCAGCTCGATGTGCTTGCCGTTGACCGAGATCCAGCCTTCCCGCTGGAACCGCGACAACGTGCGGCTGACCGTTTCCAGTTGCATGCCCAGATAGCAGCCGATCTCTTCGCGCGTCATGCGCAGCGTGAAGCTTGAACCCGAATAGCCGCGATCCTGCAGGCGGGTGGACAGGTTCAGCAGGAAGGTCGCGACGCGCGCTTCCGCGGTGAGCCCCGCCAGCAGCAGCATCAGCCCAGACTCGCGCACGATCTCCTCCGCCATCAACTGGTGGAGCCGGCGCTGCAGCGGGCGGATATCCTGGCAAAGCTCTTCCACGCAGTGGAAAGGCATCGAGCAGACTGTGCTGTCTTCCAGGGCAATCGCGTCACACGTATGACGATCGGCGGCAATGCCGTCGAGCCCGAGCGTTTCGCCGGCAAGCGGGAAGCCCGACACATAGCTGGTCCCATTGGGGTGCGACACCACGGTCTTGAACGATCCGGAGCGGACCGCGTAGAGCGCGTGGAAGGTATCACCGGCGCGGAACAGCGCCTCGCCCTTGCCGACCTTGCGCCAGGTATGGACCATGCGCTCCACGCGTTCCCGTTGGGTTGACGGCACGGCGCCCGTGATGCAGGCCCAATGCATCATGCAGTTGGCGCATTGGCTGCTCAATGCCGGGTCCAGCGGTGCCGGCGATTGGCATGCGTCACGAACCAGCTTCAACTGCAGCAGGGGAGAAGGGCGGACCACGTCGTCCGAAGTCCGAGCCTCGACAGCATTCGGCAGCATAGGGTGTTCTCCAGAAATCATAGGCAGGTTGCGGCCCCGTCATCCTGATACAGGTTGCGCGACGGGGACGATCACCGCGCTCTGCCGAGTCCGAGTCCCGGTGTCCGTAAGCTCAGTATCGAAGAAGGCGTTCTTGCGCGAAATCAGGCAGCGCTGAGATGCATGTCGGAATATGTCGTGGCGCTGTCAGGCTTTCCTGACAGTGATACTCGATTCCGTGGTGAATCCGTCACATGGCTGATGCCATTTGACCGCCAGATGGATTATGTTTTTGATATCTCAGACTGATCCGGGCGTTCAGTGATGGAGAAAGAGAGACATTTGGCGGCGACGTCGCGTCGGCGCATGCTGCAGTTGCATTCCACGCCAGCGGAATTGGTGGCCGGGGGGCTAGCCATTCTGCTGCTGTTCGTATCCGCAGTGTGGCTGGTGTCGGCGGTCATCCCGCGCGATCTTGGCGCGACCATCCTGTTGCTGGCCCTGGCAAGCATCGCCGCAGTTCTCGCCTTGGTGTTCTATTGGTTTCGTCTGCGCATGCTGCGCGCCACCGTGGGCGACTATCTCGCCCATCTGGAGAAGAGCGAAGCCCGGTTGGCCGGCATCATCCGGTCCTCCATGGAGGCCATCATTTCCGTGGATGACGCACAACGCGTCGTGCTGTTCAACCCTATGGCCGAAACCCTGTTCGGCTGCCCGGCCAACCTTGCAATCGGGCGCCCGTTGTCGGATTTCATCCCCGAGCGGTTTCGCGGCGCACATGAGGCGCATGTACGCCGCTTCGGAGTGACGGGCGTTTCAGAGCGGCAGATGGGTAAGCAGCGCGCGCTGTTTGCGCTGCATGCGAGCGGCCGTGAATTCCCCATCGAAGCCTCCATTTCGCAGATCGATGACGACGGCGCCAAGCTCTTTACCGTGATGCTGCGTGATACCACGTCGCGGGTCCGCGCTGAAGCCGCGCTGCGCCGGTCTCAGGAAGAGTTGCAGCACCTCTCCGACAGCATCCTGGCGACGCGGGAGGCGGAGCGGTATCGCATTGCCCGCGAGTTGCACGACGACCTCGGGCAGCGCCTCAGCGCGCTCAAGATGGATATCTCTCTGCTGGCAGCGGATCTTCAGGCCACGAGCGGTGCCGCCTCTGCACTGACGGCGCAAACGACAGCCATGCAGCGCGTGATTGACGAGACGATCGCGGCGGTGCGGCAGATTTCGGCCGATCTGCGTCCACCTTTGCTTGACGAACTGGGGCTGGTGCCCGCCATTGAATGGATCGCCAAGAGCTTTCGTCTGCGCTTCGGGCTCATTGTCGACGTGCACGCCCAGGAGATGCCGATGGATGAGCGCGCAGCGATTTCGGTATTCCGCATCGTGCAGGAGGCGCTGAACAATGTTGTTCGCCATGCCGACGCCACCCGCGTTGAGATCCGGTTTAACCAACTGGACGACACGCTCGAGCTGTCCATCCAGGACAACGGCCACGGTTGGAGCGGCGCGCCACCCGCGCCGGGCGCGCGCAAGCCATTGGGGTTGCTCGGCATCCGAGAGCGTGCGCGTTTGCTGGGCGGCCAGGCTACGACCACGCATTCGCCGGACGGGGGGTTTTGCGTAAGCGTGCGTTTTCCCGCAGCCCGTGATGTGGCGCAGGAGGAAGCCGGATCATGATCCGCGTGATGATTGCCGATGACCACGCAGTGATGCGCGACGGTGTACGCCACATCCTGGAGCGAGCCGGAGACTTTGACGTCGTGTGCGAGGCCTCCGATGGCACACAGGTGCTGCAGCTGACACGTGAGCATCGGCCGCAGGTGATCGTGCTCGACCTGTCGATGCCGGGACGCAGTGGGCTGGAACTATTGCGGCAGTTGCAGGAGGAGCACGCGGGGGTGCGGGTGCTAGTGCTGACAATGCATGCGGAGGAACAGTATGTCGCGCGCGCCTTCCGGGCTGGCGCAGCCGCCTATCTGACCAAAGAGAGCGCCGCCACCGAATTGGTGGCCGCCCTGCAGAAGGTGGCGCGTGGCGGCACCTACGTCAGCCCGGCGATGGCGGAAAAGCTTGCGCACAGCCTGGGCGAGCGCAGTGAAGAGGCCGCGCACACCCGTCTGTCCGATCGCGAGATGGAGGTCTACCGCCGGCTGGTGCTGGGTGAGCCGCTGACGGAGATCGCCACCAGCCTGTGCGTCAGCGCCAAGACCATCAGCACCTACAAGATGCGGCTGTTGGACAAGCTTCAGCTCACCAGCGAGGCCGCGCTCGTGCGTTACGCGATACGCCATCGCCTGTTCTCGGACGACGACACCCTGTAGCTGACCGGCAACACCGCGCAGCGGCCCAACAAGCGGAACTGCTGCGCTGCGGCAGTGGCCGCTCTCTGCGGCTTGCGGCACGTCAAATGACGGCGTCGGCGGAGCGCTATCGTTGAGGCACATGCATCGGTGCCCGACGGTTTGGCGCGCGGCCGATTCTCGGCAGGCCTAATGTGGTTGCGAGGCCACACCGCTGTCGCCGTGCATGACCAAAAGGGGGTCATGTGCAGGCCATTCTCAAACTTGCCTACAAGCTGTTGGTCAACGACAGGGCCAAGTTGAGCGGCTTGCTGGTCGGTATCACCTTTGCCGTCTTCCTGATGATCGAGATGACCTCGTTGTTCGCGGGCGTGCTGAACCGGTCATCGTCTGCCATCTACAACATCGGTGCCCGCATGTGGGTGATGGACCCGGCGGTCAATACCGTGGCCAACACCATCGGCATGCCGGATTACGTGCTCGATGCGGTACGCAGCATCGACGGTGTGAAGTTTGCCGTGCCCCTGTATTCGGGCGGCGGGCTCGTACGCCTGGCCAGCGGAACGTATCAGCCCGTCACCGTGGTGGGCATCGACGACACCACCCTGTTCGGGCGCCCGCGCATGCTCAAGGGGCGAATCGAAGATATCTTCGGTGAAAACGGTTTCATCGTCGTTCAAGATGCCGAGTTCGGTAAGCTCGAAAACCCTCGCATCGGCACCGAATTCGAGATCAACGACCATCGCGGCGTGATCGTTGGTATTTGCGAGGTCGCCACCAGCGGGCTGTTCGGCGTGCCCACGCTGTACACCACGTACCGCCGCGCCGTGCAATACCTGCCGGGCACGCGCTATACGATGTCCTACGTTCTGGTCGAGCCCAAGAGTGAAGCGGATATCGCAGCCATTGAGCGCGCGGTCGACCGGCTGGGCTATCGCGCGCTGACCAAGGAAGAATTCATCAGCCGTATCTCGCACTTCTATACGTACCAGACCGGGCTTGGCACCAACATCCTGCTGATGACGGTGATCAGCTTCATCGTGGGGCTGTCGATTTCGGGGCAGACCTTCTACACGTTCATCCTGGAGAACCTCGAGCGGTTCGGTGCGCTGAAGGCCATCGGGGCCAAGGGGCATGAACTGGTGATGATGATCGTGTTCCAGGCCACCTTTGTGGCGCTGGTTGGCTACGGGCTTGGGATCGGTCTGTGCGCGGGGTCCATTGCGCTGGTCCGCATCCGCATTCCGGACTACGCGGCCATGATCACAGCAACGAATCTCGTGTTCGCTCTGGCGATGGTGATCTTGATCGCCGCGATCTCGGGCTACATCGGCGTACGCAAGGTGCTGCGCATCGAGCCCTTCGACATTTTCCGGGGGTGAGCGTGGCCAAGGTTGCCATTGCCGCACAGGCGCTGGACAAATGGTTCGGCGAAGGGGAAGCACGCACCCGCGCGCTCAGACAAGTCACGTTCGACGCCTACTTCAACGAGATGCTGTTCATCGTGGGGCCATCGGGCAGCGGCAAGACCACGCTGCTGAGCGTGATTTCCGGCATCCTGCGCCCGGACGGCGGCCATGCCGTGGTTGACGGTGTCGATATCTGGAAGCTCTCGGCCGATGCGCTGGCCGATTTCCGTCTCAGCAAGATCGGTTTCGTGTTCCAGGATTATCACCTCTTTCCGCGCCTGACCACGGTGGAAAATGTCGCCATCCCACTCGTTCTTCGGCGTGTCCATTGGGATGAGGCATTGAAACAGGCCATGCATTACCTGGACGTGGTCGGCCTGAAGAACCGCGCCCAGTTGCCGCCGATCAAGCTCAGCGGCGGTGAGCAGCAACGCGTGGCCATCGCACGCGCCATCGTCACGCAGCCGGACATCCTGATCCTGGACGAACCCACGGCTTCGCTGGACGGGGACACCGGCCGCTCGATCATGCAGTTCGTCAAGACGGAGATCCTCAACGAACGCCGCTGCATCGTGATCGTGACGCACGACGCGCGCATTCTGGACATGGCCAGCCGCATCCTGGATATGGAAGACGGCCGCCTGAGCCATATTGAACGTGGAGAGGTGCGATGAAGATCCGCTGGTTGTTGGTGCTCTCGGTGAGCGGCCTGCTGGCGGGCGTCGGGGCAGCCATCTATTACGCCCGGCAGAGTCCGCCGCTGCCGCCGGTCTTCCAGGCGGCGGCCAACCCGTATGCCACCGGCATCTACGCCAACGGGATCATCGAAAGCGATCAGCCTAGCGGTGCCAACCTGAACCTGTATCCCGAGGTTTCGGGCACCGTGGCGCGCATTCCGGTGAAGGAAGGGCAGGCGGTGAAGCAGGGCGACGCACTGATCGAGATCGAAGATTCAGTCCAGCGCGCCTTGACGGCGCAACAGCAGTCGCAAGTGGACGCGGTGGATGCCCAGTTGAATGCGCTGGTGGCGCAGCCGCGCAAAGAGACGCTGGAGGTCACGCGTGCGCAGGTGTCGGCGGCGGACGCGAGCCTGCGCACCGTGCAGGACCAGTTGGACAAGCTGGAAGCCGCCGCCCGGCTCAACCCCAAGGCGGTCAGCCGCGACACGATGGACAACGCCGCCAACGCCGTGCGCGTGGCGCGCGGCAACCTGGCCGTCGCGCAGCGCCAGTACGACCTCACGCGCGCTGGTGCCTGGGTCTATGACATCCGCAGCCTGCAGAAGCAGCGCGATGCATTGCAGAAGGGGGCCGCCGCGGCTGCCGCGCTACTCGCGAAGTACATCGTGCGCGCGCCGGCGGATGGCATCGTCATGTCGATCAATACCGCGCCCGGCGCCTATGTCTCATCACAAGGCACCTACGATGCCTACACACGGGGCTACGTTCCGCTGGTCATCATGAGTTCGGGGCAGAACAAGCTGGCAGTGCGCGTGTACGTGGACGAGATCCTGGTGCACCGCCTGCCGCCCGGCGCGGTCCAGGCGCGCATGTTCTTCCGCGGCACCAACATCAGCGTCCCGCTGGAGTTCGTGCGGGTGCAGCCTTATGTGTCGCCCAAGGTGCAACTATCCGACCAGCGCTCCGAGCGGGTGGATGTGCGCGTGCTTCCCTTGCTTTTCCGGTTCAAGCAGCCGGACAAGCTCATGGTCTATCCGGGCCAGTTGGTAGATGTCTACCTGCAGGGGGCATCGTGAAGCCGACGCTACGGGGCACCACCGCATGCGTGATGGCCGTCGTGCTGCTGGCCGGGGGGTGTGCCGTCGGGCCGGACTTCAAGACGCCGCCGGCGCCGAGCGTTGACCGCTATCTTCGCGATGGCGATCCTGCCGGATCGGCGCCAGCGGACGGGGTTGCCCAGCGCTTTTCCGTGGCACCGGTGTCTGCCGACTGGTGGCGCATGTTCGGCAGTCCCGCGCTGGACGACGTCATGACAACGGCCATCCAGGCCAACCCGACCCTGCAGCAGGCAGAAGCCAACCTGCGGGCGGCACAAGACCTGCTGCGGGCCGGTGCCGGGGTGTTCTATCCACAAGTAACGGCTTCGGGCGCGGTGTCGCGCCAGGCTGTGCTGCCTGCCAGACTCGGTCAGACAGGGGCGCCGAGCCTTTTTACGCTGTGGACGCTGGGCCCGTCGGTCAGCTACGCGCTCGATCTCTTCGGCGGCAATCGGCGGGCCGTTGAAGCGCTGGCCGCACAAGCCGAAGGCCAGCGCTATGCCGTCGCCGCCGCTTACCTCACGCTGACCGGCAATCTCGTCAACGCGGTTATCGCGCATGCCGGTTATGCCGCACAGATTGAGACCACACGCAGCCTGATTGCGGTGGTGCGCGAACAGGTGGACATTGCACATGCCCAGGTCACTGCCGGCGTGGCGGCCGATTCCAGCGAACTGGCCCTTGCTGGCCAGTTGGCCTCGTTGGAGGCTTCCCTTGCCCCCCTTGAGCAGAAGCGCGATCAGGCGATGCATCTGGAAGCCGTGCTGGCCGGCCGGTTTCCATCGCAGGCCGATGCCGTCGACGTGATGCTCAGCGGCTTGGTGCTGCCGGTCGACCTGCCCAGGCTCGTGCCCTCGGAACTCGTACGGCAGCGGCCGGACATCCTGGCCGCGCAGGCGCGCCTGCATGAGGCCAGCGCCCAGGTGGGCGTGGCCACGGCTGCCATGCTGCCAAGCCTGACCCTCAGCGCCGACTACGCGCGCATGGCCAGCAGCAGCGCTGCCCTGTTCGGACCGCAAACCGCAGCGTGGAGCCTGGGGGCCAGCCTTGCCGCGCCGCTGTTCGAGGGTGGCAGCCTGCGCTACCGGCGCTCTGCCGCACAGCAGGCCTTGCAGGCTGCGGATGCCGACTATCGGCAAGTGGTGCTCACCGCATTCGAGCAGGTTGCCGATGTGTTGCGCGCACTTGAGCACGATGCGGTGCAGCTCGATGCGCAACTGCGGGCGCAGGCGGCCGCCAGCACGGCCCTGGACGAGATCGATGCCGAATACCGCGCGGGAGTGGCCAGCTACCTACAGGTGCTGAGTGCCGATCTGCAATTTCAGCAGGCCGTGCTCGGTACTGTGCAGGCGCGCGCGCAGCGGCTGCAGGACACCGTAGCGCTGTTCCTCGCCCTGGGCGGAGGCTGGCGCGACGCCGTGCCGGGCAAGACAACGGAGCCCGCCGCCTGAGTGCAGCGCCGATGCAACGCCTTGGAAAATCTGCCTGGACTTCCCGATGCGATTGAGATGCATCAAACACAAACGGCACGCACTACCCTCTAATGGAGTGCACAGATCGACGAACTTCGCCCCCGACCGCCGATGCACGCCACGCCTGCACCTTCTCCTTCCGCCGCCGACAAGATCGATATCCCGCTGCACGCCGCAATGGCGAGGGCTTCCATGTCGCTTTCGCATGTTTCGATGCTGCTGGCCTGGCTGGATTGGGCGCTGCACCTCGGGATCTCGCCGGGCAAGCAGTTTGAGTTGCTCCGGCTTGCCATGACGCAGGCCGAGCAGTTGGCCCGCTACGCGCAAAACTGCGCAATCAGCGGGTCGCCTGCCGTCGAATGCTGCGTGCTCCCGCCGGCGCATGACCGCCGCTTCAGCGATGACGCATGGCGGCGATGGCCGTTCAACGTGCTTCATCAGTCGTTCCTACTGGCGGAACGGTGGTGGGATGCAGCAACGCACGGCGTGTGGGGCGTCTCCGCTCACCACCAGGACGTTGTGGCGTTTGCTGCGCGGCAATGGCTCGACATGGCGTCGCCGGGCAATCAGCTTGCGACCAACCCGGTGGTGTTGCAGGAGACCTTCGAGCAGCGTGGCGCCAATCTGCTGCGCGGCGCCCTGAATGCCGTGGATGATGTTGAGCGGACCTTGAGCAACACGCCGCCCGCCGGCACAGAGCGCTTCCTGCCTGGTCGCGATGTTGCCGTTACACCCGGCAAGGTGGTCCTGCGCAACCAGTTGATCGAGCTGATCCAGTACGCGCCCACGACGCCCAAGGTGCACGCCGAGCCCATCCTGATCGTGCCGGCGTGGATCATGAAGTACTACATCCTCGATCTCTCCGCGAACGACTCCTTGATCCGCTACCTGATCGAGCAGGGGCATACCGTGTTCTGCATCTCGTGGAAGAACCCCGGCGAGGCTGAACGCAATCTGGGGATGGACGATTACGTGGGCCTGGGTGTGCGGGCAGCGCTGGATGCCGTCTGCGCCATCGTTCCCGACCAGCGCGTGCATGCGGTCGGATACTGTCTGGGCGGAACGCTGCTGTCCATTGTGGCGGCGGCCATGGCGCGCGATGGCGACAGGCGTCTGGCATCGATGACGCTGTTTGCCGCCCAGACGGATTTTTCGGACCCCGGCGAACTGGGGCTGTTCATCGACGACGCGCAAATCAGCCTGCTTGACGCGCAGATGGCCCAGACCGGCTACCTGACGGCGCAGCAGATGGCGGGCGCCTTCCAGATGCTGCGCTCGTACGACCTTCTGTGGTCGCGCGTGGTTGGGGAATACCTGATGGGCGAACGCCCCCCCTTGAACGACCTGATGGCATGGAATGCCGATGCCACACGTATGCCCGCGCGCATGCATGGCGAGTACCTGCGCCGCCTGTTCCTGAACGATGACCTGAGCGAAGGACGGTATCCGGTGGACGGCAAACCCGTCAGGCTTTCCGATATCGCGCTGCCGATGTTCGTGGTGGGCACCGAGACAGACCACGTGGCGCCATGGCGTTCGGTCTACAAGCTGCACCATCTGTGCCCTGCGGAGCTGACCTTTGTACTGACCAGCGGCGGTCATAACGCGGGCATCGTGAGCCCGCCCGGACACCCTCATCGGCATTTCCACATGCTGACGCGGGAGTCGGGTGGCACCAGCCTCTCGCCGGACGACTGGCTGGCTGGGGCCCCAGACCACGACGGTTCGTGGTGGCCGGCATGGCATGCCTGGCTGGTCGGGCATGGCACCTCGGCAACGCTCGTGCAACCACCGAAACTGGGCACGCAGGCCTATCCGGCGCAGGCTGAAGCGCCGGGGGCTTATGTGCTGGAAGCGTGACCCGGATGACGGCGTCAACCCGTGAAAGGAGCGGATATGAATGAAGAAACCAATCTGCCATTGGCCGTCTTCAAGGCGCGGCTGGCGTTGACGCTGCAACTGGTCGAACTGCTGCTCGTCGCCCGGCAGCGCTGGCTGGCCCAGGGGGTCGATCACCTGGCAGACGATATCGACGAAATACAGGCCATGTACACCGAACTCATGGGCGTCTCGGATTGGGCCACCCTGGGAGCACTGTGGCCCGATGCCTGGTGGCGCGCGAGCCGGCACGGCGTCAGCGTGCTGGAGGGCCTCACCCGCACCGCTCTGGACAATCACACGGCGGCCGTGGGTCAGGCGCAGCAGGCTCTGAAGCAATGGCAGCAATCCGTGGTGCAGATACTGCATGCGGCCGGCAATACCATGCCGTTCCATGGGCTATTGGAGAACACGCTGCTGGCAATCACCCCTGCGCAAGTCCTGTGGCCAACGCTGCAAGCACCGAGCGACGGCGCCGGCAAGCGCGCAGCGGCCCAATAACCCGAACCACGCCCCGATCACCGGGCTGGGGCCTCAAGGTCATTCGTCATTCGGCATTCAGGGCGGCACACACCTGCGCATCTTCGACCTGCGGAAAGTCGTCGTAGTACCCCCCAACGGCGCGGAAGCCGGGCGGCGCATAAAGGCAGACGACCTCATCGGCCAGCGGGCGAATGTTCTCAAGGCTGTCCGGGGCAGCCACCGGGACGGCGCAGATCAGCCGTTTCGGTTGGCGCTGGCGCACGGCATGCAATGCCGCCCTCATCGAAGCGCCTGTTGCCAGGCCATCATCGACCACGATCACGACGCGGTCATGTACGTCGTACGGGCCTCGCCGCGGCGTATAGAGCGCGCGCCGCCGCCGGATGACATCCATCTGCTCGGCCTGCTCTTGCTCGAGATAGGTGGTGTCGGCGCCCACGCGCTCGGCATACGGTGCAACATAGGTCCAGCCGCTTTCGTCAACCGCGCCGACGGCCAATTCAGGATTGAAAGGCGCGCCCAGCTTGCGAACGAGAACGACATCAAGCTCTCCACCCAGCGCCGTGGCGATGAGCTGGCCCATGGGAACGGCACCCCGCGGAATGGCGAGCACCAGGGGATTGCCGCCCCGGTATTTGTCCAGCGCGAGCGCGAGCAACCGCGCCGCGTCCAATCGGTCTTTGAATCGCACGGTTCACCTCACTGACTGGCGGGGCTGTTCCTTCGCGCTGAGATGCTGCAAGAACCAGGCTCGCGCCAGTTCAGCCACGTGCTCGAGCGCGCCAGGCTCTTCAAACAGGTGCGTGGCGTGGGGCACCGTCTCCAGGGCCTTTTCGCATCGCATCTCGCTCAACGCTTGCCTGTTGAGATCGAGGACGTCCAGATCAGCGCCGCCTACGATCAGCAGGGTGGGTGACGCGAGCTGCGACAGCGCAAGCGGGCCAGCCAGATCCGGGCGCCCGCCGCGGCTGACCACCGCGTCGATCCGGTACAGATCGCCCGGCGTTGCGGCAGCTTGAATTGCAGCGGCGGCGCCTGTACTGGCCCCAAAATACCCGAGGCGCAGTTTGCGCTCTCGGACGATGTCGCCCACAGCGTGCGTGGCTGTGCGCAGGCGTTGCGCAAGCAGGCCGATATCGAAACGGCATGAGGCGTGCGCAGCCTCATCCTCGGTCAGCAAGTCAAACAGCAGCGTGCCCAACCCTGCTGCGTTGAGCTGATCGGCGACGTACCGGTTGCGCGGACTCCACTGCGAGCTGCCGCTGCCATGCGCGAAGATCACCAGACCGATTGCATTGCTGGGGCAAGTCAGGCTCCCTTCCAGCAGTTCGCCGTCGGCAACGATGGCCATGCTCCGGGAGAGGATTTCGGTGTTCATGCGATGAGGTCCTCGATGTTGGTCAGTTGTGGCCTCAGACGTTGAGCGGAGGCTCGACACTGCCGGTCGTTTCGCGCTCGCGCTCGTTGCGCACCAGACGTGCAATCAAGCTCCACTCGGCGGCCATCGCCTCCAGAATGTCGTCCAGGGACAGCACGCCGACGATTGCCTCGTCGGATGTCACCCCTACGCGCCTGACCCCTGCTGAGAGCATCTCCTGCAGGGCATCGCTCAGGCTGGCCTCAGGCGTGACATTGCGTACCCCTCGGCTCATCACGTCAGCCACACAGGTTTGGGTGGGGTCTACGCCCACGGCAACCGCGTCGAGCACGATGTCGCGGTCGGTGACAACGCCGATCGCGCGCGGGCCGGTGGGGCTGTTTTCCGTCACGACCAACGCCCCGACATGCTTCTGCCGCATCTGTTGAGCGGCTTCCTGAAGCGTGCAAGACAGTGGGATATGGACCGCGTTACGTGAATAAACATCTTGAACTCGCATGATCGGCTCCTGTGTGTGGTGGTCAGGCGGCATGTGCGCCTTGCGCTTGCACCGCTGGGCGCGGCACGGCCTTCTTCTTGGCCTCGGAATCGGGGAGTGCCGCGACATTGAAGCTATCGAAAAAGGCCCGCAACGAATCGGCGGACGCGGCAAACAACTGCGCGGAAGAGGTCTGGCCCGATGAGTGCTTCATCTGGTCGTTCCACTCCGTCACCTGGCGCAGATAGGCTGCCTGCAGGTTGTTCATAAAGTCGACCCACGTCTTCATGGCCGTTGGGCCATGACTGGATTGCATTTTCGTGAACAGGCTTTGCACGGCCGCCAAGGATGTCCAGTCGCGGGCTTTGGCCAGTTCATGCTGCATTTCGTGCACGTCTTCCAGCGCGGCTTCCGCCATCTTGAGACGAAGACGTGCGAACTCGATCTGCGCTTCGATGAAGAATTCAGCGGCGCGGCTGGCGTCGCGCATTGCCGCGCAAGCCAGGTTGCACGCCACATCTGCAGGTTGTTGCATTGCGATCTCCGTTCGGGCTTGCCGGCAGATGGAACGTGCGCCGGACGATTGGTCTGTATGCAGCGTAGGCACTCCACTATTGCCTGGCTTGATATGGCGCAAATTGGACGATGGGCACATGTGGCCCCGGCGGCGGCGCAGCGTTTCCGGGTGCTTGATTGCCTATGCCTGGAAGTGTTGATGCGGGTACGGATGCGAGTTGCCGGCAGTCATGCGGACGACAACCGAAGGCGTCTGCGTCGATGGCCGCCAGGCCTTGACTCCAGTCAACGAGAAGTTCCGACAGTTCACTATGCTTGAGAACGCCTCCAGCCCTCAACGAAAGCAGTGGTCTCGGGGGACGTTGATCCAACGATTCGTCGTGGATTCTCTATGGGAGCAAGAGATGAACAGGAAACTCATGATGACGCTGCTCGTTGCCGCAGCAGCGGCCACCGCTTCAGCCTATGCGCAGCAAAAGCAGGAATCGCCATACAGCGATGGAGCAAAGGCCGGCAAGACCGATCCCTACACGGAAGGTGCCAAGCAAGCCAAACGCGATCCCTACACGGAAGGCGCCCGGAGCGGCAAGTTTGACCCGTACACAGAAGGCGCCCGGAGCGGGAAATTCGACCCGTACACGGAAGGGGCCAAGCAGGGCAAGCGCGCGCATACGGAAACGCGAGACCCCAATACCGACGGAGCACATTCGAAGTAAGACGCCATTTCAGAATGGTCCTGGTGCCGTGATGTGGCCAAGCGATATCCGAGTCGATTCGCGTTACGTACGAGTCGACGCAGACTGCTTGGCCAGCATCCGTTTGAGGTAGGGAAGCACCAGGCGAATGCCACCTGGGACAACATGCGCGCGCTCTTCTGCGGTCAGTGGCTGTTGTGAGGCCATTTGGGCGCTCAACACCGAGAGGTCCGCTTCGGAGGGGTCGCGACCATCGCGCATTCTCGACCGGATGCGCATGCGCAGGACGCTAGGGTCCGCAGCACAATCGGCAATCAAGATGGGCACGCCCAGACGCCGTGCCAGCGCGAAAAATCGCTTGCGCTGGCGCTCGGCCAGGAACGTGGCATCGGCAATCACCGGAAAGCCGGCACTGACACCAATCTTGCAGATGGCTGCGAGGCGGCGGTACGTCTGATCGATCGCACGCGGCGTGTAGCGATCGGCCGGGTTAGTGCAGCCGCCATGCCTGCGCTCAGTGTCGGAGCGGGCGCGGATCATGCCTTCGGACTCGGCAAGCTCGGCAGCGCGGGTTGATTTTCCGCTGCCCGATAGGCCATGCATGAGGAGAATGCAGCCATCGCGTCGGCTGATCAGGCTTTGCGACAAATCGAGCAGCCTGTGCGCCTCGTCACGCTGCGCGGCCGCCAGCTCAGGCGTGTGCTTCTCCTCCAGTTGATGGGCTCGCTCCAGCAGGACGCGGGCACGTACCAGCGCGCGCATGGACGCATAGAAGGGCAGCAGCGGCAGCCCTCCATAGTCTCCACAACGTTCGAGATAGCGGTTGATCAGACGGTATGCGAGTTGAGGGTGGTTCGATGCAAGAAGGTCCATGAACAGGAAGGCGACGTCGTACATGGTGTCGATCCAGCGCAGCGGTGCGGAGAACTCCAGGCAGTCGAACGGTGTCGGTTTGCCATCGAGCAGGACGATGTTGCCCAGGTGGAGATCACCGTGGCATTCACGGATGTGTCCGGTGCGCCGGCGTGACGCGAAAGCCTTTTCGAGCAGGGCGGCTTGCCGGGACAGCAGGGCTATGCTGTCCGATGCTTGCCGCAGGTCGGTGCTGCGTGCCACAGCCCCTGCTGCGCAGTCTTCTAGCGTGCGTTGGATGCGTGCCGGCGTTCCGTAATCAGTGTCCAGGTCTGCGAGCGGCGCAGCCCTGTGAAAGTCTGCAATCAGGTCGGCCAGCGAATCGATCTCCCGAGGCCCCAGCCGCCGGTCGAGCGCCATGGTGCTCAGGAGATCCTGCTGATGAAACCGTCGCATGCAAACCGCGTACTCGATGGGCTCTCCTCGTCCGCTTACACGGATGGCGCCGGTGGCGGGGTCGCGGGAGATGGGCACCACGCCAAGGTAAAGGTCCGGCGCAAGACGACGGTTGAGCCGCCATTCCGTGTCGCAATCGGCCTGCCGCGCAGCGGGAGAAGAGAAATCCACGAAGTCGAGCGTCACCGGCTTGCGAACCTTGTACGCAAAAGCGCCCGCCAAGAAAACCCAGGAGAGGTGGGTTTCGATCATCCGCAAATCTGCCGCGGGGTGCGGATAGGCCGCCGCATCCAGCATGCCCGCGACGAGCGCTTCGGCATCCTGGCTGGTTAGGGGGGAGTTCGATAATTCGGGCATGCGCGTGTGTCGCCTCCTGATTGTCAATATCGCGCTGCCCTGGCAATGCACGCCTGACGCAGATCAACCTCAGGGCAGGGCCATTGCCTAGCATGAAATCACCATCCTCCCGGGTGAACTCCATGAAAGCGTTGGCTTTAGAGCGTTCCGGCAGGATCGAGTTGATACACAAGCCAAAGGCGGGGGAAACGCATGCGCTCAAGGTCATCATCTCCGCCTAGCCGGGTGCAAGGTGCCGGCCAAAGGCAGCCAGTCAACTGCGCTGCCTACAGAGCTTGCATGCCGGCCTGTCGGTGTCGGTACGGGGCCGATTCCTGTTTCGGCCACCCGGATCGTCATGGCCGTGTCGTCCGGCGAGAACGTGACACACATGCCAAGTCCACCACCTGGCGCATGGCATCGCTGGGCTGTGCCAGCAAACGTGCGCTGGCATTCATGAGCGCAGACTGACTTGCACGCTGCCTAGCCCAGGAGGAGGCCATGCGGGCGGAAACGCCGATCAATCCGGAGGTGTTGTCGCCCGTCTGCGCTGCTGTGCTGGCGGATCGCTATCTTGCGCCGGGCGAAATGCGGCGCGATCAGGTCTTCCGGCGGGTCGCGCATGCGCTGGCGGCCGCGGAGGCCCCGGAGCAGCGTGCGCATTTCGCGCACCTGTTCTACGTCAACATGCTGCACGGCGCCATCGGGGCGGGCCGCATCATGGCGAATGCGGGTGTGGACCGACGCGCCACCATGGTGAACTGCTTTGTTCACCCCATCGCCGGCCCGGGTGCGCAGGTGGCGCATGCTGCCGACATCGAGCGGGCGTTAAAGCAGGCGCAGATCACGCTGCGCATGGGCGGCGGCGTCGGCTACGACTTCTCTGCCGTGGCCCCCGTCGACGCGCGGCAAGCGGGGGCGGGCAACGGCAGCGTATGCGAAGTCATCGAGCGCTTCGACCACGTCTGCACGACGCTTGCACTGGCCGACACGCGCGGCGGTGCGCAGATGGCCGTGCTGCGCTGCGATCACCCCGATCTTGTCGCATTCGTCGCGGCCAAACGCGGGCGCAGGCGCTGGACCACATTCAATGTCTCGGTTGCCGTCACCGACGCTTTCATGCAGGCGGTTGCCGACGATGGGCTGTGGCGGCTGCAACATCCTGCCGCACCCAACGCGCGGCAACTGGCAGCCGGCGCCCACCTGCTGGACAACGGCAACTGGTGCTATGCAACCGTGCCCGCACGGCAACTGTGGGACACGATCGTTGAAGCGGCGCATTGCAGCGCGGAGCCCGGCCTGCTGTTTATCGACACCATCAACGCCGCCAACGATCTTGCCGAGATCGAAACCATTGCCGCCACCAACCCCTGCGGCGAACAGCCCCTGCCGCCCTGGGGAAGTTGTGTGCTCGGCCCGATCGACCTGTCCAGGTGGGTGCAATGTCCGTTTGGCGTCGGTGGGCCGCCGATGTTCGACTTTGTGGGGCTCGGCCGGGCAGCACAGGTTCAGGTCAGGATGCTCGACAACGCCATCGACATTACGCGCTGGCCGTTGGCCGAGCATATGCATGAGGCTCAGGCCAAACGCCGGATCGGCGTCGGCGTGACCGGCCTGGCCGATGCGCTGACGATGATGCGCTTGCCGTATGACGCGCCCGAAGCGCGAAACATGGCCACCCAGATCGGGCGATGCCTGCGCGACAACGCCTATGCGGCGTCTGCGGCATTGGCGCGGGAGCGCGCTCCCTATCCTTTGTTCCGGGCCGAGCGCAGCCTTGCACCGGAGCATTTCGTTGCCACCCTGCCCAGTGCCGTGCGCGAAGCCGTCGCCCGCCACGGATTGCGCAACAGTCATCTGCTTTCGCTGGCGCCAGCAGGCAGCGTGAGCCTGGCTTTCGGCGGCAATTGCTCCAGCGGCATCGAACCCGCGTTCGATTGGACATACCAGCGGCGGGTACGCATCCAGCACGGTCCGCCGCAGCTCTACCGTATCGAGAATCACGCTTACCGATGCTTCTGGGCCGCGCATGGAGATCACGTTGTGCTGCCCAGCTACTTCACAACCGCGAGCCAGATCGACGGCTCCGACCATCTGCGCATGGTGGCCGCGCTGCAACCGTTCATTGACGCCTCGATCTCGAAAACGGTCCTTGTTTCAACCAGGGTATCGCCCACTCAGGTCGGGGCATTGCTCTTTCATGCGTGGCAGCTACGGCTCAAGGGCATCACGATCTTCCGGCCGGATCCCGAAGCAGACGACGTGCTTTCCGTGCTGCCGGCGGTGGACGGCCGGCCCGCATGTTTCTGCTGAGCACGCCACACCGTTGTGCCTCCGCTTGGCGCAACCTGTTCTCCTGCCGACGCCCCGTCCGGTTGACCCTCGTCAACACCAAACGGCGGCGTCTGACTACGCTCGAAACAGCCGGGCGATATTGCCCGATCTTTCAGTGTTCTGAGGCCATTGCCATGAGCGAAGCTGCGCTTCTTTCCTACGCGCCGGTGCACCCGGTGTTGCCCAAGCCGGCAGCAAATGCCGCGCCTGCCACGATTGCACTGCCACCGCCTCACCTTGGTGGAGGCACGGTATTGATGGCGGCGCTAGCCCAACGCAGGAGCGTGCGCGAGTTTGCGCAGACGCCACTCTCGCTCCAGCAGCTCAGTGAACTTCTATGGGCGGCGGACGGCATCAACCGGCCTGAGACGGGCGGACGCACCGCGCCTTCAGCGCATGGTCTGAACGAGATCGACATCTACGTCGCGTTGCCGGAAGGCGTTTATCACTACGAACCCGTTTCGCACCGCCTGCGGCTCAAGCATGCCGTGGACGCACGCGACCTGACCGGTTATCAGGACTTCGTCGGCAAGGCACCTCTGGACCTGGTCTACGTGGTCAACCACGCGCGCGCAGATCAGATGCCGCAACCGCAGCGCGACACGTTCTCAGGCGTGGCTGCGGGCGCGATGTCACAGAACGTATCGCTGTATTGCGCGTCGGCAGGCTTGGTCTGCGTGGTACGCGGCTGGCTTAACCACCGTCTGCTGGCCGAGGCCTTGTCGCTCAACGAGGATGAGGTTCCGGTGCTGGCGCAGACGGTGGGGTGTCCTCTTGCAGAGTGAGGTGAGCGATGCACCGGATTGCAGTTTCCCTTCCGAGGTACTGCCTGGCGGCGCTGGTATTGCTCGCAGGCCAGACAGCCGTCGCAGCCGAGTCCGGCACCGCTGTCACGCCGGAAATTCACTTCGAGAATGACATCGCCTATGTTTCGGGAGGTATCGGGCGCGACGAGCGGGACGCCATGCATGCGATTGCCAGCCGGTTCAACGTTCGGCTGAACGTGGTCTCCGCAAAGAATGGAGAGGCGTTGTCCGATGCTGAGGCTGCCGTGGTGGATGGCAGCGGGAAGCTGCGCCTGACTGTGCATATGGCCGGCCCGCTGTTGTATATGAAACTCCCGCACGGGCGCTATCAGGTCACCGTGAAATATCGGGGCGCGATGCAGACCCTGAACCTTCAGGCAGGCGCGCAGCCCGTCGATGTCATCGTGCATCTGCCATCGGAGCCCGGGCCAGAGGAGTGGCTGCTCTGCAAGCGTGGATGTGCCCAGGATTCTTTACGCCGGCCAGCAGGACGCTGAAGCATGCATGGCAGGGTTTCGACACGCAACGCAACCAAACGACATTGACATGACAACAGACCGCATCGCGCTGATCACCGGTGGTATGGGAGGGCTGGGGGAGGCCATTGCAGTCCGCCTGCATGCCCAAGGGCATCGGGTGGCGGTTACGTATTCGCTCGGCAACACGCGCGTCGCGTCATGGCTGGCGGAGCAGCAGGACCATGGCCGCGAGTTCCAGGCCTTTGCCGTGGACGTGGCTGACTACGCCACCTGCCAGCGCTGTGCTGAGGACGTGGTCTCGAAAGTCGGCCCGGTGGATATTCTGGTGAACAACGCCGGCATCACGCACGACATGACCTTCAAACGCATGACGCTCGACGCCTGGCGGCAGGTTTTGGCAACCGATCTCGATTCGGTCTTCAACATGACCAAACCGCTGTATGAAGGCATGCTCGCGCGCGGCTGGGGCCGCGTCGTCAACATCTCGTCGGTCAACGGGTCAAAAGGGGCGTTCGGCCAGACCAACTATTCGGCAGCCAAGGCCGGCATCCATGGCTTTACCAAGGCGCTGGCGCTGGAGTGCGCAGCAAAGGGCGTGACGGTCAATACGGTATCGCCCGGCTACCTTGCCACCCGCATGACACGGGATATCCCCGAAGACATCATGCAGCAGCGCATCCTTCCCCAGATTCCGTTGGGACGCCTTGGCCGGCCGGATGAAGTCGCTGCGTTGGTGGCGTTTCTCTGCTCAGAAGACGCGGCTTACATCACCGGGGCAAACATCGCCATCAATGGCGGTTTGCACATGCAGTAGCGCAGCCATCATGGCCGACGGAGGGGGCAGGGGCGCGAGAGACCTGATCGGCGCCCCTCGACGTGCTATGTGCCTGCCGTTTGATCTCCATGCTGGTCAGCGCGCGGCCGATGTTTCTGGACGGTTTCGGCAACCATGCGCTCCAACTGTGCAAAGGCCTCACGCAACGCGACGTACACATCCTCGTCGGAGGCCTTGCTGGAGATCGGTGCATGGTGAGGCATCGTTACGCCGATGTGCGCGCTGAACGGACGCCCCTGCTGCTGGTGCCTGGCTTCCAGGGCGAGGCTGACACGGCAGCGTGTGATTTGATCGCAAATGCGGCCGAGATGATTGACCTGATGCGTCACCGCCTCTTCAACCGCTTTGGAGTGGGGGATGTCTTGGAACGAGATGTCAATCGGCAGTGTCACGTTGGTACTCCATCGAACAATAAACAGAAAGATCACGCGAGACACACTGTGCTGAATCCGCGACGTGCTGGAAACAGCGCAATTGCGCAGCGGCGTGCATGTCTATTTTTACTGCTGGCGCGCGCGCCAGATTGACGTGCATCAGGGCGCGGTCAATTCACTCCAAGCTGTTGTGGTTCCGGTACGGACTTGTCCGTTCGTTATCGAAGACGCTTGCCAACACGGCGAGCGCGTCGTCGCCTACATGGTCCGTTTCAACAGCGGAAGCAAGGCTTTGAGCGATCGTGTGTTGAGCACGTCGGCCTGCCCAAGCCAAGCCCGCCGCGCCTGCGTGACGCCAAACGACAGGTTCGCCAGATCGGCCCGGCTGTGCGCATCCGAAGCGATGCTGACCAGCACGCCTTCGGCCTTTGCCAGCCGGCATCCATGATCCGACAGGTCAAGGCGTGCGGGTTGGGCATTGGCTTCAACGTAGCAGCCGCGCTGGGCGATGGCTTTCAACACCCGCTGCAGGTCGATATTGCAGGCATTGCGCTCGCCGATCAGGCGGCAAAGGGGGTGCGCCAGAATGCTGAAATGCGGGTGGTCGATCGCGCGCAGAATGCGCGAGGTCTGCTTCTGCAGCGGCAGGTTGAAGTGACTGTGAATGGCCCCGACAACCAGGTCCAGGCGCCCCAGCACCGCGTCGGGCAAATCCAGCGAACCGTCTTCCAGGATGTCGACCTCGATGCCCTTGAGCAACACCGGCCAACCGCTATGTTCGGCGTTGAAACGATCGATCGCATCGGCCTGGGCGGCCAGGCGTTCAGCCGTCAATCCATGCGTGACGGCAAGCCGGGGCGAATGGTCGGTAATCGCCAAGTATTGAAGGCCTTGCAGACGGGCTTGCTCAGCCATCTGTTCCAGGCTGGCCATTCCGTCGCTGGCAGAAGTGTGAACGTGCAGATCGCCCTTGATGTCGCTTTCTTCCACCAATGACGGCAGCGTGCCTTTGTGCGCCGCCTCGATCTCGCCTTGGTCTTCACGCAGTTCAGGGCAGATCCACGGCAGGCCGATGGCGCGGTAGACCGACGCCTCGGTTTGACCGGCCACCCGTTCCTTCCCACGAAACACGCCGTATTCGTTGATCTTCAGCCCTTGTGCCTGCGCGATCTTGCGCAGCGCGATGTTGTGAGGCTTCGAACCCGTGAAATACACCAGCGCCGCCCCGAAGGCGTCGGGTTTGACAACCCGCAGGTCGATCTGCATGCCGTTCTTCAGCACGACGCTGGCGCGCGTGGTTCCGGCGGAAATCTGGCTGGCGACGTCTTGATAGCGGACGAACTGATCGATCACCTGCGCTGGGCGCCGGGCGGTTGCCAGAAGGTCGAGATCGCCAACGGTGTCGCTCCCTCTGCGGTAGCTGCCCGCGACAACGAGCTGTTCCGTTGCGCCGCTTGCCGACAAGTAGTGTGCCAACGCGTCGGCGCACGGCTTGGCGACGACGAGCCCATAGCGCCGATGGCGCTCCAGACGCGCGGTGACGGCCTCAAGCAAGCGCGATTCGCTTTGAGCGCCAAAACCGTGAAGCTCACGAATTTGGTGTGCGGCCGCCGCCTGGGCCAATTCATCCAAGGTGGTGATCCCCATTTCGTGTTGAAGCACCCGGGCACGCTTTGGGCCTAATCCTGGCAACTGGAGGAGTTGCACCATGGATGGGGGGACCTCCGTGCGCACACGGTTGAGCATGGCGCACGTTCCTGTTTCGACAATCTCGCGCATCTTTGCGGCAAGGTCTGTGCCGATGCCGGGCAGCTCGGTCAAGTCCGCACCACGCGCCAGCATGGCATCGACACCCTCCGTCATGCCTTCGACGACGCGCGCGGCGTTGCGGTAGGCGCGCACCCGGAACGGATTGGCCTCTTCGACCTCAAGAAGGTCGGCGATTTCGTTGAAGACCGCCGCGATGGCCTGGTTCTGAGAGGAAGCAGCTTGCGGCATGAGGATGTCCTTGTTTGTGTACGTGAGGCCACTTGACACCAACGCGCATCGACCAGGCCTAGCCTGTGTGCAACGTTCGACGCTTCATGGTTCCATCGTTTCAGCTACGGGCAGTTTGATCTTGCGGCACATCAAACCAAGTGCCATCTCTGTGGCGCCGCAAGCGACCGCGCAGCCGAGTTGCGCAAGATCAACCCGGCAGACCCGAGCGCTCGTATCGTGAGCACAGATCAAAGGGTTTTGCATGGTTCGGTTGCTCATCCTTGCCAATGTCGTCGCATTCGTCGCAGAACTGTTTGCGGGGGATGCGCTGATACGCGTTTTTGCCTTGTGGCCACTGGATGGGTCGGGTGGTGATGTCGGCGCCGTATTCATGCCATGGCAACCGCTGACTTACGCGTTTCTGCATGCAAACGGCGCGCACCTGGCGTTGAACATGCTGGGTCTCTATATGTTCGGGCGTGACATCGAGCGCACACTGGGCGGGCGGCGCGCCTGGCTGCTCTACATGGCCAGCATTCTGAGTGCCGCCTTCGCTCAAATCGCCTGTACGGTCTTGGGAATCCTGCCCGCAGGCCCGGTGATTGGCGCTTCGGGAGGCGTGTTCGGACTGCTGCTCGCCTATGCCGTGCTATTCCCAAATCGAACGATCGTTCTGTTGATTCCACCGATTCCGATGCCCGCCTGGCTGTTCGCAACGCTCTACGCCATCATCGAACTCACGCTCGGCGCGAGTGGAGCACAAAGCAACGTCGCGCACTTTGCTCACCTGGGCGGCATGGCGGGCAGCGGGCTGCTGCTGTGGCATTGGCTGCACGGCGCGGCACGGGAATCGTAGAACCTTGCACCGCACCTCGTCGAACATCGCCCACGGAGGCTTGTGCTGATGAGAAACGCGATCTCTCTGCTGTGCTTCGCCTGGCTGATGGTTTGTAGCTTGGGCGCCGGCGCCGAAGCGGCGCAAACGCAACGCCATGTCGTGGTGCTCATCTATCACCGCTTTGCAGCGACGGTGGACAGTGCCATGACGGTTCGCATGCGGACTTTCGAGGCGCATCTGCACACCATTGAGGCGAGCGGGTATCGCATCGTTCCGCTTGCCGACGTCGTCAATTGGCAGGAGGGCAGGCTGGATGCGCTGCCCGCGCGGGCCGTCGCCATCACGGTGGATGACGGGCATCGCTCGGTGTACGACACCTTGTGGCCGGCACTGCGCGGCAAGTCGATTCCCGTGACACTGTTCATCTACCCGTCGGCAATCTCGAATGCCTCGTACGCGATGACTTGGACGCAACTACGCGAACTGCTCGGCACCGGCCAGTTTGACGTGCAGTCGCACACGTATTGGCATCCAAATTTCCGGGTGGAGCGGGCACAGCGAAGCGTCGATGACTTCCGCCGCTTCGCCCGCGACCAACTGCGACGCGCACGCGTGCGCATTGAGGCGGAGATGGCGAAACCGGTGCACATGCTGGCATGGCCGTTCGGGATCCATGACCCGGAACTCGAACGCATGGCACAGGAGGAGGGATACACCGCAGGCTTTACGCTGGACGCGCAACCGGTTCAGCCGGGGCAACACACCATGGCGTTGCCGCGGTACCTGATCACCGACCGTTGCGGCTCACGGTGCATGACCAACATTCTCCAGGCTGGCGAGGTGCGTCGTGATTAGCTGGCTACGTGTGTGGATTGTCTTGGTGATCTTCTGCGCGGCCGAGCTTGCCGGGGCAGTGGAAGTCAGGGTGGTGGATGCATTGGATCATCACCCTGTGGAGGGGGCGAACGTGTACATGGCGGGAGAAAGCCATGTCACGGTTGCAGACGGTGTCGTTTCCATTCCGGCGCCCCCTGCTGGCGCACGCACCACCCTCAGCGTTCGGGCTCCTGGCTACGCACGTACCGAGCTGGCATTCGATACTGATACTCATGACGCCGCGGTTGATGTTCTGCTCAAGCGGATACGGCCCAGGGCGGTATATCTGTCCGTACAAGGCATCTCAAGCCGAGCCCTGCGCGATGCGGCGCTAGCGCTGCAGGGCGAGACTGCCATCAACGCACTCGTGATCGACATGAAAGGCGACCGTGGTGAGACGCCTTACCCGAGCACGGCGCGCGTGGCGGCCGGGGTTGCCCGCCCGCGCAACGACAGCGCCGCTCGCGCCGACCAGTTCGCCGCCCTGATCCAACGCCTGCGGGCTCGAGGCTTATATCTGATCGCTCGCATCGTGGTGTTCAAAGACGACCCGCTGGCCGATGCCCACCCCGAATGGGCAGTGCGCGACCGCGATGGCGCCGCCTGGCGTGATGGAGAGCAACAGCAATGGATCGACCCTACCGTGGAAGCGGCGTGGGCCAGCAGCCTGGATGTGGCGGAAGAGGCGGCCAGGCTCGGGTTCGACGAAATCCAGTTCGACTATCTACGCTTTCCGGATGCCAACGGCCTGCAGTTCAGCCAGGCCAATACAAGGGAGCACAGGGTCGCGGCCATCACGGGTTTTCTCGCGCAAGCGCGCGATCGGCTTCGCCCATACAACGTCTATCTGGCAGTGGACATCTTTGGCTACGTCTGCTGGAACCCCGACGATACGGCGATCGGCCAGCAGATCGAAACGCTGGGTGCCGTGGTGGACTACATTTCTCCGATGCTCTATCCGTCGGGTTTTACTTGGGGGTTGCCAGGCTGCCGGAAGCCGACCGAAAAACCCTGCGAGATTGTCGCGCGCTCCCTGGCCGAAGCGAAGCGACGCACCGGTTTGCCCGGCGTGCGTTTCCGGCCTTGGCTGCAGGCGTTTCGAGACTACGCTTTTGACCGCCGCGAGTTCGACGCCGAGATGATCCGTGCGCAAGTCGAGGCGGCCGATGCGGAAGACTCCGACGGGTGGATGCTATGGAACGCGCGCAACCGCTACGACCGCGCCAACTTGCCGCGTTAAGCGTGGTGTTGATCACCATGCTCCTCTGCTGGCCGCAGGCAGCGTGCGCCGTGCACGCATCCGAGGGTATCGAGCCGCTCGGCAGGGTTGTGCCCATGCAAGAGCTCGAAGCGGTGGTTTCCGCGCAGATCTCCGATGCAAACGTGGCTGGAGCGGTCGTCCTCATTGGCGATGCCAGCGGGGTACGTGAACGAATCGCCCTTGGGCAGCGGACGATCGGGCTGGCTCCGGAAGCGATGACCGACGACACGATCTTCGACCTCGCTTCACTGACCAAGGCGGTTGCCACTGCGACGGCAGTATTGCAGTTGACGGAGCACGGGCGCGTGGAGCTGGACGCGCCCGCCAGCCGCTATTGGCCCGCCTTTGGAGAGGGAGGGAAGGCGGGCATTACGGTGCGGCAGTTGCTGACGCACACATCCGGCCTGCCGCCCGGCCTCGTTTCGCGGGCCGCTTTCCGCAGCCGCGCCTCCGTTCTTCATGCCATCGCCGTCATGCCACCCATGGCAGAGCCCGGCACGCGCGTCATCTATAGCGACATCAACTATGTGGCGCTGGGCGAGATCGTGCGGCGTGTCAGCGGCGTCGCTTTGGACAAGTGGTGCGCCCAGAATATCTTTCGCCCACTCGGCATGCGCGACACGGCATTCCGGCCGGGCGGCAAGCTGATCGGGCGTATCGCCCCAACGATCTACCGGAACGGACGGTTGCTCAGAGGCGAGGTGCAGGACCCGACGGCCGCCGCACTGGGCGGCGTGTCCGGCAATGCCGGCTTGTTCTCAACTGCGGACGATCTTGCCCGGTTTGCCCGGATGCTGCTCAACGGCGGTCGTCTGGGGAACACTCGTATCTTGCAGCCAGCCAGCGTTGTTGCGCTGTCGACTCCGGACAGTTCGAGCGAACTGGATTCAACGCGCACGCTCGGCTGGGACGTCCAACCGCCGCTCATCCCCAACCGTTATCGCGCGCCCCGGGCCGGGCTCCTGCAACACCTTGGCTATACCGGCACCGGGCTGTGGGTGGATCTGGCGACGCGCCGATTCGTCATCGTGCTGACCAGCCGCCTTTACCCTGATGAGCGTGGCAACGCCATGCCGTTGCGTGAGGCGGTGCTGGGGCTGGTGTCGAGCACCGCGCCTGTGCTCTCGGGCGAGCAGATCGCAGCTCGCGCCCCGACCATGGCCGAGGCGGTTGCGCGCGCCGCACAACGCTTGCCCGCTGCAAGCGGGCCGGTGCGCACGGGTATCGATGTGCTGGAGGCAGCGGGTTTCGCACCGATTGTTGGAAAGCGGGTTGGATTGGTCACCAACCACAGCGGCTTTGACGCGCTTGGGCGACGCACCATCGATGTCCTGGCCCAAGCGCCCGGCGTACGCCTGACTGCCATCTTCGCCCCGGAACACGGCCTCGGCACCGACCTCGACACCGCGTTTGGCGAAAGCGTCGATACCCGCACGAAGGTGGTCGTCCACAGCCTCTATGGTGAGGGCAAGCGAATACCACCAGGCGCATTGTCTGATGTCGATGTGCTGGTGTTCGATCTGCAAGATGCCGGCGTGCGCTTCTTTACCTACCTCGCGACACTTGGGTACACGCTGGAAGCGGCCGCCGCGGCGCACATTCCGGTGCTGGTGCTTGACCGGCCCAACCCGCTGGGCGCAGACCTGGTCGGCGGCCCGGTGTCAGACACGGCGGATGGATCACTGACGAACTACGCGCCGTTGCCCCTCGTGCACGGCATGACGGTAGGGGAGCTGGCCAGGTTCTTCAACGACCGGCTCGGAATCGGCGCAGACCTGCACGTCCTGGCCATGGAGCGGTATGCCCGCTCGATGCGCTACCTGAACACCGGGCTGGGCTGGGTTCCGCCCTCGCCGAATCTGCGCGATTTCACTGCCCTTGAGCGGTACCCCGACGTGGGGCTGATCGAAGGCGCCGCCGTCAGTGTCGGCAGAGGCACGCCGGTGCCTTTCAGCGTGATCGGGGCGCCCTGGATCGATGGTGGTGCGCTGGCTCAGGAGCTCAATGCGCTGGATGCCGGCGCAACGTATGCCCCGATCCATTTCGTACCGGCTGAAGGCCCATATCAAGGCCGTTCATGCGCGGGCGTTGCCATCCAGCATCTATCCGCGCCAATCCTGCCCGGACGCATCGGGCTGGCGTTGGCGCGAGTGCTGTCGCAGCGCTATCCGGAACACTTCAAGTTGGAAGCGATCCGCGTTTCCGTTGGATCGCAGACGGTCTGGAACATGCTGCGCAATGGTGTGCCGCTGGAGACGATCGAACGTGTAGCGCAGGCACAGAGCGAAGCATTTGCGCGGCAGCGTGCGGCCTATCTGCTGTATTGATGCCGGCACGATGGCAGGGCAGGGCAGGGCAGGGCAGGGCAGGGCAGGGATGGGCAGGGCAGGGATGGGATGGAACCGGTGAAGCCGGTTTCGCGCAACACCGGCGTACCGCCTGGCCTACGGTTTGCGATTGCGCAAAGAAAGCCCGGCTGCGGTGCATAGACTGTTCATGTCTGTTGCTGCAAGTACGGGAGTGCGTCACCCATGGCCCAACCCCTCACCCCTTTTCTTGCCGTGCGCGATGCGGCCAGCCGACTCACTGGTGCCGTGGTCGACTACGAACGCCTGATCGAAATGGCGCGTGATAAGCGCTATGTCCTCCTTGGCGAAGCCACCCACGGAACACGCGAGTTCTACCAGACGCGGGCCGACATCACCCGGCAACTGATCGAGCGCTGCGGTTTTGATGCGGTAGCCATCGAGGGCGACTGGCCCGACGTATGGCGAATCAACCGCTACGTTCAGGCAGAGAGCAACGATACGGCGGCCGAGTCCTTGAGCGATTTCCGGCGTTTTCCGGAATGGATGTGGCGCAACCAGGAAACGCTGGACTTCATCACATGGCTGCGTGAGTACAACACGCCGTTGCCCGCGTCCGAGCGCGTTGGTGTCTATGGGCTCGATCTGTATAGCCTGTATCGATCTGCCGAGGCCGTGGTCGAGTACCTGGAGAAGAACGACCCGGACCAGGCGGCCGTGGCGCGCCTGCACTATGCGGCGCTCGACCACGTGCGCGAGCCGATGACGTATGGCTACGAGGCGGCTTCGGGGCTCAGATTGCCCGCCCAGCGTGAGGTGATCGAGCAACTGCGCAGGCTCAGGGCGAGCGAGACGAAGTTGATCGAGCAGGATGGCGTCGCGGCAGTGGATTCGCACTTCTTTGCCGAGCAGAACGCGATCGTCGTGGTCAATGCCGAGGCGTATTACCGTGAATCGTTCGGCCGGCGCGTCAACACCTGGAACCTGCGCGACGCGCACATGGCGCAGACTTTGTTTGCCCTGGCGGCCTATCGCCGCCGGCGCGGCGGTACGGGGCGCGTGGTGGTATGGGCGCACAACTCGCACCTGGGCGACGCTCGCGCAACGGAATCTGCGGGTCGGCGCGAGTGGAACCTTGGGCAACTCGTGCGGGAACAGGTGCACAGCGCCGCGCTGCTCGTCGGGTTCACCACCTATACGGGCCATGTCTGCGCGGCATCGGAGTGGGGCGGCGAGCCCGAAACGAAATGGGTCAGGCCCGCCCGTCCGGATAGCTGGGAACATTTGTTCCATAGCACCGGTCTGGATCGATTCTTCCTGCCACTTGGCGATGCAGCACCTGCGGTGTTTCGCGAGCCGCTGCTGGAGCGGGCGATCGGTGTTCTCTACCTGCCGAAGACCGAGTACGCCTCGCATTACTTTGAAGCCACCATCGGTGACCAGTTCGATGCGCTGTTCCACCTGGACGAAACCTCCGCCATCGAGCCGCTGAGCGCCGCATTGCTTTCCTGATCGTCGACGTGCAAGGTTGCTCCACATCAACGCCCTCCAGCACAGATGGGCCATTGTGGATAAAGGAATGCGTTGAATTCTTGAGGAGTCGATTATGCCGCGCATAGGCCACCTTCTGTCCGCCGCGCTGTTCGCTACATGTCTGGCATCCGTGGGCGTGGCGTCCGCCCAAGCGCCCGCACCGTCGCCAACGCCAGAAGCGCAACGCCAGGCGTACTCCGACTTCTGCACGCAATTGCGCAATGCGCGAACGCCGGCGGAGCGCCGTGCCCTGATGCACCGCATGCGCGACATCCGGGGCCCGAATGAAGCTGGCGGCATGCGCCGGCATATGCAAAACGGTCGACCCGGCGCAATGATGGATCGGCCGTCGTGGCGGGCCATGCGCGAGATGGGGTGCCTGGACGAGCCGGCCGGCGCTGGCGTGGTGACGCCGAAAATACAAGGCGGCGTTACCTACGTCTCGGGCGGGGTTGGGCAAGACGAGGTTGAAGCCATGCACCGCATAGCACGCGACTACAGCGTGCGTCTGACGTTCGTGGGCAAGGGTGGTGAGTATCTTTCCGACATTGACACACACATCCGCACCGCGCGCGGGGCCGCTGTGCTTGCTGTCGTGTCCGAAGGGCCGTTGCTGTATGTCCGCCTTCCGAGCGGCAGCTATCGAGTCAGCGCGTCTTACAACGGCGAGGAAAAGCAGACGACGATCACGGTGCCGGCACATGGCGCGGTGGTGCATACCATGGCTTGGCCGCACTGAGTAGCCTAGTGGGCGGATGCGATGGAACACTCGCGACCGCCACGATCCCGCCAACGTGCCGCGCTAGGCGTAGCCGGTATCGAACATTGTTGCGTTCGTGGCGTCACCCGCCCCGTCAGCCTGCTCCTGGCGCACGTTGGCGATCATGCAATCCGTGGTCAACAACAGAGCAGCGATTGAGACGGCGTTCTGCAAGGCGGTGCGTACCACCTTGACGGGGTCGACTACGCCCAATTCGAGCATGTCGCCATAGCGGTCGGAGGCGGCGTCATAGCCATGCGACCCCGCACCGGCCAGCACCTGATGGACGACAGCCTGTGCGTCGGCTCCCGCATTGGCAGCGATCTGCAGCATGGGGGCAGCCAGTGCGGTATGGACGATGCGGGCACCTGCGTGCTGTTCGACGTTGGGCGCTTCCCAGGCATCGATTGCAGCCCGGGCGCGGAGTAGCGCCACCCCGCCGCCGGGCACAATGCCTTCCTCAACGGCCGCGCGCGTTGCGTGCAATGCATCCTGGAAACGGTTCTTGCGTTCGTGCAGCGCCGTCTCCGTGGCCGCGCCCACCTTGATGACGGCAACCCCGCCACTCAAGCGGGCAAGCCGGTGTTGAAGCTGCTCGCGGTCATAGTCTGTCTTGGCCTCGGCAGCCTGCCCGCGCAGCAGCGCAATACGGCGCTCGACCTCGGCTTTGGCCGTATCGCCGGCAATGAGGGTCGTCGCGTCCTTGGTGATTTCAATGCGGTGTGCCTGGCCAAGGTGTTCGAGCGTGGCGTGCTCGAGCCAAACCCCCGTTTGTGACGAGATGATGGTGCCGCCGGTCAGCGCTGCCAGATCCGCCAGTTGCTCGGTGCGGGACTCACCGAAGCCCGGCGAGCGGATGGCGCAGTTCTTGAGCGTGCCGCGCAGGTTGTTGACAACGAGCGTGGCCAGCGCTTCGCCTTCCACGTCATTGGCAATGACAAGCAACGGTTTGCCCGTGCTGGATACGGCTTCGAGCACGGGCAGCAATTGGGCAACCGAGGCAATGGTGGCGTCGCACAGCAGCACCCAAGGCGCTTCCAGGATGACAGCGCGGCTTTCGGTCGTCGCAAAAAAAGGGGAGAGATAGCCGCGATCCACGCGCGCACCCTTTGCAATCTCCAACTGGTCATCCAGCTTGGAGCCATCTTCCACGCTGATGGCGCCATCCTTGCCCACCTGTTCAACCGCTCGCGCAACCAGCGAACCGACGGTCTGGTCTCCGCTGGCTGAGATCGTGGCGATCTGCCGCATTTCGTCGACCGTGGTGCAGGGCTGCGCCATATTGCGCAACTGCTGCGCGACCACTGCCCCGGCTGCTTCGATGCCGCGTTTGAGCTGCATCGGATCATGCCCCGCTTCCACGTACTTGACGCCTTCGGACACGATGGCATGCGCCAATGTAGTGGCCGTGGTCGTGCCGTCTCCGGCTACCTCGCTGGTGCGCACGGCGGCTTCGCACAGCAGACGCGCGCCCATATCGGCAAACGGCTCGCGCAATGAGATTGCACGCGCCACTACCACCCCCGAATTGGCAATCATGGGCCCGGTGCCGGGCTGTTCGATGATCACGTTGCGCCCGCCCGGCCCCAGTGTCACCTTGACGGCGCGGGCCAGCAGGTCGATGCCGTTGAGCATCATCCTGCGGGCGGCTTGATGAAAGACCAGGGTCTTGGCTGTCATGGTTGCCTTGTCATCGGTAAGAAGCGCCGCCGCGCGCACCCAAGCACGAAACGGAAGACGGGTTGCGGGCCACTAGTTGCAGAGCGCAACGCTATCGGGTCCATTGCACGTGCAGTTCGGTTTCGGCGTTGCCATAGTCGAACGTCAGATGCCCATGGAAAGCGTGATGGATTGCGTGGCCGATATCGCGGGCCAGGTGGAACCCTGTCGTCATGATTTCCGTGCCATCGGCCGTGCTCTCGACGGCCATGATGCGCTCCATCGGGTGATCTGCGCGCAACGCGGCTTCACGATGGCGGGCGAGCGTGAGTATTTCTTCTCGATGGGCCGTTTCGAAGTCGCCCGAGAGGCGGATTCGTGCCGCCGGCACGCGGTCCGCCGAGCGATGACATGCCGAGCAAACCACCGTGTTTGCGCCGGGTGGCGGATTTCGCCACTGCCATCGGCCCTTCAGAAAAACTGCTCCGCACACCGGGCAGCAGCTTGCCGCTGGTGTCTTGTCGGGTTGCCTGTAATGCTCATGGATCGGTTCAACGACAAACGGGCTCCAGCGTGCCGGTCGAATCCGTTCGGATTGGGAACGCAATTTCATGTTGACTCCTGTTGATCGCAGATCTGCCGATGCGCAGCGCACGCCGGTCTGACGTGTGCGTGCGGTTGGACACTTCTTAGATTAACCAGCCCGATGCGCTACGGGTTGGGCTGGATCAAGCGAACCGTCGACACTCGAAAAGACGCGCTTGCGACGGCACAGCAGGCATACGTTGGCGCGGCAGGATGACGGTCATATCGCTTTGGCAACATCGAACCCGGCAACCTCGGCAGGGCCCAAACGGATGCCCAGCAAGGTCGCCAGAATTTTGATGGCGGTGCAGCGGGCCATGATGGGTTGGGTGTGCCGGTGTTCGGCTGTTACCTCATGGCACCGCGGGCTTCCAACTCTCGTCCGGGTCGTACGCCCGCAAGTGGCGTGCGATTTCGGCGGTGCGCGGGCCGAGATTCTTTTGGTAGACGACGCCGTTCTGATTGACGATGAAGGTCATCACGCCAGACGAGCCGAATTCCGCCGGAAAGGCGACCAGCGCGAATCCACCCGTCATCCGCCCGCCCACGACATAGTCGTGTGCACCACCGGGCGCGTGCTTTCCTTGCTGGGTCAAGATATGGAAGAGATAGCCATGGAACGGAGCGCTCGTCGCCTTGCCTGCGGAGCCGTGGCTTCGGGCATTGGCTGCATCGGCAGCGGCGACGAGGGGCCCCAGAGGGCTGTCTTCTGTGCCGCCCGAGGCCTTCCAATACAGGCCATCGCGCTTGCCTTGTGAACTGGCAATGCGTTGTGCGAATTCGGGCTGTCCATCGGCGGTGCGGTGCGATGTGCCGTAGCTCAGTTGGGCTTCAACATACGCACGGCAAACGTGGATGGCATGGGCTTCGTGATGGCCGATGCGCCGATCGAGGATCTGCTTTGCGCCGGCTTTCGTATCAAAGCGCCAACGCGTTCCCTGCATTTCCAGCGGGATCGGGTAGGGCCAATCGTCTTTGCCCAGGATGATGACGGCGTGGCCGGCACCATCGTTTTCGATGCGATGCGCCTCGTCGTACGCGGCTGCAAGTCTGCTTCGGGCGATCTGTTCTCCGATCGGGTCGCCAGAGCGGACCAGCTTTGTCCCATCGGGGCCGAACAAAGCGAGCAGGGCTTCCGTGCTGCCGCTATGCCATGCCGATGCCAATGCCTCCGCAGCCTCCTCGGGCGAGGAAAACGCTTGCTGGGTGGGCCGGTCGGCCCACGTCGGAAGACACGTCATCAAGGCGGCCAGCGCAGCCAGACGCATGACAAGACGGCGCCAGTGAAACACTTCGCAGATCTCTCGCATCATCGTCTCCGATTGCCCCCAGCAGGTGCGGCGTGCGGTGCGGAAGAACCTCTGAACGCTGGCCCGCGCGGTTGCGGCGACGGGGCCGACATGCGGCTCGACTGCCCACGTTGCGCCTGGTTGCGCACGTCTGCACCGCGTCCGAACGACTCAAATGTGGGCGGGTAGCCGGGCGACTGCGCGCGTCGTGGAGGCGGGCGGACCGCAGGCGCCTGCCCCGGCGGACGTTGGGGCGGGCCTTGCGGTGCTCGGAATACCGGGCGCGCAGGTGCAACGGGGGAAGGCCGAATCACGGAGCCCGTCGGCGTGGCCGGTGACGTCGGATAACCGCGAAAGCCGCGCCGCACGTCCGGCGAGACAGCGGCGCCACCAAAGCGCCCCGCCTGCACCGGGCCGGGATACGGAACGCCATGACGATGCCCTGGGTCATGTGCCCAGGTCCCGCTCGGGGGCGTACGGTGGTGGTCGATGTTGCCGAAGCGTCCCCGGTCAATATCGATGTGGTGGCCGCGCCAGTTGAAGTGGCTCCAGCCCCACAGCGGGATGACCGCCGAGAACCCGACCCAGCCAAAGCCGATGCCGCCGACAACCACGCCGCCCCAGATGTCGGGAAAGAAGTAGGGCGGGTAAGCCGGATACGGCCATGGCGCGTAGACGACATACGGATCGTAGACCGGAACGTAGACGAGGTCTGGGTTGGTTGGCTCGATGATGATGGCACCGTCCTGCGTCGACACCATCGCCTCGGTTGTTGAAGCCAGTGTGCCGGCGGCTTGGGCACGGCTGCGCAGACGTTGTATCGAATCCATCACAGCGGCTTCGTCTGCGAGGAACGCGTTGCCGACGCGCTCCGTCCAGTCGAGGTTGTCGTCCATCATGTGCAGGAGCCCGGGAAACGGCACCAGCGATTTCACGCTCGGATCCCATGGCAGCGGCGCGAGTGCATCGGCCAGTCCATTGCCGCTGAGCCCCGCGTGGCCTGGATCCTGCAACCAGCGATCAGCCTGGACCACTTCGAGCGGATACGTGGCAGCCATGAGGATCTGGGAAACAAGCGCATCCGGATACAGGGCGATGGGAGCCAGCATCTGGTCGAGCTGCTCAGCCGTCGCTTGCGGCGGATCGTTTTCAGGAAGGTCTTGCTGAGAGAACGCCGTGTTGAACATCAGCAACAAGAAAGCCAGGGCCACTGCCAGCGGCTTCATCGATCTCGCTTTCATTGACTGCCTCCGCAGGAAACCGGAACGGCCAGCCGTCGAACGGACGGGTTCCTCTTGCGTTCAATATTGGGGCAGCCGCTCCGACTGCGCTTGATGCGCATCAACGCTGGCCAGCATCTGCCCCCGGGCCGCCGGACTCAGGGGTCTCTCCGGTCACGCCCGGAGATTTCCGTGGACGATGCATTGCTGGGCCCACCACCCGGCTTGGGGAGCGGCATGGTTGTGACCTTGTCCGACAGGATCATGTCCAGGTCTTGTCGATCGACCACCTCCTTGTCGAGGAGCAACCGAGCCAGCGCTTCGAGCTTCGCGCGCTGGCTTTCCAGCGTGGCCGTCACACGCGTGGTTGCATCGGTCAGGACGTTGCGTACCTCGGTGTCGATCAACTGGGCCGTGTGTTCGCTGTACTCCTTACGCTCTCGCTGCGGCCATCCCGTGCCGGAAAGGAGTGGGTTCGGCACGTCTTCGTACGTCGCCAGCCCGAGTTTTTCGCTCATGCCGAATTGGGTGACCATCTGGCGGGCCATGTCGGTGGCTCGTTGTAGGTCGTTCTGCGCGCCAGTCGACACGTCGCGATAGACGATCTGCTCGGCAACGTAGCCGCCCAACAGCACGTCGAGCCGGTCGAGCAGCTCGCTGTGCTTGAGCAGGTAGCGGTCTTCCGTGGGTGTTTGCTGTGTGTAGCCGAGCGCGGCGACACCTCTGGGGATGATGGAAACCTTGGAGACGCGATCCGCCAGCGGTCGATGTTCCGCAACGATGGCATGACCCGCTTCGTGGTAGGCGATGGTCTCCTTTTCCTTGGGATTCATCACGCGGTTCTTTTTTTCGAGCCCGCCAACGATACGGTCCAGCGCTTCGTCAAAATCTGCCGTCTCGACGGCTGCTTTGCCTTTGCGGGCCGCCAGGAGCGCGGCTTCGTTGACGAGGTTGGCGAGGTCTGCCCCGGCAAAGCCTGGGGTTCGGGCGGCGATCTTGTTCAACTCCACGTCGCTTCCGAGCGTGACGTTCTTGACGTGAACCTGAAGAATCTGCTCGCGCCCCTTGAGATCCGGCCGGTCCAGCGCGATATGGCGGTCAAACCGGCCCGGGCGCAATAGCGCGGGATCCAGTGTCTCGGGGCGGTTGGTGGCCGCCATGATGATGACGCCCTTGTTGCTGTCAAAACCGTCCATCTCAACCAGAAGCTGGTTCAGGGTCTGCTCGCGCTCTTCGTTACCGCCGATCATGCTCAGCGCGCGGGTTTTGCCCAAGGCGTCGAGCTCATCGATGAAGATGATGCACGGCGCCATGGTTTCGGCCTGGCTGAACAGATCGCGCACGCGCGCGGCGCCGACGCCCACGAACATCTCGACAAAATCGGAGCCGCTCATGCTGAAGAACGGGACAGCGGCCTCACCCGCGACTGCCTTGGCCAACAGCGTCTTGCCCGTGCCGGGAGCGCCGACAATCAGCACCCCTTTGGGAATCCTGCCGCCCAGGCGCTGGTATCGCTGCGGATCCTTCAGGAAGTTGACGATTTCCGACAACTCTTCCTTGGCTTCATCGATACCGGCAACATCGGCAAAGGTCACACCGGTCTCTTTCTGCATGTAGACCTTTGCCTTGCTCTTGCCGATCCCCATCAAACCGTTGGCGGCGCCCCCCATACGCCGCATGAGGAAACTCCAGACGGCAAAGAACAGGAGCGCAGGCACCACCCACGAGAGGATGGAACTTAACCACTTGTTGTCGGGGCGACCAACGAAACGCACCTTGGCGGCTTCCAGCTCCGGGATCAGTGCCGGATCGTTCACACGAAGTGTGGTGAAGGCACGATCAGCCTTACCTGTGCGGCGTATCTCATCGACCTGCTGCTTCGTGAGGAGCGTCTCGATGCCCTCAGTGGAAAACGTACCGGTGATGTCCTGTTCACCAATGGATACATCCTTGAGCTTGCCCGATTTCAGCAGGAGCTTGAAATCGCTGTAGGGAAGCGTCTCGAACTGGTCGGACACGAACAGCGTCTGGACCGCGAGCATCATCAATATGACCGCGATGGCGTACCAGAGAGAAAACCTTTGCTGCTGCGGTTCCATGCCGTCTTGTCCTCTGTCGGCGTCGCTCAATGTCGAACTGTCGTGATGAACATACAAGGCCGGCATTCATCTTCGCGCCTTCACCCGGCGGGCAGTTGATGCGGATCAACGGATCGGGCGGGCACCGAAGATTCAAACGATCTGACCAAGTCAATGTTGCCGCGCGGCACAAGTGCTTGATGAGAGACCCACACGCTCCATCATCTATCGGCAGTGCGCGCGTGCCGGCGGAAACAGGCGCCAACAACCCGCCTGATGGCGAAAGAAGACGATGGCGAGCGGCCGCGTTGAAGTGGCCAGCTCGGCCCGCACGCAACCACACTCGAACCCCGGACAGTGCAGGCGCGTGATCCGCAAATGCGGCGTATCGCTTGGGCCAAACCATTTGGCGATCAGCTCGCGCAGTGAAGTGCTGTCGTGGACCATCCCGGCCTCCATCGCCTTTTTCATGCCTTCATGCAGTCAGCGGCTGCGGCTGCGCAACCCTCGACAGCACGAACAGCATCAGCCTGAAAAGCGTGCGTGCAGCCTGCAACGGGCTTTTCATACAGACTTCAACCTGCGGGCTGCGGCACTCACCGAACAGACACCACGAGCAGAAGTGCTCGCAGTTGTTGCTCAGCAACCGGTAGTCGTTTTCGCCCAGGCGCGACTTGGCGCGGCGAGCAACCTCTTCGCCGTCGTACGCGGGGCAAACGTCGAGCTGGACGTACACCGAAAAACCACAGGAAAAACCGGCGATCGAGGTTCTCTGCACCGGCCCCCTGCGCTGACAACGCGAGAAACCTGCGTAGTGAATCACCTGACCGTCGCCAACATAGATGCCGTGATGGGCATACCCTTTTCGCTCCGTCACGAGGTGTGCGCCCAGGGGCAGCGTCGAGCCGGGCGCGGCAAAACCATCCTGTCCGTGCCGTGCGGCGAGGGCCTCGATGTTTCGGCTCATGGCGTGCTCCTCTCATGCTGGCCGGCCGGTGTTGTGGCGTTCCGACGGCGATGCGACCAATGCCGGCGCGGTGTGTTTGCATGCCCCCAGTATTGGCGGAGCGGGCAGGGGCGTCATGCAGGCAGCGCTGAGAATCCTGTCGGAGCCGCGGGTTTCCATGTCAGGGAAGCCTGACAGACGTTGTCGAAACCGCCGAAGGCTTCCAGGCAGTCGGGTTCCGGGGGCATTCCACGTGAGCCGCATGACACACGCGCCCAGGGTGCCGCCGTCCCCTCGTTGATCTGCCGCAAAGCGTGCCCGAGCCGCCGTGCCACGATGAATGTGTGAGCCACTCGGCCATCACGACCATTCATCAGGAGGCAGCCATGAGCCAACTCAGGCGTTACGACCCGTTTGCCATTGAACCGGTGGGGGATATCTTCCAGGGACTTTTGCGCTCGTTCCGCGGCGGCATGGAGGGGGCGTTGCCGTTCAAGGTGGACGTGACGGAATCCGACTCTGCGTACAACGTCGTCGCGGAAATCCCCGGTGCAAAGAAGGAAGACATCGATGTCACCGTCGATCGCGGTACGGTGATGATCTCGGCCAAGGTGGAGCGCCTGACCGAGAAGAAGGAAGGCGAGCGCATCATCCGCAGTGAGCGCTACAGCGGAGCGATGCAGCGCATGTTCACGCTGGATGCGGCCATCGACGAGAGCAAGGTCGATGCCTCATACAAGGACGGGCTGCTGCACGTGACGTTGCCCAAGAAAGAGGCTTCGCCGCAACAGCGCATTACCATCCGTTGATTGGTGGCCCACGCATGCAACTCCAATTTCTCGGGGCAACCGATACGGTGACCGGGTCGAAGTATGTGCTGCAGACCCAGAAGCATCGCGTCATGGTCGATTGCGGGCTGTTTCAGGGCTACAAGTCCTTGCGGCTGCGCAACTGGGACAAGCTCGCGGTCAACCCGCACCACATTGACGCCGTGGTTCTCACCCACGCGCATATCGACCACAGCGGCTATCTGCCGCTGCTGGTCCGCAACGGGTTTCGCGGCCCCGTCTATTGCACGAAAGGCACCGCCGAGCTATGCCGCATCCTGTTGCCCGACAGCGCGCGCCTGGCCGTGGAAGATGCGCAGTACGCCAACGCGCAGGGCTTTTCTCGGCATCACCCGGCACTGCCGCTCTATGACGAGGAGGATGCCGCCAAGGCGTTGCGCAGATTGCACCCGGTGGCCTACGGGGAGCGCTTCTCCGTGGTTGACGGTGTGGAGGCGGAGTTCCACCGCGCCGGGCATATCATCGGCGCGGCCACGGCAACCTTGCTTGCGGACGGCCGGCGGATTGTCTTCTCCGGCGATCTGGGCAGGCAGGCGGACCTGGTCATGCGGCCGCCGGAACCTGTGGCGGAGGCCGATACCCTGCTGGTCGAATCTACCTATGGTGACCGGCTGCATCCGGCAGGCGATCCGCTCGACACGCTCGAACAGATCGTCCAGCGAACCATCGGTCAAGGCGGCACCTTGTTGATTCCGGCATTCGCGGTCGGGCGCACGCAGGCGCTGCTGTATTGCCTTTACAGGCTGATTCGGGAGCGCCGCATCCCGCATGTGCCAATCTATCTCGACAGTCCGATGGCCGAGCAAGCGACCGAAGTGTTTGCCCGCCATGTCGACGACCTGCATATCGATGCGGCGGATTGCCAGGCGGCATGCGCGCTGGCGGTACCGGTGCAGAGTCCGCAGCAGTCAATGCATCTGGGCAACGACCGCACCCCCAAGATCATCCTCGCGGCCAGCGGCATGGCCACGGGTGGCCGTGTCTTGCATCACCTCAAGAGCTTCGGCGGGGGCAAGCGCAACACCATCCTGATGTCCGGATTCCAGGCCGCAGGCACGCGCGGCGCGGCGTTGTTGGCCGGCCAGCGAGGTCTGCGCGTACATGGCCGCGACATTACCATTCGTGCCACGGTCGAGCAGATCCAGAATCTCTCCGCCCATGCAGACGCCAGCGAGCTGATGACCTGGTTGCGTGGCTTTATCCATGCCCCGCAGCAGACCTTCATCGTGCACGGCGAGCCAGCCGCCAGCGACGCGCTGCGCCAACGCATCGAGCATGAACTCCGCTGGCCGGTGCTCATGCCCGAGTATCGACAGTCCTACGCAGTGAGTTGACCATGACACCGCAAACCGCCGTTCATGCATCACCCGACAAGGCACAAAAACGCGTGGTACTTGCCTTGCCGGGCAACCAGGCCGCAGCAGCCAGATTGGCGGTGCCGTTATGCGCGGAGATCGGCCAAGCCGACGTGCGACGCTTTCCCGATGGCGAATCCTATGTGCGCCTGCAAACACCGGTGCGCGATGCGGAAGTCGCCATTGTCTGCACGTTGGACCGGCCGGATGAGAAGATTCTGCCGCTACTGTGGCTCGCGATTGCCGCCAGAGAGGGCGGGGCGCGTCGCGTTGGGCTGGTGGCGCCTTACCTGGGTTACATGCGGCAGGACGGCGTCTTCCAGCCGGGAGAAATTCTCGCAGCGCAGCACTTTGCCGAACTACTGACCCGCTACTTCGACTGGCTGGTAGCCGTGGATCCGCACCTGCACCGCATTCCGGCCTTGTCGGATATCTTCGGCATTCCGGCTATCGCGGTGCTGGCGGCTCCAGCCGTGGCGGCCTGGGTACAGGGCCATGTTGCCGATCCGCTGCTGGTAGGTCCCGACGACGAAAGCCGCCACCAGGTCGAGCACGTCGCCCGCCTGTGTGGTGCACCTTGGACTGTCCTGCATAAGACGCGCCACAACGCGTGGAACGTAGAGGTGACGGCCACCGGAACCGATCTGAGTTCCGGGCGCACGCCTGTGCTGGTGGACGACATCATCTCAACCGGCCGCACCATGATTGCGGCGGCCGAACTATTGCGCCGGGCCGGGTTGCCGCGTCCACAGTGCGTTGCGGTCCACGCCGTGTTCACGGCCGACGCGTACAGCGAGTTGACGGCAGTGGCTGCCGACGTGCTGACCTGCGACACCATCGCTCACCCATCCAACCGCATCGAGCTAACAGAACCGGTCGCTGAGGCGATTTCCACCATGTTTGATCTACCTCTGCCCGCCATCACGCAGAACCTTGTCCGGTGAGGGCGGGGCTTCTACGCTGACAGGCATCAAGGCCAGGCATGAGCGTCTGGCCCCGAAGGTGGCAAGGCCCCAACTCCACGGGATGCATCATGAAAGAGATCGTGTTTACGGCCGACGAGCCCATCTACTGTGCAAGTGGCCCGGTCCTGCAGTGTGGCGCCTCGGTGGACGGCAGCAGTGCCAGCTATGCCGTCACCGCGGAAGCACTTGAAGACCACTTCGGCGCCATCTCATGCCGCGCTGAAGACCTGATGGCGGCCTTTTCCAGCCATCGGAGCGACATCGAGGCCGTCGCCCGGGCCATGTTCGAGATGACAGGATCGAAACAGATCACGCTGCACAGCGGCCACTTCCGCTTCCCCCTGGACTCGCTCGTGACTCGCCCGTAATCGATATTCTGGAGTGCACGCCATGCTCGTGCCGCCCGACATGACGGCAGTGCCCGATCGGCTCACATTCAAACCACTGGGCATCGACACCTGGCAGGAGCATGTCATCTACATGCATCCGGATTGCACGATCTGCCGCGCAGAAGGGTTTTCCGCACAAGCGCGGGTGGAAGTGCGCATCGGCCAGCGTGCCCTGATCGCCACCCTCAATCTCGTGGGTTCAGGCTTGCTCGACACGCATGAGATCAGCTTGTCCGCCAGCGCAGAAGAGTCGCTGATGGCGCGGCCCGGCGATATCGTGAGTGTCAACCATGCGCCGTCGCTGGAATCGCTGCGTGCCGTGCGCGCCAAAATCTACGGAGCGCACCTGGATACGCATCAACTGGCTAGCATCGTGAGCGACATTTCCGGCGAACGGTACGCTGATGTCCACATCGCGGCGTTCCTGAGTGCTTGCGCGGGCGGACGGATGAGCGTGAAGGAGACGACCGACCTCACGCAGGCCATGGTGGACTCCGGTGAGCGCCTGAAATGGGATCGGGCCGTCGTTGCCGACAAGCACTGCGTGGGCGGACTGCCCGGCAACCGCACCAGCCCCATCGTCGTGGCCATCGCGGCTGCGGCCGGTCTGCTGCTGCCCAAGACATCGTCCCGCGCCATCACGTCACCCGCGGGCACGGCCGACACAATGGAAACGCTCACGCGCGTTGCGTTGAGCGCCAAGGAACTGCGGCACGTTGTCGATCGTGTCGGGGCTTCGCTGGCGTGGGGCGGTGCGTTGAGTCTCAGCCCGGCCGATGATGTTCTGATTCGCGTGGAACGGGCGCTGGATGTGGATAGCGACGCCCAACTGGTGGCCTCCATCCTCTCGAAGAAGATTGCTGCCGGGTCCACTCACGTCTTGATCGACGTGCCCGTTGGGCCTACAGCCAAGGTGCGTCGCCTGCAGGACTTGGAGCGCCTGCGCATGCTGCTTGAGCGCGTGGCGAAATCCTTTGGCATTCACGTCATGATCGTGCGCACCGATGGCTCTCAACCGGTGGGCCGTGGCATTGGCCCGGCGCTTGAAGCACGAGACGTCCTGGCTGTCCTGCAACGCTCGCCCACGGCACCGTTCGATTTGCGGGAGCGGTCGTTGTTGCTGGCTGGCGCGTTGCTGGAGTTTTGTGAGGCCGTGCCGCAAGGGGGTGGGCTCGATCTGGCCACCAGCGTGCTGGACAGCGGCGCTGCCTGGCGGAAGTTTCAGGAAATCTGCGAGGCGCAGGGGGGCTTGCGCGTACCTGGTGAAGCCATCTTCCGTCGCGATGTCGTGGCCGGGCAGGATGGCGTCGTCAGCGATATCGACAACCGGCATCTCGCCCGCATCGCAAAGCTGGCTGGAGCGCCGATGCGTCAAGTTGCCGGTGTGGAGATGCATGCGCGCCTGCATGACCGGGTCAGAGCAGGGCAACCGCTGTTCACGATCCATGCCCAGGCTTCGGGCGAGCTGGAGTACTCCTTTGCCTTTGCGCGGATGCATCCGGCCGTTTGCCTGGCCCCGATCGAGCGCATCGACCCACTCGCGCCCCCGGCCTCAGTGGAGCAACCCGCACAGTGAGCGATGTGCTGGCGGGCTCAACGCATTTCTCTCGCATAATGTATCTTATGTTAAATCACGCAGACGCCTGTGGGCGCGTCTACAACAGGCGCTGCGTGCAATCCAGGCACGCACGGAACCTACACCCGCGTGACCGGCAACACATCAGTAAGTCAAGCACCTCCCTCTTTGAAACGCCTGCCTCGAGCAGGCGTTTTTTCTTCTTCTCGATCTTCCTGTAGTAACGCCTGCGCGGCGCGTCTTGAATACCTCGGCGCAGATACCGGATGTGCCAATACAGATTCCGAATCTCCCGCGCCAACAACCTCTTGTCATCGTCGGTCACTCAATCCCTGCGTGCTATCGTTGCGTCGATCTAACAGCCTAGGCTACGAAATGCGCACAATCGTACCGCTCATGCTGCTGCTCGCCATCCCCACAGCAGAAGCACAAAGCATCAATCGCTGCAAAATCGGTGGAAAGGTGGTCTACACAGACCAGGCCTGCGGAACATCGCTCCAGCGACAAATCGACCCAGCCGAACCGGCACCACAACAAGTGCCGCGTCGCATGTCAGACGCAGAACACAACAACCTTGAGATGGCCCAAGAATGGGACAGGCGGATGGCGCAGAGAGATAGAGACCTAGCAACCGAACAGGCTTCGACCAGCGCGAAACAAAACGCAGCCGCAGCCAACTGTGCAACGCTAAGGCAGGAAAAAGAGGCAGTCCTATCGAACCTGCGACATGGCGGAACAGCTCAATGGATGAACTACTGGAACGAACGCTTTCACACGGTATCAGACGCGCTGTACCGCAACCGCTGCTGAAAAGCGGGCTTGCAAGAGAGGGGGTGTTTGCCTGTGGCGCAGGATGGACAACTTGGTGGTCATACCCGCTGCTCGGTCCCGCGGGGCGCCCTCCGGGCGTCAACCGTCCTGCACCTGGTCAACTCTCCATGTCCCCAAAGGGGCCCCCTTGCGGCTCCGATCAGAGCGCGGACACTCCCTACGCTAGTCGTCGCACGCCTTCACAACAAATGCGCACACGTTAGCAATGACTAAACCACCGACAAAAACCCACCAGTTCTCAATTCGAAGATTCGTGCCATAAAACACAGCCCAAACAAGCGCCGCTTGACCAACCAAAATCGCAACCACAGCAAGCAAATATTTCACAGCACCCTCACTAGTCACAAAAGCGCGGACACTCACACTTTTCTCAGTAACGAAAATTCAGCCTTCAGGAAAGGCCTCCAGCTCATCAACGCGCCGTGCCCTGCCCGAACCTATGACCGTCCGTTTGCGAGGCTCCTGGGCGCGTTCCCGCTGCGGCGAGGCCTCCACGACCAGCTTCAGCTCCTGCGGTTGCGCTACTGCAGTAGAAACAGGCGCCGGAGACGGCTGCACAGCGGCCTGCACCTTCTGAGCCCGACCATCAGCCTCGAAGGCCTCGAAGAAACCGCGCTTGACCAGGTCAGCACAGATCTGCGGCGTTGTCTCCAGATGCGTACCCTGCTGGGTCCAGCACTCGCAACCGCCACGAATCTGCACACACGCGGCCGGCACCGGCACCCGCGACGGCTTCGTGAGCTCATCATAGGCCGGGGCCGTGTACTGCAGACCAGGAACACGCGGCGTATAGCTCGCCACGTATTCCGACGCCGTCATCGGCGCAGCCTTTTGAGGCTGGCCGACCATCGCACCCGGTGCGCCAGGCAGACCAGGCACGGCACCAGGCGAAGCAGTTGCAAGCTTCACCTGGTCAGGATGCGAGATCTTCCAAAGCTTCCAGCCGCCAAACACCGCCGCAGCCAGGGCCACCACCGGCAGCGCGTACATCATGTAGTACTTGAGCGGGATCGCCTTCTTGTGCGTGTGAGCATCGGCGGACTTGTACCACTCGAAGACCTGCTTGGGATACGGGAAGCTGCTGTGCAACGCACGCTTGAGATTCGCGTTCGTTGGGTCCTGCACCTTCTGCATCTTGAACAGATCCGCCTTCTGCCGACCCCACTGGCGGATCAGGTGGATATGCTCACCGGCGAGCTTCTTCAAGTGGTTGTCGACCAGGCTCGGGTCCTGCGTCATGAAGAACAGGTCGAAGCCTTTGTGACGATGCGTCTCCAGCTCGGACACATGCTGCGGCGGCTTCGAGCTCGAAGGCCTCGGCGGCATGACCTTCTGCACCTCGTCGATCACGATGATCGACTTCTCCGGGCACTCATGCCACTTCGTCGCATCCTCCAGCATGGTCCACGGCAGCGTGAGCTCCGGAATACCGAAATAGAAAACAGGCCGGTTCTCAGCCTTCCGCTTCGCCTCCACAAACGCGATCGTGTAGAGGCTCTTACCATTACCAGGTTGACCTGTGATGAGCGTCAGCATGTCGGCCTCACTTCTGAACCATCTTGCGAATCGAGCCACCGCTCAAACCGGACAACGATGCGCGAATGCCCAACGTCGTGAGAATCATGTTCATCGAGGTGCCCACCTTCAGCACGCCGAGGATGCCCACCACACTCACAGACGAGATCGAGCCAACACCGTTCACGTACTGCATGAAGAGCGTCTTCATGCCACTCATCATTGCATCGACCCCCGTGAACATCACGAAGCCGATACCGAGCGCAACCAGGACACGCCCGACCAACGACACGCAGGCCTGCGCCAACAAACCAACAATGGCCGAAGCCAACAGAGCAGCGAAAGGCATCAGAAACTCCCCTTGAGCATGTAGGCGCAGAGCATCATCGTGCCCAGCATGTTGAGATAACCGAGCAGCTTGCCGATGTCGCACAACGGCGTCGTGTCCATGTGCAAACTCCAAACACGATCAGGCAACTGCAACGGAACATCGATGTTCCCGAGACACTGAGCAGCGATACCCATGTCATCAACGTTAGAAAACTTGGAGCTCATGTCCACCTTGTCGGCACCATCGGGCGTGGGCAACTTACCGGCCAACGGATCCTGACCGCTCCCGAGCTTCGCGCCGAGATCCGTCGAATCATCGTGCTTCTGCAACTCACAACGGGTGTTCCACTGCTGAGCCAGAATCGCGCAACTAATCGCATCACCATCACAGGTCGGCGGCGCACTGCAATCGACACCACCACTCGCGGAATCCTTCTTGCATTGAGCTGCTGTCGGATTCTGCTTGCAATAGTCTTCCTGCGGCTGCGAAGTCGTCGTCGTGCAAGTCCCGGCACCACCATTAACCGTGCCACCTGTGCTGACCTGCGTCGCCTGACAAGGCCCCGCAGCCGTACCACTCGCAGCACCACCCGAACCACTCCCACCTGTACCGCTGCCAGTCGTCGTTGTCGTCGTCGTGCAAGTCGCGCCATCACACGTTGTGCTCGTGCTCGTGCTGCTGGAATTCGACGCGGGAACACCGCTGGCAGGCGTATCCGTTGTCGTTGAGTTCGTCGTGCCGCCAGTTGTCTGCGTCGGATACGGAACGCAGACGTTCTGCCCATTCACCGTGCCGGAATACGTTTTGTCCGGACACGAACTCGTCGGCTTCGTATCCACAGCATTAGGCATCCCCGACCCGCTACAAGACGCGTAATTCGAAGTCAGCCCGTACCACTCTGCAGAGTAGCCGCCAGACTGCCCTGCCTGCGCACCAGTCCAATAACTGCTGTACCCATACGAACAGCTATTGACGCAAACAGCCGAGTTAGTCACCGTCTGCGTCGCACTCGTGCCATACGCAGTATTCCCACCCGGAGCGGACTGACCAGCCGCAGGACAATTTGGAGCAGGCGTCGCACACACATACTTCCCAGTCGAATCCGTCTGCAACACCTGCGGTGTCGTGCACGTCAACGGTGGAACAGACTCACTCTTACCAACAACCAAATAGCCGCTGTTGTACCCCTGCCTATCCCAACACGTTCCACTCGGAGGCGCAAACGTCGCTGACACAGAAGCACACGCATCCGCACCCGTATCGTAATAACCAAGCAACGCATTCGTGCTTTGCTTACGCAGCTCAAAATAACCCGCCCAAACGCTAGAACCCCACATCAGGCCAAAGGCAAGCACTAACACCTGTAGCGCACGAGCCCGGCGGAGCGGAATCCAGATGCGTACAGGAAGCAAGAAAAATGACCAGGGCATAGCTCACCACCCTCACGAAAAAAGAATCCATCCAGCACCCGCTATCGCAATGAGAACGAAGTAGCCTTCCATGACGAGCTCCAATAAAAACGGGGACCGAAGTCCCCGCGTCTTGCCAGGCACGGGGAGCGTGCCCCGCAGCATCACTTGATCGGCTTGCGAACCCAGTTGTAGATCGCCACGACAGCAGCGAGCCCCAGGATGGCCACTCCGATCAGACCGATCGCAGCGACACCCGTACCCAGCGTGGTCACCACTGCCGACACATCCACGCCATCGGCAGCCATCGCCGAACCAGCGACACCGACAGTACCAACGGCAAAACCCACTTTCTTGAAAATCGACTTCATCGCCCTACTCCTCTTCACGTTGATAAATGGCCCGCGCTGCGGACCGAAAGACGAAAGCGAGAGCCCATAGACCGAGCATCGCGCTCCCAATTAGGGCACCGTCACTCACCGAGAGCGGCGGCACCGCATGCAACAGCGTGACCTCATCAGCAGTCAGCAGCAGATACCCCGTGCACGACGAAGCTGAAGTGCTATCGAACTGCAGCTGCCCACTGACGATTTGCACGCACTGAGCCATCACCAAGCCCCAGCCAAACCACCGAGCTGATGCAAGTCCTCACGCAAGAACTCGTCAGCAAGGTCAAGCTTCGAACCATCCAACTCGCAATACGCCTCCTCACGCATCCGCAAGTCATCCAGGAAATCACTACGCGCCCAACGGCAGTGCTGACGCCACACGGAAACACGACGAGCAGCTGCATCGGCCCGAGCCTCAATCCACGCAACAGCGCTCGCACCGGCAAAGAACGCGACGAACAAGCTCACGCTCATCAACAGAAAGCCAACGGCCGCGTGAAGCGGATCAAAACCGCCAAAGGGACCCATCACCTCCTCCTAGTGATCAAGCTTGACAATGGCAACCACATCGAACGCCTCATCGCAGTGATCCACCGCCGTAACCACCGCGTCTTCACGCGAATCGAACGTACCCGCCTCACGCAGCCGATGCGTGAACCCAACGTCGCCCCCGCACGGACACAGGAACAGACCCGAGTTCACCTCCTGCACGACGAAGCCGACGCCCGCCACGATCAAGCCGCCTTGGCAGCGGCAATCGGCACCAGCGAATGCACGATGGTCTTCATCGTCTTGCCGTTGGTCGTGATTTCCATGTCAGCCTTGGCCTTAAAAGGCAGATCGACCTTGCTGTACTTCTCGAACTCGTCGGACTTGCCGATGGTGTACTCCGCCGTTGCAGCACCACGAGCAGTGCCCTTGGAATCATCGAACGGCGTCAGCACGTAGGCCTTGCACGAGTCGAAGGCCACACCATCCATGTCACCCTTGGATGCCTTGAGGCCGTACACAACCACTTCGCTAGTGAATCGCATGATTTGTTTCCTTCCAGGCTGGTGATATGACCGGTTCCCCCGTCCAGCCATCGTCGGAGGGGTCAAGATCGTTGAAACGCGGCGTACGAGCACGCTCATGCATGGGTCGCTCGCAAAGCTCGTGATCGGGCACCCTCAGGCGCTCCGGCCAAGCCTCGGATTTGGACGTGACACGCTTGACAAAGGCCTCAGGCCCCATCAAGCCAACAAGCACGCGCACGTACTTGCCATAGCTCGCACAGATGTTGTCCAGCGATGCTTCAACGTTGATTTGCGCGGTCTTGCGCTTGATTTCCATGCGCTCCGGCTGACGGCCCGGATCGATGAAACGAAGACAGGGATACGAGGCAACGAAGAAGGCAGACGGATCGAGCAGCACATCAAACGGAATGACGCGCTTGACATTGCGATACTCAACCTCAATGCGCACCCACTCTGATGACGCATCGCCCTGCTCTTTGCCCTTCTCGTAAATGCGGCACAACTTGCCGTTACGACGCAAGCCGATATAGAGCGAACGCCCTTTGCCATTAGGCTTCTTCCAATTGCCCTTGTACTCGTGATGCGGCTCATTGACCGATGCCGTGAAGAGCCCATCATCAAACCACTGATCGGCCTGATCGACGGTGACTTCACCGTCAAAACAATCGTGCGCAAGATCGACCCGCGTAATGCTCGGACGCCGGGCCTTAGTCTTAAGGAAATCGAACAGCCGCTGTTCCCACCCTTCACGCGCAGCCAGACAACCGGCACCGCTGATACTCACCATGATGGTCGAACGTTGGTTCTGACCACCAATCGCCACGTGACCATAATTGTCGCCAAGCTCCCAGGCATTCAGGTAGAAATCCCGCGACCGCTCCAAGTCCCGCGTGACACCGTAGCCAAGAATCTCGGTGAGCTTTTCCGACAGGGCCATGACGTACGCCACGTCATCAACCCCAACCGCCTCACTGCGGAAGGTCTCCTCACCGATGGTGAAGCGCAGCGTGTCGATCATCGCCACCTGACCGGATACCGGGACACGCACCATCACCGTCTTAACTTCGCCCGTGTCGGTCATCACCACATCAACCAACTCGGTTGCCGCCAGAATCGGCCGAGGCGCTCCTGCATCCGTTCCCCCCGTGTTACTAGAGGGGGGGCTAGCGCTCGCGCGCCCGCTGTCCGTCGCTGCCGCTCCGTCCATCAGCGCACGTGCGCCGCGTGTCCCTACCGTCAACGTCGCCTTCAACCTGCCCATCGGATCGTTTACCCCTGCCCGGTTAACCGGTTATATTTCGGTTAAATCCACGTTCCGTGAATCCACGGACCGTAGATTAATCCACGAACCGTGGATTCACAAGGGGGTGTCGACCATGAAAAGCGTGAAATACCTGGATGCCGTGATCGAGCGACACGGCCTGAAGACCGACAAAGCACTGTGCGAGCACATGGGCTGGTCGCACAGCGCAGTCAACAACTACCGGAAAGGCTTACGAATCATGGACAACGAGCAGTGCCTGCGCGTTGCCATCGAGCTGGGAATGGAGAACCCGCTACCAATCATCATGGCAGCAGACGCGGACCGCGCAGAACGAGCTGGACAGCGGTCGCTGTGGGAAGTTTTTTCACCGAGGATGGCGCATAGCGGCCTGGTCGCCCTCCTCATTTCGCTCGGCCTTGGTGTCACAAATTTTGTGACACCAACTCCCGCCAAAGCCGCGCCGTTAAGCCATTTTCAGGCCCCGAACACTGTATCTTATGTTAAATACAAAGGAACAACGGATCGAGTTTTCTTCGTGCTGGCCCACAACTGACTAGCGTTCCTTCTCGTCTGAGATAGACCCAGTTCCCGTCAAGCTGCACGCCTTGCACGCCTGTCATCGCAGTTCACCTATCCGGCGCAGCTTCCCCAAACGCGATGGCGACGGCACTACTTGGCATCCCTGTCAGCGCCCTCCCTTGAAAGCGGCGGGCTGTGCAGATACATATTTCAGTCTTTTCTGTCTTGACTGAAATAACTGAAGAACCTATGCTCCTGACATGAAACTCACACCTATCTCCGAACGCTTCATCCTCCATTGGGGCGAAATGGGTTCTCGCTGGGGCGTCAATCGCACCGTAGCCCAAATCCACGCGCTGCTATTCCTGGCCGGCCGTCCGTTGTCCGCGGAGGATATCGCCGAGACGCTCAGCGTCGCGCGCTCGAACGTGAGCACCAGCCTCAAGGAACTGCAATCGTGGCGCCTGACTCGAGTGGTCCATGTCATGGGGGACCGGCGAGACCATTTTGAAACCTCCACGGATGTCTGGGAGTTATTCAAGCTGATCGTAGAAGGCCGACGACAGCGTGAAATTGATCCGACGCTGACCGTGCTGCGCGACTGCCTCGTCAGTCCTGAACTGCAGCAAGAGCCCAAAGAGAGCGCCCAACGCATCCAAGAAACACTGGCCTTCATGGAAACACTCACTACGTGGACTGAAGAGATGCTGCGGCTCAAGCCCGAGACGTTGATGAAGACACTAGGTATGGGCGCAAAGATCAGCCGGACAGTGCGTCGCACAAAGGCGTAGGGATCGCGCCATGAAAGCGGGCATCGTGCCCGCATTTTTTGGCGTTTGAATTTCTTTTTTTACAGAAATAACTGCAACAAAAGAAGGAGGAAATCATGATGTCCTTAGTACTGTCTGCGGTGCAAATCGCCGTTCCGATCCTCTTGGGCCTGATCGTGGCCTCTTACCTGCGTGGCGTGACGTTACGCCTGCTCGTCGACCTGTGTGGAACAGAAGATCGCGCCCAATTCTGGATGCGGGCCGCCGCCGTGGTCTTTGTTTCGGCACCGCTGATGTTCGTGCTTGTTGGCGCGCGCAATCCGCTGGAATGTACCGTGCTGAACGCAGCCTGCGCTTTGCAGGTGTTGCGCCAAACAGTGATGTGGAGCCTCGCAGGCGTGCTGCTGGCAGTCGCAGCCGTAACGCGAGGTGTCGGTCGTCGAATTCCGCGCCAGGCAGCAGCCATGCCCGCGCAAGCCGCGGAGAGCACGTCATGAGAATTCTGGTCTGCGGTGCAAACGGGTTCATCGGCGCAGCACTTTGCGAGCGGCTGGTGCGGGATTGGCATCTGGTCCTGCGTGGGGTGCGACAACCACGCGGGCCGATGGACGTGGCCATCGACTACACGACAGACCTGACGCCCGGACAATGGCTGCCGCGATTGCGTGACGTCGATGTCGTGATCAATGCCGTCGGCATCATCGTAGAGCGCGGGGCGCAGACTTTCGAGAAGTTGCACTATCAGGCACCAGCCGCGCTGTTTCGTGCTTGCCAGGAAGCTGGTGTGCAGCATGTCGTACAAATCTCAGCGCTTGGCGCGGACTCCGGTGACACCGCCTACTTCCAAAGCAAATATCGTGCGGACTTGGCATTACTGGCGCAGCCGATGCGTGTTCACGTCGTGCGGCCTGCTCTGGTGTATGGCCCGGCGGGTACGTCGGCACGTATGTTCCGGGCGTTGGCCAGCATTCCGATGCATGGCTTGCCGTCAGGTGGTCAGCAACGCCTGCGCCCCGTACATATCGACGATCTCGTGGATATGGTGGCGGGCCTGTTGTCCCCCGGGATGGAGTTGCCCGGTCCGTGCATCAACGCCGTCGGTGCGACAGAAACCACGTACCGCGAGATGTTGAGCCACTATCGTGCTGCGATGCAGCTGCCGCCCGCATTGGCCATCAGCATCCCAAGCGCCTTGATGCGGATGGCTGTGGCAGTCGGGGATCGAATTCCCGGCTCTCCATTGACACGCGACACGTGGCGCATGCTGCAGGACGGTAGCACCGGCTCAGACACGTCCACCCGCAGTAGATTGAGGCGTCACCCGCTTGGCGTGGAAGCGTTCATTTCAAAGGAGGAAGCGAGCGCGCTCCGCCACGAAGCACTGTCCACGTGGCAACTCCCGCTGCTACGTCTCGCCCTGGCGATTGTGTGGATCTGCACCGCATGGGTAAGTGTCTTTGGGTATCCACGTGCTGATAGCCTTGCGCTGCTGAGCCGCCTGGGCTTGCATGGGTTGACTGCAGACGCGGCACTCATCGGCGCCAGCGCCCTCGACCTGATGTTCGGTATGGCGACACTCCTCTGGCCCAGTCGACGCTTATGGCTTGCGCAACTGGTGCTGGTGCTGACCTACAGCCTCCTCATCTGCGTGGCATTGCCGGAGTTTCTCATTCACCCGTTTGGACCGGTGCTCAAGAACATCCCCTTTCTCGCCGTCCTGATTACGCTGTTCAGCAGCGAGGTGAAATCATGAACGTCTATCTGATGGTGAAAGCCCTGCACGTCCTGTCGTCGGTACTCTTGGTCGGCACCGGCTTTGGGAGTGCCTTCTATCTGTTCTTCTCCAACCGCACGCGATCGGTGCGCACGATTGCTGAAGTTTCGCGCTTGGTTGTGCGTGCCGACTGGTGGTTCACAACGCCGACTGTCCTCTTTCAGCCGCTGTCGGGTCTGTGGCTGGCGCACCACGCAGGCTGGCCGTGGCAAACGCCGTGGATCATGGCATCAGTGGTGCTGTATGTGCTGGCAGGGGCGTGCTGGTTGCCTGTGGTGTGGCTTCAGATTCGAATGCACCGGACGGCCGTGACGTGCGCGGCACAGGGACATACCGAGTTGCCCCCAACCTACTGGCGCGATGCGCGTTTTTGGGAGTGGCTGGGCTATCCGGCCTTCGTTGCGATGGTGATCGTCTATTTTCTGATGGTAACGAAGCCAGCGTTATTCTGAGACAGAATGCCACCAACCACTTGAGTGGGAAGCGTCATTACCCAGCTCGACGCTTGGCATCCCATGCGCCCAGACATCACGAAACCGACCCGGAAGCCGACATGAGGCTCCTCCCCCAATACGCCACCTGCGTCGCCCTGCTAGCCGGTGCAGCCTCAGCGCACGCGATCGACTGCAAGAGGGCCAGCAACCGCGTTGAGCACACCATCTGTGCCGACGAAAAACTCAAAACTGCCGATGCGGAGATGGGCAAAGCCTATACGGCTGTCATGCAGCAAGCCGGCAACGATAGCGAGTTGCGCGCGATGCTGATACGCAGCCAGAAGCGCTGGATCGAAGCTCGGGACAAACGGTTCGCAGACCCAGTCGATTTTCCGGGCGCACCGAATACCAAGGCACTACGCACAAGCCTGCTCCAAGCGATCCGCCAGCGCGCCGAGACACTGAGCGAACGCGGGAAGGTTGCGCCCCGCCTGCTGGAGGCAGCCCTTGCGCAGCGTAAATTCCTGGCGCAATTCACGGGAGGGGCATTCGCCGGCTTCGAAACCGGATGCGACTTCCTTCCTCACGGTCAACAGCTGAGCTACGGATGCTTCAGCGAACGCCGCTATCAGAATCTGGATAGGGTATGCACCCTGAAAGACGATTGGGCGAGCGGCGGCTACTACCAGACACGCCTGGTCGGCAACGTTGTCGGGGGCCGGCTGGAAACCGTGGCCGCATGCGGCGATGAATCCGAAGGGGGTGCCCCGTGTCCGGACGCAGATGAGCCGCACAAGTCGGCCGCTGGCTGGAATCTCCATCCCGGCCGTCCGGCCGTGGCGCCAACGGCGCTGCCCAAGCTGGATGCCGAAGCCGAGCTTGGCGCAGAAGACACCGGTTGGCTGCGCGGCTGCTTGACCGACAGCCGCTACCTGCAGAACGCGGGCGCGGCGCGTTGAGACGCATGCACCAGGCAATCGACCGTAGTTTCCAGCCCATTGTCGATAAGCACGCTTTCTTTCGGTGCACACCTTTATTCTCAGAATGCCTTCGAGGTTGGCCGGCGGCAGCTTCCGTTCAGTAGAAAAGATCGGTGCATTTGGTCCTGGATGGCTTTGCGCCGCCGGTTTCGTGAAGCCGTTTGCACACGCAATTGGTTTTGCGCACTGTCGAGAAACCGCCGCCAGTTCGGCGGCGTACAAGAACTCGCTAGCAAGCTGTGGCCGTCATACATCGACGGTTTTGGTGCTAGGCAATCACGGCAGACGCAAAGCAGCTGAACCGGTATGCACGACCCACTACCGACCAAGATCCCGCGCCGACACACCTGCGATACCCCAGTTCTCCTTGGGAACGTCGTGGATCCAAACGCGGACGTTCTCTTTTGGAGCGCCGGTTGCCTCGACGAGGGCTGCGGTCACTTTCTCGATCACCGCACGCTTTTGTTCGGTGGTCCGGCCTTCGATCATGTAGATCTGCGCAAACGGCATGGTTTTCTCCTTGATGCCCGCAATACAGTGGAAAGTACCGACGCTCAGGCCGCCCGCGCGGGCAACAAGCCGCGCTGGCGAGCCATGGTGAGCGCCGTGTCCTCGATCATGTCTTCCTGACCGCCCACCATGCCACGTCGGCCGAGCTCGACCAGCAGGTCGCGTGCAGGCACGCCGTACTTCTTTTCCGCACGCTTGGCGAACAGCAGGAAGCTGCCATACACGCCGGCGTAGCCGAGCGTGAGCGCGTCGCGGTCGATCCGGATGGGGAAATCCATGATGGGCACCACCAGGTCTTCAGCCACATCCTGGATCTTCCACACGTCCACCCCGGTACGGATGCCCATGCGGTCGCACACCGCCACCAGCACCTCCATCGGCGTATTGCCCGCGCCCGCCCCTAGCCCCGCCGCAGCCGCGTCGATGCGCGTGGCACCGCACTGGATGGCGGCAATCGAATTGGCGATGCCCATGGCAAGGTTGTGGTGACCGTGAAAGCCCAGCTCGGTTTCCGGCTTGAGCGCATCGCGCACGGCGGTAAGGCGGGCCTTCACATCGTCGGGCAGCATATAGCCCGCTGAATCGGTGATGTAGATGCAGTTGGCACCGTAGCTCTCCATCAGCTTGGCCTGCTTGACCAAGCCTTCGGGGCTGTTCATGTGCGCCATCATCAGAAAGCCGACGGTGTCCATGTCGAGCTTGCGCGCGTAGCTGATGTGCTGTTCCGAGACATCGGCCTCGGTGCAGTGCGTCGCCACACGGATCGTGTGCACGCCGAGTTCACGCGCCATCTTGAGATGATCGACCGTGCCAATACCCGGCAGGAGCAACGCCGAGACCTTGGCTTGCTTCATGAGCGGGATGACGGCGCCCAGGTATTCCTCGTCGCTGTGCGCGGGAAAACCGTAATTGAGCGACGAGCCACCCAGACCGTCGCCGTGGGTAACTTCGATCAGGGGTACACCAGCGGCGTCCAGCCCCTGCGCAATGGAGCGCATCTGCTCAAGCGTCATCAGGTGGCGCTTGGGGTGCATGCCGTCGCGCAGCGTCATGTCGTGAACGGTAATGCTCTTGCCTTGCAGCGTAGTCATGTGGGGTTCCTCGTCAGGCGGTTTCGATGGCGGGGGCGGCCGAAGTGGCGCGCAGGGTCAGTTCACCCTTGAGAATCTCCTCGGCAAACATCTCGGCGGTGCGCGCAGCGGCGGCGGTCATGATGTCGAGGTTGCCAGCGTACTTGGGCAGGTAATCGCCCAGGCCCTCGACCTCCAGGAACACGCTCACGCGGTTGCCGTCGAACACCGGGCCGTTGACGAGCTTGTAGCCCGGCACGTACTTCTGCACCTCTTTGATCATGGCGTGGATCGACGCGGTGATGGCCGCCTGGTCCGGCTCGGTTTCCGTCAGGCAATGCACGGTATCGCGCATGATCAACGGCGGCTCGGCGGGGTTGATGACGATGATGGCCTTGCCCTTCTTTGCACCGCCCACGCGCTCGACCGCACCGGCCGTGGTGCGCGTGAATTCGTCGATGTTCTTGCGCGTGCCCGGCCCCACCGACCGGCTCGACACCGTCGCAACGATCTCGCCATACGCCACCGGTTGCACGCGGCTGACTGCCGCCACCATCGGGATGGTGGCTTGCCCGCCGCACGTGACCATGTTGACGTTCATCTCGGCGCGGCCGAGGTGCTCTTTCAGGTTGACCGGCGGCACGCAATACGGGCCGATGGCAGCGGGTGTGAGGTCAATCATCAATACGCCCAACGCATTGAGCTTGCGGGAGTTCTCCGCATGCACATAGGCGCTGGTGGCATCGAAGGCAATCTGCACGCCGTCGGCCAGCACGTGCGGAAGCAGCCCATCCACGCCTTCGGCGGTGGTCTTGATGCCCATCTCGCGGGCACGCTTGAGCCCGTCGGATTCTGGGTCGATACCCACCATCCACACCGGTTCGAGCACGGGGCTGCGCTTGAGTTTGGCCAGCAGATCGGTGCCGATGTTGCCGGGGCCGATCAGGGCGCATTTGATCTTTTGGGTCATGGTTGCGGTCTCCAATACGCAATGTTCAATTTGGCATTCAATTCACGAAGCGCATCGACACGTTGCCCAGATCCTGGAAACGCACGGATACGCTGTCGCCCGCTGCCACCGCAATGGCTTCGGTCACGCCGCCGGTCATGATGAAGGTGCCGGCCGGGATTTCCTGGCCACGCGCGCCCAAATGGTTTGCCATCATGGCCACGGCAGCCGCTGGATGGCCCAGCACCGCAGCACCTGCAGCCATGGCGACGGCGCGGCCGTTCTTCTCCAGCACCACGCCCAACGTACGCAGGTCCAGTTCTTCCAGGTTACGGGACCGTCCGCCCACCACGAAGCGCGCGGCCGACGTGTTGTCGGCAATCACGCTCTTGAGGTCGAACTTGAAATCACGGTACCGGCTGTCAATGATTTCCACTGCGGGAATCACGAAGTCGATCGCTGCCAGAACGCTGCCGACATGGCAGCCCGGGCCACGCAGCGGCGCCTTGGTGACGATGCAGATCTCCGCCTCCACCTTGGGGTGGATCAGCTCCGACATGCGGATCTCGCTGCCGTCCGCCCGGGCCATGTCTTCACTGACAAAGCCGAACACGGGCGTTTCGACCCCCATCTGCTTCATCTTTGCGAAGGAGGTGAGCCCCGCTTTCAGGCCAACGATCTTGAGCCCGCGTGCCTCCTTGCGGCGACGAATCTCATCCTGGATGTCATAGGCATCGGCCCAATCCATGTCCGGGTATTCGTCGGTGATCTTGGTGATGTCGCGCACTTCCAGTTGCGCGGATTCCACGTGCGCGGCAAGCGCTTCGATGGTTTGACGATTCAGTGCCATATGGGTGTCTCCTCGATGTTGGCGTCGCGTCAGATGAAGCGCACCGAGGTGCCACCGAGGCCGCCTACGCTGCAGTAAAGACTGTCGCCCGGCTTGACCGGCACGAGCGGCGATTGCGAGCCGGACAGAATGACATCCCCTGCCTTGAGCGCGATGCCAAGCCGCCCCAGCGTATTGGCCAGCCACGCCACCGCGTTGACGGGCGAGCCTTGCACCGAGGCGCCACAGGAGGTGCTCACGATCTCACCGTTCTTCTCCAGCACCATGCCGGCCAGCGCCAGATCGAGATCGCGCGGGCTCCGGCACGTGCCGCCCAGCGTGAAGACACCGCACGAGGCGTTGTCGGCCACGGTGTCCTGAATCTTGATCTTCCAGTCGCGGATGCGCGAATCGACGATCTCGAAGCACGGCATCACGTAGTCCGTCGCACGCAGCACATCAGCTGCCGTCACCCCTGGGCCGCACAGATCGCGCGCAAGCACGAAAGCCACTTCCGCTTCGGCCTTGGGCGCGATCATCTTGCTGGTGTCGACCGGCTCGCCTTCGTTGAACACCATGCCCGAAAGCAGATGGCCGAAGTCGGGTTGGTTCACACCCAGCATGTCCATCACAACCTGGCTGGTCACGCCGATCTTCTTGCCGATCACGGTTTCGCCCGCCTCAATGCGGCGGCCGATCATGCGCAATTGGATCTGATAGGCGTCGTCGATGGTGATACCGGGCTCACGGTCGGTCAGCGGCTCCACCGGTGTGCGTGAGAGCAACGATTCGTAAAGCGCATCGCCGTAGTGTTGGATCTTGAGAGCGTCCATATGAAGGTCTGCGTAAAAGGTGGGTTCAGGCGACTGCGCCGGCATCGGCTTCGGCCAGGAAGTTGTTCACCAATTGGGCAAAGCGCGCGCTGTGCTCAATCTGTGTCCAGTGCCCGCAATGGCCGAAAACGTGCAGTTGGCTGTTAGGAATCCAGTCGGCCAGCGTGAGCGAGTTGGATACCGGGATCACCTGATCTTCGCGCCCATGCAACACCAGTGTTTCGTGCGGCAGCGCGCGGATGTCGGCTTCGGCGCTCGCCATGGCGTCTACCCAGCGCTGCCGCGGGGCGGGGAACATGGCGGCGTACGATTCCTGCACGCCAGGCACGATGGTGGCTTCGTAGCGCAATTTCGCGAGTTCGTCGGTCATGCGGCTGCGGTCGTAGGCGAACAGGTCCAGCAGGCCGCGCATGGCCGCCAGCGACGGCGTATAGCCCCACACGGCATCCAGCGCCGGCGTGATCGCAAACGGCACACCCACCGCGCCCATCAGCACCAGCCGCCGCACACGCTCGGGCGCGCGAATGGCGAGCGCCAGTGCCAGCCCGCCGCCAAAGGAGTTGCCGACCAGATCGACCTGCGGCAAGCCCAGTGCATCCAGCAGGTCGATGGCCTGCTGCACCCACACATCCATGTTGTAGACCTGACCGGCGGGCCGGTCGCTCTGTCCGAAGCCAAGCATGTCGGGGGCGATCACGCGGCGCTCGCGCGCCAGCGCAGGCATCACCAGCCGCCAGTTGGCCCACGCGCTCACGCCCGGGCCGGACCCGTGTATCAGCAGCACCGGTGCGCCCTGCCCGATATCGTGAACATGGGTTTGCACCGCGCCCGTGCGGACGTAACGGGCATCCGCCCCTTCAAGGTTGATCGTGCTCATAGCTTCACCATCACGTTGCGCAGCTCGGTATAGAACTCCAGCGAATGCACGCCGCCCTCGCGGCCAATGCCAGAAGCCTTGGCGCCGCCGAATGCCGTGCGCAGGTCGCGCAGGAACCAACTGTTGATCCAGCACAGCCCCACCTCAACGGCGCGCGCCATGCGGTGCGCCGTGCCCAGGTTTTGCGTCCACACCGTGGTCGCCAGGCCGTAATCCGTGGCGTTGGCCAGCGCGATGGCCTCCTCCTCGGTGTCGAACGGGGCAATGTGGCAGCAGGGGCCGAAGATCTCTTCGCGAATCACGCGAGCGCTCTCAGGCAGGCCTGTCCAGATGGTGGGCTGCACCCAGTGGCCTTCGGCCAGCGCAGCGGGCATGTCCGGCGCACCGCCACCGGTGACCACCGTGGCACCCTCTGCCCGGGCCAGTTCGTAATAGGACATGACCTTGGCTTTGTGCTCGGCAGAAATCAGCGGCCCCAGGCCCACGCCCGGCTCGCCGGAGGGTCCGATCTTGAGCGCCTCGGCCTTCTCTTTGAGCGCCTGAACAAACTTGTCGAAGATCGGCCGCTGTACGTAGACACGCTCGGTGCCCAGGCAGACCTGCCCGCAGTTCTCGAATGCGCTGCGTGTGATGCCGGCCACCGCCTTGTCGAAGTCGGCATCGGCAAAGACGATGCCCGCGTTCTTGCCGCCCAGCTCGAAGCTCACCGGCCGCACACCCTTGGCGGCCGCGGCCATGATGGCCTCGCCCGTACGCGTCTCGCCCGTGAAGGTGATGCCATTGACGCCGGGGTGCCGCGTCAGGAACTCGCCAGCAGAGCCCGGCCCGAAGCCGTGCAGCACGTTGTAGACACCCTTCGGCACCCCCACATGCGCCATCACTTCGCCCAGCAGCGTGGCCGTGGCAGGTGTCTCTTCTGAGGGCTTGACGATGACGGTGTTGCCGCATGCCAGCGCTGGGCCCACCTTCCACGTCATCAGCAGCAGCGGCAGGTTCCACGGGCAGACCACGGCCACCACACCCAACGGCGAACGCAGCGCATAGCTGACTGCCGTACCGCCGTCGGGCGTAGCCATCTCAAAGCTTTCGGTGGGCACGTTCTTGACGATGTCGGCAAAGATCTTGAAGTTGGCCGCGCCGCGCGGGATGTCGACGTGCGCCGCCAGGCTACGCGGCTTGCCGGTATCGGCCAGCTCGGCTTCAAGGAAATCGTCGAAGCGCCGATTGATTTCGTCCGCCACCGCGTGCAGCAACTCGACGCGCTTGACCACGGTCATGCGGCCCCAGTCGCCGTGCAGGGCAGCCCGCGCGCCGGCAACGGCGGCATCCACCTCGGCCTGTCCGGCCTCGTGAACCAGACCGATCACACGGTTATCCACCGGCGCACGGTTCTCGAACGTCTTGCTGGTGGCGACAAATTCGCCATTGATGAAATTGAGGAATTGCTTCACGGTTGGATTCCCGAAACAAACGGTTCTTCTTTTGATTGAGGAGAGATCTTCTTCACAGCCCGATGGCGCTGAGCCCTGCGCGGGCACACGCCTCGTCCTGCTCCGCCGAGCCGCCAGACACGCCAATGCCGCCGATACGCTCGCCCGCCGCGATGATCGGCAGGCCACCGCCAAACATCACGAGCCGCGGACGCTCGGCCAGCCCAATGCGCAGCATGTCGTCGCCGGCCAGCAGGTCGCCCCACTGCGCGGTGGGAAAACCGAAGCTGGCCGCCGTATAGGCCTTGTCGATGGCAATGTCGATCGAGTGCAGAAACGCGCCCGACATGCGCGCAAAGGCCACGAGCACGCCGCCGCCATCGACCACGGCCACGTTGATGCGCAGCCCCTGCGCCTGCGCCGACTCCACCGCCGCCGCAACGGCAGCCTGGGCCGCGGGGAGCGTGATCTGGCTGCGTGCTTCGCTGAGGAAGGTGGCGTCGTGTGCAGTACGTGTGGACATGGCAAGACGGAACGTGGAAATGACGGATCAGGCGGCTCGGTGAACAGAAACGGACAGATCAGGTGTACACATCGGTGAACGACGGCACTGCTTCACCGGTGTGGTAGAAGATGCCGGTCCACAGCTTGTCTTCACTCCACGTGGTGACGGGGCGGTCCGGCTGCGCGAGGTAGCCCAGGCCGGCGAAGGTTTCATTGCGGTTGCCGCTGGGGTCGAAGAAGTAGATCGTCTCCCCGCGCGTGATGCCGTGGCGCGTCGGTGCCACGTCGATCTTCGTCTGGTTCTTGGCCATGACGTCCGCGGCCTTGAGCACGTCGTGCCACGAGTCCAGGAAGAAGGCGATGTGGTGCAGGCCACTGCGCGGACCACCCACGAAAGCGATGTCGTGCGGCGTGGTGCTGCGGGCCAGCCATGCAGCCGCCTGTACGCAACCGTCCGGGCCGACGACCACCTGCTCCGTCAGGAAGAAGCCCAGCACCTCTTGCATGAAGCGCGTGTTCTCGGCAACGGTGTTGATGCCTGCTTCCGGATTCAGCTCGCACATCAGCAGCGCATGGTCCAGCCAGTGCACACCAGCGCCCTTGAGGTTGTCTGGCCACGGGTCCGGGTTACGGCTGCCCACCTCGGTGCCGACCTGCTCCTTCATCGCATAGAGCCGCATCTCGTGACCGCTGGGCAGATTGAACTGCAGCATGCGGCCGGTGGCTGGCAGCGTGCCTTCGGGCAGCATCGCCGTCTTCAGGCCCCACGCTTCGATCTTGGCCTGCAGCTCGTCGAGGTCGGCATCCTTCTCGACCTTGTAGGCGAGATGGTTGAGGCCGGCCTGATCCGACGGCGTGAGGATGAGCGAGTACTTGTCCCACTCGTCCCAGCACTTGAAGTAGACGTTGCCGGCGTTGTCCTGCATCGTCACCTTCAGGCCGAGCACGTTTTCGTAGTGCCGCACGGCGGCGGCCATGTCCATTACCTTCAGGCTGGCATGCCCGATTCGTAGAACACCCATGCTTGTCTCCTGGTTGATCAAACTCACTGCGGTTTTGTGTTGGACTGCGCCCCCGCAGATGCGGCGAAGCCTCTGGAAAACGGTTTTTCAAACTTGCCCAGCACGGCCAGGCGAACGGCGGTCAACGGCGCTTCACGACAGGCCAGCGTCACGCCCTGCGCTTCTTCGTCTGCGCTGACGTGCGCACGGCTGAGCGGTCCCAGGCGCGCGGTGTTGCCTTCGAGCACGCGCACCTTGCACACGCCGCAGCCGCCGTTGACGCAGCCCACGGGAATGCCCTTGCGCCCCAGGCGCAACATGCCCGTAAGCAAGCTTTCGGTGGTGGCGCATGCGTAGTGCTCCTGGGTCTGCTCCACGCACACGTCCACCTTGGGTCGGGTATCCAGCATCGCGTGGCCCTCCTTTCAAACCCGCTTGAACAGCGGACTGCGCTGCGCATTGGCATCGGCGGCCGAGAGGAACTTCTCGGTGTAGATGTCGTCCTCGAACAGCCGGCCCTGCATGAGCGCGCCAATGGCACCCTCGACCATCGGCGGCGGCCCGCACAGATACGCCTTGTGCCCCGCGAACTGCCCCTGGAAATACGCCTTGGCCGCGTCGTGCGCAAAGCCCCGCGCACCGTCCCATGAACTCCCTTCCGGCTCGTTGGAGAGCACCGGCAGGTAGTGAAAGTTCGGGTGGCGCTCGGCCAGCGCGACAAACTCCTCGTGGCCATACAGCTCTTCGCGGCTGCGCTGACCATTGACGAGCGTGATGGGCAACGTGCAGCCCTGCTCCAGCAGGTCGAGGATCATCGAGCGCGGGCTGGACAGGCCCGAACCACCCGCGACGAACAGCATCGGCTTGGCTGCCGACTGCCGCACGAAGAACCGGCCGTACGGGCCCGTCACATGCAGCGTGTCACCCACCCCAAGCTGCTCGTGCAGCACGCCGGTACCGGCACCACCCGGCACCCGGCGCACCTGCAACTCAATCTCGCCAGTCTTGGCCACCTCGCTCGGCGCGTTGGCAATGGAAAAAGCACGCCGCTGGCCCAGCCCCGGAATCTCGACCATCACGTATTGGCCGGCCTGGAAGTCGATCGGCTGATCGAGCTTCAGGCGCAGCCCCTTGATGGTGGGCGTGAGTGCGTCGATGCGCGTGACCGTGGCAACAAAGTCACGCACGGGAATGACGCGCGCGTCCGGCTCGTCGTCCACATCAGCTTCGATGCAGACATCGCTAAGCGCCGTGGCACAGCACGCCAGCGTCTTACCCTCTTCGCGCTCGATGTCCATGAGCGCGAAGGGGTTGGCTGCGCCGTGATCCACCTCGCCGCTGTTGACCTGCACCTTGCACGTGCCGCACAGGCCATGGCCGCACGCATGCGGGATGTACACCCCCGAGCGCAACGCGGCGTCGAGCAGGGTCTGGCCCTCGGCCACGTCCAGCGTGGCGCCAAGGGGCTCGATGGTGAGTTGATTACACATGGCTTAACTGCAGGAACCCTTGATGCCGGTGAGGCCCGGCGTGCGAAAACGGATCACGTCCTTGTGGCCCAGGCCGTTCTCGGCCAACGACTTGGCCGCATCGGGCGTCCAGGGCTGACCGGACTTGAACCACTGCGCCGCACTCCAATCGATGCGCTCGAAGTCCGGATGCTCGGCGTAGATGCCAGGCAGCACCTGGGTCATCAGCGCGCCAAACGGCATGTCGGGCGGCAGCGGCAGGCAGAGCGGCGCACTGAACATCAGGTGGTCTTCCCATCCGATGTAAAGCAGCGGCGCGGGAAAGTTCTCGCGCACATCCTTCATCGGAAACGTGTAGGGCGCGGCTTTCGGGTTGGTTATGACGCTCATGCTGTTTCTCCTGTCCAGGCGGCGAAGTTCTTCTGATCTTCCGAGCCTTCGAAATCGAAGTTGTCCCGCCCGATGTTCATCTCGTAGTACTTGAGCACGGCCATCAACGGATCGAAGCCTTCTGCCGTCGGATCGGTTCCCTCCGGGAAGCAATGGCCCTGGTAGACCTGGTGCACCGGCAGCCAGCTCTGCACATACTTCTCGGGCTCATCGTCAAAGATGTGTTTGCAGTGGTCTGAGCAGAAGTGGTACTTGTTGCCGAAGTAGTCGCTCTCGCGATAGGCGATCTTGGTGGCGTCACCCGGTTCGGTGAAGAACATCGGCACCTGGCAGGTCGTGCACAGCATCGGCAGCGTCTTGTTGTAGAAACGCCGCCCTTCCTCGGCCCGCTCGCGCCAGAATTCAAAGCGCGGGCGATAGAGCTTGTCGAAGGAGTCCGGATACTTCTGCGCAAGCCACTGCATCTCGTCCTCGTTCGGAACCCAGGTATGGAACGGTGCGGCCGCGCCATAGTTGTAGAACGTCGCCCATGCCTGGTGGCTGATGTGGTCCTTGCCTTCGCACGCATCCTTCCAGCCAGCCGGCTCGCGGATACCATAGCGCGCGAGGTCCTTGAACAGCGCGCCGCCATTGCCTTCGGCGTACATCTCCCAGGCCTCCTTCCAGCTCATCACGCGCTTGGGCAGCATGTAGTCCTGCATCATCGCAACGATGGTCAGCAGCCGGTAGCCACGCCAGAACCACTTGTCGATCCAGCGCTGGACGATGGGCACGTTGTCCGGGTCCTGCTCCAGCATGAACTTGATGCATTCGATGCCCAGCGTCATGTGGCGCGACTCGTCGGACTGCGCCGAGAAGCCGAAGGTGACGGTGCTCATGTCGCCGTTATGCGCGGCGCCCGACATGAACGGCACGAACAGCAGGTTGGTCAGCACGTACTCGAACGAGAAGCTGACCGCCGTCAGGAACTCGAACGGCCCGGCTGTGCACGCATCTTCAAAGAACGACTTCGGCACCGACAGGTACCAGACCCGGTCGAACCAATGGTTCGGGCTGTGCATGCCGTTGAAGTACTTGTTGTAGCGCGAGATCGCATGCGTCTCGGTCTGGTAGTGGCGCAGCTCGTCGATGGATTGCATCTGCGCGGCCACGCGCGCACCCTCGCCCGTGAACTGTCGGCCCACGTGCGCAAAGCCGCGGTGCGCGTTGTATTCAAGCGGCGTGACGCCTTGGATGAAGAGCTTGAGCGCGTTGACATAGCGCGCATCGCTGATGCCGAGCTGGCCGTTGTTCTGCGCGAAGGCTTCGATCACGGCGTAGAGCTTCTTTTCCTTCTCGCCCTGGTACTTCCAGTACGCATCCATGGTCAGGCGGAACGGGTCTTGCCACTTGTCCCAGTCGTGGATCTTGATGCCCTCGTAGGTGTCGTAGGGGAAGACCTTGTCCATGGGCTGGTAGGTGGTTTCCCAGCCCAGGCCGCGGGTCATGGCGGCGTAGCGTTCCTTCAGGCCAAGCTTCTTCTTGGCAACACGGGTGTCCATTGGGTGTCTCCTCTCGTATGTGTAGGTGTGCGAGGTCTTGCGTGTTCAGTGCTGCCAGCTCAGCGTCAACTGGTCGTCGTCTTCGTCGATATGGCCCGAGAGCGTGACGAGGTTGACGTGTAGTTGCTGAAGGTCGAAGGGCCGGCCGGTCTGCTCTTCAATGGTTTCGCGGCGGATGGTCAGCCGCCCCGGGGCGTCGATCTTGACCAGGCCCGTGGGGTACGTGACAACGGCCTGTGGGTTGTCGGTCACGATGGCCTCGATCACAGGGCGCGACTCCTCGTTGGCCTGGAAGGCGATGAAGACTTGAGACATGGGTTTCCTCTGCAAGCAATCGGAAGAAGGAGAATTCAGAGCGACAGGCCAAGCTTGGCCGCGCGCGCATCAAGCGCGGCGCGCACTTCGCCCAGTGCCGCGGCGCCGTGCTCGCCCAATGCCATCTCGGCGACCGGTGCCAGCGCAGCCTGAGCGTGGTCTGCCCACTGTGCGAACCACTGCGAGAGCAACGCGCGGTTGCCGGCGGCTTCCGGCTCCGGCGCATTCGCCATGGTCTTGATGACAGCGTCGATCCAGCGCGCGGTTTCGTCGTGCCACTCGGGCATGAAGCTGGTCAGGATGGCCACGGCCGTACCGCCTTGCAGCGCGAGGTGGTCGTCGACGAAGTGGCCGTAGATGAGCGGATACAGCAGACCGTCCAGCACGAGGTTCTGTGCCACGAACAGCTCGACCGGGTCCTGCACCACGAAGCTGTCTTCCACGTAGCGTCGCAGGCCTTGCCAGCGCGGGTCTTCGAGCCAGGCGCGCTTGCCGGCATCGAGCACCGCCGGCTCATCCAGCGCCAGCGCCAGGCGGGTGATCAGTTGCGCGATCCCGAGGTCGTCCATGGCATGGAACATCGCGGGGGCGGTGAAGACCGTGCCGTAGCCATACGCGCAGATCGACGCGTTGTTCATGTTGGCGCCCCAGGCCACGTGGCGCAGTGGCAGCAGCACCTGCAGCGCGCGGTCGCGCAGCGTGTCGCCCATCGCAGAAGCCAGCCCGCGCGATTCGACAAACTGGAAGTTGGCTTCCACCGCCTCCTGCTGGCGGGCGCGGGTCATGGTCCAGGTGGCGTAATAGAACTGGCGCGGGTCCTTCAGGGCTTGCCAGTCGGCGAGGCGGATGCGGCTGCGGCCCGCGTCGTACAACTCGTGCGCCGGGTCCCACGTCGGGCGATAGTGAAAGTTCGCCGTGGACTGCGCACCGTAAGTCGCCTCCTGGTAACGCGTGGCGGCCTTGCCCTCACCGATGAGTCGGGCAACGTGGGCGAAGGTCTGCCGCAGCGGCGTGATCTCGCGGGCCTGCAGGTCGATATTCATGCGGGTTGTCTCCTGGGTGTTTTATTGGATGGGGCTGTGGACGGTCTGCGCCGCCTCAGGAATCGAGCCTTGTCACCTGGTGGCGCTCACAGAACGCTGTGAAGGCTGGCTCCGGCAGCAGCAAGTCCACGCTCAACTCGGGCCAGCCGATGGCGAACTCGAAGCTCACCAACCCATCGCTGCGCCGCTCGATGCGATTCACGTATTTGCGCGTGATGTCGACGATGGGCATCTCGTCGGAAGGCGTGGTGAGTTGAGTGGTCATGGGCGTGTCCGCTGTTGGAATCAGGATTGCGACCAGCGCAGAGCTGTTGCGCGGTGACGGCTCATCCTTTGCAGAAGCTGTGCCAGCCATCCACCATTCGCCCAAAAATCTCGATATTTACAGGGAAAACCCCGAGCACAACGTAGCCTTTATGCTGTGCCACGCACGCCAAAAGTGGTGCTGAATGCCCCTGACACTTGTTGATCAGGCAGCCTAATTGATGATTTGATGCGACCGCGTGGGGTTGATTTGATCAAATCGTCGAGTCGCTCAGGCTCTGGAAAGCCAGGGCGCGGGTAGCGCTCCATTCCATCTACATCGAGATTGAATGGTGTCTCTTGCAAGTTCGGCACAGTGGAAGACCGTCACTCAGTACCTTTCCCTCACTCGTGGATAGGACTTATCTCACGGCAATCTCGATTCTCGAGATTCTTATCAATTGATGAAACCGACTAGCGAAAGAGAAGCCGCCTGATCTGATCAAAAACTCAAATCGCAACGCGCCGCGCCCCTTCTGCACTGCAACCAAGCAACGCAAAAGCTGGCGTGCGGAGTCCGTGGCTACGGAAAATCTCGGGATTCTGCACTGCACCAACCCGCTGGAAACGCACCGGTTGGCACCATGCTTGCAATTGAGGTTGCGCCCCGGCGTGGATGCAACCCCGCACGGAGGCCGCAAAGCAAAAGCACGAGAGACCCCACCAAGGAGACATCACCATGGCGTTACTGGAACGCGCTGCGTGGTACGACATTGCACGCACGACCAACTGGACACCGAGCTACGTAGCCGAGTCTGAGCTCTTCCCCGAAGTCATGACCGGGGCGCGGGGCGTACCGATGCAGACCTGGGAAACCTACGACGAGCCATACAAGACGTCGTACCCCGAATACGTCCGCATCCAGCGAGAAAAGGATGCCGGCGCGTATTCGGTCAAGGCCGCGCTCGAACGCAGCCGCATGTTCGAAGACGCCGATCCGGGCTGGCTGTCGATCCTGAAAGCGCACTATGGCGCCATCGCACTCGGCGAATACGCCGCGATGAGCGCAGAGGCGCGCATGGCGCGATTCGGCCGGGCGCCGGGTATGCGCAACATGGCCACGTTCGGCATGCTCGACGAAAACCGGCACGGCCAACTGCAGTTGTACTTCCCGCACGACTACTGCCCCAAAGACCGGCAGTTCGATTGGGCGCACAAGGCGTATCACACCAACGAGTGGGGCGCGATTGCGGCACGCAGCACGTTTGATGATCTGTTCATGTCGCGCAGCGCGCTCGACATTGCGATCATGCTCACGTTCGCGTTCGAAACCGGCTTCACGAACATGCAGTTCCTCGGCCTCGCCGCCGACGCTGCAGAGGCGGGCGATTTCACCTTTGCCAGCCTGATCTCGAGCATCCAGACCGACGAGTCGCGACACGCCCAGATTGGTGGTCCGGCGCTGCAGATCCTGATCGCCAACGGCCGCAAGGAACAAGCGCAAAAGCTCGTCGACATCGCCATCGCACGGGCTTGGCGGCTGTTCTCACTGCTCACCGGAACCTCCATGGACTATGCGACGCCGCTGCACCATCGCAAGGAGTCGTTCAAGGAGTTCATGAAGGAATGGATCGTCGGCCAGTTCGAACGCACATTGATCGACCTTGGCCTGGATCTGCCCTGGTACTGGGACCAGATGATCAATGAGTTCGATTACCAGCACCATGCCTACCAGATGGGCATCTGGTTCTGGCGCCCGACGATCTGGTGGAATCCGGCCGCCGGCATGACGCCCGATTGCCGCGACTGGCTTGAAGAGAAGTACCCCGGCTGGAATGACACGTTCGGCAAGGCGTGGGACGTCATCATCGACAACCTGGTTGCTGGCAAGCCTGAGCTGACCGTGCCCGAGACATTGCCGATCGTCTGCAACATGAGCCAGTTGCCCATCTGTGCAGTTCCAGGCAACGGCTGGAACGTGAAGGACTACCCGCTCGACTACAAGGGCCGCACGTACCACTTCAATTCCGAAATCGACCGCTGGGTGTTCCAGCAAGACCCCGTTCGCTACCGCGACCACCTATCCCTGGTCGACCGCTTCCTCGCGGGACAGATTCAACCACCCGACCTGATGGGCGCGCTCAAGTACATGAACCTCGCCCCTGGCGAGACCGGCGACGACGCCCATCAATACGCGTGGGTCGAGGCCTACCGCAATCAGCGCTATCAGAAGAAGGCCGCTTGAGGCGGTCAGCAAACGGAGGATGACATGGCACTTTTTCCTGTGATTTCCAATTTCCAGTACGACTTCGTGCTGCAACTCGTCGCCGTCGACACCGAGAACACGATGGACGAGGTGGCCGCTGCTGCCGCACACCATTCGGTCGGCCGTCGCGTGGCGCCACAGCCCGGCAAGGTCGTCCGGGTCAGGCGCCAGGGCGGCGAACAGTTCTACCCGCGCGGCGCCAAGCTGGCGGAGACCGACATCAAACCGATGGAAGCACTTGAGTTCATCTTTTGCGATGCATGAGGCAGCTATGAATTTCCACAAAGTCTGCACGCTCGACGAGCTTTGGGAAGGCGACATGACCGAGGTCGAAGTGGACGGCCACGTGATCGTGCTTGTCCGCCCCGAAGGAGGCGAGCCGCGCGCCTTCCAGGGCATCTGCCCGCACCAGGACATTCCGCTTGTGGAGGGCAAGTTCGACGGTCGCGTGCTGATGTGCCGCGCGCATCAATGGACTTTCGATGCGAACACCGGCAAGGGCATCAACCCTGGCGGCTGCCGCCTGGCCGAATACGCCTTGAAGGTCGAGGGCGACGACATCTTCGTCGCAGTCGAAGGCGTTGAGCCCCTCTTCACCAATTGCTGACACCGCCCAGGAACACACCATGAGTATCGACAACACCGCCGATGCGTATCGCAACAACCGCGTCGGCCCCGTGCTGCGCGCGAGCAGCATCACGGACGGCGTCATTGAGGCCGCGCAGGAAGACAACCCGGGCAAGAACATCCGCATCGACGACAAGCTCGCCTACGTGCGCATCGACACCGACGGCGAGCTGATTCTACGCCGCGCCACGCTGGAGGCCGCTCTGGGCCGGCCGTTCAAGATGTCCGAGCTTGAAGTCAATCTCAGCTCGTTTGCCGGCCGCATTGAAACGACGGATGACTACGTCCGCTTCTACTACGAAAAAACGCTGTAATCGGAGACAAGCATGACCACGCAACCCGAAGCTCTGAAGCCGCTCAAGACCTGGAGCCACCTGGCCGCGCGCCGACGCAAGCCAAGCGAGTACGAAATCGTCTCGACCAACCTGCACTACACCACGGACAACCCCGACGCGCCGTTCGAACTCGACCCGAACTTCGAAATGGCACAGTGGTTCAAGCGGAACCGCAACGCGTCTCCCCTGACGCACCCCGACTGGAACGCGTTTCGCGATCCGGACGAACTGGTCTACCGCACCTACAACATGCTGCAAGACGGCCAGGAAACCTATGTGTTCGGGTTGCTCGATCAATTCTCGGAGCGGGGCCACGATGCCATGCTCGAACGCACCTGGGCCGGCACGCTGGCGCGCATGTACACGCCTGCGCGCTACCTGTTCCACGCGCTGCAGATGGGCTCGGCCTATCTGACGCAGTTGGCACCGGCCTCGACCATCTCCAACTGCGCCGCATACCAGACCGCCGATTCGTTGCGTTGGCTGACGCACACCGCGTACCGCACCAAGGAGTTGTCGCAGACCTTCAGCGACCTCGGCTTCGGCAGCGACGAGCGCCAATACTGGGAGCAGGACCCTGCATGGCAAGGCTGGCGCAAACTGGTCGAACACGCTCTGGTGGCATGGGACTGGGCAGAGAGCTTCGTTGCTCTGAGCCTGGTCGTACGGCCGGCCGTGGAGGAAGCCGTATTGCGCAGCCTTGGCGAAGCGGCACGGCACAACGGCGACACCTTGCTGGGCCTGCTGACCGACGCCCAACTAGCCGACGCCCAACGGCATCGGCGCTGGGCCGCCGCGCTCGTTCGCATGGCCCTCGAGCAGCCGGGTAACCGCGACGTCCTGACCGGTTGGCTGGACAAGTGGGAGCCCTTGGCAGACGACGCAATCGCCGCGTATTGCGCGGCCCTGCCTGATGCTCCCGCGGCACAGGCGCGCGCAACGGCAGCAGTGCGCGAGTTCCGGCACAGCATCGGCCTGTGAAGCAAGACAGCCCAGGCGACATCAGTCAATCCAATCCATGGCCAACGACATATCGGAACCGGTTATGAAACACCAGATAACCATCGAGGGCGGTGCGGCATTTTCCGTCGCTGCAGACGAAGACACCTTATTGCGAGGCGCATTGCGTGCCGGAATTGCCCTCCCGCACGAATGCAGCGTCGGCGGCTGCGGCGCCTGTCGCTTCGACCTGCTATCGGGTCTCGTAGAGTCGATCTGGCCAGATGCGCCTGGGCTGTCCGAGCGCGACCGCAAGCGCGGCAGACACCTCGCTTGCCAGTCGCGGCCGTTGGGTGATTGCACGATACGCGTACGCTGCGACGCGGCTTACCGCCCGGTGGTTCCACCCGGCCGCTGGCCTGCCCAATTGCAGGCCAGGCGGGCGCTGACCCCGGACATGAGCGAATTCACGTTCCAGGTTCCGGCCACCGCAGAATTTCGCCCCGGCCAGTACGCACTGCTTTATCCACCGCATGTGTCCGGCGCGCGCGCGTACTCCATGTCCAACCTGCCCAATGAAGATGGCATCTGGAAGTTCGTGATTCGACGCGTTCCGGGCGGTGCTGGCAGCAACGCGCTGTTCGATGACGTTGAGATCGGCCAAAGCATCACCCTCGACGGTCCATATGGACACGCTCACCTGCGCGAGGAAAGTGCGCGCGACATCGTCTGCATCGCGGGCGGGTCCGGACTTGCACCGATGCTGTCGGTCGCACGCGGGGCGCTGTCTCAGGATGGAGCCAGGCGCGTCCACTTCTTTTACGGGGCGCGCTCACAGGCTGACCTCGGCGCCATGGCCGCGCTGGAAGACCTCGCGCAGGACAACCGCCTCGCGCTCTCAGTGGTGCTGTCGGCGCCCGAGGCTGCAGTCGCCTGGCAGGGTCCGACCGGCTTCGTGCACACCGAGGTCGAGCGAACGCTGGCAACGCCGTTGGATCGCTTCGAGTTCTATTTTGCGGGCCCTCCGCCCATGATCGAAGCCATGCAGAAGTTGCTGATGCACGAACACCAGGTGCCATTCGATCAGATTCATTTCGACCGCTTCGTCTAAGCCCGAACCCGTTTGACGCAATCCCGAGTGCGGCAACGCGACGCGCACAGCACAGCATCGCCGATGGATTTGACGGATTCGCCATGTCGCGTACTTTTACCAATCGCCATATCTGGAAGCTGGGGATAAGCTCACTCGATCGAACCTTATATGGCATTCGCGCACCGGCCGACGATCACCGTCGAGCCGTTCCGCGCGATAGCCAACTGCGCACAGGTGCGGCAGCAACCCATTCGGCCGCGATCGAGGAAACCATGGCGAAACGGCATCCGCGAAAATTCAAGCCCGACCCAACGACACAGACGCGTCCCGATCGAGACCCGAAACATCCAGGCCCCGGCGAGATTCGTGTTCCTGCCATCCACGATCTTGCCAAGCGGCTGCGCTTTGCGCCGCAACAGGGCCGGATCTGGCTCGACGATCAACGCATGATGCTCATGCACATCAGCTCGCTAGGCGCGCTGAGACAGGAGCTCATCGAGAGCCTGGGCAAGGAAACGGCGCGAGGCCTGATCACGCGCATCGGCTATCAGGCCGGCACGCACGACGCCGCCATGGCACGCAAGGTTCGCGCCGGATTCAATAGCTATGACGATTTTCTGGCCGGCCCGCAACTGGTTTCACTCGAGGGCATGGTGCACTGCGAGCCGGTCGCGCTCGACATCGACGTCCAGCGCGGCCACTACTTCGGCGATTTCTACCTGATCGACAGCTCCGAGGCGGAAGCCCACGTCGCCAGCTACGGCATCGGCAACGAGTCGGTGTGCTGGATGTTGGTCGGTTATGCATGCGGCTATACCAGCGCGTTCATGGGCCGGCCCATCCTCTGGCGGGAAATCGAGTGTCGTGGCATGGGGCATACGAAATGCCGCGTGGTTGGCAAACCCGTTGAAGAATGGGAAGACGCCGAAGACGATCTGCGCTTCCTGCAAATTGGTGATTTCGCCAAATGGGCGCCCAAACCCGAGGCCCCTTTGCCGGCCACGAGCCGCATTGCCGAGCGTCTGGCGAGCGCGCCGGCAAACAGCTTTGGCGTGGTTGGAATCTCTGCCGGCTTCAACACGGTCTGCCACATGGTGAACAAGGTAGCGCCCACCGAAGCGACCGTGCTCTTCCTGGGTGAAAGCGGTGTCGGCAAGGAAGTCTTCGCCAATAATCTGCATCGCCTGAGCAAACGCGCCGACGGGCCGTTCGTTGCCGTCAACTGCGCGTCGATTCCGGAGCACCTGATGGAATCGGAATTGTTTGGCGTGGAGCGCGGTGGATTTACCGGCGCAACCACGTCCCGCCCAGGGCGCTTCGAGCGCGCCGACGGCGGCACACTCTTCCTCGATGAAATCGGCACGCTCAGCTTGACGGCACAGGGCAAGCTCTTGCGCGCCCTGCAGCAGGGAGAAATCGAACGTGTTGGAGATATACGCACCCGCAAGGTCAACGTGCGGGTGATTGCCGCCACGAACGTGAACCTGCGCGAAGCCGCGAAGGCCGGCCAGTTTCGCGAAGACCTGTTCTTCCGGCTCAACGTGTTTCCAATCCAGGTGCCGCCGCTGCGAGAGAGGCGAGACGACATCCCGCTGATGATGAACTGGTTCCTCCAGCGCATGGCCAAAAAGCACGACAAGCACATCACGGGCTTTCGCGAGCGTGCCGTCGATGCGCTGTTCGCCTACGATTGGCCAGGCAACGTGCGCGAACTGGAGAACATGATCGAACGCGCAGTGATCCTGGCCGAAGACGGCGGTGCACTGGACCTGTGCCATCTGTTCACCAGCGGTGAGGAAATCGACACGGCCTCGTTCATCCTCAAACGCAGCGGCAATATCGGCCAGAGCAACGAGTCTGCTGAAGACATTGGTTCTTCCACCACGGCCGTCACCCGGCCGGGCTTGGCCGAGACCGAGGTGGCCATGCTGCGCGCCGCCGTGATCGAGGCCAACGGCAACCTGTCGCGCGCGGCACGGGTGCTCGGCATCAGCCGCCCAACGCTGGCTTACAGGCTGCGCAAATATCACATCCCAGTCGACGGGAGCTGATGACGGGAGCTGATGCGTTGCCGCCCGGGCGACAAGGTACCGTCGCCCAGGACATTGCCCCTAGAAACGCTTCTGATACGCGATCACGGCATTGATCTGCGAATGCGTCACGCTGATCGGCGCTGCCGTATTCGGCTGGCTGGAGTTCGCCAACGTCTTACGCAGCGCCACCGACAGCGCAAAGTCGATCACGTCGTTCTCGCTGATTGCGTAGGACACGCCACCGGTCAGGCTGGTCGTCGGCGTGGCCGGAACAACGGCGAGCAGCATGTTGCCCGGGATCGCCTCCTGCGCATAATGGAACCCGCCACGGAACGTCCACTTTGCGTTGTAGCGATATTCGGCGCCAATCCCGAAAACGCTGATATCGCGGTAATTCTGCGGCAGCGAAAGATCAAGATTGGCACCCGTGCCCGACTGCACGAACCCGACGTTTATGTCCTTCATCACGCTCGACCAAAACACGCGCTGGTAGTCAGCAGACACCGACAGCTGGTCGTTGAATTGATGACTGATGCCAACCGTCAGTTGAGCGGGCATCTGGAAGTTTCGAACCGTCACGTCGCCCTTCAGCGGAATGTTGCCTGCGACCGAACTGACTGCAGCAAGTGTTGCGTGGCCGCTCAGGTCACCAACGTGTGTCTTCGCGTTATAGGCCACGCCGATTCGGGTATCGGGCGCGACTTGATAGGTCAGACCCAACCTGCCACCGATGCCCCAGGCCTGCGCGCCGCCTCCGATCGGCGCATCGCGCGAGAAGTTGAGGTAGCCGCCGGAAAGGCCAGGCACGCCCAACAAGGTGGGAACAAGCGACCCGGACACGCGTCGCTGGCCGGCAAGCGTCCCGATCTGGGATACATCGAGCAGCGTCCCAAGGTTGAGCGAAGTCCAGACCGCATCAAGCGATGCGCCAACGGTCAACTGATCGGTGACGTGGTACGCCGCCGAAAACGGAACGCGCAAGACTAGCAGCCTGGAGAACTGGTCCAGGCCGGTGTCCACACCATTGGAGGTGCGGGAAAGAAAGCTGGTTGCACCGTACTGCGTGCCCAGCCCACCCTCCGCGAAAATGCCCGCGCCAAAAGCGTAGTTGCCCTGCCGATAAACAAACGCTGTCTGCGGCGCGAAGTACGGTCCGTTGTTATTGCCGTGATTGCCCGAACTTGCCGTCTCACCGGTGGCCGTATTCGTTGCCTTGATGTCGGTGGTGACCACATCGAGCCCGAGATTGAAGTACCTGCCCTCGCGCATCAAGCCAAGCGTCGCGGGATTTTCCATCATGGCTGCCGGCCCAATATCGAAGGCCACGCCCGTTCCCCCCATTGCGCGGGAAACCGGACCAAAGCCTTCCAGATTGAACACGTCTGTCGCCTTGGCGTGTGTTCCACAGACCGCAACGCATATTGCCGTGGCCGCGCGAACGTAGTTGCCTTTCACGAGTGTCTCCTTGTCTATTTGTCTATTTGGGATAACAAGACGACGGCGTTGTCACGGCGCGACGAAAGCATGCCCCACTGACAAGCCGCCTGAATCGCGACCGGCACAGCGTTGCAGCACGGTCGCGGCTGTCGTTGTGCAGAAGCCATGCCAGTTGCAACGCGCCTGCCAACAAATCTCGATATTTTTAGGGAAAACCACGAGGATCGACCCGTCTTGAATCAGAACCCAGGGCATAGAGAGTGTTGTTATCTGCGCCCAGCTTGAGTACCCCGCCAAGCGATTTGATCATTTGGCACAGTGCAATCCGTTGATACGCTTCATCAATTGATCGAAGCCTTCGCGCCAGCAGGAAACTGCGTCTCATCGCAGGCTTGCCGTCTTTCGCCTTATCCCCGAGAATATCGAGATTCAGGCCAACCCGCCCCGATGGAGGCCGCACGCCGTGGAAGCCAAGCTCAACTACCCTTCGGATGCCGACCTTCGGCGCCTGCTGCGCTTCGAACCCGAGAGCGGCGCCATCTGGCTGGGCGAGCGGCGCATGCTGTTGCTGCATACCGCCGCGTTAAGCGGTTTGCGGCAGGACTTGATCAATTCGGTGGGTCCGGCACATGCGCGCCGCCTGCTCACCCGCATGGGCTATGCCTCGGGCCGGCGCGATGCCGAGTTCGCTCGCAAGACCCGCGGGGCGCTGTCGCTCGATGCCGCCTTCATGGTCGGCCCGCAGTTGCACATGCTCGAAGGGGCGGTGCGCGTCACGCCGATACAACTGGATTTCGACCCCGCTAGCGGGCGCTTCTATGGTGAGTTCCGCTGGGACAACTCCTGGGAAGCACACGCCCACCGCCAGGCCTTTGGCCTTGTAGACGAGCCCGCCTGCTGGATCCAACTCGGCTATGCCAGTGGCTATACCAGCGCGTTCATGGGCCGCCTCATCCTCTTCAAGGAAACCCGCTGTGCTGCCTGCGGAGCCGATCACTGCGAGATCGTCGGCAAACCGATTGACGAATGGCCCGACGGCGCTGAGCAGCGCCAGTATTTTGAAGATGAGTCCCTGCTCGACACCATTGCCGCACTCAACGAACAGGTTCAGGCACTCAAGACCACGATCGAATCGACACTTGAGCCCGATGTGGCCGCCGGCATGCTGGTGGGCCGCTCGCCCGCGTTCCAGCGTGCACACGAATTGCTTAACCGCGCTGCCGCCACACAGGTTACGGTGCTGCTCACTGGCGAGACCGGCGTGGGCAAGGAGCGCTTCGCGCGTGCGCTGCACCAGGGCTCTGCCCGCGCGGCGGGGCCCTTCGTGGCAGTCAACTGCGCCGCGCTGCCGGCCGACCTGATCGAGGCCGAGCTGTTTGGCGTCGAGCGCGGCGCCTACACCGGCGCGCACGCGGCACGCAGCGGCCGCTTCGAGCGGGCGGATGGCGGCACCCTGTTTCTTGATGAAGTGGGCGACCTGCCGCTGCCAGCACAGGCCAAGCTGCTGCGCGTGCTGCAAGAAGGCGAAATCGAACGCTTGGGCGCGGAAACCACGCGCAAGGTCAACGTGCGTCTTGTGGCGGCCACCAACGTCGATCTTGAGGCAGCCGTGGCTCAGGGGCGTTTTCGACGAGACCTGCTGTACCGGCTGAACGTCTATCCCATCTGCATTCCACCGCTACGCGAACGCATGACCGATATCGAACCGCTCGCCGTCCATCTGCTGGCGCGCTTCACGGCCTTGCACCAGAAGCGTCTCTCCGGCTTCGGAGAACGCGCCATGCAGGCACTCCTGCACCACGACTGGCCGGGCAACGTGCGAGAACTGGAGAACCTGGTGGAGCGCGGCGTCATCCTGGCGCCTCAGGGCGGAAGCATCGAGATCGAACACCTCTTTCCTAACCAGCCCTCGGGCGTGCAGGCTCAGCTCAGCCCGCAAGGCCGTCTGGCGCCGGTACGCCTGGAAAGCGAGCAAGCCCTGTGCACGCGCATTCTGGACAGCGGCCTGAGCCTGGAGACGCTAGAGACGCAACTGCTCGACTTGGCGGTCGAACGCGCCAAGGGCAATCTTTCCGGTGCCGCCCGGCAGCTTGGCCTGACCCGCCCGCAACTGGCCTATCGCCTCAAGCGTCATCAAGACAGAGGGAGCGAAGAATGAAACGAACCAAACAAGCCGGCGTATCCGGCACGCACGTGACCAGCGCGACCACGTTGGCAGCTGCTGATCCCGAGGTGCCCCGTACCCTGTGCGAGCGCGCTTACCTCGATCTGCGACAGGACATCGTGCAAGGCCGCCTCACTCCAGGCGAGCGTCTACGCGTTGAGCACCTCAAGGATCGCTATAACGTCGGGGCGGGCACGCTGCGCGAAGCTCTTGCACTGCTCGTCTCTGATGCCCTCGTTACGGTCGAAGGCCAGCGCGGCTATCGCGTGACGGAGATCTCGCTGGCTGACCTGCAAGACCTTACCGACACGCGGGTGATGCTGGAGACTGAGGCCGTGCGCTTATCCATCCGCCACGGTGATGCGCAATGGGAGGCCCGCCTGCGCAGCGCCTTTGGCGCCCTGAGCGACGCAGAAGCCCAAGGCCCGTCCGCCAACCCTGAATACTGGGAGCGTGCCAACCGGCATTTTCACGAAACACTCATCGCTGCACACCACTCACCGTGGAGCAAGTACCTGCTGGATCTGCTCTACCGCCATGGTGAACGCTATCGGCACGTGGCCATCCGCCTGGGTAGTGCGCAACCCAGCAGCCGCAACGTGCATGAAGAGCACACGGCGATCTTCGAGGCGGCCATGGCACGACAGGAAGCCCGCGCCGCATTGGCGCTCGAAGCGCACATCCGTCTCACATACGAGTTGCTGGTAAAGCTCGGATTGGAGATGGCGACGCGCGAATGACGGTGTGCCGCCACGGCACGGCAGCATGTGCGACTGCCATCACAGAACCGTACTACTGGGAAACGAAGCATCTGCAGGCACCGTTACTTCGGCGCATTGCTGCGGACATTCGTGGAGAGTTGCAGGATGCCCATGTCGAACACGGCGTGCGCCAGCCACGCGCCGGGTTCCACGCCAATACGTTGTGCAACGACATACGGCACCAGTTCGAAGCTGGGTAATTCGCCGCAAACGACCATGACCGCGCTGACAGCCGGGGTGGAATGCGCACCGCTGATTGGGCATGCGGCCGCACATGGTGGTGACTGTCATCAACGCTCCTGCCTTCCTTGGTTCCAGAGTGACAATGGCCTACACAGAAGAGCCAGTCGATGCACATTGGAATCGTTGCGTGCGTCGTCGGCGTGACAGGGCTTCGGCTTGATGCCTGCCACGATCAACGGACCGCTGCGCTAGGCATCCTCGCCCCAACACGCATCGCAGGCAGATGGCAATGCAAGCGCCCAACGCATTCTTCAACCTGTACAAGCAAGACTTCGCCCGCGTGGCCGATCCGGCATTCAACGCGCAGCAGGCGATCGATCTGATGCGGCAAGCCGGCGAACAGAAAGCGCTGGTTGTCCTGTTCCCCGAGCTTGGACTCTCGGCCTATACGTGCGACGACCTGTTTCAACAGCACGCCTTGCTCGACGCCTGCGAGGCGGCTATGCATACGCTGCTGGCCGCCACCGCCGACCTGGAGCTGCTGGCTGTCGTGGGCCTGCCGCTGCAGATCGACGGCCTGCTCTTCAAGTGCGCGGCTGCCATCCACCGGGGTCGCGTGCTGGGCTTGGCGCCCAAGCTCTACCTGCCCAACTACCAGGAGTTCTATGAGCGCCGGCAGTTCGCTTCCGGCGACATGCTGATGCGGGGCCATGTGGATCGTTTCGGGCAGACCGGCATCCCCATTGGTATCGACCTGCTCTTGCACGTGCCGGCGCAGCCGCTGCTGATCCTCCATATCGAAATTTGCGAAGACCTCTGGGGGCCGATCCCGCCCTCCTCCTTCGGCGCGCTGGCGGGTTGGAGTCCGCGCAGGCCTTGCTGGTGTGCGCCCAGGCGGTGGACAGGCTGGGATTGCCGCGCGACAACATCCTCGGCTGCGTGATGCCCGGCTTCGCCACCAGTGACCGGACTCGCGACCAGGCGCGCCAGCTGATCCGCGCCCTGCAATGCCGGGCGCTGGAGATCGACATCCGCCCGGCCTGCGAGCAGATGCTGCGGGACATCGGACACCCCTTCGCGCAGGGGCAACCGGTCTATGACGTCACGTTCGAGAACGTGCAGGCCGGCCAGCGCACGAGCAGCCTGTTCCGTCTGGCGAACCTGTATGGCGCCATGGTGGTTGGCACCGGCGATCTGAGCGAACTCGCGCTCGGCTGGTGCACGTACGGCGTGGGCGACCACATGCCCCACTACGCCGTGAATGCGAGCATCCCCAAGACGCTGATCCAATATCTGGCGCGCTGGGTTGCGGAGAAGGCGTTCGCAGACCACGAGCTGACCGAAGCGTTGCAGGACATTCTGCAGACCGTCATCAGCCCGGAACGGTTGCCGGCGCAACCCGGCGCCCACGGGCTGCAAAGCAGCGTGGATGCGATCGGCCCCTTCGCCCTGCAGGATTTCTTTCTCTATTACCTGCTGCGCTACGGTTTTCGCCCGAGCCGGGTTGCCTTCATTGCTTGGTCGGCCTGGCATGACGCCGCCCATGGAACGTGGCCGGAGATACCCGAGCGCGACCGCCGCGCCTACAGCCAGGTGGAGATCAAACACTGGCTCGGCGTCTTTGTGCACCGCTTCTTTCAGGACATGCAGTACAAGCGCAGTTGCATCCCCAACGCCCCCAAAGTCGGCTCCGGCGGCTCGCTCTCCCCGCGCGGCGACTACCGGGCACCAAGCGACTCCAGCGCGCGCCTGGCTGGACGATCTGGCCAAGGTGCCCGACGCCGAGGCGTGAATTGCCTGGACACGCTGTTCCGGGCTCATGCCGTGCCAAGCCGGCTGTACGCCTAGCCCGTTGCGCCAAGTCAACGCGCCACGCCATACAGCGACTAAGGTGAACGCACCGGCGGATTGCGCATACGGCCCTGACGCATGCCCAGGCAGCGCGCCAAGCCCGTCCGGCACAACGTTCATGATTGCCGGAACAAAGAAAACCATGGCCGCCAAGACCATCGTCTTCCACTAGGCCCGGTTGCATCGGTCGCCCACCAGCGGCCGGAAGGCGAAGGCCATCTTGGCGAGCCGTCTAGTATGAATATGGGCAGGCGCCATTGCCCTGCCGACACATCTCCGGAGCCGATATGGCGACGCACCCCACATGGGACAGCCCGCTGCTGACCGACCTGTACGAACTCACCATGATGCAGGCGTACCTGGATGGCGACATGCGCGGCACGGCGAGCTTCGAGTTCTTCGTGCGCAAGATGCCGCCAGGGCGGAATTTCCTCGTGGCCGCCGGCCTGGAGCAAGTGCTCGACTACCTGACGGAACTGCATTTCAGCCAGGCAGACATCGACGTGCTGACTGAACTCGGGCGCTTCAGCGAGCCTTTTCTCCGCTCGCTGTCAGGGCTGCGCTTCACAGGCGACGTGGTCGCCATGCCGGAAGGCACGATCTTCTTCACGGACGAACCGATCCTGCGCATCGTTGCTCCCATCCGAGAGGCGCAACTGGTGGAGAGCCGCGTGATGAACCTGCTTCACTACGAAACCCTGACAGCCAGCAAAGCCGCACGGGTCGCGCTGGCGGCACAAGGCCGGCTGCTGGTCGACTTCGGCCTACGCCGAGCGCATGCCGCGGAGGCCGGTATGCTCTCGGCCAGGGCCAGCTATCTTGCGGGCTTCTCGGGCACGGCCACGCTGCTCGCGGGTGTGCGCTACGGCATCCCGGTCTACGGGACCATGGCGCACTCTTACATCCAGGCACATCAGGATGAGGTCGAGGCATTCGAAGCGTTTGCCCGTTCACAGCCGGCCAACACGACGCTGCTGATCGACACCTACGACACCGAAGCCGCCGCCGGCAAGGTCGCGGTGCTCGCCCGAAAACTGCGCGAGAGCGGCATCACGATCCAAGCCGTGCGCTTGGACAGCGGCGACTTAGGCGCGCACGCAAAGAAGGTCCGCGCGATCCTGGACAGGGGTGGAGCCCCCGAGATCGGCATCTTCGCCAGCGGCAACCTGGACGAATACCGCGTGCGTGACCTGCTGCAATCGGGTGCGCCCATCGACGGCTTCGGCGTCGGCACACGCATGAACACGTCGGCCGACGCGCCGTACATGGATTGCGCCTACAAGCTGACCGAGTACGCTGGCGAGCCCCGCCGCAAGCGCTCCGAAGGCAAGGCGACCTGGCCCGGGCGCAAGCAGGTGTACCGCCAGTACAACGGCGCCGGCATCATGATCGGCGACACGCTCACCATCGAGGGCGACCCGTGCGAAGGCATGCCGTTGCTCAAGCCAGTCATGCTAGCCGGCCGGCGCCTGCCGGAGGAACCCTCCCTACAGGCGAGCCGCAAACATGCAGAACATGAGTTGACGACGCTTCCCGACGCGCTGCGCACGCTCGAACCCAGTGGCCCTTATCCGGTACTGGTGCGGCCGGCGTTGATTGAACTGGCCCGGGTTACGGACGAGCGCTCCGGCAGCCAAACGCCACCAAGTCTCGCCGGCGATTCGCCGGCATGACAGGCACCTCGATCGTGGACTTGGCGATCAACCTCGCCCGGATTGTCCGGGGCATGCTCGCCGCCTGTCGAGGCTTCCAAAATCTGTCGGGCCTCAACAGAGCGCGTCAACCCAACAGTAGCGTGACGGCTGTTCGAGGCGCTCGGCGGCCTAGCTGGGTGGCCTCCCAGCCGTTGTCGGCCGGCAGGCCGTTGCGGTCGATCGTGAAGTTCACGGGCAAGCGCCAGACGCAGCGGTAGCCAACCGCATGGGCACTGCCGAGCAACCTGACGCCCCTGCTCATGACGATGAAACGGCATTGACGGCTCGGCACCGCTTTGCACTATGGCTTGTCCGGCTTGGGCGCTGCCGCCTTGGTTTTCTTCTTGCGAGAACGTTCGCTCGACTTGAGCAGGCTTTGCCGCATCTGCGCCAGTTCGGCCAAGTGCACCGCGATCTCGAAATTGATCGTACCCGCCGGAATTTCGCCCTTCTCATCAGGCTCGCCAGCGCTCACACCAGTCAGGCACTCCATCGCCTCGTCGATCGTCCGCACGGCCCAGATGTGAAAGTGCCCTTCCCGGACAGCGGCCACCACGTTCTCGCGCAGCATCAGATGGCAGACGTTGGCCGCCGGGATCAGAACACCCTGCTCCCCGGTCAGCCCGCGCGCGGCGCACACGTCGAAAAAGCCCTCGATCTTCTCGTTGATGCCGCCCACCGGCTGCACGACGCCAAACTGGTTGACCGACCCACTGACCGCCACCGACTGGCGGATCGGAAGGCCCGATAGTGCCGAGAGCAGGCTGGCGAGCTCTGCCAGCGAGGCGCTATCGCCTTCGACACCGCCGTAGGACTGCTCAAACACCAGCGTTGCACACAATGACAGCGGCATCGCCCAGCCAAACCGTGCCGCCAGGAAGGAGGAAAGGATCAGGACGCCCTTCGAGTGGATCGGCCCGCCGAGTTCCGCCTCCCGTTCGATGTCGATGATCTCGCCCTCTCCCATGCGGACCGTTGCCGTGATACGCACAGGATGCGCAAAGGTGCCGGCGCCCAGCATGATGACGGCCAGGCCATTGGTCTGCCCGACTTGCGTGCCGCTGGTGTCGATCAGCAAGAGCCCGCGCAGGATGTCTTCCCGATAGCGCTCCTCAACGCGCTGATGACGCTCGCGATGCGCCTCTAAGGCAGCCTCCACGTGGGTGCGCTCGATCAGCGGTGTATCGGCCTGCCCCGCCAGATGGTCGGCCTCCTGCAGCAGGTCGCACAGCGGCAATGTGCGCGTGCTGAGCTTCTCGGCATCGCCTGCCAGCCGCGCGGCATGCTCGATCAGGCGGGCGACGGCCCCTGCAGACAGCGGGCGCAGTTGATCCTGGCGGGCCATCGTCGCGATCAACCTTGCGTAGTGACCACTGGAATCGGGCGTGCGCTGGATCTCGCTCTCGAGGTCGGCGTTGATCTTGAACAGGGGGGCGAAATCCGGGTCGAGTTCGGCCAGCAGGTAGTAGACGATCCGCTCGCCGATCAGGACGACCTTGACGTTGAGTGGAACCGGCTGCAGCTGCAGTTGCGCCGGCCCGCCCATCCCCAAAAGATCGGCTACCGATTCGATACGGATCTCGCCGGCGTGCAGTGCGCGCTTGAGCCCCTCCCAGGCGTACGGCTGGCTCAGGACCTTGACCACGTCCAGGACCAGGAAGCCGCCATTGGCGCGATGCAGCGCCCCGGCCTTGATCAACGTGAAATGGGTGACCAGTGTGCCCATGTGCACGTGGTGGTCAATACGCCCGACCAGATTCGGCAAGGTCGGGTTGTCTTCCATGACGACCGGCCGCCCGCAGCCTGGCGAGTTCTCCACCAGCAGATTGACGAGGTAGCGCTGCACGGAAATGGCACCGGAGTACAGCGTGGTCTCCGATTCGTCCTCGCTCTTGGTCAGGCCGTGCAGCGATTCACCAGTTTCCATGATGTCGCGCAGCACCGCATCGAGATATTCCATGACGACCGGCAGATCCGCATAGGCCGGCTTGATGTCTTCGAGCAGGTGGCCCACCGCCAGCATCAGCACCTCGCTGCCGACCTCCTTGATCGTCTTCTGCAAGTTCCGCCGCCAGCGCGGAAACTCGTTCATCAGCCGCTGGAACTTCTCGTAGTGCTCGGTCACCTTCTCGCCAAACTCGCGTTGCCGCTCTTCGGGCAATTGGGCGAATTCTTCGTCGGAGTACGTCTCCTCGTTGTTCTTGAGCGGTGCGAAGATGAAACCGCGCGGGGTGCGCAGCAGGACGAGGCCCGCCTGCTGTGACGCATCACCAAGCTGATGCAGGGCGTTCTCTTCGCGCGTCTTCTCTTCTTCCTGTAGCGCTTCGATGCGCTCGCGGTACTGGTCGCTTTCGAAGGCCGCAGCGATGGCGGGCCCGAGTTCGCCAACGAAATCCTGCATGTCGTTACGCAACTGCTTGCCCCGGCCGCAAGGCAGTTGCAGTAGCCGGGCGCGACCCGGCATGGAGAAGTCATTGACGTAGCACCAGTCTTCCGGGGCCGCCCCCTCGTGGGACGCCTGCTCCAGCAACTGGCGGACGATGGCGTGGCGGCCGCTGCCCGATTCACCGAGCACAAAGAGGCTGTACCCGCGCTTGCGCATGCCGAGCCCGAGCTGCATGGCACGCATTGCGCGCGGATGAAGCAACGCGGGTTCGAAATCCTCCAGCGCCTCGGTTGTCGAGAAGCCCAGCTTCGCCGGATCGCACACCGTGTACAGCGCTTCTGGACGGAGTTCGGTGATTGTTGTCATTGGATCACCCCTTGCCCTTCCCGGTGATTGCTAGGGTACTCCGCTGTCAGGCGCGTTACCAAGCCCGACGCTCCGACTGCACCTCCCGGCTGGGTGAATGAGCTCAACCCACGAGCGCTGCCAGGGCTGCGGCCTGGGGGCGGCCCGCAGCGTCGCCTGGTTTCGAAGCCGCACCGGCTGTCACGGCCCGGGCAATGATTCAACCGCCGATGCCCGACGATCGCCACCCGCCGCTGGGATCTGGCCGACGATTGTGTTGCGTCAACTCCCGCTCCCACCTGGGGACTAGCCTGCATTTGCATCGAACGTGCGTTTGATGCCGTCCCCCTGTGCTTTCGAATGACAAATGCGCCACTACTCAGCGACACGTCGGCGTTGCCAGCGTCGACTTCCACCGGGCGCACATGAAGCGCGAACAGCGCGCAAGGAGCGCACGCATGGCAGCGCATTGGGAACATTTCTCGCACGATGCCGATATCGGAGTCCGCGGCATCGGCGACACACCCGAGGCGGCTTTCGAGCAGGCTGCACTTGCCCTGACGGGCATCGTCACTGACCTCTCGCAGGTGCAGCCCGCCAGGACGGTGAATATCACGTGCACCGCGCCGGATCGCGAGCTGCTGCTGGTTGAGTGGCTCAACGCCGTCATCTATGAGATGGCGGTTCGCAAGATGCTCTTCTGCCGCTTCGATGTGGCCCGGGCCGAAGTTAGCCTCTCGGCCAGGGCCACGGGCGAAGCGCTCGACCGCAGCCGGCATGCGCCAGCGGTAGAGCCCAAGGGGGCGACCTACACCGAGCTGCTCGTGCGCCAGCGGAGCGACGGTTCATGGGTGGCCCAGTGCGTGATCGACGTGTGAATGGGAGCCCCACCGTGGACATGGCCCTTCTCCAGAAGCGCAGCGATTTCGAATGGCACATTCCCGCCACCGGCAAGATGCGGGTGCCCGGCATCCTTTATGCAGACCGGCACCTGATCGAAGACATGGACCACATGGTCTACGAGCAGGTGTGCAACGTAGCCATGCTGCCGGGCATCGTGACGGCCTCCTTCGCCATGCCCGACGCACATTGGGGGTATGGTTTTCCGATCGGCGGCGTGGCTGCCTTCGATGCGGAGGCCGGCGGCGTGGTCTCGGCCGGCGGCGTGGGCTTCGATATCTCGTGCGGGGTGCGGGCACTGCAAACCAACCTCGTGCGCGAAGACGTCGAGGCGGTCAAGGTGCGCTTGGCCGATACGCTCTTCGCACGCATCCCCGCCGGGGTCGGCAGTACAGGGCTGCTGCACCTGTCGAGCGAGAAGATGCACGACATGCTGACGGGCGGCGCGGTGTGGGCGGTCAAGCAGGGCTATGGAACCCGTGCCGATCTCGAACGCATCGAAGAAGGCGGCATGATGCTCCACGCCAAGCCCGGTGCGGTCTCAGAGCAAGCGAAGAAACGGCAGCGGGATGAGATGGGCACGCTCGGCTCGGGCAATCACTATCTCGAAGTGCAGGAAGTCGAGCAGGTCTTCGCGCCGGCCATCGCCGAGCGTTTCGGGCTGTGGCAAGGGCAGATCGTGGTGTCGATTCACTGCGGCTCGCGCGGCCTCGGGCACCAGATCGGTTCAGAGTTCCTGAAAGAGATGGTCGTCGGCGCCAGGAGCTATGGCATCGAGCTGCCGCATCGAGAGCTTGCCTGCGCGCCCATCCGCTCCGAGCTTGGGGAACACTATCTGGGCGCGATGCGCGCGGCGATCAATTGCGCGCTGGCGAATCGGCAGATCCTCACGCAGCTGACGCGCGACGCGTTTGTACAGGTGCTGCCGCATGCGCAATTGACGTTGCTCTATGACGTCTCCCACAACACCTGCAAGCTGGAGAAACACGTGGTGGACGGCGTGGAGCGGGAGTTGTTCGTCCATCGCAAGGGCGCAACGCGTGCGTTCGGCCCAGGGCATCCGGACCTGCCGGCGGCGATTCGCGATGTCGGTCAGCCCGTCCTGATCGGTGGGAGCATGGGAACGGCCTCATACATCCTGGCGGGCACCGGCAGCGGCGGGGCCGAGCGCGCCTTCAGCTCTGCGTGCCACGGCGCGGGCCGAAGCATGAGCCGCATGCAGGCGGCAAAACGCTGGCGCGGACGGGCCGTGATTGACGAACTGGCGAGCCGCGGCATCCTGATCCGCAGCCCATCGGATCGCGGCGTGGCGGAAGAATCGCCCGCCGCGTACAAGGATGTCAGCAGTGTCGTGAACGCCGCCGAATCAGCCGGCCTCGCTCGAAAGGTTGCGCGACTCGTGCCGATCGTCTGCATCAAGGGGTGATGCCGTCTGCCCAGGCGGCTTGATGTGCGCTGGCCAGCCTTGCCAACCTTGCCAGCGCACCAGATCAATCGATCGATGCAATCACACTCTTGAATGACTTCCAGTCCGTCGCTGGCCAGACTTCGGAGTGCGAGCGCCCCAGCGTGCGCATGATCGTGGAGACCTTGAACGCAGTCTCCAGATCGGGCGCGGAAAACACGTCAAGGTAGTCGTATGGGCCGAGCAATGCGTAACTGTGTTTCCACTCGATGCCTGGGCAGGCCTTTTCGATCTCCTTGACCGTCTTCTGTTCGAGCCCTTCGAGGCTGGAAGGAGACTTCAGGTTCTCCGGCGATAACCGCGTCAACAGGATGAATTCAAGCATGGCAACTCCTCTCAAATCCGCATACGCGTATTGATGGTCGTGCATCCAGCCGACGTGCGTTTGATGCGAATCAAGAGATTCCGCCTGGCACGTGAGCTAGGCGTGCAATGACAAGCGAGAAGTCGCACCCGCGCTGGAGCACTTGGAGCGCCGCACGTTCGCGATCCACAAAGCTGCGGCTCGCGCAGAACGGAATTTGGCCCCTTGACGCGGATCAGAACACATGGACGGCAAGCGTTGACCGTACGCTGCTTAGCATGACAATGAATCTTTCATGCAGGGGTGGCAAATGATCAAGGTTCTGATCGCAGATGACCACACGTTGTTTCGCGAAGGCTTGCAGCACATCCTCGAACAGGCCAGCGATATGCAAGTGGTTGGCGAAGCAACGGATGCAACATCGACGATTGCGCTGGTGCGTTGCGTAACTGCCGACGTCTTGGTCCTTGATTTGAACATGCCCGGGCGCAGCGGCGTTGAGCTGATTTCCCAAATCCGCCGCGAAATGCCAGCACTCAAGGTGCTCGTACTGACGATGCATGCGGAAGAACAGTACGCAATTCGTGCGTTCCGCTCCGGAGCGATGGGCTATCTGACCAAAGAAGGTGCTGCGAAGGAACTGGAAAGCGCGATCAAGAAGATCGCTTCCGGCGGCACATATATGACTCCGACGGTGGCAGAGTTGCTGGTGCAAAATCTGGGCAGCTCAACGGAGATGCTCCCCCATTTACGGCTGTCCGATCGCGAATTCGACGTCTTCCTGCGACTGGCCAGAGGCAATACGATTACCCACATCGCAGACGAACTCCACATCAGCAAGAAGACCGTCAGTACCCACAAGGCCCGCATCCTTGAACGTATGGGCCTTCCGAATGAGGCAGCGCTCATCCACTATGCCGTCCGGCATAACCTGCTCTAAACAGACACTCACACGGAATGCGCCCGCACGTCCAACTGAGACGTCGGGGCGTGTCGTTGTCCGGATGCCGTTGTTTCCGGGATCGTGAGTTCAACAAGCGTGCCTGCGCCAGGCGATGACTCGATGCGCAGCCGCCCCTGCACAAGGTAGGCGCGCTCGCGCAAGCCAATCAGCCCGAACGAATCGCTCCTTCCCGCGCTCGCCTGGTCGAAACCCACGCCGTTATCCCTGACGGATAGCACCAACTCAGGCGCGCAATAGGAGAGCCTCACATGTACCAGGCTTGCTTGCGCATGGCGCGCGACATTGGCAAGGCATTCCTGCATTGCCCGGTATACGGTCGTTGCGTAGGGTTCGGCCAACTCGAATTGACTGGGCACGATAGTCAACTCACATTGAATTCCGTATCGCCTCTGGAAAGACTGGATGAGCCACCTGCAGGCAGGAACGAGCCCGAGATCGTCAAGCATGGGCGGCCGGAGATCCGACGCAATGCGCCGCGTTGCCGCAATCGCGTCATCCAGCGTCCGCTCCATCAGGGCCACACGCTGCGCGAGCGACTTGCTGCCGCCAGCGAGCTGGTGTTCGAATAGCTGCATATCGACCTTGAGCGCGGCCAGCGACTGGGCGAGCTCGTCATGCAGTTCCCTCGCGATGCGACGTTTTTCTTCCTCCCTTGCTGTTGCGCTGACCGATGCCATCTCGCTGAGCTCCTCACGCGCGCGTTCGAGAGCCCGCTCGACACGCTTTCGGTCCACAATCTCTTGCCGAAGCTCTTTGTTGGTTGCCGTGAGTTGGGCGGTGCGATCAACAACGCGCTGCTCCAGCCGCTCGTTGGCTTCATTCAACTGTCTGGTCTTGTCCTGCACGTGCTGGCGCTCCCTACGCTCGCCATCCAGGGCCTCCACAACCCGAGCATAGAGCTTGCCGTTTTCAATAATCAGCACGACCAGGACAAACCCGGAAGCGAGCAGCCCATATGCTCGCCCAACGTAGAATCCGACATCAAATCGGCCATGATTGAAGACCGCTGAAAGCGCCATGTCGAACACACACGCCACGGAGACAACCATACACAGGAGATGCAGCAGCGAGCGCCTTCGATGCTGCCAAAGCACTGCTACGGCAAGCAGGTTGAGCGCCCACACGATGCTTACCGTCTTCAGCATCCCGCTCGTGTATGTGTTCCCTTGCATGATCTCGGGCAGCAAGTCGTGCCCAGCCGACGCCAACGCCGTCAATCCGCAAGCCAGAAGAAACGCGAATCCCACAAGCACCAGTGCGGGACCGCCCACCCTTGGCTTCTGAAGGTACGGCGTTGGCCCCTTCTCAGGCAGAGCGGCGAAGCCGATAACAGCAAGCGAAAAGCCCCCATGCCAGAACATGTAAAGCCATGCTGTGGTTTGCGGACCTGCTCCGAGGAGCCCGGTGGTGGAGAACAGGCCCGGAAAACTGAGCATGTGCGCCACAGCCATGGATGCCGTGAAGAAATAGCCGAATGACAGAACCAGAAGAGCAGAAGATCGCAGCATGCTGAACTGGCCAATCAACAGCGCCGCAGTGACGAGGTCATTGATGACGACCGCCGACTCGTACACCGGAATGAATCCCCAGACTGCTCCCAACTGAACTTGTGCAAATGGCAGCACTGCCGCAAAGATAGCTGCGGAGGCAACGATCACCATCGTGGCTAGCCTGTCTTGGTCAGGCCGGGGACGGAGCGTCGATAGGAAGATGCGAGGCGTGCTCGCTGAATCGTTCAAGGTCACACTCCCCAAGGTGGGTAGCGACGTCCATCGCAAGTGGATGGGCTAGTGAGCACTTCAGATAGTTTGGCTAAAGTGCGGTAACCGTCAAGACGGAAATCGCCGGGCCAGAGGCTAAATGGCGCAACACCGCGCCGCAGCATCAAACATGACGCTTGCTAACGCTGAGTACCCTGTCAGGTAAATCTGACAAACAAGATTTGACGTCCGACATGCAATTCGTCCACGGCTCCTTACGCCCAACTGACCAGACCACTATTCTGATCAAACCTTGCAACAGGTTGAAGCCTGTGGAGTGCAGTCGAATCCTTCCTTCCAACGAGTAAGCGCCGGATTTAACGATGTTGCCGGTGGCAGTCGCATCAAAACATACCGAAGCGCCCAGGCCTGTTGCAACAGCGAAAGCGCTTCCAGGAGACCTGTCAACATGCAAACCGACGATGTTCAACTGCGTCAGGCAGATCAAGCCGATTCGCACGAGATTGCGGCACTCCTCAAGAATTGCGGACTACCATCAGACGATATTCCACGGACCATTGACACCTTTCACGTCGCGCTAGACAAAGGTCACATCGTTGGGTGCGCTGCATTGGAACAAAAAAGAAACTCAGTTCTTGTCCGCTCGACTGCTGTCGATCCTTTCTATCGTGATCGTGGCATTGCCGGCAGGTTGATCGAGAGGCTGCTAGTACGGGCACGTGGAACAGGCGCGCGCGAGGCCTATCTCTTGTCCACCAATGCCCCGGCCTATTTCGCCCGCTGGGGTTTCACGCTATTCCCCGCAGAGAAGGCACCAGCCGAGGTGAAGGCATCGGTAACGTTCCAGAATGCCTGGCACACGGCTGCGGTGTGCATGCGGTGCGAGTTGCGATAGCGCGGCACCATCGTCTTTGAACGCGAGCCTTGCTGAAGACTTGGCGCAATCGAATCTATGAATCTATTGGTACTAGCAAGGAGCTGCCTCTGTGGAACTTGCGGACAGGCTATACCGATTTGGTAACCAACCTGCCCCGCCCGCTGGCACAAGGCAACTGTTTTTCGTACCCCCTGCAGGCGGCGGTGTGGTATCCGCCGCCTTGCCGGTTTGCATCTAAGTACACTATTTGAGCGTGCTCGCATCCACCCACTGGTACCCCAAGCCAGTAATGCCGCTCACCAGGCTCTGGAAATCCTGGAAGGCGTTGGAAGCGGCCGTCACAACGGTGTCCATGACAGAAATGAGGGTAGTCCGGAATTTCTCGTGTCATGGCGGCCTTCTGGGCAACTATGCGAGCTGCACAGTTTGGAGAGCCGAGCAAAAATCGCACCAAGTCGGCTAAAGGCTCGAACGCATTACACCTGAGAGCTTTGGCTGTGGCGCTTCTTCAAAAAAACGCCGAAACGGATTCAACCGTGAAACAGGCTGGTTTGATCTTTTTGCCTATGTGCATTCAATCCTAGCTCGCCGATCAAAGATCGTTTGTTGAACCCCGCGGTTCTTTAGAGCTGCAACCTGCGTTCTCGCGGTAGGTACATCCGCTCCCAAGCATTAGCACATCACGCAGCCGCCCCTACAGCGCCAAGCCATCAAGCTCTCGCGACGCCCCGCCGACGCGGCACAAACGCAGCCATCCCCGCCACGACAAGCAACATTGAGAGCGGCAGACTCACCGTGCCGCCTCCGCCGCTGCCAGAAGACGTGCTTGTCGTCGTACCGCCAGAGGTGCCCGTTGACGACGTTCCTGTTGACGGCGTTCCTGTTGACGTGGGTGCGGCCGCAGCAACGCTCAAGGTGACGCTATCTGTGGCTGTCGCGCCAGCACTGTTGGTAAGCGTGACATTGAAGCTGTATGTGCCTTGGCTCGGCGGCGTGAAGACGCCGCTGATGGCGCCATTGGCATCGGGGCCACTCGATGTCACTGTCACTGCAGTCCCTGCGGTCTGATTCCAGACCACGCTTGTAACGCCGGTTTCGAAGCCGGGGCCGCCGACCGCAGAGAGCGTCACTGCGGCATTTGCGGTCGCCCCCGCGGCTGGTTTGGCGGCGTGGAGTGTCGGCTTACCTTGTGTTTGCAGCAGCGCAGAGACGCCGTCCAGCATGCCACTGCCGCACATGCCTGCATGTGTTGCACAGTACGTGCCGGCAGGGAATGGCCTGGACGACTGTTTGAGCAACGTCGCTACCTGATCGGGCGTGAGCGTCGGCACGAGCGCCAGCATCAGGGCTGCCACACCCGAGACATGCGGCGTGGCGAACGAGGTGCCCGCGCCTTGCGCGTAGGCGTCGGTGGTCGGCCCTTGCGTACCGTTATTGAACAGCGAGGGGATCAGGCTACCGTTGCCCGGCAGCACCATGCCGTAACCACCGCCGGGGGCGCTCAGTGTCGTCTGAGCGCCGACGTTTGCGTAGGAGGCCCTGTCGCCGTCGATGGTATGTGCTGTCACAGCAATCACGCCCGAACAGTTTGCCGGCGAGTCCACCAGCCCTGCCTCATTTCCCGTGGCGACGATCACGCTTGCGCCCAGCGCCCGCACCGCATTGACCCCCGCCTGTTCGGCGGACGTACAGCTTCCGAAGCCGCCCAAACTCATGTTCACGATCTTTGCAGGGATTGTGTTGACTGGAACGTTCTGCACGGCACCGCCGGCTGCCCACGTCATTGCATCGATGATGTCGGAGCTGACGCCGCCGCACTTACCCAACGCTCGCGCCATCAGCACGCCGGTTGCCGGTGCAATGCCCGCGATGCCGATCGTATTTTGCTGGGCCGCAATCAGGCCGGTGACAAGCGTCCCATGCCAGTCGCTGTTCGTCGCCGCGCCACAAAACGTCGGGTAGTTTGCCGCGTCGGAACTACTGACCCAGCTGCCAGGGTCTGAGGGATCAGCATCGCGGCCCTGCTCGCTTCCATCGTTCTCCACGAAATAGAGCGGAATGGACAAGCCGGTCTTCGGATCTGGAGTACCGGTCATTGCCTTGCTGCTGACAAAGTCGTAACCGGTACGGATGGCGGCCCCCGACAGATCCGCGTGGGTTGCGATCAGTCCGGTATCCACAATGCCCACCGTCACCAGGGCCGAGCCCTTGGTGGTGCCCCAGGCATTCGTGATGTTGGCCCCGCCGGCCGCCGTGCTCGTTGGCATGAGGTTCCACTGCTGGCTGAATAGCGGGTCGGTTATCGTAGCGGCCGGGCTCATCTTCCGATCGGGCGAAACATAGTCAAATTGACCGCTTGCCTCCATGCGCTTGGCGACGGTGGCCGCATCGTTCAGCGACATGGCTTTGGGCAACATGACGACATGGGCACCCGTCGACATCGGGCGCTTGTAACCCAGCGGCAACTGCGCCGTGGCGGCCCAGCGCTGCGTGGCGCTTGCGACGTCCAGCGTGTCTGCCGCGCTCGTCCCGCGCTCCTTCACGATGAGTTGGGAAACCCACTGCGGCTGCACCAGGGCTTGTGATTTATCCGCTGCCCGCGCGTGCAACACGGCCACCAACGTGCATGCGGTCAGTACAGCAAGGCTGAGTTTTTTGTGCTTCATGATCGACATTGAGAAACGCGGACTTCCAGAGTCTTCATTTCGGCACCTTCGAAGGAAACTTGACAGCCGCTACGTCGAAGTCGCATTCCTCACTCGCATACGTACGTGCGCGAGACGAGGTTATGTTTTGTCGCACTGGCACTTCGCTTGCGTAACATGCACTCCATGGAATCGACTTGCCATTACCAAACAGAGCAGGCGTATATGAACAAAACCCAACGGCTCGTAACAGGTGTCATGGTCGCGCTTTGCTCGACATCGGTTCCCGTGCTAGCCAAGGGCGGTGGCGCCGGTGGCGCATCGACGGGACACATCAGCAGCCAGGGCATCACCAACTCCAATGGCTCTGACTCGGCTGATCGGGACAAGGGCCGCGCTCGTGCGGCAGATCGCGCGCGCGAGCATGGGAAGTCGCAGACGCGCATGCATTCGGGCAAGTCAAAGTAACTGCTGGCTGGATAGCTGCGAAAAAGGGCCGGTCCTCGCGACCGACCCTTTTCCTTTCTGCGCGTAGCCTCGCCGTCAGCAGTTGCCTTTCTTGGCCTGGCCCGGCGGGCAGAAGCCATTGCCAGGACCACCTTGCGGCACGGCGACCACGCCCGCATCCGGGACGTAGACCGCGCACCCGCCCAGTAGCGACATGCCTAAGGAAAAGATCAACACAAGGTTCTTCATGGTCAGGAAATGCCGATGTGGCGTTGGTGGTCAGAAATTGAAATTGATGCCAGCCTGATTGCCGGACGCAACATTGGCCGGAGCAGTTTGAACGGCACCCGTCGAACTGGTGGCCTGAATCGTGTATGCACCGGCGGTGCCTGCTGAAGCCAGTGCAATCGGCAACGTGGTGCTATAGGTTCCGGCCACCGGGGTGGCGGCGGGCAGATTCATGCTGTATCCGCCTGTGTTGAGATCGGCATTGGTCGAGGTGATTTCGTACGACGCCGACCCGATCGTCTGCAGTGCGACCAACGACGCCTGTGCCGCGGCGGTGGTCGTGCCGGAGGCAGTGCGGGTCACCGATGCCGACAGCGTAATCGGCTGGGCCGAGGTGGAAACCGCGGTGGTCGCGCTTGCGGTCACGGGCACCGCGCGGATGACGCCGGTAGCGTGCCCGCCAGCCGGGTTGTTGTCGACGATCACGACGTCGTAGTTGCCGTTGGTCGAACTCTGCACGAGTGGCGACAGGGTGAACTGCCCGGTCGAATCCGCCACGGTGCCCTTGATCACGACGCCGTTCTGCTCCGCATAAACGGTGGCACCAGCCTGGGCAGGCGCCACAAAGCCGGCGATTGCGCCGCTCACCACAGTCGTGGTGGCTGTGACCACTGGTTTGAGCCGGTAGTTGCCGTTGCCCTGGGTGACGATCGACTTGCAGGCGTTGAAATCGAGCACCAGGTCGACCAGCGTATTGGGCTGCACGGTGAATGGCTGGATGATCTTGTAGCCGCTCTGCGTGGCGCTGGGAGTTGCCAGCGGTTGCTCTGTGCCGCCAGTGGGCACGACCGAATTAGCCAGCGTATTGCCCTGGTTCGCGGCAAGCACCAGTCGAATCTGCTGGTACTGCCCAGCCGGCAGAGGCGCACGTCCCAGATCGCTCAGGACACCGTTGGTGAGGGAAAGGAGATCGATCTTCTGCGGCGTCTGCAGTGTGACGTCCGTCCAGCCGCCATCGGTATCCGCCGCAGTCGAACTGGCGTTGACGCGCACTTTGTTGACGGTGACATAGACATGGTCGTAACCACACGACGGCGCGTCGGTCATCGAAACTTGGAGAGTGCCGGTGCCGGTGCTGGTGCCATCGCCACCCCCACATGCGACGGTAAGCAAGGAAGCTGGAACGGCCAGCAGCAAGCCTTTAAGAGATGGTTTCACAGCGTGTCTCCTTTGTAGTGAAGGCGCCGCCAGCTTAGCGCCGTCAAATGATCGCACTCTGCATAAATTGCAACGACATGTAACCATGTTGAGCAGTCGCGCATCGCCACATCCGTTGCCGAAGACCGTATGCAAGCGCCGTTATGCGATGCGGTGGCGAGTTCGTCACTACCTCATTTCTAGTAATCGCTGACGACAACGTTTGGGATTGCGAACTATCCGCCGAAACCGCCCGCATCCCTCACTCGCGGGCGCTGGTCTACACCACCGCAATCGGATGATCAACCTAAAGCCTATTCACACGGCAGTAGGCATCGCAACCGACTGCTGACGTGATAGCGCAACGCCGGCCGGCCATACTGGGTTGGGGGTGTGCGAAGCTCAAGCGCTACGCTCGCCGTGTGTCATATCAATACCCACATGCCCAGTCGCAGCGTGTATGGTCGGGGCGACGAGTGATTGCGGCCCTTTAAAGGCTGAAACGGGATATTCTTGCGCGACCTGAGATTGGCTGCACAACGCGCTACACCCAAGGCGCCACCAGCCAGTCTGGCCGTCACCTCTCGGCGAAGCAGCCGATACCAACCGCCCTCAAGCCTTCGCGCTCTCGCACGAGGAAAAGCGCATCCAACTGTTTGCGGCGAGCGAGTTCCAAGCCTTCCTCAGCGCCCAGTACCATCAATGCAGTTGCGTACGCATCGGCGTCCATGCAATTGCTTGCGAGCACAGTGACAGACGCAACGCCGTTGCTTAAGGGCGCTCCTGTGCGCGGGTCCATCGTGTGTGAAACACGCTGGCCATCGTATTCACACCAATGGCGATAATCACCCGAAGTCGCAATTGCAATATCGGTGATCTCAATGACGCACAGCGGCTCCCTGCGCTCATATTGCGGCCGCTCGATGGCGATCGCCCAGAAGGCGCCGGATGGCTTCGTGCCTCGTGCGCGCATCTCGCCATCGATTCCGACAAGCCACGACTGAATGCCGTGGCGGTTCATGACGCGACCCAGTTCGTCGACACCAAAGCCCTTCGCAATCCCACACAAATCGAGCGCCACAGAGGCACGTTTGCGGGCGCGACATCGTATGGCATCGACTTCGAGCAACTCGTCTGCCGGCCGGCGAGGCCCTGCAGACAACGCGCTTGGCGTATCCGAGATATCAGCGTCGCGCGGACCAAACCCCCACCGGCTGACTACATCGCCCATATCGACGTTGAATGCGTTGCCGCTTTCACGGCCAATTTCGATCGCGCGCGCAAGCACCGCCGCGAGGTTGGCCGAAATGGGAACCCAAACACCAGGCTCAGCCAGATTCAGCCGGGAGAGATCCGAGCAGGCTTTCCAGTTCGACATCTCTCGATCGACCGCCTGCACCGCACGATCAAGTTCATCGGCAAGCAAGGCGCGATCAACATCTGCGCCGGCATAGCACTGCGCGCTATAGCGCGTGCCCATCGTTTCGCCGTTAAACGTGTAATGGTGAAGATCGCGGGCGTTCGAATATTCAATAGACGTCTTCGACATATGCCCCCCTCAATTTCAGGTCATTCACGGTCACTCCAGAACCCGCCAGAATGCGCTCCCAGGCCTTTGCAACGCCTCTTGCCATCTCTCGCCCGCCACACACCATGACGTGCGCGCCTCGCGCCACGAGCTCGCGCAGCGTTGCCGCATCCGCAAGAAGTCGCTCTTGCACGTAGGTTTTTTCGGTTGGGCTCGAAAATGCGGTCGTCAGCGCGGTCAGGCGTTGCTTGCCGACAAGTTCCGCCAATTCCTCGTCGTACAGGAACGCGTCGCCAGATCGCCGTGCGCCAAAGTACAAATGCATCGGGCGCTCGGCTGCGTTGTGCCGGATGAACCCCACGAACGGACCGATGCCGGTGCCAGCGCCAATGAGGATGACCGGCGCCGTGCCAGTTGCCGGCCTGAAAGCCGGGTTCGTCCGGATGAACGCCTCGACGACATCCCCAGGTGCAAGGTTTGTCAGGTAACCGGAACACAGCCCTTGCGGATGCCTGCGCACGCAAATCTCGATGAAGCCGTCTTTCGACGCGCTGGCGAGCGAATAGAATCGGGGCACGGTATCCCCAGGGGGCACGACACCAACCAGATCGCCCGGCTCGAACGACGGCAGGTGCGAACCAAGCAAGCGTTGCCGGAACGAATCGCCCTTCGGCACGCGCACGAAGCGCAACACCGAGGTGAAGGCGCCGGAATCGGTGCCATAGTCTTTACGCTCGACAAGGCGAAGGCCGAAGGTGCGCGGTAGTGACGGCCGGTAGTCTACGTCGAGTTCCGCGTTGAGTGCGGCGCTCAATTGCTCGGTCCACTTCCTGAAGGCGCTCTCGGATTGACGATCGACTCTTTCGAGGTCCACCAACGCATGCATGCCCTTCTCGCTCAACGCTTCGTGCACCTTCTGTGCAAATCCGCAAAACTGCGGGAATTGACGATCGCCGAAGCCGAGAACGGCAAATCCCATCGACGCAGAAGCGTCCATGCGAGCCAGCTTACGCAGGAAATGCGCGGCGTTTGACGGTGCGGCACCATCCCCGTAGGTTGATGTCAGCACGATGAGGCGCTTTGCATTTTTGTAGCTCGACGACACATCATTCATCGACGCCATGTGCACCCGAAAATTTGCTCGCGTGAGCGCTTGATGCAGGGCCGTGGCAAACGCCCACGTTGTGTTTCCCTCGCTTCCGACAAGAACGACGGTGTCCGCTTGGCGCGTGGTCGCGTTGCCGACGATCTTGGGCGTGGCACGGCGACGCAATGCCCACAGCCACACACCACTGACAGCCAACACAGGAACCGACGCGCTCGCAACACCTAGCAGAAGCGCCAGCCACCACATTCCTTCTCCTGTGTGCAGCATGTACACGGTTTCGTGAAATCGCTGCCACGCGTCGTTATTTCGCCAGGCAAGGGATGTTCCGCTGGAAGGATCGACGTAGCCCGCTCCCTCCGACGTTGTCAGCGCATAGAGGTCTCGCGGATTCTGCGGGTCTGGAAATGTCAGCTCGCGCAATGCGGTCGCGTCCACGCTCTTGAGCGTGGCAAGCCGGCTAACAGGCAGCGGTGCGGGCGTAATCGCGGACGCCGGGTACGCAAGCTCTGCCGCACCCCCTTCCGGGAGCACACCGAACGTCGTCAATGACATCACTACTCCGGTCAGTGCCGACAACGTCAGCCCGACCAGCGCGACACGCGCGATCTCGTTATGGATTCGCTGCAGGCCGCTTCCACGGATGCGCCCCAAGAGGCGAGTCCAACCGCCCATGCGTCTCGCCAGCAACGCGAGGCCCGAAGCGCATAACAGCAGCATGAAAGCCGCACCCACACCAGCAACTGCGCGGCCCGCATCGCCCAGCAGCAGCTTGCGATGCAGGTTGGTCACCCAGCGCATACCGGCCGACGGCGCGTACGGCCCGATGGCTGCACCCGTCGAAGGATCGATGCGCTGTGCAGCGAGCCCGTCTGCCGCCGAGTAATAGACAACGATGTCGCCCGACGGCTTGCGTGCAATTTTTTCGACGCCGGGGATATTCGCCTTGACTCGGGAAGCGAGTGTTGCGACGTCAAGCGTGCCGGAAGCCGGCTGGACAGCGGCCGCGCGGTCGATGGCGGGCTTGACCGACAGCACCGCCCCCGAGAGCGCCATGATCGTCAGCACGATCGCGGCGATCAATCCAGGCAATGAATGAAGCTTGCGAAGCATGGCAATTCTCAGAGCGTGTAGCGAAACGACTTCACATAGCCGCGGCCTTTGACTGGCTTTGCAGCCCCGGATGTTGTGAGCGGAACGACAACCTCGGACGGGTTCTCGTTCATCTTCTCCACAGCCGTATCGATGTGAATCTCGTAGCCGGCGTCGATGAGCGTATCGGCGACGTCGAGCGTTGCCCGCAGCGTCCTGCCAGCGCCAACGCTCGCTCCCGTGATCCCATCGAGCCTTGCCCCGCTGCCTGCCATTCGAGACCAATCACGCAAATGCTTGTAGTACTTGGTCTTGTCGCCAGCCATCCAGAGCGTGCCCTGATAGCGGCCCGCACGGTCGGTTACGTACATCACGACATAAGCGCCATCACCACCGTAGTTGCTCAGTTGCGTCTCAAACGTGACCGGACGTGCTGACGCCATCGATGGCATCGCGAAAACACCGGCCAGCGCCGCAATGGGGAGTGCGTATTTCACTTTCATGATCTGTCCTCTCGGAGTTTGACGTGATGGCGATGACGTCGAGCGACGCCCGGTCGCTCTGTCTAGTTGATCTGAACCTGCGGCTTCGACCCAGGCTTCACAATGCCCCCAGCCGGTACCGGGTCACGCTGCTGGTTGCCGGTGGCGCCTCTCGGCTTGGTGGCGTCAATCGAGCTCCCGCCTTCGCTGTCGCGATCTCCGTGCTCATCGCGTCCCTCATGGCGGCTGCTGCCATCGGTCTTGAACCGGGTGATTGCGAACGTGGCAGGATTGACCTTCGCCTTGAAGCGCCGACCGTCACGATCGACGCCACGGATTTCGTAGCAACCGTCATCGGTCCTGACTTTGCTGACGGTCCAGCCTTGCGCTTTGGCGAGCGCATCGAGCCCCTTGATCGGTTTCCAATCGGCAAGCGGCACGTTGCAGTCATCATCGTCTGCCAGTGCAGGTCGAACGCCTATCACGCAAGCCCCGACAAGAGCTGTGATCGCAAAGCCTTTCAAAAGTGGGTGGCGGGTCATGGATCGTCTCCATTCCTGTTCGTTTTGACAGGCTCCACAATGCTGCCCCGACCTGAAGCCAACCTTGCGAAGACGAAGATTTTTCTTCATCCTCGCGCAAGGTTGGGATGTCAAAGTCTTCATAAACGTCACCAGGAACGAACATGAGAGTGCTGCTGATCGAGGACGACCCCTTGCTCGGACAGGCGGTATATGAGCAGATCATTCGAGACGGGCACTCGACGGATTACGTCACGACGCTCGGAGAAGCTCGGCGTTATGTAGCGGCGGCAACTTACGATCTGATCCTGCTGGACCTTCTGCTGCCCGACGGCAAGGGAATCGATTTCCTGCGCGAACTGCGCGCAACCGGCTCGCAAGTCCCCGTGATCATCCTCACAGCACTCGATCAGGTCGCAAACCGCATCGCCGGGCTGAATGCCGGCGCTGACGACTATCTCGTCAAACCGTTCGACCTCTCCGAGCTGTCTGCGCGTGTCAACGCCGTTGGACGACGCTACGCCGGCAATCCCAATCCGCTCGTGATGCTGCACGACCTAGAGATCGATCTGGTCGGTCACAACATTAAGCGAGGCGGACGCCATGTTCCGCTCACGGCCAGCGAATGGGCCCTGCTTGAAGCGCTCATCCAGCACCCAGACATGATCGTTTCAAAGGCACAGTTGGAAGAGCGTTTGTATTCGTTCAATGCCGAAATTGGCAGCAATACAATCGAAGTCCACATGAGCCGGCTGCGCAAGAAACTGGGCTCGGATCTGATCGAGACCGTGCGCGGACTCGGCTATCGAATCCGGCAGGACTAGCGATGTTGCGCAGCCTGCAAGCCCGTCTTGCTGTCATGCTGGCGCTTGGCCTGGCGGCACTTTCACTGGTCGCCGCATTCGCGGCATTTCACGTCTTGCGTGAAGAGATCGACCGCATATCGGACAGCGCATTACAGGAAACGGCGCAGCGCCTGCTACCGCTCGCCGTGATGGAGATTGTTGCCCGGGATGAACAAAGCCGTAACGAGCAACGCATCCCGGCCGTGCGCACGCATCACGAATTGCTCACATACATTGTGCGGGATCAAACAGGAAAGACCATCCTGCAGTCTCACGATGCGAACCCGGCGATCTTTCCACCGAATCCGGCATCGGGGTTTATGTCGACGGCCTCGCACAGACTCTACTCAGAAACGGTACTTCAGGGCACCATGTCCATTGTCGTCGCGGAGCCGTTGGCGGCGCGCCGCGACGCCACCATCATGGCAGCGCTTTCCGTGGTACGGCCGCTCGCGCTGCTGGTTCCGTTTGCCCTTCTAGGCGCGTGGCTGATCGTTCGCTTCGGGTTGCGTCCGATCCGTCGATTTTGCGACGACATTGCCGCGAGAGGTCGCGACGATCTGAGCCCCTTGGTGGATGCGGGCATGCCAACGGAAATCATTCCCATTGCGGACTCGGTCAATGATCTGATGCAGCGCCTGGATCGCGCGTTGACCGCCGAGCGCAGTTTCACCGCAAGCAGCGCACACGAGCTTCGTACACCCATTGCAGCGGCACTCGCACAAACGCAGCGCTTGATTGCGGAATCCCAAGGCACGTCGATCGAGGTGCGTGCCAGAAACGTCGAGACTTCATTGCACACACTCGCTCGACTGAGCGAGAAATTGATGCAACTGGCACGAGCGGAAGGTGGCCGAGTGCTTGCCGATACGCCTGCGGATTTGCGACCGATCCTCCAGATCGTCGTTGACGATATCCATCGTGCTGAGCGGTCGAGTGTCGTTCAACTGGCATTACCCCAAGAGCCAGTGCTCTCGCAGATCGACCCCGACGCATTTTCAATTCTTGTACGCAACTTGCTTGAAAATGCGTTAAAGCATGGCACCCGCGCCGAAGCGGTTCAGGTTGAGCTTTCCGCCGAAGGAAGGTTGACTGTCACCAACCGCAGTCCGGTCGTCCCGGCGGACACGCTTTCCAGATTGATTCAACCGTTCGAGCGAGGTGTCACGACTGCCAAAGGAAGTGGTCTTGGTCTCGCGATCGTTCATGCCATTACGCAAGCGGCAGGTGCACGCCTTTGCCTTCGCTCACCGGCGGAGGGCATGGCCGATGGCTTCCAGGCGATTGTTGACGGCTTGGCGACGGGCGCATGAATTTCACGCAATGGAGGATGGCCTACTCACTTCGCAGGGGGTTGCTCCCTCCAATACTGCTGGTTCCACATCATGTTATTCATCATCTGCTGCTGCATGTTCACGTACTGATCCATCATGTACTGGCGCTGACGAAGCTGCTCGGGCGTGAGGTTTCGGTAATAGCCACCCATGCGAGACCAGCCCCCACCACAACAGCCAGGGCCACCGCCACCCATCATTCCCGGCCCCATCATGCCGGGTCCCATCCGGCCATACCCCATCATGCCGGGCCCCCAGAGCGCATGCATTGCGGCCATGGTGTCGCGCATGGTTACCCAATGCTGCTGCAGAAGCTGCTGTCGCTGCTGAGGATCCTGGGTCTGGCGAATCTGGTCCATCTGGCTCTGCATCGTTTTCATCCGTTCCTGGATCAGCGCAAGCTGCTTATCGAACTCGGCAGTGTTTTGCGCCGGCGCCGTGGCGGCCTTCGTCGGCTGTGCGGCCTGCGCAGACACACCCAATGGCAACAGTTGCATTCCCGCAGTCAGGCCAATCGCGACGGTGAGGAGGAGCTTTTTCATGGCATGGACTCGAAAAAGAGAAGGATTTGCTCACTCAGAGAATTCTCTGAAGAACAGTTGAACAGTTCTATCTTTGTTGTCTGGCCCTCCCGCGTATTGATCTACGTCAGGTCAGGCTTATAGCTGGCACCAATGTCGATGGCTGACGTGACAAGGACCCTGTGGTTCCACTGCTGCTCCGGCAAGAATGCCGTGGTGGCAGCGACGTCTCCATCTGCTGCCCGGCTACTTCCGTGGACGCACTTTCATGTTGTCGCCCAGTGTCGTTGGCGGATACAGGACCACGGTTTCGTGATCGCGGAGTCCGTCCAAGACCTGCGCCTCTTCGGAATTTCGTTGCCCAATCTGAATGCTCCGGCGCACAACCCGTCCATTTTCGACAACGAATGCGCACCAACGCTCACCACACCGGAACAACGCGCCAATCGGCAATCGCAGCACATCCGGCCGGTCCCAGATGACAACTCTGCCTTGCACGCGATATCCGTCGTTCAGTTTTCCGGGTGGGTCGACAAGGTCTGCCACAACATGGACCCGCTGCTCTTCGACCCCGAGGGCGGACACCTTGGTGAACGCTCCTGGGCCAACAGTTCGCACGGTGGCATTCATCGCCAGTGGCCCGCCCCATTCCACCATCGACACACGCATGCCGGGGCTGATCTTGACGGCATCGGTCGACAATACGTCGACGACCAGTTCATAGCGCGACGGATCTGCCAGCAGCATGACGGGGGTGCCGGCAAGCACCACGCGCTCACTCTGCTGTTCGATGCGCAGTAGCACGGTATCAGTCGGAGCACGAACTTCGACCGGTTGCCCAGCTTCCAACGCCTTTAGATTGGCCATCGCAACGCGCACGTCCGCTGCCGCGGATGTCTCTCTTGCGCGCGCGGCAGCAAAGTCGCTGGCGCCAGAGGCCACGGTGGTGCGCATCTGCTCCACTTCCTGCCTTGACAAGGCGCCACTGTTCAACAGCTTCTCACCCCGATCCAAGTCTCGTCGTGCCTGCTCGTAATCGGCCCGGGCGTGAGCGGCGCGTGCCTGTGCCTCGCGAAAGACTGCCTCTGCCGCGTCAACACGCGCCCGTTGCCCCGCACTCTCTCCGGGTGTCATTGGCACCGGCACAAAAATGGCGATCACCTGTCCGGCCTGAATGCGATCGCCTTCATGCAGGTCCACGCGCAGAAGTCGCCCAGTGATTGGCGCGGTGATCACATAACGGTCGTGCGCACGGATTTCGCCGTCTTCATCAATCGTGACCTGCAGTGGCCCCCGCGTGACGAGCCCGGTATCGACGTCCACAGGCGTTGGCCAGAACGCGTACGTGAGCACCGCCGCCAGCGCAAGCACGGTGGTGGTAACGGCAAGCGACTTGCTGAGAGCGCCTCGCTTCATGATTCCCTTGCCTTGAGCACGGCAACGATATCCAGCCGTCTAATCTTCAACGCCACGAGCAACCCTGAACACGCGACTGCGCCCGCTGCTACGACAAAGGCGTATGCGAACGTCGATGCGTGAACCACGAGCGGAAGACGGTACAGGTCGGTTGCAAGCCGCGTGGCGAGAAGGCCGCACACACCGTATCCCAGCAAGAGACCTGCTGGAGACGCAATGGCGGCGAGTACAAACTGCTCTCCAAGCAGAATCCAGGCAACCTCGCCTTGCGTGAAGCCGAGTACGCGCAGGGATGCCAGTTGCTGAACGCGTTCCGAGTAAGCGATACGCATGCCATTGAACGCGACGCCAAACGCAATCACACAGGCAAAGGCGAAGTTAATGGATGTGGAGAGGCGAACGCTCTCGTCCATGATCTTGCGAAAACTGTCGATGACAGACTGGCGGACTGCCACCGCATTCACAGCGGGCAGGCGTTTGAGCGTTGCATATAGGCGTGTAAGGGCATGCCCATCGACAGACAGCCTCGCTCCCGACCAGTTTCCACTTTCTCCAAGGAGGTTCGCCAGCGCTTTCTGGTCCATGTAGGCGGCGATGCCGACCAGATCGCCGGAGCGCCCTACCAACGTAACCTGTCTGATTTGACGCTTTCCCTCCAACACCTCGACCGTGATCTTGTCGCCTGGATGCACGCCAAGAACATCCGCAAGTCGGTCCGAAACCAGCAGGCCATCTGGCGGCACTCGCAACGGTCTTCCCTGGTCATCGACCAGCCGGTGCAGACTCGCCGCTTGAGCGACTCCGCTCAGCGAGACTTGGCGAGACCGATACCCCGCGGAAAGCCTGACCGGAACATCGCGAAATGCCTCGACCTTCAACACGCCGGGCAAGCGCTCGATTGCGTAGATGGCGCGATGCGATAGCGGTTGAGAGAACGCAACCGTCACATCCTGGCGTTCGATTTGCTGAAATTGAATGTCGAACAGGTAGTCGATTGCGTCAAAGAAGAAGCCGCCGACCACAAGAATCGCGCTCGCGCATGCGATGGCCAGAGCGCCCAGGAGTGACTTGACGGGCTGGCGGGCAATATTGCGCACTATCATTCGCCAGACCACGCTCAACCGTCGATATAGCCCGATCCGTTCTGCCCAGCCGACCGTAAAGGCCGGCGGCGCAGCGGCGCGAAGCGCGTCAACCGGCATCAGCCTGATTGCCTTTGTCATGCTTGCCAGCGCACCCACAACCGCAGTCGCGAAGCTCACCAGAAGCGCCCAGACCATGATTGAAGCGTCGGCTCGAAACTCAAGGTGAGCCAAACGATAGTATTTGGCATAGAGGTCAGTCAGGTACGTCCCCAACACCATCCCGCCGCCAATGCCAACGGCTGCGCCCGCCGCCGCAACCACGCACGCAAGCTGCAGGTAATGCAGGCCGACCGAGATATCCCCATATCCGAATGCCTTCATCAAGCCGATCTGTGTGCGTTGCATGTCAATCAGCCGGCTCAGCACGTTCTGTAGCAGAAACATGGCAACGAGAAAGAAGATGGCGGGCACGTAGGTGGCCGTCACACGGTTCTGTGCGATCTCGTCGGAGATGAATCGGTTTGACACCTGATTCTCCCGGCCGATTGCGCCGAGCCCGCCGTACGGCAGCAACGCGTGATCGACCTGCGCGATCACGTGCGGCGCCGGCACGCTGCCATCGAGAGACAGCGCAAGATCATTGAACGCGCCATCCATGCGGAACGCCGCCGACACGGCGTTGGTTCCCATCCAAAGGACGCCGTAATGGCGATTGTCCGGGAAGATGGAACCTGCACCTGCCTCATACACATATTCTGGCGAGATGGCGATGCCAACAATGTGCAGGCGCTTCCATCGCCCGTTAAGAATGGCGCTGAAGTGTTTGCCCGGCAGCAGACCGTTGGCATCCGCAAACGCCGCGCTGACCAGAACCTCGTCGTCTCGACCCGGCGCAACATAGCGGCCGCTTTGCAGATGAAGCAGATTGAGCGTCGGCCAGCCGAGCTCGGGGATCGAAACGATATGCCCCGTGGCGGGTTCAACGAGGCCGGGTATATCGACCGTGACGTCCGACACCACTCGCGCCTCCACACGAGACACGCCCGGTAGCGCGGCGATACGCGAGGCGGCCTCCAATGGGGCGCGCTTCAAATGCACGAAGAGGTCGGCAAACCGGTACGACGCGTAGTATTCCTGCTGCGCATTGAGCAGCGCCAGGTATGTGCTGCGCATCGCGACAAACGTGGCGACACCGCATCCGACCACCAATACGGCTGCCACGACCTGCGCGCGCATGCGCCAGAGGTCTCGCCAGAGCAGCCGGACAAGCGTGCTCACCATGCCAGGTCCTGCGCACGGGCACGTTGTGCATTGTGGCGGTGCTCGACAATGGCTCCGCTGCTCATGCGTAAGACACGATCCGCCATGTCGGCGATCACAGCGTTGTGTGTGACGACGACAATCAGGGTGCCAAACTCGCGGTTCACCTGCTCCAATACCTCGAGCACTAGTCGCCCGGTCCGGAAATCCAGCGCACCAGTCGGCTCGTCGCACAGCAGGACGTCCGGCCGCTTGGCGACGGCTCGGGCGATTGCAACACGCTGCTGTTCCCCGCCGGACATCTGCGAGGGAAAGTGGTCGCCCAACGCCCCGATGCCGACCATGCTCAGCGCGGTGTCGGGATCAAGCGGGCGCTCTGCTATGTCTGTCACCAGCGCGATATTTTCGCGGGCGGTCAGGCTGGGAATCAGGTTGTAGAACTGAAAGACGAATCCGACGTGTTCGCGCCGGAAACGGGTGAGACCTCGCTCCCCCGCCGCCGAAAGATCGTGGTCGCGATACACGATGGAACCACTCGTTGGTGTGTCGAGCCCGCCCATCAGGTTGAGCAATGTGGATTTGCCGCTGCCCGAGGCTCCCAGCAGCACGACGATCTCACCGGAAGCGAGTTCCAAGTCGACCCGATCCAGAGCGCAGACGCTCACGCTCCCCATTGGGTAGACCTTGCTGACTGCTTGAATGGTAAAGACCGTTTCCACAACACACCGATCCGCATAGAGAATGCAAGCGCATGTCGGAGCGACGCATTGAGCAATGGTGGGCGCGCTGGAAGAAGCCACAGCCGACAACTGTGGTCAGCAGCAATCCCTATCTCGTCGCATCTCTCCTGAAGCGAAACATGGGCACGATTTGCTTACTTCCCTGGCATCAGCGCGTCAGTAGGGCAACCCCTCTTTGATAGGCAGGGAAGGATCCCGCGACCACTCGTTCCACGAACCGAGATTTGTCTCGATGAGTACCACCGGCTTCGTTTCCATCAAAGCCGCCAAGTCAGTATGGGAAATGAGGACTCTTTCGTGCATGACCGGCCTCGCCGCTTCATGAACAAACGAACACGGGGCGCAAGCGCCTATGCAAAAACTCTAGGCGAGGTGGGAGCGTCGATGTTGATGTCCATCAATCTCGGGTACGAGAGCCGTCAGTCAGCCTCGCCTTCGCCCCAACTTGTCCATCTCGCCGACCTATTGCGTCATGAGCGCGCCATGATGATGGCGATGCTCCTCGCCAGCCATGGCGTCGTCCCCGTGGTCTGAAATCTGAGCATCGAACCAACTGTGCAGCGCAGCTACGAGCGACTTGTGTTCGGTACGGTAGGTCAATTCCGCTCCGGCATCGACTTCCCTGTACTGAATTTCGATTTGCCCAGGCTTGGCAGCCTCTAGCTCGGTCAAGCCGGGCATGGCTGAGCCATGGATATGCGTGGGGCCTGAGAAATCGCCTTTGACGAACTGCGCTTGGATGGCACGCAGATGCTCGCGCACCAATGCAGTCTGCCGTGCGTCGGCAGGATTCTTGGCAATAACGCGCTGAATGCCACCACTTTGCGTCTTGATGAAAACGTGCGTGGTGTCCTTCAAGTTGAACGGCATGACGTCAGCGCTGCGATTGACCACTTCGGCCCGACGCTGGGCATCCGCTGCATGCGTTCCGCTTGTTAAAGCGAAGGTGGCGAGGAGGATCACCACGAAAACCTGGTTGAGACTCTTCATTCTGGTCCTCAGACTGTAGATGTCATGGGTAACAAAAGGGCCGGTAACGACGCTTCATCAGCCCGCCGGGTTCAAACGCGGATGCGTCTCTTCGCCCCACACGTAGAGCAAGAGCCCCGACAAGAACATGGCGCCGGCAACGAACCAGAACGCGCTTTGAATACTACCGCCCAGCGCGGCAGCAATGCCTAGCCCAAGTCCGCCAATGCCATAGCCCAGGTCACGCCAGAAGCGATAGATGCCAATGGCCGAGGCTCTCCAGTTCGGATGTGCAATGTCCGCAACGGCTGCGCTCAGGTTCGGATACAGCATCGCCATCCCGAGCCCAGCGATTGCCGCAGCGATACTCCAAGACGTTGAGCCTGCGGCAAGCGGCATGAGCGCGACACCACCACCGCAAATCCACATGCCAAGTGTGTTGAGCCGGTGACGGCCCAGTCGGTCCGACAACCTGCCGGTGAAGAACTGCGCAGCGCCCCACGTGAAGCCGTAGACGCCCGCAATCCAGCCGATGCCTGGCAAGCTCACCCCGTGCTGATGCAGATAGACAGGCCAAAAAGCCCAGACCAAGGCATCGACGAATTTCTCGACCATTCCCGCTTGGCAAAGCGCCGCCATTCGCCGGTCCCGCCAGGTCATCAGCGCAAACATCTCTGCGGTGGTCGGCTGGGGGCCCACCGCCGTGGGATATTTCGGGCGCAGCGCGGGCGCGCCTGGAGTCGCGTGACGCCTCGCTTCATCGTGAGCCCAAGGGAGGGTTTCAGCGATGGACAGCCAGGCGAGAACCGTAGCCAACCCAATCACCACGCTACCGAACCACAGCAAGCCTTGGCGCGGCCCCAGCATGGAAGCGAGATACCCGGTAAGCACACCCGCCAGGGCAACACCGACGTAGCCGGAGAACTCATTCAGGCCAATGACCAGTCCGCGCTGGTCCGCACGCGTGATGTCGAGCTTCGCGGTCTGTGTCATAGACCAGGTCAACCCTTGGTTGATACCCAGCAGGATGGTTGCGAACACAACCCACGACCAGTTGTGCGCGAAGTAGACCAGAGGGGAAATGGGCGCGGCAATGAGCCATCCGAATAGCAGGACGCGCTTACGGCCCATCCGCTCGGCCAAGCGCCCTGCGATGAAGTTCATCGCGCCCTTCACAAAGCCGAATGCCACGACGAATGCCACCAGCAGCATGAACGACCCACGCGGCACGCCGAACTCGGACTCCGCCAGGGCGGGCACGACGTTGCGCATCATGCCAATGGTCAGGCCGACAAGCAGCACCTGCAGCAACTGCTGCAGGAACTGACCAAGATTCGCTCTGATGCCGAATTGCATGCTTATCTTTGCCCTCTGTGACTCGCGACGCAACCGCTTCCTCGCCTCCAGACGATTCGGAAAATGGCGCGACGGTCGCCCTAGACGGCGTTGAGCGGGATTTTCAGATAGCGCAAACCGTTGTCTTCGGGCGGCGGCAGCTCGCCAGCTCGGATGTTGATCTGAACCGATGGCAGAATCAGCGTTGGCATCGCCAGGGTCGCGTCACGTGCCTGCCGCATGGCGACAAACTGTTCCTCCGTCACACCGTCATGTATGTGGATGTTCCGAGTTCGCTGGTCATCCACGGTCGCCTCCCAAGCCGGACCGCGCCCTTCTGGCGGATAGTCGTGACACATGAAAAGCCGGGTTTGGCTCGGCAAGTCCAGCAGCTTGCGGATGGAGCGATACAACTCGTGCGCATCGCCACCCGGAAAATCGCAGCGCGCGGTGCCGACGTCCGGCATGAAGAGCGTGTCTCCAACGAACACGGCATCCCCAATCTGATAGGCCATGTCGGCAGGCGTGTGTCCTGGCACGTGAATCGCCTTGCCGGTCAAGCCGCCGATGGCGAACGTCTCACCGTCTTCAAACAGGTAGTCGAACTGCGACCCGTCCAGCCGGAACCCAGGTTCGAGATTGAACAGCTTCTTGAACACCCCCTGCACGCGGCGGATGTCCTGACCGATGGCGATACGGCCACCCAGATGACGCTTGAGATAGGCGGCGGCGGAAAGATGGTCGGCGTGCGCATGCGTCTCGAGAATCCATTCAACGCTCAGCTCATGCTCGCGCACGAACGCAACGACTTTGTCCGCACTTGTGGTCGAAGTCCTCCCCGACTTGGGGTCGTAGTCGAGCACGGAGTCGACGATTGCGCACTCGGAACGCCCCTGCTGGTACACCACGTAGGTCACCGTCCAGGTTGCAGGGTCGAAGAACGGCTGGATGATCGGTTGCATGCACATCTCCTTGTATGCGATTCACTCTATTCACAATAGTATATTTTTCAATATACTATCTTTATGTAAATTGTAGGTGCCCATGGACCAGCCGCACGCCATCATCGACCTCACCACCATGCAGGCCGCAGCGACGAATGCCTGCGCCCTGCTCAAGGTGCTTGCCAATCCGGACCGCCTCCTGCTGATGTGCCGCCTTTCCCAGGGCGAGTTGCCCGTCGGCGAACTGGAGGACCAGCTTGGTATCCGGCAGCCTACGCTGTCGCAGCAGCTTGGCGTTCTGCGTGACAACGGCCTGGTAACGCCTCGCCGCGAAGGAAAAAGCATCTTCTATTCGGTGGCGAGCACGCAGGCGCTTGCCGTCATGACTGTTCTGTACGAGCAGTTTTGTGCCAACACTGACCAGGAGCCGACATGCTGATCGACCTCGCCCACTTCACGCCCGCCCTGTCGCTAGTAGGTGGACTCATTATCGGTGCGGCAGCTGCCGTTCTTGTGCTGTTCAATGGCCGCATTGCCGGCATCAGCGGCATCCTGGGTGGGCTGCTGAGCCTGCCACGCAACGACATGGCTTGGCGCGTGACCTTCCTAATCGGTCTGGTCGGCGCCCCTGTCATTGCGAGCCTACTCGGCAGACCAGCGATCGCGGATATCCAGGCAGGCTGGGGCGAGATACTGGTCGCCGGTTTCCTGGTGGGCCTTGGCACTCGCTACGCCAGCGGCTGCACGAGCGGCCACGGGGTCTGCGGTATCTCGCGCGGCTCGATCCGCTCGCTGGTTGCCACCTTGACCTTCATGGCGGCTGGCTTCTTGACCGTCTTCGTGCAACGCCACCTGATTGGAGGCTGAAATGACTGCGATTGCCGCATTGCTCGCTGGCTTACTCTTTGGCATCGGCCTGATGATTTCCGGCATGGCCAATCCAGCCAAGGTACAGGGCTTTCTCGACCTGGCTGGGCGTTGGGATCCGTCTCTGGCCTTCGTGATGACGGGTGCGATTGCCGTCGGTTCGCTCGCTTTCCTCATTGCCAAACGTCGCAAGCGCTCGTTCCTGGGCCTGCCTGTGCAGTTGCCCGCCAGCACGGTCGTGACATGGCGGCTGGTGCTGGGTAGTGCCGCGTTTGGCGTTGGCTGGGGCTTGGCAGGCTTTTGCCCTGGCCCAGCGCTCGTGGCCTTGGGCGCGGGCTACCCTAAAGCTGCCGGCTTCGTGGCCGCCATGCTCGCAGGCATGGTCGTGTTTGAGCTTATCGAACGGGCGAAAGCCGATATGCAGCGCGCCTAGGTTCGCCACGGGCGAGTCAACGGAACTAGGCGCTGTGGTCAGCGTCATCCTGGCGATGATCGGCGCACGCGGCGCCATCCTCACGGTGCCTTTGCTTCTGTTTGTTCTGCACCTGAACCTTGCTGAGGCGGCACCGGTTGCCCAGCGTACCGAACCGGGCGATCAACGCATGTTCCAACGCGCTCGACGCCGTGGTGGCCTTCCCGCTGCGCGACAGATGCCAGCCGAGCAACTCCCGCGTGTGGCAGTCGATCACCAGCGCCAGCGTCGCCCAACCGTCTCGTCCTGCCCAGACGCGGCACATATCGGTTGACCAGCGCTCGTTCGGTGCGGTGGCCACCGATGGCATGGCCTGAACGCGCCGCCAGAAGCCGACCGGGCGTTTGCGAACCTGCCAGCCCATCAGTTGGAAGATGCGCTGCACGGTGTTCTTGTTGAACCCCAGCAGATGCACCACCGTCCGGTAGCTGAACGACGGCGACTCCTCAATCATCGCATTGATGTAATGACCCAGTGAAAACCTGCTCACGTCACAATAGGAGAAAAGACGATGAGCACGAAGATGGAAGAAGACATCAAGCGATGGACGGCCAAGCGCAAGAGCGCGCTGGTGCTGGACATCATTCAGGGCAAGACGACGGTAGCGGAGGCCAGCCTAGCCTACGATCTGTCGCCCTCCGAGGTTGAGGGCTGGGTGGACGATGGCAAACGCGGCATGGAGAACGCACTGCGAGCCAACCCGCTGGACCTGAGGGAGCAGTACGAGCGGCAGATCAAGGATCTGCAGGAAGCGTACGGCGAAGCCATGCTGGAGCTGCGCGCCAGAAAAAAATTGCAGTCCATGCTGGGCGAGGACGACAAATGATCGAGACGATCCGCCAGGGACTGAAAGCTGACGGCATTACCATCTCGATCTCGAAGCTGTGCCGGTGGTTCGACGTACCGCGCCGCACCGTGTATTACCGGCCGGTGAAGGCGGAACCGAAGGTCCAAGCCCGCTTCGCAGAGCCGATCA
>NZ_DBMV01000021.1 GCF_002298975.1 Ralstonia sp. UBA689
TCGAGCCTCGTTTCCCGCTCCAATCCCGAAGGGAAGCCACGCTTCCCTTTTTCTTTATCGGCACGGCGCAGTGTGGTGGATGCACGCGATTCGTCACGAATCGCTACAATGCGGTGTTGAACCCCTGGCGGGGTAGCAAAGTGGTTATGCAGCGGCCTGCAAAGCCGTGTACGCCGGTTCGATTCCGGCCTCCGCCTCCAGAATGCATTAAAAAAAGCCCCGACTGGTTCGGGGCTTTTTCGTTGGCGCGGCGCCTATCCGCGCGCTTTGGTCGGCACCTTTCTCACTTTCGTTTCAGTGGCTTGTACGGCACGCCCGTCGCAAGCCATTGGCCGCATCGGCGCGAGCGGCTGTTCGGTCTGCCTGTCGACCAGCACCGAGTGTTTTTCGCCGCGTGCGAACAGATGCGCCTCCCCCCATTGGCGTAAGCCCACCACCAAAGGAAACAACTGCTCGCCTTTGGGCGTCAGTACGTATTCCTGGTACGCCGTGCCGTCAGAGGCCGGCGCCACGGTAAAGACGCCATGCTCGACCAGCAGGCGCAGCCGATCCGCCAGGATATTGCGCGCAGCGCCAGTGCTTTTCTGGAACTCGCTGAAGCGGCGCAGGCCGTCGAAGGCGTCGCGCACGACCAGTAGCATCCAGCGGTCGCCGATCACGTCGAGCGCGCGGGCGACGGGGCAGGTGGAGTCGTCGAAGCGTTTGCGTTGGACCATGGCGGTATCGGCGGCGAATGGCCGTTTCGATCAAGTGGTTGCATGATAAAACAAGTCTGCCTAGACTCATCTGGTTTTAATTTGAAACTGGATGAGTTTGGGATGTCTGCAGATCCTCTTGCCGCCAATTCGCCGGTCGCAGGCGTTGCCTCTTCTTTCGTCTTGCCGCGCGCGCCGGTCGCGATGCTGGCGGTCTGTGCGGCGGCCAGCGTGGCCAACGTCTACTTTGCCCAGCCGCTGCTCGACGCTATGGCCCGTGACTTTGCGCTGAGCACGGCATGGGCCGGCGGTATCGTCGGCGCGACGCAGGCGGGGTGCGCGCTGGCGTTGGCGCTGGTCGTGCCGCTGGGAGACCGTTGGCCGCGCAAGCCGTTGCTGCTTGCTCAACTTGTGCTGTTGGCGGCAACGCTGCTGGCGGTGAGCCTTGCACAGACCCGCTGGCCGTTGCTGCTGGGCATGCTGTGCGTCGGTCTGCTGGGCACGGCAATGACGCAAGGGCTGATTGCCTGTTCGGGCGCGCTGGCACCGGCGACGGAGCGTGGGCGGGTGGTGGGCGCGGTGCAGGGCGGTGTGGTGATCGGCCTGCTGCTGGCGCGTGCTGTGGCCGGCCTGATTGCGGGTGTTTCGGGCTGGCGGGCTGTCTATGCCGCATCCGCCGGGTTGTCAGCGGTGATGTTGATCGCGCTGTGGCGGTGGTTGCCAGCACTGCCTGTGGCATCGGCGCCCATGCGTTACGCCATGCTGCTGCGTTCGATGTGGCAACTCCTGCTGACCGAGCGGGTGTTGCAGGTGCGCGGCCTGATTGGCCTGCTGATGTTCGCGGCGTTCAGCGTGTTCTGGAGTGCGCTGGCACTGGCCTTGAGCGCGCCGCCATACGCGTTCTCGCCGGCAGGCATCGGCGCCTTCGGATTGGTGGGAGCGGTCGGCGCGTTGGCGGCAGCGCGCGCGGGGCATCTGGCCGATCGCGGATGGGCGCAGGTGGCCACGGGCGTCGCGCTCGGGCTGCTGCTGACGGCCTGGGTGCCGCTGGGGCTGGGCTTGCGGCATCTGGGCTGGCTCGTTGCCGGCGTGATCCTGCTGGATCTGGGTGGGCAGGCTGTTCACGTGCTCAACCAGAGCCTGATCTTTCGCTTACATCCGGAGGCGCACAGCAGGCTGGTCGGCGCGTACATGCTGTTCTATGCGGCGGGCAGCGGGCTCGGGGCGATGGCGTCGACGGCGGTCTATGCGTGGGCTGGGTGGCTGGGCGTGTGTGCCTTGGGGGCTGCTATCAGCCTGGTGGCGTTGGGGTTCTGGGCGGTGACCGCGGCGTGAGCATATCGCCGAGCGGTCCCAGGGCATTAGGGGTTCCCCTTGGCTGGCGCGAATTCGAGGTTAATGTCAGCGCGGCGGCCTGCTGCCCGAAAGATCGGGTCCTATACTTTCAGGCAGGTGCGCCTTGTAATGGCGCAATGAAAAATGATAGAAGGATACAAAACCCGACGCTGCGCTTAGGTTTTCACAATTGTTTGCAATATGACAGGGGCGGCCTTTTAGGATGGCTTGGGCTCAAGTCGGTATGTAATGCGTACTGATGGCCTGGGTAAGGTCTTGCGCGGGAGTCGGTGCCGCGCCGGAGGTGGCAGGTGGGTCGAACAGCGATGCACCGGTCCGGGACCCAGATCACAACGACAAAGGGAGCGAGCCGGCATCCCATGCAGCGAGGGGCGGTGCTGGTGAAGCGGCCGGACCCGGAACGGGGAAAGGGCAGTCCAGATGGCGATACGAATTGCCTCGGTGGAAGACAATCAGGCGCAATCAGAATTGATTCGAGAGATCCTGGTTTCGTCCGGATACGAATGCGAGTGTTTCAGTAGCGGTGATGCCTTCGTCAAGGCGCTGCGGGATCGAACCTTCGACCTGCTGCTGCTTGATTGGCAGTTGCCCGACATTAGCGGCATCCAGCTTGTGAGCTGGGTGCGGCAGACGGTCGGCCCGGCGCTGCCGGTGCTGTTCCTGACCAACCGTTCGCTCGAAGATGATGTGGTGCGCGGGCTGGCTGCCGGCGCGGACGATTACATCATCAAGCCGGTGCGGCGCGCCGAGCTGGTGGCGCGCGTGGGTGCGCTGCTGCGCCGCGCGGCACCGCGCACGAGCGAATCGCTTGAGCGCATCCGCGTAGGCCCGTATGTGGTGGACCCGATCGGGCGCGTGCTGACGCTCAATGGCTCACAGGTTGAGCTGTCGCCGCGCGAGTTTGACCTGGGGCTGTACCTGTTCCGCAACATCGGCAAGCTGGTGCCGCGTGAGCTGATCGAACAGGCGGTCTGGGGGCGCAGCATCGGCCCGGATTCGCGCACGCTGGCCACGCATATCTCCAAGCTGCGGCTCAAGCTTGATCTCAACCAGAAGAACGGTGTGCGACTGGTCTCGGTCTATTCGCATGGCTATCGGCTCGAAACGACGCAAGAAGATGACGAAGCAGGTTGATGCGCTGCGGCGCGATGGGCTCGGGCGCGCCGCGGTTGTCGGCGCGCTTGTCGTTTTCGGGGGGGGCTGGCAGGCCGCCGTGGCCCAGCCTTCGGGTGCCGACGGCACCGATTTCCTCTACCGAGTGCAGCCGGGCGATACGCTGATCTCCCTGGCAGACCGTTACATGGATAGCGTCGAAGGCTGGCGCCTGCTGCAGCAGCGCAATCACGTGGCCAATCCGTACCGCTTGCAGCCGGGTTCGGTTCTGCGCGTTCCATTCGATCGCATTCCGGAGGTGCCGGCGACAGCGCAGGTCGTGTTTGCACGCGATGCCGCTACCGCCGACCACAAGCCGCTGCAGGCCGGCATGAAGCTGGCAGAAGACGCGCAGATCGAGACCGGCGACAAGGGCGCCGCCACGCTCGCCTTTGATGATGGCACGCGCGTGACCGTGCCGCCGGGCAGCCGCGTGACGCTTGCGCGTGTGCGGGCCTTTGCACGTGCAGGGCTCATCGATGTGCGTGTGCATGTGAAGCAGGGTGAAGCCGAGTCGAATGTCTCGCCCAGGAAGAGCGGTGTGGGTCGCTACGAAATCTCCACCCCGGCACTCGTGACGGGCGTGCGGGGCACGCGCTTCCGTGTGCAGGCAAGCGAGTCGGCATCGACGAGTTCCGTGCTCGAAGGCGAGGTGGTCGCAAGAGCCGGCCGCCAGACGCAATCGGTCAAGGCCGGGTTTGGCGTGCAGGCATCCGGTGGCCGCATCAAGCGTGCAGCGCTGCCGCCCTCGCCCAAGTTGAATGCAATTCCGGAACTCGTGCAGACGCCGTGCTTCCGGGCAACATGGCAACCGGTCAAGGGGGCGGTGGCCTATCGATCGGCCATAGCACGCGATGCCGCGTTGACCGAACTGGGCGCGTATCAATCGAGCAAGACGCCTGGCGCCACGTTGTGCGGTGACGAGGATGGCGACTACACACTGATCGTGCAGAGTATCGACGCGCTCGGCCTGACCAGCGTATCGGCCACGCGGCCCTTTACAGTGCGCCTGCACCCGGAGGCGCCGTACACGATCCAACCTGCAAGCGGCAAGACGTATCGCAGCGGTGAGGTGGCGTTCGCCTGGGCGGCCGTGTCCGATGTGCGCCGTTATGACATGGAAGTGGCCGACACAGAAACCTTCACGTCTCCGGCCATCCTGCAGCGTGGGCAGGATGTGCGCGTGGCCAAACCGTTGGGCGCCGGCACCTGGTGGTGGCGTGTGCGTTCGGTGGCTGAGGACGGTAAGACCGGTCCGTGGAGCGACGCGCTGCGCTTCCGTGCGCTTGATATCCCGCTCGATGCCGCGCCGTTGGCCTCCATCGATGCTGGAGACGACGGCATGCTGCACGCCCACTGGCCCGCGCTGGCTCCCGAACTGACAGTATCCGGCGCGCGCACGCGCGTGCAGCTTGCGGCTGAACGGACCTTCGCCAAGCCGATCGCCGACATCGTGAGCGACGGCAGCCAAGCCACGATCCCGCAGCCGCCGGCAGGCGTGTACTACATCCGCACGGGAGTGGATCTGGGCGATGCGGCGTCGGTTGTCTACGCCAAGCCGCAGCGCATCGACATCGGCGCTTTTGTCGGCGATTCGTCGCGCAGCCCTGTGCAGAGCGGCGGCGGCAATCTTCTGCTCAATGACTGGTCCGGCCGCGCCAGCCCCCGCTGACTCAACGCTCGCCAGTCCGGCGCGGCGGCGCCCGGGGTTGCGCTCACTGGTGGAGTGGGGCGTGCTGGTTGTGCTGGCAGCGCTGCTGACAGTCGGTGCCGTGCGCTGGAGCGTGGTCTCGCGGCTGGATGCGGCGCTGTACGACACCGCGATCACGCTGCACGGCCATGCGCCGCGTGAGGACATCGTCATCGTCGCCATCGACGACCAGAGCCTTGATGCGGCGGGCCGCTGGCCCTGGCCGCGCAGCCGCCTGGCGGATCTGATCGGGCGCGTCGGGGCCGCACGGCCGCGCGGCATCGGCGTCGATATCCTGCTCATGGAGCCCGACCTTGCCTATCCGGAGGGCGACCGCGCGCTGACCACGGCCATTGCGCAGGCCGGGCACGTCATCCTGCCGGCGCTGCCGGAGCGCACGGAACAGGGACGCGTCTATCACTATCCGTTTCTCGGCATCGACGCCGCCATCGCGCATATCAACGCCGCTCCAGACGAAGACAGCGTCGTGCGCGGCGTGTATCTGGCCGAAGGGCCGCGCGCGCATGTGCTCGACCATCTGGCTGTGCAACTCGCGCGGCTGGCTGCGCAACCTCCGGTCGCGATGCCGGCAATGCGTGACGCGGAACGCGACACGGAAGCCGATGCCGACGGCTGGACGCGGCAGGCGCATGTCCGGCTGAACTTTGCGGGGCCGGCCGGTACATTCCGCCACGTGCCAGCCGTGGATGTGCTCAACGGTCGCGTGGCGGCGGATGTGTTTGCCGGCAAGCTGGTGCTGATCGGGGCCACCGCTTCGGGTGTGTCGGATATTTTTGCGACGCCCACTTCGCGCACGATGAGCGGCGTGGAGGTACTGGCCAATGCCACGCAGACGGTGCTCGACGGCAGCGCCATTCTGCCGGTGTCGCCGGCTGTGTTCTGGGCGGTGACGCTGCTGCCGTTGCTGATGACCGCATGGGCCGTGCGCAGGCTCACGCCGCGCATGGCCCTTGCCGCGGCGTTGGCGAGCGCGGCGGCGCTTCTCGTTGGCGTGATCGGCATGCTGGTGTTCGGCAACCGCTGGTTGCCGCCATTTGCGGCGCTGGTCGGGCCGCTGGTGCTGTATCCGCTATGGAGTTGGCGCCAGCAGGAAGCGGCTTTGCATTTCCTGCGCGACGAGCTGTATCGCCTCGCGCGTGAGCCCGGCGTGCTGACCGACACTGCGCCACTGGCCCGTACGGGCCGCACGCTGGGTGCGCACATGGATGCCGTGGCCTCGCTCATCGACAAGCTGCGGGGGCTGCGCCGCTTCCTGGCCGATGCGCTGGAGAGCTTGCCAGATGCGACCGTCATCTGCGCACCCGACGGCGCCATTCGCCTGGCCAACGGCCGCAGCGCAGGGCTCGTTGGCCAATCGAGCACGCCGGGCCAGAATCGCGCTGCTGCGTTGCGCGATCTGCCGAGCCTGCTGGCGCGTGTCTTTTCCGATCCGGCTGCTGGCGAACATTATTTGGAGCGCTGGCTGGCGGAGCCGGATACCAAGCTGGAGCCCGTCGAACTGGGCACGCACGACGGTCGCTCGATGCTGATGCACGCCGCCGCCTTGCGTGACGACACGGGCCGGCCCATCGACATCATCGTCAGCTTTGCCGACATCACCCCGGTGCGGCAGGCCGAGCGCCACCGCGAAGAAGCGCTGCGCTTCATCTCGCACGACATGCGCTCGCCGCAGAGCGCCATCCTCGCGCTCATCGAGCTGCAGCGCGATGCCTCGCGCGCGCTCGATCACGAGACGCTGCTCTCGCGCATCGAGCAGCTCTCGTCACGCACGCTGGAGCTGGCCGACGCCTTCATCGACCTGGCACGCGCTGAATCACAAACGCTCAAGCTGGTGGACGTGGATCTGGTCGGCCTGGTGCTCGATGCGGCCGATGAGGTGTGGGCCCTGGCGAACCAGCACCACGTGGAGGTGCGCGTAGCCGCCGACATCGAGGCGCCCGTCCGCGGTGATCCGCGCCTGCTGGTGCGTGCGCTGGTGAACCTGCTCAACAACGCCATCAAGTTCAGCGCCGCTGGCTCGGTGGTAACGGTGTCGGTCGGCATTGACGAAGCGATGCTCACGGTGGCTGTGGCTGACCAGGGGGCGGGCATCGCGCTGGCTGACCAGCCGCGCCTGTTCCAGCCGTTCCATCGTATGCACGAGGACGGAGCCAACGCGCCGGCCGGTAGCGGCCTCGGCCTCGTTTTCGTGAAGACCGCGGTTGAGAGGCACGGCGGGCGCATTGCCGTGCAGAGCGCGCCGGGGTTGGGCTCAACCTTCACAGTCTGGCTGCCGCGCGGGCCGATTCACCACGACGCCTGATCATCGGTTGGCGAGCACCGCAGGCAACCGCGCGCACGGCGCGGCCTCTGCCATGTCTTTTTCAATCGTTTGCAATCGGCCAGTCTGGTGGCTCTACAGTTGATTGGCCGATCGGCACAACGTACCCGGGTGACACGCCCGGTCGAGAGAAGGCGGCTACCGGGCGAGAACCGGGAGCACAGGCAGATGAATCCCAGGCAATACCGATCACCCGAGACGCCACGTATGTTGAGCAAGACCGCAACCGATGCGCTGGGCGAATGCGACTACGAACGCATTCGCACGCAACTGTACCAAGCCCTGCGCGGCGACGGGAGTCCGCTGCAGGACGCGCGAGTCTGGCAGGCCGGTCGGCATTTACCCATTCCGGGCGGCGAGGGCACTGATTCAGTTGGTGCGCGCAGCGGTCATCACGCCACGGCTTAATCGCGTCGCAACGCTCTCCACGAGACCGAGTTATGAAAATCGGCTTGATCGACACCCACTCCGCTCGCCAGCAGGCGATCCACTCCGCGCTGCAGCCCTCGCGCTTCGAATGCGTGCCGCTGTTTCTCTCCCGCCAGGTGTTCGAGGCGATCGACCTGCAAGGCATCAACGTGCTCATGGTGGGTTCTCAAGCTCATGACATGCCCGGCCTGTCGCTGGTGCGCGCTGTGCGCGAGCGCATGGGGCCCGGCATGGCGATCGTCTACCTTGCCGACGGCCAGGCCGATGCCGAAACCGCCGATGCGCTCAATCACGGCGCCGATCTGTGCTTCCAGGGTGAGATCCGTCCGCCCGAGCTGCTCGCGCGGTTGGATGCGCTGATCCGCCGCTTCGCCGTCAGTCGCGCCGTGCGTGCTTCCGAGATTCACCTGGGGCCCTATACGATCGACCGGCAGAACCGCTCCGTCCGACTGCGCGATACGTCGGTGTCGGTGCATGCGCGCGAGTTCGAACTGGCGCTACTGCTGTTCGCCAACGCGGGGCGCATCCTGTCGCGCGCCGATATCGAGTTGGCGCTGTGGGGCCGCGAGCTCAGCCCGTATTCGCGCACGCTGGACACGCACGTCTCGCGTCTGCGCAAGAAGCTGTTGCTGGGTGCCGAGAACGGCTTGCGCCTGCGCGCGATCTACGGGCAGGGCTTCTGCCTGGAGCGCGTCATGGAAAGCGTGGCCGCTCGCTGACATCCGACGCCGATTCTTTCTCCAACCCCGTAACGACGCCATGCACCTGATCTTCGCCGTACTCATCGGTTTCCTGGCAGGTCTCGTTGCCCGCTGGATCACGCCCGGACGCGGCCCCAGCGGCTTCATTCTCACCACCTTGCTCGGCATTGCCGGCGCGCTGGCGGCCACGTTTCTCGGGCAGTTGCTGCGCTGGTATCAGCCGGGCCAGTCGGCGGGATTCATCGGCGCGGTGGTCGGTGCGGTCATCTTGCTGACCAGCTATCACCTGATGCGGCGCGAACGCTGAGAGCGTCGCTCCACGACACGAGGCCCCGCGAGTCGGGGCTTTTTTGTTGGCCACCGAAGCTGGGAGGCGGGGATCGAGCGGCTGCCCACAGAAAGAAAACGCCCTGATACTCGGGACGGCAGCATCAGGGCCAAGAAGGCCGCGGCTCTCTCTTCCGCGACCGAAGCGCACCCACGAGGGGTCGGTGCTTGATCAGGTTACGTGGCAGGCGGAGGAAGAATGCAAATCTTTATCAACGATGTCCGGTGCGCGGCAATCACGTATGGCTGCACGCTAACAGACATCGTACAACTTGAATGCTTTGAAGCCTGTCGAATTGGTATCTGGGTCAGGCTGAGAATTCCGCCGTTGGCGTGCGGGCGGCCTCGTGCGCGCGCCGCAGCCGCTCGCGGCTGTTCGACAGGTGCATGCGCATCGCGACGCGGGCGGCTTCGGGGTCTTTGCGCGAGATGGCCTCGAAGATGCTGTGATGCTCGCGGTTGACCGTGGCGCGGGATTCCGGCGTGTTCAGGTGGCCGACTTGTGCTGATCCGATCCGGCTGCGGGGGATCAGCGTCTTGCCGAGCTGGGCCAGGGCGTTGACGAAGTGTTCGTTGCCGGTGGCGCGCGCAATGCTCAGATGGAATTGCAGGTCGGCGGTAGCGCTGTCGTTGCCGGCAACCTGATCCTGCTCAATGGCATCGAGCGCCGTGCGCAGGGCCTCCAGGTGGCTGGGAGTGATGCGTTGGGCCGCCAGCCCGGCGCATTCTGTTTCGATAGCCACGCGCAACTCCAGCATCGACAGGATGTCGTGCAGCGTGGAGGCGTCGCCCAGGGGGATGCTGTTGTCGGCGCGTGGCGGCAGCACGAAGCTGCCGATGCCGTGGCGCGTCTCGATGAGCCCCTTGGCTTGCAGGCGCGAAATGGCTTCGCGCACCACTGTGCGGCTGACGCCGAGTGCCTCCATCAGGGCGGATTCCGTCGGCAACTTATCGCCCGGGCGCAGCCAGTTCGTGGGCATGGTCGGTATCCGCCATTCGTTCTGATGTTCTGATGACGCTCGAGACGTGGCTTGCTCCGGGCCCGGTGCACACCTTGCGTGCCGGGGTGTTGATGATGGACGTCGCGCCTGCCGCCTGCCTGCACGACGGCTTCAATGGGCTGGCGTGGCCCAAGGCCGGCTGCTATCCGCTGCTGCCATTCTCCAACCGCATCCGCGACGGGCGCTTCCTGTGGGGCGGGCGTGAAATCCGCCTGGCGCCCCATCCGGGGCAGGCCACACGCCATGCATGGCGTGGCGCATGCGCGAGCCTGGCAACTTGATCATCTGTTCGAAAACGAGGCCGTGCTCAGTCTGCGCTACGTGCCTGTGGCGGAGGGCTGGCCTTGGCCATTCTTTGCGACGCAACGCTTCGTGCTGACGCCCGATGGGCTCGATGCGGAACTGACCCTGCGCAACGATGGCGACAACGGGATGCCTGCCGGCGGTGGTTTCCATCCGTACTTCGTCCGCACGCCCGGCATGCGCGTGCAATTCGAGGCTGCAATGATGTGGCCGACCGATGCCGGCGAGGTCGCCATCCGGCGCGAGCCGATCACGGTGCGCGAAGACTTTCGCAGTGCGCGCGCCTTGCCGAATGACGCCCTTAGCGTCTACTACAGCGATTGGCGACAGCGCACGGTCGTGTCACGCGAAGATGGCGCGACGCTCACGTTGAGCGCAGAGGAGCCGCTCGATCATTTCATCCTGCATGCACCGCGCGGCCAATCGTATTTCTGCCTGGAGCCGGTTTCGCATGTGGCCGACGCGGTCAATCTGGCTGGGCAGGGGTGGGACGGCACCGGGCTGCGAGTCCTGTTGCCCGGCGAGACCCTGCGTTTGCGCATGCAATTGCGTATCAACGTGCCGATCTGAGCCCTACTGTCTGACCACCGATCACTATTTCGCGGCGGAGCGCTTTGTCGCCGAGGGCCGACGACCTTGCGGTTGCGGACGCCGGGGTATCTCCGCTGCGCCATCGTGCAGCGGCACTTGCCGCTCGCCCAGACATGGGCGGCACTGAAGCAGATCGGTGATCTGGGAATAGGCGGGCAATAGGCTGAGGAACAGGCTGCCACGAGCGGGCGTGCGCAAACCGCAGAAAAGACAAAGGCCCGACAGTTTCCTGTCGGGCCTTTGCGAGATCTGGTGGGGCGTGAGTGACTCGAACACTCGACCTACGGATTAAGAGTCCGCTGCTCTACCAACTGAGCTAACGCCCCCGCGAAGAAATGAGACTATATCAACCTTTTTCTGATCGCGCTAGTCCTTTGTGCGATTTTTTTCGAATTGCCTGCGTGACTGTGCAGCGCGTCGATGAACTGCGTGAGGCCGTGCGTGGGATGCTTGTCGCGGTGGCGCACGATCAGCAGCGGCCGGGCAATGCGCGGCAGGCCGCTTTGCACCTCGACCAGCCGGCCGGCACGCAGAGCGTCGGCCACCACGTGGCGCGACAGGCAACTGATGCCATAGCCGGCCGCCACCGTGCGCTGGATGGCCTCCGAGTGTCCGAGTTCGAGCGCCACGTGCAGTGGACCCACCACCGAGGCGATGCGGCTGTCGATCAGTTCGCGCGTGCCGGAGCCGGGCTCGCGCATCAACCATCCGGCTTCGCGCAGCGCCGCGTGCGAGACCGCCCCCTGCGCGAGCGGATGCCCCGGCGCGGCGACGATCACCATCTCATCGTCGATCCAGGTTTCGATCTCCAGCGCTTCGCCGCGACAGGTGCCTTCGATCAGGCCGATGTCCACCTCGAAACGCTGCACCGCGTCGACCACGTCCTGCGTATTGCCGATCAGTACGTCGAGCTGGCTGTCCGGCGCGATCTGCTTGCGGAAGTCGGCAAGCAGGGCGGGCAAGACGTAGTTGCCGATCGTGCTGCTGGCCGCCAGCTTCAACCGCACGTTGGCTTGTTGCGTGGCGTGCTCCAACGCATCGGCATGGTCGAGCAGGGCCTGTGCCTGCGGCAGCAGTTGCCGGCCAAGCGCATTCAGGTGCAGGCGCCGTGCGTGCCGGTCGAACAGCGGATGGCTGAGCGTTGACTCCAGTTCTGCCAGCGCCGCGCTCACCGCCGATTGCGAAAGGCCAAGCTGTTCTCCGGCGGCGATGGTCGTCTCGCTCTGGGCGACGGCAGCAAAGACGGCCCATTGTCGCAAGGTGGCGCGAGGGGCTTTATTATCCATAAAACTGGTCATTCTTAGAAAAATTACCCATTTTACATGTTATCACGCGCCGCATATCGTTATGCGTATAGCGAATAAGCAAGGCGGATGTGATGACAATTGCACAGAAACAACTGGCTCCGCAGGGCGTGGCGGCAGGGTTTGACGGCCGGACGCTGGTCAGCGTGGGTGTGCTGTTCGGGTTTGCGGGCCTGTCCGTGGTGCTCGGCGGGATGAGCTGGGCGGGGCGCCTGGGCTTGAGCGCACTGACGCTGGCCATCCTGCTGGGCATGGCGGTGGGGCATGTGCCGGGGCGCGAGCGTTGGCTGACCCCTGGCGCGATCCAGTTTGCGCGGCACACGCTGTTGCGTGCCGGCGTGATTCTCTATGGCGCGAGGCTGACGCTGGCGCAGATCCACGATCTCGGTGCCTCCGGCGTGGCGATTCCGCTGCTGGTGCTGGCAGCGACCATGCTGGCCGGTACCTGGATCGGCACGCGCTGGTTCGGCCTCGTGCGTTCGCAGGCGGTGTTGGTGGCGGCGGGCAGTGCCGTGTGCGGCGCGGCTGCGGTGCTGGCCGTGGCGCCCGCGGTCAAGGCCTCGCCACGCGAAACGGCAGTGGCGATTGCCAGCGTGGTGCTGTTTGGCACGATGGGCATCTTCCTGTATCCGTGGCTCTACACGCTGGTCACGCATGCCGGCATGGCCGTCTCGCCGGAGCACTTCGGTGTCTATATCGGCTCGACGATGCACGAGGTGGCGCAGGTGATTGCCGCTGCGCGTCCGCTGGGCGATGACGCAACCAACGCGGCGGTCGTCAGCAAGATGGTGCGTGTGCTGGCGCTGGCGCCGCTGCTGGTGGTGCTTGCCTGCACCGCGCCGACGGAGGGCGACGCATCGAATACCGGCTCGCGTGAAGGTGCGCTGCGCAAGGCCGCAGGTCATGCCTGGAAGGCCATGCCCTGGTTTGCCGTGGGCCTGCTCGGCGTAACGCTGCTGAATTCCGCAGGTGCCATTCCAGCCGCATGGCATGCCCCGATCGACGCCATCGATACCGCCATGTTGGCCTGCGCGATGTTCGCTATCGGCACGCAGACACATGTGCCGATGCTCCTGAAGTCTGGCGTGCGCCCGCTGTTGTGCGCGGCGGTGCTGTGGGTCGGGTTGGTGGGCGGCGGTGCGGTCCTCAACGCTGGAGTGCGTTGGCTGGTGGGCTGATCTCCACGCTCTCGGGCGGTCCTCCTAAGACCGCTCAGGCGCTCTGATGGCGCGCAAGTCGTATCTGGTGTGCGGCTTGCGCGCCGCGTTTTTTTATCTGCTTCTCATCTGCGGTGGGCGGCCTAGTATGAAGACCCATGGCGTGGATAAGAGGGGCGATCATGCAACCGCATTCTGTTGTTTCAAGAGACGAATGGCTGGTCCAGCGCCGCGCGTTGCTGGCCAGAGAGAAAGAGGCGATCCACCTGCGTGATGCGATCAACGCGGAGCGCCAAGCGTTACCCTGGGTGAAGGTCGATACGCAGTACATTTTCGATACGCTGGACGGCAAGAAGACGCTGGCCGAACTGTTCGACGGCCGCAGTCAGTTGATCGTCTATCACTTCATGTTGGGGCCGGGCTGGGAAGCGGGCTGCCCTGGCTGCTCGTTCCTGTCGGATCATCTGGGTGGAATGCTGCCGCACCTCAATCACCATGACGTGACGCTCGTTGCCGTCTCGCGCGCGCCGATGGCGGAAATCACCACCTACAAGCAGTGCATGGGCTGGCAGTTTCCGTGGGTGTCATCGTTCGGCACCACGTTCAACCACGACTATGGCGTGAGCTTCTCGCCCGAGGAGCTTGCCAGCGGCGCCGTCGACTACAACTACACGGCCACGCCCAGAGAAGACGCACACGACGAACTGCCCGGCATGAGCGCGTTCTACAAGGACGAAGCCGGCAACGTGTTCCACACGTATTCGACGTATGCGCGCGGGCTGGAAGACATGGTCGGCACGCTGCTGCTGCTCGACCGTGCGCCGCTTGGTCGGAACGAAACCGGGCCAATGTCATGGGTGCGCCGTCATGACGAATACGAAGACGCACCGTCGAGCAGGCGCGCGTGCCGCGCGTCGTAAAGCAGGGAAGGGAAGAAGAGGAGGGGGGGTGGTGCCCGAGGCCGGGATCGAACCGGCACGCGCCGGTGAGGGCGCAGCGGATTTTAAGTCCGCGGTGTCTACCAATTTCACCACTCGGGCACATCAGGCTGCAGACCGGTGCAGACAATACACGCATCGGCGCTACAAATGGAAACGCCCCGCACGAAGCGAGGCGTTTTGTTTTTTGGCTCCCCGACCTGGGCTCGAACCAGGGACCTACGGATTAACAGTCCGGCGCTCTACCGACTGAGCTATCGGGGAATCGCTGCAACAGCGAAGAAATGAATTCTAACTAGTTTCCTTTTTCTCCGTCAATACCTTTTTTGCGGTGACGGTGAAAAAGTTCGGACATCACCGTTCCAGGTACTGTTCCTTGTCCTTCACGTCCTTCCAGTCGTCGGCGTCGGGCAGGGGTTGCTTGGTCTTGGTGATGGACGGCCAGCCGGCCTGTGCCAGATCGGCATTGATGGCGATCCACTTCTGCTGATCGGCGGGCACGTCTTCCTCGGCGTAGATGGCGTTGACCGGGCACTCGGCTACGCACACCGCGCAGTCGATGCACTCATCCGGATCAATCGTCAGGAAGTTCGGGCCTTCGCGGAAGCAGTCGACGGGGCAGACGTCCACGCAGTCGGTGTACTTGCAGCGGACACAGCTTTCGGTAACGACGTGAGTCATTTCACTTGGAAATTGAAGCTAGGAATTCGTGGGGTGCGCGGTCATGGCGGGTGCCATGCCGACAAGCCCGCATTGTAACGCACCGGCCGTGCCTGACGGCTGCGTCATCCGCGCGCCGTCAGACAGTTTTGGCATGTGTTTATGCGTTGGCTCAAGGTTTGGTCGGGGCGTTATTGCGCATGCTCGATCACCATCTGCACGCGCGTGATGCCGTTGAAGGTGTTGTTATCGAGCCGGTAAGCCACATAGGCCGAGGCGCCGAGCGGTTCGGCGTGGTTGAACCAGATGGCGTCGAAGTGCTGCTTGCCACGGCCGAGCTTGAGCTTCAGGTGCTTGTCCTTGAGCACGGCCTGCGACAGCACGTCGAACTCGCCGCAGAAGCTCGGCGCCGGAAAGCCCTGGCCCCAGACCTGGGTTTCGAGCAGCTCGACGAACTGCGGCGTGAAGCACTCGGGGTCGGCCTCGCCGTCGGTTTCCAGCACGCGGGAGAGCAGCGCCTCGTTTAGCCATTCGCGGCCGACGGCCTCGAAGGTGGCAACGAAATCGTCGAAGCCGTCTTCGCGCAGTGTGAGGCCAGCCGCCATCGCGTGGCCGCCGAACTTGACGATCAGCCCCGGGCGGCGTTTGTGCACGGCGTCTAGCGCGTCACGCAGGTGGAAGCCGGGAATCGAACGGCCCGAGCCTTTGATCACGCCATCATCGCCGGGCGCAAAGGTGAAGACGGGGCGATGGAACTTGTCCTTGATGCGCGATGCGACGATGCCGATCACGCCCTGGTGCCATGTCTCGTTGTAGACAGCGATGGTGTGGCGGCCAGCGCCGTCCAGGGCATTCATGCTGTCGAGGATGGCAAGCGCTTCCTGCTGCATACCGGCTTCGATCTCGCGGCGCTCGCGGTTCATGCCGTCGAGTTCTGCGGCGATGGCCATGGCGCGGTCGTAGTCATCCGTGAGCAGGCATTCGATGCCGAGCGACATGTCGGCCAGGCGACCGGCGGCGTTCAGGCGCGGGCCGAGGCCGAAGCCGAGATCGAACGTTGATGCGCGCCTCGCCTCGCGCCCGGCCACGCGGAAGAGTGCGGCGATGCCCGGGCACATCCGCCCCGCGCGCATGCGCCTGAGCCCTTGCGCTACCAGCAGGCGGTTGTTGACATCGAGTTTGACCACGTCGGCCACTGTGCCCAGCGCGACCAGATCGAGCAGCGCATCGAGGCGCGGCTGATCCTGCTGCGTAAACGCGCCCCGGTTGCGCAGCTCGGCCCGCAGCGCCAGCAGCACGTAGAACATCACCCCCACGCCCGCCAGGTTCTTGCTTGGGAAGCCGCAGCCCGGCTGGTTCGGGTTGACGATCACGCGTGCCTCGGGCAACTGCGCGCCCGGCATGTGGTGATCGGTGACGACCACGTCGATGCCCAGCGCATTGGCCGCCGCTACGCCCGCCACGTCGGCGATGCCGTTGTCGACCGTGACCAGCACGTCCGGCTTCTCACGCGCAGCCAGCGCCACGATCTCGGGCGACAGGCCGTAGCCGTATTCGAAGCGATTCGGGACGATGTAGCTCACCTGCGCGCCCAGCATGCGCAACCCGCGCACGCCGACGGCACACGCGGTGGCGCCGTCGCAGTCGTAGTCAGCGATGATGAGCAGGCGTTTGCCGGCGGCGATGGCATCTGCCAGGTAGCGCGCCGCGTCGTCGATGCCCTTGAGCTGCGCGGGCGGTAGCAGGTCGGCCAGTTCGGTCGAGAGTTCGGCGGGCCGGGCGACGCCGCGCGCGGCCAGAATGCGGGCCAGGACCGGGTGGATGCCATGGCCGGCCAGCGTGTTGGCGGCCTCGGGGGAATGCGAGCGGACAGCGATGCGGGTCATGCGGAATCAGGCGGACATCGAAAGCGGGGACAGCGCATCGCGCAGGGTGCGAGCACGACTGAAGCGGCGTAGCCAGCCGAGCGGCCCGTTGGCCAGTTCGCGGCGCGTAACGCGGTAGTGGGCGTAGTGCGAATCGCCGGTCAGCACGAGCGAGACGGCGTCGATGCGGCCATCGGCCAGTGCGTCGGCGGCGGGGCTGAACCAGTCGCGGTCGTAGGCGCGCAGGGTTTCGATCCAGTCGTACCAGTTGGCCGAGAGATAAGGTGCGCTGGCCGCGTCCAGCAGCACGGCAGCGCTGGTACCGTCAGCTGGCACGGCGGCGAGCGTCTCGGCGCACAGTTTGGTGGCGTTGGCTGCACGGCACAGGCCCGCGAAGAATGGATCGGCGCCGATCATGCGTTCGGCAATCGGGCGGGTGTCGAGCAGCGCGCCCTGACCGAACAGCCAGACCGAGTTGACCGGCAGCAGGCCGCGCGCCTCGCGGGCCTGGTTGACGGGGTGGTCGTACCACGTCATCTGGATCTCGTTCTGGAACTTGCGCCACGTGCGTTCCTGCTCGCCCTTGTGCATCCAGATGTCGATGTTGTGGCCGGTGGCGCGCTGCGGGGCGGCGGCGATCAGGTCGCCGAAAGGGGCATCGGCGATATACCAGCGGGCCGCCTGCGGGGCATCCAGCGTGAATTGCGTGTCGGCCAACAGCGGGGCGATGGCCGCGCGCAGCGCATCCGCGTCGGCCGCTTCCAGCCGAAGCTGGGCCGGATCGAGCATCACCAGGTGGTCGCGCGCGGCGTGGATGTGTACCGGCTGCAGGCAAGCCCAGGTGCGCGTATCGGCTGTGCCGCCGTCGGCCAGGCGCATGTAGGGGGCGGAAGGCAGCGGAGAAATCGGCAGCCCGGCGTGCGCCGCCAACCAGCGCTCGTGCGGCAGCGTGGGCAGGTAGGCGTCGTCGTGGCGCTCGCGCGCTGCTTCGCGGGCGCGGGCAAGCAACCTTTCCAGGCCCGGCAAGGTCAATTGACGGTAAGCGTCGTCCGCCACCTCGGCAGCGGGCGCGCAAAACGGGACAATCAGGGTCAGTTCAGGGATCATGGCGACGAGATTGTAAACTTCCGGCTGCCCGGCGAGTGCGCTGGCTAAATCACACCTCTTTGGGACATCCCTTTGAAATTTCCATACGAATGGCAGATCGGCTGGCGCTACACGCGCGCGGGCAAGCGCGCCAGCCGCAACAGCTTCATTTCCTTCATCTCGCTCATCTCCATGCTCGGCATTGCGTTGGGGGTGGCGGCGCTGATCGTCGTGCTATCGGTCATGAACGGCTTTCAGAAGGAAGTGCGCGACCGCATGCTGTCGGTGCTCTCGCATATCGAGATCATGGCGCCGGGCAGCCTGCCCGACTGGCAGCGTACCGCGGCTGAGGCGATGCAGAACAAGGAAGTCATCGGCGCGGCGCCGTACGTTGGCGCGCAGGCCATGATCACGCGGGACGATGCGGTGCGCGGCGTGCTGCTGCGCGGTGTGTCGCCGGACGATGAACCGAAGGTTTCGGACATCGCCAAGGATTTCAAGTCTGGCCAGATTGGCGATTTGAAGCCCGGCGAGTTCGACATCGCCCTGGGCGCCGAACTGGCGCGCGGCCTGGGCGTGCACGTGGGTGACAAGGTCACGCTGGTGGCGCCCCAGGGCACCATCACCCCGGCCGGTGTGCTGCCGCGCCTGAAGCAGTTCACTGTGATCGGCACGTTTGAATCGGGCCATTACGAGTTCGACAGCTCGCTCGCGCTCGTCCACATGGAAGACGCCGAGCGCCTGTTCCGCCTGGACGGCCCAACCGGCGTACGTCTGAAGCTGGTGGACATGGATCGCGCGCCGCAGGTGGCCGAGGCGCTGTCGCGCACGCTCACGGGCGAGCTGTACATCCGTGACTGGTCGCGCCAGAACAAGAACTGGTTCGCAGCCGTGAAGACCGAGAAGAAGATGATGTTCATCATCCTGACGCTCATCATTGCGGTGGCAGCGTTCAACCTGGTTTCCACGCTGGTGATGACGGTGACGGACAAGCAGGCCGATATCGCCATCCTGCGCACGATGGGCGCGCAGCCGGGCTCGATCATGAAGATCTTCATCGTGCAGGGCGTGGCGATCGGCTTCATGGGCACATTGCTGGGCATCGGCTTTGGCGCGCTCATCGCTTACAACATCGACGTGATCGTGCCATTTATCGAGCGGCTCTTCCACGTGCAATTCCTGCCCCGCGACATTTATTTCATCAGCGAACTGCCCTCGGACCCCCGCGTGAACGACATTGCAACCATCGGCATCATTTCCTTCATCCTCGCCTCGGTGGCGACGCTGTACCCGAGCTGGCACGCCTCGCGCGTGAACCCGGCAGAGGCGTTGCGCTATGAGTGAGGCCGTCATGACTTCCATGGAAGCGCCGGCTGCCGCGCCGCTTGGCGCGGTGCTGCAGGCCGAGGGGCTATCCAAGTCGTTCAAGCAGGGCGGCTTGCATGTCGACGTGCTCAAGGGCGTCGACATCCGCATTGGCGTGGGCGAGAAGGTGGCGATCGTGGGGGCGTCGGGCTCGGGCAAGAGCACGCTGCTGCATGTGCTGGGCGGGCTGGATGAGCCCACCTCCGGCCGCGTCTCGCTGCTCGGCAAGCCCTTCACCGCCATGAAGGAGCGCGAGCGCAATACGCTGCGCAACCAGGCGCTGGGCTTCGTTTACCAGTTTCACCACCTGCTGCCGGAGTTTACGGCGCTCGACAACGTGGCGATGCCGCTACGCATCCGTGGCGTGAACGAGGCGCAGGCGCGCCACACTGCGCAGGCGATGCTTGAGCGTGTGGGGCTGGGCCCGCGCACGGCGCACCGCCCGGGCGAGCTGTCCGGCGGTGAACGCCAGCGCGTGGCCATTGCGCGAGCATTGGTCGGCTCACCCGCCTGCGTGCTGGCCGATGAGCCCACCGGCAACCTCGATGACCACACGGCGGGCGAAGTCTTCAATCTGATGCTGGAGCTTACGCGTACGCTCGGCACCAGCTTTGTCATCGTCACGCACGACGTAGAGCTGGCCGGCCGCTGCGACCGCATCCTCCGCTTGCGCGACGGCCATCTGCACCAGGAGCGCTGATGGCCACGCGACGCTGCGGCTTAGCGCGCCCGGTTGCCGTAGCGGATGGACTGCAGCCGGCCTTCGACAAAGCGCAGCGTCGTTTTGTACGGGCGGCTTCGCCCAAGATCAGAAATGTCGGATTCTAGGGCGCCAGCCTTTCCGGTATGTTGCCGCTTTTATCACCTCTGAATCGACCATGTGGATCGACACCCATTGCCACCTCGACGCCCGCGAGTTCGACGCCGACCGCGACACGGTTGTCGCGCAGGCGCACGCGGCAGGTGTGAACCACATCGTCGTGCCGGCTGTGGCGCGCTGGAATTTCGACGCGGTACGCGCCTTGGCGCACCGGCACGCCGGCTGCAGCTACGCGTTGGGCATCCATCCGATGTGCGCCGCGCAGGCCAGCGATGATGACCTCGCCGAGTTGCGACGTCAGGTCGCTGCGTCGATGGACGACCCGCGCTTCGTCGCCATTGGCGAGATCGGGCTCGATTTCCTCATCCCCGATCCGGACGTCGAGCGGCAGAACACCGTGTATCAGGCGCAATTGCGCATCGCACGCGAATTCGACCTGCCGGTGCTCATGCACGTGCGCAAGTCACAGGACCAGGTGCGCAGCGGGGCGGCCAGGGCAGGCGTGCGGCGCGGCATCGCGCATGCGTTCAACGGCAGCCCGGATCAGGCTCGCCACTATGTCGATTCCGGTTTCAAGCTCGGTTTTGGCGGCGTGTTCACCTTCTCGCGCGCCAGCCGCGTGCGCCGGCTGGCGGCTGAGATGCCGATCGAATCGATCGTGCTCGAAACCGATGCGCCGGATCTTGCCCCCGCCTGGCTGTCCGACGACCAGTTCAGCGAACAGGTCGGCACACGCAATGCGCCGGCGGAGGTGGCGGGCATTGCGGCCGCGTTGGCGGAACTGCGCGGTATCTCCATCGATGCGCTGGCCGCGCAGGCCCGCCTGAACAGCATCGAGGCCATTCCTCGTCTGGCAGCATTGCTGGAGCCCTGACACCAGCGCATGCGGCTGCTGCTGATCGGTCTCGTCGCGGGGTGCATGGCGTTGCAACGGCAAGCGGAGCTCGTGCCGGTTTGGCAGCCGGTCGGTGCGCTGACGCTTTGCCTGTTGTTGGCGTTCGTGGCGCGGCGCCGGCCCATCCTGCTTTCTGCCTTGCTTGTTGCAGGCGCCATTGCGGCCGGTTTCGGCTGGAGCGACTGGCGCGCGCAGCAGCGGCTGTCGGTCGCGCTCAGCCAGGCGTGGGAGGGCAAAGACATCGTCGCGACGGGCGTGGTGGCCGAGTTGCCGCACGTCACGGATGACGCCACACGCTTTTTGTTTCAGATCGAATCCAGCAATGCCGGCGATGCCGTGCCGGCGCGCGTGCGCCTGTCGTGGTACGGCACTCGCAGTTGGAGTGGGGCAAGCCAGGGGGAGGGGGCGCGTGATCGCCGAGCCGGCATTCCCGATCTGCGGCCCGGCCAGCGCTGGCAACTGACATTGCGCGTCAAACGCCCGCACAGCCTGACCAACCCGGGCGGTTTCGACGGCGAATACGCAATGCTGGCCGATGACATTCGCGCCACCGGCTACGTGCGCACCGGCAAGCGCGCGCAGAACGTGCCGTTGGGGGAGGCGGACGCCGGTTTCTGGGTCGGCGTCGAGCGCTGGCGTGCGGCCGTGCGGCGCCACATCCTCGCAGCCTTGCCCGACGCGCGCTATGCGCCCGTGATCATCGCGCTGGTGGTGGGCGACCAAAGCGGCATCGCACGCGAAGACTGGGAGCTATTCCGCCGCACCGGCATCAGCCACCTCGTCAGCATTTCGGGTCTCCACATCACGATGATTGCCGGGTTGGTCGCCGCGCTGTGGATGGCGTTGTGGCGCCGGTCGTTTGGGCTGGCGCGCTGGCTGCGCACACCGCTGCCGCTGCGCATGCCGACCCCGCGCGCAGGCGCTGTTGCAGCCATGTTGGCCGCCTTTGCCTATTGCCTGCTCGCCGGGATGGGCGTGCCGGCGCAACGTACGCTGCTGATGCTGGCCACCGTGGCCATCGCCCGGCTGACGGATCGCAATGTGCCGGCCAGCCTGTCGCTGTGCTGGGCGGCGGCTGTGGTGGCGGTGGTCGACCCGTGGGCGGTCATCTCGGCGGGGTTCTGGCTGTCGTTCGGCGCCGTGGCGATCATCTTCCTGGCCGCACAGATGGTGCTCGACGGCAGGCGCGCTCCCGGCGATCAGAAGCCCGGCTGGCTGACGCGCATCGCTCGCAGCCTGCACGGCGCCACGCGCATTCAACTTGCCGTCACATTTGGGCTGCTGCCGATGACGTTGCTGCTGTTCCAGCAGACCTCGGTGGTGTCGGCGGCGGCCAACGGGCTGGCGATCCCGGTGGTCAGCTTTGTGATCACGCCGTTGGCGTTGATGGGGGCGGCGCTGCCCGATCCGTTGGCGCAACCGTTGCTGGCGCTGTCGGAACATAGTTTCGCCTGGCTGGTGATGTGGTTGGAATGGGTGGCCAAACCGGACTGGTCGGTGTGGGTGGCTCCCGTAGCACCCGCCTGGGCATTGCTGCTGGCGGTGGGTGGCGTGGCCTTGCTGCTGCTGCCGGGCGCGCATCGCGCGTGGGCGTGGCGGGCACAGGGCGCCTTGCTGCTCGTGCCGATGGTGCTTGCCCGTGTGCCGGTGCCGCTGCCAGGAGAGTTCCGCGTGGTCGCTTTCGATATCGGCCAGGGTGCCGCCACGCTGGTCGAGACGGCCAATCACCGCCTGCTGTTCGACACCGGCCCGCGCTATGGCGACCACGCCGATGCCGCCGCCCGCGTCATCACCCCATACCTGCGCGGGCATGGCGTGGAAGCGCTTGATGCGCTCATCATCAGTCATCAAGACAGCGACCACGCTGGCGGCACCAAAACGGTGATCGATGCGGTGCCGGTGCGCACCATGTTGGCGTCGTTGCCGTCCGGCAATGGGTTGTGGGCTGTAGCCACGGCACACGAAATTGCTTCGCAGGATTGCGTGGCCGGACAGTCCTGGGCATGGGACGGGGTCGACTTCGAGATGCTGCATCCGCTGCAGGTGCCTGACGACGATGCGCGCGTGCCAAGCAACGCACGCAGTTGTGTGTTGCGGATCACGAACGACCGTCATGCAGCACTGTTGACTGGCGACATCGAAACCGCACAGGAAGCGGGGCTCGTCGCCAAAGAGGCGCCGGAGCGGTTGATGGCAGACATCTTGCTTGTACCGCATCACGGCAGCAAGACGAGCTCCAGCGGTGCGTTCTTGGACGCGGTTTCTCCGCAGGTGGCGATTTTTCAGGTCGGCTACCGCAACCGGTACGGACACCCGCATCCGCAGGTATGGCAGCGCTATGTGGCGCGCGACATCGAGCGGCTGCGTACCGACAAGACCGGTGCCGTCGTCGTCGAGACGCGCGGCGATGCGCTGGAGGTGCAGGCGGCGCGGTCCATGCGACCGCGTTACTGGTCTTCCGCGCGGGAAGTGGAACCCCCTGACGTCGGCCGCGGACGGAATTGACGTGCTGCCGTAAAACTTGGTGGCACAACGGGTTGGCCCCATTGTGGGGCCCAAAACCGCTGTGCTATAAAAACCACGTGCCGCGCACCCTGTGCGGCACGTCGTCAGGGGAGATCAGCATGGCAGTCCGGTTCTACGATGAAATGCTCAACTGGCATGGCGAACGCAGCCCGCATGCCGCCGAACCGGCCCCGGGAGCGCTCGTCCAGCAGGGCGAGGTGCGCAGCCACTACGGACGCTTTGCCGAATGGCTGGGCAATCAGTCCGCCACCACGCTGCAGAACAAGCGTGCCGAAGCCGACCTTATCTTTCGCCGCGTCGGCATCACCTTTGCCGTGTACGGCGACAAGGACGAGTCGAACAGCGGCACCGAGCGCACGATTCCGTTCGACATCATTCCGCGCATCTTCCCAGCCAGCGAATGGGCGACGCTTGAGCGCGGCCTGCGCCAGCGTGTGGACGCGCTCAACCGCTTCCTGCACGACATCTATCACGAGCAGAACATCCTGCGCGCCGGAGTCATCCCGCCCGATCAGATCTACAACAACGCCCAGTACCGCCCCGACATGCTGGGCGTGAACGTGCCGCGCGACATCTATGCGCACGTGGCCGGCATCGACATCGTGCGGGCCGGCGAAGGCGAGTTCTACGTGCTGGAAGACAACCTGCGCGTGCCATCGGGCGTGTCGTACATGCTGGAAAACCGCAAGATGATGATGCGGCTGTTTCCGGAACTGTTCGCGCGCAATCGTGTGGCGCCGGTCGCGCATTACCCCGATCTGTTGCTCGACATGCTGCGTAGCGTGTCGCCGCAGAACATTGCCGATCCGACCGTGGTGGTGCTCACGCCGGGCATGTACAACTCGGCGTATTTCGAGCATGCGTTCCTGGCCCAGCAGATGGGTGTGGAGCTGGTGGAAGGGCACGACCTGTTCGTGCAGGATGACCACCTCTACATGCGCACCACGCAAGGTCCGCAGCGCATCGACGTGATCTACCGCCGTGTCGACGACGATTTCCTCGATCCGCTGGTATTCCGCCCGGATTCCTCGCTGGGCGCGGCGGGGCTGCTGTCAGTCTACCGTGCGGGCAACGTTACGATCTGCAATGCCATCGGCACCGGCGTGGCGGATGACAAGTCGATCTATCCGTACGTGCCCGACATGATTCGTTTCTACCTGGGCGAGGAGCCGATCCTCAACAACGTGCCGACCTACATGTGCCGCCGTCCGGACGACCTGCAATACGTGCTCGACCACATGGGCGAGCTGGTGATCAAGGAGACGCACGGCGCGGGCGGGTACGGCATGCTGGTTGGCCCGGCCGCCACCAAGGACGAGATCGCCGCGTTCCGCGAGGTGGTGAAGGCGCGCCCCGAGCAGTACATCGCCCAGCCGACGCTGGCGCTGTCCACGTGCCCGACCTATGTCGAAGCCGGTATCGCGCCACGCCACATCGACCTGCGCCCCTTCGTACTGTCGGGCAAGGACGTGCGCATGGTGCCGGGCGGCCTCACGCGCGTGGCGCTGCGGGCGGGCTCGCTGGTGGTCAACTCGTCGCAGGGCGGCGGGACGAAGGATACGTGGGTGCTGGAGCGCTGAAGGCTCGCTCATTGTCGCAACCTGGCAATCGATCAATCGAATACGCAAAAAGGGAACGCCATGCTTAGCCGCACCGCAGACCACCTTTTCTGGATGGCGCGCTACACCGAACGGGCCGAGAACACCGCCCGCATGCTCGACGTCAACTATCAGACCTCGCTGCTGCCGCAATCGGCGGAAGTGGCGGAGCAAGGCTGGTGGGCGATGCTCGACATCTCTGAACTCACGCAGGTTTTCGATGAGCGCTACGGCCTGCTCTCGCGCGATGACGTGATCGACTTCATGGTGCGCGACATGACCAACCCGTCGTCGATCATGAGCTGCCTGCGCGGCGCGCGCGAGAATGCCCGGGCGGTACGCGGCTCCATCACGACCGAGGTGTGGGAGACCATCAACACCACTTGGCTGGACGTGCAGCGCCTGATTGGCGAGGGCATGCTGCGAGACGATCCGTCGCAGTTCTTCGAGTGGGTGAAGTTCCGCTCGCACCTGTCGCGCGGTGTGCAGGTCGGCACCATGCTCACGGACGACGCGTTCCACTTCATGCGCCTCGGCACCTTCCTGGAGCGTGCCGATAACACCGCACGGCTGCTCGACGTGAAGTTCCAATCCACGCCCACGCGAGACGAAACCGCTGCCGAGCAGGGGGATTTCTATCATTGGGCCGCCACGCTGCGCTCCGTTTCGGGCTTCGAGGTGTATCGCAAGATCTACCGCAACGTCATCACGCCGACGCGCGTGGCTGAGCTGCTGATCTTGCGCAGCGACATGCCGCGCTCGCTGCTGGCTAGCATGGACGAGGTGGTGGCGATCCTCTCCACGGTACGCAACAGTCAGTCGGCCGAGACGGAGCGTCGCGCTGGTAAACTGCACGCCGACCTGCGGTACGCCCGCATCGAAGATATTTTTGCGGTCGGCCTGCACCCGTGGCTGACCAACTTCTTGGAGCGCATCGGCGACCTGGGCAACGGCATCAGCCAGGATTTCCTGGTGCCACTCGATGCGGTGTGATGCGCGGGGCATTTTGATTCCATTGGGGCGCTGCTTTCGGGTGGCGCCCGCGTCATCGTGAAATACCAAATTCGCCATACGACGGTCTACCGTTATGCAGAGCCGCTACGCCACAGCGTGCACGAACTGCGGCTGACGCCTCGCAGCGGACCACTGCAGCAAGTGGATAGCTGGCAGATCCACGCCCCCGGCAAGCTGACGCGCGCCAGTGACGGTTTCGGCAACGTGGTGCATCACTTCACGCTGGGCAATCGCGCTGAGGACATCACCATCGACGCGCGCGGTATCGTCGAGGCTTTCCCGTCCGGCTCGCCGGGCAGCCGCAGCTTTACCGATGCGCCCGGGGAAGGGCGCTACCGCGTTTCGCCGCTGTATTTTCTGAGCGCCACCCCGCTGACCTTCGCACCGCCCGAGATGGTGGCGTTCGCACGTGAGCACGCATTGGTGCCGGGCGATGCCGAATCCGCGCTGCACCTGGCCCATGCCATTGCCCAGCGCGTCCGCTACAAGCCCAACACGACCGATGTGGGCACGACCGCCGCCGAGGCCTTTCGCCTGGGCGCGGGCGTGTGCCAGGACCAGGCGCAGGTGATGGTGGCGTGCTGCCGGGCGCTGGGCGTGCCGGCGCGCTATGTCAGCGGCTACTTCCACGCGGTCGGCGAGGAAGATCTCGCCAGCCATGCTTGGGTCGATGTCTGCCTCGATGCCGATTCGCACACGTGGTGCAGCATCGATGTCACCCACCAATGTTTTACCGATGGGCGCCATATTCGCCTGGCGGTCGGCCGCGACTATCAATCGGCCGCGCCGATTCGCGGCATCCGCCAGGGCGGCGGCGCCGAGACGCTGGACGTGACCATCTCCATCGAGCCGCTACCGGCCGAGGTTTCTTGAGTGAACTGAGCGCAGCTTTCAAGCGTATCAATGCGTTGCAATTGGCGCGCTAGAATGCTCTCAACTTACCCATTCCGTTTGTTGCTGCTCCCATGACTTATTGCGTCGCCATGCGCCTGGACGCTGGCTTGGTCTTCCTGTCGGACTCCCGTACCAACGCGGGCGTCGACGCCATCTCCACCTTCCGCAAGATGACCGTCTTCGAGCGCGAGGGCGATCGCGTCATGGTGCTGCTGACCGCCGGCAACCTCGCCATCAGCCAGGCCGTGCGCCAGGTGCTGACCGAGGCGCGCGACAAGCCGCGCTCGTTGTGGACGGCGCGGGATATGTTCGAGGCTGCCACCATCGTCGGCGAGGCGGTGCGCGAGGTCTACGATCGCGACGCTGCGGCGCTGGCCAAGGCCAAGATCGACTTCAACGTCAGCATCATCTTCGGCGGACAGATCGGCAGCGAGCGGCCGCGCCTGTTCAACGTCTATGCTGCCGGCAACTTCATCGAGGCCACGCCCGAGAACTGTTACTTCCAGATCGGCGAGGCCAAGTACGGCAAGCCCATCATCGACCGCGTGATCCGCCCGGCGCTGCCGCTGGACGAGGCCGCCAAATGTGCGCTGATCTCGATGGATTCGACGCTGAAGTCGAACATCTCCGTGGGTTTGCCGCTCGACCTGCTGGTCTACGAAGCCAACTCGCTGCACGTGACACGCTTCGTGGCCATCGATGAAGAGAATCCGTATTTCACGATGATCCGCGGCACGTGGGGCAAGCGCCTGCGCCAGGTGTTTGCCGAGATCGACGACCCGGAATGGGAGACCCACACCACGCCGGAGCATCCGCTGCGCCGCGAAGGGCACCCGTCGGCCGAGGTGGAACCGGTCCGCATTGCCCCGCCCGCGGCGGACGCCCCAGCCGCGCCGCAACGGGCGCCCGGCCCGGTGTTCGAGCAGGTGGCGACGATCCAGCGCGTGGCTGGCGGGTCGAAAGAATCGCACTGAAAATACCCGCACAGGAATTGGTCGATGCGCGACGTGATGCTCTTTTCGCATGCCAACGGCTTTCCGATTGGCACGTACCGCAAGATGCTCGGAGAGCTGAGTGACGAATTCGACATCCAGGCGGTGGAGCGTTTCGGCCATGACCCGCGCTTTCCGGTCACCCGGTCCTGGCCCGGGCTGGTCAAGGAACTGCTGGCTGAGATCGACGCGCAGCCTGAGCCGGTCTGGCTGGTTGGTCATTCGCTGGGCGGCTTCCTGAGCCTGATGGCTGCGCTGCGTCGGCCCGAGCGGGTGCGCGGCGTGCTGATGCTGGATTCGCCCATCATTGCCGGCTGGCGCGCCAAGCTGTTGCGCGTGGCGCAATGGCTGGACATCGACGAGAGCCAATCGCCGGCGGCGGCTACTAAGAACCGGCGCAACCTGTGGCCGGACCTCGATGCGGTCTGGAGCCACTTCAAGGCCAAGCGCAAGTTCGACCGCTGGGACGAGGATGTACTGCGCGATTACGTTGAACACGGCACCGAGCCCACCGGCCGCAACGCCGAACGCACACTGCGCTTCTCGCGCGAGATCGAATACCAGATCTACCGGACCCTGCCGACCAACATGGGGCACAAGATTGCGGGCGGCACGCCATTTCCCGTCAGCTTCGTGGCCGGTACGCGCTCGCGGGAGATCCGCCGGGTTGGCTTGGGCGCGACCCGCCGCCTGGTCGGCAGCCGGCTGCGCTGGATCGAAGGCAGCCACCTGTATCCGATGGAAAAACCGCTGGAAACCGCCGCGCTGATTCGCGAGTTGATCAACAATATGCGCGCCGATGCAGGCGCCATGCGGCACGCCGCCTGATCCGCCGAATTCCACCGTTTCGACACGGATCGGACAAGGTACCTTTGCTATAATCCGGCTTTCCCCGGCAAGCCAGGTTTATGACCAAGTTCGTATTTGTCACCGGTGGCGTTGTGTCCTCGCTCGGCAAGGGCATCGCCGCCGCCTCGCTCGCGGCCATTCTTGAGTCGCGCGGCCTCAAAGTCACCCTCCTCAAACTCGATCCCTACATCAACGTCGACCCGGGCACCATGAGCCCGCTCCAGCACGGCGAGGTGTTTGTGACCGAGGACGGCGCAGAAACCGACCTCGATCTTGGCCACTACGAGCGCTTTGTCTCGGCCAAGATGCGCAAGGCCAATAACTTCACCACCGGCCAGGTTTACGAATCCGTGATCCGCAAGGAGCGTCGCGGCGAGTATCTCGGCAAGACGGTGCAGGTCATTCCGCACATCACCAACGAGATCCAGGCCTTCATCGAGCGTGGCGCCAAAGCCTCGCACGACGGCAAGGCCGACGTGGCGATCGTCGAGATCGGTGGCACGGTGGGCGATATTGAATCGCTGCCGTTCCTGGAAGCCGCGCGTCAGATGAGCCTGCGCCTGGGCCGCAACCAAGCCGCGTTCGTGCACCTGACGCTGGTGCCGTTCATTGCCAGCGCCGGCGAGCTCAAGACCAAGCCGACCCAGCACTCGGTGCAGAAGCTGCGCGAAATCGGCGTGCAGCCGACCGCGCTGCTGTGCCGCGCTGACCGCCCGATTCCCGACGACGAGCGCGCGAAGATTTCGCTCTTCGCCAACATGCCGCAGGACGCGGTCATCTCGGTGTGGGACGTCGACACCATCTACAAGATCCCGCAGATGCTTAACGAGCAGGGGCTGGATCGCATCATTTGCGAAGAACTGCGTATCGAGGCGCCGCCGGCGGATCTGTCCGTGTGGGCGCACATGGTGCACACGCTGGAAAATCCGCAACACGAGATCACCATTGGCATGGTCGGCAAGTATGTCGACCTGACCGAGTCGTACAAGTCGCTCATCGAGGCGCTGCGCCACGCCGGCCTGCATACCTCGACGCGCGTCAACATTGAATACATCGACTCCGAAGAGCTGGAGTCTGGCCATACCGCGGTATTGGAAGCGCTGGATGCGATTCTGGTGCCCGGCGGTTTTGGCAAGCGCGGGACCGAAGGCAAGATCCGTGCAATCCAGTACGCCCGTGAGAATGATGTGCCTTACCTGGGCATCTGCCTGGGGATGCAGTTGGCCGTGATTGAATTCGCCCGCCACCTGGCCGGCATGAAGGACGCCAACAGCACGGAATTCAACGATGAGACGGAACATCCGGTGGTGGCGCTCATCACCGAATGGCTGGATCGAGATGGCCGCGTCGAGAAGCGCTCCGTTGATTCCGACCTGGGCGGCACGATGCGCCTGGGCTCGCAGCGCGTGCCGGTGCAGCCAGGCACCAAGGCGTCGACGATCTACGGCGCCGAAGTCAACGAGCGCCACCGTCACCGTTACGAGGTGAACAACCACTACGTGCCGCAGTTGGAAAAGGCCGGGATGATCATCTCGGCACGCACGCCGTCCGAGAACCTGCCGGAAATGATGGAACTGCCGTCGTCAATGCACCCCTGGTTCGTCGGCGTGCAGTTCCACCCGGAATTCACCTCGACGCCGCGTGACGGCCACCCGCTGTTCAAGGCCTACGTGGAAGCCGCGCTGGCGCATCACCAGCAGAACGCGCAACGCGCCGTCGCCTAAGCGCCTGCACACGGGAACATCATGAAACTCTGCGATTTCGAGGTCGGCCTCGACAAACCGTTCTTCCTGATTGCCGGCACTTGCGTGATCGAGTCCGAGCAGATGGCGATCGACACCGCCGGCACGCTCAAGGAGATTACGGGCGCGCTGGGCATTCCGTTCATCTACAAGTCGTCGTTCGACAAGGCGAACCGCTCGTCGGACGCATCGTTCCGTGGCTTGGGCATGGAAGAGGGCCTGCGCATCCTGGGTGAAGTTCGCCGTCAGGTAGGCGTGCCGGTGCTGACCGACGTGCACGAGATCGACGAGATCAAGCCGGTGGCCAGCGTCGTGGATGTGCTGCAGACGCCGGCCTTCCTGTGCCGCCAGACCGATTTCATCCGCGCCTGCGCGCAGAGTGGCAAGCCCGTCAACATCAAGAAGGGCCAGTTCCTCGCGCCGCACGACATGAAGAACGTCATCGACAAGGCGCGCCATGCTGCCCGCGATGCCGGCCTGCCGGAAGACAGCTTCATGGCCTGCGAACGCGGCGCCTCGTTTGGCTACAACAACCTTGTGTCGGACATGCGCTCGCTGGCGATCATGCGCGAGACGGGGGCCCCGGTGGTGTTCGATGCGACGCACTCGGTGCAACTGCCGGGCGGCCAGGGCACCAGCTCGGGTGGTCAGCGCGAGTTCGTGCCGGTGCTGGCACGTGCAGCCATCGCCGCGGGCGTGTCGGGCGTTTTCATGGAAACGCACCCCGACCCCGCATGCGCGAAATCAGACGGCCCGAATGCCGTACCGCTGCGCCGCATGAAAGACTTGCTGTCGGTACTGAAAGAACTGGATGTGCTCACCAAGCGCAGCGGTTTCCTGGAAAATCAGTTCGACTGATTGACTGATCCCAACCCGACCGGCGGCAGCGTATGCTGCCGTCGTCGTTTGTTGCAGCTTCTGGAGAGAGACACATGGCCGCTGGCTACATCCTCGCGTACGTGGACGTGACCGACCCCGTGCAATACGAGCAATACAAGGTGCTGTCGACCAAGGCCATGCAAGTTCATGGCGCGGAGCCGCTGGTGCGCGGCGGCAAGACCGAGTCGCTTGAAGGCGAGTGGAATCCCACCCGCATCGTCGTGCTCAAGTTCCCGAGCTATGACGCCGCCAAGGCCTTCCATGACAGTGAGGAGTATCGCGCCGCTCGTGAAGCGCGCTCCAAGGCCGCCAAGATGAACATGATTGTGGTTGAAGGCATTTAAGCCCATCGACCGCTTGCGTTAGCTTTAAGACACCAAGAGGGATTTTCATGAGTGCCATCGTAGATATCATCGGTCGCGAAGTGCTGGACTCGCGCGGCAACCCCACCGTCGAATGCGACGTGCTGCTGGAATCGGGCGTGATGGGCCGCGCCGCAGTGCCGTCGGGCGCTTCCACTGGCTCGCGCGAAGCCATCGAACTGCGTGACGGCGACAAGTCGCGCTACCTGGGCAAGGGCGTGCTCAAGGCCGTCGAGCACATCAATACCGAGATCTCCGAAGCCATCATGGGCCTGGACGCTTCGGAACAGGCCTTCCTGGACCGTACCCTGATCGATCTGGACGGCACCGAGAACAAGAGCCGCCTGGGCGCCAACGCCATGCTGGCCGTGTCGATGGCCGTGGCCAAGGCTGCTGCGGAAGAAGCGGGCCTGCCGTTGTACCGCTACTTCGGCGGTTCTGGCGCGATGCAGATGCCGGTGCCGATGATGAACATCGTCAACGGCGGCGCGCACGCCAACAACAGCCTGGACATCCAGGAATTCATGGTGATGCCGGTCGGCCAGTCGAGCTTCCGCGAAGCCCTGCGCTGCGGCGCCGAGATCTTCCACGCGCTGAAGAAGATCCTCGCCGACAAGGGCATGAGCACGGCCGTGGGCGACGAAGGTGGTTTCGCCCCGAACTTCGCCAGCAACGAAGAATGCCTCGCCACCATCCTGTCGGCTATCGAACAAGCCGGCTATCGCCCGGGCGAAGACGTGCTGCTGGCACTGGACTGCGCAGCTTCCGAGTTCTACAAGGACGGCAAATACCACCTCGAAGGCGAAGGCCTCCAGCTGTCGTCGGAAGATTTCGCCAACTACCTGGCAAATCTGGCTGACAAGTTCCCGATCGTGTCGATCGAAGACGGCATGCACGAAAGCGACTGGGAAGGCTGGAAGGTCCTGACCGAGAAGCTCGGTAACAAGGTGCAGCTCGTGGGCGACGACCTGTTCGTCACCAATACGCGCATCCTGAAGGAAGGCATCGAAAAGGGCATCGCCAACTCGATCCTCATCAAAATCAACCAGATCGGTACGCTGACCGAGACGTTCGCCGCCATCGAGATGGCCAAGCGCGCCGGCTACACCGCTGTGATCTCGCACCGATCGGGCGAGACCGAAGACAGCACCATCGCCGACATCGCCGTCGGCACGAACGCTGGCCAGATCAAGACCGGCTCGCTGTCGCGCTCGGACCGTATGGCCAAGTACAACCAACTGCTGCGTATCGAGGAAGACCTCGGTGATATCGCTAGCTACCCGGGCAAGTCGGCGTTCTATAACCTGCGATAATCCGTCGCAGTTCTGCCTCGGGCAACCGTGCGACCGCCGCTGTGGCGGTCGCGTGGTATCTGGAGGCCGCACCGCCAACGTCTGACCGTATGCGCCTGATCACGCTGTTTCTGCTGCTGTTGCTGCTTGCCATCCAATACCCGCTCTGGCTGGGCAAGGGCGGCTGGCTGCGCGTGTGGGACATGCAGAAGCAGGTGACTACGCAGAATCAGCGCAATGCTGAGCTGAAACAGCGCAACGCCAAGCTGGAAGGCGAGGTCAAGGACCTCAAGGAAGGCACGGGCGCCATCGAAGAGCGCGCGCGCTATGAGTTGGGCATGGTCAAGGACGACGAAGGTTTCGTTCAGTTTGTCGCGCCGGCCCCGAAGACCAGCGAAACCCCACCGCCTCCGCCTCCCCCGGCAGGGCAGCAGAATCGGCACTGAACATGCCGAGCGAACACGCCGTCCTGGCCGCGCTCGCTTTTCAATACGACTTCAGTTTCTACCAGTAATACGGATAGCCCCAAACGGGCGCGCCGTAGCTGAAACCCCAGCCTCCGTGGTGGCGCCATCCGCTGCCGTAGTAGACCGAATAGCTGCCGTAATACGGGTAGGGAGCGTAGTAGGGCGTGGTTGCGTAGGCTCGCGCCTCGGCGTCGCGTTGGGCCGCCTGATCAGATTCGCGCAGCGCCTTGGCGTTCAACGCATCCAGTTTCTTGCGCTCTTCCGCCGATAACGCAGCGGGGGCAGCCGGCTGCGCGTCGGCAGGCAGGCGTGCCGTGTAAGGCGTGCCACCCGGGCCGCGCGGAACGGTGACGCAGGCCGACGCCAGCAGGGCTGCCACGAAGGGCAGGATGACGGCGCTGGCGCGGGGCAGATTCAACGACCGGGCGATGGATTCAGACATGATGCGCTCCGTAGCGGGCGGCAGATAACGTAACTGGCGACTTAGAGCGCGTACGGCACGCAAAAGTGCCGCACGCCACGCATCTTCATACTATGTCGCCACGCTCAATGGCGCTGTCCGGAGGCGCCCTGAATGCCTTGCGCGACGGTTTCCTGTGCGAAGAGCTGTGCGCAATCGACTGCGTCAAAGCTGTAGTGCTGGCCACAGAACTCGCAGTCGATCTCCACTTTGCCGCGCTCTTCCAGGATGCTGTCGACTTCGGGCTGGCCAAGCGTGCGCAGCATCGCGCCCACGCGCAGCCGCGAGCATGAGCAGCGGAAGTGCGGAGCCTGCGGCTCGAACATGCGGATGCCAGCGGCTTCCATCTCTTCCCAGTACAGGCGTTTGATGAGCGTGTCGATCGGCTGTTCGAGCAGCTCATCGCGGCGCAGCGTCTTGCCGAGTTGGCAGACGCGTTCCCATGTGTCGAGATCCTGCTCCTGCACGTCATGGTGCAGCGGCTGGCCGGTCTCGCCCACCTGTGCCGGCTCGCGGTCGGGACGGCCCTCCATGGTGCCGCCGTACGAGGGCAGGCGTTGTAGAAGCATGCCCGAGGCGACCTTTTGGTCGGCGGCCAGCCACAGGCGCGTGTCGAGCTGTTCAGAACTCTGCATGTAGTGCTCAAGCACCTCGGTCATGCTGGAGAGCGGCCCGTTTTCGTCCGACAGCGGCACGATGCCCTGATACGGCTGCTGGCCCGGGAGCTTGTCGTGCGGGTCGAGCGTGATGGCGAAGCGGCCGTGGCCGTGTACGTTGACCATCGATGCCAGCGTGGCATCGTCGGCTATCTCGGCGCCTTCGACGATCTTGGCAGTGGCGCGCATCGACAGGTCGGAATTGCACTCCACAACCAGCATGCGCACAGGACCGTCGCCATGCAGTTGCATGACCAGTGCACCGTTGAACTTCAGGTTGGCCGACAGCAGCGCGGCGGCGGCCATCATCTCGCCCAGCAGGGTGCTGACCGGGGCAGGGTAGCGGCGGCGGCGCAGCACCTCTTGCCAGGCCCCTTCCAGGCGCACCAATTCACCGCGCACCGGCGCGGCGTCGAATACAAATTTCTTCAGCTCGTCAGTCATCCATCGATCCGTTTCAGTTGCTGCTTGTACATCGCCTGGCGCACCGCATACGTCTCGGTGTTCAGGTGCATCTTGGCGATGTCGTCTTCCGACAGTTTGCGCACGGCCTTGGCGGGCGCGCCCAGAATCAGCGTGCCGTCTTCGAAGACCTTGCCTTCGGTGACGATCGCTCCGGCGCCCACCAGGCAGTTCTTGCCGATCACCGCGCGGTTGAGCACCACCGCCTGGATGCCGATCAGCGAACCTTCGCCGATCGTGCAGCCGTGCAACATGGCTTGGTGGCCGATCGTCACGCGGTCGCCGATATCGAGCGGGCAGCCCGGGTCGGTATGCAGCACCGCGCCTTCCTGCACGTTGCTCGCCTCGCCCACGGTGATCGGCTCGTTGTCGCCGCGGATCACCGCGCCGGGCCAGACGCTCGCGCGTGCCTTGAGCTCCACGCGGCCGATGACGGTCGCTTCGGGTGCCACGTAGGCGTCGGCATTGATGGTCGGGGCAACGTCACCGAGTTGGTAGAGGGCCATGCGATCGGTCTCCAGAATCAGCGTAAATGGGGGATTTGCGCGCGTCTTCAAGCCTGCCCGGCAGGGCGTAGCCGACACGTCGAATTAGAATGGCGGAAAGCCCGAATTGTACGCTGATGACTGCTTCCCAGCCGCCCACCGACTCGCTGCGCCGCGCCGCTCTGGCCGCGTTGTGCCTGACTGATCCTGCCGGCAAGGTTGACGCCACGTTACGCCTTGGCGAGCGCGCTCAAACCGCCGAGGCCGCAGCCTGGGGCGCCGACGAGGCCATCGCCGCGCCAGTCGTTGGCGTTCCCGGCAGGCCCGATGCCCCAATATTGGTGCCGCCGGCCGATGTCCCGCGCCGCCGTGCGATCGATACGCCGCATGGCCGGGGCGTACTGCTGCACGCGCTGGCGCACATCGAATTCAACGCCATCAATCTCGCGCTCGATGCGGTGTGGCGCTTTGCCGGCATGCCGGTCGCGTTTTACCAGGATTGGATGCGCGTGGCGGCGGAGGAGGCGACGCATTTCTCGCTGCTGTCGGCTCATCTGGCCACGCTTGATTGCCGCTATGGCGATCACCCCGCTCACGACGGCCTCTGGCAGATGACCGAGAAGACGGCCGCCGACCCGCTCGCGCGCATGGCGCTGGTGCCGCGTACGCTGGAAGCGCGCGGGCTGGATGCCTCGCCGCCGATCCGCGCCAAGCTGGCGCAGGCAGGCGATATGGCGGCTGCCGGCATCCTCGACATCATCCTGCACGACGAGATCGGCCACGTGGCGGTGGGCAACCGCTGGTATCGCTGGCTGTGCGAGCGCGCCGGGCTCGATCCGGTGCCGACTTATCGCAAGCTGGCCGAGCAATACAGCGCACCGCGCCTGCGCGGGCCGTTCAACCTCGATGCGCGCCGCCAGGCCGGTTTTGACGACGACGAGATCGCTGCGTTGGAAGCGTCGTTCTGAGCTGCACGCGCCGGGCTGTCCGCCGATATAATCGCCGAGAAAAGAACGATCGTTCGATTTCTATTCGGTGACGAAAACCATGGACTCCACCACGCTGCCGGCCGTGCGCCAAGCTTCCCGCTCGACTTACCTGGATGTGCGCGGCCTGCGCTACCACATCCGTGAATGGGGCGATCCCGGTGCGCCCATCCTGTTTCTGTTCCACGGGTGGATGGACGTGTCGGCATCGTTCCAGTTTCTGGTGGATGCGCTGCGTGAGCGCTGGCATATCGTTGCCCCCGACTGGCGCGGCTACGGCGAAACCGCCCGGCCCACCGACGGCGCCGGCGTCGAGTGCTACTGGTTTGCCGATTACTTGGCTGACATGGAAGCCATCCTCGATCATTACCAGCCGGAAGGGCAGGTGACGCTGGTCGGCCACAGCCTGGGCGCCAACGTGGTGTGCCTGTACGCCGGCGTCCGGCCCGAGCGCGTGCGCCGCGTGGTCGATCTGGAGGGCTTCGGCATGTCGGCGTCAGAGGCATCGCAGGCGCCGCGCCGCTATGCGCGCTGGCTTGATGAACTCAAGGACAAGCCGCGCCTGAACTCCTACGCTACCGTTGCCGATGTCGCCGCGCGCCTACAGAAGACCAACCCGCGCTTGCCTGCCGACAAGGCCGCATTTCTTGCGCAGCACTGGTCGCGGCAGAATGCCGGGGGCCGTTGGGAGATCCTCGGCGATCCGGCGCACAAGATCATCAACCCGCAGCTTTACCGGCTGGATGAGGTGATGGAGGTGTGGCGCTGTGTCACCGCCCCTGTGCTGCATGTCGAGGCGGTCGATTCGCCCACGCTCAAGACCATTGCGGGTGATGTGCCGCTGCCCGAATTCAAGGCGCGTTTTACGGCGTTTGCCGACTTCCGCGAAGTGCTGATCGCCGATGCGGGCCACATGCTGCACCACGATCAGCCCGAGCAGGTGGCCGTCCTGATCGAGGAGTTCTGCCAGTTGGGCTGAATGCTGGACTGACTGCGGGGATCAATCGAGAAACCGCTGCGCCACACTGGGCGGCGGCAGGATGCACGCATTCGAGCGTCCGAACCAGCGATAGCGGTTGCGTGCGGTGCAGTGCGCAGCGCGGCGCGGCGCAAGGTATCGGCCAGAGCCTGGGCCCGCGCCAGCGATCGCCACCGTCAGCGATGCGTGGGCCGACAGGCGCTCGACCAATCGCTGCCCGAAGAAACCATAGCCGCCGATCACGACCACGTGCGCTTCACGCACGGGGACGGTCATTCAGCCGCCACGTGCAGCTTGTGCTGCAGGTTCGTGTCGTTGCTGGTGTGCGTGTGGACCAGCGTCTTGTCTGGATTCGCATAGCGGTAGGCACGGCGCAGTGCCATCGCCACCTCGTGGAAGCCCGACAGGATCAGCTTCTGCTTGTTCGGATACAGCGCGATATCGCCTGCGGCGAAAACGCCGGGGCGCGAGGTTTCGTACGCCGTGGTTTCTACGGTAATGCGGCCCGCGCGCATCTCCACGCCCCAGTTGGCGATCGGGCCGGGTTCGGAGACGAGCCCGTACAACGCGATCAGCTCATCGCAGGGCAGGACGGTGTCGCCCTCGCGCCCCCGGATGGTGATGCTGGTGAGGGTGCCGTCGGGCGTGCTGTCCAGGCGCGCGAGCATGCCGAGCACGAAGTCCATCTCGCCTGTGGCGACGGCGGCGCGCATCTCGGCCACGGTGGCGTCGGCCGCGCGAAAGCCCTCGCGCCGATGCACGAGCGTGACGCGTGCGGCCACCTTGCGCAGGGCCAATGCCCAGTCGAGTGCGGAATCGCCGCCGCCGGCGATGACGACGCGCTTGCCCGCAAAGCGCGCGGTGTCGCGCACGGCGTAGTGCAGGTGGAGGTCTTCAAGCGCAGCCGCTTCGGGCAGGGCCACGCGCTGCGGCGCAAAGGCGCCATTGCCGGCGGTGATGAGCACGGCAGCGCAGTCGAACTCGTCGCCCGCACTGGTGGTGACGCGGAAGCGCCGGCCGTGTTCGCTTTCCACCGTCTCAACGGTCTCGGCGCGGCGACCGCACAGGATCGGGTATTCGAACGGCGCGCACTGGGCCATCAGCCGGTCGACGAGTTCCTGCGCGGTGCACGAGACCAGCGCGGGAATGTCGTAGATCGGCTTTTCCGGGTACAGCTCAGTGCATTGGCCGCCGGGACGATCCAGCGCATCGACCAGCACGCACGACAGCCCGAGCACGCCCGCCTGGAACGCCGCAAACAGGCCAACCGGCCCGGCGCCCACCACGAGCACGTCGACGCGCTGCTGGATTGGCGCGACGAGCGGCTGCGTGGAATGGGCGTTGGGCGTGGCTGAGGTGGTCATGGCAAAGCGAAGAGAACGGAACAATGCGGCCACTATAGCGCGCGGCGGACCGCGCATCGCCAACACCGCCACCGGTAGTCAGGTCTTCCCGGTATCCCGCGGCAGCAAGGGGCGGCTCCCCGATTCCGCGTCGCAGCAGTAAAATCACAAAATGCTGAAACTTTCCGCTGCTTCCACCCGCAACGCCGACCTGCACTGCCACTCCACGGTGTCGGACGGACTGCTCGCGCCGCAAGACGTGGCCGCTCGTGCCGCCGCGCATGGCGTGACGCTGTGGGCGCTGACCGACCACGACGAAGTGGGTGGACAGGCCGCCGCACGAGAGGCCGCCACGGCACTCGGCATGGAATATCTGCCGGGCGTGGAGATTTCGGTCACCTGGGCTGGGCGTACGCTGCACATTGTCGGTCTGGGTATCGATCCGGAAAATGCCGATCTCGTGCGGGGACTGGAGCGTACCCGCTCGGGCCGTTGCGCCCGCGCCGAAGATATCAGCGCGGCGCTCGCCAAGCTCGGCATCGAGGGCGCCTATGAAGGGGCGCTCGCTTACGCCGGCAATCCCGACATGGTTTCGCGTACGCACTTCGCGCGCTTCCTGGTCGAGCACGGCCATTGCCGCGACATCTCCGAGGTATTCGACCGCTACCTGGGCGAAGGCAAGCCTGGCTACGTGCCGCATCGCTGGTCACGGCTGGCCGACGCCATCGGCTGGATCAAAGGCGCCGGCGGCGCCGCGGTGATGGCACACCCGGGTCGCTACACGCTCTCGCTGGTTGAGCACAATGCGCTCTTCGATGAATTCAAGGACCTGGGCGGCGAGGCCGTCGAGGTCGTTACCGGCAGTCACACGCCCGATCAATACGCCTACTACGCCGATGTGGCGCGCCGCTACGGTCTGCTCGCATCACGCGGGTCGGATTTCCACGGCCCAGGCGAAGGCCGCATCGAGTTGGGCGAATTGCCGCCGCTGCCTGACAACCTGACGCCGGTGTGGAGCCGGTGGATGTCGTAGACCGCCGACTCACCCACACTGCGCATGTCCCAGTTCTTCCAGATCCATCCGACCACGCCGCAAGGGCGCCTGATCCGCCAAGCGGCGGAGATCATCCGCGCGGGAGGCCTCGTCGCGCTGCCCACCGATTCCTGCTACGCGCTGGCCTGCCACTTGGATGACAAGGCCGCAGTCGAACGCCTGCGCCGCGTGCGCGGCATCGACGAAAAGCACCACCTGACGCTGATGTGCCGGGACCTTTCGGAGCTGGCCACGTTTGCCCGCGTGGACAACAAGCAATATCGCGCCGTCAAGGCAGCCACCCCTGGCCCCTTTGTCTTCCTGCTGGAAGCCACCAAGGAGGTGCCGCGCCGGCTGTCGCATCCGTCGCGCAAGACCATCGGCCTGCGCGTGCCGGATCATGCAATTCCGCTGGCGCTGATGGCCGAACTGGGCGAGCCGTTGCTCTCCGCCACGCTGCAACTGCCCGGCGACGACGAGCCGCTCAACGAGGCGGAGGCGATTCGCACGCGGTTGGAGAAGCAGCTCGAACTTGTGATCGACGGCGGCCCGGCCCCAGCCGAGCCCACCACCGTCATCGACCTGACCGGCGGCGAGCCTGAACTCGTGCGTAAGGGGCGCGGCGATCCGGCCCGCGTTGGCTTGTAGGGATGCGCCCTGGCCGGCACATATGCCGTCGTATGCGCTTGCTACAATAGCCGGCTTATGGACGCCACCCTGATTCAGAATATCGCGGTCTACGCGATCCCCGTTCTGTTTGCCATCACGCTGCACGAGGCGGCGCACGGCTATGTCGCCAAGCATTTTGGCGACGACACGGCCTATGTCATGGGCCGCATCAGCATTAACCCGCTGCGGCACATCGACCCGATCGGCACGATTGCGATGCCGCTGCTGCTGTATTTCGCGACCAACGGTGCTTTCGTGTTCGGCTATGCGAAGCCTGTGCCGGTGCGTTTCGATCGCCTGCGCGATCCGCGCTGGCACGGTATGTGGGTCGCGCTGGCCGGGCCGGCCTCCAACTTTGTCCAGGCGATTGTCTGGGGCGTATTTGCCATCTTGCTGGCAGTGGGCAACGTCAATGAGGCCTTCCTGATCGGCATGGTGCGCGCGGGTATCCTTGTCAACATGGTGATGGCGGCGTTCAACATGTTTCCGCTGCCACCACTGGACGGCGGGCGCGTGCTGGCAGCACTCCTGCCGCCGCGTGCCGCGCTGGGTCTATCGCGCATTGAACCATTCGGCTTCTTTATCGTGATGGCGCTGATCATTTCCAACGTCATCACCAACGTCTGGATGCGTCCGATCATGGCGCTGCTGTTCCAACTGCTGCAGTGGATCCTGAGCCCGCTGCAAATGCTGTTTTCCTGAGTCCCCACACTTCATTCCCACATGTTTCCTGATCGCGTACTTTCTGGCATGCGTCCGACCGGTGCCCTGCACCTGGGGCACTACCACGGCGTCCTGAAAAACTGGGTCCGGCTGCAGGCCGAGTACCCGTGCTTCTTCTTCGTCGCCGACTGGCATGCGCTGACCACGCATTACGAATCGCCCGAGGTGATCGAGGAGTCCGTGTGGGAAATGCTGATCGACTGGCTGGCTGCGGGCGTTGACCCGTCGCAGGCCACGCTGTTCATTCAGAGCCGCGTCCCCGAGCATGCCGAACTGTTCCTGCTGCTCTCCATGGGCACGCCGCTGGGCTGGCTCGAACGCGTGCCGACCTACAAGGACCAGATCGAGAAGCTCAAGGAAAAGGATCTTTCCACCTACGGCTTCCTCGGCTATCCGCTGCTGCAGGCCGCCGACATCCTGATCTACCGCGCCGGCTTCGTGCCGGTGGGCGAAGACCAGGTGCCGCACGTCGAGATGACGCGCGAGGTCGCCCGCCGCTTCAACTATCTGTACGGCCGCGAACCCGGTTTCGAGGAAAAGGCGCTGGAAGCCGCCAAGAAGCTCGGCGGCAAGCGCGCCAAGCTGTATCTGGAGTTGCGCACCGCCTACCAGGAGCGCGGCGAGGACGAGGCCCTGGAGCAGGCTCGCGCGCTGCTGGCCGAATCGCAAAGCCTCTCGATGGGCGACCGCGAGCGCCTGTTCGGCTACCTGGAAGGCGCTCGCAAGATCATCCTGCCCGAGCCGCAGGTCCTGCTGACCGAGGCATCGCGCATGCCCGGCCTCGACGGCCAGAAGATGTCCAAGTCGTACGGCAACACGATCCGCATGCGCGAGGACAAGGAGTCTGTCGAGAAAAAGGTTCGCACCATGCCGACCGACCCGGCCCGCGTGCGCCGCACCGACCCGGGCGACCCGGACAAGTGCCCAGTCTGGCAACTGCACCTCGTCTATTCCGACGACGACACCAAGCAATGGGTGCAGAAGGGCTGTCGCAGCGCCGGTATTGGCTGCCTGGAGTGCAAGCAGCCTGTGATCGAAGGCATCCTGCGCGAGCAGCAACCGATGCTCGAACGCGCCCAGAAATACATGGACGATCCGTCCCTGCTGCGCGCCATCATCGCTGACGGCTGCGACAACGCCCGCAAGGTCACGCAAGAGACCATGCGCGAGGTACGCGAGGCGATGGGCCTGGCCTATAGCTGACGCGTTGTTGATGTCTGCTGCCGTGTTCGATCCGCATACGCTCGCTACACCTTCTCCGTGGGTGGTGCGCTGGGCGGCTGAATTGCCCACTGGTGCGTCTGTGCTCGACGTGGCTTGCGGTAGCGGCCGCCATGCGCGCTGGCTCGCGGCGCGTGGTCTGCGGGTGACCGGTATTGATCGCGATGCAGCGGCGCTCGCCGGCCTCGCGGGCAGTGCGGAGACCATCGTCGCCGACATCGAAGGCGGCCCGTGGCCGTTGCCGGCGGGCGCGATCTTCGATGCCGTGGTCGTTGCCAACTACCTGCACCGGCCGCTGTGGCCGCAATTGCTGGCGGCCGTTGCGCCGGGCGGGCGGTTGATCTACGAAACCTTCGCGATCGGAAACGAAACCGTCGGCAAACCGTCCAATCCGGCATTCCTGCTGATGCCGGGTGAATTACTGGGCGCTGTGCAGGGCCAACTGCGCGTGATCGGCTACGAGGATGGCTTTGTCTCATCGCCCCGAGAGGCTTACGTACAGCGGATTTGCGCCGTACGTGAGCAGGCTGGGGTGGTGGCCCCGCGCTACGCACTTTGAAGTTGCTGACGGCCTGGGCTTACCCGTCTCATAGCGGGCCTCCAATGTGGCGAATTCGTTTTGACGTTCCGGTACAATTCGCCTGTTTACGTTGACGCTTTTGTTTCCTTCCGAAACCATGATCCAGATTTCCGGCAGTCTCGTCGCCATCGTCACGCCCATGCACGAGGACGGCAGCCTTGATTTTTCGTCCTTGCGCAAGCTGATCGATTGGCATATTGCCGAAGGCACCGACGGCATCGTTATCGTCGGCACCAGCGGTGAATCCCCGACCGTGTCGGTGGAAGAACACCGGGAGTTGATCCGCGTGGCGGTCGAGCAGGCCAACAAGCGCATCCCCATTATTGCCGGCACGGGCGGCAATTCCACCACCGAGGCCGTCGAGCTGACGGCCTACGCCAAGCAGGTGGGTGCCGATGCCTCGCTGCAGGTCGTGCCGTACTACAACAAGCCGACGCAGGAAGGCATGTATCTGCACTTCCGCAAGGTGGCCGAGTCGGTCGACCTGCCGGTCATCCTGTACAACGTGCCGGGCCGCACCGTCGCCGATATGACGGTCGAGACCATGCTGCGTCTGGCCGAGGTGCCGGGCGTGATCGGCGTGAAGGAAGCCACCGGCAACATCGACCGTGCCGCGCAGCTCATCAAGGGCGCGCCGGCTTCGTTCAAGATCTACAGCGGGGATGATCCGACCGCCATTGCACTGATGCTGCTGGGCGGTCATGGCAATATCTCCGTCACGGCCAACGTGGCGCCGCGAGCCATGCACGAGCTGTGTGCCGCTGCCATGCGCGGCGACGTGGAGACGGCCCGTCGCATCCACATGCAACTGCTGTCGGTGCACAAGAACCTGTTCGTCGAGTCGAACCCGATTCCCGTCAAGTGGGCCCTGCAAGCCATGGGTAAGATGGAAGGCGGTATCCGCCTGCCGTTGACGCCGCTGGCGCCTCAGTATCACGAAGTGGTGCGCGCATCCCTGAAGGATGCCGGACTGCTCTCCTGATGTTCACCGGCTTCCAAGCCATCGTTCTCGTCTGAAGGATCGCAAGTCAATGAAACTGCTCCAAACTCGTCGCGGGGCTGTGGCGACGTCCGCTCAACTGTTGCTGGCCGCGCTGTCGGTTGCCCTGATTTCCGGTTGCGATACCGTCAATGAGGTGATGCAGCCGGACCGCATCGATTACAAGTCTCAAGCCAAGAAGGGCCCGACGCTGGAAGTCCCGCCTGATCTGACTGGCATCCAGGCTGACCGCCGCTATGCCGCGCCGGACACGGGCACGGCCACGCTGTCGGCCTATACGTCGACTGCGCCCAAGGTCACGACGCCAGGCTCGGGCACCGAGAACGTGCTGCCCGCCGTGTCCGACATGCGCATCGAGCGCGACGGCAACCAGCGCTGGCTGGTCGTGAAGACCACACCCGACGCGCTGTGGCCGCAACTGCGCACGTTCTGGCAAGAGCTCGGTTTCCTGCTGGTGATCGATTCACCCGAGACCGGCATCATGGAAACCGACTGGGCCGAGAACCGCGCGAAGATTCCGCAGGACATCATCCGCCGCACGGTCGGCAAGGTGTTCGACGGCCTGTATTCGACCGGCGAGCGCGACAAGTTCCGCACCCGCATCGAGAAGGGGCCGAACGGTACGGTCGAGGTCTACATCTCGCACCGCGGCGCTCAGGAGCAACTGGTGGGGTCTTCCAAGGACCAGACTGTGTGGACGCCACGTCCGGCTGATCCGGAGCTCGAAGCTGAATTCCTCTCGCGTCTGATGCAGCGCCTGGGCGCCAGCAAGGATGCCGCGCAGCAGAAGCTCGCACAGACGCAGGCCGCGCACCCGGTGGAAGACGGCGCGAAGGCGGCCGAGCCTGCCCGGCGTATCGGCCCGTCGCTGATGGCGCAAGCGAACGGCCAGCCGGTGCTGCAGGTGCCGGAACCCTTCGACCGTGCGTGGCGCACCGTGGGCCTGGCGCTCGACCGCGTGAACTTCACCGTGGATGATCGTGACCGCTCGCAAGGCGTGTATTTCGTCCGCTACGCCGACACCCGCGCCGAAGCCAATGCGCCGGGTTTCTTCTCGCGCCTGTTCTCGGGCACGAAGATCGAAGACCTCAAGCGCGCCAAGCGATACCGCGTGGTGGTCAAGGATAGCGGTGCCTCGTCGACGGTGCTGGTGCAGAACGACGACGGCTCGGCGCAGACGGGCGATATCGGCAAGCGCATCCTGTCGCTGCTCGACGAGCAACTGCGGTAATCGACGTCATGCAGTACGGCTGCCTGGGTGGGCGATGACACTGAGATTCGCCAGCCTCGGCAGCGGCAGTGAAGGGAATGCGCTGCTCGTCGAATCCGCCGATGGAGCGACGTGCACGCGCATCCTGCTCGATTGCGGATTCGGGATCCGCGAGACCGTGCGCCGGCTCGAACGCCTGGGTTGCGCTCCGGAATCCATCAACGCCATTCTCGTCACGCACGAGCATAGCGATCACGTCGGCAGTGCCTATGCGGTCGCCGCCAAATTCAATATCCCAGTCTGGACTAGCCACGGCACGTATCGCGCCACCGTGAACCTGCGCGGCGCCGATCGTGCGGCCGTGCGCTTTTGCCGTGCCGATGACGTGTTCAGCATTGGTGATTTGCATATCCTGCCGTACACCGTGCCGCACGACGCGCGTGAGCCGTTGCAGTTCGTGTTCAATGATGGTGCGCGACGTTTGGGCGTGCTGACGGACGCCGGTATGTCGACCGAATACCTGTGCGCACATCTGGAGGGCGTGCATGCCCTCGTGCTGGAGTGCAATCACGATCGCGAGATGCTGGCGAACTCGGCTTATCCGTGGTCATTGAAGCAGCGTATCGGTGGGGATTTTGGCCACTTGGCCAATGACATCGCCAGCGCAATCCTTAAGCGCGTGCGGCATGAGGCCTTGCATACAGTGGTGGCCGCTCACTTGTCCAAGCAGAACAACACGCCGCTACTGGCGGGCCAGGCGATCGCCATGGCCCTGGGCGTTAAGGTCGGCGATGTGCCGATCGCAGATCAGGAAGAAGGGCTGCCCTGGCACGCTGTCTGACGGCACGATGGGCGACTTGTAAGATTCAGAAACAACTTTGAATGGCGAGTGGAGCTGGTAACGACTTGCTTATCACTTACCCACAAAAAAGCCGACCCGAAGGTCGGCTTTTTTGTCTCGCGAGGAACGCGATTATTGCTTGGCAGCCGGAGCCGAAGCAGCAGCGTCCGAAGCAGCGGCCGGAGCCGAAGCAGCGGCTTCCGAAGCAGCGGCCGGAGCCGAAGCAGCGGCTTCCGAAGCAGCCGGAGCAGCAGCCGGAGCCGAGGCTTCGGGAGCAGCGGCCGGAGCAGCAGCTTCTTCCTTCTTACCGCAAGCAGCCAGAGCCACAGCAGCCATCAGCGAGGCGATCAGGAGAGACTTTTTCATTTTTTCGATCCTTGAACTGAATATGGAAAGCGAACCAACAGAAAGGGCGATGAATAATTACCGGTAATTATCGCTCTAGTACAACACCTTCTTCTGTGCCGGCAGCCATGCCGCACGGGGCGGCTCATGCTGCAAGCTAGCAACGGATTATAGCGGCCTTTACACACCCTGTGTAGCCGGGCCCGGCTTGTCGTGCCCTCGATTCGTGCGCTTTTGTAACCATGTGTTTCAGTGCTAAATCAACGCTTCGCAGGCCCTGCGAGCCTCAGCCAACCCTCTTCATACCAGGCATGCAGCGTATCCATCAGGTCTGGCAGATCGGCTACCGCGTCGACCGACGTCGCACTCGCGTGGCGGTCGTCTGCCAATGCAGACAGCCACGCAAGCAGCGTACCCGAAGGCTCGAACGTATCGCCGTTGATCCAGAAACGCTGGCTGTCATACAACGCCTGCGTACGTGAGTCGAGCGCGATGCCTTCCTTGCGTGCCCGGGCAGCAAAGCGTGTGAGCGGCAGGCGCGGCTGAGTGATGAAGTCAACGTGATCCTTCGGCTCGGAGAGGTACGCGCCCAGGAATTCGCCGACCAGCTCGGGCGTCCAGCGCAGTGCATTGAGTTTCTGCGCAAGGGCCTTGACCATGGCCGCGGGCAGTTCGGCGGGATGCTCGGTGGGCTTCTGGTCGGGATCGGCGTAGCGGCCTTCGAAGTTGGGATCATCTTCCAGTGTCTGCGACAGGAAGCCGAGGAAGTGGCCGGCCAGTTCGCGGTACGACGGTGAGCGGAAGCCGACCGAATACGTCATGCAGTCGCCCTCGGCTACGCCATCGTGCGCGTAGTGCGGGGGCAGATACAGCATGTCGCCGGGCTCGAGCACGAACTCCTCTTCGGGCGTGAAGTTTGCAAGGATCTTTAGCGGCAGGTCTGGCACGAGCGTGAGGTCATCCTGTGCGGAGATGCGCCAGCGACGCTTGCCATGGGCCTGCAGCAGGAATACGTCATACGAATCGAAATGCGGGCCGACACCGCCGCCGTCGGTGGCGAAGCTGATCATCACGTCATCGAGCCGGGCATCGGGGATGAAGCGGAAGCGCTGCATGAGCGCCTCGACCGCCGGCTCCACGAGATTCATGCCCTGCACAAGTACGGACCAGTTGCGCGTCTTGCGCGAGGGCAGGGGGCGCTCGTCGAAAGGGCCGTGGTTGAATGACCAGCGCCCGCGCGATTGGGCGATCAGGCGGGATTCGACATCGGGGCGTTCGGCCAGCGCCAGCACGCGCTCGGGCGACAGCGGAAAGTGCAGCGCACGCATCTCTTCGGGGGAAAGCGCCTGGCGGATCAGCAGCGGTTTCTTCTGCCAGTGCGTGCGCATGAAATCGCGCGGCGACAGGCCGCCCAGCAACTGGGCCGGGCGCCCCAAGGCAAGGGCGGTTTGGACGCCGCCATCGGCAGCGTATAATGAGACTTCGTTCATGGAGTGCGCAATTGAAAATCGCGAAGAATACGGTGGTGTCGGTGGCTTACAAACTGTCCGACGCGCAGGGCAACGTCATCGAGGAATCCGATGAGCCGATGGTGTATTTGCACGGCGGCTATGATGGCACGTTCCCCAAGATCGAGGAAGCGCTGGACGGCCATGAGCAAGGCTTCGAGGCCAAGCTGCAGCTCGAACCCGATGATGCCTTCGGTGAGTACGATCAGGAGTTGATCAAGATCGAACCGCGTGATCGGTTTCCGGAGCCGCTAGAAGTCGGCATGCAGTTCGAGGGCGTGCCCGAGGATGGCGATGAGGAAGACGCGATCGTCTACACCGTCACCGATGTGGCAGAGGATAAGGTTGTCCTGGACGGCAATCACCCGCTGGCCGGTATGGCGCTGCGCTTCGATCTGAAGGTGACCGACGTGCGTGAGGCCACCGCCGAAGAGATCGAGCACGGCCACGTGCACGGTGAAAATGGCCTTGAAGTGGTGGATGAGGACGAGGACGACGATAAGCCGCACACGCTGCACTGATCGTCTGATGCACAAATGAGAACGGGAGCTTTGGCTCCCGTTTTTTATTGCGCTGGCGCAGGTGACGCCTCGGGCGGCGGCTCGCTGTCGATGTGGCGTCCGCGCACGTGGAAGAGCGGCGTGCGGCCCGGCGTGACAGATACTTCCAGCCATTGATCGAGCGCCGGCGAGCCGTAGGTGCGCGCCCGCATGACGTGTGGGTCGGGGCGGCCGTTCTCATCCTTGAGGGGGCGGTCGAGCAGGAAGGTCTGGCTGGCGCCGTGAATCAGCAGCACGGCACCGTCGTAGTCACGCGTGAGAGCACGCAACTGGCGCTTGAGTGCGAGGTAGCCGTCGTGCGCACGGCGGCGCAACAGGCCATCCAGCAGGTTCGGTGAGCGGTGCCGCTCCCATCCGTCTTCAAACAGCGGATCGGCCTGCATCATGATCACCATGCCGGGCAGCTTGCGCTGGCGTGCGACGGCGAAGGCGCGCGCGAGCCACTGGCGGTTGGCTTCCAGACGGTCTTCGTATTCGCCGTTGCGGCCGCCGGCGGTCTTGTAGTTGTTGTTGTCGCCGGGCACGTTGAGGGTGACGAACAGCACGTCGTCGGCTTCCCAGCGTACGTTTTCGCGATAGCTGCGGAACTTGGCCTGGTCGGATTGGCGCATGACCGCCATGGCGCGCTGGCCGAGCGTGTTGTCGTCGGGATAGAACAGCTCGCGCAGGCGCAGCAGGCGCTCGACCGGGTCGAAGCGGCCGGCAGCCGGGCGCTGGCAGTCGCTCCAGTCGTGGTCGCCCGGGATGTAGACCAGCGGTGCGCTCAGGCTGTCGAGCAAGTCGTGGCGGGCTTCGAGCAGGTTGTCGGCGCACGATTCGTCGCGACCCTTCAGGTTGCCGAGGTGGACGACGAAAGCCGGGTGCGCTGCGTCGATGGCGTCCAGCAGCGCGCGGGTGGGTGGCACGTCTTCGGGGTGTTCTGGCACGTTGCCGATGACTGCGAAGGTGAAACCGGCCGCTGCGGCAGGGCGGTCCTTGCTCTCCTTGGGCGCGGCCAGCACGGCAACCGGCACCGCTATCGCCAACGCAGCGGCAATGTGTTTTAGCGCGAGGGAAACCGAGCCGGGCCGGGTCATCAGGCGGATGGGTTGGCCAGCACTTTGAGCCGGTACAGCGCTTCCAGAGCTTCGCGCGGCGTCATGTCATCTGGGTCGATACCGTCAAGTGCATCGGCCAGCGCGCTGTGGGTTGCGCTGGCTTGCGCTTCGGCCGGAGTGTCGTCTTCGTCGTCGACGGAAGCGTCGGCGGCCAGTGCGAACAGATCGAGCTGCGGCGTGGCGCCGGTGTCAGCCGAATGCTGCTCCAGCCAAGCGAGGCGCTTGCGCGCGGCGCGGATGACAGGCTGCGGCACGCCCGCAAGCTGCGCGACCTGCAGGCCGTAGCTCTGGCTGGCCGGGCCGTCCTGGACGGCATGCAGGAAAACGATGCCGTCACCATGTTCGACGGCGGAAAGGTGCACGTTGGCGGCCTGCGCAAACTCTTGCGGCAGTTGCGTCAGCTCGAAATAGTGCGTGGCGAACAGCGTGTGGCTGCGATTGTGCGAGAGCAGGTGGCGCGCAATTGCCCAGGCGAGCGCCAGACCATCGAACGTGCTGGTGCCGCGACCGATCTCGTCCATCAGCACCAGGCTGTTGGGCGTGGCACGGTGGAGGATGGCGGCGGCTTCGGTCATCTCGACCATGAAGGTTGAGCGCCCGCCCGCCAGGTCGTCCGCTGCGCCGATGCGCGTGAAGATGCGGTCGATCGGGCCGATGGTGGCAGCTTCCGCCGGCACGAAGGCGCCTACGTAGGCCAGCAGCACGACCAGCGCCGTCTGGCGCATGAAGGTCGATTTACCGCCCATGTTCGGGCCGGTGATGAGCAGCAGCTTGCGCGCCTCCTGCAGCACGCAGTCGTTGGCGACGAACTGTTCGACCTGTTGCTCGACCACCGGGTGACGAGCGCGTGTCAGTTCGATGCCGGGCGCATCCGTCAGCGTCGGGCGGGACCACGACAGCGCATGCGCGCGCTCAGCGAGCGTCGCCAGCACGTCGGCCTGCGCCAGCGCGGCGGCAATGCGCTTGAACTCGGCCAGGTGCGGCAGCAGCTTCTGCAGCAATTCTTCGTAGAGGAGTTTCTCGCGCGACAGGGCGCGGTCCTGCGCTGAGAGCGCCTTGTCTTCGAACGCCTTCAGCTCGGGCGTGATGTAGCGCTCGGCGTTCTTGAGCGTCTGCCGGCGTCGGTAGTCATCCGGCACCTTGGCGGCTTGGCCGTTGGTGACCTCGATGTAGAAGCCGTGCACGCGGTTGTATTCGACACGCAGGTTGGCGATGCCGGTGCGCTCGCGCTCGCGCGCTTCCAGGTCAACCAGGAACTGGCCGCAGTTTTCGGAGATGTCGCGCAGCTCGTCCAGATCGGCATCGTAACCGCGGGCGATGACGCCGCCGTCGCGCACCATGGCGGCCGGCTCGGCCATCACGGCGCGCTGGAGCAGGGCGTGCGCGTCTTCGGGCAAGGTGAGCGAGGCGTACAACTCGGCCAGCAGTGCCGCTGCATCGTTCTGAGGCAGTTCTTCGCGAATTTCCGGCAGGCGTGCGAGCGTATCGCGCAGCGATGAGAGATCGCGCGGGCGCGCGGAGAGCAGCGCCAGCCGCCCGGTGATGCGCTCCACATCCGACAGCGTGCGCAGCGTTGCGCGCAGCGTCTGCCAATCGCCGTCGAGCAAGGTCTCGATGGCCTGCTGACGTGCCTGCGGAACCGCGCGATCGCGCAGCGGGTGATGCAGCCAGTGGCGCAGCAGGCGGCTGCCCATGCTGGTCGAGCAGGTATCGAGCAGCGAGAACAGCGTGGGCGACTCCTGCCCGCGCAGCGTTTCGGTCAGTTCCAGGTTGCGGCGCGTGGCGGTATCCAGTCCGATGAATTCGCTCTCGTGCTCGACGGTCAGGCCGATCACATGGCGCAGCGACTGGCCCTGCGTGGCGGCTGCGTAATTCAGCAGCGCGCCGGCGGCGGCCAGCGCGGCTGTCAATGTTTCCGCGCCGAAGGCAACGAGGCTGGCCACGCCAAGCTGTTCGCGCAGGCGGCGCGCGCCGGCTTCCACATCGAAGTGCCAGTCGGGCAATCGTGTGCGTGCAACGTCGATCTGGATGGCGTTGAGGGTGGCGTCGTCGGCCAGCACCTCGGCGGGGCGGATGCGTTCGAGTTCGCGCTCAAGCTGGTCGGGATTGCACTCCATCACGCGCAGTTCACCGCCGACGAGGTTGAGCCACGCCAGGCCGATCAACGGAGCGGTGCCGCGCTTGCCCGGCAGGTGCGCGATGGCCAGCAGATGGTTGTTGACCTTGTCGGAGAGCAGCGCGGCGTCCGTCAACGTGCCGGGTGTGACGACGCGCACGACCTTGCGCTCTACGGGCCCCTTGGTGGTGGCCGGGTCGCCGATCTGTTCGCAGATGGCAACGGATTCGCCCAGCTTGACCAGCTTGGCGAGGTATTGCTCGACCGCGTGAAACGGCACGCCCGCCATGCGGATCGGCATGCCGTTGGTGCTGCCGCGCGCGGTGAGCGTGATATCGAGCAGGCGGGCGGCTTTCTCTGCGTCTTCAAAGAAGAGCTCGTAGAAGTCGCCCATGCGGTAGAAGACAAGCGTGTGCGGGTGCCCCGATTTGAGCCGCAAATATTGCTGCATCATCGGGGTGTGCTTGTCGAAGGGGCCGTATTTCGGGTCGATCTCCAGAGCCGGAGCGGAGTGTTCAGCCATGCGGTGCAAATGGGTACTAAGGCGCGGCACGCGATCGATTGGTCGCGCGCGGAGTGTGTTCAATCGCGCAATTGTTGCATACCCGCGATGCCGTTTCACCTCAGGCAGCTTGCGCGAGTCGGGCTTCGAGAAAATCCAGGAAGCACGCAATGCGCGATGCCAGTTGCGTGTTGCGGTAACAGACCGCGTGGATGGGCTGCAGGACCTCCACCGTAGCGTCGGGCAGCACCTGCACGAGATCGCCGCGGCGGCGGTCGTCGGCGGTCATGAAATCGGCCAGGCAGACGATGCCGGCGCCTTGCAGGGCGAGTTGGCGCAGGGTTTCACCGCTGGAGGCTTTCAGCGCGGGGGTGATGCGCAGTTGATCGCCGTGCGGGCCGCGCAGGGGCCAGTGATTCAGCGATTCGGGTTGGACGAAGCCGAGCAGGGCGTGGTTCTGCAGATCGTTCACGCTGCGCGGTCGGCCGTGCGCTTTCAGATAAGCGGGGCTTGCCAGCACGCGCAGCCGCCTCGTTCCGAGCAGTCGCGCCCGCAGTGTGGAGTCCCGCAGCGTGCCAATGCGGATGGCGACGTCAGTGTCTTCTTCCAGTAGGTCGATGATCAGGTCGTTGGTGTTCAGCTCCAGCTCGATCTGCGGATACTGCGCGCGGAAGTCCGGCACCAGCGGCGCGATCACGTGCAGCATGAACGGCATGGCGGCATTCACGCGCAGGCGTCCGGCGGGCTGCTGGCGACGCAGGGCGATCTGCTCTTCGGCTTCGTCCACGGCAGAGAGGATCTGCCGCGCTTGCACCAGGAAGAGCGTGCCTTCGTCGGTCAGTACCAGGCGGCGCGTGGTGCGTGAGAGCAGGGTGGTTTCCAGCTTTTCTTCCAGCCGACGCAGCGCGCGGCTCACGCCAGAGACGGTCTGGCCGAGCTGCTCAGCGGCGGCGGTGACCGAGCCGGTATCGACCACGGTCCGGAAAGCGAGCAGTTCTTCAAGCGTGGTTTTCATTGCGATTATCAATTCCAAGTCAAAAGTATTCTGCACAACGCGGGGTTTTTTGCAAAGGCAGGCGACGCGACACTCCACCCATCGATTTCACGGAGGTCACCATGCCTATTGCCTTGTTTGCGCTCACCCTGAGCGCGTTCGCCATCGGGACGACGGAGTTCGTCATCGTTGGCCTGATCCCTACGGTAGCGGCTGATTTGGGCGTCACACTGCCTTCGGCCGGGCTGCTGGTCAGCTTGTATGCGCTGGGCGTGGCCGTCGGCGCGCCGGTGTTGACGGCGCTGACGGGGCGCTTGCCGCGCAAGACGCTGCTGCTGTCGCTCATGGCGCTGTTCACGCTGGGCAACCTGTTGGCGTGGCGCGCGCCGACGTATGAATCGCTGGTGCTGGCGCGCGTGCTGACGGGGCTGGCGCACGGCGTGTTCTTCTCGATCGGCTCGACCATTGCCACCGGCCTCGTACCGAAGGAGAAGGCCGCAAGCGCCATCGCCATCATGTTCACCGGCCTGACCGTGGCCCTGGTGACCGGGGTGCCCCTGGGCACCTTCATTGGCCAGCATTTCGGCTGGCGCGAGACCTTCCTGGCGGTGTCGGCGCTGGGTGTGATCGCCTTCGTGGGCAGCCTGCTGTTCGTGCCGCGCAACATCGCGCATACGCCACCGGCTTCGCTTGCGCAGCAGGCCAAGGTGCTGGCGCAGCCGCGCCTGCTGATGGTCTATGCCAAGACGGCCATCGGCTACGGCGGCTCGTTCATCCCGTTCACGTTCCTGGCGCCGATCCTGCAGGACGTGGCTGGCTTTAGCGCGGGGGCGGTGGGTTGGGTGATGTTGGTCTACGGTGTGTCGGTGGCAGCCGGGAACCTGTGGGGCGGTCGGCTGGCCGATCGCAAGGGGCCGATCGCGGCGCTGCAGATCATCTTTGCGCTGTTGGCGGCGGTGCTCTTGCTGTTCACCTTCACGGCGCACCATCCGTGGACGGCCGTGGCGACGGTGTTGCTGTGGGGGGCGGTGGCGTTCGGCAACGTGCCGGGGTTGCAAGTGTACGTGGTCAAGCAGGCCGAGCGCTTCACGCCGCAGGCTGTGGATGTGGCCTCGGGCCTGAACATTGCAGCCTTCAATCTGGGTATTGCCGGCGCGGCCTGGGCTGGCGGGCTGATCGTTACCCACCTGGGCCTGATGCATACGCCGTGGATTGGTGCGCTGGTGGTGCTGGTGTCGCTGGGGCTGACCTCCTGGAGTGGCGTGCTTGATCGCCGCAGCGGCATCGGCCCGCGCTTTGATGGCCCGATGCCCGCCGGTCATTGATTCAACTTCAATCAACACAAGGACAATGCAATGAGCAACGCTTTCAACGTCCCCGTCTTTGGCCTGGGCACCTTCCGCCTGAAGGGCCAGACCGCGATCGACTCGGTGCGCAACGCGCTGGAACTTGGTTATCGCGCCATCGATACGGCACAGATCTACGAGAACGAAGCCGAGGTCGGTCAGGCCATCGCCGAATCGGGCGTGGCGCGCAGGGACATCTTTCTCACCACCAAGATCTGGGTCAGCAACTTCGCGGCCGACAAGCTCATCCCCAGCCTGAAGGAGAGTCTCGCCAAGCTGCGCACGGAGCAGGTGGACCTGACGTTGATCCACTGGCCGTCGCCCAAGGGCGAGGTGCCGATGACGGAGTACCTGGGCGCTTTGGCAGAGGCCAAACAGTTGGGACTTACGCGCGCGCTGGGGGTGTCGAACTTTACCGTGCCGTTGCTCAAGAAGGCCATCGATATCGTGGGCACGCAGAACGTCGCCACCAACCAGATCGAACTGCATCCGTATCTGCAGAACCGCAAAGTGATGGCGTTCGCGCAAAGCGTTGGCATCCACGTGACGTCCTACATGACGCTGGGCGTGGGCAAGGTGCTGACTGATCCGGTCATTGCGGACATAGCAGGCGCGCACGGCGCGACGCCCGCCCAGGTGGCGCTGGCATGGGCCATGCAGCAGGGCTATTCGGTGATCCCATCGTCCACGCGCCGCGCCAACCTGGAAAGCAACCTGGCTGCCTGCACGCTGCGCCTGACCGGTGACGACATGGCCCGTATCGCCACGCTGGACCGCGGTGAGCGCATCGCCAACCCGTCGGGCATCGCCCCCGATTGGGATGCATCGGTGCCCGGTGGCTGAGCGTTCAAGCTCAAGATTGCTGAACATGTTGCCGATAGACCATCCGGACTTCTAAAACCAATGGGAGATGCTTTGCGCACATTGCGCGGGTGGCTTCCGCCCCGGAGACTCTGGAATGAGCAAGTTCAGCTTCCGCCAAAAGCTTTGGCTGCCGCTGGTGATCAGCCTTGTCGCGCTGACCCTGATCTCGGTATTCAACGCCTATCAGGCGCGGGAGATTCGCATCGAGGAGCGCAAGAACAGCCTCGTCAGCGTGACCACCATGGCCATGAACCTGGCCAAGCAGTACGACGACCTGGCCAAGAGCGGCACCCTGACCAAGGAGGAGGCGCAGAAGCAGGCGCTGGACCGCTTCAAGGCGCTGCGCTACGACAAGGACGGCTACTTCACCATCACCAGTTCCAACAACATCGTGGTGATGCACCCGATCAAGGTGGACTTCATCGGCAAGGACCAATCCGGCTTCAAGGATGCTCAAGGCACGCCCGTCTACATCAACCTGACCAACGCCTCCCGCGACCCCAACGGTGGATTTACCAGCTATGTCTGGCCAAAGGTCGGCGGCACGGAGCCTGTGCCAAAAACTGCCTTTGCCATCCGCTACGAGCCGTGGGACTGGGTGTTCTCGACCGGCGTCTACGTAGACGACATCAACGCGGCGTTCATGACGTCGCTGTACAAGACCGGTGGCATGCTGGTGTTGGTGGCGGGGCTGCTGGTCGTGCTGGGCACGATTGCCAACCGTAGCCTGCTTCGCACGCTGGGCGGCGACCCGGGCTACGCGGCGGATGTGGCTACCCGCATTGCCGGCGGCGACCTGACCGTAGAGATCCACACCCGCGCCGATGACCAGCACAGCCTGCTCTACGCCATGGGCCGCATGCGCGGTGCGCTGGTGCAGACCATCGGCCGCATCAAGGGCGCATCCGACACCATCGGCACCGCCACGCGCGAGATCGCCAGCGGCAACCTGGACTTGTCGTCGCGCACCGAGCAGCAGGCCAGCTCGCTGGAAGAGACGGCCTCGGCCATGGAAGAACTGATGTCGACCGTGCAGCAGAACGCCGACAACGCGCAGCAAGCCAATCAGCTTGCCGCGTCCGCCTCCGACGTGGCCGTGCGCGGCGGTGATGTGGTGACGCGCGTGGTGGAGACGATGGGCTCGATCAATACCTCGTCGCGCAAGATCGTCGACATCATCGGCGTGATCGACGGCATCGCTTTCCAGACCAACATCCTGGCGCTCAACGCTGCCGTGGAAGCGGCGCGTGCCGGCGAACAGGGGCGCGGTTTCGCGGTCGTGGCCGGCGAGGTGCGCAGCCTCGCGCAGCGCAGCGCGGCGGCTGCCAAGGAGATCAAGGCGCTGATCGATGATTCCGTCGTCAACGTGGATGCCGGCAGCGCGCTGGTGGAAGAGGCCGGCACGACCATGCGCGAGATCGTCGCGAGCGTAAAGCGCGTGACCGACATCGTCGGGGAGATCTCCGCCGCGAGTCAGGAGCAACGCTCGGGCATCGAAGAAGTGAGCCATGCCGTCACGCAGCTCGACGACGCCACGCAGCAGAACGCCGCGCTGGTGGAGCAGGCCGCCGCCGCCGCGCAGTCGCTGGAAGAGCAGGCCGTGAGCCTCACGCAGATCGTCGCGCAGTTCCGCCTGGATGCCGCTGCATTGCACTCGACACCGGCGGTGATTGCCAAGCCCGCGCCGGTGGCCGCACCTGCTGCGCCCGCTGCACCCAAGACCGTGGCGCCGCGCCGCGAGCCCGCCAAGCCGAGCGTTGAAGCGGCCAGCCCCAAGCTGACGTCACGCAAGGCGCCGGTGCTGAGCAAGTCCGCCGATAGAAAGCCTGCCGACACGCCCTCGGTTGCTGCGCCAATTGCGGCTGTGCCCGCCAGCCTCGCCAAGGCCAAGCCCCTGGTGGCTGCCGGCGACGATTCCGACTGGGAAACCTTCTGATCCTGCGCGTGCAATCGCGTACCTGCCTGCTGCCGGCCCGCACAATTGTTCGCGGGCCGGATTCTGGAGACAACGATGGACCGCATTCTGAAAAACACCAGCGTCCGCGCTGGCCTGCTGGCGATTCTGATCACCTTTGCGTTGATGATCGTGGTCGGGGCGGCAGTGGGCGTGCTTGCCCTGCGCACAACCAACGAAAGCACCGGGCGCGTGTATGACATCGCGGATCGCAGCATGCTGCTCAACGATGCCTACAAGGACATGCAGCGCTGCCGTACCGGCATGTCGCGCCTGTACGGTGCGCTGCGCGAAAACATGGATGAGGCTTCCAAGGCGGCTGCCCTCGAGAGCTCGGAGAAGGGCCTGAAGAAGTCCATCGCGCAACTGGACGCGTTCAAGAGCGCACCGTCCATCGGAGGCGTCGATGACGCGTTGCGCCAGTCGATCGTCCGGGCCGCGCAGGCGCACATCGACGCGGTGCAGCGCGCCATGACCGCACTGCGCGCTGGCGATGCCGCTGGCTATGCCGCCATCAACTACAAGGACGTGACGGCAACGGGGGCCGCTTGGTCGGTGGAGATCGAGCGCTTCCAGCAACTCGTCAAGCGGTTGGCGCAGGAGGAAACCGATGGTGGCCGCGCACGCTACCAGTTGATCCTCAAGTTCGTTGCGCTGGGCAATGTCATGGCGCTTGCGCTGATCGTTGCCGTGTTCTATGGGCTCAAGGCGTTTGTGATCACGCCGCTCAGCGAGGCCGTGGCTGTGCTGACGCGCGTGGCCGAGGGTGACCTGTCGGCCCAGGTGAAGGCAGGTGGCCGCAATGAGCTGGGCCGCTTGCTCTCGGCCGTGGCCCGCATGCGCGAGAGTCTGGTGAATACGGTGCGCCAGGTGCGCAGCAGTTCGGATTCAGTCAACACTGGCGCGCACGAAATCGCCAGTGGCAACCTGGATCTGTCCTCGCGTACCGAGCAGCAATCGGCCTCGCTGGAGAAGACCGCCGCGAGCATGGAGCAGATGACTTCCACCGTCACCAACAACTCCGAGAGCGCCCGCCAGGCCAGCGCGCTGGCATCGAATGCCGCCGATCTGGCCTCGCGCGGCGGCGACGTGGTGCGCGGCGTGGTGGCCACCATGGATGACATCAGTGCCGGCTCGCGCAAGATGGCCGACATCATCGGCGTGATCGACGGGATCGCCTTCCAGACCAACATCCTGGCGCTCAACGCTGCGGTGGAAGCGGCACGCGCCGGCGAGCAGGGGCGCGGGTTTGCCGTGGTGGCGGGCGAGGTGCGTGCATTGGCGCAGCGCAGCGCGGCAGCGGCCAAGGAGATCAAGGCGCTGATCGACGATTCGGTGTCTCGCGTGCAGGCCGGCCACACGCAGGTGGCGCAGGCGGGCGAGACCATCACCGAGACGGTGGAGGCTGTGCGCCGTGTCGCCAACATTGTCGAAGACATTGCCTCCGCGTCGGAAGAGCAAACGCAAGGCATTCTGCAGATCGGGCAGGCGGTGTCGGAGATGGAGCAGGTAACGCAGCAGAACGCCGCGTTGGTGGAGCAGGCCGCCGCCGCCGCGCAGTCGCTGGAAGAACAGGCGCAGAACCTCACGCAGGTGGTTTCGCAGTTCCGCCTGGATGGCGGGGAGGGCGCCGTCGCAGCGCTGCAACCGGCGAAACCGGCCAAGCCTGTAGCCGCCACCGTCACGGCAACCAGCAAGCCGAGCCAATCCGCGCGCCCCGCAGTTCGCAAGCGTGAACCGAAGATGGCCGCTCAGGCGGCTGCCGCTGTCTCGATGGCTCCCGGTCCCGCCTCCGCCAAGAAGCCGCCCTTGGCCGTGGCGGGTGGCGGCTCCGATGCGGATTGGGAAACCTTCTGATCAGGCATCCAGCGCTGGGCCATCGATGCGCTTGGCCCAGCTTTCCACCTCGCCCCGCGCGAGGCGGCCTTCCACGAGCTTGCGCCACGAGGGCGTGAGCGGCAGCGCCAGCATCGCTTCCAGCGCGGTGCGATCGAGCATGTTGCGATAGAGCACGTCCAGCACGCGCGCCAGCGGCCATTGCGGCCATGGGCGTTCGAGCCATGCCAACGTGTCGCCCACGCGCAGCGTGCCACCTTCCAGTACCCGGTAATACCAGCCCGTGCGGCCGCTGTGCTGCACGCGGCGCGCCATGTCGCGCGTGTTGAAGCGGTCGTTGAGTTTCCAGCAGGGCTGACGCAGCTGCGACACCTCCAGCACTACGTCGCCCGCACGCAGGCGGTCACCCACGCAGATGTCGGCTTCGGTGATGCCCATCGTGCTCAGGTTCTCGCCAAACGCGCCGGGCCGAGCCAGCACTGGCAGCGCGCCGATGTCCGCCTGCCACGCAGCGTAGTGGTCGAACGGGTAATGGTGGATCGCCTTGTCGGGGCCGCCGTGCACGCGTCGGTCGCCTTGCTCGTCACCGACGATGCCGTTCAGGTCGATCTGTACGGCGTCGGCCACGGGGCGTTTGTCGATGGCGCTGCGTGAGCCTGGCCGCGTGTATTCGACCGCGCGACCGGTCAGGATGGCGTTGATGCGGATAGGAGCGGGCAACGTCATGCGGCGGCCTCCGCGCGGTCGAGCCATGTGGTGAAGACTTCGCGGGCGCGTTGCGACAGGCGCTGCGCCAACGCCGGTGCCTGAGCGCGTAACGCACGCGGGTCGATGCCTGCCGCACCGAGTTCGGCTGCATGCCCGATCAGCCAAGCTTCCAGTTCGTCGAGGTTGGCTTCGAGATGAAATTGCAGGCCGAGCGCGTGATCGCCGACGGCGAATGCCTGTTCTGCGCAGACTGCCGTCGAAGCCAGTCGGCGCGCGCCGGGCGGCAAGTCGTAGCGGTCTCCATGCCAGTGCAATACCGGCGTGCCGTCGGCCAGCGGGGCGAGTGGCGAGTTGGCACCCTTTGCTGTGAGTGTCACAGGCGCAAAGCCGATCTCCTTCACGCCCATCGGCTTGACGGCAGAGCCCAGCGCCCGCGCCATCAACTGCGCACCCAGACAGATGCCGAGCAGTGGCTTACGTGCGGCCAGCCGCCGCGCGATGGCGTCGGTTTCTTCACGCACGAACGGATAGGTCTCATCGTCGTATGCCCCGATGGGGCCACCCAGCACGACGAGCAGGTCAGCCGCCTCCATCTCACCAGCAGGCAAGGGCTGCACGCCCGCGTCCACATAGCGCACGTGATAGCGGCGTGCTTCCAGCAGCGGCTGCAGCACGCCAAGGTGCTCGAAGGGAACGTGGCGCAAGGCGAGGGCGGTTTTCATGGCCGGCGAGGGAGATCGAAGGATGCGTCATTGTATGACACGAGGTGTCTTATGTGACAATCTAGTCGAAAGCAATGACACTCTCATCCCCATGACCGTACGCCTCAAACCGCTGCGAAAAAATCACGGCTGGACGCTGGAGACGCTGGCTGAACGCACCGGCCTGACCAAAAGCTACCTCTCCAAGGTCGAGCGCGGTGTGTCCGTGCCGTCGATTGCCGTGGCGATGAAGCTGGCGCAGGCGCTGGGCGTGCCCGCCGAGGACTTGTTCGGCGAAGCCGCCTCAGCCGCCGCCATCACCGTCGTGCGGGCGGGCGAGCGCACGCGGGTTGGCAACCTCGGCTCGCAGCCGCTGTACGAGGGTATCGCCACGCAGCGCAGCGGGAAGACGCTGCTGCCGTTCGTCATCTACCCGCCGGCCGATTTCAGCGCGTCGCCGTTCAAGGAGCACGACGGCGAAGAGCTGCTGTTCGTGCATCGCGGCGAAGTGGAGGTCGCCTTTGCCGGACAGACTGTGCGGTTGGCGGTAGGAGATTCGGTGGTGTTCGATGCACGCATCCCGCATCGGACGCGCTCAGTGGGGAAGACGCAGGCGGAGGTATTGGTGGTGGTGAGTGCCCCGGCGGAGCGAGCTGACTAAACGTCACTTATAAGAGAAAAAGCCCGCATCACGCGGGCTTTCTTGTTTGAAGCAACTTGCGCCGCTCAAGCCTCAGCCTTCGACCGCGAAAACGGCGTCGTGATCCTGATCATCTGCACGAAGGCCTTCGGGTTGCCGGCCAGGATTTCGCCCTGGTCCAGGTAGCCCGATTCGCCGCAATAGTTGCCCACCAGGCCGCCCGATTCCGTGATCAGCAGCGAGCCGGCGGCCATGTCCCATGCGTTCAGGCCTTGCTCGAAGAAGCCATCGAGGCGGCCGCAGGCCACGTAGGCGAGGTCCAATGCCGCGGCACCCGGGCGACGCAGGCCAGCACAGTTTTCCGTCATGGTGGCGAACAGGCGGGTGTAGTCGTACAGGCCTTCCATGTCGCGATAGGGGAAGCCGGTGCCGATCAGGCAGTCGGCCAGCTTGTCACGGCGCGTGACGCGGATGCGGCGGTTGTTCAGGAAGGCGCCCGCACCCTTGGAGGCGGTGAAGAGCTCGTCGCGCGACGGGTCGTACACCACGGCTTGCGTGACGACGCCACGCTGGATCAGCGCGATCGACACCGCATATTGCGGAAAGCCATGGATGAAATTGGTGGTGCCGTCCAGCGGGTCGATGACCCAGACGTTTTCGCTGGCGGTTTCGCCGTCGGCCCAGGACTGGCCAGACTCTTCCGCTAGAATCGCGTGATCGGGGTACGCTGTCTTGATGACTTCGATGATCGCGGCTTCGGCCGCGCGATCGACTTCGGTGACGAAATCGTTGTGTCGTTTGCGCTCGGTGCGCAGGCTATCGACGTCGAAGGACGCGCGGTTGATGATGGTGCCGGCCTTGCGGGCAGCCCGGACGGCGATATTGAGCATCGGATGCATGACGGATCTCCGCGCCTGACACGCTTTTGGCGGCAGGCGAACAACACAGCGAATTGTAGAAGAACGAGCGGCGGGCCGATCTCACGATCCTGCCCGCCGTCAAATGAGTGGCCGTATTGTATATGAACCCCGTCTCCAGCGCCCTGGAAAACACGCCGAACGCTGCGCTCGCCGACCCCGAAACGTTGCGCCAGCGGGCCGCGCGCTGCCGCTTCGTGCTGGTCGAAACCAGCCACCCGGGCAATGTCGGCTCCACGGCACGCGCGCTCAAGACCATGGGGTTCGGCGAATCGGGCAGCTTCGTGCTCGTGCGCCCGCGCGAGGCCAATGCCCCGTCCAACGCCGATGCCATTGCCATGGCAAGCGGCGCCGACGATGTGCTGGCCGACGCCCGCGTGGTCGGCGACATCGGCGAGGCGCTGGCCGGTGCCTCGCTCACCGTCGCACTGACTGCCCGCCCGCGCGAATTTGGTCCGCGCCGCATCGGTCCGCGTGCTGCGGCGGAAGAGGTAGCCGCCTTGCTGGCTGCGCCCGACACCACGGTCGCGTTTGTGTTCGGCAACGAGCGCTTCGGCTTGCCGAACGACGTGGTGGAGCGCTGCCACGTCGTCACGCACATCCCGGCCAATCCGGCCTATGCCTCGTTGAATCTGTCGCAGGCAGTGCAGTTGATTGCGTATGAAGTGCGCATGGCGCTGCTGGCCGAAACAGGCACGGGCGACACGCGCATGGATGGCGTCGGCTTCATCGGCGAGCCGGCCACCGCAGAGCAAATCGACGGCATGTTCGATCACCTGGAGCGCGGCCTTGTCGAAATCGGCTTTCTTGACCCGGCCCAGCCGAAGAAGCTGATGCCGCGCCTGCGTCGTCTGTTTGCACGCACGCAGCTGGAGGCCGAGGAGGTCAACATTCTGCGCGGGATCGCCAAGCGCATGCTCGGCCGCCGCGCCGATGCAGTGACGCCACCCACCGGTGCGGCCGACGACTGTCGCTGACCGCCAGGCAAGCCGCCTACCAGGAGGCGGCATCCCCAAGCATGTTGGGCCAAGACCCTTGCCGCAGCGCGGTAAGGGAATGCCTTACACTGCCCTCAGCGCACATCGATGCGCGGTAGTTTCATAACGATCCACACTACCCAAGATGTTCACACGCATTCGCGAAGATATCCGCGCCATCATGGAGCGAGACCCGGCCGCGCGCAGCCGCTGGGAAGTGCTGACCTGCTACCCGGGCCTGCACGCCATCATCGTCCATCGGGTGGCGCATGCGTGTTGGCACGGAGGCTTCAAGTTGCTGGGGCGCTGGTTCTCGCACCTCGGGCGATTCCTGACCGGTATCGAGATCCACCCGGGCGCGACCGTTGGCCGGCGCGTGTTCATCGATCATGGCATGGGCGTGGTGATTGGCGAGACGGCTGAGATTGGTGATGACTGCACGATCTACCAGGGTGTGACGCTTGGCGGTACGTCCCTTTACAAGGGGGCCAAGCGCCACCCGACGCTCGGCAAGGGCGTGGTGGTGAGTGCGGGTGCCAAGGTTCTCGGCGGGTTCGTGATCGGTGATGGGGCGCGCGTGGGGTCCAACGCGGTGGTGCTCAAGCCGGTGCCTGCGGGCGCGACGGCGGTCGGTATTCCGGCGCGCATCATCGAACGCGATGTGCCCAGCGAGGTGCAGCCGGCGCTCAAACAGGAGTTTTCCGCCTACGGCATCACGCCCGATGCGGACGATCCGGTGTCGCTGGCGCTCAAGCGGTTGATCGACCACAGCGTGCTCCAGCAGGAGCGCATCGAGTCGATTCTCTCCGTGCTCGATCGCCTGGGCGCACACCTGGAGAACTCGCCGAACGATCCGTTCGATGCTAGCGAGTTGAAGCGGATGCTCAAGTAGGGAAGGGCGGGTGGCAGCAGCTTATGCCGCCACTTGCTCGACCGTCAGCGTGCCATCCTGCAGCTTGAGAAAGCTGCCGCGCGGCTGCGCGTGATCGAAATCCCAGTCGGAAAGAACCCAGCGCTCACCGCTCGGCTCGTGATGCAGTTGCGGGCGGTGCGTGTGGCCGTGGATCAGCGTGGGTGTGTCGGCCAACTTGAACAGGGCATCGACGGCTTCGGGCGCCACGTCGCCCATCATCGCCGCCGCGCGCGGTTCGCCTGCCACGTTGGCGGACATGGCGCGGCCGGCTTCACTCTCGGCGCGCATCCGCTGCGCGATCTTCAATCGCCAACGTAGCGGCATCATCAGAAAAACTTGCTGCACCCAGCGTTTGCGTGTCCAGTGGCGAAAGCTCATGTAGGCCACGTCGCGCGTGCAGAGCGCATCGCCGTGGGCAAGCACGATGCGCTGACCATCGGCTTCCAGCAAGCTGGGGTCGAGCAGTAGCGTGGCGTGCGCGGCGGTCAGGAAACGTTGGCCGAGCAGAAAGTCGCGGTTGCCGTGCATGAACAGCACGCGCGTGCCTGCGTTCGCGAGTTCGGCGAGCAGGCGGGCGATGTGCTGGTGGAAAGGATCGGCGAGTTCTTCATCGCCCACCCAGTATTCAAAGAAGTCGCCCAGGATGACGAGCGTGCGTGCCTCGCGCGCGCGCGCGCGCATGAAGCGCTCGAACGCTGCAGCCGTGGCGGGCATGCCGGCCGACAAGTGCAGATCCGAAATAAAAAACACCGGCCCGGAAACCCGGACCGGTGTCTTCAGTGCAGACACCATTGTGGCGCGTGCCGCGTCGTTCATTCGATCACTTCGGCGCTTTCGATGACCACGTCTTCCAGCGGCACGTCCTGGTGGAAGCCGCGGTTGCCTGTGCGCACGGCGCGGATCTTGTCGACCACGTCCATGCCTTCAGTAACCTTGCCGAACACGGCGTAGCCCCAGCCTTGCGGCGTGGGCGAGGTGTGGTTCAGGAAATCGTTGTCGACCGTGTTGATGAAGAATTGGGCGGTGGCCGAGTGCGGATCGTTGGTGCGTGCCATGGCAATTGCGCCGCGCTCGTTCTTCAGGCCGTTGTTGGCTTCGTTGTCGATCGGGGCCTTGGTGGGCTTCTGATTCATCTTCTCGCCGGCCTCGAAGCCGCCGCCCTGGATCATGAAGCCCTTGATGACGCGGTGGAACACCGTGCCGTTGTAGTGGCCGTCCTTGACGTAAGCGAGAAAGTTCGCGACAGACTTGGGTGCCTTTTCCGCGTTGAGTTCGAGGGTGATGTCACCGTGGTTGGTGTGCAGCTTGACTTGGGTCATGGTGAATTCCTTAGGGTGATGCAAAAGCGTTACTTGGAGACGACCGTGGCCGATTCAATCACGATCGGCTTCACGGGCACGTTCTGGTGCGGGAACTTGGTGGTCGTTTCGACGGCCTTGATCTTGTCGATGGTGTCGGTACCGTCGACCACCTTACCGAAGACGGTGTAGCCGTAACCGTCCTGACCAGGGTAGTTCAGCATGTTGTTATCGACCACGTTCACATAGAACTGCGCCGTGGCAGAGTTCGGATCCATCGTGCGGGCCATGGCAATGGTGTACTTGTCGTTCTTCAGGCCGTTCTTCGATTCGATTTCGATGGGCGGGCGGGTGTCCTTCTGTTTCATGTCCGGCGTGAAGCCTCCGCCCTGGATCATGAAGCCGTCCATCACGCGGTGGAAGATCGTGCCCTTGTAGAAACCGTCCTTCACGTATTGCAGGAAGTTGGCCACCGTTTTGGGCGCCTTGTCCGGATACACCTCGACGGTGAAGTTACCCATCGACGTCTTGAACTGCACGCGCGGCGCGGGCGAGGCAGCCGCGGCTGCGGACACGGCCAGCGCACACACGAGCCCGGCAAAGAGAGAGCGGATACGGAGCATGGTCTAGAAGATCTTGGGGGGTGGGAAAAACGGGATCGGCCGCGCCTTGCTTTTTTTGGTTACGGCTTGGCGGGCTTGGCGCTCACGCCGCTGGCGGCGGGCAACACGGCGGCAGCCGGTTTTGCGGGCGCTGCGGCAGGACGCACGCCCGGCACATCGGGCAGGGCGTCCAGACGTGCACGCGCGGTGGCGTTCTTGGGGTTGAGCTTGAGCGCGCTCTGATAAGACTGCGCGGCCAGGCGGACATAGATGTCGCCGAGGTTGGCCTGCGCCAGCGCATTCTCCGGCGCTACGCGGCTCGCCATGAGCAGGCTTTCGCGGGCGCGTAGCAGTTCGCCGCGTTCGGCATAGAGCGCGGCCAGGTTGATGTACGGCTCAGGCAGTTCGGGAAAATCCTGCGTCATCTGGCTGAAGGCGACGACGGCATCGTCGCTGCGGCCCAGACCGGCGAGCGCCACACCGCGCTGGAAGCGGGCCTGCGCGTTGCGCGGTTGTTCGGCGATTTCCTTGTCCAGTTCGGCCAGTGCCTGGGCGTATTGCTTCTTGGTGAGCCAGTCGTCCACACGCTTCTGGCGCGCGATCTGCGGCGGCTGCTGGGTGCTGGGCGTCAGGTCGGCCGGCAGGGCAATGCCGGCGGTCTGGGCGAAGGCCGGTGCGGCTGACGCGACAAGCAGGGTGGCAGCGCACAGGGTTACAGCGCGATCTCGCAGCGTACTGTTCATGAGAATCGGTTCCGTTATACTCCGCCGCATTCTAACAAACCGTCTTTGTGCGTAGCAGCGGCCATGCACGCCGGATAAGGTTCTTGACGGGGAGCAGGACGGCCGTTCGGCCGGACTAACCCGTTGGTTCAGTTCCGGTAAGATATGCCGTTAATTTGCGCGCGCACGCGCATCGTTTGTTGTCTATGCCCGCCGGCATCACGCCCAGTACCCCAGTACGTGGCGGCGCGCTGAATTTCCCGACACCGCCTCATGGAATCACTCAAGATCTACAACACGCTCGCGCGTGAGAAACAGACGTTCGTCCCCATCGAACCCGGCCGCGTGCGCATGTACGTGTGCGGGATGACGGTGTACGACTACTGTCACGTCGGGCATGCGCGGGTGATGGTGGTGTTCGACATGGTGCAGCGCTGGCTGCGCGCGTCGGGCTATGACGTGACCTACGTGCGTAACATCACCGACATCGACGACAAGATCATCAAGCGTGCGGTCGAGAACGGCGAGACCATGAGCGCGCTTACCACCCGCTTTATCCAGGCGATGCACGAAGACGCCGACGCGCTTGGCGTGCAGCGCCCCGACCACGAGCCGCGCGCCACGCAATACGTGCCGCAGATGCTGAGCATGATCGGCAAGCTGCAGGCCAACGGCCTGGCCTACCAGGCGACCGACGGCGACGTGAACTATGCCGTGCGCAAGTTCCCCGGCTACGGCAAGCTCTCGGGCAAGTCGCTCGAAGACCTGCGCGCCGGCGAACGGGTGGCCGCCAATGACGCCAAGCAGGATCCGCTGGACTTCGTGCTGTGGAAATCTGCCAAGGCCGACGAGCCGGCCGAATCGCGCTGGGCCTCGCCGTGGGGCGAGGGCCGTCCCGGTTGGCACATCGAGTGCTCGGCGATGAGCTGCGAGTTGCTCGGTGAGCATTTCGACCTGCACGGCGGCGGCGCCGACCTGCAGTTCCCGCACCACGAAAACGAGATCGCCCAGTCCGAGGGCGCCAACGGCAACACCTTCGTCAACACGTGGATGCACAACGGCTTCGTGCGTGTGAATGACGAGAAGATGTCGAAATCGCTCGGCAACTTCTTCACCATCCGTGACGTGCTGAAGGTGTACGACGCTGAAGTCGTGCGCTTCTTCATCCTGCGTTCGCACTATCGCAGCGACCTGAACTACAGCGACGCCCACCTGAACGATGCCCGCCACGCGCTCACGCGCCTGTACACCGCGCTCAAGGATGTGCCCGCTGCCGCTGACGCCAAGCCTGACTGGAGCGAGGCGCACGGCAAGCGTTTCCGCGAGGCGATGAACGATGACTTCAACACACCCGTGGCTGTCTCGGTGTTGTTCGAATTGGCGAGCGAAGTGAACAAGACGCGCTCACCCGAGCAAGCCAATCAGTTGGCCGCACTGGCCGGCGTGATGGGCCTGCTCGGTCGGGATCCACATGCGTTCCTGCAAGGCGGCGTGAGCGCTGATGGCCTCGATGCCACCGAAGTGGAGGCGCGCATTGAAGAGCGTCGCGCTGCCAAGGCCGCCCGCGACTTTTCTCGTGCCGACGGCATTCGTGCCGATCTGCTGGCTGCAGGCATCGTGCTGGAAGACAAGCCGGGCGGCGTGACCGAGTGGAGACGCGCATGAACGCGGTGGCCAAGAAAGCCAGCGCGGCGCGCAGTGCCGCCACCAAGAAAGTGCCGGCCGTGAAGGCGCCTGCTGCCAAGAAAGCGGCGGCCAAGAAGGTCGACGGTGTTGCCAGCAAGACGGTCGCCGCCAAGACTCCAGCCATCAAGGCCGGCAAGGTTGCCGAGAAGGCTCCGGCCAAGCGCGCTCCTGCGTCGAAGGTACCGCTGCCCGAGGCGCTCGGTGCCAACGAAGTGGCTCCGGAGCTAACCGAGGTCGTGCTCTCCGGCCCGCCCGCCTACTGGCAGGAAGCGTGCGCCGATCTCATGAAGCGTGACCGTATCCTGCGCAAGATCATTCCCGCCTATGGCCCAGCGCATCTGGCCTCGCGTGGCGATCCGTTCGTGACACTGGCGCGTTCGATCGTTGGTCAGCAGATTTCGGTGAAGGCGGCGCAATCTGTTTGGGAGCGGGTGGCGGCTGTCTGCCCGAAGCTGGTGCCTGCGCAATTCCTGCGCGCGGGCCAGGAAAAGCTGGCTGGCTGCGGCCTGTCCAAGCGTAAGGCGGAGTACATCCTCGATCTGGCGGATCACTTCCGCAATGGCACGGTCCACGTAGCCAAGTGGGCCGAGATGGAAGACGAGGACGTCATCGCTGAACTCACGCAAATCCGCGGCATTGGCCGCTGGACGGCGGAGATGTTCCTGATGTTCAACCTGATGCGCCCGAATGTGCTGCCGCTGGATGACATCGGGCTCATCAACGCGATTTCACAGAATTACTTCAGTGGCGAACCCGTCACCCGCAGCGAAGCGCGGGAGGTGGCCGCCAACTGGGAACCGTGGCGCACCGTGGCAACTTGGTATATGTGGCGCAGCCTAGACACGGCGACCACCTATTGATCTATCCATTTCGATGAAACGCGCAGCGTCGACCGGCGGTCAAAATCCGGTAGAATGCGCGCCTTCAAGAGCCTTTCAGAAGATCCATGAAAACAACCTTCCTGGAGTTCGAGCAACCGATCGCGGAGCTCGAGGCGAAGATCGAAGAACTTCGTTTCGTTCAAGACGATTCGGCTGTCGATATTTCTGAAGAAATCTCCCGCTTGGCCGTCAAGAGCCAGCAACTGACCAAGGATCTGTACGCCAACCTGACGCCCTGGCAGGTCGCGCAGATCGCCCGGCACCCGCAGCGTCCTTACACGCTCGACTACGTCCGCGAAATCTTCACCGACTTCCACGAACTGCACGGCGACCGCACCTTCGCGGACGACTTGTCGATCGTGGGTGGCCTGGCGCGCTTCAATGGGCAGGCATGCATGGTGATCGGCCACCAGAAAGGCCGCGACACCAAGGAGCGCGCGCTGCGCAACTTCGGCATGTCCAAGCCCGAGGGCTACCGCAAGGCCAAGCGCCTGATGGAGCTTGCCGACAAGTTTGGTCTGCCGATCTTCACGTTTGTCGATACGCCGGGCGCTTTCCCGGGCATCGACGCCGAAGAGCGCGGCCAGTCCGAGGCCATCGGCCACAACCTGTTCGTCATGGCAGGCCTGAAGGTGCCGCTCATCGCCACCATCATCGGTGAGGGCGGTTCGGGCGGCGCGCTGGCCATCGCCATGGGTGATTCGGTGATCATGCTCCAGTTCGCTACGTACGCCGTGATTTCGCCGGAAGGCTGCGCGTCGATCCTGTGGAAGACCGCCGAGAAGGCGCCGGAAGCCGCCGAGGCAATGGGCCTGACCGCACACCGCTTGAAGGCGCTTGGCCTGATCGACAAGATCGTCAACGAGCCGCTGGGTGGCGCGCACCGCGATCCGAAGGGCATGGCGGCCATGCTCAAGCGCGCGCTGGCCGAATCGCTGCGCCAGTTCCAGGGCATGAAGACATCGGAATTGCAGGCGCGCCGTCATGAGCGCCTGATGGCCTATGGCAAGTTCAAGGAAACCGACGGCCGCTGATCCGTCCGCCAGCCTGATCGACAAGGTCGCACAACGCGTTGCCGCGTGTGCGGCCTTTGTTGTTTCTGGCGAGGTGCCGACGGTGGCGATTGCGCTATCGGGCGGTCGGGATTCCGCAGCGCTGCTGCACGCCTGCGCGGCGTGGCGCGATGCCGGCGCACGCGTGCGGCTCGTCGCTCTGCATATCCATCACGGCTTGCAGGCCGATGCGGATGCCTGGGAGGCGACGTGTGCGCGCATGGCGCAGGAGTTTGGCGTCGAATTCCGCGTGCGTCGCGTGCACGTTGCGACCGATGCGGGGCAGGGGGTTGAAGAAGCCGCCCGTGACGCCCGCTACGCTGCATTGACTGCAATGTGCCGGGCGGCAGGCGCGGCGATCTTGCTGACCGCACATCACCAGGACGATCAGGCCGAAACGGTCTTGCTGCAACTGCTGCGCGGCGCCGGTCTCGACGGTCTCGCGGCCATGCCGATCGAGCGTGCGGCCGGATTGACGCTGCTGCGTCCGTGGCTCGATGTGCCGCGCGATGCGATTGAAGGCTATGCGCAGGTCCATGCCCTGACGTGGGTCGACGATCCCTCCAACGCCGACGATCGCTATGCGCGCAACGCGCTGCGCCCGCTGCTCGCGGGTATGGTCGAGCATTTTCCTGCGTACCGTGACGCGCTCTCCCGCAGCGCTGCCCACTTGGCCGATGCGGCTGCGTTGATCGCGGAAGTGGCGCAGGCGGATCTGGCGAGGATTACGCCAGCCGGCGAGCTTGACGTCATGGCGCTGTCCGCGTTGTCGGTGCCGCGCCAGCGTGCGGTATTGCGCGCATGGATTGCCTCGTCCGCCATGCGCGCAGTGTCCGCGCGCCGCCTGGATGATCTGCGTATCCAACTGACCGAGGCGCGTGACGACGGCGCGCTGCGCGTCCGGCTGCCGACGGGGCAGGTCAGGCGCTATCGCGGTGTCGCGCGGATCGAGCTGCGTGCGGACGATGGCGTTGTGCCCGCCGCCGTCGTGATCGATGCCGCGCAGTTCGACCCGCTGCGGCCCGTTGAACAGCGCGTGGATGTCGCGGCTTGGGGCGGGATGCTGGTGTTCTCGCCAATGGAAATCGGTATCGCGGCGAAACGCCTGCAGGCGCCGTTATTGTTGGCGCCACGCCGGGGCGGGGAGCGCATCGTGCTGCGCCGAGGCGGCCCGTCGCGGGCGCTCAAACAGGCGTATCAGGAGACCGGCGTGCCGGCATGGGAACGGCCGTGGCTGCCACTGCTGTACGCTGGCGATACGCTGGTTTTTGCCGCCGGACTCGGTATCGACTGGGCGGCCGCCGGTGAAGGGCCGGGCTGGCATATCGCCTGGCATCCGGCGGGCGAGGGCGTGCGCTGACACGAATCTTGACGGGTATATTGCTTGCTGATGGGTGCAAATTGCTGTATTTTTAAAAGCTTTTGCACCGCCCGCCTCCTCTCGATCTTTCCAAGATGGCTCTCATCGTTCACAAATACGGCGGCACGTCGATGGGTTCAGTTGAACGCATCAAGAACGTCGCCAAGCGCGTGGCCAAGTGGCACCGCGCGGGTCACCAAGTCGTGGTCGTTCCTTCGGCCATGTCCGGTGAAACCAACCGCCTGCTGGGTCTGGCCAAAGAGATTTCGGCCCAGCCCGACCCGCGTGAACTCGACATGATTGCCTCCACCGGCGAGCAGGTGAGTGTGGGTCTGCTGGCCATCGCGCTGCACGCCGAGGGCATCGACGCCCGCAGCTACACCGGCTGGCAGGTGCCGGTAAAGACCGATTCGGCTTATACCAAGGCGCGCATCCAGTCGATCGACGACGAGCGCGTGCGCGCTGATCTCGATGCCGGCCGCGTGGTCGTCATCACTGGCTTTCAGGGTATCGACGGCGAAGGCCACATCACCACGCTTGGTCGCGGCGGTTCGGATACCTCGGCAGTGGCGATTGCCGCCGCGCTTGAGGCCGACGAATGCCTGATCTACACCGACGTCGACGGCGTGTACACCACAGACCCGCGCGTGGTGGACGACGCCCGTCGCCTGGACAAGATCACCTTCGAGGAGATGCTGGAAATGGCCAGCCTCGGCTCGAAGGTGCTGCAGATTCGCTCTGTGGAGTTTGCCGGCAAGTATCGCGTGAAGACCCGCGTGCTGTCGTCGCTGACCGACCCGCTGATGCCGCTCGATGTTGAAATGAACTCGGGCACGCTGATTACTTTTGAGGAAGATTCGAACATGGAAGCCGCCGCCATTTCCGGCATCGCCTTTGCGCGCGACGAAGCCAAGATCACTGTGATCGGTGTGCCGGACAAGCCTGGCATCGCTTATCAGATTCTGGGTCCGGTCGCCGACGCCAATATCGACGTCGACATGATCATCCAGAACCAGTCGGTGGAAGGCAAGACGGACTTCACCTTCACCGTGCCGCGCGGCGAATACCAGCGCGCCCTGGCAATCCTGAATGACAGCGTGAAGGCGCACATCGGTGCCGCTAGCATATCGGGCGACCCGAAGGTATCGAAGGTGTCGGTGGTGGGCGTTGGCATGCGCTCGCATGTGGGCATCGCCAGCAAGATGTTCCGCACGCTGTCGGAAGAGGGCATCAACATCCAGATGATCTCCACCTCCGAGATCAAGATCTCGGTGCTGATCGACGAGAAGTACATGGAGCTGGCTGTGCGCGCGCTCCACAAGGCGTTCGAGCTGGATCAGGCGTAATCGCTTGAGTCGGTGCCGGGTGGCGACCCGGGGCCACACATTCTCACCGTGTTGTCATGCAGTTGTCGTTGACCGGGTGGGGTGAAGTGGCTAGAATACGCGCTTCGTCGCGCGGGCTCCTTCGCTGCGACGCTGTTTTGGGAGACGTGGCCGAGAGGTCGAAGGCACTCCCCTGCTAAGGGAGCATCCGGGCCAAAACCTGGATCGAGGGTTCGAATCCCTCCGTCTCCGCCAGTTTGGTGGAGAAAACCCCGTAAGTTCAAGGACTTACGGGGTTTTTGTTTTTCTGGCCCCTCAGCTAGCCCATCACCAAGTGTTGGCCTGTCCGCTGTCGCCTTAGCCCATCACTCTGGCCCTCTGCGCAGAGTTCGTTGCTGAGCTCCTAGTCGTGCGCACGGCAGAGGCCTGCTTGGGTGGGGGCGTCGGAAGATCGCCGCTCTTTTATACTCCGGGGACTTACGAGAACAGTCCAACGGGGTCCAAGTGCAAGTTCGCGTCAAACTGCCATCAGGTCCACTCATTGAGTTTTCGGATTTCTGCAAGGCGATAGCCGAAGCGCTTCGACCGACGGCGGTACCGCACTTCGAGGGTATCGAGTGCATTGTTGGCAAGCTACAAAGGTTTTGCCCACCGATGCAGGGGTATACCGGCAATGGCGAGTCGGCGGTTGAGCATGCGCAGGTCGCGCCGCAGGCCGAAGGCGAGCACGCGTCGGACTCTCCGTCCCGGGATTGGCATGGTGCCGATGTGCAGGCGACGTCGGAGCCGGCAGCGGAATCCGATGCACAACAACAGATCGTCGAGTTGTCGGAGGCTCCATACCGCTTGACCGAGGATGATCGTCGCGCGCTAAGCCGTCTGTTGTCAGGGTTGCCATCCCTGCGGTATCCGATTTCGGATGGCGACAAGACAGCGTTTCACGACGCCTGGTCCAGCGCGACCGGCCGGCCGTCGTGGGAGCCCATTCTGATGACGGCTGCCGACATGGATCGGTACAAATTCGAGCAAAAGGAGATTCAGGTTCGCCATCAACGGGCGTTGCGAGATGAGTTTGCGCGAGGCCGGTTCACTGCGGTCGATGCTGGGCACGCCCCCGTAGTGGCGCTCGCGTTAGGCAGCTTCATTCCTAGGGAGTCTGCGATCGCCTATTTGAAGCGTTGCGGCTTTGTGCCTGATGACGGTGATGTAGGCGTTGATACTGAGCGCAATGACCACCCGCCGGAGCCTATGCTGGCTCCGGCGGTTATGCCGCATCAGATCCCAACGCCGAAAGCGGAGGAACCAGCGGCATCGGCGAAGGGCGGGCAACATGCCCATGCTGTCGACGTCAAAGAGAATAACCCCGACTCGGCGAATGGCCGTGACAATGAAGGCAAATCCTCTCAGCCCGCTCGGGGTACGGCAATGAGAAAGGTCGGGAAGGTCGCCCGCTTGCCGCGCGTTATCGAGTTGACTGGTCTTGGTCGCAGTTCGATCTACAACCGCATGGACTCTCGCTCACCGTATTACGACCCAACGTTCCCGAGATGTTTCTCTCTCAGTGCCAATGAAAATGGTGCGGTGGGATGGGACGAAGAACAGGTCCGTGCGTGGGTGGCCGCCCAGGCCGCGAGCGCTCAAGAGTGAGTAGCTTCAACAATTTGAAATGGCGCTCGAAGGAAGGGGGTTGCTGAATGACGCCGCGTCTTCTTTTCGTATCCATGTTCGCGCGTTGTTTAGCGATGTATCGAAGATTGTCCCGTAGTCAACGTATGGGCCAGGCCAGGTCATCTGACGCTGGCGCTGGCGCTGGTCTCTCGGAGAGTTTTGCATGCCACTGAAAGTCCCTGAAACGGAAGTCCGATATGAATTTCCGGGGTTGCGGGACCTTTTGTCATACCCGTTGGAAATGTTTCCGCCAATCATGCGGCATGCAATCAAGGAAGTAAGCGACAGCCTGGGAGCGCCGGTGCCGTTGGCTGCTAGCGCCGCGCTGGGTGCGGTTTCGTTGGCCTGCCAGAATTTCGTAAACGTGCAGTGCCCCGGATATGAGCCTGCCTCTTGCGCACTGTTCCTTTGGACCATCGCGGAGTCGAGTCACGGTAAGAGCGAGGTAGAGCGGCGTTTTCTTCGGGCGGTTCACCAGTTCGAGGAGAGTGAAGAAAACGCTGTCGATACCAGGAAATCGAGGTTTGCCGCCGAATTGAAATTCTGGCAGGAAGACGAAAAGGACCTTGAAAAGCAGTATCGGAAAGCAAAGTCAGCCGAGGAAAAGGAAAGGATCAAAAATCAACGTCTAGAGCATGCGGGCACAAAACCTAAGGAGCGGCGCGCAAGGATTCTGCAATACACCGAAGCGTCGCCGCAGCAGCTAACGGAAGCGCTTAGCCAGTTCGGGGCCATTGGGCTTATGTGTGCTGACGCTGGCGACGTGGTGAAGATTGGAGAAACCTTTCGTCAGACAACGTTGTTGAACGGTCTGTGGAGCGGGGAGCATCGCCGTTCCGGGCTGGTAGGTGGGGATCGCGCAACGAAAGCTCCACGTCTTACGATATCGATGATGTTGCAGGAAAGCGAGTTCCGGGCGTTTGTCGAGCAGCGGCGTGGTCGGGCAGCGGTAGGGAATGGCCTTTGGGCAAGATTCCTGATTGCGCAGCCAGGATCGTTCTGGGGAACGCCGGGCGATAACGCTGACGAGCATTATCTGGACGAATTTAACGCTCGCATAACACGTATTCTGGCGCAGGTCGTACCTTCGGCAGCAGAGCGTGAGACGCTCACCCTATCAAACGATGCCCAGTTGTACTGGAAATGCTATCGGGATGCCATGAAGAGGGCCGCTGGGGACTTGCGGCGCACAACAGCGGAAAGAAACTTCCTTCTTAAGCTCGCGCAGCAGGCGTCCAGGATTGCAGCGCTTTTTCACTATTTTTCGCGCGGCGACGTTGTTGAGGGCGTCAGCTGCGGGTCGTCGGCAGCGGCCGAGGTCAACGCCAACGCCAACGCCAACGCATCTGTCGCATTGCCTCTGGCAAATACGTCGCAAGACCATACACGGGATTCCGGAGAACCGTTGACCGTGCTGCGCGATGCGGATAAACGACCTACCGAGTCTCAGGTTGAGCAGGCGGATGAAACCGCAGAGGCTGGGCCGTCACAGTTTGATGGCTTGGGCGAGGATGGGGTGGATCGTTTTCCGGTGCACACGGGGGAGGCAAATGACCAGGCAGCAGGTGACGAAAGCCAAGTTGTCACGGTGTCGAATCGAACTGGCCGCGCGGATGAAATAGCTGATGACTTGCCGGGAATCCGCGCACATCAATCTGAAAGTTCCGCAGAGGCAACGCAGCCCGCGCACGATCAATTTCATACTCGGCCGAAAATCGAACTGAGAGCAACGGTTGACAAGGCGCTAGACGAAATATCCGGACAGACAATGCGGGATGCGATAAGTCTGTGCGATTGGTTTATGTGTGAATATGGGAAAGTGATGGGTCGGCAAGAGTCACCCGATCAAGCGATCCCGATGGGGGGGCATCAAAATCTAAACGATAATGGGCAAAAATTATTTGGATGGATTTATAGGAATTACGACCGCATTGCTGCGGAGCAGAATAATGAGTGCGTGAAGCTCGATTATTCAAAGTTTCAAAATGCATTCAGTAGAATGGGGCGAGAGAAAATTCTTACTGCGATGGAGTGGCTTGGTCAGCGGCAAGGGTTTCGTTTGGGATGTGGGCCGAGGGGTGGTAAGTATCTTTGTTGTAACCCATCGGGAAAATTCTGCAATGGCTGCGAATCAGTCAGTGCACATGGCCAACCGAATTTTATGCCAGATTCCCAAAATAGTTCATTTGCAAATGGCGGTCCTGCTTTATTTCCATTGCAAAGTCAAGTTGATGCATCTGGGGTGGCTTCTAGTCACGGCAGGAGAGTCGTTGCGCTAAGTGAAGTCAGCACGGACGGTCGGCATGCGGGTAATCAGGTGCACGAAAGTCAAGGCGCGATCAATGATGGGCGCGCGTCGCATGCTCGGTGGGTGGACGAGATCGCAGGCAATCTATCTGACTAGCTATGGTTATTGCTTGGCAATAGCAACCGCCTACTGAGGATCGCGATCCCTGCACACACCAATACCCTAGATATGCCTAGGTATGCATATCTAGGCTATGTATGTAGCCGCTTAGCACTGTTCTGGTTTGGTGAGTCGCGGGCAGGTGATGCCGGTCGAGCCCACGCCGAGAGCGCATACGCTGACGATGGGGTGCCGGGCGCGATAGAGCGGTGAGGATGGGGTGTGCGGCAGGTTGTCGGTATGGTTGCAAATAGCTTCATTGGGTTTCACAATGGTGCGTTCGTATGCAACCGGTTGCTGTCATGTCGAAAGAAGACCTGTTAGAAGGGCTGCGCAATCTTGAGCGCCGAGAGAAGCCGGGGAGTGCGGCTGCGCAGCTTCGCGAAATTGAGGCTGAGATTAGTGCTTCGCTGGCGAAGGGCTATACGCTCAAGCAGGTATGGAGCAGTTTGTGTGAACGAGGCCTCAAGCTGTCCTTCGGCGGTTTCAAATCGTCCTTCTATCGGGGGCAGCGAGAAACCAAAGAGTTGCAAAAAGTCTTAAATGGTTTTGATGAGTGCCCGCATTGTGGTGGTGCATTGGCCAACCGGGGCAGTAGCGTGGCCAACCAGAGCAAGGAGACAGAGGCTGCGACGGATTCGCATCCGTCGGTTACTGCTGGGGGGAAGTCTTCCGCCAAAGATGCGGTCGGCGAAAGCATGGGCGCGTCTTTCGCCCGTGCGCTTGAGGAACGGATGTTGTCGACGCCTTTGGCAATACGCAGATCGAAGCCCTAGTTCCGGCTTGTTCGCTGGGTGTCATTGAGGTTCCCAGGATCAATTGGATGCGCCAGAACTGCTGCGTTGGGTTGTCTGGGAACTGCGCCGTCGCGGTGTTTTTAGCATCCGTGAATCGGACATCGTGACGCAGGCGAAGAACTTAGGGTGGACGTCGCAGCGTCCCAGGGCAGCCCTGATGGTGCTTTTCGCGACAGGCGAGCTCAAACTGCTGCCGCGTACGATCAACGGTCGCCGGGTCGAGATGGTGGAGCTGCCGAGCACTTCGCTCCATTTGCCGCCGCTCATCTGAAAGCCCTCACTGGCCCCGTTCGCCATCCGGTGGACGGGGTTTTCTGCTGAGCATGACAGCGCAACGCTGCCGTTGGCTCCCTCGTCCCAACACCACAATGACCAAACAGACGCCGCTCGGCACAATCGCGCCGCAGATCCTTGCTGGACTCGCCGGGTACATCGACCGCACCTTGAACTGCCGTGTTGAGCCGGACGGCAGGAAAACCATTTTGTCCGGTCCGGAAATCGGGAGCCTGTTCACGCTCGACCGCTTTGTCTGGTCGGCGCTCGCAACCCCGTTCGCCCCTTTTCGTATTTCCGGCACGATGCATTTGCCGCATGAGTACCAGCAAGGCGCACTGCACGAAGAGCATCTTTCCGGACGATGGAATTACACCAAGTCTGCGTCGCCGAACCCGTACTGCCAAGACACCTTGGACTTGGCCGCTCAATTGCAGAGAATCTCTCACTCTGTGGAAACGTTTGATCCGTCGAAGCGGGAGGCCGCGCAACTAGTGCATGCGCCGCATCTTCGGCTGCTGCTGGACACATTCTTCCACCACCCCATCCGCAACTGCGGCGGCAGCGACATCAATTCGCCTACCGTTCATGAGGGTCTCATCAAGGCGGAGATCTACAACGATTTCGCGGCTCAATTCCGTCAGGCGATGCTCGCCAGGAAGTTCCTGCGACGGGAGCGGCACAACTGGCATATGGGCTGTCGGGAGAACCAAACGAGCCTGCGTGCTTACCTGGATGGCTTGTTCACGCGGCCCCCCAGCCTGACCGTCCTGCACCTCCGTCTGTTCCACGCTAAGAACCGGGCTGACCTGATCTCGGCTCCGGTGGAGGATTAACATCGGGACCTGCACGAGCTCCGAGCCTGCCGCACGGCGTTCTTCGACCGCATGCGCAGGAAGCCAGCGCTGTTCACCCAGAAGCCTGGGTACGTCTGGGCCATCTTGCCTTCGCTGGAAGGGGGGTACGATCTGCATCTCACACTGCTGTTCGACACGGTTGCTTTGTGCAAGGTGCTCGACGACAAAAGGGTGGAGGCCGAACAAGCCGGGACGATCTTGGAGGACCATGCAGACCAGATCGGAACTTACTGGGTGAGGACGGCGACCGAGGGTCAGGGGGGGCTATCTTCGAGGCGACAGAAACGACTGGCTATATGGGCCAGGCTGGGTGCACGGCGAGGTTCGTCCCCATGACACTAGGCGCCGCCAAAAGCTCCAGGAAACGCTCGGCTACCTGCCCATGCGCCGTGCCTTGGTGCGTCTGAAAAACGAGCCTGAGGGCGAGTATTTCGGCATGCGTGAGCGCAGAGCGCGAGCCCCACGTCGACCCGCTAGGCTAACCAAGACGGACGCGTAGAAGCGCGCCGATGTGCAGACGTGCTCGCCAAAAGTGAGTATCCAAAACACCTAACCTGCTGATTTCATTGGCTCGCTGATTTTTGGGGAGTGAGGCCACAGCGGCGATACGTGCCCCGGCGGCGGCCCGCCGACGCGTGGCCGGCGCTCTAGGTTGTACGAAATCCAAGCGCAAGAATTTGCAGAAAAAAGAATCGCACGAAAGTCGCAAAATAATCAGCCGAGCTCTTCTCCGCGTGCCGAAACATTTGCACGAAACTTTGTCGAAGAGGCACTGCGTCCCCATCGGCTGCAGCTCAAAGCGTAAGGCTGAATCCTTTTCGCTAAACAGCGTGCCAACTCGGCAGTTCCAAGATGATGCGAAGGCTCGTCAGGCGTGCATGCTAAAGGGACGACTGATTCGGGTCATGTTCATTGGTTGGACCCTGACCGGTCTGTTGCTGCAGCGTCGATCGACTCGCGACGTACTGCGCTTTGTCTTCAGGTGACATGTTGCTGATACGCGCTGGACCCAGATGGCGTTCCGGCTGGCGTTCAACTCCCTGCTCCTTCAACGTGCGGTGATCAACGCGAGCGGTATGACCGTACTTGTTCAAGGCAGCGTTTTGCAGCTCGGCGCACTTCTTGCGGATCTCAATGACCTCATCTCGCAACGCGAGCCGGTTCTTGCCGCCACTATCTTTTCTGCAGCCCCCTTGCTCGGGATTCGCCGCGTTGTAGCGGCGGAATGTCTGTTGAGCGGAACGTTCAACTCCGTCGTCCATGCGATCGGAAAACATCAGGTGGAGGTGGGTATTGGAGGTGCCCTCGAGCGCTGACTTCGGTGCATGCATGGCAAACTGATAAGGCTTGTTACCCACCAGCGACTTGACGAGATCGTTCGCCAGTTCCTGCTGCTGCTCGCGTGTCAGTTCGTCAGGCAGCGCGATTTCGTGTTCGCGATAAACCGCGCCATTCGCGCGTTCATATTTGTCTCCCGCCCTCCAGAATGCAGATGGGCTGTTCTGCGCCCATGCTGGCATGTTGCCGTGCCCGGTACAGATCAAGTCTTCGCGTTGACTGTGCTTGCCCTGCCTTGTGATGTAGGTTGCGTGATTCGCCGCTGTTCCTTTCTTGCCGCTCTTGATCGTGTGGTGGAAACTTGCCATGGTCAGACTACCCTTTCTCGTGGACAAATGAAAAGGCCAACGAAGGAGCGCTTCGCTGGCCGTATGCGAGATGGGCAATGCTCAGGATCTGTGCTTTCTGATAGAAAGGTTAAGTGCGCGTCCTTATTCCCCTCTATGTGTTCTGGTGGACCAGGATGACTACTATCAATGCGCTCCTACGACTCCTCTCTACGAGTGATCTCAATCCCTTCCATCAATCCCTGCTACTACTCATCTCATACCATCTGAGATGAAGTTAAAAAATACTCGAATATGTAGAGGCATGAATTTGTCCTGCCTTCTGCGGGTGTCTTTAAATCAAAAAAGTGCGGAACACATATGTCTATTCTGCATAGGTCAGACGCCTGTGGTAGCAGGAGCAATGCGCCTGTGAGGCATAACGTCAAAGGATGATGCTGATCGAGATATCGCTTGCAATGGCAGGGCGATGGCGCCGCTCAGAATTTAATTATGTCTCGACGCGTCAGTCCGGTAATTTTCATGCGGGCGCCTATTTATAAGGGGGGTGAATAGATTTCACGTTGGATACCCACGTGCTTGCGCTCTTCTGTGGACTCCATTTTCTGTGGTTATAATCGGTGCAGAAAAACGGAGGCCAAGAGACGAGGCCGAGGTGCCACGGAGGGTCTAATAGGGGGAGGTATGCCGATTATTCTGACAGCATTCAGCATTCAGCGTTCAGAAGGAATGGGAGGGGTGCACGTGGAGTGTGCCTTCCGTTGACGAACTGGCCAACGCTGTCGCGATCATTGCGGTGGGCCAGGCGCATCACGTCGCTAACATCCTGCACGCCGCAGGGTTGGCGCCTAAGCCCACTACCAAGAACATGGTAAAGGGCGCAATCAAGCTCTTGTCACCTTCGGGAAACATTGGCCATCGGGATGGGTGGATGTTCCAGGTCATGTCGTGGCTCGCAGCTCAACTACGAACCCCGGGCGGGCTGATGAACGCGCCGCACATGAAGCACGCCGACAAGGGATTGGACGGGCTTCAGGTGGACATCGACGGGACGGGGGCAGTTACTGCTGTCGTGCTGTTTGAGGACAAAGCGACTGAGAACCCGCGGGACACGGTGCGCGATATGGTGTGGCCGGAGTTCGCGGAATTCGAAGGTGGAGCGGAAGAGAATGTCATTGCTGCCGAGGTGGCTCAGCTTCTCGCTCGCTCCTCTCATCCCGACCCGGAGCAAGCAGTGGCTGACATTATGTGGGCTCAGGCACGCCGCTACCGCCTGAGCATCACGGACGAGCAGAGTACGGACAAATCTCAAGCCAAGCTATTCAAAGGATACGCGACGCACGTTCCTGGCCCATTGGAGCGCCGACGCGCAGAGGTGTTCGAAGTCATCGACCTTCGCAAGTGGATGGATGACCTTGCAAAGTTAGCTATGGCGAAAGCCGCAGCATTTGCGACCAAAGACTGAGAGCGCATCGTGTTTGATGACCCAACATCAGAGCTCCTTCGCTCTGCGCCGGAGCTGTCAGGCCTTGACCCCAAGTCCTTGCCTAAGGCACTGACCAAAGCGTATGCCGAAATCGTTGCAGTGCGTCTGCGCTTGCGTAGGCTCGCTGATGGAACCTCCAACGCTGCCGAACTACTGGCGAACCTGCGTCCTGAGCTCGAGCGGCTCCGGAAAATTGCCTTCACGCAGGAGGCCATCGCTTCTGTCAACCCAGAAAGCCCGCGGCGGCGTGGTGCGGCATTCCTCGCGGCGACAGCGCACTATGTGACCCTCCAAGCACAGCGGCTCCTGGGGCCAGTCGAGAGGGCTGAGCTTGGCCCTCTGACGGTCAATGGGATAGCGCCGGAGGTCTCCGCAACGCTCCTGTTCCTTGCCGCAGGCGCGAGCCCGGATGCTGCCGAGATGTCGCGCCAGATTGAGCTCTCCGACGACCTGCCACAGGTCGAGCGCAGGCTGTTGCAGGACATCAAGCGGCTAGCGATTGGCGAACTGGACTCATTGCTTGAGGACTCAACCGTTCCTGAGTCGCCGTCGTTGGATGGCGATTTGATAATGGCCCAGGTCGGCGCGAGTGCGCTGTATCTCATGCTGCAGCGCTGCGTTCAACGTATTGCGGCGGAAGTGCTCGGACGTCCGGGCTATGAGCCATCATTGCCAGAGCTCGAACGCGTCGAGGAATTTTGCTCGCAGGCGGTGGTGCGGTTCCAAGACCGCCTTGGTAACAGCGCTTTCCCCGGGCCTCGTCATTTGGCCTCCCTGCTGAAAGCCGTGGGCCGTGAGTTGCCAGCCGATAGCTTGGCCCGGTTGCCCGCCCCGCCTGGGGTGGGTGCCTTCCTCTGGATCTCGGGCCTAACTCTGATTGCAAAGACCCGGCCGTATCTTTGGGCGAATCACCGTGATGCCGTGGCGCAAGGTTACCTGACCCCCGGGGTCTCGGCCGCCATCAGCTTCCCCACTGGGGCGGGGAAGTCAACGCTGTCCGAGCTCAAGATTCTTTCGAACCTGTGTCAAGGGAAGGACACTATCTTTCTGGCACCTACGTTGGCGCTGGTCGACCAGACCGCCCGCGCGCTCCAAAAGGCCTTTCCTGATGCGCGGCTGAATCGGGAACGGGCGAGTGACAACCCGTTCGATTTTGACTTGGGCACGCGATTGCCGCCGATGTCGGTGATGACACCGGAGCGTTGCTTGGCGCTGATGGGGTTTCAGCCGGAGTTGTTCAAGGACGTTGGTTTGCTCGTGTTCGACGAGTGCCACCTGCTGCACGCCGGCGTGAATGACCGTAGCCGGCGTGCCGTCGACGCGATGCTATGCATCTTGAACTTGTCCACGTATGCGCCTGATGCTGACTACTTGCTGCTCTCAGCCATGATGAGCAATACGGAGGAAGTCGCAGCTTGGCTGGCAGACCTCACCGGACGCACGTGCTTGCCGCTGAGCATGGCGTGGAAGCCGACTCGGCAAGTGCGTGGCTCCGTGGTCTTTCCAAGCGACCAAATCTCCGTTCTGAGGGAGAAGTTGGTGACGAAGCGTCGGGAATTGGTCGCTGCCGGTAAGCGCAGGAGCGGGCCGCCTGTCGCACTGAAGCGTGAACTCAAGGCAAGGCCGCTGGGTTTGCTCGGGCTCAATTTCCGGTGGGATTCGATGCGCCGTGATGACTACGTGCTGCTTCCGCTCTCCGACAGCGACATGTCCCTCTCGGTGAATGCGAGCACGTGGAAACTCACGCCGAATGTCAACAGCGTCGCCGCAGAATTTGCGTCACTTGCATCTCGAAACGAGGGCATCAAGTCGCTTATCTTCGCACAGACAATTCCCTATGCCTTGAGCGCTCAAGAAACTGCGGGTAGGCAACTGGGGGAGGCGGACATCGCCTTCACGGAAGAGGAGCAGCATCTTTACAATCTGACGCTCGAGGAACTGGGTGATAAGTCAGCGCTCTACATCGATACCGTCGATGGGAAGCTGGCGCGGTGGTCGAGCCTCTGCCATCATGGCCTTCTCCTGCCGACGGAGCGGCAGTTGCACGAGTCGCTTTTCAAACGCCCGGACGGAGTGTCTGTTCTGGTTGCCACATCGACGCTGGCACAAGGCATGAATCTGCCGAGTCACGTCGTCATTATCGCAGGCGACAGCAAATTCGACGAGGAGAACAAGCAACTCGCACAGATGAAAGCGCATGATCTCCTCAACGCCGCAGGCCGCGCTGGTCGGGCCGGGCAGAGCTCGTACGGATTGGTGCTCGTTATTCCGAGCAATGTCGTCGAAATCGACGACTCCAACAACCGGATTGGCAGCCATTGGGGGGCGCTTCAAAGCATCTTCTCTCAGAGCGATCAATGCTTGGCCATCGAAGACCCGCTGGAGGCCATCCTCGACCGCATCCAGGACCTTGGGGGAGATGCTGGAATCGATGCGGATTACCTCTTGCGCCGGCTTCCCATTTCGACTGAGACTGTGGACGTCGATGGTCCCGCTACGACGCTGTTGAAGAAGTCATTTGTTGCCTTCAAGCTGAGGAAGCAAGGTCAGGAAGACCAGCTCGACGATCGCATCACCCATGCGCTGCGTGCGCGTAGAAGGCTTCAAGAGCTAGATGAGGAACCCGATTGGGCTGACAAGATGGCTGCCAACTACGGCGCGCCGTCGGATGTGCTGCGGGAGTTGAAAGTTCGTCTCGAGGCGTCCCCCCCTGTCGGACGCACCACGTTGGACTGGTTCACTTGGACGGCGACTTGGTTGGCCGAGCGGCCCATCCTTGTCTCCCAGATGATCCGGCGGGAGACCTTGGACGGGTACATGGGCGAGCCGTTCAAGTCGATTGAGAGCGATGAGGAGCGAGGTGAGGTTGCTGTTAGCGTGGTGCTCGCGGCGCTGAAGGCGTGGGTCAGCGGACAAACCCTAGCGGAGATTCAGAAGCTCAAGCCAACGACGCAACAGTCGAAGTACTACGAACAAGCTCGACGCTTCGTTCTGCGAGTCCTCCCCGAACTCGCTTACGTGTTCTCCCTTCCTGAACTAGTGCGCCGGCACCTGGCCGCCGAAGGGTCGTCCGAGGATATGGACAAGCTTGCCTCTGTCGAACTTGAGAAACTCGGAAGCTGTGTCCGTGAGGGCTACGATACTGTTGAGAAGCTTGCCCTAGCAAAGCTGCGGGGCAAGACGACCTCGCGGGTTGGAGTTCATCGCCAGAGGGAGCAGATGGACTGGTGGATGGACCCCGCGATACCAGATGAAACCTGGCAAGCGCTGTTCGAACGAGTCAAGTTAGGCGCCGAGCGGTACGACTAGGTTTCAAACACAGTCTCAAGTTGTGATACAGCGCAAACGCATTTGTAAATTGGTGCACCTGCTCGCGCGGTTATTGGATTGTGTGGCTGAAGGAATTTACGGTTCGCTCGTTACTGAGATCAGTGCCAACGCTACCGCACTGATCTGGTTGTGTCTTGACGAAGCGGAATGCGTTGAGAACATTCGCCAACGCGGCATACGTCGTGGGGGAGACGCGGCATCATTTGCTGCGTTGTTGGATTGGGCTTCGACGTATCGAAGTCGTCAGGGAGGGAGCTCCTACATTGGCCACCAGAAGCTGTTTGACGAGTACGGGGCAGACAAACAAGTTCTTCGGTCACGCGATGCCGTAAGGACCTTCTTGGATTGTTTCGGCACCTAGCGCGTCTTCGCTGGCGCAGCCTGCGCCGAACACTTCCACGTAGCGACCGCAGCATCAGCGTGGTGTTCGCTGCACGCTAACACGAAGAGAGCCAGAGATGCAGACATCGACGCCTTTAGACTGTTGGGAGTGCGGCAGCCACAGTGATTGTCAAAGACGCGAGGATTTCATGAGTAAGGATCAAGAGGCGAGCGTGGTTGGCGATGAACAACGGCCCTCAGCTTCGCCAATTATCGATGAGGGTGTTGTTATGCGCAGGGCCATTGAGGCCCAACGGCGATATCGTTGGCGCCAGCGTATCGCGCGGTTCGTTGAGCGGAATCTGATCGCATGGTTCTTTGACGAGTTTCCCGCCCAGGACATGTACGTGCCCGATCCACAGATTCGGCGCACGACCCGGCAGGATGCCAGATACCACCGGTTTCGCCAGCGTACCGGATGGACTTTCCTTTCTTACCTGGGAACGTCTGCTGGAGTACGTTTTGCCGCCATCGCTGGCCTTGTCAGTGCAGTTTTCCAGGCTGCACCGGTTTTGCATCCCAGTGGTTCGACTGCTACAGCATTCCGATGGCTGCTGATTTCCGGGGCCATGTATCTATGTGCCGCTGCTTGGTTTGAGCTGTTTTGCCCGTTGCTTTTGAAGCAGACTTTGAGGTCAAAGGAAGGGGGGCTTGGGATGCATGGCCGCCGATGGTTGCGAGCGCTCGTAGAAGATGAGTTGCGTCGTTGGTGGGCAAGGAGGACGTGGAAGCCACATCCCGCATTGTTGGATTTGTCCAGGATGGAGGACAAGTCGGCAGTGGCAATCATGTCCCGATACGGCGATCCTGCCTTTGCTGGATTTGACGTTCTAGCATGTGCGCATATTGACTTGGCGTTGGACGAATTTTCTCGGAGCCGCAATGTCAAGCTCTGGACACCAACGGAGGAGGGCAGCGAACGGTGGAAGCGCCATGAGGCTGGGTACACCCTTGAGGGCAATCGCCCATTGATGCAAAGGCTACGGATCTATCGCCTCTCCCAGCATGAGCTCGAAGGTCAAAGCGAAATTTCAGAGAGAGATCTGGTCGTCGAGTGGGATCGGTCTGGCATTGCCATATTGAATCGACTGCCGACTAAGCGAACGATTCACGTGTGCAGAGAGGCCGAGGGGCTCGCTCATCTATTCGAAAGCGATGCTGACGCCCGAACGTTTTCCACAATCGTCGCGGGTTGGCAAGATACGATGCATCCGCTAAGACGCATTGTGCTCTTCGGGTTGTATCTGTTCAGTCTCGTCGCATTCTTGTGTTTCATCGTGTCACAAGTGCATACCGTTGCGCACGGACTACTACCCCTTTGAGGGTCCGTTATCGCTGGCGCCGCTGAGTCGTTGAAGGACTAGCTTGGTATATCGCAGGTCCTGCACATGGTCGTCAGTCGTTTCTCTGTCGCCACTACCAACCGCGTATTGTTGCTTACCGCCGCATTGACCGATTCAGAGAGGCGGCTGGGCGCGATCGGTAGCGCGTATGGTTTGGCATTCAAGCAGCCCCCGTCAAGTTGCTGTGTTGTTGTCCGGATTGGCTTGCTGCTGCATGGCCGCTCTATGAAGGACGGAGATCCACTCTGACCGGTGCCTGACCATGCCGCGATTCGAGAATTGCCGTGTGTTCGGCGCGGGCGTGGCCCGAGCGGGAATGAAGCAATGAGCGAGGGCTGAAAAACTGTGCCATCCATCATCACACACGCAGCCGTGCCCCTGATGCTGGGCGCGGCGGCAGGCCGCCGTTGCGTGAGCGGCAGGCTTCTTCTTGTTGGTGCCGTTGCGGCGATGTTGCCGGACATCGACGTTGCTACACTCAAGCTGGGCGTTCCGTATCAAGACGCCGTCGGCCATCGCGGCGCCACGCATTCGATCGCGTTTGCGCTGGCCATCGCCATGCTGGCGGCGCTTGTGGACCCTTTGCTCAAAAGCACCCCACGACGCAGTGCAATCTTTGTCGGACTTGCTGCGCTCTCTCATCCGCTACTCGATATGTGCACCAACGGCGGGATGGGCATCGCGCTTCTGTGGCCGTTCAGCGAACAGCGCTGGTTTTTCCCGGCCCGGCCCATTGCGGTGTCACCGCTGGGCGTATCCCGGTTTCTCGGCCCTCGTGGACTCGCTGTGATAGCGTCGGAGTTGTATTGGGTCTGGCTGCCCACCGCACTGCTGTCGCTTGCCTTGCTGGCGGGCTGGCGTATCGGGAAGTCAAGCGGCCGCGCTCAGTCTTGAAGAGACAACTACTCCGCGGGCCAACTGGCGGTGCCGAACCGCGCCTGTGCGGCGGCGTCATGCAGCGGTGCATGGGAAGGCAATGGGTCGTCGAGTCAATGCTATCGAGCTGGGCCGCATGGGCCAGAAGGTCGGGATTCGCGTGGAGTTGAGGGGCCAGGAAAACATCGCCGTCCAATCATTGGAGTCGCTGGCGGCTGGCCTCTCGCGAGCCGAGCTGACGTTCCGCCAGAGAAATCTGTATTGCCAATTCGATCTCGATGCCTTGCCCGCAGGCGAACTGGAGGCACTGGAAGCTAAGGCTGCCGCACTGGGCGACTACATTCTTGCAGGTCGCTTGGCCCATGACGTGGACAGCCAGTAGGACCGGTAGCTGCATCGCATGTCGAGTTCACGCGACACAGAAAGTTGTAATCCGTCCCGCGATCCGGGACGTTACCTGCATCTGTCCAGTGATCCTCCCGGTGGCTGGGCTCCCGTGCAGCGCCAGGTGAGCAGTTTCACTTGGCGTTTTTTCTTTGGTCGTGAAGCGCGCTACTTGAATTCGCTTCAGTCGCGTGGTGCGACAATACGCGGCTCGATGTTGATCAAGGAGTTGGGTGTGCAAGGGCAGTCTCCGTGGCTATGCGCCATGCTGTGTGCGGCAGTGTTGATTTCGGCACCCGCCCATGCAAGAACAAACAAGGGCGGTGTGGGCGACGCGAGCGGCGCGTATGCGGCAATTGCACCGATCGAGCGGGCGAGGCCCAATCCCAGACTCACCCCCGGTGCCGTTGATCCACGCGTGACCCAGGCCAACATCCGCGAGACCATCTGCATGCGCGGCTACACCAAGACCGTGCGGCCACCGCAGCAATTCACGCGCGAGCTCAAGGGGCGACAGATCCGGCAGTACGGCTACGAGGACAAGCGGCTGCGGGACTATGAAGAAGACCACCTCGTGGCGCTGGAGATTGGCGGCGCACCAAACAGTGCCAAGAATCTCTGGCCACAGCCGCATCACGTGATTGGAAACTGGGGCAGTGTTGCCAAGGACCGGCTGGAGAACCGGCTACACACGCTGGTGTGCCACCGCAAGCTTCCTCTGGCACAAGCTCAATGGGCGATGGCGCATGATTGGATCGCCGCCTATAAGCGCTATATCGGCCCCAAGGCGCCTTATCGCTAGGCGTCGTTGCCCGGTCGACATACCGCACGTGCATGACCTCCCCAGTTGCCGTGCATGTTATCAACGAACGAGAGATTGAAGTGCCGCAAATCATCTATGTGCTGACGAACGAAGCCATGCCTGGGCTGGTCAAGATTGGTATGACCACTGACAGTGTGGAGGCGCGAATCTCCCAGTTGAGCGCGCATTCAGGAGTTCCGCTGCCCTTCGAGTGTTATTTCGCGGCGGAAGTACCGGACTGCGTGAAGATCGAGAAGATCCTCCATCAGCTCTTTGGCGACGTGCGATTGAACCCAAAACGCGAATTCTTCAAGTTGGACCCGGAGAAGGCCGTGCTCGCAATTAGCATTGGAGACTTCAAGGAGATCACGCCAGGGCTGGCCGAAATCGACAAGGAGGAGCGGGATGCGTTGGAGAAGATCAAGGCCCGCCGTCCGAAGCTCAACTTGGCAGCCATTGGGATCAAAACGGGCGACGTCCTAACGTTCTCGCGCGATGAGTCGGTGACGGGCGTCGTAGCGGATGGGGGCCGGCTTGAATTTCAGGGGGAGGTTATGAGCCTTTCTGCGGCGGCGTTGAAAGCGCTGCACCGCATGGGCTACAAGACACCCGCCGCGAGCGGGCCGGGATACTGGATGTTCGAGGGCGAACTGCTCGGCGAGCGCCGTCACCGGCTCGAAGAACAGCAATACGGCGAAGCCGACGGCGTGGGCAACTAGCCGCCCGACAGATACTACAGCGACAAACCACGCTCTATTGAGCAGCGCGTTGGCAATGCGGGGGATTGGCCAACAAAAGGAACATCGGCCAATCCCTCGTGCGTCTTATCCGGCCAGCTTGTCGTCGATTTGCTGGAAGACACTTCGGCCGCATTCATCTTCGGCCACGGCGAACAGGAACAGGCAACGCCCGTTGCTCGATTTCTCCCACTGCTCGCCCACGAGCTTCTTTTCCCGCGAATCGTCGTTGGTCTTGTACGGCTCACCCTTGTATTCGACGACGAGCAGACGGCCATCGGTCAGTTCGGCAACAAAGTCCGGATAGAAATAGTCTGTCGAGGTCGGCAGCCAGAACGAGAATTTTTCTTCTCGCTCAATGTTGCGTACCCAAAGCTTGACGCGCGGATGCGCAGCAATTGCTTGTGCACACATAAACTCTTCGGAACGCTTACCTGTACTTGTGTTTTCTCGCAGGTCGTGAATCTGGTCGTAGAAATGCTTGCGGAACTCATAGCTGCCGCGATATGTGTTTCGCGCTGGATAGCGACCGGGTTCGAACTGGAAGCTGTGGTGGGCAAGGCGCTCAGCAGAAGGTACGGTCATGTCGAACAAGCGTCCCTGGAAGCCTTTTTGCATGGCCGCTTTGCGGAGTCGTCCGACCTCCTTGTCGATGGCCTGTGCGACCTGAAAGCGCGCACGAACGAGCGCGGTGAGCGGTATCAACCGGTCGTGAATCAGGTGGGACACCATCTTCGTCAGATAGGCTTGCATCTGCAATTGGCCGATGTCGGGCTGGCGTACTTCTCGATCCAGCCAGCGCACGAGATCACCCTCACTCGCGTGGCTCGCAACGTCATTAAGGTGCAACTGCGTCGCGTCGATATGGCGATACTTAATTTGCTGCTCGTTGACGTCGATTTCGAACGAGTTGACGGTCTCTCGGAAGGCAAAGCCTGCGAGTTGCACCGGCGAATCCAGCAGACTCCAGTCTCCTAGGTGAGACAGAGTTTCGCGTTCCACCACTTCGAGGTAGCCGTCGAGCTCCAGGCAGAGTTGTGGGATGGGCGCAAAGCTCAAGCCCAACTGTGCGGGCGCGCGTAGCGCGCGCTGCGTGGCGCGGTGCTCGTCGAACTGCTCTTGCACAGCTGCGCGCGCTTTTGGCGACAGTGTCCCCGTGACGAAGGCCTCCACCTGCTTGAGGGTCTCCGAGTCGATATCGCCCTTGAGCAGTAGCGTTGCGCCTTGCGACGTGGGGCGAATCTCCACGGCGGCGCGGATGTCTTCCGGCCAGTGCTGCGTATCAGGGGCTTGTGGGACTTCAATATGGCAATCGGGGATGGGCGGCAGCGCTTGCTTGTCGCCTTCGCCTCCGCTCAGCGGCAGTGATTGCTGGGGAAGCACCAATGCAGCGGTCTCAAGTCGATTGAAACCCATGTTCTGCACCATACGGTCCTTCAGGCTCGATGCTGCCTGCGCGAAATTTTCCGCGACGATATGAGCATACGCTTTATTCAGCTCCGGCTGCTGCCGGGCTTTGGCATACGGCATCCGCAGCACACGTCCGAGCAGTTGCTCGACATCCTTCGCAGAGTTGACCGATTGCAATGACGCGAGCACGTAGGCGAACGGGCAATCCCATCCCTCCTTGAGCGCTTCGATCGTGATGACATACCGGATGGGCGATGCACGATCCAGCAGGTCAACGCCATCCAGGTCCTTCTGTGAGCCAGTCGCCACCGCGATTTGTGCCTCGGGGATGTTCTCCTGCTCGATCATGTGCTGACGCACGACCTCAACCGTTGCCTCGTTGCCCTTCGGGGCGGCCTGCACGAGAACGATGGGGCGCACGTAGTCCGATTCCTTTTGCGCGATCGTCTCCAGTTTGTCTCGCGTCAGGATGGCATCGCGAAGACACGCTTGCCAGCCGTCGGGATGCTCCGCCAGAACGATCGGCAGCTTGATCATGTCTTCGGCTTTAAGCTCCTGGGCGGAGACGTGATACAGCACGTTGTTGCCGGCGACTGGCGTCGCTGTCATTTCGACGATGCAACTTGGGTTGACCCGGCTGAGCGTCTTGAAAAAGCGATCTGTTCGATTGTTGTGTGCTTCGTCAACGATGACGATGGGTCGATGCAGGTGTAACCAGTTGGCAACCGAATATTTGATGCGACCGATGTCGGCAGCGGTCAGATAGGGTTGGGTCCGAATGTCCGCTTCGGTCACACGTTCGAGCGTAACGGCAATCTGGGGAGGCAAGGATTGGAAGTGCGGCTGCAGTTCCTCGAAGAAGGAATAGACGTTGCGCTTGGCAGTGTCCGTGACGTTGAAAGACTGAATCGTCGATACTACGATGATGCACTTCTTGCCAATGTCTTGTAGACCGACGGTTTGCAGACTCTCCAGATCGCAAATCTGCACGTTGTCATCGAAGTACTCGGCCAGGGCTTTCCGATAGGGGTGACGCGCATCCGACAGTGCGTCTAGCGTCTGGGTGCGGATGGTGTCCGATGGCGTGAGCCAAAGCGCAATCGGCGCATCACTATCCAGCACAACTTTACCGGCAAGGCCGACCGTATGAGCGGCGAGGAGCGTCTTGCCGCCACCCGTTGGGATACGCACACAGACAGTGGGCACCTCACCGAACAGCGCTTGATACGGTTCATCCTCGCGTTCTTGTTCAGCTAAGGCGGCGCGAAAGGCGTCTTGGGGTGATGTGCTGCGGGTGCTCTGCAAGAAGCGGGTGAGGGCGGCGAGCGCGTTTTTCTGGTAAGTCTTGAGCTTCAGCATGGTCTCAGCGCATCGTCACGTCGTAGGGAATCTGTTTGAACTGGATGTTGTCAGCGGCAAGCCGAGCTGCCCCAAGCCGAGACGTTTCTCCGTACACCACCTTGGGACCGTCGTGAGGATGCAACTTCTTGAGCTCGTCCAACACAGCGTGCGTGAGGGCATTCCCTCCGGCGGGTTGTCTATCTCCAAGGATGTCCTTGTAGAGCAAGTAGTACGCCGTCCCGTTATGGATGCCGAGTAGCGGGGAGTCGAATGCCTGTTGTCCCGTCTGACCGGTTTCGGCGTGCCAGACGAACGCTGCAAGCGTTGCGAAATCGACAGCCGCATTGATACGGCCGTCGGCATCGAAGGCTGGTTCGCCGAGCGTGCAGAAGCGGAAACCGCCGCCGCCTTTCCATTCTTCGGACTTGCTGATGCCGCCTTGTTCCCCACCAATAACTTTCTGCAGGCGCGGAATGCAGTGCGTGCGCGCATGGTCGCCCATTTCGATGCCGATATAGCGGCGGTCCATCTTGTGTGCCACAGCTGCAGTGGTTCCGGAGCCGAGGAACGAATCCAGAACCAAATCACCTGGCGAAGTTGCTATCTGCAGCACCCGTTGAATCAGTCGCTCAGGCTTCGGTGTGCCAAATGATGCTTCCTCAGGATACAAGGCTCGCATCTCATTCTTTGAGGTTCGATTGCTACCAGCATCATCCTTGCGCCAAAGCGTCCGTGGAACCAAGTCCGCAACTTCTGCCAGAAAGCGCTTGATACTTGGACGGGCGTCTCCCGTAGGGCCCCACCACACTCGACCGTCCTGGTTCAATTCCATGAGCTTCTCCTCTGATACGCGCCAGTAGCGTCCAGGAGGAGCCGAGAAAACTCGGCCAGTAGGTCCTGTAATCGAGAACAATCCCTTTGAGTAGGGCTTGTTGGCGTAGGGGTCGCCGGGAATCCAAGGCCCACGCTCGTCATCGTCGGGGTTAGAGTAGATCGAATTAGCCTCTTCCGTTCTTTGTAATCTGCGGGGCTGCCAGTCCGGTGTTTTCGAGAAGACAAGGATGTGGTCGTGATCGGTTGAGAATTGCCGTGCCGAATTTCGGGGTGAGTCTGCTTTTTCCCAGATCAGGTTTGCGACGAAGCACCTACGACCGAAGACCTCGTCAAGCAGCACCTTGAGGTAATGTGCTTCGTTATCATCCACCGCCACCCAGATACTTCCATTCTCCGCGAGCAAATCACGCAGTAACACAAGTCGTGGGAGCATCATCGACAGCCATTGGCTGTGTTCGAGCTTGTCGTCGTAATGCTCGAAGGCGCTCTGCGTGTTATAGGGCGGGTCGATGAAGATGCACTTCACCTGGCCTGCATAGAGGGGGATGAGAGCTTTCAACGCAAGGAGGTTGTCTCCCTGAATCAGCAGATTGTCTTGGCCGTCCCCGTAGATGGCTTCTTGCTTCAACAAGTGGTAGGGCACGTCTCGGGACGCGTCCTTGGCTTGGTTCTTGTTGATCCAGTCGAGAAATGGCATGGTCGGTGTCGCTCAGGTGCGGGGTACAACTGCAAAGCAGCAGCCTTGCATTTTACCCTGCCGGGTATACTCGGGACGCACTCGGGCACTGGGTCTGTAGGGCAGGCATCTTCACTGCAAGCCGCTATTGGGGCCAGTTTCGAGTATCCCGGACGCCGATGGCGGCTCGGTCCTGACATTGGCGCCGACTGACGCAGGGCAGGAGCACCCGTGTGGCCGGTAGGTGTCACAAACTGAGTAGGGGAAGGAATGGCAACGGCGCGTGCTGGGACGCGAGAAGAAGCGCTGCGGTTGCTGCATACAAACGGGATCGCAGTCGTCGAGTTGGACTACGAAACCGGCTGGCAGGATGCTGTCGAGCTGGGCCGCATGGGCCAGAAGACGGGGGTTCGCGTGGAGTTTCGCGGCCATGAAGACATCGCTGTCGGATCGCTAGCCGCGTTGGTTGCAGGTCTCTCACGTCCCAAGCAGACCTTCCGCCAGCGGAATCTGTACTGCCAATTCGATCTGGATGCGTTGCCAGCAGGTGAGTTGGTGAAGCTGGAGACCAAGGCGACTGCACTGGGGGACTACATCCTTGCGGGCCACCTGCTGCGCGATGTGAATGGTCGTTGGGGGGAGTAGTTCTCACCCAATTTTTCCATCCGCGCTGCAAAAAAAAAGAGTTCCATGCGCTCTGGAACCTCTCGCGCTGGCACGAAGCCAGCGTTTTTTTCAACTCGCGGAATGACGGTGATCAGCGATCCTCCTGCCATCCGTTATCGGTCTTCACCATCGCGATCTTGCCGGTAAAGCTCTTCTCGATCGAGTCGGCGTATTGTTCGACAGGCTCGTCGCCGTTAAAGAAGTTGTCGAGCAGCGGTGCACCGACGTTCGGGCAGGCCTTGCGCATGTTCCGCTCCATTGCCGCCTTCGCAGTCCGAGGCGCATTGTTGACCAGTTGATCGCCGCCAAGCAGCAATGGCATGACCTGCTGGTACTTGGCCCACCCATCCGGGTGCTGCACTTCGTAGGCAGCCGAGTCAGTGCCGGGGTTCGCGCTTCTCCAGGCCTGTTCGTCAGCCTTCCACGCGTTTTCGACTTCATGGGCATGCGCGAGTTGGCTTTTGACGTTTTCGACTTCCTGGGCGTATTTCTCGCCTGCGTATGCCTTGATGTCTGATGTTGGACTCATGGCGATGGAATACTTCACATCGACCAGGTATCTGTTCTCGCCTTGCGCTGTTCCGTTGACCTTCTCGAAATGACTGATTGAGAGATTCTCGCAGCCAGCGAGCGACGCCTTGATCACGGCTTTTGCTTCAGCTTCGGATGGCCCTTTCGAGCATGCAGCAGTCGCCATCGTCGCGACGAGCAGGAGAGTGATGGCGGGAAGACGGTTGTATTTGTTCATGATGGTTCTATCGAGAGGAAGCATTAATTGCACCGATGAAGGATGCGAGGAAGCGTTCGTCGGTGGCGATGGCCTCGGGGCGTAGCGAACGCTGGTTTGGTCGAGCGCCGTAGCACGTGGTGTGCAGGCTTGGCGAGCCACAGTAGGGCGGAGAGACTGAATGCCGGTCAGTGCATCGTCTGCGCCGACCGGCCTTGCTTCAAGAGAGATGTACTTACGGGTTCAGCGTGATACCGATGGCTTTGGCCGCTGCATGCATCGAAGCCGCGACCAGATCAGATTGCGCTGCTGTCAGCAGCTCGTAGGTCTGGGGTACAGAGGCAGGGAACAGGTAGCCCATGGCCGCTTTGCCAGCGATCAGTGCAACGACCAGATTACCGCCGCTGGCGATGGCGCTCTTGACAGCCGGGTTGATGTCCAGAGCTGTGGCCGCGAGCGGCAGGCTGATGACCATCAGGTTGTTGTTACGCGGATAGAGGCTCCACGTCCCTTGAACCGGCAGCGACACCTTGCTGTAGTCGCAGCCCGACTTACCCGAAGCAGCCAGTTGCACCACACCACCTGCCTGGATGTTCAGCACGATGCAGGAGCCCGCCTTGACGTTGTACGACACGTCTGCGGATTTACCGACAACTTGCGAAACATAGGTCAGCGACACCATCACCGACGGGTCACCCAGGGTCAACACACCGGTGGACGGTGCATTGTCCGGCGTGACATAGATGCCGGTGTTCCAGGCGTCAGCACCGCTCACCCACTCCGGTCCCCAACCACTCGTGGTAATGATGGCCTGGTCGTTGGCATGCTGGAGGGTAGCGACAACAGCCGTCGAACCCGAATCGAACACGCCACCCATGGCCTGACGGATGGCGTTGGTCGGCGGCACGATCAGGCTGGTCGACACCGGCTGATTGCTCACGTCCACCTGCGACAGCGAGATCGTCACGGCATCATTGGTCAGGAGGTCGGTGGCGCTGATCTTGCCGCTGGTCGAACTCACGGCGTAACCCGGATGCATCTGGTCACTGGACAGGAATGCCGACAACGATCCATCGGCCCTCATGACGTAGCCACCGGAGAGCGGCATCACGTACGACAGCGGATTGCTCAAGCCAGCCCCAGTGATGTACGAGTCAAACATGCCGACTTGCGGCGCGTTGACCCAGCCGCCTTGGTGCAATTGCTGCGGCACCGTAAGCGAACCGCCGCTCAGGGTGTACGCATCCCGCACCGGCACACCAACTGCGTCTTGCAGGCCATAGTGCGAGAACGGCGTGTCGCCACTGCTGAGATAGCCTTCCATCGCATAGAGCGGTTGGGCCAGTGCCGTGGCAGGATCAACGGGTGTGCCGTTGGCTGCTGCTTGCTGTGCCACCGACGAAGCCGTCACTGCCGCCGGAGAACCGGCAGCCACCACGGCGTTCAGCACGTTGGCCGCAGCCGTGGTGGTGGTGCCCCCATAGGCCTGCAGCACGCCGACCGTCTGGGAAGCGAGCGTTGCCACCGGAGCATTGCCAGCAGCGATGTAGTCGCCGTTGACATCAGCACCGCTGGCCAGCGCCTGCACCGTCGCCGTGGCATCCGCCTGCGATTTCCCAGCCGCCATCTGCGCGACCACCATCGACGTGAGCGGGGTGATGTTCTGGTTGGCACCCGCCACGATCGCCGACAGCAGGAAGCCCTGTTGGAAGGTCGTGTTCGTCGTGGTATCAACGTTGTCGGCTTGCACGACAGCGAGCAGGTGCTTGCCGGTCATGTCGCCCGACACGTTCAGCGTGTAGTTGCCGTTGATGTCGGTCACCGCCTCCGGTAGCGTTGGATCGCAGGCGCCGTGACCGTTGTCGAAGCAAACCATCGCCCCGCTTAGGTAGCCATCAATGGCCTTGCCAGTCAGTTGCTGGGTTGTGGCTGCAGGCGGGGTTGAGCTTGAAGTGGTGGAACTGCCGTCACCGCCTCCCCCGCAGGCTGCCAGAACGGCAGCCATCATGGCGCTCAGTACGAGCTTGGGAATGCCCAGGTTTCGAGTGGTGTTCAATTTGTAGACCCCCTGTTGTGTTGTGCGAAGCGAATGCCCGTCTCGACAAGAAACCGGATGGGCATTCCTGCGGATGTGTATTGCGTGGCTTGGTTGGCCCTTTACATGGAGTGGTCGGCATCCTCCTCGGTCGTTGCGTGCATTGGGTCTGCGATCTCCGCGTCCAGCACTGCCAGGCATGCTCGGAAGATCGGCATGCCCAACACGCCGCTGCGCTCCAGCGCGATCAGCCGTTCGCGACGCACATGCGCGGGTTGGTTGGCACCTCCAACGAGTGCCCAGGCCGCCTCGATCAGCGCACGCCGTGCTGCCCGGCGCTGGAGCAGGTACGCCGCGCCTGCAACAGGCCCAATGCAGGCGGAGGCGAAGACCCAGCCCGCAGCGGGCAGACCGACGTGGTTCGCGCGCAGCCAGCGCATGTCGAGCACGATGGCGAGCGCCGTCGCGGCAGCACCGGACAGCCAAACGAGTTGAAACATGTGAATCCCCCCTGAATATAGCGTATACGGATAGAGAATATCGCGTATGTGTATCTAGAATGTTTTGCATGACCCACCCGATTCACGACCCTCGCTATCAGCGGATTGCGAAGCTGCTCACCGACCTGCGCAAGCAGCGCGGTTGGCTGCAGCAGGACGTTGCCGATCGGATCGGACGGCCACAAGCCTTTGTGTCCAAGGTCGAGAGCGGTGCCCGCCGCCTGGACGTGGTTGAACTGCTCGATTTCCTGCGGGTGCTGGAAGCCGACCCGCACGCCTTCATCGACACGCTGTTGGACACGCCAATGTCGGCGTTGCCGCGCTGAGGGCTAGTAGTCCTCTGGCAGCAGGACCGTGGTCCCCGCCCGGTCCGCCTCCGTGATGATGAGAACCTTCTGTCTATTCCCAAGCCGGTAGCTGGAGACCACGCGCTGACCGGTGTTGACCGCCAGCAGGTTCTGCAAGCGGTCTTCCTCGCACAGCTCGCCCCAGTCGCCACGAGCGTGCCGATTGAGCAGCAGGTAGACCGACACGCCAGCCTCGGATAAAGCGGCAATTGCCGCGGGGGTTGCCACCACTCGCCCGAGCGGCAGGCGTGGTGATGTCAATGCAGGTAAAGCGGGTTCCGTCATGGGTGTTCTCCTGAAGATAGGCGAGCACGGGCCTCCGGCAGTGCCGGGTGCCAAGTCGCCAGGTTGTGGAAGAAGGGAAAAATGCCGGACGCGGGACGCGCCCATGGACTGCAGGGATGCGGCGTGAAGCTATTGCGCTGCCGAAGCGAGCACGTTGACGGCCGTAGTGCAGGTGCCACCCGTGAGCGCACAGCGTCTCCATCTGTTGCGCGGCACGCCTGCGTGCGCACTCCGGTTCTGTTGACCTCCGCGCATGGCGCCGCCTGCGTGGCGGTTCAGCAGGTACGGCTGGGGGTAGTAGGTTGCGGTATTCATGCTGCTCTCCAATGGATGGGCGTGCGCATGCCTCCGGACAGACCGGATGCAGGGCCGTTGGGACAAAGGGAAAAAGCCGGACGCAGGACGCGTCCGGGGTCAGCGAGCTTCCGAAGCGAGCGCGTTGGGGTAGTGCTTGGCGAGGATCGTGTTCATCTTGTCGACCAGATCTGCTCGCTTGAACGTCACGTGCCCATTGCCGTTTTGGAACCAACGCAGGTGCAGATAATCGTTCTCTGCCTCGACCTGCCGTTGCCCTCGCGCGTGGCTGATCAGGTAGTAGACGCTGGCACGGTGATCCGGCTCGGGCTTGCCGTCGAGCACGTGCAACACGCGCAGCAGGTCGTCCAGCTCATTCGCGCCGTGGTGATTGAGCGATCCGTAGCTGAACAGGGACTTCAAGATGACCCGCTTGCCGAACTTGAAGGGCTGGTTGCTCTTGTAATCCCACGACAGCCGGCGGAAGCATTCGAGCACGCCGCGCTCGAACATGTCGCCACGGGCACTGTGCAGCTCGGTGAACGTCGCTTCGATGTTGGCAGCGGTGAACTCGGGCACGTTGCCATCGGCAATCTGCTGGTGCCATTGCGCACGGGCGCGGGCATCCATGAAGGTGCGCAGGCCCGATTCGCTGAGCAGGTAGTTCCAGCCTTGGGCGTCGATGGTGAGCAGGATCGCCTGTTCCGCTTCGGCGCGCGTTGCATATTCGCCGGTCACTGTGACGACGCCCCGGCGCACATAGCTGTTGTCGAGCACCAAGCGCGGGAAGCCCAGGTGCGCCGCTTTGGCGAGTTCCTGCGCCTCGCCGAGTAGATCGAGCGCCTGGCGCACGCGCTCGACCACGACGGTGCGCTGGTTGGCAAGGTTGGCAATGCTGATGCTGGGGACGAGTTCGTTGGTGGTGTTCATGGGGCATGTTCTCAAGTCGTGAGTGGCGTTCATCGGTCCTGGCCTGGTGCGACGTATTCCAGGCAAATGGGGCGGTGGGTCATCGTTCGGCAATGTCTTCGACGTCGTACCCATCGGTGGTGATGTCCACCACAATTGGATGCCCGCTGACGCTGTCGAAGCGGCTGATTTCGAAGTGGCGCCATTGCCAGCCGCAAAGTGCGCCTCGGCCTCGTTGGCCCACGCGCACAACATCGAATCGGTGAAGTGGTCGCGCCCCAGCCTGTGGTACTTGCCGAGCCCTTCGGCAATCTGGTTCACGCCGTTTGCGTTGAGGAAGGCAATCCGCATTCAGTTCTCCTCGGACGCCCTGCGGTGATTGCCCTCGGAGAACACCACCGCGTCCGGATGCAGGTAGGCCAGCAGCCGATACCACCAGGGCGGTTCGTGGCAGACCCGGTGCCAGTCCCCGCTGCCGTCGTTGTCGCTGACGTGGACCTCGATGCAGCGCTCACAGGCGAGCATGTCCACGACCAGCCCATCCTCGCGGCCGTAGCGGTGTGCCACGATGAACAGGTGCGACAGATCCAGCGCATACGGCACGCCCGAGGCGAAGACGGTGCGGTATTCCTCCCAGGTGGACACCAGTTGTGCGTCGTGCCGGTCGGGATACAGTCCTTCGACAGCCACCGGGCAGCCGAACAGGTCGGCGCAGCGGCGGGTGTTGTTCAGCACCTGGGACAGCGTCGCGTTGTGTCGATATCCGGCATGCGCGCTGTAGGCGGGAGCGCTCAGCCGTTGACTGATGCGCGCCGCCTGCTGGAACCAGTCGAGATCGGCATCGAAGGTGGACAGGTCTGCCAGGCGGTGCCGGGGCAGCACGCGCACGTTGGCGTGTAGCCGGAACTGGATGCCCGGAAACCCGGCCAGCAGGGCATCGACATGCGCTTCGTTGAGCACGCCAACGGTCTGCGGCACGCGGGCATAGTCCAGCCCCCGCCAACTGGCGAGCGAAAGACACGCTTTCATAGGTCGGTCTCCGTGTGGGTCGATTCGACGTAGAAATCGCGGTGCGCCATGCAGACGGTGCCGGCAGCCACGTCGAAGGTGATCTCCCCCTCGCCACCATCGTTGTCCTCGAAGCCCGGGTGATAGCGGTCGACGGCACGGTCGGCAAAGGCATCCAGCGCGTCGCGTAGGCTCAGCTCGGCCATGGATTGCGTGCTTTGCCACTGGCCGTTGACGTAGCGGCCGTCCTCCCGCAGGACGCTGACGGCTTGGTCACCATGGATCTCTTGACCTCTGGTGTCGAGGATCTGGATTGCGTTGGCGTTACCACTGTCGCCAAAGCCGGAGTAGGTGATGACGGCGTAAGCGGCACCGGCTGCACGCAGGGCGTCGAGCAGCACGGTACGGTTATGCGACAGGACGGGATCGGGTTTCGGGGTGTCGAACATGATGGGGACTCCAGGTTGAAGACGTGCTGGCGCCTCCGGGGCAACCGGATCGAGGCACGTCGAGCGGGAAACAACGAGAAGACGACAGCCGGGCAGATCCCGGCTTTATGCCGTTGGGGCGAGCGCGCCGGGGGTATCCGTGGCGCAGGGGATGGAGGCTTCGTCCCACAGAAGCTGCACGGCCGTCAGCGAGCACAGATCGCGTAGTGCGTCGATGCGCCGCACCTCACCCAGCGTGGTGGTGACCGTCGAGCTGGCAATTGCACCGAGTGCAGCCGCAATCCGGCGGGCACACGCCAACTGCCACAGGTGTGCACCGGGGATCTCGCCGAGCTGGATCGTGACGCGCACGGTGTCCGGCAGCAGCGGGGCCGACTGGCAGGTGTCCCGGAAGAGCCGAATCAGGCCGGCAGCAATACCGGTGCGCCGCAACTCCAGCGGGTAGACGTACTGGCTCAGGAAGTGCCCCACGGCGCGGTACTCCCAGCCGAGGACAGCCACGGGCGCATCGTCGAATTTGCCGATGCGTAGATCCTGATCCAGTGCCCAGATCGCATAGTCGGGAGGCGTCACGGGCTGGCTTGCCCTTGGTGGGGCAAAGTCCGGCGCGGCGGCTCCCTGCGCGTGCTCCACGCGCACAGCCCGCCAGGGCGACACCGGCCCGTTCGCGCCATGCAGTGCGAGCACCAGATCGAGGTCGGCGTACAACTCCAGCGTGATGGCGTTCCCCGCACGGAAGGTGTCCGCCAGTTCCGGGCGGCCTTGCTCGGCCAGCACGAGCGCGACCTTCTCCCGGTACTGCGCGTTCTCGTCGTCATGCGAGAACGGCAGCGAGGGCTCTACCCGAACGGTGACATCCGGCATGGTGAGCGGGGTTCGTAAGGCACGCTGCCAGCGCGGAATGAACGTCTCTGGCAGAAGGCCACGCCCGCGCCCCTGGAGCGACCCGCCCTCGCAGGCGGCGGCGCCCTGGAAGATACGGCGAAGCACCTGCTCGTAGGAACCGATGGCGACGCAGGACCAGTGGGGCTCGTGTGGGTAGAGGTTTTTCTCGTACGTGTTCTCGAACAGAAAGTAGACGACAGACCCGTTGGGGCGGCGCAAGGCCGCCGTTTTGAGGTCAACGAGGACGGTGGCACCCATTGGGGGCTCCTAAGGTGTAAGGGCGTGCGCGAGCCTCCGGGCTAACCGGAATCGGGCACACCACAGTGGAGAGAAGGACAGAAACACAAAGGCCGGGCAGCGAGCCCGGCGTTATGCCGGTGAGGCGAGGTCAGCGAGCTGGCGGCGCAGGGCGATGGCCCGAGCCTGGGAGCAGCCAAGAAACTGGCGGATGCCGTTGACGGTGGGGCGCAGTTGCCCGGTGGCGATGGCTTGTGCGAGTTGCGTCACGTCGGAGTCGTGCGACGCGACTGCCGGTATTGGCGTGACCGGAGCGTCGTGCGCTGCGTGACTGCCCGCCGTCTCGATGGCATTTGACGTGACGGCCGTGACCGGAGGCGTCGTCACGTCAGTCGCGCAGGTGACTGCGGCCAGTCGCGGGTCCGCTGATGCCACGACTGGGGCATGACCGGGCGCGACCGGCATCTGCGGAGGCTGGCGCGACACCAGTGTCAGCATCCAGAGCAGACAGGCCGTGCCTTCCAGAACCGCAGCGAAGGCGAGCGCCGTCAGTAACTCGACGCGCACCACCGTCGTGCCCACCAGTGCAGCCAGTCGCGCCGTGACCGGATCGGTGAGTCGCGCGTCGCGTTGCGCCGTCGCACGGTCACGCTCGGCCGTACCGCGCCGCACGTCTTCCGCTTCGGCGTCCAGCGCAGCGAGCCGGGCGGTCAGCGTGACGCGACGTGCCTCCAGCGTCGTACAGTTGCCCGAACAGCGCTGCGCCGTCACCGTCGCCAGTCGTGCTGTGACGTCAGCCCGTTCCGCCATGATCGCCGTGAGACTGCGACCGGCCGCCGCCGGCTCCGGAACGGGCGTCGCCAACATCCGCAGTTCCCCGGCATGCCGCTGGGCCAGGACGAAGAAGGTGGCGTGACCCAGGCACGCCGCCGCCATGCAGGCGAGCCACAGGACAGCCGCTACGGCGCGCACGCCAATCGACGCGTCCCGCACCAGCGCCGGCAGCAGGTGGGCGCAGGCGACCAGCACGACCCCGATCGCCACCCACACCAGCCGTTCCGGCAGGGAACCGCCACGTTGACAGCCGGCCAGGACCGACAGGCAGAGCGCGGTGCCGGTCGCGGCGATCGCCAGCGCCCGAGAGGCGCCCCGGCTCATGCGGCCGATCCGCCCAGCAAGGCCGCCTTGCGCGTGAGCTTGTCGCGCAGGGTGGGGGCGGGGCCGGGCGTCTCATTAGCGGCTGCGTCCGAACCGGGCTGCGGATCGCCCTGCGCTGGCTCCGGATAGAACTCCTCGGCCACCGCCGCCGCTTCTTCCGCGCTGTCCTCGAACGCCCCGTTGGCAAAGCCTACCCGGGCTGCGGCATCCAACGCCGCCTGATCGAAGCCAGCGGCCTTGCGACGCGCATCCAACTCGCGCGCCTCGGCAATGGCTGCTTCCAGCGTGGTGCCTTCCCGGACTGCCAGGTCGACGTAGTAGATCGGTGCCCGGTAGCTCCGCGTGGTCGATTTGCCCCGCAGCACCAACCTGAGCGGCAGGCACGCCAGCAGGTTTCCAGACACCGCGTTGAAATAGGCCAGCCGTGCCGCGAGCGTCCGGATGCTGTTGAAGCTCGTGGTGCGCAGCATGAAGCTGCCCATCTCGTCTTCGTCGCCCACAATGACATTCAACCGGCCATACGGCTTGCAGCCGCCAGGCCCGCCAAACTGGCAGCCTTCCGGCGAAGGGCAGGGCAGGATGGCAATGCCGCCTTCCTCCACGCGTTTGCAGCGTTCTCCATTGCCGACACAGACCGGCCGCCCCGTTTCTCGGTCGAACAGCGTGTAGTCGGCTCGCAGGTTCAGATCCGGGGCATTGAAGAGCATGCGCACCGGAATGGAGCGTAGCTTACCCGGTGTGGCTTTGCGCAGTGACTCATTCAGCGGGTGCAATACCCATTCCCCGCGTTGTTGCACCTGGGTAGTTAACGTGAACTGGTCGTCTTTCTCCGGCAGGCGCCGGCCGTTCTTCTCAACCACACGGCCGATGGCGATCCTCCCGACAACTGGAGGGGAAATCACAAGTCCTGTGAGCATGAGTTGACTCCGATTCAGGGATAGATGAGGAAGCGGCGCGAGCCGGCTTTGGGGATGGCGTACTGCGGGGCAAGCTCGGGGTGGTCGGCCAGCAGCTTGTCCACGTCTGTAGTGGTGCTGTCCTTGCTGCGCCGATACGTGACTTCGCCGGTCTCGAAGAGCGCGCGTGAGGCGTCCCCCATGGCAGACTGGATGGTTTGCTTGAGCTTGGCGGCAGCAACCTCCTGTGCCTCGATCTGCTCCCGCACGGCCACGAGGTCCGCGAACACCGCACTCAAGTGCCGATCGTCCGAGAAATCCACCGTCCCGCCGCTATCACGCGGATACAGAACGCGTAGCGCACGGTCGGCCGATTCGGAACCGTCTCCGGGTGGTGGGGTGTCCGTCTGAACAAAACGCCAGAACTCGGCTTCCAGCGGAATGAGCCCGGCGATGAGTTCGTCATCGCGCTCAATGCGGTGCACGGCCAACTGCTGTCCGCACAGCAGCACGGCCACGTCGGCCGCCTGTTTGCCGGTGACGGCCAACTGATGCTGCACCTGGATCTGCACATATTCCGGCACACCGTCCTGCCAATGGCGTGCACCGAACAGGCCTGCCGTTTTGCACTCCAGAATCTGCACACCGGGCACGCCAATGACTTCCCGATCCAGATTTGCGAGCATGAACGGAATGCTGGGGTGTCGGAGCACGGCATTGACCTTGCGGACACGGTGACCGGTCTGCTTGCAGTACGCAGCGGCCACGATGGGCTCCAGCAGGGTTCCCCAGTACACGGGCTCGGTGGTGTCATTCGGGTCGGGTTTGGGTAGCTCGGCCCCCTTGCCGCTCTTCTCCATCCACAACTCCAGCCGGCTCTTATAGGGGTTCAGGCCAACCGCCGCAGCAGCATCCGATCCGCCGATGCCGGTCCTGCGCACGGCCAGCCAGTCTTCACGCGGCAAGTCCTTGGTTTGCACCAGGCGCAGTGCCGGACGATGCCGGTTGCGCCCCGTTGTTTCAGACAGGGTCATGCTGACCTCCAAAAAGAAGAACGCCCGGCGGGAAAACCCGGCCGGGCGTGATTGCCAATAGCGGACTGACGTTCATGCGATCAATCGCATGGCCTCGTTCCAGGCGCGCGCTTTCAGGTCGGCCCCCTGACCAAACCAGGCCGCGTCTCGTCGATGATCCTCGCTGCGTGCGCGACGGCGATGGTCTGTCCACTCGGTCAAGGCATTCATCGCGCCCCACAGCGTTCCGGCCGCAGAGGGCAACTGCGCCCCCATGCCGCGTCCGGCGTACAGCTCGCCGACCACCTTGAGTGCCTGTTCGTTGACGGCCGGCGCCCCCCGCTCGGACGGGCTGGTGACGGGGTAGGTCAGCACGCGCCGGAAGAACGCTTCGGCCGCCGCATCGGTGACCTTGCACTCGGCCATAGCCTTGGCGCGGGCCATGAAGGCATCCCAGGAACTGACCGCGATGCCGAGTTGACGTTTGACCGCATCGGCATCAAAGCGCGTGCGGTGCGAGACCTTGACGGCGCCAGCACCATCGCCCAAAGCGATCTGCATTGTGTTGTTGCACACCACGCGAATTGACGTAAAAGTGGCGGTCGTCGCCAACGTGCCGTCGCAGGCGGAGGCCAGGAGCAAGTAACCCTTGACGGTGTCTTTGCCCTTGAGCGTGCCGGACTGGCCGGTTCTGGCGAGTGCCCAGTATTTACGGCCCTCGCGCAGTACGCCAGCGGTCTGCAGCGTGAAGCCCGCGAGCTCAGACAAATCTCGGTAGAACTCCAGTACTTCCCGGGGCTGGACAATGTTGTATCGCGCAGAAACTATTCCCAAGGGCGTCTTGTTGTCGGAACGGTAGAGGACTTTTTGTTCGGGGAAGGCGTGGATGGCGCCGATGTGGGAACTGGCGTTGCTGGCGACAAAGCGAACGTCGGACGATTCAATCTGCCAGTCCATGCCGGCAGCCTTGGCCCAGACCTCGGTTGGCTGGTTGGGTGCGAGTTCTTGACCCAGGCCGTGCCAGGGCTTCTGGCCGACATAGGCCATGGAGGAAACGAGATGCATGGTGAATCCTTGAAATAGAGAAGGCATAAAGCCCGGCACAGGGCCGGGCGACAGAGAAACAAATCAGGGAAAAGAGAACAGAAGGCTGCTCAGCCCGGCCGGTTGGAGAAGGTGTGCCCGCAGGCGCGGCAGCACCAGTTCAGAAGGACTTTGTTGTCCAGCGTCTCGCCGAGCGCCGCGCCGGTAGCGCAGCCGGCAGCGGCGCCGGCCAAGCCAGCGATGATCGCGCCGGCGATGCTGCCGCACAGCACGCCGAACGGACCGCCTAGCGCGCCTGCTGCTGCACCGAGTTCGGCGCCAGAGAGCGAGGCTGCGGCTGCGCTGGTGCCGCCCGCCGCCGCGCCGAGCGCGCCGCCGATGCGGCGTGCAAGATGACGCGGCTCGGTGCGGAAGGATTCGCAAACCGGGCAGGAGGCGACGCATTCGCCCGTATCGGGCCGGTAGCGAGGCGGCTCAGGATCGTGCGATGGATGTCTCGCGAATGCGTCAGGCGGCTGGTGGTACGGCCATTCGTCGTCATCGTCGGGCGGAAGCAGCGAACGATGGTCACGCATGACACGTCGCCTCCCGTCGGACCTTGCCGACGTACTTGCAGAAGCAGATCGACCACAGCACGCCGCAGAGATAAGCAAGCGCGAAAGCGACCAAATACTCGATGGGGGATATTGGCGGCACACCGAACTCCTGAAATGAAGGAACGCCCGTGCCAGGGTTGGCGCGAGCGGAGCAGTCGCGGTAGCTAATGCTCCGAGCGGTGATATAGGGCTGAAATCTTTTGGAATCCCGGCTGAGAAATCTTTGGGTGATCTTGTGCTGCGCGAGACGGAGGGGATGGTGATGCGCCCCACTTCCGTGGGATGCAGCAGCGCTTTTTACGTGGCACGGCCGTTGATACGCTGATGCGTTGGGCGAGAGGGTAGGGGGAGCTTGGTTGATGGAGCAGACCGGTATGCCGCAGACGCAGGACGACACGCGCGTGACGCGATTGCAGGCTGGGACGGCGTCCGTACAGGACTGGATCGACCGGCACCCGGTCCGGGCGCCTGTGCTGGCGTTGTGCGTGCTGGCCTTGACGGGGCTTACGGCCTATGGGCTGGCAAGTTTGCTTATTGGCCTACTGACTTGAGATGCCTCGAAGGAGCTGGCGACGCGCGCAGCACGACACAGAATCAGTTTGCTGTGCCCTCGGACTCGCTCGGATCAGCGTGATGCTGCACCGGTTGAACCCACTGGCGCTGAGTCTCGAGTATCGACGCAACCCGGTGGCCGCTTTATGTCGTACTGGGGGTCGTCAGATTGGGCTAGCAATTCGCTCATGGCGGAACGTTGCGCAGGTTCCAGCAAAGCGGGATTCGCACCTGCGTCAAGCAGGAGCCGAACCAGCGCTTTCTCCTTACGACGAACGGCTTCCTCAAGAGGCCAGTCGCCAGGTGCCGACGGCGCATCGATGTCCGCGCCATGTGTTATGAGTTGGTGAAGCAGGTCAGTCGCCTTGGGTGTGATCCCGACCTCTGAAAGGAAATCATAGAGGGCCCGCACTGGCGCCCTACCAGCAAGCGCGTCCGGGCCGTTTGCAAGAGCGTTGACCGGCATATGCTGCGATTCGATCAGCCACCGGCCGACGTGCACGGCTCCGCCACTGGCCGCGGCCACTAGCAGCGTGTTGTTCTCGTCCAGGATGCTTCCGCGGATGCTAAGAGGAACGCCTTCTCCAATCAGCCACTGCACCATGGTCAGTCGATCGGTCTGCGCGGCTGTCCACAAGGCTTCTCGGCGGGCTTCAGGAGCGCTTACCGGCAAGAGCAGACGAGCCATCCGTATGTCGTTTCGTGCGACTGCGATACTCAACGCATCCAGGCTGGGAAGGTAGAGATTCTCGCACGTGCGCACCTCCCGCCTTGGCGTCCCCAAGCCTGCGTCTACGCGCGCGGATTGACGAATCAGCTCGCCGGCCACGCGAGATGAGCCTGTCTCGGCGGATGTCAGCAGTTGCTCGTTCAGGGGGAGACGTGCCCCGCATCGGGGGCCGCAAGCGGCCTGGGCGCGCGCGAGTCGTTGCGGATCGTCGGCCGTAATAGCGTCGAAGATCTGTGCCACCTGCGTATCTGCCTGTGATTCGCGCCAGGCTCCATAGGCCTCCCGGAAAAGAAGTGCCAGACAGGCCGCAGCCGGGAGGGCCTGTACCGTCATGACGACCCGCAACCATAGGGGTGCACCGTAGAGCCGCCAACACGCTAGGTTGAGGAAGAAAACGAGCACGTTGCCCAACCCAAGAATCCATAGTGCCAGCCAGAAGCCCAAATTCGGCAGAAAGCCGCCCGGATCATTGCTGATCGCCAACAGCAACGCGGCAAACAGCGTGGAGCCCGCAATGAGCAGTGATAAGAACGAAAGCGACGACTTCATACGCACCTATTCGATTTGCCCACACCCACCATGTCTATTTCCGGTCCGGTTACCCATCATGTTGATGGCATGACGTTCGCCAACCTCCCGGCCGCGGCGAATTGACACCGTGTGGATTGCGGTCTTAGCCGCGCTCCGCGCGTCGTTTGACATGCAGCCGCCCCGGCGGCTCAAAATACGTCCCGAACCGCACGAGCCCGGCTTTCTTGAGGTGACAGACCATCTCGAAGCTCACCAGCACGCCGGGGTCGTCGTTCTCGAGGATGTCGACCTCGATCGCGCGGATGCGCGGTTCGTACTTCAGCAGCGTCGCTTCCATCTGCTCCTTGAGCAAATGGGCGGAAGCGGGCAGGGCCTTGTAGATGTTGGTGAGATCCGGCAGGCCGTAGTCGGGCAAGTGCTTCAGCGCCCCTGCGCGCGTGTTTAGGATGCGCTGCACGTTCCGTTGCACGCTCAGACACTCCAGCGTGCGGTCGTCATGCGCTTCCAGAGGCGCCCCGCCGATTTGGCCGAGCAACATGTCATAAAGGGAGGGACCGGCGGGCATGGGTGCGCTTCTCCTTAAGCGACGGCCGGCGCGAGCGCGACGCTTGCGTCCCGGTCAACAAACTCCATCGTCAGATTGCCCTCGGCTGAACTCGACAGCCCAATCTTGGCGGGCGGGGTCCCCGTGGCCATGCGTGCAAGCAGCTCGCGCGAGACCGTCGGCAGGATGCGCTGGTTGAGGAACGCGTCGACGTTGCGCGCCCCCGATTCACGGGCGAGACACAGTTCGGCGATGCCGCCAATCAGTGTGTCGTCGCAGGACAGTTCGACACCGTGCTGGCGCTGCAAACGCTGCGCGACCTTGGCGAGCTTCATGCGCACGATGGACGCCAGCGCCTCAGCGCCGAGCGGCCGGTAAACGAGGGTCTGGAAGCGCGCAAGCAGGGCGGGCTGGAAATGCGCGACCAACTGCGGGTGGATGGCTTGCAGCAGATCGGCCTGGGAGATGTCGGGGGTCTCAGCGGTCGCCTCATCAATCTGAGCGCTGCCGAGGTTGGACGTCATGAGGATGACGCAGTTGCGGAAGTCGATCTCGCGCCCCTCGCCGTCGCGCATCATGCCGCGATCGAAGACCTGGTAGAAAATGTCCAGCACATCGCGGTGGGCTTTTTCGACCTCATCGAGCAGGATGACGCTGTAGGGGCGCTGGCGCACGGCTTCGGTCAGAACCCCACCGCGCCCATAGCCCACATAGCCTGGCGGCGAGCCCTTCAGCTGTGAGACCGTATGCGCTTCCTGGTACTCCGACATGTTGATGGTCGTCAGTGCCGCTTCTCCACCGAAGAGCAGGTCGGCCAGCGCCAGTGCTGTCTCGGTCTTGCCGACACCGGAGGGGCCGGCCAGCAGGAAGACGCCTAGCGGGGCATGCTCGTTCTTGAGTCCTGCCTTGGCGGTGCGCAGGCTCTCGGCCAGGGCGGCGAGCGCATCGTCCTGGGCCACCACGCGTTGGGCGAGCTGCCCTTCAAGGGTGAGCAGGCTCTGCAGTTCGTCCTCGACTAGGTTGCCCACCGGCACACCGGTCCACTCCGCTACCACCCGCGCAATCGCCTGCGCGTCCACGTCCGCAAAGATCAGCGGCGTCTTGCCTTGCGCGGCACTCAGCGCCTGGCGCGCCTGAGCGAACGCCACATTGTCACGCGTTGCCTCGGCGGCGTCGCGTTGTTGGTGCAGCGCCTCAATCAACTCGATTTCGTGCGCATAGCGGGCTTGCAGTGTGGCGAGTTCAGCATGGGCGCCAGCAAGGGCCGCATCGAGTTCGATGCGGCGAGTGTGTGCATCTTCGATACCGGCCCGCGCGTCGTCTTCCAGGGTGCCGCGCTCCAGCTCAAGCGCGGAAACCGCAGCCTGCGCGCGCTGCAATTCCGCGGGCGGTGATTCGAGGCCCATGCGCACGCGTGCGGCGGCCGTGTCGATGAGATCCACTGCCTTGTCCGGCAACTGCCGCGCTGGAATATAGCGGCGCGAGAGCTTGACTGCGGCGACCAGCGCCTCGTCGCGGATATGGACGTTGTGAAACTGCGCATAGCGGCGCTTGAGGCCGCGCAGCATCAGGCAGGCCGCTTCGTCATCGGGTTCATCGACCTTGATGATCTGAAAGCGCCGCTCGAGCGCGGCGTCGCGCTCGAAGAATTCCTTGTATTCGGCCCAAGTCGTCGCCGCAATCGTGCGCAATTCACCGCGCGCAAGCGCCGGTTTGAGCAGGTTCGCTGCGTCGGCGCCACCGGCCGCGTTGCCCGCGCCGATCAGCGTGTGGGCCTCGTCGATGAAGAGCAGGATCGGCTCGGGCGAGGCCTGCACCTCGTCGATCACGTTTTTGAGGCGCTGCTCGAACTCGCCCTTGACGCCGGCACCGGCCTGTAACAGGCCCAGGTCGAGCGTGAGGATGCGCACGTCGCGGATCACGTTGGGTACGCTCGCCTCGGCCACGCGCAGCGCCAGTCCCTCGACGAGGGCAGTCTTGCCCACGCCCGGCTCGCCGACGAGGATCGGATTGTTCTTGCGCCGCCGGGCGAGCACGTCGACCATTTGTTGGATTTCGCGATCGCGACCGAACACGGGGTCGATTTCGCCATGGCGGGCCTTGTCGGTCAGGTCGATGGCGAAGCGCGCGAGTGCACTGCCTTCGACGGTCCGCGTCGGTGCCGGTTTGGCCCCGTCGTGTCGTGCTGCCGGCTGGGACGCCGCGGACGCCTTAGGCTCGCCGGATGCGTCCTGCGGTGCCTCGGGTGCGCTCTCGCACGACCGGTGGCTTAGCCGGGGCAGCAGGCGCTGGATTTGCGGGCTGCTGATCGACAGCAGCGGCCACGCGTTCTGTGCTCGTAGCAGGTGGGGCGCATCAACGATCGCCCGTAGCAGATGGCCGGAACGGATGGCCGTGTCGTCCGTCTCGAACGCCGCCTTCTGCCAGGCATCCTGCAGCAGCGCTGCAAGTTGCGGCGAGAGCGCCGGTTTGCCCCGCAGGGTGCGGGGCAGGCGGTCGATTGCGGCGAGCAGGCCGTCCCAGAGCGTGTCGATATCGATGTCGTAGTGCCGCAGGATCGCCGGAATGTCGCCATCGCCCGCCTCGATCAGCTTTAGCAGCCAGTGTTCAACCGTGATCTCGTCTGAGAGCCGCGTCTGGCACAGACTGGCGGCCGCCTCAAGTGCGCGGGCACAGTGCGGGTTGAGTCGACGCAGCAGGTGAGTGGTGTCGCGCAAAGTCATATCGAAGTGTGCAGGCACGGCAGGATGGGCAGGGTGGGCAGCGGCCAGCTCGGAGCGCCCGCCCAGGAATCGTAAAAAAGCCAGCCCGCGTGGGCAGGCTGGCCATGGACCGGGCGCCGGTGCGCCGGGCCACTACACGCGCAGACGCTCAGGAGCGCTCGTTCCACGTGTCCTTGTGGATGATGTTGCCGTCCTTGTACGACCAGGTGATGGTCTCGTAGCGCAGCTCGACCTCTTCGAGGTGGTTGTGCTTCTCGAATGCCGGGTTCTTGATGTCGAGCATCTTGGGCTTGACGGCCACGATCTTGACGTTGTCCAGCTTCGTGTTGAAGTACTCCTTCTCCTTGCCGGCGTCGTCGATCTTGTACCACTTGATCTCGACCGACTTGAGCGTCTGGCCGCTCGTGACGGCCTTGTACAGATAGGGCGTCGAAGCGTCGGTTTCCTTGGTGAGCGTGATCGGCTTGTGCACGCGCGTGCCGGTCAGCTTGCCGGTGTTGCCATCGGTCGGGATGTGCACGCCGTGATCGAACGCGACGAGCTCGACGCTGCCCTCACGGCCTTGCACGGTGACCGAGCCCTTGATGTCGGCGCCGCCATCGTCCTTGAGCCACATATAGGCCGGAATTGCCATGGTTCACTCCTTCTTTATCAACCGCAAATCGCCCGGAGCCAGCCCCCGAGCTAAACAATCCCGAAGCAGGGTGCTTCGGGGGCAAACCTGTACGCTACCGCCCCGCGTCGGGCACCAGCGTGATCTCCACCCGCCGGTTGCGCGCGCGCCCCTCCGGGGTGTCGTCGCTCGCGATGGGCCGGGTGTCGCCATAGCCCTGGATCGCGAACTGCGTGGCCGGAATCCCGGACGCCTCGATCAGCCAGTCACGCACGGCACCCGCCCGGGCGATCGACAGCTTCAAATTGCTGTCGGCGCTACCGACGTTGTCCGTGTAGCCGGCCACGAGAATCCGCTTGTCCGGATGCGACTTGATCAGCTCGAGCGCGTCCACCATGACTCGTGTCGAGCCGGGCTTGAGCTGCGCGGCCCCGGAGTCGAAGAGCGACATGCTGTCGAGCCTCACCACTGCTGCAGGCGGAGGCGGCGGCTGGTACGACGCGATGGCCTGGTTCAGGACGGGCACCAGTTGCGCGCCCCGGTACATGCCGAACGACAGGCGCAGCGGCACGCCGGTCCGGGCGTAGCGCTCCAGTTGATCGCGGTCAGCCACAAGAGCTTGCAAGGCATCGCGCTTCGCCGCATCGTTGGCCACCGGTGCCGCTGCATAGCGGCCGAGATCGGACTCGATGCGTGCGATCCACGCCTGGTTGTTCCTCGCGGCGCCCCAGAAGGCCAAGGCCGCCGCACAGGCGGTCAACGCCACCGCGTGGCCGAGGGCTGCCAGCCGCGGGGAGACCCACGCCCGCTGCGGCATCGCTGCGATGAGCGGCTGCGGCAAGGGCCAAGGCAGGGGGGAGGCGGCCGCCGCCGCCGGCACCACCTGGGTCTGTAATTCGACCGAGCGCTCCCACAAGGCACCCGACCCGCTCGCGGGCCCACAGTCGACCCAACCGACCCCGTCAGGCACCCAGGGCGCCGCCGGATGCCGCCGATCCGCCAGCGCACCGAGGACGACGCGTTGGGTCCAGCCGACCACCGACGCCAGCGCTGCAGCCCGGGTTGCAGCAAGGGGATCGCCCGTCGCCGGGACGCCGATCTCGGCAGCGTGAATGACCGCTTCGAAACGCTGCGTGTCCGTCAGCCGGGTCGCCGACGACACGCCATACCACTGCGGCATCGCGAGGGCTGCGGGACCCCGGGTCAGCCGCTGATAGACCGCGACGTAGCCGGGCAGGCGCACGCCGAGCACGCGGGCCGCATCGACGGCCGCTTGGCGCACGATGAAGAGCTTCTGCGCCAGCAGGTCGGTGCTCGCATGCAGGGCTGGCGCGACCGACACGACGATGCCATCCGGAGCCCGGCCATCGCGCCACTGTTTGACCGCCACCGCAAGCCGCGGCAGATCCTGCGGCCGGTCGACGCGCAGCCAGATGGCGCCGTCGCCGACATAAGCGTAGTGCTTCTCGGCAGCACGATCGAACAGCGCCGGCAGGCCATCTCCGGTCACCAGCACCAGCGGCATGCGTGTGCGCAGCCGGAGGGGGATCGCCGCCGTGGCGGCGCCCAGTGCGGCGAGGACGTGCGCGCTCTGCTCGCGTGAGCGCGCAAGCTGTCGGGTGCGTAGCCAGACGAGGGCGAGCGCGACCACGCCGATGACGGCGGTCAGTGACCACGCCAGTCCGCGCCCGAGCGGCCACAGGAGCCAGATGAGCGCGAGCGCCAGTGCGGCCGCGAAGAGGACCAGCAGGCGCGCCGGATAGCCGAGCCCGTCATGGTCGGGGTCGACGGCCGGCGCGGGTGCGTCAAACTCGGGGTGCGCTTCGGACTTCACGGACGGATGCCCTTGGTCGTCATGAGGTGGGCGAGTTGCACGTCCAGTGCGGCCGTCCAGGCCAGCCACACGAGCAACGCGACGCCGCCGGCCAAGCCCACGATGGCCCATGGTGACAGCCGGACGAACCAGTCAGAGAGCCGGCGAACGCCGCGATCCACGATGAACGACCGCTCAGGCGTGCCGCGCAGTCGTTGCAATTGCCCGTTGAGCGCGCTCATCAGGGCGGTGCGCTTGGCCTCACCCTCGCGGGCATAACGGCCCACGAAGTCCAGGCCGAGCACCGCTGAATAGCACTCGAGCAGGTCGACGCAGGGCGGGGCTTCACGCATGCGCTGCTCCAGCCGCGCAAACACGCGTTCGCCGGCGTCATGCATGTTGAAGCGTTCGACTTGGAGCGGACTGGCTTCCCAATTGGCGTGGTGGTCGCCGGACAGACGCCGCAGCGCGAGCTCGTCGAGCAGGCCGCATTGGGCGATGAGCGCGTCCTGGCACACATCCTCCGGGTAGCCGCGGCTGTGCAGCGCCTCAGCAAACCGGTCCATCAGCTCGACGCAGCGCCGGCGCAACGCGAGGACATCCTGCGTCGTGCCATTCGCCGCGAGGGTGGTAGCCAGGAGCGCGGTGTCGCGCAGCAGGCTGCGCATGCCGCCGGGGGCACCCGAAGTAGCTACCGGTGCGGCGGACAACAGGCTCGGTTCAGTGTGGACAAGCGTCGGAGTCATGAGCGCAGCACCGCGTAAAGTTCGAGCGAAGCGTCAGGGACCGACGCGGGCAGGTAGACCTGGCAGGCCCGCGCGGCGAGCATCCGCGCGTGGGCCGGGTCGTTCGAATCGAGCGCGAAGTACTGGTTGTCCAGGCGGACCGGAATCGCGGCCGGCACGCGCGGCACCGCCTTGAGCGGGATGCCGAGCAGCGCCGAATTGACGATGTGTTCGACGTCATCCGGCGCGCCGATCTTGCACAGGCGGGGGAAGTGTTCGGCCAGCGTCACGGCCGGCAGCGGTGCGTTGACCGACAGGTACCAGTCGGCCGCGCCCTCGACGATGCGCGCGTCCAGGAATTGCCCGGTCCAGGTGGTGGCGCTCTTGCGGGTGAGGCCGATCGACACGACGCGCGACGGAATGATCGCGTCCAGCAGCTCGCGAATCATGGCTTCCAATTGGGCGAACACCGCGTCGGCGCGCCCATGGTCGTACGCCGGAAGGTCCGTGAGCTGTAGGGACGTGGAAAACGTCATCAGCGCACTGGCTAACTGCGCAAGCGTCGCATAGAGGTGCTCGGGCGGGCGACTCGGGTGCGACGCGAAGAGTCGCAATTGCGGCCACGCGGCATGGATGCAGTGCAACAGCCAGAAGAGTTGGACGTCGGCCACGCCGTATTCGGCGACTTGCTCGATGCGCTCACTGCGGCGTGCGCCGAGCGCCGCGCTCTTGGCTTGCAGAATGTCGGCCAGCCGGGCGATCCGCTCAAGATGCAGCGGGTGGCCCGCCAGCGTCAGGCACGGCGGCACGAACGTGGGATCGACCTGGAACTGCCCGCTGGTCGTGCGCGTGAGGCGCGCGACCGCACAGACGGTGTCATCCGCATGTGGTTCGAACTCAAACAGCAGGCGTACGGCGTAACGCTCGGCCGCGATCTCCGATTCGCCGGCGCCGTTCACGTCCACCACCTTGACGAACTCCCGGTACGAGCGGCGCGGGCGCGCCAGCGTCGTCTCATCGAAGCGGCAGTTGCTGCCATTGGCATTGGGGAGCGCCAGCGCGGCCAGGACGACGACGCTTTGCAGATCGGCAGGCAGCCCTTGGGCCAGATCGCGTGCCGGTGGCAGGGCGTCGGTCATCGTCGAGTCAAACGGCGTGCCATCCGGGAAGCGCAGCTTGAGGCGGGTGAGTTTGAGTCTCCCTGTGGCCAGCGCCTGTTCGTCGATCTCGACGCCAAGCGTGCCCCAGGGGTGCGCGAGCGCCGCCGAGCCCAGTTGCTGCAAGGCGAATGCCGACCACTGGTCCTGCTGTTGGAAATGCTGCTGCGTGAGGATCAAGCCCTCATGCCAAAGCGGTTTGTTGATCCGCATAAATGTGTTGTGCAACAACTTATCAAATCACGTGGCGGCCGATTCTATACGTCGCAATTACGAGTCGTATACCGGTCCATTGCGCAGAAGCGACGAAAACCGTCATGCCGGTGATCCGTGTCATTTGGAGATAAGGCGATTAATAAGAAAGTCAATTATTCGTGACAAAGATTTGCAATTAATTGGCGGCTTTCGGCGATTGGGCTCGCGGCCAATTGGCGGTGGGTTGAATCGATCTCGATCGACCCGGTGTGGCGTCCGTAGAGTGTTGATCCAGGCCAGTTTCTACGCGATTGCATCGGCGTTTCCCGCAGCGCCGCGAGGCTTGCGCCGACCCGTCACGTCACCGCGTTCGATGCAGGGCAGATATAAACCGTGCTTAATTGATAACAAGTGTGTCGAAAAAGAAAATCTTCTCAACATTGCGCACGCTTTGACTGCGAAAGGGTAAACCTGATAAAAACGACATTGCGTCATCGGCCGCAGGAATGGATGCCGTGATTTATGGCGCTTCTGATAGGCCACCACTGCGATGGCAACGGAGGGTGCTTGGGAAACAGCGCCGTGTTGCGTCAATATTCAATTGCTTGGGAAGAGGGAGTACGGATGGACAGCTTTCAGCGCGAAATTCCGAAGAGTCGCGTCTCGATTACGTTGGATCTGCATACGGGCGGTGCCCAGAAGAAGGTCGAGCTGCCGCTCAAGCTACTGGTCGCGGGCGACTTCAGCGCGGGCCGCGAGCAGGCGCCGCTCGCTGAGCGCAAGAAGGTCAATATCGACAAGAACAACTTCGATGCGGTGCTGGCCGACTACGCGCCGGACCTCAAGCTCGCTGCCGAGAACACCCTGACCGGAGACGGGACCGAATTGCCGGTGAACCTCGCGTTCCGCTCACTGAAGGATTTCGAGCCCGAGCAGGTCGCTCGCCAGATTCCGGAGCTGCAGGCGCTGCTGGCGATGCGCAATCTGCTGCGTGATCTGAAGTCCAACCTGCTGGACAACGGCACGTTCCGCCGCGAGTTCGAAAAGGTGCTGAAAGACAAGCGCCTCTCCGACAAGCTGCGCAGCGAGTTGTCGCAGATCGCGACGGCGGCAACGCAAGCGGAAGGCCACGCTTAAGCGGTGCTGGGCCGCCGGCCCGCCCGCATCGAACCGAATAGCGAAACGAACGCAGAAGAGGCATTGCAATGAAACACCATGAGTCCGCGCAGGGCGCAACGGAGACCGTCGTTCTGGAGAACGACAGTGTGTACGCGTCGCTGTGCAACAAGATCCATCTGAAGCCCGTGGCCGAGGCCCGTCCGCTGGAAGCCTTCCGCGACAACGACACGTTGTCCGAAGCATCGGCCGACGAGCGCATCGCGCGCGGCATGAGCGCGTTCCTGGATCTGGTCGCCAAGACCAGCCAGCCGGTCGACCGGCTCGATAAATCGCTGCTCGACTTCCATATCGGGCAGTTGGATCGCCAGATCAGCCGCCAGCTTGACGCTGTCATGCACACGCCCGAGTTCCAGGCGCTGGAAGGCCGCTGGCGCGGTCTCAAGATGCTGGTGAGCCGAACGGATTTCCGGCGCAACGCGAAGATCGAGGTGCTCGATGTGTCCAAGGACGCGCTGCAGCGCGATTTCGAGGACACGCCGGAGATCATCCAGAGCGGCCTGTACCGCCTGACCTACATAGAGGAGTACGACACCCCGGGTGGCCAGCCGATCAGCGCGCTGGTCAGCGACTTCGAGTTCGCGAACTCGCCGCAGGATGTCGCGCTCCTGCGCAATATCTCCAAGGTCGCGGCCGCTGCCCACATGCCGTTCATCGGCTCCGTGGGCGCTGCCTTCTTCGGCAAGAAGTCGATGGAGGAAGTGGCCGCGATCCAGGACATCGGCAATTACTTCGATCGCGCCGAGTACATCAAGTGGAAGAGCTTTCGCGACACCGATGATGCGCGCTATGTCGGCCTGACCATGCCGCGCGTGCTCGGCCGCCTGCCGTATGGCAAGGACACCACGCCCGTGCGCGCTTTCAACTATGAAGAAGCGGTCAAGGGCCCGGATCACGACAAGTACCTGTGGGTCAACGCCTCGTTTGCGTTTGCGGCCAACATGGTGCGCAGCTTCGTCTCCAACGGCTGGTGCGTGCAGATTCGCGGTCCGCAGGCGGGCGGCAAGGTCGAAGACTTGCCGGTGCACCTGTACGACCTGGGCACCGGTGTGCAGCCCAAGATTCCGACCGAAGTGCTGATTCCGGAGACGCGCGAGTTTGAGTTTGCCAATCTCGGCTTCATCCCGTTGTCGTTCTACAAGAACCACGACTTCGCGTGCTTCTTCTCGGCCAACTCGACGCAGAAGCCCGCGCTGTACGAGACCAAGGAAGCGACGGCCAACAGCCGCATCAACGCGCGCCTGCCCTACATCTTCCTGCTCTCGCGCATCGCGCACTACCTGAAGCTGATTCAGCGCGAGAACATTGGCACGACCAAGGATCGCCGTCTGTTGGAGCTTGAGCTCAACAACTGGATCAAGGGGTTGGTCACCGAGATGAAGGACCCGGGCGACGAGCTGCAAGCGTCGCACCCGCTGCGCGAGGCGAAGGTGACGGTCGAGGACATCGAGGACAACCCGGGTTTCTTCCGCATCAAGCTGTTCATCATCCCGCACTTCCAGGTGGAGGGGATGGACATTGGGCTGTCGCTGGTGTCGCAGATGCCCAAGGCGAAGAGCTGACCCGCTGTCCTTTGCATCAAGCGCCGGGGCCAGATGGGTTCCGGCGTTGTCGTCTGTACGCTTCACGCGTAGGGAGTTTTATCTATGTCGATGGTGTTGCCTTCGCAGGCCTATGAGCTGAAGCTGGCGCCGCATCCGGCCCCGTTTTCTATCCTCAAGTTCGCCGGGCGTGATGCGATCAGCGAGCTGTACTGGTACGACATCGAGTTCACGAGCCCTGTCGCCAGTCTCGCAATGGACCAGGTGGTCGGCCGGCCCGCGAAGTTCACCATCGACCCCATCGACCCGAACATGGCCTATTTGCGGAAGATGTTCGGGGAGAACGCGGAGAAGTTCAGCAAGAAGCCCCCTGCCTACACCGTCCACGGCATCATCACGCGGTTCGATGAGCTGGGAACCTCGGCGGACGAGACGCGCTACCGGGTGAGGCTCGAACCGAAGCTCGCGGATCTGAACCGGGGTGTCACCAGCCGCCTGTTCCAGAAGCAATCGGTCGAGGAGATCGTGACCGAAACGCTGCGGCATTATGGCTACCGGGCGGGCGTGGATTTCGAGTTCCAGTTGCGCGGGAAGTACAAGCGCCACGAATACATCACGCAGTACCACGAGACGACGTTTGCTTTCATCCAGCGCCTGTGCGCCGAGGAAGGGATCTGGTTCCGCTTCGAGCAGAAGAAGGATCGAACCGTCGTGGTGTTCGGGGACGATCTCGATGCGTATGCGCGCAAGCAGCGCACCGTGCCGCACCGGCGTGACGCCGGGCTGGAGAGCGCGGGCGCGGAGACGATCAAGACGCTCGAGCGCTATACGCAGCGTGTGCCGGAAGCTGTCCGGCTGCACGACTACAACCATCGCCAGGCGGGCGTGTCGCTGCTGGTCGAGGAAAACGCGGCGCGCGAGGACAAGACGACTGAGGGCGTCGATTACCGCTGGGGCGAACACTACGAGACGCCGGAGGAAGGTAAGGGCATTGCCCGCCGGCGCCACGAGGAATACCTGGCGCAGCAGGTGGTGTTCAAGGGGACGGGCAATCCCTTCGGCGTCGAGGCCGGGGAGATGGTCAGCCTGGATCAGAACCCCGCCGACGCGCCGCATGGTTTGTTGATGACGGCTGTCGAGTCGCATGGCGGGCGCAGCGAATCGTACTGGATGACGTTTGAGGCGATTCCGGCCGACCGCGTCTGGCGCACACCGATGGCGTCGATCCAACGGCCAGTGATTGACGGCATCCTGCCGGCGCGCATCACGTCGCCGGGCAACTACAAATACGCCTACCTGACCGAGCAGGGCTGGTACGTGATCAAGTTGCCGTTCGATCTGGACGAATGGAGTCCGGGCGGCACGAGCCGGCCGGTGCGTTTCGCCAAGCCCTACAGCGGCGAGAACTATGGCCAGCATTTCCCGCTGATTGACAGCGCGGAAGTGGCCGTCATCCATACGAATGGCGACCCGAATAGACCCGTGATCATTGGGGCGATGCACGACAGCCTGCATCCGGACCTAGTCAACAACCTGAACCATACGCGCAACCTCATCCGCACCGCCGCGCAGAACGAACTGCGGATGGAGGACAAGGAGGGGGTTGAGCACATTCACCTGACTACGCCGTTCCAGACCAGTGAATTGAATCTGGGCCACATGGTGGATGGCAATCGTAAGGAGCGAGGACAGGGCGCGGAGCTGCGCACCGATGGGCACCTCGCCACGCGTGCCTCCAAGGGCATGCTGCTGAGCGTAGAAGGTCAAACAGGGGCGTCAGGGAGTCAGCTCGACATGAAGGGCGCGCGGGAGCAGCTGCAGCGCGCCATCGAGCGTATGGAATCACTTTCCGAGGCTGTGCGGGCCGCTGAGGGCGTCGTTGCGGAATTGAAGCAGCAAAAGGCGCTGTATGAGCAGACGCTGGACGGCCTGAAGCGCGCTGCGATCCTTATGAGCGCACCCTCGGGCATCGGGCTCACGTCGGGCGAACACCTGCAGGTCAATGCCGACCAGAACCTGATTGCCACTGCTGGCGGCAATGTCGACATCGGGACCATGCACAGCTTCACCGTAGCCGCGGGCCGGAAAGTGGCGCTGTTTGCGCAGGCTCAGGGTATGCATTTCACGGCGGCGAAGCAGGATATCGTGATGCAGGCGCGCACCGGTGCGATGTCTCTTGCTGCCTCGAAGAACATGCAGTTCACCAGCGTCGATGGGGCCATCACGGCTGTGTCCAAAGGGGCGCTGACGCTATCGAGCGGCGGGGCCTACATCAAGATCGAGGGCGGCAATATCGAACTCGGGTGCCCGGGAGACATCACGCTCAAGTGTGGCAGTTTCAACTGGACGGGCCCAGGAAATCTATCGCTCCCCTTGCCGGCGATGCCGATCGGTACATGCAAAGAGTGTTTGCTGAGTGCGCATAGCGGTGCCGAATCGATGACGGAGGTTGCATGACCACGATCACTCTCGCCGTCTCGATTCCGGCGCTCGCTTCGGCTGCTAGTTGAGGGCGAAGCGATGGAGATATTTGAAGCGCAATCTGCCGTGAGCCATCCCGATATGGACTGGCAATTATGGTTAAGCGGGCTACTCAATACTTTCGGCGTGCGTTCCCACGATGATGCGCCTGAATTTTTGTATTTGCTGGTCGACGGTAGGGCAAGTCCCGGCACGGACAAGCTACTCGAGCAGGTGCCAAATTTGCAGTTTGCTTCTCTCTGGGAGGGGTCGGCCATCGAATCGTATGCGGATATTGCACCGTATCTCATCGCGATTGACCGGCGCGAACTCGAAAACGAGAGCAGTCTTCAGCGCCGGCTGGCGAGGCGATTCTGGCGAGAAGTTTCCGAATCATACGCGTTGACTTGGTTATGGTCGCCGTATGCGCTTGATGAACTTGAAGCGCACTATCGTCGATTCGCAATGTATGAATTGCCGGATCGCCGCGCGTTCTATCTGCATTTCTACGATAACCGAGTTCTCGCACGCCTCAAGCATGTCTGGTCAGATGCGGAGGCCCGGCAGTTTATCGCTCCATGTTCGGAAATTTGGTACCGAGACCGGTCCTTGGCGGATGTAACGTGGAGAAATGCGGCGTCACCCGACTGCCCGGCGTTGCAAGAGCGTTTGTCTTTGACTGAAAGACAACATCAACGGTTACTTGAGCTTGGATATGCCGACAAGATTGCATTGCAGTTGCGCGACACGTGCGGCGCTGCGCTTGATCATGTCTCCGCGCATGATCTGCAGCAAAAGGTCAGTGAGCAGCTCGAACGGGCCGCGATGTATCGGATTGGAGGAGAGGGTGACCTGCAACGATACATTTCGATGGGTGTGTTGGTCGGTGCACGATTCGATGAGCATCCCGCTGTTCAGGCGCTGCTACAGCGCGTTGCGCGCGGTGAGCTGGCTTTGACAGATGCGCTTGCTCAAATTGGTGAGGACGTGTGGAACGCTATCGAGAACACGCGGGACGATGCCCACAAAGGAGCAGCGTGATGAAGGTGCCTGTGACAAAACCGAATTGGAAATGGCCTTTGCGCGTTGCGGCGATGTGCCTGCTGCTCAGCACGGGAGCTTGCGGCAAGTCCGAGCCAGTCTACAGCGGCATCTCAGTGCAAGGGTTCAACTATCTGCCCTACAACCTCGAAGATTTCACGGTGACGGATGCCTACGGCGATAAAGCGGGTGGAGGTGGAGACAACCCACCGGGGGCGGGGGAGGGAAGCTTCACTTGTTGCTACAAGCTCAAAGGCACCGAGTTCACGGTGAAATGGAGCTATTACGACGCCGACCAATGGACTATGGAGGATTCCCATATCCAGCATGCCGAAGCCAAGGTAACGATGCCGCCGTCGCCAGTGCCGGACAAGATCGGCACCCGCATCCTGAATGTGCACTTCTACCCCGACCACCATGTGGAGATGGCGTTCCCCGGAAAGATGCTGGGTGACACGCGTATGCCGATCGTGGAGGTGTCCAAATGGATGGATCGGTATCAAGCGCAGTTGGACAAGCGCTACGACGATAACTGGGCGGAATTGCATCGCCGTATCTCAAGGTCGTTTGCGTCTGCATGGCTGAAATACCGTTTGACAGATCAAGCTGATTTCGAACAGTTCGTGTATTTCGATTTACTGGTCAACGATCACTTTGACGCGCATCCCGAGGTTCAGCGCATCTTGCGAGCCACCAGAAGTAAACCAAGCCAGTTCAGCCAAGCGATGCAGGCACTGCCATCGCAGGTGCTGGCCGAACTCAAGAGCAACCAGTTCAAGCACGTCTCTGTGCCTGTCATACCTGGTGGCTTGTTGCCGCCGCCGCGTGCGAATGAGAACGCCGATGCCCACAAAGGAGCAGCGTGATGGAGGTGCCTGTGACAAGACCGAATTGGAAACGGCCTTTGCGCGTTGCGGTGATGTGCCTGCTGCTCAGCACGGGAGCGTGTGGCAAGTCCGAGCCAGTCTACAGTGGCATCTCAGTGCAAGGGTTCAACTATCTACCCTACAACCTCGAAGATTTCACGGTGACGGATGCCTACGGCAATAAAGCGGGTGGAGGTGGAGACAACCCACCGGGGGCGGGGGAGGGAAGCTTCACTTGTTGCTACAAGCTCAAAGGCACCGAGTTTACGGTGAGGTGGGGGTATTACGACGTAGACCAATGGCACAAAGGCGATAAGCAAGAGTTCCATGCCGAAGCCAAGGTAACGATGCCGCCGTCGCCAGTGCCGGACAAGATTGGCACCCGCATCCTGAATGTGCACTTCTACCCCGACCACCATGTGGAGATGGCGTTCCCCGGAAAGATGCTGGGTGACACGCGTATGCCGATCGTGGAGGTGTCCAAATGGATGGATCGGTATCAAGCGCAGTTGGATCAGCGCTATGACGAGCGGGAAGACCAAACGTTCCGGCGCGTGGCTCGCGTCATTGCGGGAGCGTGGGTCAAGTACCACTTGGTCAACCAAGAGGATCTGCAGCAATACACCTATTTCAATCTGCTCGTGAACAAGCACTTCGATGCCCACCCGGAAGTGCAGAAGCTGCTGCAGCGAGCCAAAGACGCGCCAGGCCAGTTCAGCCAAGCGATGCAGGCACTGTCATCGCAGGTGCTGGCCGAACTCAAGAGCAACCAGTTCAAGCCCGTCCCCGTGCCTGCCATTCCCGATGGCCTACTGCCGCCGCCGCGTGTAAAGGAGAACGACGATGAATGAGCGAGTCAAACTCGATCCGGACGATGCAACGCCGCTGGATGTCTACACGACATTGATGGCACATAGCGCATCGGACTATCCAAGAGGGGATTGCCTGCCGTGCGGTGCCACCATCCGCATGGGGTTCTTCTTCGATGCTTTTGGACGGCACCGCGATGTGGATGACAAGACCAGCTCGCAATACTCCAACATCTGCAGGCTGTGGGAAGCGCATCGAACCATGGTGGATAAGCGCAGACCAGTCAATCAGTTTTGGCTCCGCTTCTATTACTCAGGCCTTGGCACGCCGCTCAACGAAGATGCGGAGTCCAATGCGTGGATCAACGCGGCGGTGGCGGCAGCCAAACTCGGTGCCAAGCAAGGTCAAAAGACCGCAAAGGCGGTTGGCGAGTCTGTGGGGCGGGCCAAGGGAGTGCCAGAGAAACTTGATGTCGCAAAAAGAGTAAAGAAAGCGGGGCAGGATGCTGCCAAAGATTTTTCCTTCAGACCGATCGCCCAAGCGTACCAAGATTTCCGCAAGGACATCGAGAACGTCCCCCGAATGGCGCGCCGCATTACCAATGTCCTGGGCGCCTCACCAGAGCGAATCTGGGAGCGCACCAAGGCGGGCGGGGTTGCGCTGTACCGCAACGTCAAGAAGGACATCAAAACGAATCCTCTGAAGGTCGCGCAAACCGTGGCGCGCCAGCTTTTCACAGGCATCGTGGCTGAAAACGTCGCAATCGTGCGCGACAACGCCGTGATGGCGGAATACTTTGGCACCGGGGTCGATACCCGACTGATCTCCGCCAAGGATCAGTTTGAGGAAGCTTATAAGGCGGTCAAGGCACAGATGCCGAAGGTCCGACGGATCGAGGTCTCGGTATTTGGTGCGGACCGGGGCTGCGTGCTCGCTCGCGCCTTCATCAATGATCTTGAAAAGAAATACAAGCGCAAAGATGACACCGATCTGGCAATTGAGGGTGTGGAAATTCAGATCAAGTTTCTGGGCTTGCTCGATGCCGTGTCTTCCATCATGTCGGAAGAAACGGGCAATCTGATTGGGATGATTCCATACCTCGGAACCATCAAGGCGAACTATAAAGATCGGCAGATGGCGGTGCCCGCCAGCGTGAAGCGCTGTGTGCACTTTGCCGCCGCTCACGAGATGCGCTTCTACCAGCGACTGGATAGTCTGGAAAAGACACGGGGCGAACAGATTCTTTACCCGGGCACCAGCACCGATGTGGTGGGTGGTGCGCCCAACGGGTCGCTCGGCTTTCACGCCGAGTTGATGCGCATGCCATTACGCGACATGCTGATCGAGGCGGTCAAGGCGGGCACTGCCATGGACACGATGGAGGATCTGTATGTCTACAAGAACAAGACATTTGACAAATTCTCGATCGCCCAGCCCATCACCTATCAAGGCAAGTCTTACCGCCTCAAGGAATTGGTCGATGGGTATCGCACCATCGTGCCCCGTGCGTCGGGGCTCGATCTTGTCGCGCACTCAAAGGTCTTCCTACGCTGGATCGCCGTGCGCTATCAAGACCCCAAGTTCCGAGGCTCTGTTACGGACCCGATGGCCGACTGGGAGCAACAGATTAAGACGGCGGAGCAGGAGCGCAGGGCGGCAAAGTCGGCGCTTGATCTGGAAATGCAGCGGCAGGGTGTCAGCATGAGCATGCTGTCATCTCGAAGCCCGCAGGATCAGGCCACGCTGCTTCAACTGAAGGCGCAAAGCGATGCCGCACAACGGCGATACCAAGCGTTGATTGCCACAGCGCCAAAGCAAGACTTTTCCAGCGTTTGGCAGCGTCTCGATCATGAGGCGGCCGACATGACAGCCCGCTGGAAAAAGATGGAGCCCGAATACGAAGCGGAACAGCGCGAGAAGTCTGTCTATTCCTTCAACCGGAAGCCAACCTATACGCCGATCATTTTTGCTCCGGCGCATGTCCAGCATGTGGATCTGACCGGTGAACAAATTGAGCTTGTCAAGGCGTGGCAGGCAGGCGCAGAAGGACGCAACCCCTTGTCTGATCAGGTCATGGCGCTTTTTGACATGCTTGTGCACGACACCCTGTTGACGAGTTGGCAGGATCACGTGCTCGCGCCGACCTTGTATTTCAGAACACGCGAAAAGGATACCTTCGGCACGACAAACTTCGGCAAGGAAGATAAGCAGAGACGGGCAGATGATGCGCTTGCTGACCGGATCGAGAAGCAGCACAAGCAGTGGCAGGAGAGTAACGGACGAGCGACGACCCCTCGCTAGCCGACGTCGTGGGATTGCCGTACTGGACCGCAGCTTAAGATTTTGGACGAATCGGAAATGCCAGGAATTATTCGGGTAGGTGACCGCCATACGGGTGGCGGCGTGGTGGTGGCGGGCTCGCCCACGTGCATTTTCATGGAGCGTGCCGTTGCGCGCCTCTTTGACCCGGTCACGTGTCCCAAGCATAGCGACAACCGAATCGCGACGGCGACATCTGGAGCGTTCGACAACGGAATCGAGATCGCCCAGGATGGCGATCGGTGCGAGTGCGGCTGCCATCTGATTTCCTCACTGCCCAATAGCGGCCGCCGCTGACCGATGGCGCTGGACTTTTCGAAGCTGCCCCCCGAGGAGCGGCCTCCTGAGCCACCGTCCCGGTTTGTATGGACGGTGGTGTTTTTCGTGATCACGCTGCTTGCCATTCTGGCCGTGCTGATGCTCTGGCCGGCAGGTGAGCCGACAAACGGGGCTTGGTTTTGGACGTGTGTCACGCTATTTCCATCGGGCATTGCGGCGTTTGTGGTCTCGCGGCGCTACAGCGTGTACGAAGGCCGTCGTCTTGATGCCCAGGCCTGGAATGACGCACGCGAGCGACACAACACGCAAGCGTTCGCACGAGAAAGCATCCCCGTGCTGGTGCTTGGCGCCGCAATTCGCGTGACGGAAAACGACGCTGAGAATGACGTCCAGCACATCATGGATCGTAGCTTGATGCCGGCAGCGCAAGCTTCTCCGCACGAGGAGAACGAATCCATTGTCACTCGCTGGCTACAACCTGTTGAGGCGCGGTTGGCAAGCGATGACGCAGAGCGGCATGAGTTCATTCTGGACTGGCTCTACGGTTGTTTGTTGAAGGATCTGAGCGATGCGATTGGCGCTTTGCCGCCGGACCTGCCACTTCGTGTGGTGATTGATCTCTCGGGATACCGTGGTGGCGTTGATCCGGTTGCGATATGGCAGGGAAGATGGACGGGGCTTGATATGCGGATCGCCCACGCCGAACGAGCGGCTGAGCAACTTGACACGATGGCCCTGGATGCATGGCTCGATGACCGAGTCAACTTACTCAGCAAAACCGCACTGCTCCTGATTTCGGTGTCTCTGAGCCAAGTAATCGAGGGCACTCCGTTGGAAGGGACGGCAGAGGCCGGTGTGGGCTTGCTATTGGCGTCAACGGCCCTTCGTCGCGAATACAAACTGGCTCCGATTGCTGCCATCCATCGGCCGGTGCGGGCGGATAACGATCGAGTGGACCATGCCCTGACCAATGCACTTCGTTGGGGTGGCGCTGAGCCGAAGTCGCTGGAAAACGTGTGGACGACTGGATTCGATGGTGAGTCCGGTGGTCCCCTCAATTCGGCACTGAGCCAAGCTGGCACCACCTCCGGACAGGAAATCGAGAGCAAGGCGTGCGATCTCGATCTGACGGTGGGGCACACAGGGCCGTCGGCGGGATGGCTCGCAGCGGCGTGCGCGGTCCACTGGACGAATCAGTCTGCGGCGAGTCAGCTTATCGTTCAGCATCACTTTGACCATACGGTAGCGGCGGTCGTCGTCGCTGCGCACAACGAATCAATGAAATCGAGTACTGGCGCATGAACCGGAAATTCCGACTCGACCTGTTTGGCACCCTAGTCCTCGTTGTTATACCAGGCTTGATCGTTTGGTATCGACCGCACTGGATTGGCCTGGCGCCCGAGAACAGGGGGCTTGCTTTGGTTGTCTTGTGTGCCATTTTCCTGGTACTGCTGCTGGCGTTCAGCTTCAGTGACTCGTCGCGGCCAGCAGTCGCATTGCATGCCTTGAAGCAGTGGGTCTTGAAGCACGGCAATCGACCGTCTTCCGCATCGACAGTGGATCACCGGAATGAAGAGCAGGCGCGTGCCATGACGCTCAAGCATTTGCTTGCGGACCGTCACGGCTGGCGCTGGCGTTACCGCGACCGCTGGGTGCTCGTCGTCGGCGACGAACCGCTGATCAAGCTTCTAGCGCCTGGCCTGGCTGAGACCGGCTACATGCTCACTGGCGACACCGTCCTGCTCTACGCGAAGCAGACCGGCAATACGCTCGACACCGACTGGCTTGCTCAGATCCGACGACTGCGCCGCCGTCGCCCGGTCGACGCAGTCGTGGTGGTCACACGCAATCGAAGCGCCCCCAATACGCCATTCGACCCGGACAACCTTGCTCAACGGCTGGCCCGTCACGCCCGCGCGCTGGGCTGGGCCGCCCCCGTGTACCTGCTCAACGCAACTACCTTTAGCGGCAACGCGTCGGGCCCGGACGAGACCATCGGTTTCACCTGGGCCAATTCACGCGTGAACGCCGAGCAGATCGACGCGTCGCTGCTGGATCTCGCACACAACCTCGCGGACGGGGGCGTGGTCCGCCTCACGCAGAATCCTCTCGACCGCTATCCCGCCGAACTCTCACAGCACATCTCTGGCTTGCACGCTGCGTTGTCGGGCCTGGTGTTGCAGACCGCCCAGTCGCGCTTCTGGCGCAACGCCGTGCATGGGCTGCTGTTCGCGCCGCTGGGCAAGACACGTGACCCGGTTCAGCCGGTTCCTGGCGAGGACGGTGAAGACAATCCACTGGTACCTCCACCCCAGCACCCGGTCTGGCAGACCGTTGCCGAGCATAGCCGCAAGGTCTATGGCCGTCGAGTCGGCTTTTCGTGGTCGTCCACGGCGGCTTGGGGGATCACCGCGCTTGTCGGCTGCTGGATCGTCGGCACCATGCTTTCGGGCTTCACGAACCGGGCAACGATACAGACCGCCGCGGACACGCTCAATGGCCTGTCCGTGACGCAGGACCGTACACGGGCCCTGCTGACGCTGGACAGCCTCGACAAACAGATCGAAACGCTGGAGACCCGTCAACGCGACGGCGCGCCGTGGATCACCCGATTCGGCCTGAACCGCGACACTGCCTTGCTGGACACGTTGTGGCCCGGGTATGCGAACGCCGCCGGCCGCATTCTCGTCGGCCCGATGCGCCGCAAGCTCGAGGAACGCCTGCGCCAGCTTGGCTCTTCCACCGATGCGCAGATCGCCAGCGCCGGCAGCACGCAAGTGCAGGCGGCCTACGACACCCTCAAGGCCTATCTGATGTTGGCCAAGCCGGAGCGGGTCGTCCCCGCCTTCCTGACGCCGCAACTCGTGGCCACCGCCGTACCCGCACGCCCAGGCAATGCATCCGTCTCCTCCGGCACCTGGGAAGACCTGCGGCAACACACCATCGCATTCCTTGCAACCCACCTTGGACACAGCGCAGGGCAAGACGGCACAACGCTCGCGATCGACCCGGACGTCGGGCTCGTCGCAGCGGCACGCCAGACCATCATCGGTGTGCGCGGTATCCAGAACTCCCGCGATGCGCTCTACCAGCAGATCCTAGAGGAGGCGACTAAATACCCGCCCGTCACGCTTGCCATGCTTCTGGGCGAGACCACCAGCCGGGGCCTGTTCGACGCGACCACAGCCATCCCGGGCGTGTTCACACGCGCCGCATGGGACGGACGCATTGCCAAGGCAATCGATGAAGCCAGCGAGCAGCGCAATGTTGCAGGCGACTGGGTGCTGTCGGACGTCAAGACGGCCAACCAGGCACCCTCGACCCTCAAAGCCGAATTGCGCCAGCGGTATTTTGACGACTACACCCGCGCGTGGGCGTTGTTCCTCAATGGGCTGCGCTGGCAGACCGTGCCCACCCTGTCCGGTACCGTTGACCAGCTCACGCTGCTGGGTGACCCGCAACGCTCGCCATTGGTCGCCCTGATGAATGCGATCGTGTATCAGGCCGGGGCGGGCGCCACCACGCAATCGCTCTCCGACACCCTGCTGGGTAAGGCGCAGCAACTCGTCGGCGCCGGCGAGAAGGACCCCTCGAAGCAGACGCAAGCCCAGTTGGCGCCGCTCGCCGCTGCATTCGGGCCGATCCTGCGCCTGACCGGCAGCGACCTCGTGTCGGGTGCGCCGGCAAACGGCAAGACCGGCGTGCAGCTCGCCGCGACAGGCGACCTAAGCCTCGCGCGCTATCTCGAGCGCGTCACCGCCATGCGTCTCAAAGCCCAGCAAATGGTGTCGAGTCCGGATGCCGACGCCATGTCGCGCCTCGCGGCGCAATCAGTACTGCAGGGCAAGACCTCGGACATCGCGGACAGTCGCGACTACGCGAGCCGGCTGGCAGCGAGCCTGGGCGAACAGTGGGCGGGTTTCGGTGCGCTGTTCCAGGCGCCACTCGATCAGACCTGGGAGGTGGTGGTGCAGCCGGCCGCATCCAGCCTGAATGAGATCTGGCGCACCTCCATTGTGGCGGACTGGAACAAGGCCTTTGGGGGCCGCTATCCGTTCGCAGACTCCGATAACGACGCCTCCTTGCCCGAGATGGCGCGCTTCATGCGCCCCGACATCGGCGTCCTGACGCAGTTCGTCACGACACAACTGGCGGGTGTCGTCGAACGCCAGGGTGACCGCTGGGTCGCCGCGCAAGGCGCCAACCACGGCGCCCTCGCGCTCGACCCGGCGTTCCTGGACGGGCTCAATCGGCTCACCCGGGTGGCGACGGTGCTGTTCCCATCGGGGGACGCCCATCTGCGCTTTGATCTGCGCGCGGTTCCCGCCTCCGGTGTCACGGATACGCGATACGTGTTCTCGGGGCGAGAACTGCACTATTTCAATCAGAAGGAGGAGTGGGTGCCGTTCGAGTGGCCGGGCCAGACGCTTGAGAACCTCTCCCACATCGAATGGCAGACCGAGCAGGGCGGACTGCGCTCGGCACTGGACGCGCAAGGGCGGTTTGGGCTGATCCGGCTGCTGGAGCGCGCCAAGGTCTCCCAACAGGACAACGCACGTTACCTGGTGACCTGGACGCCCGATATGAGCCAAGCCATCGCGCTGCGTGTGCAGCTGCGCAGCGAAGCGGGGGCAGGGCCCCTCGATGTGTTGCAACTGCGGCGCTTCACGCTGCCGGCGCGGATCTTTGTGACCGGGGCAGCGAAGGCAGGACCGAAGCCCATCGCCATCAACGCCGGGGCTCCGCGCGCCGTGTCGGCGGAGGTGCAGTGATGCTGGCGGGATTGTTCAAGAGCCTGTTTCCGGCACGCGACGCCGAACAACTGGTGCGTACGCGGCTGGATGCGTGGCAAGCGTGGCTGCAACCGCTGGCTGGCGAAACCGGCGTTGGCCGCGATCCGGGCTACGAAGACGCATTCTTCGAGCTCAAGGACGAGGCGAACAAGCTCTCCGGGATCGATGATGGCCGCATTACCCGGGCGTGCGAACAACTACTCAAGGAAACCGGCAAGGATCTGCGCCTTGCCGGCTACTATGCCCTGGCACGGCTACGGCTGGATGGACCGGCAGGGCTGGCCGATGGTCTTGAACTGGCCGCCGCCTTGGTCGAGCGATTCGGTGAAGCCGTGCTGCCCGCCCGCGCTGAAGCGAAGAGGGGTGCGCTGGAGATGCTCGCCACGACGCGCGTCATCGAACTGCTGGAGGCGCGCGGCGAGTTCGCGCCTGCGGACCTCGAGCGTGCGCTAGCGGCGCTGGATGTGCTGCTGACGCGCACCGCAACATGGCCGGAAGCGGCCCGGCCCAACCTGCAACCCCTGGTCTCCCGCTTCGAGCGCAAGGAACCGCCGCCCCGCAGTGCGCAGCCGGATGCCAGTATGCTGGCATCGCCCACCGCAGTGCCGGCTTCCTCCGGCACGATCGCTTCCACGCGCGATCTGCTCGATCAGGCGCGCGCGATGGCCACGTGGTTGCGTGATCAGGAGAGCGGTTACCTGCCCTCGGTACGGCTTGTACGCAGCGTACGCTGGGACACCTTGCACGAGGTGCCGCCGGCGGACGCCGCCGCCCGCACACGCTTGGCGCCGCCGCGTGGCGAACTGCGCCAGCAGATGAAGCGGCTCGTGCTACAGAAGCAATGGCACGAACTGCTCGAGCGTGTCGAAGGCGCCTTCATGGAGGGCGTCAACCACCTGTGGTTTGATCTGCAGTATTTCCAGCACGTCGCACTCGACCATGTTGGTGCGCCGAACAACGCGTGGCGGGAGCTCCTGCGCGCCGATGTGGCGCTGTTCCTGGAACGTCTGCCAGGGATCGAGCGGTTGGCTTTCAGCGACGGCACGCCGTTTGCCGATGACACCACGCTCGAATGGGTTGCGCGACACGCCGTGGTGCGCAACCTCGAAGCCGGGGAGAGCGTGGCGCCGTTGCCCGTGTCCGCGGAAAGCGCCGGTGATGCCGCTGGGGACTGGCCGGAGATCGAAGCGCAAGCGCGGGATCTGGCCGGGCGCGAGGGTGTGGAAGCCGCCTTTGCCTGGCTCGAAGCCTTGCCCGGCCTGAAGACCGACCGCCACCGCTATCTGCAACGCCTGGTCATGGCGCGTCTGGCCGATCACGCCGGACGCCCGGACGCAGCCCATGCGCTGTTGGTGGAGCTGGATACGGCGGCCCGCTCGCTGCCCCTGACGCGCTGGGAGCCGGCGCTCGTCTTCGAGGTCAAGCACCAACTGGTCCGCTCGCTCAAGGCCATGAGCAACCGCAAGGAGGCGGACAAGCCCGCGCTGGCGCGGCGCATCGCGGAACTCCACGCCGAGCTGACCGTGCTCGATCCGGCACGTGCCTTGTCGCTGGCATAAGAACACAACACAAACTCATGGAACACGACGATCCGATCCTGCGCTACTACGAAGCCGAGATGCGCTACCTGCGTGAGTCCGGCCGAGAATTCGCGCAGGCGCATCCCGACCGCGCACGCCTGCTCAACCTGGACCGCGTGGGCGATCGCGACCCCTACGTCGAACGCCTGTTCGAGGGCTTCGCGTTCCTGACCGGCAGGCTGCAACAGAAGCTCGACGACGAGCTGCCGGAACTCACCGAAGGGCTGGTGAGCCTGCTGTGGCCGCATTACCTGCGGATGATCCCGTCGCTCTCGGTGGTCGAGCTGATACCGCTGGCGGAAAAGCTCCAAAAGACCGAAGAGGTTCCCGCAGGCGTGCCCGTGCGCTCAGCGCCGATCACCTTGCCGCAAGCCTCGGGCGCGGAAGGCTCGGCACCCCGAACCGTGCAGTGCCTGTACCGGACCACCCAGGCGGTGACGCTGCAACCGGTGTCGATCACCCATGCCGGGCCCACCGTGCGCCATGATGGCCGCTCGGTGATTCGGCTTGGTTTTATGCTGCAAGGGTCGGCGCGCCGCACGGAGACGGATCTGTCGAGATTGCGCCTGTACCTGAATGCCGATCTGCCGACGGCGTTTGCCATGCATCTGGCACTCACACGCCAGGTTGAGGCGATCAACTGGCGGATCCCGGAAGTGCTCAATGGCGAAGCGCAGCCGTTGTCTGGCGTCACCCTTGAGCCAGCAGGCTTCTCCACGGAGGAACGCCTGTGGCCGAAGGCCGAGGCAGCGTTCTCCGGCTACCAGTTGCTGCTGGAATATTTCACGTTTCGCGAGAAATTCCTTTTCGTCGACCTGTGCGGGCTGGACATCACCAAGCTGCCCGCGACCTCGACCCGCTTCGAGCTGGAGATCGTCCTCAAGTCCGCCTACCCGTCGGATCAGCGCTTCAGTGCTGAGAATGTGCGGCTGTTCTGTGCGCCGGTCATCAACCTGTTCGAACTCGACGCCGAACCGATCGTCATCCATCACCACGAGACCGAATACCGTGTGGTACCGGCCGGGCACCGTGGCGAGCATGTGGAAACCTATGCGGTCGACGCCATCGAATCGTTCGATCATCAGACTGCGGAGCGCTACGAGTACGTCCCCTTCGCCACCTTCCGCCACCGGGGCGGCATGTTGCGGCACGAGGCGCCCGAGCGGTATTTCCATACGCGCGTGCGTCCCGGAGTCTCGGGCCTGCATGAGACCTGGGTGATTCTGGGCGGCCACGCGTGGGAGACGATGGAGGATCTGCCGGAGGAGAGCGTTTCCCTCCGGGTGACGGGCACCAACGGCATGCTGCCACGCAAGGGGCTGCGGGAAGCCAGTCTCAGCGAACTGGCCGCGAGCACGCCGAACGTCATCGGGGTGCGCAACCTCGTTGCCCCGACTCTGCCGTTGTATCCGCCCACAGAAGACCGGTTCCAATGGCGCATCCTGTCGCATCTCGCGCCGAACTTCCTCTCCCTGATGGATGCCGAGGTATTGCGCGGCGCACTGGCGCTCTACGACTGGCGGAACGACGAACTGAACCGCCGGCGCCTGGCCGGCATCCTGTGGGTGTCGCAGGAACAAATGGAAGAGGTCTCGGGTGGCTCGGTCGAGCGGGGCGTGCTGATTGAGGTGACGCTCGATGCGCACGCCTTCGCGGGCGAGGGCGACGTGATGCTGTTTGGCGAACTGCTGCACCGGTTCTTTGCGCTGTACGCCGAAATCAACCTGTTCACCAAGCTTGCAATCGTGAGCCTGCCGTCGCAGACGCGCACGGTGTGGCCGCGCAGCAAGGCGCAACGGATGCCGCTGTGAAGCGCACAGACTGGCCCGATCTTGAGCCCCTGGTGGCCTCGCTGCTGCGGCGGGCGCCGCAGATGAGCTTCATGCAGCTTTGCCGGCTGCTCGAAGGTCGTGAGCCTCAGGCTCCTGGGTTCGGCACGCGCGACACGCCCGAACACGAACCGGTGCGCTTTCGGCCGCGCCCGCGTGTAGGTTTTCCGGCAGGCGAAATCGCCGGAGTCGAGTTCGACGATGAACGGCCCGATGCGCCGCCGACCGTGCGCACGACCTTTATGGGCCTATATGGCGTCGATGCGGCGATGCCATCGCACATGATCGACGAGATCGTGCTGCGCGAGGAAGGGCACGAGGCCGTCGAAGCGTTCCTGGACCAGTTCAACCACCGCTTCGTCACGCTGCTGTATCGCGCGTGGAAGAAGTATCGCTATCCCGAGAGCTTCCGTGCGGGCGGTACGGACGCCCATTCGCGCAATCTGCTCTGTCTGGCCGGTTTCGGCTGGGGTGACAAGCCCAAGCGCGCCGGCTTGCCGGATTCGCGCATGCTGGCGCTGTTGGGGCTGCTCATCCAGAAGACCCGCACGCCCGAGGGCTTGGCCGGTGTGATTGCGCTAGCCGCGCCGGGTGTGGACGTCCGTGTGGACGAGTTCTGGCCGGTCACCACCAGCGCCGGGGCGCCCCAGCCGCTGACCGCATCGAGCGGACCGCCAGCCGTTGGCGGCCCCGCCAAGGGGCTCGGCGGCGGCTACGTACTGGGACAGCGGCTTACCTACCGCAGCCGCGCCGTGCGCGTGACGCTGTGTCCGGTGAGCGCCCAGCAGGCGCACGCTTTTTTGCCGGGGGCCTGGCTGCATCGCGATCTGATGGCCTTCCTCCGCCTGTACGTGGGCGTCAAGGCGGATGTTCACCTGCGCATGACGATGTCGTCGCGGCTCGCGCCCGTGCCGGCCATTGGCCAGGCCGACGGCAGTCCCGCGCCACGCCTGGGCTGGACCACCGTGCTGCCGTCCGACGAGGACCACATGATTCACGTCGTGCTCGGCACGTATGAAGCTTTTCCAACGCCTGCGCCCAATCCGCATCTGACACGACCAGCTTGATCAGGAATCTTGCAATGACCTTCCGTTTCACCACTTCCACGGTTGCACTTGTTCTATTGCTGTCCGGCTGCGGGGCCTGGCAGGCTGTGTCCGACGCCTCGGTGGGTGCGTATCAGGCGGTGTTCTACAAGCAGATCAAGGTCTTGAACGTCGATCTTGCTGCGCGCCGTGCGCTGAATCCGGACGAGGCAGGGCGGGCGACTTCGGTGGCTGTGCGCGTCTACCAACTCAAGGACCGCAAGCTGTTGGACAGCGCCTCCTACGACGACCTGCTCAAGAACGACCGGACCGTGCTCGCGCAGGACCTGCAGGCTAGCATGGCGGCCACGTTGAGCCCGGGAGCGTCCGCCAGCCTTGCGCAGCCGATGCAGCCGGAGACGAAGTTCGTCGCGGTCGTTGCGTTTTATCGCAATCCTGGCAACACCAATGACTGGAAGATGGTGATTGAGAAGAAACAGCTCGACGCGGACAAACCGCTGAAGCTTGAACTGGTCGACCAGAGGCTGGCCGTTGCCGGCGAACTCCCTTCGAATGCTTCCCATTGATGTCGGCTTGAGGCCCGGAAGTGCGGTTTCCAAGAAGAGCTTGCGACCAAATATGAACGAGATGGATGGGGAAGAGGCGCGTGATCTGCACGAACCGGTGCAATTGAGCGAAGCGCAAGAACTGTCCGGATGCACAGCAGAGCAGCGTGCGGCGTTGCTGACCAAGACGACCAAGGAACGGCTTGCGAACACGGTGGCTGAGCGAGCGGCAGGCCGGGCGGTGCCATCCCATATTGCAGAACCGACTCGCGAATCGCGAGCTGAGTCGGAACCAGATAACGCTTCTGGAGGTGGTTGGATCGAGGGAATGTTCGACGCAATCTTCGGCTCCATATTTGATTCGCTGATGGGCTCCGGCTCTGATGATGATGATTCGTCTTGAGTAGAGACTCGCCCACAAAAGCAGAAGGAGTCTTGACCTTGCCAACTGCCCGTGCTGTCGTCTTTGGGTGAGAACAGGTCAGCGTCTTGTCCAGGTCGCCGATATGCGGTACGGCGATATCCTTTACACCTACGCGTATTGGGAGTTGTGCATTGAATATCCGGAGCATTTTTTTGTCGATCGGCTTAGTTGTGGCGACTTTGCCTTTAGCCGTGGTAACGACAAGAGCGAGCGAGAACGAAACCGTGACTTTTACTGTTGAAGCTCGTGCGTTGCGATATCCGTTCGCGAGTCCCGCTGACAATCAGGTCGCGCTCGCCGAGATGCTCAAGCACGCAAGTATCGTCGGCCATTATTGGAAGCTGACGACTGTCCTCGAAATGTCCCGATGCATGACCGGAGTGACGTGCTATCCCTCCCCGCACTTGGAGGATATACCGAAAGATCACCCTGTTACGGTACAGCCCAAGGTCGTATTCAGCGTACCGGGACAGGAACCCGTGCGCCTTATGTTCAAACTGCCGGTCAGTCACCACAGCGCTACTCTGGAAGGGGTATCGTTGATTTTGCCTCTTAAGTTCATATGGCAGCAACCTAGCGTACAGCTAGCGCTCAAGAAAGCAGCGATAGCGTTGCCAGACTACGAAAAAACCGACAATGCATTGAAGAACGAGGCGTCAGTGTCCATCAATCTAGCATTGCCGCAGATGCTGGGGGAACCTGGTCCGATGCAAGATCACTGTGCCGGGATTCCGAATCCGTTGAGTTGGAGTAGTTCCGGCGTCGTCGCCATAAGGACGCTTGCGCAAATTGGGTCAAAGCGAGATGTTCCCTGGTCACCGACAGGGCGCAATGAGACCGAGAGTCGCCTGGGAACCGAAGAAACTTGCGCAACTTGGCGATCAGATGTGGAGAACTCCTATCTGTGGCGTGCAGAACCTTGACCTTGCAGCCAACATTCGAGTGCCTAACGCTGCTGCTTGACGAAGTAACCGAGCTCCGCCACGTGCATCGTGCTCGGCAGGGCACGTTCACCATCTTCAACTTTCGAAGTGGCAATCAGGTGCGACGGGGTCAGGAGCTGCGTGGACGTATGGACGTTCACGCTGGCATGCGGATCACAGCGATGCTGCGTGTTCCTGGTCGGTGGGAGACGCTCATTGCATGGCGCTTTGACCACGACGGGCGAGAGATATGGAAGCTAGGAGCCTCACCGGCGGCTACCCTTACATGGTTCATTCTTGCTGGGCTGGTCAGCGCCGCGACCGGAACGTGGGTGGTACTAGACGCCTTGCAAAGCATGCAGCCGGCATTCGGGCTTGGAGTTGGCGGCTTCTGTTTTTTGCTGATTGTCTGGAAGCCTTTCTTCGATTGGCGGAACAGCGAGAAAATCGCCGCCGCGCTCAGAATGCATAAGAAGGTCGCCTAGTTGCACGGACGATGTCTCTGGCAGGTAGGCAATCACGGGAGGAACAAATGGCAAGTTTCAGTGTGTGGCATTGGATGATTTTGATCCTGTTGCCGATCATCTACCTCGTACCTGCTGCCCGCATATTGCGTAAAGCGGGATATTCCGGCTGGCTGTGCTTGCTCATGTTCGTGCCGCCGATCAACATCGTCATGTACTGGGTCTTCGCGTTTGTTACATGGCCCGTGGAGCGGCGAGCAGGCAAATGATGATCGGCGGCCGACATCGATGTTTGATCGGTGGTATCAGCCTGAGTACACGTGGTCTGCCCAAGCTTCCATGAGTGGACGGCGTTGCTCCAGCAAGTCGGTCCGGTGGTAGGCCGCTTCCACCTTGTTTGCGACGGTATGGGCAAGCGCACGCTCGGCAAGATCCCGTGCATAGCCGTTTTCGCTTGCCCAATCGCGGAAACTGGACCGAAAACCGTGGGCTGTAGCAACCCGGCCAGGCGTGTCGCTCTCGGCCTTGACCCGACGGAGTAAGGCAGTAAGCGTCATGTCGCTCAATACCTTTTCCCTTGGCGACGGAAAGACCAGGGTGTCGTGCAACTGGCTTTGCTGCAGCGTCTTAATGAGTGCCAGAGCCTTCTCCGACAATGGAACCCGATGCGCTTCCTTGGCCTTCATGCGTGCAGCGGGGATATTCCAGACGCGTGCGTGCAGGTCGAATTCGTTCCACGTTGCGCCGCGCACTTCGCCACTGCGGGTTGCGGTCAGGATCAGGAACAACAGGGCAGCGCGCGTGCTGTCACCGATGCCGAATTCCGCGAGATGTGTGGTGACGAACTCCGGGACTTGCCGCCAGGGTATAGCGGGTTGATGTTCCGCTTTAGCGGATTGTTTGGGGAGAAGGTGATCGACGACGCTAACGGGATTCGCCGTGATATGGCCATGAGCCCATGCCCACTGCATAACAGCGTGCATCCGCTGCCGGGTGCGGCTGGCGGTTTCGGCCTTGGTCAGCCAGATCGGACGGAGCACATCAGCACAATCTGCCGGGCTGATCGCGTCGAGCTTACGTTTCCCCAGTTTGGGAAAGACGTAGGATTCGAGCGTGGTGATCCACTGCGCGGCATGCTTCTCGTTCTTCCAACCCGGTTTGAGGTCTTCGTGGACCTGCCGGGCAGCTTTCTCGAAGGTGAGGGCGGCATCAGCAACAGCGACTGCTTCGCGCTCGCGGTTACGCTGTTCAATGGGATCTTGGCCGTTGTCGATGAGCTTGCGCATGGCGAGAGCTTTGTCGCGTGCTTCGGCAATCGACGTTTCAGGGTAGGTGCCAAGGCCGGCGTCTCGGCGTTTTCCCGTCACTGGACTGGTGAAGCGCAACGTCCACTTGCAGCCGGATTTTGTGGGCGACAGCAGCAGCCCGGTTACCTTCCCATCGAAGACCGGCTTGTCGTCCGGCCTGAGTGCTCTTGCTTGTTTGTCGGTTAGCATCGATTTCTAGCCCATCATACGGCCCATCAGCAGACGCTGGATGGCGTTGGAAGTTGCTAGCGTAGATTGGAAGCTTGGATCATGCAACCCATTGAATTGTCAGGCAATATTTGGATCGGGTTGGCATCCAATGGATCTGGATATGGCGGTCTCCGTCTCCGCCAGTTTGTGGAGCTTCTCGCGGGAAGCGCTAACCAACAGGCGGATGCGAGTCGAGTTGACGTGACGGCTCGCATTGCAATGCACGTCAAAAAGCCCGCATGGTTTGCGCCATGCGGGCTTTTTCTTTGTCTGCTCTGCATGCGTGCGCCACCCGAAGAGGGCGCGCGCACGCGTTAGTGCATCAACGCTTCAGCCCTGGCCGACGACGTCCGGCACACCTGCGGTCACGTTGAAGCCGCAGTCCACGTAGGTGATCTCGCCGGTCATGCCGCTCGCCAAATCCGACAGCAGGAAGGCAGCCACGTTGCCGACTTCTTCGATGGTGACGTTACGGCGCAGCGGGGCCACGTCTTCCATGTATTTGAGCAGCTTGCCGAAATCCTTGATGCCCGACGCGGCCAGCGTCTTGATCGGGCCGGCCGAGATGCCGTTGGCGCGGATGCCCTTCGGGCCCAGTGCGCCGGCCAGGTAACGCACGCTCGCTTCCAGCGAGGCCTTGGCCAAACCCATCGTGTTGTAGTTCGGGACCACGCGCTCGGCGCCCAGGTAGGTCAGGGCGAGCAGCGACGCATTGGGTGAAAGCATCGGTAGCGCAGCCTTGGCCAACGCCGGAAAGCTGTACGACGAGATGTCGTGCGCGATGCGGAACGACTCACGTGACAGACCTTCGAGGAAGTCGCCGGCAATCGCTTCGCGCGGGGCAAAGCCGATCGAGTGCACCAGACCGTCGAAGTGGCCCCAGTGCTGGCCGAGGTCTTCAAACACCTTGGCGATTTGTTCATCGCTGCCGACGTCGCAGTCGAATACCAGCTTGCTGTCGAACTCGGTGGCGAATTCGGTGATGCGGTCCTTGAAGCGTTCGCCGACGTAGGTGAATGCCAGTTCGGCGCCTTCGCGCTTGCAGGCGTTGGCGATGCCGTAGGCGATCGAGCGGTTGGACAGTAGGCCGGTGATCAGAATGCGCTTGCCTGCCAGGAATCCCATGGTTTCTCCGTACAAATGTGGGGCAACGTCGCGCCCGGAATGCCATCGCGGTCACTCAGCGGCGGTATTCTGGGTGCGAGGTGAATAGGGTCGGCGCGATCATACCGGAAAGCGCTGGGCATCTCTGTTTTTGCGCGCTGCCGCACGTGCCACGCTGGCCTTGTCAATGCGGGACGATCCCCGGGCCAGAATTGACGGGAATGCCCTGAGAGGGCGTTAGAATCGTCTGAAACAGGTTTTCAGACAGTGATCGATTTGGATCAGCGCATGCAAGGACAACGGGGGCAAGGGGCGCAATGAGCGTACTTGCAGCGGTACACAAGCCACATAGGCGACTCCTCGCGGCACTGGCCTGCCTGCTGGCGGCCGCCTGCGCGGCACCATCCTGGGCGGCGCATGGTTACGCCGAATATGGCGATCTCAAATACCCGGCGGGTTTCTCGAACTTCGGGTACCTGAATCCGAAGGCGCCGATTGGCGGCATGCTGCTGCTGGGCAATCCCGACCGGCGTACGAGCTTCGACAAGTTCAATCCGTTCACCATCAAAGGGACGTCTGCCCCGGGGCTGAATCAGCTCGTCTTCGAAAGTCTGCTCATCACGAGTTGGGACGAAACCGCCAGCGGCTATGGGCTGCTCGCCGACGACGTGACGGTCGCGCCTGATGAGCTTTCGGTGACGTTCCATATCAACCCGCGCGCGCGGTTCTCCAACGGTGATCCGGTGCGCGCGTCGGATGTGAAGTACTCCTACGACATGCTGATGGGCAAGGGTGCCAGCCCTGCCTACCGCAGCATGACTGCCGACGTGGCCAAGGTGACGGTGGTGGACGCCGCCACCATTCGCTACGACTTCAAGCGCCGCAACAAGGAGTTGCCGCTCATCGTCGGCGGCTTGCCCGTGTTCTCGCCCAAGTGGGGCAAGGGCAGCGGCAAGCCCGAGGATCCGGATGAAGGCAAGGACGTCGCCTTCGACAAGCTGACGTTCCAGGACCCGATCGCGAGCGGCCCTTATGTGATCGAGCGCTACGACCCTTCGCGCGGCATCTCTTTCCGCCGCAACCCGAACTACTGGGGGCGCGATCTGAACGTGCGGCGCGGTTCGTTCAATTTCGAGCGCATCCAGTACAAGCTCTACAAGGACGAGACCGCGCGCCTGGAGGCCTTCAAGGCCGGCGAGTACGACGCCATGGTCGAGTACCGCGCCAAGAACTGGGCAAAAAGCTACGTGGGCGTGAAGTTCCGCAGCGGCGAACTGATCAAGAGCGAATTCCCGCACCGCAACGGCGCCGGCATGCAGGGCTTCCTGATGAACTTGCGGCGGCCGCTGTTCAGGGATCTGCGTGTACGCAAGGCGCTCACTCTGGCGCTGGATTTCGAGTGGCTGAATCGCCAGCTCTTCTACGGCGCCTATCGCCGGCTCGACAGCTACTTCGCCAACAGCGAACTGGCCGCGTCGGATTCCCTTACTGGCATGCCGGGCAAGGGCGAATTGGCGCTGCTGGAGCCGTTGCGCAGCAAGCTCGATCCGGAAGTCTTCGGCGTGCTGCCCGCGCCGCCTTCCACCGACCCGCCCAGCTCGCTGCGCGACAATCTGCGCCAGGCACGGCGCCTGCTCGCCCAGGCTGGCTGGACGTATTCCGACGGTGCGCTGCGCAATGTCAAGGGCGAGCCGTTTGTCTTCGAGATGCTCGATGACGGCGGTGCCATGAGTCGTGTGATGGCGGCTTACGCACGCAATCTCGAGAAGCTTGGCATTGAAGTCAACCAGCGCATGACAGATTTCGCGCTCTACCAGAAGCGGCTGGAGGAGTTCGATTTCGACATGATTTCACTGCGCTTTCCCGATTCGCAGAGCCCGGGTAACGAGCTGAAGGACCGCTTCGGTTCCGCCGCCGCCGATGAGCAAGGCTCGGACAACGTGATCGGCTTGAAGTCGCCGGCCGTGGATGCGCTGATCGACGACGTGCTGCGTGCCGACAACCGCGACGAACTGATCGTCGCCTCGCGTGCGCTCGATCGTGTGCTGATGCACGGTTGCTACGTGATTCCGCACTGGTACTCGGCCACGCATCGCGTGGCGTACAACAAGAATCTGATGTATCCGGACCGCTTGCCGTACTACTACTCGGCCGAGGCCTGGGTGCTGACGGCCTGGTGGCGCAAGCCGGAAACCGCCCAATGACCGCATCGGTGACACCATGTTCGCCTACCTGATCAAACGGCTGCTGCTCCTGATCCCCACGCTCGTCGGTGTGGTCACGCTCACCTTCGTGGTGATCCAGTTCGTGCCTGGCGGGCCGGTCGAGCAGATGATGATGGAGATGAAGGGGCGGGGCGGTGGCAGCGAGGCCAGCGGCGGCGGCGCCTTCGATTATCGCGGTCGGCGCGGGGTGGATGCCGAGAAGATCAAGGAGATCCGTGCGCTCTATGGCTTCGATAAGGGGCCGGTTGAGCGCTACTTCCTGATGCTGGGCCGTTTTGCGCGCTTCGACCTGGGGGAAAGCTACTTCCAGCACCGCAGCGTGTGGGAGCTGATCAAGTCAAAGTTGCCGGTGTCGATCTCGATCGGGCTGTGGACGTTCTTTCTTACATATCTGATAGCGGTGCCACTCGGCATTGCCAAAGCGGTGCGGGCGGGTAGCCGGTTTGATCTGGTGACCAGCGTCATTGTGCTGGTCGGCTATGCCATTCCGGGCTTCGTGCTCGGCGTGTTGCTGCTGGTGTTGTTTGGTGGCGGGACGTTCTTCCAGTGGTTCCCGATTCGCGGCATCACCTCTGACAACTGGGATCAGTTGAGCCTGCTCGGCAAGGTGACCGATTACCTCTGGCACATCACGCTGCCGGTCATGGCGTCGGTGGTGGGCAGCTTTGCCGTGATCACCATGCTGACCAAAAACGCGTTCTTGGAAGAGATCCGCAAGCAGTATGTGCTGACTGCACGCAGCAAGGGCTTGTCCGAGCGGCGCGTGCTGTGGAAGCACATCTTCCGCAATGCGTTGCTGCCCTTGGTAACAGGTTTCCCCACGGCGTTCATCGGCGCGTTCTTCACGGGGTCGCTGCTGATCGAGCAACTGTTCTCGCTCGACGGCATGGGGCTGCTGTCGTATGAGGCGGTGGTGCGGCGTGACTATCCGGTGGTGCTCGGCACGCTGTATCTGTTCACGCTGATCGGCCTGGCTGCTCGGTTGATTTCCGACGTGTGCTATGTGCTGGTCGATCCGCGCATCCATTTCGGCTCGGTCGGGCGATAGGCGGGGCCGGCAACCATGACCCAGTACTCCCGCACTTCAGTTCATCCGTCCAACGTGGCGGCGCCGCACGCGGTTCGCCACTCGCTGTCGCCGGGCAAGCGCGCCTGGCGGCGGTTCAAGCAGCACCGGCTCGGTTACTGGAGCCTGATCATTTTCGTCGCGCTGTTCGTGCTCAGCCTGGGCGGAGAGCTGATCTCCAACGACCGGCCGCTGGTGGTCAAGTACCACGGCACGTGGTACTTCCCCATCGTGAAGACGTATCCGGAGACGGCCTTTGGCGGCGATTTCCCCACGCCCACGGACTACCTCGATCCGTACATCCGCGACAAGTTCAAGGAGCCGGGCAGCTTTGCGATCTACCCGCCCAATCCGTATTCGTACGAGACGCTGAACTACTTTTCGAAGGAGCCCAACCCGGCGCCGCCTTCGGCCGAGAATTGGCTCGGCACCGATGATCGCGGCCGTGATGTGTTCGCGCGGCTGCTGTACGGCTTCCGGGTGTCGGCGCTGTTCGGGTTGGCGCTCACGCTGATCGGCGTGCTGGTCGGCACTCTCACCGGTGCGCTGATGGGCTTCTTCGGCGGGCGCTTCGATCTGGTGTCGCAGCGGCTGATCGAGATCTGGAGTTCGATGCCCGAGCTTTACCTACTGATCATTTTCGCGTCGATCTTCACGCCCAGCCTCGGGTTGCTGATCATCCTGCTGTCGCTGTTCGGTTGGATGGGGCTGTCGGACTACGTACGTGCCGAGTTCTACCGCAACCGCTCGCTGGACTACGTCAAATCGGCGCGTGCGATGGGGCTGTCGAGCTGGCAGATCATGTGGCGGCACATCCTGCCCAACAGCCTGACGCCGGTCATCACCTTCCTGCCGTTCCGCATGAGCGCCGCCATCCTTGCGCTCACCAGCCTCGACTTCCTCGGCTTGGGTGTGCCGCCATCCACCCCCAGCCTGGGTGAGCTGCTGTCTCAGGGCAAGGCCAATCTCGATGCCTGGTGGATTTCGCTATCGACTTTCGCGGTGCTCGTGCTGACCCTTGTGCTGCTGACCTTCATGGGTGACGCGTTGCGCGATGCCTTCGATACACGCCTGTCGTTCGCGCAACTGCGTGCGCGCCAGAAACCGGCGGGGGTGAAATGACCCGCGTCGACCTGCGTTCCTCTGTACCCAAGTACGACGGCCCGCTGCTGCGGCTGGACGATCTGTGCGTGCATTTCGAATCCGAGCATGGCGAGGCGACCGAAGCCGTCAAGCACCTTTCGCTCGACCTGCACGCTGGCGAGCGCTTCGCGCTGGTGGGTGAGTCGGGCTCCGGCAAGTCTGTCACGGCGCTGTCGATCATGCGGCTGCTGGCAGACGCGCATTACAGCGGTCGCATCCTGTTCGAGGGCCGCGACCTGCTGGCTGCCAGTGAGCGCGAGATGCGCGGCCTGCGCGGCGCCGACGTGGCCATGGTGTTCCAGGAGCCGATGACGGCGCTCAACCCGCTGTATACCATCGGCAACCAGATCGTCGAGACGCTGGAGTTGCACGAAGGCCTGGACAAGCGCGCGGCCAAGGCTCGGGCCATCGCGTTGCTCGAACGCACCGGCATCGCCGAGGCGCCGCGCCGTTTCGACGCCTTTCCGCATCAGCTCTCGGGTGGTCAGCGCCAGCGCGCGATGATCGCCATGGCGCTGGCCTGCTCGCCCAAGTTGCTCTTGGCCGACGAGCCGACCACCGCGCTGGACGTGACTGTGCGCGTGCAGATCCTGCAGTTGCTCCGCGAGCTGCAGGCCGAGTTCGGCATGGCCGTCATGTTGATCACGCACGACCTGAACATGGTGCGCGCCTTTGCCGAACGCATCGGTGTGATGGAGCGGGGCGTGCTCGTCGAAATCGGCAACACGGCCGATGTGTTCGCCGCACCCCAGCATCCCTACACCGTGCGCCTGCTGGAAAGCCGTCCGCAACGCGACGTGCTGCCGCTGGTGCCGCTTGCGCCCGTGCTGCTGGAGGCCGACAGGCTGACGGTTACCTATGAGCGGCATCGCCCAGGGTTTGCAGGTTGGTTCCGCACGGATCCGTTTACCGCTGTCGATGCGGTGTCGTTGCAATTGCGCGAGGGTGAGACGCTCGGCATCGTTGGTGAGTCCGGCTCGGGCAAGACCACGCTCGCGCAGACGTTGCTCGGGCTCCAGACGCCCAAAGGCGGTGACTTGCGCTTCCTCGGCAACTCGCTGCTGCGCATTTCGCGTGATGAACGCCGCGCCGTGCGTGCGCGCATGCAGGTGGTGTTCCAAGACCCATACGGCTCGCTCTCGCCGCGCATGACGATCGAGGAGATCGTCGGCGAGGGGCTGGCGCTGCACCAGCCGCACGTGAATGTGGCGGAGCGCCGTCACCGTGTGATTGAGGCGCTGCGCGAAGTCGGCCTGGACCGCACGGCGCTGGGGCGTTATCCGCACGAATTTTCCGGTGGGCAGCGCCAGCGTATTGCCATTGCCCGTGTGCTGATCCTCAAGCCGCAGGTCTTGGTGCTTGATGAACCGACTTCGGCACTCGACGTGTCGATCCAGCAGCAGGTGTTGTCGCTGCTCTCCGCCCTTCAGAAAAAATACAACCTGTCGTATCTATTCATCAGCCATGACCTCGCCGTCATCCGCGCAATGTCACATCGCGTGGTGGTGATGAAAGACGGAAAAGTGGTGGAAGAGGGCGACACAGACGCGGTGTTGGCGTCACCCTCTCACCCTTATACCTGCAAGCTGATGGCCGCCGCTTCGCTCATCCCGTCGAGGGATAACCCGTAAAACTGGTCGACACTGCCCCAAGAAAGTGCAGGTTCGATGGGCTTGCATGGTAAGAGTGCGCATCTAAAATCATGTCTAAATACCTGATTCACATGTGAATTTAGGGAAATTTGTAACGACCTTTGACAAGTCAAAGTGTCACTTTTATCATCCTGCGAGATTGTTTGAATAGGATCCGGACTGATCTCATTTGCGCCGACGCATGTTGGCCAGATCATTACCGGATTTTCCGAGGGAGAACCGATGCAGCACTTCGTACTTCATTCCATGGCGCGCCTGGCGGTAGGGGTTGTGATCGGCTGCGGCGTGATCGTGTCGAATGCAGTACAGGCTGATACGGTCTTCAAGGACACGGAAGTCCGTGCTGACGCCAAGCCGGAAGCCAAGCCCGGCCTCATCTCCAACGTGATGAGCAAGACCGGCGACGTGGTCATGAACGCGCTGGGCATGATCGGCCTGCGCTACCGTTTCGGCGGCAACACGCCGGAATCGGGCCTCGATTGCAGCGGTTTCGTCCGCTACGTCTTCAACGACACCTTCGGTTTCCTGCTGCCGCGCCGCGCCGTTGAAATGAGCCGCGTCGGCACCAGCGTTGATATGGCCGAACTGCGCCCCGGCGATCTGGTGTTCTTCAACACCATGCGCCACACGTTCTCGCACGTCGGCATCTACATCGGCGACAACAAGTTCGTGCACGCGCCGTCCACCGGCAGCAAAATCCGCGTGGACGATATGACCGCCTCCTACTGGGTGACGCGTTACAACGGTGCACGCCGTATCGAGAACAGCTCTGGCGCGCCGGTCAAGGACGGTGCCGACAATTTTGTCGAGCAACTCAAGCGCGTTGATCCGAATGCCGCTGGCAAGCCGCTGGCACTGTACGGCGGTTGATTCGCGCGTATCCAAACAAAAAGACCGCCGCGGCGGTCTTTTTTGTTGTTCACCAACACCGCTTCAGTGAGCCGGCAGCGGCGAGGCAGCAGTGGTCTGCTGCGGCAGGCGAAGTTTCTCGCGCAGCAGTGGCATGGCGGCCTGGGCGGCCTGCTCGCCGGCCAGGATCGCCTCGTTGCGCGCGGTAAAGTCGCTGCCCTTTACGAACGGCAGCGACGGCGTGATGACCACGTCGGCTTGCGCCAACTCCGTCTTGTTGATGCTCTGGCCCATGATGGCCGTCGTCTGCAACAGCATGCTGGCCTGGCCCGAGACAGATTGGTTTGACGGGTCCGCCGAGATGTTGACCGCGATTACGAACGTCGCACCCATCTGCTTGGCGTAGCTGACGGGCACCGGCGCCACCAGGCCACCATCCACATACTGGCGACCGCTGATCGTCACCGGCTGGAACACCCCCGGAATGCTGGACGACGCACGCACCGCCTGACCGGTGTTGCCGCGCCGGAACAGGATCGGCTTACCGCTGGCCAGGTCCGTCGCGACGATGCCCAGCGGGATGCGCATCTGCTCGATACTCTTATGTTTGACCAGGCGGTTGATGTAGTTCTCCAGCGCTTCGCCCTTGATCCAGCCGCCGAAGCGCGTGCCGAACGGCAGCGCCCAGTCGGCAATCATGGCCTCGTCCATCTTGAGCGCCATGCGGTTCATCTCCAGGCCGGACATGCCCGACGCATAGATGGCTGCCACCACGCTGCCGGCGCTCGTGCCGGTAATGAAGTCGATCTGGATGCCTTGAGCCTCCAGCGTCTTGATGACGCCAATGTGCGCGAAACCGCGCGCGGCGCCGCCGCCAAGCGCCAGCCCAACGCGCACGGGCGGCGTGGCCGGCTGGGCCGTTGGAGGGAGTACTGCCGTGGGCGGCGTAGCAGGCGTTTCGATCTTGCCGGACGAAAAACCCGTCACGGTACAGGCGGAGAGCAGGGCGGCGCCAGTGGCGCCCAGAAAGAGGCGGCGTTGCATGAGAAGGTCGGGCGGTTCAATGTGCGGCGCAGTCGCATTGAGGCTGCACTGCGCGCCGTTCGCCATTGTGCCAAAGTTCGGCCGCGGGTCGGTCAGGCCTGCGAGACACGGTTGCTATAATTTCAGCTTTGAGAGGCCGCCTTCGCGGCCTTGTTCGTTCAGCCATTCCTATGACCCAGCGCGTTCGCACTCGTTTCGCTCCCAGCCCCACCGGTTTCATCCACCTCGGCAACATCCGCTCGGCACTCTATCCGTGGGCCTTTGCACGCAAGATGAAGGGTGACTTCATCCTGCGCATTGAAGATACCGACGTGGAGCGCTCCAGCCAGGAGGCTGTCGACGTAATCCTGGAGGCAATGGACTGGCTTGGTCTGGATGTCGACGAAGGCCCGTTCTACCAAATGCAGCGCATGGACCGTTATCGCGAGGTCATCGCGCAGATGGTCCAGCAGGAGCTGGTCTACCCGTGCTACATGAGCACCGAAGAACTCGACGCCCTGCGCGAAGCGCAACGCGCGCGCGGTGAGAAGCCTCGCTATGACGGCACTTGGCGCCCCGAGCCCGGCAAGGTCCTGCCGACGCCGCCGGTCGGCGTGCAGCCAGTGATGCGCTTCAAGAACCCCATCGGCGGCAGCGTGGTGTGGGACGATGCGGTCAAGGGGCGTATCGAGATCTCCAACGATGAGCTGGACGACCTCGTGATCGCCCGCCCGGACGGCACGCCCACCTACAACTTCTGCGTGGTGGTCGACGACATGGACATGCAGATCACCCACGTGATCCGCGGTGACGATCACGTCAACAACACGCCGCGCCAGATCAACATCCTGCGCGCGCTGGGCGGCACCACACCGGTCTACGCTCACCTGCCGACCGTGCTCAACGAGCAGGGCGAGAAGATGAGCAAGCGCCACGGCGCCATGAGCGTGACCGGCTACCGCGATGCCGGCTACCTGCCCGAGGCCATCGTCAACTACCTTGCCCGCTTGGGCTGGGCGCACGGTGACGCGGAGATCTTCTCGTGCGAGCAGTTCGTCGAGTGGTTCGATCTCGAGCACCTGGGCAAGTCGCCCGCTCAGTACAACCCCGAGAAGCTCGCCTGGCTGAACAACCACTACATCAAGCAGGCCGACAACGAACGCTTGGCCGGTCTGGTGAAGCCATTCATCGAGGAGCTGGGCGGCAAGGTTGATGGCGGGCCCGTGCTGGCCGACGTGATTGCGTTGGTGAAGGATCGCGCCAACACGCTGCGCGAAGTTGCGCAGACCGCGCTGCTGTTCTATCGCACGGACCTCGCTGTCGAGCCGGAACTTGCCGCGCAGCACCTGACCGACGACGTGCGGCCGGGCATCGCAGCGCTGGCCGAAAAGCTGGGCGCGCTGCCCGAGTGGAAGCGTGAAGCGATCGCTGCCACCTTCAAGGAAGTGCTGGCCGCGCACGGCTGGAAGATGCCCAAGCTGGCCATGCCGGTCCGCCTGCTGGTGGCTGGGCAACTGCAGACACCGTCGATCGACGCCGTGCTGGAATTGTTCGGCCGCGATGTCGTTTTGCGCCGTTTGGCCGCGTGATGCACGGGGCGCAAAAAAAAATCGCGAAAGGGTATTGCCAAGCGCTAAACAGTTCCCCTATACTCTTGTTTTCGCTGCAACACGAAGCGAAAACGCAGTAAAAAGCAGTAACTTGGGGCTATAGCTCAGCTGGGAGAGCGCTTGCATGGCATGCAAGAGGTCAGCGGTTCGATCCCGCTTAGCTCCACCAAAATGCCGGAAGATTCGATTCAAAGAATAAATTTGAAAAGAGACTTCCAAAACGCTGAGAAGTTCGTTATAGTAGCGGACTTCGCAGCGTAAGACAGAAAGCGTTGCAAAACAGTTTCTGTCCCCTTCGTCTAGAGGCCTAGGACATCACCCTTTCACGGTGAGTACAGGGGTTCGAATCCCCTAGGGGACGCCAAAACAAGAGCTTAACCAGAAGCTCACTCGCAAAGCCAGTCTCTAGCTGGCTGAGCAAACCGACACGGAGTGGTAGTTCAGTCGGTTAGAATACCGGCCTGTCACGCCGGGGGTCGCGGGTTCGAGTCCCGTCCACTCCGCCAAATCAAAACCCGCTGCTTGCAGCGGGTTTTTCTTTTTGTGTTTCCGGTTCAATCGGAATGATTGCACTGCGCTTTAAAGCCGCCGTTAAAGGCGTTGCTTTAATCGACCGCGCGGCTGATGCGGTTGAAATAGCTGACCAGCAGTGCACCCGCCACCATCAGGCTCACGCTGTTTGCTGCCCAGAAGCCGGCTGCGCCGCGCAGCGCAAGGGCGAAGTCCCTGAAAACCCCAAAACCGAGCACATAGCCACCGCCCAGGCCCACGCCCCACAGCGAGAGCGCGTAGATGACCGTCGGGATGAGCGCGATCTTGTAGGCCCGCAGGATGAACGCCGCCATCACCTGCAGCGCGTCGAACATCTGGTAGAACGCGATGAAGGGCAGTAGTGGCACCGCAATCGCCAAGACGGCTGCGTCGCGCGTGTAAAGGCCGGCCAGGCCCTGGCGCAGAATGAGTACAGCCGCACCGACGATGGTCGCGCAGATCACCGCCAGCTTGATGCCATTCAAGGCGATGCGGCGGGCCGCCACACGATCGCGCGCGCCAATCGATTGCGCTGCGAGCGTCGACGTAGCAATCGACAGTGACAGCGGCACCATGTACGCCACCGCGCCCAGGTTGGCTGCGATCTGGTGTCCGGCCAGCACGACCGTCCCTAGCCGCGCGATGAAGATTGCCATCAGCGTGAACGAGGTGATCTCGATCAGATAGGTGAAGCCCATCGGCACGCCCAGGCGAATCAGCGCCCACAGCCGAGCGCGGTTTGGCGGCGAGTATTGCGTGAAGATCGAGAATGGCGCATAGGCCGGGTTGCGCATGAGGATGGCTGCGCCCGCGACAAACCATATCCAACTGATGATCATCGAGGCGAGCGCGCAGCCGGGGCCGCCCATCGCCGGGATGCCTATGCCGCCGTAGAGGAACAGCGCGTTGAGCGGAAACTTGAGAACGAGTCCCGCCAGTTGTAGCACCGTCACCATCACCGGACGGGACAACGCGTTGTTCAGCGCCGAGTAGATGCGGAAGCCGAGTGCCGCGGGCAGGGCGAGGGCTTCATAGCGCAGGTAGGCCGTCGCTTTCTCGGTCAACTCCGGGGTCGCGTCTGCCAGACGCAGCAGTGGGGCAGGAAACCAGAGGATGACCATGCCGATAGCCGCAAGCACCAGACCCAGCCAGATGGCCTGGCGGACTTCCTCGCCGATCTCACCGTACTTCTGCGCGCCATAGAGTTGCCCGGCGATCGGCGAGAGCGCCTGCAGGACGCCCATCAGGCTGATGTAGACCGTCACATAGATTGATCCGCCCAGTCCGATGGCGGCCAAGTCTGCCGCTGATGCGCGCCCGGCCATCGCCGTGTCGAGTACGCCAAAGGCGATCACGGCCAATTGGCCGATCAGCACCGGCCACGCGAGCGCGGCAATGCGGCGGACGTCGGCGACGAACATGAGGCGTTACTGACGCAGCTTGCGCCGGCGCGTGGTTGCCGGGGCCGGTGGCGGATGCGTGACGGCGGCGGCCTCGGTCAGGCGGTACATGCGGAAGTGCTCGTCACGGTCGGCGGGGCGTCGGCCTTCCCAGATCAGGCGCCACTCGTAATTCGAGATGCTCGAGGGCGCGCCGTAGTCGTATGGGTCGTGGCGCAGCAGGATGTCGCAGTTGTCTTCGGGGCTGCCGAAGCGGATGTGGCCGAAGTAGGCGAAGGAGGCAAGCTGCGCATCGCCCATGCGGATCGGCTGCACGCACGTGTAGGTGCTCGGCAGCGCGAGAGCGGCCGACTGTGCGACATCGCGGTAAGTCTTGGCGTAGTTGATGGTGGGCAGCCACAGCGTCATCATTAACACCCACATCAACGTGGTGCCGGCCGCCGAGATCACCACCGCGCGCCAGATGGCCTTGGGCGCGCGCGACGTGCGCCACACTACGATGAGCACCCAGGCCGCCGTCACCAGCAGCGCGCAGGCCAGCGCAGTCCAACTGAACTCGGGGCGGTAGCCCGGCACGATGCGGAACACGTTGCGGGCGAGTTGGGGCGGAAAGCCGGTCATCTTGGCGATCCACAGCAACCACACCGTGCCGCCCAGGATGGTGAAGGCTAGTAGCGCGAACCAATCGATGGCACTGATTGCACCACGCTTGAGCGTGGGCAGGGCAAACGTGGCCATCACGGCCATCGGTGGGATCAGCAGCAGGAAACTGTCGTCGCTGGGTTGCGGCTGCAGCAGTAACAGGAGCACCTGCGGCACCAGCACGACCAGGGGCAGTGCGATATGTGGGGCGGTACGCATGCCACCCCAGCTCTTCCATGCCCAGGCGGCCAGCGGCCACACGGGCCAGGCGAACAGCAGCAGGTTGCGCGCGACGAAGCCGAGCGAATGCGCGGTCGGGCCGGCGTATTGGTGGCGATCGAAGCGCGCCCATTCACGAATGAATGTGACAGCGTCGGTCGGACTGGCGGCCAGCAGGTAGGCCATGATCGGCCATGACACACCGAGTGCGAGTGCGACTGGCAGGGCCACCGTCAGCAGCGGGCGCACCTGCAGCACGCGCGTGGTCTGCGCCGTGATCAGCACGGCAACCATGATGACGAGCGGCAGGATCGGCCCGCCCGCGAGCGACAGGCAGCCGATGCCGAGGCCATAGATGAGGCTGCCGCGCACGGGCTTGTCCAGCGCGCGGATCAACCCGTAGACCGTGACCGCCACGAAGCACAGTGAGCCAACCAGCGGCGTGGTTTCATGTCCACGTTGCGCCAGGCCCACACAGGCGAGGAAGATCAGCAGTGCGCCATCGGCCAGCGTGCGGCCGTAGTCGCGCGCGTTCGGCTGGCCGCCAAAGACGAATTCAAACGGCTGGACTTCGGCGCGGCGGCCGAGCTGGTAGGCACCGTACCAGATGCCGGCACAGGTCGCGAAGAAGAAGAGGGCGGTGGCCAGACGAGACGCATCCGACGGGCCCAGCCACTCGCCAAACACGCGGATGAATGCCCCGCCGATCCAGAACACCAGCGGACCCGCCTGCACGAACGGGCGCCCGACGATATTCGGCATCAGCCAGTCTTGCGCGTTGCCAGTGGCCAGCGTCCACATCGCGCCGAAGCCGGCGGCGTCTTCGTTCTTCCACGGGTCGCGCGAGAACAGGCCCGACAGGCCGTAGATCACGCAGATGGCGAGCAGCAGCCAGCGCGGCAGCTCTCGGGTGGCAGCAGCAGTCAGGCGGATGCGCGAGACGCGGGTGGTGTTCATCGGGTATCAGACCAGGCGAACCCGGTCAGGGTTGCACGACAGCGTGCCGATCGTAAGAGAGGCGGGTGCCAAATGCCGCCCCGGCGCCAGGAAATAAAAAAGGCAGCCGGAGCTGCCTTTTTCGGACCAGAGAGACGGGTCATGCGGTGAGCCGTCTCCGGCGCCGGCATTACTTGGCAGCCTTGCCTGCCTTGCTGCCGAACTTCTGGCGGAACTTCTCGACGCGGCCGGCCGTGTCCAGAACCTTCTGCTGACCCGTGTAGAACGGGTGCGATTCGGCCGAGACTTCGATTTTGGCCAGCGGATATTCCTTGCCGTCTAGCGTGATCGTTTCCTTGGTCTGGATCGTCGAGCGGGTGACGAACTTGAAGTCGCTGGACATGTCCTGGAACACGACTTCACGGTAATTCGGGTGAATGCCTTCTTTCATGATGGGCCCTGGGGTTGAGGTAGCCAATCCGCGGCGAGCAACAGGTAAGGATACCGTGCGTCCAGCCGTCGAATCACTTGCCGGGTGGAGAAACGGCGATTATGCCAGAGAAACAAGGGCTTGGGCAACGCGAGGATACAAAATGCAGAGAGGCTGTTGCCCGTAAATGTGCACGATGTATCGCATTTTTGGCGCTTTCTGGGGCGGAGTGTGTTGATGCCCTGGAGCCATGTCGCCCCGGCGCAACGTGAGGCGATCACATCCGCATGTCGGCGGTGGCAGCGCGCCTGGCCGGGTCCTGCAGATAGAAGGCCTGCAGCAGGGCGTAGAGGGCGGGTAAGGTCTCGCGTAGCGCGGCCGGTTCGACGAAGAACACTTCGGAGGCTACCGCAAAGAACTCGGCCGGATGCTGCGCGCCGTACGGATCGAGCAGCGAGAGGATCGGATCGGCGTCCCAGCGGCGCTCGGGAATCTGCTCGCAGCGATTGGCGAAGACGTCGTACTCGGCGTAGAGATGGTCGGCCCATTGTTCGCGATCGACGTCTGCATGCAGGTGCGATGAGAACGCCGGAATACCGTCGGATTCGCCGTTGAGCATGTCGAGCTTGTGCGCGAACTCGTGCATGACCACGTTGTAAGGCTGCACCCCAGGTTCGGCCAGGGCGCCGCCGAGTTCGATGTCCTGCCAGGAGAGGATGACCGGGCCGTGTTCCCATGCCTCGCCCGCGGCTTCTTCGCGCACGTTGTGCACGACGCCGTCTTCGTCCATGACCTCCTTGCGGATGACGAATTCACCGGGGTAGATGACCACGCCGTGCCAGCCGCGATACCACGCGATGCCCAGTTCCAGGATCGGCACGCTGGCCTGCACGGCGATGCTGATCACCATTTCGTCGGTAAGCGGCAGGTCGTGTGTGGTGGTGAATTCCTTTTCCGCAATGAAGAGCGTGGCGGTTTCACGCAACTGCGCGAGGTCGGCTTCGGGCCAGTCCAGCAAGAAGGGCAGGCCGGCAAGCGTGCGCGACCAGAGCGCATCGGAGATGGCATAGCGCGCCAGGCGCCGCGAGCGCGCACGGCCGGAGAACCAGCGGAAGACGGACGAAAGCATGCGTCCAGTATATCGGGCGCTTCCTCGCTTCCGCTCGCGTTCAGGCGACGGCGATTAGGCTACCGACAGCAGCCGCGCGCCGCGCTGGTTGGCGACGTACACAGCCTCGGTGCGGCTGCGTACCTTCAGGCGCCGGTACAGCGTGCTGATATGCGCCTTGGCCGTGGCCTCGGAGATATTCAGCATGCGGCTGATCGTCTTGACAGGGTGCCCACGCGAGAGCAGCACCAGGATTTCGTACTGGCGCGGCGTGATGCCGAGCAGCTTGGGATCGGTTTGAGGATCGCCGGCCAGCGCTGGGTTGGGCGCACCGTCCAAGCGCGATTCCGGCAGCAGGGCGCTGGCCGGGATGTACTGCCCGCCCACCAGCACGAGTTCCAGCGAGGCCGCGATGACCTCGCCTGGCGAGTGCTTGAGCGTATAGCCCGACAAGCCCATCTGCATGAGCGTGCGGATGATGTCGGGGGATTCGGACTCCGCCAGCACGACCACGTGGCGCGAGTGCGGCCGGTGCATGATCTCGCCGATTGCGGAGAGCTCGTCCAGGTTGGGGAGAGGCAGGCCGATCACCAGAAGGCCGGCTTCGGCATTGGCTTCGATGGCGTCGAACATGCCCTCGTCTGGTTCGACGACTGTGACACCGGTGACGCCCTTGAGCGTCCGAAGCAGGTGCGCGATGCCCGTGCGCACCAACGGATGGGCTTCGATCAAAACCGTGTTCATTGTTGTTCCCGACCTGTTACCGATCTTGCGAACATCTTTCGTCGCCCCAAGCGAGAAACAGGCCGGAGCAGACCCCCGTTCCGAATCATTTTAGTGGCGTATCACGAAAATGACAGACGCCACGGCCATGCTTCGGGACTCCTCGCTGCCGCATCCTGGCTACTGTAGTCCAGTGTTTGCCAGGGCGCGCAATTCGCCCATAGGAAGCTGTCCGGCCCGCGTGCAGCGGTTTTGGGGGATGGCTATTTCAGCCATGACACAAACACGCACGCAATTTCGGGGCCAGTCGTTTTCCACGTAATGAATATTCCGTAAAAACAAGGCTTTAATCGTCATGGCATGAATGTCGCTCTACCGCATCCCGGGGAGGGGTGAGCCATGCCAATGCCAGCGCCGCGCCGCGCTCGATGTTTGCCGTTCAAGTGGACGATCGATATGACCGGAATGGTCGCGAGTCTTGCGGCCATGGTCGTCATGGTTCCGGCGCTCGCAGAAGACGGCGACATCATCGCGCAGCGTCAACTCACGCTGCGCATCGCCTATCGAGGCGTTTCCACCGATACGTTGTCGGTGCGAACCGCCATCGGTCCTTATCCCACCCGCGCATTCGATCCATCCATCGGTCCCGTCGTGTCAATGCTCTCTGACGGCGAACTGAGTGCGTCGCATGCGTGGTTTAACAATCCAACGGCGAGGGGAGTGGCGCAACCCCCCAAGAAGTGGGGGGGGTGCTATGCGCGTGATACCGGCTAGGGGTGAAGCGCCAGCAAAGCGCAGCGAGTCGTCGACGCGTGCCGCTGGTGTAGCGTTGTCGCAACATGAAAAGAAAGACGGGCTGCGGCGAGGCTGCTCACTCAAGGTTTTGTGCTCCGTCCCCCGGCGGGCACTCTTTTTTTTATAACGGCAATCCAGAGAGAGGATTCCTATGCAGACCAATCTGACTGCTTTTGCAGCTCTGGCGCCGCCGGACCGCGCGGTGGGCAGGGCGGGAAGATCATGGCGGGGCGAGATGTGTCCCGATCCGCTATGTCGCGGTTATACCTGAACGGGTAGCGCCCATCGGATACCCAAGAACAACCAGGGCGCGGCACGCAAGCCACACCCCGCAGCTGGTCAGAGAACATTGAGATCAGGCCGGATGGAGCGGATGCTCTGCCCGAATGCCGTGCTTCTGCATCAACCGATACAGCGTCACTCGGGACACCGCCAGCTCGCGCGCCGTCATGCCCATGTGGAAGCCGTTGCGGGCGATGGCGGTGCGGATGGCGTCCGACTCGGCGCCTTCGCGGGCTTCCTCCAGCGTCTGGCCAGACACGGATGCGTAGCCTTCCAGATGCAGATCGGCAGCGGAGATCTTGCGGTTGTCGGTCATCACCAATGCGCGGCGTACGCGATTGATGAGTTCGCGCACGTTGCCCGGCCATGGGTAATGCATCATCGCGTGCAGGGCGCAGGGCGTGAAGCCGCGGATGCGGTGCGAGGCTTCGCTGGCGTGCTGTGCCAGGATGTGTTCGGCCAGCAGCACGATGTCGCTGCCGCGCTCGCGCAGCGGTGGCACCGACAGTGTCAGTACGCATAACCGGTGGAAGAGGTCGGTGCGGAAGCCGCCATGGAGCTGGGCCGCTTCCAGGTCCACGTGCGTGGCCGAGATGATGCGGATGTCCAGCGGGATCGCCTGATGCCCGCCCAGCCGCGTGATGGTGCCTTGCTGCAGGAAGCGTAACAGGCTGACCTGGCTCTCCAGCGGCAGATCGCCGATTTCATCAAGGAACAGCGTGCCGCCATTGGCGTGCTCAACCCAGCCGATGTGGCGCTGGTGGGCGCCCGTGAAGGCGCCTTTCTCATAGCCGAATAGTTCGGACTGGATCAAATGCGGCGGGATCGCACCACAGTTGATGGCAATGAACGGACCGCTCGCGCGCGCCGAGGCTTCGTGGATGGCCTGCGCGGTGAGCTCCTTGCCCGTGCCCGACTCGCCCGCGATGAAGGCGGGCGCGCCGTTCTGCGCGACCTTGCGGATGGCGCGGAACAGGTTGTGCATGGCTGGGCATTCGCCCAGCATGCGGGCGTTGTTCACCTTGGGCGCGGGCGCTACCTCTTGCGCGAGCGCTGCCATGCCCCACGCATGCCGCAGTGAATATGCAGCTTCTTCGGTGCGCAAAGGCATCTGCACGTAGTCGACGCAGTAGTCGCGCACGAGTTGGCGCACGCGTTCGTGATTCAGCATGTCCGGCGGCAGCGCGGCGACCCAGCCCACGTGCGGAACCTGCAGGCAGCGCTCGAGCAGATCCAGCTCAGCAGCCGAAAAGGCACTGCCGAAATCGATCAGGCCGGCCTTGGGCGCACCGTCGCGGATGACGCAGCCCAGTTCGCGCACCGACGTGACACGTCGCACATGCCAGTCGGCTCCGAGAATGGCTTCGTTGATTTCCCCCATTCCTGCGCGTGACGCAACCACGACGGTTCGGCACGCACCAGTACATTCCAGCGACTCGTCGCGCATGGTTTCCCCCGTTCAATTTTTCGTGGTTCCTCCCTGCCTTTGGGGCCAAACGGCTCGGCCCAGGCAGGTTTGCAGTATGGTTGCCGGGTTCAGCTTTTGCGATGACGTTTAAGGACGAGAGGAGCAAACGGTTGCGCCGATTGCTCGTAATGCAAATGAACTAGCAAGTTTCGCAACGGCGCCCGACAAATCCGCCCGAAAATCAAGCGGTTGATGCGGCAATAAAAAAGCGCACCGTTTCGGGTGCGCTTTTCGGTACGTGCGAGATCGGCCAGGAGAGGCTCAGCCGCCGCGTCGCATCATGTCGAAGAACTCGGCGTTGTTCTTGGTCGACTTGAGTTTATCGAGCAGGAATTCCATCGCTTCGACTTCATCCATGTCGTGGATGAACTTGCGCAGGATCCACACCTTCTGCAGGATGTCCGGCTTGATCAGCAGTTCTTCACGGCGCGTGCCTGACTTGTTCAGGTTGATGGCGGGGTAGACGCGCTTCTCGGCCAGACGGCGCTCCAAGTGCACTTCCATGTTGCCGGTGCCCTTGAATTCTTCGTAGATCACGTCATCCATGCGGCTGCCGGTTTCGATCAGCGCCGTGCCGATGATGGTGAGCGAACCACCTTCTTCCAGGTTACGTGCCGCACCGAAGAAACGCTTCGGACGCTGCAGCGCATTGGCGTCGACACCCCCGGTCAATACCTTGCCTGAGGTCGGCACCACAGTGTTGTAGGCGCGGGCCAGACGTGTGATCGAGTCCAGCACGATCACCACGTCCTTCTTCAGCTCAACCAGGCGCTTGGCCTTTTCGATGACCATCTCGGCCACCTGCACGTGACGCACGGCAGGTTCATCGAACGTCGACGCCACCACTTCGCCGCGCACGGTGCGCTGCATTTCGGTCACTTCTTCCGGGCGCTCGTCGATCAGCAGCACGAACAGCTCGGCTTCCGGATGGTTGGTCGCGATGGCGTGCGCAATGTGCTGCAGCATCACGGTCTTGCCCGACTTGGGGCTTGCCACCAACAGCGCGCGCTGGCCGCGGCCGATCGGGGCAATCATGTCGATGATGCGGCCGGTGATGTTCTCTTCGGCCTTGATGTCGCGTTCGAGCGTGAGCGGCTTGTTCGGGTGCAGCGGCGTCAGGTTCTCGAACATGATGCGGTTCTTGACCGCTTCAGGAGGCTGCGCGTTGACCTTGTCGACCTTCACCAACGCGAAGTAGCGTTCGCCGTCCTTCGGTGTGCGGACTTCACCTTCGATGGTGTCACCGGTGTGCAGGTTGAAGCGGCGGATCTGCGACGGGCTGATGTAGATGTCGTCGGTGCTCGCCAAGTACGAGGTTTCGGGCGAGCGCAGAAAGCCGAAGCCGTCGGGCAGCACTTCCAGCGTGCCATCACCGAAAATCGTTTCTCCCTGTTTCGCCTTCTTTTTCAGGATGGCAAACATCAACTCCTGTTTGCGCATGCGCTGCGCGTTGTCGATCTCCAGCTGTCCCGCCATTTCCAGCAATTGGGACACATGCAAGGATTTCAGTTCTGTCAGATGCATAGACGAAAGAATGGGATAAGCCCGAACGGGCAGCGAAACGCGAAAAAGCGGGGGAGGGGAAAAGGTCGAGCGAACGCTCGGGGAAACAGATTCGGTGCAATCTTAGCACAACGCTGGCGGCCTTCCAGGCGGAAGATTGCCAGCGTGTGCGCGTACGGCCGGGGGAACCCGCGCCGCCGTCAAATCATCGGCTTACAGGTGGCTGTCCAGGAATGCGGTCAGTTGCGACTTGGACAGTGCGCCCACCTTCTGGGCGGCCACGGCGCCGTTCTTGAACAGGATCAGCGTCGGGATGCCGCGGATGCCGAACTTGGCCGGCACGCCTTGGTTTTCGTCAACGTTGATCTTGGCGATCTGCACCTTGTCGCCGTAGTCCTTGGAAACTTCGTCCAGGATCGGGGCGATCATCTTGCACGGACCGCACCACTCGGCCCAGAAATCGACGAGCACGGGTTTGTCGGACTTGAGCACATCGGCCTCGAAGGACGCGTCGCTCACATACTTGATCTGTTCGCTCATGGCGGGAACCTCTGTTATTTCGTAATTGCTGGCGACGTGCGCCGAACCCATACATTACACGATTACACGAACCGGCGTGTATTAGGACCACTGCCAGCGCGGATGCTGCTGATATAGTACCGGCGCCCCTATTTTCAATTGTTGATTGTCGCTATCACGCCGATAGCCACGGCCGCAGTTTTTCGTCTCTTTTCCCACGCCGCATGCAGACGCTTGCCTTCGCGCCCGGCCCAGCATTTCTCTCCCGTGCCGCCGACGCGGTATGGCGCTTCCTGGACGCGCACGCGCAATCCTCCGGTGCCGGCACCGTCATCGTGCCGACCGCCGCGCAAATTCCGGGCGTGCGCAGCGCGCTGCATGCCAGCGCGCAGGCGGCCGGTGCGCCACGCCTGCTGCCGCGCATCCTGACGCTGGGCCATTGGCTGCTCGACTTGCCGCCCGAGCCGGGCCTGCCCGCCGCGCGCACAACGCTCTCTCGGCTGCTGGCCGTGCAGCAGGCGCTCAAGACGCAAGCGTGGCTGCGCGAAGCGCTCGGCGCGCAGGATGACGCAGCGCTCTGGGGCGTGGCGCAAGTCTTGGTGACCGTGTCGGACGAGCTGTCGCAGCGGTGGCTCACGCTCGATGCGGCGGACAGCCATGCCGAAGGCCGGCCCGATGCCCTGGAGGCCGCACTGGCCGGGGCGCTGGAGCGCACTTACGCGCAGTTGTCCGAGCGCTTCCTGGGCACCGAGTCGCGCATTGTGCTGACGTTCTGGCGGTTGCTCTCGGGCGCCGCCGATCCGATTCCGGTGCGGTTGCGGGCGATGCGGCGCCTGCTGCACGAAGTGCGCGGGCCGATCGTCTGGGTGAGCCCGACCGACGCCGAAGCCGTCGATCTCGATTTCCTCAAGCGCGCCGCCGAGCGCGTGCCAGTGCTGGCCATCGGTTACGACTGGAATGTGCCGCAAGCCGAGTCTTCCGCGACGTCCGCCATGCCAGCCACGCACGCCGATTTCCGCGATCTGTTGCTGCACGCCTGGCCCGAGTGCGCCATACCGGCGCAGGTCGCGCAAGACGAAGGTTCGGATACGCAGTTTTCCGCGCCGCTGCTGCGCATTGCCGGTGCGGCCCGCTTCGAAGATGAAGCCGCCTTCGCCGCGCACACGCTGGTCGAGTGGCTGAACGCAGGGCGTCGTTCGCTGGCACTGGTGGCGCAGGACCGCATCGTTGCGCGGCGCGTGCGGGCGCTGCTCGCACGCGTGAACGTGCCGGTGCGTGATGAGACGGGTTGGAAGCTTTCCACCACCCGCGCTGCCGCCGCGCTGATGCGTTGGGTGGATGTGGTGCAGGGCGACGGCGACACCACGGCGCTGCTCGATTTCATCAAGAGCCCGTTCTGCTTGCGTGATGCTAACGGTGGGGCCGATACCGGCAGCTCTACCCCTACTTGGATCGCCGAGCTGGAGCGCCGCGTGCGCCGGCACAACGTGTCGGGCGGGTGGGGCCGGTTGCGCCGCTTGGTGGCGGATCGTCCAGCCGACGGCGCCGATGGTGAACCGCAAGTCAGTCGTCTGGCTGACCGTCTTGGCTTGCTTGCCGATGAAGCCGCGCTGTGGCGCCGCGCCGGCAACGCCACGCTCGATGCGTGGATGGCGCTGTTGGCCGGCACGCTCGACCGCCTGCATATGCGGACCGGCCTGCAGAACGATGATGCCGGGCGCCAGTTGCTCGATTGGATCGACCGCCTGCGCACCTCGGTGCACGGCAGCGCCGATGCCGGTGCCCGTTTCTCGCTGACGGAATGGCGTGCCTTGCTGTCGATGCTGCTTGAATCGGCCGTCTTCAGCGAGCCGGCGCCGCCCGCAGACCGCCGCGTCGTCATCCTGCCGCTCAACGGTGCACGTATGCGGCGCTTCGATGGCGTGGTGGTGGTCGGCTGCGACGATGCGCAGTTGCCGTCCGCGCAGCCGGAATGGCTGTTCTTCTCCAACGACGTGCGCCGCGAACTGGGCTTGCCGGATCGTGCGCAGCGTTTTGCCCAGCAGGCGCGCGATCTGGCCGAGGTGCTGCTCAATCAGCCCGAGACCGTGCTGACTTGGCAGCGCCACGGTGGACGTGGTGAGCCGAATCGTCTGTCTGGCTGGCTTGAACGCCTACAGCGTCGGCTGGCCGTGGCTGGCATGCGCATCGAGTCGCCCGTCGTGTTGCCCAGCCTGCAGACCACCAGCCAGCCGACCGGCATGCCTGCGCCGGCGGCTCCCGGACTGGTGCCGGCTACGCTGAGCGCCGCCGCCTACAACAGCCTGCGCCGCTGCCCATACCAATTCTTCGTCGGCCGCATGCTGCGCCTGGGCGAGTTGGAGGAGGTGTCCGACGAGCTGGAGAAGCGCGACATCGGCGAGATTCTCCACGCGATCCTGCACCGCTTCCATCGGCATCTGCTGAGCGCGCCGATGCACGATCCGGCGGATCGCCATGCGCTGCTGCAAACCATCACTGATGAAGAGTTCGGCCCGTTGCTGGCCGAGGATGGCAATGCGCTGCGCTTCTATCGCCGGTGGCAGGGCGTGATGCCGTCGTACCTGGCCTGGCAGGCAGCGCGCGAAGCCGACGGCTGGCGTTTTGAGGCGGGCGAGGTCGATGTCGATACGTCGATCACGCTGCAAGGCGAAGGCCCGGAGCGCCCGCTGCGCCTGCGTGGCCGGATCGACCGCATCGATGTGCATGGCGAACACGGCGTGGCCGTGCTGGACTACAAGACGCAATCGCCGATGGTGCTGGCGCGCCGCGCCAAGACGCCGTTCGAGGATTGCCAGTTGCCCTTCTACGGCGTGCTCGACGCGCGTGCCGATGCGGGCGGCTGGGTCTCGCTCGACGGCGAGGCGCGTGGGGACAAACGCGACGTCGTCCTGCCGGATTTCGCGCAGGTCGTCGACTGGTTGATCGAGCAGATGCAGAAAGACATGACCGCCCTGGCTGCCGGCGCGCCGCTGCCTGCCTTTGGCGATGAATCGGCGTGCCGCTACTGCGCGGCGCGTGGCCTGTGCCGCAAGGGGTATTGGACCGAGGGTGCGCCACAGGAGCCGCAAGCCGCGTCGGAGTCCCAGACATGAGCGACCACGCCTACGAACGCGATGGCGCGCCGGTTTCGCCCGAAGCCTTCTCGCGCGCGGCGTGCGATCCGCAGCGCTCGGTGGTGGTGGAGGCGTGCGCCGGCAGCGGCAAGACCTGGCTGCTGGTCACGCGCATGCTGCGTCTGCTGCTGGCAGGCGCAGCGCCAGCGGACATTCTCGCCATCACCTTCACCCGCAAGGCGGCCGAAGAGATGCGCCAGCGTCTGTTGGACATCCTGGCGCAACTGGCCAGCGCCGACGATGCCGGTGTGGTGCGCGAGCTGGTGGCCCGTACGGTAGACGAGCGGGAGGCGTCGGGGCTGGTCGATGCCGCGCGCGGGCTGTACGCACGCGTGCTGGAATCGCCATCGCGGATGGCGATCGATACATTCCACGGTTGGTTCGGCTCGTTGCTGCGCGGGGCGCCGCTGTCGTCGGGCGTGCCGCAGGGCGCATCGCTGCGCGAGGATGCCGGGCGATTGCGCCGTGAGGCCTGGGCACCGTTCTGGCGTGGCCTGCTGGCGGAAGACCACGCTGCGCTACGCGCCGCGTACGAGGCGCTGGCGGATCTGGTGGGTGATTTCCAGGCGGGCCGACTGCTCGACGCGATGTTCCATCAACGCAGCGACTGGTGGGCGTACAAGACACAGGCCGGCGATCATCCTCTCGGCCCGCTCGATGATCTGCTGGGCGATGATGCCCGGAACGACCCGCTGATCGAAACCCTGCAAGACCAGGCATTGCTGGCCGACATGCTGCGCGTGTCAGGCTGGTTGGGGCAGGGCGGCGCTACCGAAGGCAAGCGCGCGGTGCAGATCGAAACGGCGGTAACGTCCGTGCGTTCGGCCGATGTGTCGGATGAATCTGTACGCGCGCAGGCTTTCGATGCGTTGTTCGCCGCCTTCCACACGCAGGCCGGCAAGGCGCGCGCGTGCAAGCCGACCAAGGCGCTCATCAAGGCCATCGGCGAAGACCCTGCGCAAACTTTGGTCGCCCTGCATGCGGTGCTGTGCGAGTCGCTGGCCGTGGTTCAGGCGCGTCGCCAGGAGGCCGGCGTGCGCGCCGTCAATGCCGCGCTGTTCACCCTTGGCGACGCGCTTATCGACCGTTACCAAACCTACAAGCGCCAAGCGCGTGCGATGGACTTCACGGATCTGGAATGGGAAGCCGCCCGCCTGATGCGGGATGAGGACACCGCCGCCTACCTGCAGGTGCGGCTCGATGCGCGCTACAAGCATCTGCTGCTCGACGAGTTCCAGGATACGAACCCGATGCAGTGGCGCATCCTGCAAGGCTGGCTGGCCGGCTATGCGGGCACCGGCACGCAGCCGAGCGTGTTCCTGGTGGGCGATCCCAAACAATCGATCTACCGCTTCCGCCGGGCGGATGCGCGCCTGTTCGATGCAGCGCGCGAGATGCTGGTTGCCAGCTTTGGCGCCACCGTGCTGCGCACCAACCGCACGCGCCGCAATGCGCCTGCGGTGTTGGAGTGGGTCAACGCGGTCTTCCTACAGGCGCGCGCGCGGGACGAATATCCGATCTACGCCGAGCAGAGCACGGCTGTCGACGCACCAGTGGGCCAAGCGTTGCTGTTGCCATTGGTACCCATGCCGGAAGGCGGGCAAACCGACGAGTCCGCCCCGCGGGACACGCTGACCGAACCGCGCGAAGAGGCCGGAGATTCCCAGCGCTACGAAGAAGGCCGCCAGGTGGCCGCCTGTCTGCACGCGCTGCATGCTGGTGAGCGCATCCGCGAGAACGGCGCCGAGCGCCCGGTACGCTGGAGTGACTTCCAACTGCTCGTGCGTCGCAAGCGCTATCTGGCGGACTACGAACGCGCCCTGCGCGATGCTGGCGTGCCTTACGTGAGCCCGCGCCGCGGCGGCCTGCTGGCTACGCTTGAAGCGCTTGACCTGTGCGCGCTGCTCGATTTCCTGATGACGCCGCAGGCCGACCTGTCGCTCGCGCACGTGCTGCGTAGCCCGATCTTCGCCGTGACTGACGACGACCTGATCGCGCTCGCGCAATCCGGCGAAGGCACGCCGGCGTCAGCATGGTGGGGGCGCCTGATCGCTCTGGCGGGGCACGCAGATACGGCGCCAGCCTTGCGCCACGCGCATCGCATGCTTGCCCGCTGGCTGGCGGTGGCACCCACGCTGCCGGTGCACGATCTGCTGGACCACATCGCCTACACAGGCGAGCTCAAGCGCCGTTATGCCGAACGCGCGCCGGCCGCAAACCGCGACCAAGTGCTCGCCAACCTCGACGCTTTCCTCAAGCTCGCGCTCGATCTGGACGGCGGCCGTTATCCGAGCCTGCCCAAGTTCATGGCCGAGCTGCGCGCCATCCGCCAGGGCGATGACGAGGAAAGCCCCGACGAAGGCATGCAGGGCGACGCAGGGGAGGCCCCCGATGCCATCGATGCCGAAGTGGCAAGCGAAGGTCTGGACGCCGTGCAGATCCTGACCGTGCATGCCTCGAAGGGGCTGGAGGCGCCGTTCGTCGTGTTGCTCGATGCCCATCACAGCGATACGCGCGCCGATAGCGCCGGCATCCTGATCGACTGGCCGCCCGGCGCGAATGCGCCCACGCATTTCTCCGCCTTTGGCAAGACGGCTGAACGCGGCCGGGCGCGCGATCCCCTCTTCAAGCAGGAAGCCGCGCTGGCTGAGCGCGAGAACTGGAACCTGCTCTACGTGGCCATGACGCGCGCGCGGCAGGTGTTGATCGTCTCGGGGGTGGCCAATAAGCGTGACGGCTCAGCTGCTCAGTCGGCTGATGAGGGAGATGTGCCGGAGGTTGACGGCACCGCGAGCTGGTACACGCTTCTGGCCACCGCCGGCGTGGCGTCGCCTGCGCCAGTACTGGAGGTAACAGCCGACGAAGCCACCGCTGCTGCGGCCGAGACCGTCTCGTACCATGACTTCCGCGCACCGCTCACGGTCACGGTGCGCGTTGGCGGAACGATCGAGCCCTCGGCGGACACGGCCGACCCCGTATTCGATCAAGGCGCCGTCGCGCAAGGCGAGTTGCTGCATGCCGTGCTGGAGCGCATCACGCGGCATGGCTTGCCTGAGCAGGCGCCCGATGCGGCCACCATCGCCCGTTGGTTTGGCTCGATCGGAGTGACGGAGGCTGACGCCGCCCGCGCCGCCGAGGCCGTGCGTCGCATGCTATCCGCCGACGCATTGGCCCACGTGTTCGACCCCGCGCGCTTCGACGCGGCCCACAACGAGATCGAACTGTTCAGCCCCGACGGCGCACTGCTGCGCATCGACCGTCTGATCGAACGCGGCAGCGAAGTGCTGGTGGTGGACTACAAGCTGCGCCTATTGCCCGTCGAGCGCGCGGCCTATGCCGACCAGTTGCGCGGCTACGTGGCCGCCGTCACGCCGATGGTTCCGGGGCGCACCGTGCGCGCTGGCGTGGCAACTGCGCAGGGCGAATGGATGGATCTGGAGTCGTTGCCCAAGCCAGCACCGACGTCAGGCGACGACGCTCAGGGCGCGCTGTTCTGACGCGAGCGAGGGGCAACCAAAAGAGGAGGGGTGATGCAGGAAAGAAGAGAGAAGGGGGACGAGCCTGACCCTCGGCACTGGCGGAAAACGGCTGTGGCTGCTTCGTTCCCGACCTGACCAGGTTGACCGCGCCACCATGCGAGGAGGCCCGTCCGACCGGCATTGTAACCGACCCGCGCAACCCCACCTAAATATCCTTGCAATTCGCTCGGCGTGCATGACGTTTGACTAACGGATAAGCACGTCGGAAATCCACCTCGCTTTGCTACAATCCGCCGCATGAGTTATCAAGTGCTCGCCCGCAAGTGGCGCCCTCGCGATTTCACCACGCTGGTCGGTCAGGAACACGTGGTGCGCGCGCTTACGCATGCGCTCGAACAGCAGCGCCTGCATCACGCTTACCTTTTTACGGGCACGCGCGGTGTCGGCAAGACAACGCTGTCGCGCATCCTCGCCAAATCGCTCAACTGCGTGGGTGCGGACGGGCAGGGCGGCATTACCGCGCAGCCGTGCGGCGTGTGCCGCGCGTGCACCGAGATCGACGCCGGGCGCTTTGTCGATTACATCGAGATGGACGCCGCTTCCAACCGCGGCGTCGACGAGATGGCCCAGTTGCTCGACCGCGCGGTCTACGCGCCCACGGTCGGCCGCTTCAAGGTCTACATGATCGACGAAGTGCACATGCTGACCAACCACGCCTTCAACGCGATGCTGAAGACGCTGGAAGAACCGCCCGAGCACGTCAAGTTCATCCTCGCCACCACCGATCCGCAGAAGATTCCGGTGACCGTGCTGTCGCGCTGCCTGCAGTTCAACCTCAAGCAGATGCCGCCGGGGCACATCGTGTCCCATCTGGAGCGCATCCTCGGCGAGGAGCACATCACCCACGAGGCGAATGCGCTGCGCCTGCTGGCAGCTGCCGCACAAGGCTCCATGCGCGATGCGCTGTCGCTCACGGACCAAGCCATCGCTTACAGCGCGGGCGAAGTGAGTGAAGCCGCCGTGCGCGGCATGCTCGGTGCGATCGACCAGAGCTACCTCGTGCGCCTGCTCGATGCGCTGGCCGACGAGAACGGCGCCGCGCTCATCGAGATTGCCGACGAGATGGCCGGGCGCAGCCTGAGCTTCTCGGGTGCGTTGCAGGATCTGGCGTCGCTGCTGCAGAAGATTGCGCTCGCGCAGGTTGTGCCAGGCGCCGTGCAGGACGACTGGCCCGAGGCCGACGACGTGCGGCGCTTGGCCGAGCGTTTCGATGCGCAGTCGGTGCAACTGTTCTACCAATTCGCCAACCTCGGCCGCAATGAACTGGCGCTGGCGCCGGATGAGTACGCCGGTTTCACGATGACGCTGCTGCGCATGCTGGCGTTCCAGCCCGGGCAATCGGGTGGGGATGCGACGCCGCCTTCGGGTGGCGGCGGCAAGCGGGCGATGCCTTTGGTGGGGGCGCCGGCTGCATCGCCGCGTCCGGCCATGGCAGCGGCAGCGCCCGCGCCCGCGGCATCGCCGATTGCGCAGACGGCGCCTGTGGCGCGCCCGGAGCCGGTGGTTGAGGCGCCGCGTGCGACATATCAAGTGACTCCGCCGGCCCCCACGCCTGTTGCTGCGCCTGCGGCGGTATCGGCTCCGGCACCGGCCACAGCACCGACCCGCCGTTCGCCGGCAATGGAAGCGTTGGCGGCAGCGCGTCAGGCATCCAGTCGTGCGCGTGGCGGTGCTTCGGGGCCGGCACCGGCACCTTTGGCCGCACCTGCGCCGATCGTCCGTCCCGCCAATGCGGTGCCGCGTCCGAATCCGATTGCAGCGCCGGCATCGCCGCCGACGCGCCGCGAAGCGCCAGCCGCATCCGCTGCGCCTGCTGACGACGGTCCGCCGCCGTGGGATGAAATGCCGGGCGAGTTCGCCTCGCCGTCGCTTGAAGAGATCAACGCCGCGTTTGCCGGTTGGGATTCGGCCTCGAGTGCTGCGCGCCCCGGCGCGCCTGAGCCGGCAACACGTTCCGCACAGATTGAGCCGCCCGCCGCTGCACCGGTCCCTGCGCAAGGCAAGCCAGTTGCACCCGAACCCGTGGTTGCTGCCACGCCGCCCGACCTGAGTGCAAGCGGCCTGACTGCATTCGATGGCGACTGGCCCACGCTGGCCGCCGGCCTGCCTGTGCGTGGCTTGGCTCAGCAGCTTGCGCACCAGAGTGAACTGGTGAGCGTGGAGGGCGCCACGGTGCGCCTGCGCGTGCCGCTGCCTGCGCTGACCGAAGCCGGCGTCGTTGAGCGGCTGGAAGCCGCGCTGACCGAATACTTCAGCACGTCCGTTCGCGTGGCGTGCGATATCGGCGCGGTACGCGCCACGGCCGCCGCCGTCGACGCCGAGCAGCGCGCCCAGCGCCAGCGCGATGCCGAGGACGCCATCGCCGCCAACCCGTTCGTACAGGCGCTGGTGCGGGACTTTGGCGCACAGGTCGTCCCGGGTTCGATCCAACCGCGCGCGCACTGAATTCGCATCCATTTCTGAACACTTGCGCGCCCGATTTGGCGGCGCGCCATGCATGACCCATTTCAAGGAGCAACGACCATGATGAAAGGCCAGATTGCCGGGCTGATGAAGCAAGCCCAGCAGATGCAGGAAAACATGAAGAAGATGCAGGAACAGCTCGGCCAGATCGAGGTGGAAGGCGTGTCCGGTGCTGGCCTCGTGAAGGTGGTGATGACCTGCAAGAACGACGTGAAGCGCGTGTCGATTGATCCGAGCCTGTTGGCCGAGGGCGAAGACAAGGAACTGCTGGAAGACCTGGTTGCCGCAGCGTTCAATGACGCCGTGCGCAAGGCCGAGGCCACCACGCAGGAGAAGATGGGTTCGGTTACGTCTGGTCTGGGCGGCATGGCGAGCATGCTGCCGCCGGGTTTCAAGCTGCCGTTCTAAGCCTGTACTCCTCAGGACTGCGCCATGGTGCTGGAATCTGCGCTGCTGCACGTCAAGCCCGGTCAGGAGGCTGCCTTCGAGGCGGCTTTCGATGAGGCTCGCCATATCATCGGTGCGATGAAGGGCTTTGTTTCGCTGTCGCTATCGCGCTGCGTGGAGAAACCCAGCGACTACCTGCTGCTGGTGCAGTGGCAGACGCTGGAAGATCACACCATCGGTTTCCGACAATCGGCTGAGTACCAGCGCTGGCGCGCGTTGCTGCATCACTTCTACGACCCGATGCCGGAAGTGCTGCACCACACGCTGGTGATGGAGTGCGCATGATGCGCGGCGGCCCGGGCACGCCTTCAGCGCTGCAGATGCTGGTCGAGGCCTTGCGGGTGCTGCCGGGCGTGGGCCCCAAGTCGGCGCAGCGCATGGCGTATTACCTGCTGCAGCACGACCGCGAGGGCGCCGCGCGGCTCGCGCAGGCGCTGAGCGAGGCCACGGAGTCGATCCAGCACTGCAGCCGCTGCAACACCTTCACCGAGCAGGAAGTCTGCGAGACCTGCCTCGACCCGCGCCGCGATGCGTCTGTCCTGTGCGTTGTGGAAACGCCCGCCGATCAGATGATGATTGAGCAGACGCTCACCTATCGCGGACAGTATTTCGTGCTGATGGGGCGGCTTTCGCCGCTGGACAACATCGGCCCGAAGGAAATCCACCTCGAGCGCCTGCTGGCCCGGGCGACCGATCCAGCGCTCGGCGGGCCGTGCGCCGAGGTGATTCTCGCCACCAACTTCACCAGCGAGGGCGAGGCCACCGCCCACTATATCGGCGAGATGCTCAAGGCGCGTGGCATCAAGGCGACGCGCCTGGCGCGCGGCGTGCCCGTGGGCGGCGAACTGGAATACGTGGATGCGGGCACCATTGCCCGTGCGGTGCTGGACCGGCGTCAGCTCTGATCTTCCGATCTAAAACTCCGCGTGGACGCGTGCGCCCGTGATGGAAACCGGCCCGCGATCCCGATTGAAGGCGGGGTGAACGACATACTGGTAGTTCAGGCCGAGCGTGAGGTGCTTGATGACAGCGCAGTTGTAGTACAACTCGGCGATGCGCTCGGTACCGTAGTTGAGCGCACCGTCACCGATCAGCACACCCATGCCGCCTGCGGCAAAGTATTGCCGCGCTGCGTGCGATAAGCCGTTCACCACGACTGCAGCGCCAAACGTATCGTTCGGCCGTCCCCACTGCGTGCCCTTGAGCGAGAGTCCGGCCGACACCGACTGGTTGATGTCGGTGAACTCGTAGGTTTCCTTGCTGCCGCCGTTCATGCTGGCCCGAGCGAAAGCGCCCAGGTCGGAGGTGATTTCCTGCTCCATGTTCAGGGCGATGCCCGGGCGCCATGCGAGGCGTCGTACGAGACCGGTGTCCGGCGTGTTGCCAGTCTGCTGCGCGAGGTTCACGGCATCGCTGTAGCCACCCATCCGTCCGCGGCTGGCGAAGGCGAGCAACTTGACCTTGCCGGGGCGACCGAACCAGTTGTGACGCGCCTCGAACTCGCCGACCCACTGGTATTGCTTCCACGTGGTGTCGATCGTGACGCTGTTGGGCACGACCGACAGCGCGAAGATGCCGCCGCGCAGCGTCCACCACGATTGCGTCCATTCCACCGCGAGACCGTGCGTATAGCCCCAGGCATCGGCTGCGTAGTCGAACGCGCCGGCATCGACCACCGCCCAGTTCAGAAAATCCCCGCGCGGGTCATGCGCATACGTGTTCGTGTCGAAGATATCGACCACCGAAAATTTGCCGATGGTGATGGTGAGATTGTCGGCCGAGCGGCTGCCGGCAAGCTGGTTGGGGCCGGACTCCACGGCCTGCTGCTCGCCGCCGAGGTCGATCACCTGCCGCAGGAACAGGCGCGGCAGCTTGTGGTATGGGGCATTATTGCCGACCTTGTAGGCCTCGCCGCTGGAGAAGCCCGCCAGGCCGACGGTATTGCTCAGGCCGAACCCCTGGTCGACTTCCGGGTTGGCGTACACCTCGGCGCCTTTCCACAGGCGCACGCCCAGGTAAAGCGTCAGGTCGGTCGTTTCCCTGTTGTCGCTGCCGGGGTCCAGACTGTTGTCGCCGCTATAGGGGGACCGGAACGACGGATGCCATTGCGTGACGTTGGTGAACTGCCCGTGCACATTCCACCGCTCCGGTTCGGGGATGTCCGTGGTGGGGGTGTCAATGGTTGGGGCGTCGGCCGCCAGGGCGATGCCCTGCACGCTCAGCGCCAGCATGATGGCTGCCATGGCTTGCGAGGCAGCACTGGCACGCGCCTGCTTGGGGCGGCGGAAGGAGAGTCGGGCGTTGGTGCGAAGAAACAGCAAGGGCATGGGCGCAACAAAGGGGGCAGGTTTTACAATTCGAAGCTTGTGCGCTCGGAACGGGCAAAAACCCGGCCATGGTAAACGCCGTGACATGACCAACCGGTGAAAACCGGCACCGCTCGCACACGACCTGTCGCGTTTTTTCAACCACATCATGAACCTCGCCCGCTTCGATCTCGTCACCCTTGGCCTGTTTGTGGCGGTGGCCCGGCTGGGCAGCATTTCAGCCGGGGCGCGGCAGTCACATCTGGCCGTGGCTGCGGCAAGCAAGCGCATTTCCGACCTGGAGGCAGCCGTGGGCGCGCCGCTGCTGTACCGCCATGCCGCCGGTGTGGAGCTGACCGAGGCGGGTCAGGCGTGTTTCCGCCATGCGGTGGGTATTCTGCAGGACGTCGAGCGCATGGCCGGCGCGCTGTCGGACTTTGCAGCCGGCACGCGCGGGCTGGTGCGCGTGTGGGCCAACACCTCGTCGATCACGCAATTCCTGGCGGATGACCTGGCTGCCTTCATGCTGGCCAACCCCGCCATCCGCATCGCGCTGGAAGAGCAGGACAGCGGGGATATCGTCGCCGCGCTGCGAGAGAATCGGGCAGACTTAGGCATCTTTGCTGCCGGCACGCCGTGCGAGGGGCTGCAATCGTTCGATTACCGCGAAGATGACCTTGCATTGGTGACGCCGCGCGGCCATCCGCTGGCCGGGCGCAAGCAGGTGGGCTTTGCCGACGCGGCGGATTTCGATTTCGTCAGCCTGCCGCCAGGCACGTCGCTGGCGGCACAACTGCTCGAAGAGAGCCAGCGCCTGGGCAAGCCGCTGCGCCTGCGCATCCAGGTACGCAGCTTCGAAGCCGTCTGCCGCATGGTCGCCTCGGGGCTGGGCGTGGGCGTGCTGCCGCGCATTGCCGCGCAGGGGCACGTGTCGAGCCTGCCGGGCGCAGGCCTCGCGCTGGTGCCGCTGCAAGACGACTGGGCCCATCGCCGCCTGCTGGTGGGTGTGCGCGACCCCGATGCGCTGACCAGCTCCGCGCGCCTCTTGATGACGCATCTGCTCGGCAGCCCTGCCGCGCTCTGAATTCAACGTTCTTCATACGACCATGCCGACACAGGTTTTGCAGAACATCCGTGTGCTCGAACTCGGGCAGTTGATTGCCGGGCCATTCGCCGCCAAGACGCTCGCCGATTTCGGCGCGCAGGTCATCAAGATCGAGCCGCCGGGGCAGGGTGATCCGCTGCGCAAATGGCGCATGCTGCATGAAGGCACCTCGGTCTGGTGGGAGGCGCAGTCGCGCAACAAGCAATCGGTCTGCGTTGACCTGCGCGTGCCCGAAGGGCAGGACGTTGTGCGCAAGCTTGCCGCCGAGGCCGATGTGCTGATCGAGAACTTCCGCCCGGGCACGATGGAAAAGTGGGGCCTGTCGTACGAGGCGCTCTCTGCCATCAACCCGAAGCTCATCATGCTGCGCGTGTCGGGCTACGGCCAGACCGGCCCCAAGCGCGACGAGCCCGGCTTTGCGGCCATTGCCGAAGCCATGGCCGGCCTGCGCTATCTGACCGGCGAGCCCGGCCGCCCTCCCGCGCGCGCAGGCCTGTCGCTGGGCGACACCATCGCTGGCCTGCATGGTGCGCTCGGCGTGTTGCTTGCCCTGTATGAGCGGGATGCGCGCGGCGGCAAGGGGCAGGTGATCGACGTGGCGCTGTACGAATCGGTCTTCAACCTGACGGAGAGCCTGTTGCCGGAATACTCCGTGTTTGGTGCCATCCGCCAGCCGGCCGGTGGTGCGTTGCCGGGCATTGCGCCATCCAACGCGTACCGCTGCGCCGGCGGCGAGTACGTGCTGATTGCTGCCAATGGTGACAACATTTTCCGCCGTCTGATGCAGCGCATGGGCCGGCAGGATCTGGCAGACGATCCGGGCCTGGCCCGCAACGACGGCCGCGCCGCCCGCGCAGAAGCAATCGACGCCGCCATCAACGCCTGGACGGGCGCGTTGCCCATCGCCGATGTCCTGGCCGCGCTGCACGAAGCCGAGGTGCCATGCGGCCCGATCTACACCATCGCCGACATCGCTGCCGACCCGCATTACCGCGCGCGCGGCGTCATCGAAACGGTGCGCGCGCAGTCGGGCATCGACGTGGAGATGCCGGGCGTGGTGCCCAATCTCTCGGGTACGCCGGGCGCGGTGCAGACCAACGCCCCGCGCCTGGGTCAGCACACGCGCGACGTGTTGCGCAGCCACGGCCTGAGCGACGCGCAGATCGATGCGCTGGCCGCGCAAGGCGTCATCGCGGAAGCCACGCATACCCAGTAGCTAGGACGATCCCGCATGTTGTGTGGCAAAACGTTGCGTTAAACTCGCCGCCAAGGCAATCAACGCCGCAGAAGAACGCTTTTCAGGAGACGAGCATGGGGACACGAGGCATCAGCCGTTGGGCGAAATGGATGGGCACGGCACTTTGCGCGGCGAGCCTGCTGGCGGCCAGTTCCGCTGTGCTGGCCCAGGGCAAGCCTGAGAAGAACAAAGTCACCATCGCCGTGGGCGGCAAGGCGCTGTTCTACTACCTGCCGTTGACCATTGCCGAGCGCCTCGGCTACTTCAAGGACGAAGGCCTGGACGTTGAGATCGTCGACTTTGCCGGTGGCGCGAAGGCGCTTCAGGCCGTGGTGGGCGGCAGCGCCGACGTGGTGAGCGGCGCCTACGAACACACGCTGGTGTTGCAGGCCAAGGGGCAGAACTATCAGGAGTTCGTCCTGCAGGGCCGTGCCCCGCAGATCGTCCTTGCGGTCAACAACAAGACGATGCCCAACTACAAGTCGATTGCTGACTTGAAGGGCAAGAAGATCGGCGTGACGGCGCCGGGCTCGTCGACCAACATCATGGTCAACTACGTGCTGGCACGCGCTGGCATCAAGCCCAATGAGGTCTCGATCATCGGCGTGGGGCCGAGCAACGGTGCCATCGCGGCCATCCGCGCCGGGCAGATCGACGCGCTGGCCAACCTCGACCCGGTTATGTCGATGCTCACGCAGAAGAATGAAGTACGCGTGATTTCCGACACCCGCACACTGGCCGACACCAAGGCGGTGTTCGGCGGCAACATGCCAGCCGGCTGCCTGTATGCCTCAACCTCGTTCATCCAGAAGAACCCGAACACGACGCAAGCGCTGACCAACGCGATGGTGCGCGCGCTCAAGTGGCTGCAGAAGGCCGGCCCGTCCGACATCGTCAAGACGGTGCCGGAAGCCTACCTGCTGGGCGATCGCGCGCTGTATCTGGCGGCTTGGGACAAGGTGCGCGAAGCCATCTCGCCAGACGGCACGATGCCGGCTGACGGCCCGGCCACGGCGCAGCGCACGCTGTCCGAATTCGACGCGGAAGTGAAGGGCAAGCCGATCAAGCTCGACCAGACCTTCACCAACACCTTCGTGCAGAAGGCCAACGCGAAGTACCACTGAGTCCCGCAGACTTTCATCCCGCGCCCGGTCCGTCCGGGCGCATTGCTTTGTGGCAGACACCATGACGACGCCCGCGCTTTCGTTTGATCAGATCACCTGCACCTTCATCTCGCCCGACAAACCGGGCCAGCGCTACACCGCCGTGCAGAACACGACGCTGGATGTGCAAGCCGGCGAGTTCGTCTCGGTGGTAGGCCCCACCGGCTGCGGTAAATCCACCTTGCTGAACCTGGCGGCGGGGTTGCTTCAGCCGTCCCTGGGGCAGGTCAGGGTATTTGGCGAGCCGCTTGTCGGCATCAACCGCCGAGCCGGCTACATGTTTCAGGCCGAGGCGCTGATGCCGTGGCGCAGCGCGCTGGACAACGTGCTGGCCGGGCTGGAATTCCGTGGCATGCCCGACAAGGAGGCCCGCGAGCTGGCGATGTCGTGGCTGGCGCGCGTGGGGCTGGCCGGGTTTGAAGACCGCTATCCGCATCAGCTTTCGGGCGGCATGCGCAAGCGCGTGAGCCTGGCGCAGACGCTCGTGCTCGACCCCGACATCATCCTCATGGACGAGCCGTTTTCCGCGCTCGACATCCAGACCCGCCAGTTGATGGAGAACGAGGTGCTGGCCCTCTGGGCCGCCAAGCGCAAGGCGGTGCTCTTCATCACGCACGATCTGGACGAAGCCATTGCCATGAGCGACCGTGTGGTCGTGCTGTCGGCCGGGCCCGGCACCCACCCGATCGGCGAGTTCGTGATCGACCTGCCGCGCCCGCGCGACGTGGCGGAAATTCGCGACCAAGCGGGTTTTGTCGATCTGCACGCCCGCATCTGGGATGTGCTGCGCGAAGAAGTGCTCAAGGGCTATGCGCAGCATCGCCGCGTAGCTTGAATCAAATCTGATCGGTCTCTCACATGGCAAATCGTCCACTTTCCCGATTCTCGTTGCGTGCCTGGCAGCTTGGCCTGCTGGTCGTCACGTTGCTGGTCTGGCATTTCGCCACGCGCTCACAAGACGTCGCGTTCTTCTTCGGTGAACCGCTGATCGTCGCCCAACGCATCTGGGCGTGGTTCGTGACTGAAGGCGACATCTACCTGCACCTCGGTGTCACGCTGGCTGAAACCGTGCTGGCGTTCGCCATCGGCACCGCGACTGGCCTGGGAGCGGGGCTGTGGCTGGCGCTGAGTCCGGCGGCATCGGCGGTGCTTGATCCGTACATCAAGGCGGCCAACTCGATGCCGCGCGTGATCCTGGCGCCCATCTTCGGCGTGTGGTTTGGGTTGGGGATATGGTCGAAGGTGGCGCTGGCGGTGACGCTGGTGTTCTTCATCGTCTTCTTCAACGTCTACCAGGGCGTGAAGGAGGTGAGCCCGGTGGTGCTGGCCAATGCGCGCATGCTGGGCGCATCGCAGCGGCAACTGCTGCGCTTCGTCTACCTGCCGAGTGCAATGAGCTGGGTGTTCTCGTCGCTGCATACGTCGGTCGGGCTGGCTTTCGTGGGCGCGGTGGTGGGGGAATACCTGGGTTCAGCGCGCGGTGTCGGTTACTTGATCCTGCAGGCCGAGGGCACCTTCGATATCAATACCGTGTTTGCCGGCATCGTCGTGCTTACGGTGTTTGCACTGGTGCTCGACTGGCTCGTCGGTATGGTGGAAAAGCGCCTGATGCGCTGGCAGCCGAAGACCGGCGAAACTGAAAAGCTCTGAGGGCCAGAACGTCACATCGACCCTTCTTGAGATAGGGTCATGCAACTAGACGGTCGGTCTACTACAATCCAACCCATCATGAGCAAGCACCCCGACCCCGTCACTGCTGAAGGCGCCGAAGCCCGGCACGACACCCGCGACCGCATCCTGGACGCTGGCGCCGAGCTGATCCTCGGGCGCGGGTTCTCGGCGGTCGGGCTGGCGGAAATTCTCGGCCGCGCCCAGGTGCCAAAGGGCTCGTTCTACTACTACTTCGGGTCCAAGGAAGACTTTGGCGTTGCCATGCTGGAGCGCTATTTCCAGGACTACGACGCGGGCGTCGTCAGCCTGTTCAACGACACGCGCATCACCGCGCGCGAAAGGCTGTTGCGCTATTTCATGGCCTGGATCGACCTGCATGAGCGCAGCGCCTGCGAGGTCACCTGCCTGGCAGTCAAGCTCTCGGGCGAGGTGTCGGACTTGTCCGAGCCGATGCGCAAGGTGCTGTCGGCGGGCATGGCCCGCATGGTCGAACGCATTGCCGTGGCGATTGATGCAGCGGTGGCTGACGGTTCCCTCGCGCCGGTGGCCGATGTGCGCCGCCTAGCCGAAGGCCTGTATGCAATGTGGATGGGCGGGGCGCTGCTGGCCAAGGCGCACCGTTCCGTCGCGCCGTTCCAGAGCTGCATAGCGCAGACCGAAGCCCTGCTGGCCAAACCTAGGCACTGATCGTCATTGAATGCATTGTCGGTGAGGTACGCCCTCGCCTTTCTTTACTGCTGGTTCTAGATGACCGGTCGAATAGTCTCTCTCAGGAGCCAAGATGCCCCAACAACTGCTGTCTCCCATCCAGGTTGGCCACACGACCCTTGCCAACCGCGTTGTGATGGCGCCGCTCACGCGTTCGCGCGCTGGCCAGCCGGGTGATGTGCCGACCGAGCTGAACGTCACCTACTACGCGCAGCGCGCCACTGCCGGGCTCATCGTGACGGAAGCCACGCAGATCTCCCGCCAGGGCCAGGGTTATGCCTGGACGCCTGGCATGTACACCGATGCGCAGGAAGCTGGCTGGAAGGCCGTGGTGGACGCCGTGCATGCAAAGGGCGGTCGCATCTCGCAGCAGCTCTGGCATGTGGGCCGCATCTCGAACACGCTGTTGCAAGAGAACGGCCAGGCGCCGGTTGCGCCGTCAGCCCTTGTCGCCAAGGGGGCGCAGAGCTTTGTCGTGCAGCCCGACGGCACGCCGGGCAACGTGCCGACCAGCGAGCCGCGCGCGCTGTCCACGGAAGAGATCCCGGGCATCATCGCGCAGTACCGCCAGGCCGTGTTGCGTGCACGCCGTGCCGGTTTCGACTTTGTCGAAATTCACGCCGCCAACGGTTACCTGCTGCACCAGTTCCTGTCGACCAACAGCAATCAGCGCACCGACCAGTACGGCGGCTCGCTGGAAAATCGCGCACGACTGATCCTGGAAGTCGTCGACACGGCCATCGCCGAGATCGGCGCGGATCGCATCGGCATCCGCCTCTCGCCGCACTTCGTCGCGCATGACATTGCCGACGCGCAGGCCGAGGAAAGCGCGCTGTACCTGGCACGCGAACTGACCAAGCGCGGCATCGCCTACCTGCACATCGCCGAGCCGGATTGGGCAGGTGGCCCCGAACTGTCCACCGACTTCCGTCGCCAACTGCGCGACGCCTTCAAGGGCACGCTGATCGTTTGCGGCCAATACAGCGCAGAAGAGGGTGAACAAATGGTCGCCTCGGGTCTGGCGGATGCGGTGGCGTTTGGCCGTCCATTCATCGCCAACCCGGATCTGGTTGCGCGCTTCCGCGCCGGTGCCGTGCTGAACAAGCCGGACCGCTCGACGTTCTACGGCGGCCAGGAAAAGGGCTACACCGATTACCCGACGCTGGAAGAAGCTGCCTGACCGGCATCCGCCAAACCAACGAAAAAGCCGCACGGGTTTGTCGCCCGCGCGGCTTTTTTGTCAATCGCCGATGGCGTTCAGGGTTGGATCACGACCTTGCCCGTCACCTTGCGCGCCGCCATGTCGAGCAGCGCCTGCGTGGTCTGCTCCAGCGGATAGCGCGCCGAGATATGGGGGCGGATCTTGCCTTCCTGCATCCAGCCGAGCATCTGCATCATGTTGGCCAGGTTCGCCTTGGGCTCGCGGCGTGCGAACTCGCCCCAGAACACACCCACCAGCGATGCGCCCTTGAGCAGCGCAAGGTTCAGCGGCATCTTCGGAATCTCACCGTTGGCAAAGCCCACCACGAGATAGCGGCCGCGCCAGGCGATCGAACGAAACGCCGGCTCGGCGTAGATGCCGCCGACCGGGTCGTAGATCACGTCTGGGCCCTTGCCATCGGTCAGTTCCTTGATGCGCTCGCGCAGGTCTTCGGTCGAATAGTTGATCAGCGCATCGGCGCCGTGATCCTTGCAGACCGCGAGCTTTTCGTCGCTCGACGCCGCGGCAATGACGCGTGCTCCGATGGCCTTGCCGATCTCGATGGCCGCCAACCCCACGCCACCGGCCGCGCCCAGCACCAGCATCGTCTCGCCGGCCTTCAGTTGCCCGCGATCGACCACCGCGTGGTGCGACGTGCCATAGGTGAGGGTGAACGCCGCAGCCGTGTCGAACGCCATGCCCGGCGGCATCGGCATCACGACCTTGGCCGATGCTTTGACCTGCGAGGCAAACGCACCCTGACCGAGGAAGGCAATCACGTGGTCGCCCGCCTTGACGTGCGATACACCTTGGCCCACTGCATTCACCACGCCCGCCACTTCCGAGCCCGGCGTGAACGGCAACTCCGGCTTGAACTGGTACTTGTTCTGAATGATCAGCACATCGGGGAAGTTGACCCCCGCAGCCTTCACATCGATGACGACTTCGCCGGCGCCCGGCGAGAGGTCCGGCAGCGTTTCTATTACCAGCGATTCGGGCGGGCCCCAAGTCTTGCAGACGACGGCTTTCATGATGTGTCTCCTGATCAATCTGACGTTGAACGTCTGGCAGTGTAACCGAATAAAAGCACGGTCGTTCGATTCGACTGTGGGCAATTCGGCGAGGGACGCGTCCTACGGTTTGCCGTCCGATTTTTTGTCAGCATGCGCAGCCGTGTGCGTGCGTAATTTCATCACTTGGCTCGGTTACAATCCGCGCCATGCACATTCTTATCGCCAACGACGACGGATACCTCGCGCCGGGCCTCGCCGCTCTCTACCGCGCGCTCAGTTCCCTGGGCCGCGTGACGGTGGTGGCGCCGGAGCAGAACCACAGCGGTGCCTCCAACTCGCTTACGCTGCAGCGGCCGCTGTCGGTGTTTGAAGCCGCCGATGGCGCGCAGAAGGGCTTCCGCTTCGTCAACGGCACGCCGACGGACTGCGTGCACATTGCGCTGACCGGCATGATCGAGGAGAAACCCGATCTGGTTGTCTCCGGCATCAACCAAGGTCAGAACATGGGCGAAGACGTGCTGTATTCCGGCACCGTCGCCGCCGCCATCGAGGGTTATCTGTTCGGTATCCCGTCGATTGCGTTCTCGCAGGTCGACAAGGGTTGGACTCACCTCGACGCGGCCGAACGTGTTGTACGCGAGGTAGTCGAGCGCTATCTGTCCGATCCGCTCGACGGGCCGATGCTCCTCAATGTGAATATTCCGAATCTGCCGTACAGCGAGCTGGCCGGCTGGCGTGCTACGCGCCTGGGCAAGCGGCACCAGTCGCAGCCGGTGATCCGACAGGCCAATCCGCGCGGCGAACCGATCTTCTGGGTCGGCGCCGCCGGCGATGCGAAAGACGCCAGCGAAGGCACCGATTTCCATGCCGTCGCAAATGGCTTCGTTTCGCTGACGCCGCTGCAGCTCGATCTGACCGATACGGCGCAATTGCGTACCGTGCGCCGCTGGCAGACCTCATGACCGCTGCGGTGGCCCATGTCTGAACGTTCGCGCGACCGGCGTTTTCCCCTGACGCTCGATGCGGTAGTCGAGCGCAAGCCCGTGGAGCGGCAGCGCGAGGCTCGCATTTCGTCCGGCGTGAGCGCAAAAACGAACGCCGTGCCTCGGCAGACGCCCGCACGCGCAGCGTCGGCGGAGCGGTTGTCGAATCCGCAGGCGCCAGCGCCGGCGCTACAGCGTGTGGCTGGCGTCGACGGTGTTGTCGGCGCGGTGGCTGCGAGCGCCGTGCAAGCGCGCACGCAAGCCGCGCATGCGGCAGCGGGGGGCATGGCATCAGACCGCGCGCGCCAGGCGCTGGTCAGCCGCGTGCAGGCAGCCGGCGTGAGCGATGCGCGCGTGCTTGCCGCGATCGGCGCGGTGCCGCGCCATCTATTCGTCGATGCGGGCCTGGCTTCGCAGGCCTACGAAGATTCCGCGCTGCCGATTGGCCATCAGCAAACGATCTCGAAGCCCTCGGTGGTCGGTCGCATGATCGAGCTGCTGCTGCGCGAGCGTCCCAGGCGAGCGCAGGGCCTGCCGCTTTCTCGTGTGCTTGAGATCGGCACCGGCTGCGGCTATCAGGCAGCGGTCCTGTCGCAGCTCGCAGATGAGGTGTATTCGATCGAACGCATCCGGCCGCTGCATGAGAAAGCCAAAGCGAACTTGCGGCCACTCCGCGTGCCAAACATCCGTCTGCACTATGGCGACGGCATGCTCGGGCTCCCGAAGGCGGCTCCGTTCGATGCCATCATCCTGGCCGCGGCCGGGCTGGAGGTACCGCAGGCGCTGCTCGACCAACTCTCCGTCGGCGGCCGCCTGATCGCTCCAGTCGCCACCGATCGCAGTGGTGGATCCACGCAGCAGCTCGTGTTGATCGAGCGCCGTGGCCGCTTCCAGTTTCACAGTACCGCGCTTGAAGGCGTTTTCTTTGTCCCGTTAAAATCAGGAACTGTTTAGCATGTTCACTTCCCGGAGCTTCATGAACCGTCCAGGCCCCGCACACGTCGGCCGGCTCGCTGTGGCGATGGTGTCGGCCGCACTGCTGGCGGCTTGCGCATCCTCCGGCAACCAAGCCCCCGTTCTCGATCGCACCTCGCGTGCCGGCAGCACGACCACCACGTCGCAGGAGCCGCCGCCCCCCGGCTACTATCGGGTCAAGCGTGGCGATACGTTGTACAGCATCGCCCTGCGCAACGGCCAGGCACCGCGCGATCTGGTGGCCTGGAACAACATTCCCAATCCGAATCAGATCGAAGTCGATCAATTGATACGTGTTGTGCCGCCCAACGCTGACGTCAGCAGCAGTGGGGCCGTCGTCACGCCGGTTCGCCCAGGCACCACGAGCACGCAGCCGATCGACTCTACGCCGGTCACGCCACCGCCTGCGGCCTCGTCCAGCGCTCCTGCCAAGGCAAGCGACAGCGCAATCGCATTGGCCTGGCCGGCACGCGGCACATTGCTCAACCGCTTCGACGACAAGGGCAACAAGGGCATCGACATCGGGGGCAAGCGCGGGGATGCAGTGGTCGCCGCCGATGACGGAAAAGTGATCCACGTCGGACCCTTGCGTGGGTACGGGAATCTTGTCATCATCAAGCACAACGACACGTTCCTGACCGCGTACGGCAACAACGACAAGGTCCTGGTCACCGAGCAATCCACGGTCAAGAAAGGGCAAAAGATCGCCGAAATGGGCAGCACCGATGCAGATCGCGTGAAGCTTCACTTTGAAGTGCGTCGCAACGGTAAGCCGGTCGATCCAATGCGCTTCCTGCCGCCTCAATAGAGGAATGCATGCCGCGTCAGAAAGCCACCCCCGCCACCCCCGCCGATGACAACATCGACGCTGCAGATGGCCAAAGCGCCCCGAACGGGCGCGCGGGGCGGCGTGCGCGCGGCGCGGCGCAGCCTCCCGCTGAAGAGATCGAAGTTGTCGACGCCTTGATCGACGAGGTGTCGACCTCCGAGCCGGTGGATCTGAACGATTCTTCCGACAATATCGACGAGCCCAGCGAAGACGAGGAAGACTCTGAGGAGACGGAGGAGGCTGCGCCGGAAGAAGACTTCCGCAAGGTGCTGCAGGCCGAACTGGCCGCCGATACCGTTCAGCACTACCTGAATCGCATCAGCATCAAACCGCTGCTGACGCCGGCCGAGGAGTTGCATTTCTCGACGCTGGCCAAGGCGGGCGAATTCACGGCGCGGCAGGTCATGATCGAGCGCAACCTGCGCCTGGTCGTGAGCATCGCGAAGGGCTACCTGAACCGCGGCGTGCCGCTGCTCGATCTCATCGAGGAAGGCAACCTCGGCCTGATGCATGCGATCGAAAAGTTTGATCCGGAGCGCGGGTTCCGCTTCTCGACGTACGCCACGTGGTGGATTCGTCAGAGCATCGAGCGCGCGATCATGAACCAGGCGCGCACGGTCCGTCTGCCGGTCCATGTGATCCGTGAGCTTAACCAGGTGCTGCGCGCCAAGCGCCATCTGGAGAAGAGCGGCGTGGACGGCCGTGATGCGAGCCTTGAAGACATCGCCCATCTGCTCGGCAAGACGACAGAAGAGGTGCAGGACGTGCTCTCGCTCAATGAGCACACGACCTCGCTCGATACGCCGTTCGATCTCGATCCGGGCACCAGCCTGCTCGATTTCCTGTCGGATGAGCATGGCGCTTCGCCGGATCAGGAGGTTGCGCATCGCGAGTTGTCGCAACTGATGAAGTCGTGGTTGGCGCGGCTGTCGGATAAACACCGCTACGTGGTCGAGCGCCGTTTCGGCCTCAACCATATTGAACCTGCCACGCTGGAAGAACTGGCCGCCGAGATGGGCCTGACGCGCGAGCGTGTGCGCCAGATCCAGCAAGAGGCGCTGGTCAAGCTCAAGCGGCATTTCGCCTCGCAGGGCGTGCGCAAGGACGCAGTGCTGTAAAGCGCCGCTGTCTCGCAAGCACGCAATTCCTATCCGTTTCAATCGCGATTGCGCAACTCCAGCAGCATCGGTTGATGGTCTGATGCCTGCGTGGCGCTGTTGACCTCCACGCGCAACACACGCGATTTCAGCGGTTCGCTGATCAGCATGAAGTCGCACGCATAGGCCGCCTCGGACCAGCCGGTGCGGTCGTGCACGCCGAAGGTGGGCGGCTGCGGTGTCGAGCCGTGCGCGATTTCCCATGCATCATGCAGCGGCGGTTCACGCGTGAACGGCACGGTGGCCAGGCGCTTGGGCGTGGAATCCGGTTTGCAGTTGAAATCGCCGCAGATGAGGGTGGCGGTAGTTTGCGTGAGCGGCCGGAACGGGCCCGCTTCGGGCTCGGGGCCGAGCACAGACGGACGGGCTGCGCGGGCGCAGCCTTCTGCGTGAATTGCCCGCAGCGCGTCGATCTGCGCCAGCCGCTGGGTCTCCGAGTAATACTCAAGATGTGTAGTGATGACGCGCAATGGTCCGAACTGCGCCTGTACGATCGCCTCGATCGCCATGCGCGGCATGACGGGCGTGGCATCAGGCGGACAAGGCAGCGCATGGCGCGCGACAGACAGCACGGGCAAGCGCGTGGCGATCGCGTTGCCGAAGCGCTGCACATGTGGCCCGTCATGGCGCTCCAGCGCAAAGCCGCCAATGACGGTGTACTCAACGCCGAGCGTGTCGGCGAGCTCGCCCCATTGATCGATGCCCGGGTGGCCTGGCAGGCTGCCGAAGCCGGAGGTGACCTCCTGCAGGCACAGCACATCGAAATCGGCCATGTCGTGCGCCTCTGCGAGTTGGCGGGCGAGGTCGACACGCCCGTCCGCGCCACGGCCCCACTGGATGTTCCACGTCAGGATGACGGTGCTCATGCGGGTTCTCCGGTGTCTTACAATGCCGCCCTTGTCCCTATTTTCTTCAGGCTCATCCGTGTCTCAAGCTGCACCCCACGTCACGCCGTCGTCTCCTGAATCAGCAACGGCCGCGCCGGCCACGGCGCCGCGCGCTTCGCGCACGAAACCCGAGATGCCCGTGGCCGGCCCGCTGGAGATCCTCTCGCTCGACGGTGAGGCGCGCGGTGTAGGCCGCCTCACGAACGAGGACGGCACGCCTGGCAAAGTCGTCTTTGTGGAAGGCGCGCTGCCGGGCGAACGGGTGACGTATCGCAGCCATCGCGTGAAGCCGTCGTATGAGCAGGCGAGTGTGGTGAATATTCTGCGCCAGTCTGCCTCGCGTGTGACGCCGCAGTGCAAGTTCTTCGGTGTGTGCGGTGGCTGCTCAATGCAGCATCTGGATTCGCGTGCGCAGGTCGCCATCAAGCAGCGTGTGCTGGAAGACGATCTGTGGCACCTGGCCAAGCTGCGGCCGGACGTGGTATTCCGACCCATCGCCGGGCCGGATTGGGGCTACCGTTATCGCGCGCGCCTGACGGTGCGCCACGTGGCGGCCAAGGGCGGCGTGCTGGTGGGTTTTCACGAGCGCAAGAGCAGCTATGTGGCCGACATGACCTCGTGCGAGGTACTGCCGCCGCAGGTGTCTGCGCTGCTGGTGCCGTTGCGTGAACTGGTGGGGCGTCTGTCCATCGTGCAGCGTATGCCACAGATCGAACTGGCGGTCGGGCAGGATGTGACCGCGCTGGTGCTGCGCAACCTGGAGCCGCTCACGCAAGCCGATGAGGCCGAGTTGCGCGCCTTTGCCGATCAGCACGCCGTGCAGTTTTGGCTGCAGCCGAAGGGGCCGGATACGGTGTATCCGTTCTATCCGCTTGATCGTGCACTGACGTACACGCTGCCGGAATTCGGCATCACGATGCCGTTCAAGCCGACGGACTTCACGCAGGTCAATCACCAGATCAACCGTGTGCTGATGTCGCGGGCGCTGAAGTTGCTCGATGCGCAGCCTACGGATCGCTTGCTCGATCTGTTTTGCGGTATCGGCAATTTCACGCTGCCGATGGCCATGCGCGCTCGCGAAGTCATCGGTATCGAGGGCAGCGAGGCGCTGACCACACGTGCACTTGCCAACGCGCAGCACAATGGGCTCGATGCCAAGACAACCTTCGCTTGCCGCAACCTGTTTGAAGTGACGGCCGACGATATCGCTGCGCTGGGGAGATTCGATCGCTGGCTGGTAGATCCGCCGCGCGAAGGGGCGCTGGCCGTTTCCAAGGCGCTGGCCGAGCTGTCGCAACGCGGTGGCGAGGCGGCGGATCTGCTGCCCAAACGCATCGTCTACGTGTCGTGCAACCCGGCTACGCTCGCGCGTGACGCAGGCCTGCTGGTGCACGAAGCCGGTTATCGGCTGGCAGGCGCGGGCGTGGTCAATATGTTCCCGCACACATCGCACGTGGAGTCAATCGCGGTGTTTGAGCACGACTGACAAGCCGTCGCATACGTTATGTGCACAAAGAAAAACCGGCGCACCAGGCGCCGGTTCTTTTCGCTATGCCACGCTGTAGCGTGACGGGCGAGATGCGGGTTCAGTCGCGGCTGCCACCGAAGATCCCCAGGATCGCCAGCAGGTTCGTGAAGATGTTGTACACGTCCAGGTAAATCGCCAGGGTGGCGGTCACGTAGTTGGTCTCGCCGCCGTTCACGATGCGCTGCACGTCAAACAGGATGTAGGCCGAGAAGATCGCGATGGCCAGCACCGAAATCGTGAGCATCATCGCGGGCAGTTGCAGCCAGATATTGGCGACCGAACCCACGATCAGCACCAGCACGCCCATGAACAACCACTTGCCCAGGCCCGAGAAGTCACGCTTGCTGACCGTGGCCACCGTCGCCATCACGCCGAAGATGATCGCCGTGCCGCCAAACGCGGTCATGATGAGCGAGGCGCCGTTCGAGAAGCCGAGGATCGTGCCGATCAGGCGCGACAGCATCAGCCCCATGAAGAAGGTGAAGCCGAGCAGCAGAGCTACGCCCAAGCCGCTGTTCTTGAAGCGCTCTATCGCGTAGAAAAAGCCGAAGGCCACTGCCATGAAGATGACGAAACCCATCAACGGATTGCGTCCCATCAGGTTGAAGCCAGTGGCGACGCCGATCCACGCACCGAGGATGGTGGGGATCATCGAAAGCGCGAGCAGCCAATAAGTATTGCGCAGCACGCGATTGCGGACGGCCAACGCGCCGGCGGTGCCGGAAGCGCCAAAACCGTACGTGTTGAGTTGGTTGTCCATGCGAACTCCTTGGGTAAATGACATTGCAGACAATGCGACGGCGTTCCGAATGTGGCATCCGAGGTGCGCTTTTGCAAGTCGCATCGTCCTTACTTGGAGGGGCAGCATGCCATGCGGTTCCGGCGTCCGGGAGATGATCGGATGGCAAAAGGGCCTTTTGGGGTGACTTTTTGTGCCCCCGGTAAGGCAATTTTAAGACGATTGCATCGCTCACGTGCTGCTCGGCTTGCGGAGTGGTGCCTAAGGCGCTTGCTGTGGCAATCGTGCGGCGGGCGCGGTTGCACCGCTTGACATTCAATCTGGCTGCGCTCCGTGCTAGAATCTAACGTTTATCTTTCACGTAACACCTTCATTTTTTGGAGTTTTTGATGGCGATCGAACGCACCCTGTCGATTATCAAACCGGATGCCGTGGCCAAGAATGTCATCGGCCAGATCTATGCCCGTTTCGAAGGCGCTGGCCTGAAGGTCGTCGCAGCCAAGATGATTCACCTGTCGCGCGCTGAAGCCGAGCAGTTTTACGCCGTGCACAAGGAGCGCCCGTTCTTCAAGGATCTGGTGGACTTCATGATCTCCGGCCCGGTGATGGTGCAGGCGCTGGAAGGCGAGAACGCAATCGCCAAGAACCGTGACCTGATGGGTGCAACCGACCCGAAGAAGGCCGAGAAGGGCACGATCCGTGCTGACTTCGCCGATAGCATCGACGCCAACGCCGTGCACGGTTCGGACGCCGCTGAAACGGCTGCCGTGGAAGTCGCTTTCTTCTTCCCGGGCCTGAACATTTACAGCCGCTAAGCGTCAACACTAGACTGGGATTGGCGGTTTCGGGTTGCTAAACATGAGCGATGTGGTGAATCTCCTCGACTTCGACGCACAGGGTCTCGTCTCGTACTGCGAGAGCCTGGGCGAGAAGTCGTTCCGCGCCAAGCAGTTGCAGCGCTGGATTCACCAGTCGGGCGCGTCCGATTTTGGCGAGATGACCGATCTCGCCAAGTCGCTGCGTGAGAAGCTCGCGACCCGCGCCACCATCCAGGCACCGGCGATCATTTCCGATCACCTCTCGTCGGACGGTACGCGTAAGTGGCTGGTCGACGTGGGGCAGGGCAATGCTGTCGAGACGGTCTACATTCCTGAAGAGACGCGCGGCACGCTGTGCGTGTCGTCTCAGGCGGGATGTGCCGTCAACTGCCGGTTCTGTTCGACCGGCAAGCAAGGGTTCTCGCGCAACCTCACTACGGGCGAGATCATTGGGCAGCTGTGGATGGCCGAATTCGCCATGCGCAAACAACTCGGTCGCGGCCCGAAAGACGATCGTGTCATCACCAACGTGGTGATGATGGGGATGGGCGAGCCGCTGCTGAACTACGATGCTGTGGTGCCGGCTTTGCGCCTGATGCTGGACGACAACGCTTATGGCCTGTCGCGCCGTCGCGTGACGGTGTCCACCTCGGGCGTGGTACCGATGATGGATCGTCTTTCGCACGATCTGCCAGTGGCGCTGGCGGTGTCGCTGCACGCATCCAACGATGCGTTGCGCGATATGCTCGTGCCGTTGAACAAGAAGTACCCGCTGGCCGAATTGATGGCGGCGTGCCGCCGTTATCTGGAATTCGCGCCGCGCGATTTCATCACCTTCGAATACTGCATGCTCGACGGCGTCAACGATTCCGTCGAGCATGCCCGCGAACTGCTGCGCGTCGTGGCCGACGTGCCGTGCAAGTTCAACCTGATCCCCTTCAACCCGTTCCCAGAGTCCGGGCTGAAGCGTTCGAACAACGAGCAGATCCGCCGCTTTTCGCAAGTGCTGCTGGATGCTGGCATCGTCACCACCATCCGTAAGACGCGTGGCGATGATATCGACGCAGCCTGCGGGCAGCTCGCCGGCGAGGTCAAGGATCGTACGCGCCTGGCCGAGCGCGGCAAGTTCGGCAAGATCGTTCCGGTTCCGGTGGTCGGGGCCGATTCCACTCACCGCATGGGTACCGCATGAAGCGTTGGTCGATTGCTGTCAGTCTGGTCTTCACGCTGGCAGCCGCTGGATGCGCATTGCCGCCGCCGGCCCAGACACAAGACGTCAAGACGCCCTCCGATCAGAACGATATCAGTCGGCGAGCCGCAATCCGGCTGCAACTAGCAACGCAATACCTTGAGGCCGGACAGGCGGCCACGGCGCTTGACGAGGTCAAGAACGCCATCGCGATCGATCCTTCGGTGCCGGGCGCCTACCACATCCGTGCTTTGGCCTACATGAGCCTCGGACAGCATGATCTGGCTGACGACAGCTTCCGCCGCGCGCTGGCGGTCACGCCGCAGGATGGCGATCTGCTGAACAACTATGGCTGGTTCCTATGCTCGCAGGGTGGGAAACCCGCAGAGGGCATGGCGATGCTGCGCCGGGCCGTCGATGCACCGGCAGCTGGCAACCCGTCCAAGCCCTGGACCAACCTGGGCGTTTGCCAGATGCGTCAGGGTGATTTGGATGGCGCGGAGAAGAGTCTCACGCGTGCCACGTACATCGACGCCAACAACCCGCTGACCAACGTGACGTTGGCGCAGCTCTATTACAAGCGCCGCGAGTATGCGCGTGCCATGCCGTTCATCGAACGCGTTAATGGCCGCGGCAATCCGACGGCCGAGAGCCTCTGGCTGGGCGCGCGCATCGCGCGCCGCCTCGGCGATGTCTCGCAACAGAATGCATGGAGTGCGCAACTGCAGCGCCGTTTCCCCAATGCGCCCGAAGAGGCGGCTTTCGAACGAGGAGCATGGGATGACTGACCGCGACGTGGCAAGTGCTGTGGACCTTTCCCAAGGTGCATCGTCTGCCTCGAATTCGCCCACCGCAGCATCGCCGGAACGGGACGACGCACTCCGTGAGATAGCCGAACGCCTGAGCGCCGGCCGCGAGCGCCAGCGCCTGACGATCGAAGACCTGGCCACGCGCCTGAAGGTTGCGCCGGCCAAGTTGTTGGCGGTGGAATCCGCCGACGTTAGCGCGTTGCCGGATATGGCGTTCATCAAGGGGCTGATCCGGGCGTATGCCCGTGCTCTGCAGGTCGATGTCGATGACCAGCTCGCCCGTCTGAATGCGCGCACGCAGGTCACCACCATCGGTTTGCGGCCCGAGGGCGGGTTGGGGGAATCGTTCTCCGACAAGCCGAGCTTTGCCAAGCGTCGCGGAGGTAACCGCTGGCTCATCGGCGTGCTGGTGGCGCTGGTTGTAGCCGGCGGTGTGCTGGCCGGCATGGACCGTCTGAAGCAGTGGCTGGCCACGCAGACGGCCGCCACGCAAACCGCCGAGTCTGCTGTGAAAGAAGCGGCTCCCGTCGAACAACCAGCACCGACCGAGGCAACCCCGGCTCCTGCGCCAGCGCATATCGAAACACCGGCCGCGTCGCTGCCGACACCGCTGAATCCTGCGCAGCCGACTGCACCAGCTTCTGGCGTGGTGACCGCACCACTGGCGCCGCCGCCGTTGCCGCGTTCCGACAGTGGTGCCGCGCCGGCTCCTGCAGCGGTTGACGTGAAGCCTGCCGTCGTCAACGTTGGCGTTCCGGCCAGCGCCGCTGCCAAACCGACCGAATCTGCTGCGGGCAACGGCTCGGTTTCTGTGCGCTTCTCTGGGACGTCCTGGTACGAGATCAAGGACAAGTCCGGCAAGACACTCGCCAGCGGTATCTCCAAGGAGGGCGAAGCGCGTGACCTGACCGGCACGCCGCCGTTCAAGGTCGTCTTCGGTAACGCCGAGGCAGTCGAGTCCCTGGCCGTGGGTGGCGTGTCCGTAGACCTCCAGAAGTACGCCCGCAACCGCGTGGCGCGGGCCACGTTGCCCTGAACCGTTTTGTTGAATGGCGTGGCGCCTGACTGAGCGCGGCGCCTTGCCTGATCATGGAAACCTCCACGTCTTTCGATTGCGCGCCCGCTTTGCCCGGCCCACTGCCGCGCCGGAACTCGCGCTCGGCCCAGGTCCGCTGGGGCGAGCGCGTTGTGCACGTGGGCGGCGATGCGCCAGTCTGCGTGCAGTCGATGACGAACACCGACACCTCGGACGCCATCGGCACGGCCATCCAGGTGAAGGAATTGGCGCGTGCCGGCTCCGAACTCGTGCGTATCACGGTCGATACACCGGCGGCCGCCGCCGCTGTGCCGGCTATCCGCGAGCAGCTCGACCGCATGGGCGTGGATGTGCCACTGGTCGGTGATTTCCACTACAACGGCCACAAGCTGTTGCAGGACTATCCAGCGTGCGCGCAGGCGCTGTCCAAGTACCGCATCAACCCCGGCAACGTGGGGCAGGGTGCCAAGCGCGACACGCAGTTCGCGCAGATGATCGAGATCGCCTGCCGCTACGACAAGCCGGTACGTATCGGTGTCAATTGGGGCAGCCTGGAGCAGGAGCTGCTTGCCCGCATCATGGACGAGAACGCGCAGCGCGCGACGCCGTGGGATGCGCGCACTGTGATGGTCGAGGCGCTGATCACGTCGGCCATTCAATCTGCGCAGAAGGCTGAGGAACTCGGCTTGTCAGGCAACCAGATCATTCTGTCGTGCAAGGTTTCGGCGGTACAGGATTTGATCGCGGTGTACCGCGAGCTGGCACGTCGGTGCGACTACGCGCTGCACCTGGGCCTGACCGAGGCTGGCATGGGCAGCAAGGGCATCGTTGCTTCCACTGCGGCGCTGTCGGTGCTGCTGCAGGAAGGCATCGGGGATACCATCCGCATCTCGCTGACGCCGGAACCGGGCGCGCCGCGCGAGAAGGAAGTCATCGTTGCGCAAGAGATTTTGCAGACCATGGGCCTGCGCAATTTCACGCCGATGGTCATCGCGTGCCCTGGCTGCGGGCGCACGACCAGCACGGTGTTCCAGGAACTGGCTGCGCGCATCCAGTCTTACCTGCGCGAGCAGATGCCGACGTGGAAAGCGACATACCCCGGCGTCGAAGAGATGAACGTAGCCGTCATGGGCTGCATCGTCAACGGGCCAGGCGAGAGCAAGCACGCCAATATCGGTATCTCGCTGCCGGGCACGGGCGAATCGCCGGCGGCGCCGGTGTTCGTCGACGGCGTCAAAGTGAAGACGCTGCGCGGTGAGCGCATCGCCGAGGAATTCCAAACGATCGTCGACGAGTACGTGCGCACGCATTACGGTGCGCAGACCGAGGCGGCGGCATAAGGCTTCACAGCAAGAAGCGACAAGCCGGTCAGCGTGCAGTACGGCCGGCTTTTAACGTGAAATCATGAGCGATACCAAACAACAACGCGTGCAGAAAATTGCTGGCGTCAAGGGCATGAACGACCTGCTGCCCAGCGATGCCCCGCTGTGGGAGCACTTCGACAACGCCGTGCGTAGCATGCTACGCGCTTACGGCTACCAGCAGATCCGCACGCCGATCGTCGAGCAGACGCAGCTGTTCGTGCGCGGCATTGGCGAAGTGACGGACATCGTCGAGAAGGAGATGTACTCCTTTACCGACGCCCTGAACGGCGAGCAACTGACCATGCGCCCGGAAGGCACTGCCGCCGCTGTGCGCGCTGTGATCGAGCACAACCTGCTGTACGACGGTCCGAAGCGCTTGTGGTACACCGGCCCGATGTTCCGCCACGAGCGCCCGCAGCGCGGTCGCTATCGCCAGTTCCATCAGGTGGGCGTGGAAGCGCTGGGCTTTGCCGGCCCGGACATCGACGCGGAAGTCATCCTGATGTGCCAGCGCCTGTGGGACGACCTCGGCCTCGTCGGCCTGAAGCTGGAACTGAACTCGCTCGGTCAGGCAGAGGAGCGCGCCGCGCACCGTGCTGACCTGATCAAGTACCTGGAAGGCTTCCAGGACATCCTGGACGAAGACGGCAAGCGTCGCCTCTACACCAACCCGCTGCGCGTGCTTGACACCAAGAACCCGGCGCTGCAGGAGATGGCCTCCGGCGCGCCCAAGCTGATCGACTATCTGGGCGACGAATCGCGCGCGCACTTCGAAGGCGTGCAGAAGCTGCTCAAGGCCAACAACATTCCGTTCACGATCAACCCGCGCCTGGTGCGCGGGCTGGATTACTACAACCTGACCGTGTTCGAGTGGACAACCGATAAACTCGGCGCGCAGGGCACGGTGGCCGGTGGCGGCCGCTACGACCCGCTGATCGAGCAGATCGGCGGCAAGCCGGCGCCCGCATGCGGCTGGGCGATGGGCGTGGAACGCATCATCGAACTGCTGCGCGAAGAGAAGCTGGAGCCCGAGGCGCAAGGCTGCGACGTCTACATCGTCCACCAGGGCGACGAGGCGCAGGTGCAAGCGCTGGTTGCCGCCGAGCGCCTGCGCGATGCCGGCCTCGACGTCATCCTCCACGCCTCGGCGGAAGGGCGCAACGGCAGCTTCAAGTCGCAGTTCAAGCGCGCCGACGCGAGTGGTGCATCCTATGCGGTTATCATTGGCGACGATGAAGTCGCCCAAGGCGTGGCGCAGATCAAGCCGCTGCGTGGCGATCCGGCAGCGGACGCTCAGCAGACCGTGCCGTCCGACCAACTCGTGGACCGCCTGATCGACGCCATGGTGGCAAGCAGCGACTGACCTCGGCGACTCACTTCCAATACTCAAGCTCTGCAAAGCATGGCCTACGATCTCGAAGAACAGGAACAACTGGAGAGCCTCAAGCACTGGTGGCGCGACAACGGCAACGTGGTGACGTGGATCGCCATCGTGGTGCTGCTGGCCGTGGCAGCGTGGTTCGGCTGGAAGAACTGGCAGCGCAAGCAGGCGGGCGAGGCGTCCGTACTGTACGAGCAGGTGGAAAAGGCCGTCGACAGCAAGGACGCCGGGAAGATCAAGCGAGCCGCCACCGACATGGAAGACAAGTTCGGCGGTACGCCCTATGCGCAGATGGCCGCGCTGGCCGCCGCAAAGGCTCTGTATGAGGCCAATGATGCCGCTGGCGCCAAGGCACAGTTGCAATGGGCCGTCGACCATGCGCGCGATGATGAATACAAGGCGCTGGCCAAGCTCCGCCTGGCCGGCCTGCTGCTCGACGAGAAAGCCTACGATCAGGGCCTCGCGCTAGTCTCCGGCGACGTCGCGCCGGCTTTCGCAGCGCTGTATGCCGACCGCCGCGGCGACCTGCTCGCCGCGCAAAACAAGACCGAAGACGCCCGCGCCGCCTACAAGCTGGCGCTGGAGAAATTCGGTCCGGCCGACGGTTCGGCCCGTCAGATCGTGCAGTTCAAGCTGGATGCCCTGGGCGGCGCCTGATCGGCGTAGCTTGCGCGCAATTCAACGGATAACAAAAGGATCTCGATTTCATGATTCACGCACTTGAGCAGGGTGGTGTCGCGCGCGGTGGTGTCGTATATGCGGCGCGTGTGGCGGTGCTGGCGCTGGCGGCGACGGCTGCCCTGGGTGGCTTGGGTGGTTGCTCGCTGTTCGGCAGCAAGACCAAGCATGAGCCGGCCAAGCTGCAGGACGTCCAGCAGGCGCTGGCCGTGAGCCAGGCGTGGAGCGTGAGCGTCGGCAAGAGCGGCAGCTACGTGATGCAGCCGGCGGTGGCGGGCAACAACGTCTACGTATCGGCGGCGGGCGGTACCGTGACCGCGCTGGAAGGCGCGACCGGCCGCACAGTATGGCAGGGCAAGGCCGATGTCGACCTGACTTCCGGCCCGGGCAGCGATGGCACGCTCACGGCCGTGGCCGGCGAGAAGGGCTCGATCGTCGCGTTTGACGAGAAGGGCACGCAGAAGTGGAAGACCGCCGTCAACGGCGAGATCCTGACGGCGCCGCTGGTCGGTCAGGGCCTGGTGATCGTGCGCACGACCGATGGCCGCGTCCTCGGCCTGGATGGCAGCAATGGTGATCGCAAGTGGATCTATCAGCGTTCGCCGTCGGCGCTGAACCTGCGCAGTAGCCTGCCGATGGTCTTCGCCGGCGACAACGTCATTCTTGGCTTCGCCGGCGGCAAGCTGGGTGCGCTGGCTACCAGCAATGGCGGGCTGCGTTGGGAAGCTGCCGTATCGTATCCGCGTGGCGTGTCGGAAATCGAACGTCTGAACGACGTGACCGGCGCGCCGTCGATCGATGGTCAGCAGGTCTGTGCAGCAAGCTTCCAGGGCCGTGTGGCGTGCTTCGATATCAGCACCGGCGCGCCGCGCTGGGGCCGCGACTTTTCCTCGCCGACCGGTGTGACGCAGGAAGATGGCGCGTTGTTCGCCGCCGACGAGAAGTCGGTGGTCTATGGCTTCAATGCGCAGAACGGCGCTGACCTGTGGAAGAACGATGCGCTGCTGTGGCGTGACCTGGGTGCACCGCTGGCGTTTGGCCGCGCGGTCATCGTCGGTGATTCCGAAGGCTGGCTGCACTTCCTGTCGCGCGACGACGGCAAGTTCGTCGCCCGCGTGAAAACAGACGGCAGCGCCATCAGCGCAGCGCCGGTCGTGGTCGGCCAGACGCTCATCGTGCAGACGCGAGGTGGCGGCGTCTACGGCTACGTGCCCAAGTAATACCCGCCGCCGCGTGCGATGATGCAGCGGCGGCAAACGGATCCAATGAGGCGGCAGCGTCGCCTCGGACCTGCGCCCGCGTACCCCGCGGGCGTCTTGCATCTGTACGGTGGGCGTGCGGGTGCCAACTGCAGTTGCAACAACCGGAATTTGTCGTGGCGCCATTCGCGCACGACACACAAGCATGAAACCAGTCATTGCCCTCGTGGGGCGGCCGAATGTCGGCAAATCGACCCTGTTCAACCGCCTGACGCGCTCGCGTGACGCGCTCGTCGCGGACATGCCGGGCCTGACGCGCGACCGCCACTATGGCGAGGGCCGCGTCGGCGAGCGCCCTTTCATCGCCATTGACACCGGCGGTTTCGAGCCCGTCGCCAAGGAAGGCATCGTCGCCGAGATGGCTAAGCAGACACGCCAGGCCGTGGTCGAGGCCGACGTGGTCATCTTCCTCGTCGATGGTCGTCTGGGCCTGGCGCCGCAGGACCGCGTGATCGCCGATTACCTGCGCAAGACGGGGCGTCGCATCCTCCTGGCTGTGAACAAGGCTGAGGGCATGAAGTACACCGCCGTGGCGACGGACTTCTACGAACTCGGCCTGGGCGATCCGCGCGCCATTTCGTCGGCGCATGGCGATGGTGTGCGCGACCTCGTGGACGAGGCGCTGGACCTGGCGTTTGCCGAGCGCCCAGAACTAGCCGAGGCAGCCGATGCACATGACCACGGCACGCGCATTGCCATCGTCGGTCGCCCGAACGTGGGCAAGTCGACGCTGGTGAATGCATTGATCGGCGAAGAACGCGTGATTGCGTTTGACATGCCGGGCACCACGCGCGATTCCATCTACGTGGATTTCGAGCGCAACGGCAAGCCCTATACGCTCATCGACACGGCCGGCCTGCGCAAGCGCGGCAAGGTGTTCGAGGCGATCGAGAAGTTCTCGGTGGTCAAGACACTGCAGTCGATTGCGGATGCCAATGTGGTCGTGCTGCTGCTCGACGCGCAGCAGGATATTTCCGACCAGGATGCGCATATCGCCGGGTTCATCGTCGAATCGGGCCGTGCGCTGGTGATCGGCGTGAACAAGTGGGATGGCCTGTCAGGCCACGCGCGCGACCGCATCAAGCACGATCTGGAGCGCAAGCTGCAGTTCCTGTCGTTCGCCAACGTGCACTACATCTCGGCCAAGGAAAAGACCGGTATCGGCGCGCTGATGAAGTCGGTGGACGATGCCTACGCTGCCGCCATGGTCAAGCTGCCGACGCCCAAGCTCACCCGCGTGCTGCAGGAGGCCGTCGAGTTCCAGCAGCCGCGTCGCGCGGGCGTTTCACGCCCCAAGCTGCGTTATGCGCACCAAGGTGGTTCCAACCCGCCGATCGTGGTGATCCACGGCAACGCACTGTCGAACATTCCCGAGACCTACCGCCGCTTCCTGGAAGGGCGTTTCCGCGATGCCTTCCAACTGAAGGGCACCCCGTTGCGGATCGAATTTCGTACGAACAAAAACCCGTACGCCCAATCCAAGGAATGAGCGTTGCGCAAGCCGCGCTCAACCGTGGGAGCGGGTGACGCGGGGCAACCGAACGGGGGATCACCAGAAGGCTGAGCTAGCCATTTCGTATGGCGATGCCAGCAAAGTTTTCCGTTTGCTTTCCCGGATTTCTAAGGCTAAATTCACGAAACGTGGCGCCTCGTGCGCCATTGGTGTCGTTTGGACCGATCTGGCCGACTCTTTTGACGAACTTTTTTTGCGTCGCCTGCTTGAACTTGGGCTTCCCAGCCCCATAACCCATCACTAAACCTATAAATCTGGAGTGTGCCATGAGCAACAAAGGGCAATTGCTACAAGACCCGTTTCTGAATGCGCTGCGTAAGGAGCATGTGCCGGTGTCGATCTACCTCGTCAACGGCATCAAGCTGCAAGGCAATATCGAGTCGTTCGACCAGTACGTCGTGCTTCTGCGCAACACCGTCACGCAGATGGTGTACAAGCACGCAATCTCCACCGTGGTACCGGCCCGTGCCGTGAATTTCCGCGTGGACGAAGCGTCCGACGCCTGATTCTGCCCCGCTCCCGCCGCCGGCCGCGCGGCGGGACGCATCCCACCCCCGTTTTTCCCCTCTCTTATTTCCCCCGCTTGGCATCTCATCCCACCTCCAGCTCGGAGCCGACGCGCGCTATTCTGGTCGCTGTCGATTTCGGTAAACACGATTTCCAGGAAAGTCTGAGTGAACTGGCGCTGCTGGCCTCCACGGCCGGCTCCGATCCGGTGCGCGCCGTCACGGGCAAACGCTCCCGGCCGGATGCGGCACTGTTTATCGGCGCCGGCAAGGCGGAGGAGGTAAAGATCGCTGCGGACGAGGACGACGCCGAGATCGTCATCTTCAACCACGCCCTGAGCCCGGCGCAGCAGCGCAATCTTGAGCGCTTCTTCGGCCGCCATGTGGTGGATCGGACCGGTCTCATCCTCGATATCTTCAGCCAGCGCGCGCAAAGCCACGTCGGCAAGGTGCAGGTGGAACTGGCGCGCGTGCGCTACCAGGCCTCGCGGCTGGTGCGGGCGTGGAGCCATTTGGAACGTCAGAAGGGCGGGATCGGCATGCGTGGCGGCCCGGGTGAGCGCCAGCTCGAACTGGACCGCCGGATGCTCGACGAGCGCGCCAAGCGTCTGTCGGCTGAGCTCGACAAGCTGCAGCGCCAGCACGACACCCAACGCCGCGCGCGCAACCGCAACGACGCGTTCTCCGTTTCGCTCGTCGGCTATACCAACGCTGGCAAGTCGACGCTGTTCAACGCGCTGACCAAGGCGCGCGCCTACGCCGCCAACCAGTTGTTCGCCACGCTGGATACGACCTCTCGCCGGCTGTACCTGGAGGGGTTGGGTAACGTGGTGCTGTCGGATACCGTCGGCTTCATCCGCGATCTGCCGACGCAACTGGTGGCTGCGTTCCGCGCCACGCTGGAAGAAACCGTGCACGCCGATGTACTGCTGCACGTGGTGGATGCAGCCAGCACGGTCAAGCACGAGCAGATGGAGCAGGTCGACCGCGTGCTCGAAGAGATCGACGCCAGCGGCATTCCGCAGATCCTCGTGATGAACAAGATCGACGCGGCCGAGGAGCTGCGCGCCCAAGGACCTCGCATTGAGCGCGATGAGACCGGCGCCGTGCGGCGCGTGTTCGTTTCCGCCATTGAAGGGGCCGGGCTGGATCTGCTGCGCGAAGCCCTGGTCGAAACGGCCACGCGCTTGCGCGAACACCCGGCACGACACGACGGGGAGTTCGACCCGCGCTTCGATACCCGCCGCGATCACACGCCGGTGCAACGCGACGAACTGTCGCAAAGCTTGCCGAGTGGTGGCGCTTCCGCCAAAGGTGACGGAGAGGGCTGATAGAATCCTCCGTTACTCCTTTTGCAGCCAGACAATCAGGACAAGCCCAACCGCTCATGCCCGAGATTTCGACCCAGTCTTCTTCCATGGCCTCGCACCGTCCGGCGCGGGGCTTGTGGCACCGCTTGCGTGTGCTGCTTTCACTGAACGATCCGCGCTGGGGTCGCGGCGATGACAACAACGCCGAGCGCGAAAACACGGATGAGCCGAAGCGCCAAAGCAAGCCGCCCCAGGACGGTCCGCCCGACCTCGACGAGCTGTGGCGCGACTTCAACCGCCGCTTGAACAACCTGTTCGGCCGCAAGGAAGGTGGCAACGGCAATGGCGGCCCCACGCCACTGCGTCCGGGTAGTCGCGGTGGTTCCGGCCTGGGCGTCGGCGTGCTGCTGGGCGTGCTGGCGGTCCTGTGGCTGGGCAGTGGCTTCTTCATCGTGCAGGAAGGCCAGACCGGCGTGATCCTGCAGTTCGGCCGCTTCAAATACCTGGCGACGCCGGGTATCAACTGGCGCCTGCCATATCCGATTGAATCGCACGAGATCGTCAACCTGTCCGGAGTGCGCACGCTTGAGATCGGCCGCACCACGCAGATCAAGGATACGAACCTGAAGGATTCGTCGATGCTCACGCAGGACGAGAACATCGTCGACGTGCGTTTCTCGGTCCAGTACAACATCGACGATCCGTTCAAGTATTTGTTCTTCAACCGCACGGACCGTGGCGGCGACGAAGAACTCGTGACGCAGGCCGCCGAGACTTCGGTGCGCGAGATCGTCGGTCGCAACAAGATGGACTCCGTGCTGTACGAGGGACGCGATGCGGTTGGTCGCAATCTGGCCGAATCGATCCAGCGCATCCTGACGGCGTACAACACCGGCATCCGTATCCTCAGCGTGAACGTCCAGAGCGTGCAGCCGCCTGAGCAGGTGCAGGCGGCGTTCGACGACGTGACCAAGGCCGGTCAGGACCGTGAACGCGCCATCTCCGAAGGCCAGGCTTATGCCAACGACGTGGTGCCGCGCGCCAAGGGCACGGCCGCGCGCCTGGCCGAAGAGGCGCAGGGCTACAAGGCCCGCGTGACGGCGCGTGCAGAAGGCGACGCCGCGCGCTTTGCCTCTGTACAGCGCGAATACGCCAAGGCACCGCAGGTCACGCGCGACCGTATCTATCTGGAGACCATGCAGGACATCTACGCCAACGCGACCAAGGTGATGGTCGATCAGAGCAATGGCAGCCTGCTGTATCTGCCGCTGGACAAACTGATCTCGCAGGCGCAGGGCGACACGTCACGTCCGACGTCCACGCCCGGCGCTTCACCGCAGGACAGCGGTTCAGCGCAAGGCGTGCCCACGCCCTCCAACCCGTCGTCGATGAGTGACGCCGACTCGCGTTCGCGCGAGGCGCTGCGCAACCGCGAGCGCGATTCCCGCTAAGAGGAGGGCATATGAATCGTCTGATTTCTGCCCTCGTGGCACTGGTGATTGCCCTGGCGGTATTCTCGTCGGTGGTGTTCGTGGTGGACCAGCGGCAGTACGCTGTCGTGTTCGCCTTTGGTGAGATCAAGCAGGTCATCAAGGAGCCGGGGCTGCACTTTAAGCTGCCGCCGCCGCTGCAGAACGTGGTCTTCATGGACAAGCGCCTGCAGACCATCGACGTGGCCGGCGCCGACCGCTTCATCACGGCCGAGAAGAAGAACCTGCTGGTCGACTGGTTTGTGAAGTGGCGGGTTGCCGATCCGCGCTTGTTCTATGTGAGCTTCAAGGGCGACAATCGCCTCGCGCAGGACAGCATGACGCAGAAGATCAACTCTATCGCCCGCGATGAGTTCGCGCGCCGCACGGTTGCCGACGTGGTCTCTACCGACCGCGAGGCGGTCATGCAGAGCATCCTCAAGGGCGTGCAGGAGTACGGCAAATCGGTTGGCGTGGACATCATCGACGTGCGCCTGAAGCGCGTCGACCTGTTGGCCAGCGTGACCGAATCGGTGTACCGCCGCATGGAGGCCGAGCGTAAGCGCGTGGCCAATGAGCTGCGCTCGACCGGCGCCGCCGAGGGTGAGAAGATCCGTGCCGACGCCGACCGTCAGCGCGAAGTCGTGCTGGCCGACGCCTATCGAGATGCCCAGAAGATCAAGGGTGAGGGCGATGCCCGCGCCGCCGATATCTATGCCGATGCGTTTGGCCGCGATCCGCAGTTCGCTGCGTTCTGGCGCAGCATGGAGGCGTACCGCGCATCATTCCGCGATCGCAAGGATGTGATGGTATTGCAGCCGAACAGCGATTTCTTCAAGTACATGCGTAGCGCGAACGGTGGCGGCGGCTCGGTGCCAGCGCCGGCTACCCAGACGGGACGCCATCGCTAGTACAATGCGTCGCTGATCGACGCTGTTGACCAATTGAGGGCGGACAGACCCCGGCTTGCCGGGGTTTTGTTCGTTCGCCCACTGCCATCCCATGGAAGAGTCACTCCCCACCGTTTTGCTGGCCGCCTGCGCGCTGGTGCTCGTATTCGAGGGCATTCTGCCGTTCGTTGCCCCGCAGGCCTGGCGCCGTGCCTTCCAGACGCTGACCGAACTGCCCGACGAGAAGCTGCGCGTGATCGGCTTGGTATCGATGGCGGCAGGGCTGATCCTGCTGCGCCTGCTGCATCACTGACCCGCCGAGCCACTTTTCCCGCATTTTCCGAATTTCTGCCGACCCTCGATTTCTGACCGAGACCGCCATGCCGACCAACTGGCTGCTGCCTGAATCCATTGCCGACGTGCTGCCCTCCGAGGCGCGCAAGATTGAAGAGTTGCGCCGCCGCATGCTCGACCTGTTCCGCACCTACGGCTATGAACTGGTCATGCCGCCGATGCTGGAATACATCGAGTCGCTGCTCTCCGGCACCGGGCATGACCTGGACCTGAAGACCTTCAAGCTGGTCGACCAGCTCTCTGGCCGCACTATCGGTCTGCGCGCCGACATCACGCCGCAGGTCGCCCGCATCGATGCCCATCTGCTCAACCGCGCCGGCGTGACGCGCCTGTGTTACGCGGGTTCGGTGCTGCACACGCGGCCGAGCGGCTTCCATGTCACTCGGGAGCCGCTGCAGATCGGTGCCGAAATCTATGGCCATGCTGGTCTGGAGGCCGATCTGGAAATCCAGGACCTGATGCTGGCTGCGCTGTCGGCCGCCGGGCTTGCGGATGTGCGCCTGGATCTGTGCCACGTCGGCGTGCTGGCTGCGCTGCTGGAGCAGTCGCCGGTTGCGTTGAGCGCGCAGGATGACCTCTTCACGGCGCTGGCCTCGAAGGATGTCCCGGCGCTGCGCGCCACCACGGCCGATCTGCCTGCCGCCCAGCGCGATGCGATCAACCTGCTGCCGTCGTTGTACGGCGGCGTCGATGTGCTGGCGCAAGCGCGTGCCCGGTTGCCGGCGTTGCCCGCTATCGGCCGTGCGCTGGACGATCTCGCCGCGCTGGCCCAGCAAGCCGTCGGCGCGACGGTCAACATCGATCTGGCCGACCTGCGCGGCTACCATTACCACAGCGGCGTGATGTTCGCGGCCTACGTGGCGGGCGTGCCCAATGCAGTGGCGCGCGGCGGTCGATATGACAAGGTTGGTGAGGCGTTCGGCCGCGCACGCCCGGCCACCGGCTTTTCGCTCGATCTGCGCGAAGTCGCGGGCATTTCACCGGTGGAAGCGCGCGCCGCTGCCATCCGCGCCCCGTGGTCGGGCGACGCCAAGCTGCGCGAGGCGATTGCCGCCCTGCGTGCCTCGGGCGAGATTGTGATCCGGTCGCTACCAGGCCACCCCGAAGATCTGGAGGAATTCGCCTACGACCGCCAGCTCGTGGAAGAGGGCGGCCGCTGGATCGTCGAGCCGCGCAAGGCTTCGGCCTGAGCGTGTTGCATAACGTTCTGTTAACGCCCGGCAATTTCGGGGAAGCCCCGACAACAAGGGTAGAATACGTTTTTAACCCATCTGCAAATTCAACATGTCCGCACCAGCAGTGAGCCAAGGACGCAATGTCGTCGTCATCGGCACCCAGTGGGGTGACGAAGGTAAAGGGAAAATCGTCGATTGGCTGACCGATCATGCGCAAGGCGTGGTTCGTTTCCAGGGCGGACATAACGCAGGTCACACCCTCATTATCGGCGGCAAGAAGACGATCCTGCGTCTGATCCCGTCGGGCATCATGCGCGACGGCGTGGCGTGCTACATCGGCAATGGTGTGGTGCTTTCGCCCGAGGCGCTGTTCAAGGAAATCGACGAGTTGGAATCGGCCGGCGTGCAGGTCAAGAACCGTCTGCACATCTCGGAAGCGGCCACGCTGATCCTCCCGTACCACGTCGCCATCGACAAGGCGCGCGAGATCAAGCGCGGTGCCGCCAAGATCGGCACCACTGGCCGCGGCATCGGCCCGGCCTACGAAGACAAGGTCGCCCGTCGTGCGCTGCGCGTGCAGGATCTGTTCGACCCGGCGTACTTTGCCGAGCGCCTGCGCGAGAGTCTGGACTTCCACAACTTCGTCCTGACGCAATACCTGAACCACCCGGCGCTGGATTTCCAGCGGACGCTGGACGAGATGCTGCCGTATGGCGAGCGCCTCGCGCCGATGGTGACGGATGTGTCGGCCGAACTGTTCGCCGCCAACGCCGCCGGTAAGAACCTGATGTTTGAAGGCGCGCAGGGCACGCTGCTGGACATCGACCACGGTACCTATCCGTTCGTCACGTCGAGCAATTGCGTGGCTGGCAACGCTGCAGCCGGTGCGGGCGTGGGCCCGGGCCAACTGCATTACATCCTGGGCATTACCAAGGCGTACTGCACGCGCGTGGGCTCCGGCCCGTTCCCGAGCGAGTTGTACGATGCCGACAACCCTGCTCGCCAAGACCCGACCGGTGTACGCCTGGCCAACGTCGGCAAGGAATTCGGCTCGGTTACGGGGCGTCCGCGCCGTACCGGCTGGCTGGATGCCGCAGCCCTGCGCCGCGCGATCCAGATCAACGGCGTGTCGGGCCTGTGCATCACCAAGCTCGACGTGCTCGACGGCCTGGAAACCATCAAGCTGTGTGTCGGCTACATGCTCGACGGCAAGGAAGTCGACATCCTGCCGCGTGGCTCTGGCGCCGTGGCGCGCTGCCAGCCGATCTACGAAGAATTCCCGGGCTGGAACACATCTACCTTTGGCCTGAAGGAATGGAATGCGCTGCCCGAGACCGCGCAAGCCTATCTGAAGCGCGTGGAAGAAGTCGCTGGCATTCCGATCGCCATGATTTCGACCGGCCCGGACCGCGACGAGACGATCCTGCTGCGTCATCCGTACAAGGATTGATGCGCGCTGTCCGCGCTGTTTGCTTGCTCGCCCGGTGATTCGCCGGGCGAATTTGCATTGGGCGGCGCGCTTTCACCGAGCACATAAAACACGACAGCGGCAACTCTCGCCGCATTCACGATCAAGAAGAGGAACACCATGAACCAGCCGATTAACGATGACTCGCACCTGTGGGTGTCCTGGGATGAATACCACGGCCTGATCGAGCGCCTGGCGCTGGTTGTGCACGAGTCGGGCTGGAAGTTTGACAAGATCCTGTGCCTGGCGCGCGGTGGCCTGCGCGTGGGCGATCAGCTCTCGCGCATCTACGATCTGCCGCTCGCCATCCTGGCCACCAGCAGCTATCGCGAGGCCGCCGGCACGCAGCAGGGCGACCTCGACATCGCCCAGTACATCACCATGACGCGCGGTGAGCTGACGGGGCGCGTGCTGCTGGTCGACGATCTGGTTGACTCGGGCGTTACGCTGGAGCGCGTGGGGCGCCATCTGAAGGAGCGCTATCCTGCAGTCACCGACGTGCGTACGGCCGTGCTGTGGCATAAGGCGTGTTCGAAGATCAAGCCGGACTACGCTGTGCAGTTTCTGCCGACCAACCCGTGGATTCACCAGCCGTTCGAGGAATACGACACGCTGCGCCCGCACAACCTGGCGGCGTGGATCAAGCGTGGCAAGGCGCGTCCGGTCGGCAATGGCGAGGCTCCGGCGGTTTGATTCGCGGTTTGTTTGTGGATGGATTGCATCGAAGCAAGAGGGCGGTGGCATGTGCAGCTTGCGCCGTGCGTGCCACTTGGGTAACCTCACGTCACGGGCCGCAACTCGGGCCCGAAACCCGCGTACGGATTGGCTTTGCGGCTAGCCTGCGCGGATGATCGAAGCGCGGCGCGTCTTGATGGGCGTGTCGGGCGTCGAACCCACCCAGTGCCTGGGATGCGTGAGCCGGTGATCCTGGCCCGGCCCTGGCGCGATAGCCAAGACACAATGCCTGTCGTCCTTCGCGGAATGCCGCGTCAGCAACTGATCAACAATTCGATCGCGGAAAAGAAAAACGGCGCAACTTGCGTTGCGCCGTTCCTAAACTCTGGTGCCCAGGAGAGGACTCGAACCTCCACGGAGTTACCCGCTAGTACCTGAAACTAGTGCGTCTACCAATTCCGCCACCTGGGCAGGTGTGCGTGTACCGAAGCTGTAATTATTACGGGTTCCAGCGAATCTGTCAACACTCTAGAAGAAAAAATTGAATCAACCGACTTATCCGATCCCGAGCCGCGAGGAAATCCTCGGTGTGCTGCGCACGTCGGGGTCTCCGCTGTCTGCCACCGACATTGCCAAGGCCCTGTCGGTCACGCGCAAGGAGCATGACGGCTTCATCAAGCGTCTGACCGCCATGGAGCGGGATGGTCAGATCGAACTCAACCGCAAGGGGCGCTACGAACTGGCGCACCAACCCAATTTCATCGAAGGCCGCGTGATCGGCCACCGCGACGGCTACGGCTTCTTTGTGCGCGACGATGGCGAGCCCGACATCTTCCTGCCCGAGCGGGAGATGCAGAAGGCCATGCACGGTGATCGCGCCTTGGTGCGGGCCGTCGGCTACGACCGACGCGGGCGCTCGGAAGGCCAGATCGTCGAGATCCTGCAGCGGGCCAACCGCTTCATCATCGGCCGGCTGCTTTCGGAGAGCGGCACGCTGGTGGTGGCGCCCGAAGACAAGCGCCTGGGCCGCGACATCCTGATTGCGCCGAAGGGGCAGGGCAAGGCCAAGGTCGGCCAGGTGGTGAGCGTGGAGATCCTGGAGTATCCGGATCGCTATGTGCAGCCCATCGGTCGCGTGGTCGAGGTACTGGGCGAGATCGACGACCCTGGCATGGAAATCGAGATCGCTGTGCGCAAGTACGGCGTGCCGCATGAGTTCGCTGAGCCTGCATCGCGTGAAGCTGAGGCGCTGCCGGACATCGTGCGCGACGCCGATCTGGCTGACCGCATCGACCTGCGCGACGTGCCGCTTGTCACCATCGATGGCGAAGATGCGCGCGACTTCGATGACGCTGTCTATGCAGAACAGGTCAAGATCGGTCGCAGCAAGGGCTGGCGGCTGATCGTGGCGATCGCCGACGTGTCGCACTACGTCAAGCCGGGCCATCCGCTGGATGCGGATGCCATCGACCGCGCGACCTCGGTCTACTTCCCGCGCCGCGTGATTCCGATGCTGCCCGAGAAGCTGTCCAACGGCCTGTGCTCGCTGAACCCCGAGGTGGACCGCCTGTGCATGGTCTGCGACGCGGTCATCACGGCCAAGGGTGAGATCAAGGCCTACCAGTTCTATCCGGCGGTGATGCACTCGAAGGCGCGCCTGACCTATAACGAGGTCTGGGCGATTCTGTCGAATGTGAAGGGTCCGGAGGCCGCCAAGCGCGCGCCGCTGGTGCCGCATCTGCAGGATCTGTACGAACTGTTCCAGGTGCTGCTCAAGGCGCGCCGAGAACGCGGCGCGATCGACTTCGACACCACCGAGACGTACATCGTCTGCAACGCGCAGGGCAAGATCGAGCAGATCCTGCCGCGCACGCGCAACGACGCGCACCGGCTGATCGAGGAATGCATGCTGACGGCCAACGTCTGCGCGGCGGAGATGCTGGAGAAGTACAAGCATCCGGCCCTGTACCGCGTGCACGCCGGCCCGACCGAAGAAAAACTGCAGGCTCTGCGCGCCTTCCTGAAGACCAGCGGCCTGACGCTGGGCGGCGGCGACAAGCCCCAAGCGGCCGACTATGCCGAGCTGATGGAAAAGATCGTCGCGCGGCCCGACGCGCCGATGCTGCAGACCATGCTGCTGCGCTCCATGCAACAGGCGGTCTACAGCCCGGACAATGTCGGTCACTTTGGCTTGGCGTATCCGGCCTATGCGCACTTCACCAGCCCGATCCGCCGCTATCCGGACCTGCTGGTGCACCGCTCGATCAAGGCGATCCTGCATCGCACACGCTATGTGCCGTCACTGGCGGCTGGCGTGCAATTGAACAGCGCGCTGTCGCCCAAGGCACGCCGCCTGCAGGCCGAGGCGGAGAAGGGCGTGCCGGCCGCGGTCGTCAACAAGGCCAAGGTCGAGGCGATCTGGCATGAGCTGGGTGTGCATTGCTCGGCAAACGAGCGCCGCGCCGACGAGGCCTCGCGCGACGTCGAGGCCTGGCTCAAGTGCTACTTCATGCGCGACAAGCTCGGCAACGAGTTCTCGGGCATGGTCAGCGCGGTCACTTCGTTCGGCATCTTCGTGCAGCTCGACGAGCTGTATGTGGAAGGCCTGGTACACGTGACTGAACTGGGCAGCGATTACTTCCAGTACGACGACGCTCGCAACGAACTGCGCGGCGAGCGTACCGGCATCCGCTACCGCCTGACTGACCGCGTGCGCGTGCAACTGCTGCGCGTGGATCTGGATGCGCGCAAGATGGATTTCCGCCTGATCCAGGAGCCGTCGGTCAAGGCGCTGCGCCCGGCCAAGGTGGCCGGTGCGCCGGAAGTCGCGGCCGCCCGCCCGCCCGTTGCCGCCACGCCGGCGCCGCCGGTCGGCCGCAAGAAGCCGCGTCAGCTTGCGGCGCTGCTGGGCGGTACGGCCAAGCCGGAGGAGTCGTTCGACGAGACGCTCGATCGTGTCTTCGAAGAGCAGCCGGTGTTCGAGCCGGGGCCGCGCGCTTTGCCTCCGGGGCATGCGCATGCCAAGCCGGCACGCAAGAAGCAGCCGGCGCGGGTGACCAAGCCCAAGGGCGGCGCCAAGACCGCCACGCCGCGCAAGGCGGCCGGCAAGGCAGCGCGCAAGGGCAAGGGGCGCTAGGCGTCGATAAAACAGCCGAGGGGCGAGGGTGGAGGCGGGTACAATCGCGGCCATGTCTAAATCCAAGCTCCTCATCGGCTTCCATGCCGTGACCGCCCGCCTGCGCCACGATGCGCGGTCGATCGACGAAATCTACTTCGAGGCCAACCGCCGCGACCGCCGCATGCAGGATTTCCTGAAAGTGGCGGAAGCAGCGGGCGTGCGCCTCATTCCTGCGGACAGCGAACGCCTGCGCGGCATTGCCGGCACCGATGGCCACCAGGGTGTGGTTGCCAAGGCCGAGGCGCTGTCGTTGGCGCTCAACCTGGACGAACTGCTCGACAGTATCGAAGGCACGCCGCTGCTGCTGGTGCTCGACGGAGTGACCGATCCGCACAATCTGGGCGCCTGCCTGCGTGTGGCCGATGCGGCCGGCGCACACGCCGTGATTGCGCCGAAAGACCGCAGCGTCGGCATCAACGCCACCGTGGCCAAGGTGGCCAGCGGCGCAGCCGAGACCGTCCCCTACATCACCGTGACCAACCTGGCGCGCACGCTGCGCGAGCTGCAGGAGCGCGGCGTGTGGGTGATCGGCACGGCGGATGAAGCCGAGCAGGATCTCTACCAAGCCGACTTCAAGGGCCCCATCGCCATCGTGATGGGTGCCGAGGGCGAGGGCATGCGCCGCCTCACGCGCGAGACGTGCGACGCGCTGGTCAGCATCCCGATGGCGGGCAGCGTGGAAAGCCTGAACGTGTCGGTGGCCAGTGGCGTGTGCCTGTTCGAGGCCGTGCGCCAGCGCGCGGCAGCACCTGCCAAGAAGTGATGAGCACTCAATCGACGGCAGCATCCGACGCAGCGGCACTGGCCCAGGCACACGCCTGGATCGTCGCCGCCGAGCGCGTCATGGTGCTGACCGGCGCGGGCGTTTCTGCTGAATCCGGTGTACCGACTTTTCGCGATGCGCTCACGGGCCTGTGGGCGCGCTTCAACCCCGAAGACATGGCCACCGAGGCCGCTTACCGCAAGCACCCTCGCGTGGTGTGGGACTGGTACCAGGAGCGGCGCGAGCGTGTGCTGCAGGCCCAGCCGAATCCCGCGCATCTGGCGATTGCGGCGCTGGCTCAGCGCAAAACCGTGACGCTGGTCACCCAGAACGTCGACGGGCTGCACCAGCGCGCTGGCAGCGAAGGCGTGATCGAATTGCACGGCAACCTGTTCGCCAACAAGTGGCTGGGCGGGTGCGGCAAATGCGACATCAGCACGGCCGAGCCCGGTAGACCGCCGCGTTGCGCAATCTGTGGCGCAATGCTGCGCCCCGGCGTGGTGTGGTTTGGCGAGCCGCTTCCGCTGGTGGCAAACTACCGCGCCGAAGAGGCGGCCAACACGTGCGATGTGTGCCTGGTGGTGGGAACGTCCGGCCTGGTGTATCCGGCGGCCGGGTTGCCGGGGCTGGCGAAGGACCACGGCGCGCACGTGATCGTCGTGAATCCGGAGCCGAGTGCGCTGGATGAGACCGCCGACTTGGTGATCCACCAGCCGGCGGGCGCATGCCTGCCCGCCATGCTGGGGTAAGGCGCTTCCACGCTTCTCTGCTTCTCTTACGCAGCCACGCGCAGCGGCTCAATCAACGCTTCCAGTTTGGCCGCATCTGCCGCGAATACGCGGATGCCTTCGGCCAGTTTTTCCGTCGCCATTGCATCGGCGTTCATGTGCCATCGGAACGATTTCTCGTCGGCAGGCAGGCGGACGATATTGGCCGCGTTTGCATGCTCCGGCGAGAGTTTGCGCTCGACGGGCGCATCAGTCTGCTGCAACTGGGCGAGCAGATCCGGGCTGATGGTCAGTAGATCGCAGCCGGCCAGTTCGATGATCTGCGAGGTGTTGCGGAAGCTTGCGCCCATCACCTCGGTCGGGTAGTCGAACTTCTTGTAGTAGTTGTAGATGCGCAGCACGGATAGCACGCCCGGGTCGTTCGCGCCGCCTTGGGCAACCGGGTCCCAGTTGGCGCCGGCATCTTTCTTGTACCAGTCGTAGATGCGGCCGACGAAGGGCGAGATGAGCTGCACGCCGGCTTCGGCGCATGCCACGGCCTGGGCCAGCGAGAACAGCAGTGTCATGTTGCAGCGGATGCCCTCGGCGCGCAGCAGATCCGCCGCACGGATGCCTTCCCATGTGGACGCAATCTTGATCAGTACGCGTTCGCGCGCCACGCCACGCTGCTCGTACAGCGTGATCAGATGCTTGGCCTTGGCGACGGTGGCCTCGGTATCGAACGACAGGCGCGCATCGACCTCGGTCGACACGCGGCCCGGGATGATCGACAGGATCTCGCAGCCGAAGGCCACCAGCACGGCGTCGATGATGTCTTCCACGCTGTCACTGCGCGCGTTGCGCACAGCCTGCTCCAGCAACGGACGGTATTCGGCCTTCTGCACGGCTTTCAGGATCAACGACGGGTTGGTGGTCGCGTCGTGCGGCGCGTAGGCGTGCATGGCCTGGAAATCGCCCGTGTCGGCGACGACGGTGGTGAACTGCTTGAGTTGATCGAGCTGATTCATGGTGGGCAAGGCGGATCCGCCGAAGTGCATGCCAGCAACGTGCTGGGGTGGATGGATGAATCGATTGTACTCCGCAGGTCTGCCTGTGCCAGCCGGGAGAGGGCCGTCGCAACGATCCGGTACACTACAAGGTTTCCGATTCCGACCGGCTTTTTGGGGTGTTTGCGATGACGCAGGATGAACTGAAGGCGCTGGTGGCCCAGGCCGCCGCAGATTACGTATTGGCCAACGTGCCCGAAGGCGCGGTGTTGGGCGTCGGCACGGGTTCGACCGCCAACCTGTTCATCGATGCGATGGCGCCGCACAAGGCGCGCTTTGCTGGCGCCGTGTCGAGCTCGGAAGCCTCCACCCGCCGCCTGCAAGGGCACGGCTTCACGGTGTTGGATCTGAATGAAGTCGACGTGATTCCCGTGTACGTGGATGGCGCCGATGAGATCGACGCCTCGGGCGCCATGATCAAGGGCGGCGGCGGCGCGCTTACGCGCGAGAAGATCGTCGCCTCGGTCGCCAAAACGTTCGTCTGCATTGCTGACGGCAGCAAGCTGGTCGAGACGATGGGCGTGTTCCCGCTGCCGGTGGAAGTGGTGCCGATGGCGCGTGCTGCGGTGGCTCGCCAGTTGGCCGCGCTGGGCGGTCAACCGCGCCTGCGCATGACCAAGGAAGGGCAGATCTACAAGACCGACAACGGCAATGTGATCCTCGATGTGTCGGACCTGCGCATTGCCGATCCGAAGGGGTTGGAATCGGTGGTCAACGACATTCCGGGCGTGGTGACGGTTGGCCTGTTTGCCAAACGTGGCGCCAATGTGCTGCTGCTGGGCACGGAAGCCGGTGTGCAGCGCCGCGATTTCTGAGAGCGACGCCGACGACGGTCGGTCGTAGAAAAAACAGATGCCGTTCAGTTCACGCTGAACGGCATTTTTGTTTGACGGCCCTGTTGGCTGCTCAAGGTTTTTCGGATGGCCTATCCGACACCGCACCGCATGCGCGCAGGACAAGCTGCACGACTTCCTCTGTTCTTTCTGCAAACGCTTTTTGCGTCAACGCGCGCTTGCCCGAGAGCGCCCGGATCTGCGCATCAAAGTCGGCGTAGTGCTGGGTGGTCGACCAGATCAGGTACATCAGCGTCTGTGCGTCGATGGGCGCGAGCAGCCCGCGCGCAACCCAGCCGTCGATCACCCGCACGCGTGTGTCAAACCACGGTTTGACGCGCTCGGCGAGGATGTCCTGCATCTGTTCGGCGCCGTGGATGATCTCGTTGGCCCAGACCTTGGAGCCCAGCGGCCGGCGGCGCGACAACTCCATCTTCGCGCGCACGTAGCCGCCGATGGCTTTGGCCGGATCGTCGCTGTCTTCAAATGAATTGGCGGCGCGGTGCCAGTCTTCGAACAGATCTTCGAGCACGCGCCTGTATAGCGCCAGCTTGGTCGGGAAGTAATAGTGCAGGTTGGCCTTGGGCAGACCGGCGCGCTCGGCAATCATGGCCGTGCTGGCACCTTCGAGCCCCCGCTCGGCGAAGACGGCTTCGGCGCAGGCCAGCAGGTGCGCTTCGTTAGACGCGCGGATATGCGCCTTGCGCCGCCGCATCGGTGCGGCGGTTTCGGTGGGCTCTGACGGGTCGGCTGCTGCAGGGTCGTCTCGCATGATGGTCTCGCGCGGCGTGTGTGCCGCGTCGCGCCTCATTCTAGTCGGTCGATGGCTGTGCGGCACCTCTTGGCAATCACTTCCTATCCGCCATGCTGCATTGCAATGGCACGCTTCTCGCTTTGAAAGCCTGTCTGCGAAAGACATTGATTTGGCGAGAATCGTCGTCTACAACCTGTCCATTCGGACAGGATTGGATCGGCGGGCAGCGCACAGATAACGTAGTCCGAGATAGACCGAACCGCATGCACCGCCCGCGTGCGGAGATGCCCCAAAACATGGCCGTCACTGCACCGCATGCGTGTGGTGCAGCGGGCTGCAATGGCGGACCCACAAAAGGAGCGACACACGATGAGTGCAGCATCCGAAGCGTTGGAACCGATCCGGCTCGATACGTCGATCCGGGTCAACGGCAGGCGGCTGTGGGACAGTCTGATGACCATGGCGAAGATCGGCGCGACGCCCAAAGGCGGCGTTTGCCGCCTCGCGCTGACTGATCTCGACAAGCAGGGGCGCGACCTGATCATCAGTTGGGCAAGGGAGGCGGGCTGCACGGTTACGGTCGACCAGATGGGCAACGTCTTCATGCGACGCGCCGGGCGCAAGGCCGATGCGCTGCCGGTCATGACCGGCTCGCACGCCGATTCACAGCCGACCGGCGGCCGTTTTGACGGCATCTATGGCGTGCTCGGCGGGCTGGAGGTGATCCGCAGCCTGAACGACCACGGCATCGAGACCGAACACCCGATCGAAGTGGTGATCTGGACCAACGAAGAGGGCTCGCGCTTTGCCCCGGCGATGGTGGCCTCGGGCGTGTTTGCGGGCGTCTTCACGCTTGAGTACGGGCTCTCGCGCAAGGATGTCGACGGCAAGACCATCGGCGAAGAGCTCAAGCGCATCGGCTATGCCGGCGATGTGCCGTGCGGTGGCCGCAAGCTGCATGCGGCGTTCGAGCTGCATATCGAGCAAGGGCCGATCCTGGAGGCCGAGCAAAAGACCATCGGCGTGGTGACGGACGCGCAAGGCCAGCGCTGGTACGAGATCACATTGACAGGTCAGGAAGCGCACGCGGGCCCGACGCCGATGCCGCGCCGCCGCGATGCGCTGCTGGGCGCCGCGCGCGTGGTCGATCTGGTCAACCGCATCGGTCTGGATCACGCGCCGTTTGCCTGCGCGACGGTCGGCATGATGCAAGTGCACCCGAACTCGCGCAACGTGATCCCGGGGCGTGTGTTCTTCACGGTCGATTTCCGGCATCCGGACGATGCCGTACTCGCTCAGATGGACGCCGCTTTGCGCGAGGGGGCGGCGAAGATCGCTGAAGGCATCGGGCTGGAAATGCAGCTTGAGCAAATCTTCTATTACGAGCCCGTCAAATTCGATGCGGCATGCGTGGCATCTGTGCGCGCAGCCGCCGAACGCTTTGGCTACTCGTTCCGCGACATGGTGTCCGGCGCGGGCCATGACGCGTGCTACCTCTCGCAGGTGGCACCCACGTCGATGGTGTTCGTGCCGTGTATCGGCGGTATCAGCCATAACGAGATCGAAGACGCCACGCCCGAGTGGATCGAGGCCGGCGCGAATGTCCTGCTGCACGCGATGCTCTCGCGCGCGTGCGAGCCCGCTTCATAGTCATACCCCGCAGTCGCCGTCGCATTGCCCACAACGAAAGCCGTCCCGACCTCGACCGTGTGAGGCCGGCGGGTACGGCTGTGTCCCCACACTGACGAAGGAGCATCCATGGCTCTCAAGGAAACCGGCGATATTGCCGCGCACCGCCTGTCGCCCGAGCAGTTGTCGTGCGAGTTTGCCGATATCGCGCCGCTGCTCGATCCCACCGCCGCAGCGGCCGCCGCCAGCCGCTGTCACTATTGCTACGACGCGCCGTGCGTGCAGGCGTGTCCGACGCAGATCGACATCCCCGGCTTCATCCGCAAGATCGGCAATGGCAACCTGAAGGGCGCGGCCATGGACATCCTGTCGGCCAACCCGCTCGGCGGGATGTGCGCGCGGGTGTGTCCGACCGAGATCCTGTGCGAGGGGGCATGCGTGCGTAACGACCAGGATGCGCAGCCGGTGGCAATCGGCGCGCTGCAACGCCATGCCACGGATTGGGCGATGGCGCGTGGCGTGACGCTGTTCAAGCGTGCGGCCGACACCGGGCGCCATGTGGCGGTGGTTGGCGCTGGACCGGCGGGGCTGACATGTGCGCATCGCCTGGCACTCGCGGGGCATCGTGTGACGTTGTTCGACGCGCATGCCAAGGCGGGCGGCCTGAATGAGTACGGCATCGCCGCCTACAAGACCGTCGACGACTTTGCCCAGCGTGAGGTGCAGTGGCTGCTGTCGGTGGGCGGTATCGAGCGGAAGACCGGCGTGGTGTTGGGCGGCGATGTGTCGCTCGATGCCTTGCGCAAGCAGCACGACGCGGTGTTCCTGGCGATCGGGCTGGGCGGCGTGCGTGCCTTGGCACTCGATGGCGAAGACCTGTCCGGCGTGATGAACGCAGTCGATTTCATTGAGCAGGTGCGCCAGGCTGCCGCGCTGGATGCAGTGCCGGTTGGCCGGCGCGTGGTGGTGATCGGGGGCGGCAACACGGCCGTGGATGCCGCCGTGCAAAGCCGCAAGCTGGGCGCGACCACGGTGACGATGGCCTACCGGCGCGGTGTCGAATCGATGAGCGCCACCTGGGCCGAGCGCGAGTTTGCGCAAATGAATGGCGTCACGCTCATCACGCACGCGAAACCGGTGCGACTCCTCGGCAACGGCGGGCATGTCACCGGCGTGGAGTTCGAGCGCACGTCGGGCGAGGCCGGCGATCGCTTTGCCGTGGATGCGGACATGGTGCTCAAGGCCATTGGCCAGACGCTGGTGCCGATCGGCATCGATGGCGAGTTGCTGACGGTCGATGGTGCTCGCATCGCTGTCGATGCCGGCGGGCGCACCACACTGCCCGGCGTCTGGGCGGGCGGAGACTGCGCGGCCACCGGCGGCATCGACCTGACGGTGCAGGCCGTGCAGGACGGCAAGGTGGCCGCCGCGTCCATCGACGCCTACCTGGCGAGCCTGACGGTCATGGCGGCCTGATCCGCCTCCTCACACACCACATCCACGGAGCCGAACATGGCCGATCTGCGCTGCACAGTTGCCGGTATCAAATCGCCGAACCCCTTCTGGCTGGCCTCCGCGCCGCCCACCGACAAGGCCTACAACGTCAACCGCGCGTTCGAGGCGGGCTGGGGCGGGGTGGTGTGGAAAACGCTGGGGCTCGATCCGCACGTGGTCAACGTCAGCTCGCGCTACGGCGCGGTGCAATGGAACGGCCAGCGTATCGCCGGGCTGAACAACATCGAACTGATCACCGACCGTCCACTCGATGTGAACCTGCGCGAGATCGCCCAGGTCAAGCGTGACTGGCCGGACCGCGCGCTGATCGTCTCGCTGATGGTGCCGTGCAACGAGGCGGATTGGAAATGGATTCTGCCGATGGTTGAAGACACCGGCGCCGATGCGGTTGAGCTGAACTTTGGCTGCCCGCACGGCATGAGCGAGCGGGGGATGGGCGCGGCGGTCGGGCAGGTGCCCGAGTACGTGGAGATGGTCACGCGCTGGGTGAAGGCGTCGAGCAAGCTGCCGTGCCTGGTCAAGCTCACGCCCAACATCACCGATATCCGCCTGGGCTCACGCGCGGCGTACAAGGGTGGGGCGGACGGCGTGTCGCTCATCAACACCATCAACTCGATCGTGGCGGTGGATCTGGACCAGATGGCGCCCATGCCGACCGTGGACGGCAAAGGCACGCACGGCGGCTACTGTGGCCCGGCCGTCAAGCCGATCGCGCTGAACATGGTGGCTGAGATCGCGCGCGATGCACAAACGCCCAACCTGCCGATCTCGGGCATCGGCGGTATCTCCAACTGGCGCGATGCGGCGGAGTTCATCGTGCTGGGCGCGGGCAGCGTGCAGGTATGCACGGCGGCCATGCACTACGGTTTCCGCATCGTGCAAGACATGGCCGATGGCCTGGCCAACTGGATGGATGAGAAAGGCTACGCGACGCTGGATGACGTTCGCGGCCGGGCGGTCCCCAACGTGACCGACTGGAAGTACCTGAACCTGAAGTACGACATCAAGGCGCGTATCGACCAGGACCGCTGCATCCAGTGCGGCCTGTGCCATATCGCCTGCGAAGACACCTCGCACCAGGCCATCACGCGCGAGAAGGACGGCAAACGGCACTTCGAGGTGGTAGATGCCGAGTGCGTCGGGTGCAATTTATGCATGCATGTGTGCCCGGTCGAGCAATGCATCACGATGGAGCGCGTGGACGCTGGCGACTACGCAAACTGGACCACGCATCCGAATAACCCGGCGCGCGTTGGCGCAGCCCCGCCCGATGCCGGTGCCCAGGAGCCGGCGCCGACAGCCAGGGCGGCTTGATCCGATGCAGCTTGTATTGATCGGCTTTGATTCCTACAAATGAGCCTGACGCGTGCCGCAGAGCGCGCCAACTATCCGTGGAGGTCTTTCAATGAAGCAGGCAGCGCACACCGCCGATCCGCTTGCGGCCGGCAGCAGTCTTTACAACGACGACCTGGCGCCCACCGGCGTGGCCCAGCGTACCTGGAGGTGGTACCACTTCGCGGCGCTGTGGGTCGGCATGGTGATGAATATCGCCTCCTACATGCTGGCCGCCGGGCTGACGGAGCAGGGCATGTCGCCGTGGCAGGCGGTGGTGACGGTGCTGCTGGGCAACGCCATCGTGCTGGTGCCGATGCTGCTCATCGGCCACGCCGGCGCCAAGCATGGGATTCCATACGCGGTGCTGGTGCGCACCTCGTTCGGCACGCAGGGCGCGAAGCTGCCAGCGCTGCTGCGGGCCATCGTCGCGTGCGGCTGGTATGGCATCCAGACGTGGCTGGGCGGCAGCGCCATCTATACGCTGGCCAATATCCTGACGGGCAACGCGCTGCATGGCGCGCCGCTGCCGTTCCTGGATATTTCACTTGGACAGCTTGCGTGCTTCCTGCTGTTCTGGGCGCTGCAGCTTTACTTCATCCTGCACGGCACCGATTCGATCCGCTGGCTGGAGAGCTGGTCGGCGCCTATCAAGATTGTCATGTGCATCGTGCTGGTGTGGTGGGCCACATCGCAGGCGGGCGGCGTCGGCTCGATGCTCTCCGCGCCGTCGCAGTTCGTGGCGGGCGGCAAGAAGGAGGGCCTGTTCTGGGTGACGTTCTGGCCGAGCTTGACGGCAATGGTTGGCTTCTGGGCAACGCTGGCGCTGAACATTCCCGACTTCACGCGCTTCGCCAAATCCCAACGTGACCAGATCGTGGGGCAATCGATCGGTTTGCCGATTCCAATGGCATTGCTATCGGTGATCTCGGTGGTGGTGACCTCGGCCACGGTGGTTATCTATGGCAAGGCCATCTGGGACCCGATCGACCTGACCAGCCGCATGACCGGCATCGGTGTGGGCATCGCGCTGGTGATCCTGACGCTGGACACCATGTGCTGCAACCTCGCGGCCAACCTGGTGGGCCCGGCCTATGATTTCTCCAGCCTGTGGCCGAAGGGCATCTCGTACAAGACGGGTGGGCTGATGACCGCCACCATCGCCATCGTGATGATGCCGTGGAAGATTCTTGCCACGTCCGAGGGCTACATCTTCACGTGGTTGGTCGGTTATTCCGCGCTGTTGGGGCCGGTGGCCGGCATCATGATGGTCGACTACTTCCTCATCCGCGGCACGCGCCTGAACGCGCGCGAGTTGTTCGACGAGAACGGCGAATACGCCTACACCGGCGGCTGGAACCTCGGCGCGGTGGTGGCGCTGGCCGTGGGCGTGCTCCCCAATCTGCCGGGCTTTCTGCACACCGCCTTTCCGAATGCGTTCCCGAACGTGCCGGCGTTCTTCAATACGCTCTACACATATGCCTGGTTCGTCGGCTTGGTGCTGGCCGCCGTCGTCTACAGCGCGTGGATGAAGCTGCGCGGCAGCCCGAGCGCCAGCGTGGCGAGCGCCTGATCCACGCACGCATGCAAGCTCATGCAACCCATAAGGAGACAGCGACATGACAACCCTGATCCGTGGCGGCACGGTCATTGATGCGGACCGCACCTGGCGTGCGGACGTGCTGTGTGCCAGCCCCGAGGCTGGCGGCACCATCCTGCAGGTGGCGGCGCAGATTGATGCGCCGGCCGGCGCCACGATCATCGATGCGCACGGGCAATACGTCATGCCCGGCGGCATCGACCCGCACACGCACATGGAGCTGCCCTTCATGGGCACCACCGCCAGCGACGACTTCTTCACCGGCACAGCAGCCGGCCTGGCGGGGGGCACGACCAGCATTATCGATTTCGTGATTCCCAGCCCGCGCCAGCCGCTGATGGAGGCCTTTCAAGAATGGCGCGGCTGGGCCGAGAAGGCGGCGGCAGATTATGGTTTTCACGTCGCCGTTACGTGGTGGGACGAGTCGGTGCATCGCGACATGGGCACGCTTGTGCGCGAGCACGGCGTCTCCAGCTTCAAGCACTTCATGGCCTACAAGAACGCCATCATGGCCGACGACGAAATCCTCGTGAACAGCTTCTCGCGCTCGCTGGAGCTGGGTGCCTTGCCGACGGTGCATGCGGAGAACGGCGAGCTGGTCTTCCAGCTCCAGCGCCAGTTGCTCGCGCGCGGCATCACGGGGCCGGAGGCGCATCCGCTGTCGCGCCCGCCCGAGGTGGAGGGGGAGGCCGCCAACCGTGCGATCCGTATCGCGCAGGTGCTGGGTGTGCCGGTGTACATCGTGCACGTGTCGGCCAAGGACGCAGTGGACGTCATCGCCCGCGCGCGCAACGAGGGCCTGCGCGTGTTTGGCGAGGTGCTGCCTGGCCATCTCGTGATAGACGAGTCGGTGTACCGCGATTCCGACTGGGCGCGCGCTGCCGCCCACGTCATGAGCCCGCCGTTCCGTGCGGCTGAGCATCGCGAAGCGCTGTGGCGCGGGCTGCAAGCAGGCCAACTGCACACCACCGGCACGGACCACTGCACATTCTGCGCATCGCAAAAGGCCATGGGCCGTGAAGACTTCACCAAGATTCCCAATGGCTGCGGCGGCATTGAGGACCGCCTCGCCATCCTCTGGCATCACGGCGTCAATGCTGGGCGCATCACGCCGAATGAGTTCGTGCGCATTACGTCGACCAACGCCGCGCAGATCTTCAACCTGTATCCGCGCAAGGGCGCCGTGCAGCCTGGAGCGGATGCCGACCTGGTGGTGTGGGACCCGGCCGCCACCAAGACGATCTCTGTGAAGACGCATCACCAGAAGGTGGATTTCAGCATCTTCGAAGGGATGACTGTGCGCGGGGTCGCCACGCATACGCTCACGCGCGGCGCATTGGCCTGGGCGGATGGCGATCTGCGCGCAGTGCGCGGCGACGGTCAATATCTGAAGCGCCCGCCGGCGGCTGCCTACTACGATGCCATTCGCCTTGCCAATGCACGTCGCGCCCCGCACGCGGTGCGGCGGCCCCAAGAGGAGACTGCAAACACCAAGTGATGCAAGATGTGCGGGAGCGGCCGTTCGGTTGTCTGGACGGCCTTTTTCTTGGTTCATCGGGGAATTTCGGGGAAGAGGTACTCCTCGTTGCGGTACCCGTAAGCGCGGCGTTTGATGACTTTGATGGTGTTGTTGATGTCCGTCGACGACGCTGGTGAAGGAGGCCTCTGCCACCGCACAGGCCATGGCCGACTACGCCAATGCGCTGCGCCGCGCGGTGGCGATCTTCAAGCTGGAAAGCGGTGCCATTCCCGCATAGCTACGGCGAGGGTCCAAACAAAAAGCCGTTCAGCGCAAACTGAACGGCTTTTTTGTCGGTTGCGGCAGGTCAGGCCGACGGTGGCGGTACGTAGCCGGCAGCCTGGTCGGCGCCGTCGCCAAAGAAGTACTTCTCGGTCTGCTTGAGCAGGTACTGGCGCGCACGCGAATCCGCCATGTTCAGGCGGTTTTCGTTGATCAGCATGGTCTGGTGCTTGAGCCAGCCGGCCCAGGCTTCTTTCGAGACACTCTGCCAGATCTTCTTGCCCAGTTCGCCGGGCAGGGGCGGGAAGTCGAGGCCTTCGGCTTCCTTGTTGAGCTTGACGCAGTGAACCATGCGGGCCATGGGGATTTCCTCGTTTTGACGGATGGTGGGACCTGCACCGCAGGTCCGGCAACTCACCATTCTAAGCCACGCACGCCAATGCCCTAGGGCCGGAGGGGGCTTCCGGCGCGACAGGTGGCGTACGAGGCGCAGCGGCGAACTGCGGCGCTGGCCTCGCACCAGGGGATCGTCAGAACGAATGCACCACGCCCGTGTAGACGCCCTGCTGGCTGGAACCTGCCGTGGGCTTGCCGCCAGCGGCTTCCACCGAGAACGTCGCGTTCTTGCCGTTGAGCACGGTGCCGACGGTGCCGTACAGCAAGGTCCGCTTCGACAGGGCGTAATTGACACCAAGCGTGAGCAGTGTGCCATTCCCGCCGCCGTTGTTCTGATTGGCCCGGAAGACACCGCCCACCAGCGTCGTGGCCGGCGTGACCTGATAGTTGGCCCCGACCCAGTACGTTTGCTGGCGCGTGGCGCCTGCGGGATTGTCGGCATCCGCCACTGTGGCACCACCAGACTGAATCAGGCTGTATCCGCCAAAGAGTTTGAGATCGCCAATCTGGTACGTGCCGCCAGCGGTGTACAGGCGCGATGCCGTATAGAGATTGGTGAATTGCGCAGCGTTGTCGCGCATTTCTTCATAGAACGCCTTCAACATCAGCGGGCCGGTCTGGTATGCAACGCTGGCGGCCAGTTGACGGCCGCCGTTGAAGTTGCCCGCCGTGCCGTTCAGCCCGGCCTGCGCGCGAAACGACAGGCCGCCCCAATCCGGCGAGTTGTAGGTGATGGCCTTGGGCCGCGAGCCCCACGTCCGGTTGCCTTGCAGTGTGGCGATGCTCATGAACTGCAGGCCCATCGGGTCGATGGACCAGCCCTCACCATCGGGAATGCCCATGGCCCGGCCAAGCAACAGCGTGCCGTAGGTCGTGCTGGACAACCCCACCACCGCATAGCGATTGAAGAGCACGCCACCGCTGGAACCATCGGCAGAGGTGAAACCATTCTCCAGGTTCATGACCGCTTTCAGGCCGCCGCCCAGGTCTTCGCTGCCTTTCAGGCCCCACATGCTGGTTCCCCACTGGTTGCTTCCATACTGCAGGCGGCTGGCGGTGCCGTTGGTGGTGGCGATCTTGTTGGTGTAGTCAACACCGCCGGCAACGCGCCCATAGAGAGTGACGCTGCTTTGGGCGTGGGCCAAGCCGCAGGCAGCAGTAAGCGCTGAAGCGGCGGCGATGTAAATAGCCTGTCGGCGGATGTCAGAGCGCTGGCGTGGTGCTGGGGTTGAAAGGCGCATAGGTATAAGTCTCCTCAATTTGGCAGGTTTGCCGCCTGCCCTTCGGTGGCGATAGAGCCTCGCCAAATCATTTTTTCGTATGTGTTTGCCCACCACGCTTGCACGGTGGTCGTGCGTGGGAGCCTGCTTGTGAATGGATCAGAAGTGCGTGGGGCTCAGCCTGTAACCGGCTGCAGCATCCACTCGTGGGCCGGATCGTTCCGGAATGCCCACGCGCGGCTCGGGCCGGCCATCACGTTCAGGTAGTACAGGTTGTAACCGTGCGGGGCGACCACTGGGTGATAGCCGCGAGGCACCATGACCACGTCGTGATCCTCGACGACGCAGGCTTCATCCAGGCTGCGGTCGTCGGTGTAGACGCGCTGGAAGGCAAAGCCCTGCGGCGGGCTGATACGGTGGTAGTAGGTTTCTTCCAGCACGGTCTCGCCGGGTTCGGCATCGCTGTCGTGCTTGTGCGGGGGATAGCTGCTGGAGTGGCTGGCCGGCGTCACCACCTCCACCACCAACAACCGATCGGCTGCAGGGTTGTCGCCCATCAGGATGTCGCACACGTAGCGGGTGTTGCTGCCCTCACCGCGCACCATGCGACGCATGCGTTCGCCGTCCAGGCGCTGCACGGCCTTGGTATCACTGACTTGCGGCGCGGTGCACAGCGCGATTTCCGCATCGCGCGTAGCGGTAAGTGTCACGCGCTGCTTGCCGGGCACATACAGCGCGTCGGGCGAGATGTCGTCGAACACGCTGTCGCGCTTGCCCAGGTTGTCGTAGGTGACGCCATCGACCTCCGCGCGGATCGTACCCGTGAGTACCACCACGCACAGTTCGCGTGCGCCGGTATCCACCGCTTCGTGGTCACCTGCGCTCAAGCGCAGCGCACGAAAACCGACGTGCTTCCAGCCGGCGGATTCCGGCGTCACGTTGCAGATCTCACGCTCGGGCGATGCCTTGACCAGCAGGGGAGAGATTGCCATGGGGGGGAGTCCTTGGTTGTCAGGCTTGTTGGGCGTCAAGCTGGTCGACCAGCGTGCGCAGCGTTTCGTAGCCCTTCTTCGCATACAGATAGCTCGGCGCAACGGCCGGGTCTTGCTCGGCTTCGACCACGAGCCAGCCTTCGTAGCCCGCGTCCTTGAGCGTGCGCAACGTGGCTTCGTAGTCAAGTGCGCCGTCGCCGGGCACGGTGAAGGTGCCGTTGATTACGCCGTTGAGGAAGCTCCAGCTATCGTTGCGCGCCTGCACGATCACCTGTGGGCGCACGTCCTTGCAGTGGACGTGCGCAACGCGCGCAACGTGCCGCTTGAGCAATGAAACCGGGTCCGCCGCGCCGCCAAAGTAAGCGTGGCCGGTATCGAATAGCAGGAAGACCTTGTCCGGATCAGTGAGCGACATCAGACGGTCCACGTCTTCGGGCGATTCCACATAGGCACCCATATGGTGGTGATATGCGAGCCTGATGCCGTACGTGTTGCGCAGGTGCGCACCGAAGGCATTCAGGCGCTGTGCGTAGCGCTGCCATGCATCGTCGTTCGGAAAGCGCGGGCGCTTGGAGACGGGCGTGTCGATCTGGCCCTGGATCGTGCCGGCACATTCGCCGTACACCACCACGTTCACGTTGTTGTGCTGCAGCTTGGTCATGTGGGCCTTGCAGCGTTCGACCTCTGCGGCCACGGCCTCTTCCTCGGTCTGGCCTGGCGCGACTTCCGCCAGAAAGCCGGAGTACCAGCCGCTCACGCAGACGAGTCCATATTCCGCCAGCTTGGCCTTCAACTCGGGGCCGCTCTTTGGGAACTTGTTGCCCAGCTCGAAGCCGGCATAGCCGATTTCCGCGCCTTCCTTGAGCGCGGTTTCGAGCGGGGTTTCGCCGCCGAGCGAGGGCAGGTCGTCGTTCATCCACGACAGCGGGTTGATGCCGATGCGAACGTTCCAGGTCATGCGAGTCTTCCTTAGTGGGGGTATTGGGTTCAGCGTTGCTGGCGCAGCTTGGCCTCAACGTAGGCGTGCCGCGCAGTCATGACTTCGGAGCGGGCCGAGACTTCAGGCACGGCCACCTCCCACCAAGCGCCGCCGTCGCCGGTAGTGCGGTGGTGCGTGGTGTCGATCACTAGCACCTGGCTTTTCTTGGCGGCGCGTGCGCGCGTCATCTCGCGGCGCAGTTCATCGGTGTTGCGCACGTGTACGGCGTCGGCGCCCATGGCGCGGGCATGCAGGGCGAAATCGATGGACGAGCGTTCACCGCCTTCTGGCACGCAGTCGTCGAGCATGTTGTTGAAGCTCGCACCGCCGCAGTTGAGTTGCAGCCGCTCGATGCAGCCGTAGCCACGGTTGTCGAGAATCACAACGATGATCTTCTTGCCCAGCATGACCGAGGTGGCCAACTCTGCGTTGAGCATCATGTACGAGCCATCGCCCACCATGACGATCACTTCGCGCTCGGGGCGCGCGAGCTTGGCGCCCAGCCCTCCCGCGATTTCGTAGCCCATGCAGGAGTAGGCGTAGTCCATGTGGTAGTTGCCAGGCAGGCTGCTGCGCCAGAGCTTGTGCAGCTCGGCGGGCAGGGTGCCGGCAGCGCAGACCACCAAGTCGTGGCGTGCGCTGTCGAGCCCAGCGTCCGCAGCGGATTCACGCACCGCGCCAATCACCTCGGCGTCATAGGGCGGGGTGTCGGTCGGCACGTGGTTGGTCAGCTCCGTGACGCGGCCGACCCAGGTCGCTGCGTGGTCGCGGCAAGTGGCTGTCCACGCGGGATCAGCGCGCCATCCATCCAGCCCGGTGCTGACTTGGCCGAGCCCGGTGCGCGCGTCGGCCACCAGTTGCTGGCCGCGCTTTTTGCCGGCATCAAACGGTTGCACGTTCAGACTCAGCAGCGTGGCGTGGCCAAACAGCGCGTGCGAGCCGGTGGTGAAGTCTTGCAAACGGGTGCCGACCGCAAAGACCACATCGCACTGTCTGGCGGCGTGGTTGGCAGCCGGCGAGCCCGTGACGCCGATGGCGCCGAGGTTGAGCGGGTGATCCCACGCAAGGCAGCCCTTGCCGGCCTGCGATTCAGCAACCGGTACGCCGTGCGCCTCGGCAAACGCACGCAGCGCTTCCCAGCCCTGGCTGTAGAGCACGCCACCACCCGCGACGATCAGCGGCTTCTTGGCAGACTTGAGCAGTGCAACCGCTTCGGCCAACTCCACCGGGTCGGCCGGTTGGCGACGCATGCGGATCAGCGGCGGTTGAAAGAAGTCTTCCGGCCAGTCGTAAGCGAAGGTCTGCACGTCTTGCGGCAGCGCGAGGCAAACGGGGCCACACTGCGCCGGATCGGTCATTACCTGAATTGCGCGTGGCAGGGCGACCAGCAATTGCTCAGGCGAGGTAATGCGGTCGAAATAGCGTGTGACCGGTCGGAAGCAATCGTTTGCGCTCACGTCGCCTTGCTCAAAGCTTTCGACCTGCTGCAGCACGGGGTCGGGCAGGCGCGAGGTGAAGATGTCGCCCGGCAACAGCAGCAGTGGCAAGCGGGCCACGTGCGCGAGCGCGGCGGAGGTCACCATATTGGTGGCGCCGGGGCCGATGCTGGACGTCACGGCCATCATGCGCTGGCGGAAGTTGGCCTTGGCAAAGGCGACGGCCGCGTTGGCCATGCCTTGCTCGTTGTGCGCGCGCAGCGTGGGCAGGCGGTCTCGCTCGGCCTGCAGCGCTTCGCCAAGCCCCGCCACATTGCCGTGTCCGAAGATGGCAAAGACGCCGCCACAGTACGGCAGGGTTTCGATTCGGCCGTCGGGCTGCACGACTTCGGCTCGCAGCGCAGCCAGGTAGCGCACCAGCGCTTGGCTCACAGTCAGTCTTACGGTTGTGGTCAAGGTGAGTCTCGTATTGTCTTGGCAGTCAGGCAGCGGATCGTGCTTCGGCTTGGACACCCGCGCGGCGGCTCAGCCACGCGTCTGCCAATTGCGCAAAGTTGCCCGCCACCTCGTTAATGAGGGTTGAGTCGTCGATGTCGCCGCGCAGCCACTTGAGCGAGGCATCGGCCCACAGCGTGCGCCCGACCATGAAGCCCTTGACGATCGGGTTGGTGGCCGAGCGGAAGCTGTCGATCAGGTATTGCAGCGGCTGGTTCAGCCCGAGGATCACGGCGCCACGGCAGTGCGGGTCGCGCTCGGCAACGAGTTGTTCCAGGCGCGCCCAGCTGTCGGCGTGCATGGGCGCGAGCTTCCACCATTCGGGGCGCACTCCCAGGTTGTAGAAACGTGCGACTGTGCGCAGCACGGCATCGTCTTCTGTACCGGCCGGCGTGATCGTGCGCGGCGGAATGATTTCCAGCAGCAGTTCGTTGCCGCTCTCGCGGGTGGCTTCCCATAGTTCGAGCACCTTCTGCTCTTGGTCCACGCGCAGTGTTGCCGGGTCGTCCGGGTGGTAATGCACCAGGCACTTGACGACCTGCTCCGTGGGCCAATGGACAAGCGCAGAGCCGACCGAGCGCGTGTCGTCAAAGCGCAGCGGGCGGGAGCCCGGCAGTTCCACCGGCCGGCCGACCCACCAGCCACGCCCCGTTGCCGAGGCGAGTGCGTCGCTGCCATAGGCGCCGCCGTCGATCAATACACCGAGGTGGCCTTGCAGACCGCAGCCACGCTCAACCTGCTCGGCCGCGCGCACCAGTAACTGCTTGAGTGCCCGGATGCGGGCTTCGCTTGCGTTGGCCTGAACGGCCAGGTCGTAAAACTGGCTGCGGTGGTCGAAGGCCATGACGCACAGGTCGTCCCACTGGGGACGGGCGGTTGTGACGCGGTGCAAGTGGGCGAGGTCGCGGTCGGCATCCACCGCCGAGTGGCGTTGGCCGCTGAACCAGTGTTCCAGCTCCGCTGGCGTTGGCATGGCAGCCGAGCACGCGTGGCGCGACACGACAATGGCGCCGCATGCGTTGGCAATGCGCGTGGATTCCGCCCAACCCTTGTCGCGCAAGAGCCCCGAGAGCAGGCCCGACAAGAACGCATCGCCCGCGCCGAGCACGTTGAGCACTTCGACCCGCTCGCCAGGGTAAGTCGGCGCGTCTTCAATCCGCGTGGGAATGGCACCTTCGATGACGCAGCAGCCAAGCGCGCCACGCTTGACGATCAGTGCAGCATTCGAGATGGCGCGCACGGCACGTAGCGACGCCATCAGGTCATGCGGCACGCCGCCGGCAATCAGGAATTCCTCTTCGGTGCCGACCAGCAAGTCGAATTCGCCCAGCACCTGCTGCAATTGCTGCGAGACATGCGCGTCCGGCACGTAGCGGTTTTCACCGGCGCCACGGCTGGTCAGGCCCCACAGCACGGGGCGGTAATCGATGTCCAGAATGCGCACGACGCCGTGGCGACGCGCGTAGTCCAGCGCAGTCAACGATGCCTCGCGCGTGGTCGGCGTCGACAGATGGGTGCCCGTGATTGCCAACGCGCGGCAGCCGGCGATGAAGTCTTCGCGGATCTCGTCCGCCCGCACGGCCATGTCGGCGCAGTTCTCGCGCATGAACAGTAGCGGGAAGGTGTCGCGGTCTTTCAGGCCCAACAGCACCAGCGCGGTCGGGCGCTGCGGGTCGATCTGCAACTGGCTGGTGTCACAGCCCTCACGCGCGAGCGCCTCACGCAAAAAGCGGCCCATCTGCTCGTCGCCCACGCGCGAGATCATCGCCGTCCTCAAGCCAAGCCGCGCAACGCCAAATGCAACATTGCCGGACGAGCCGCCGAGGTACATCTGAAAGCTGCGCGCGTCTTCCAGGCGGCTGCCGATCTGCTGTGCATAAAGGTCCACGGCGACCCGGCCCAGGCAGGCCAGATCGATGGGGCGGTCGGTTGGAAAGTTCAACGGGCTCATATCAGTCGTCGCGCAATGGAAGGCCGGTTTGGAGGGCCGCGCAGCATGGATGCGGCGGCAGTTCACCTTGCCGGAAATTCAGAGATTCGGATGCAGTCTAGATTTTTTGGAAAACATGTTCTCTAGGTGAAATTACTTAGAAATAAATTTCCAAAACAGGGTGAGCCTGAACTACAGTTGCGTCCTGACACTCCGGCTTGACCCGGGGGCGGGCCCGGGTGGTGCCTAGCGCGCCACCTTCCATGCTCAAAAACCAGGAGACCACGCACCATGAAGACCAAGTTGATGGCCGTTGCCGCACTTGCCCTGTTTGCCGCGCCGCTGGCGCATGCCGAGAAGATCGGCGTGGCCATTGCGCAGTTTGATGACACGGGCCTGACCATCCTGCGCAATGGCGTGACCGATGCCGCCAAAAAACAGGGCGTGGTCGTGCAGATTGAGGATGCCGGCAGCGATGTGGGCAAACAGCTCAGCCAAGTCCAGAACATGATTGCGCAGAAGGTGGACGCGATCATCGTTAACCCGGTTGACACCGATGCCACGCCCAAGATCACCAAGATGGCGACGGCGGCCAAGATTCCGTTGGTCTACGTGAACCGCAGGCCGGTCGATTTCGACAAACTGCCGGCTGGCGTGGCGGTGGTGGCGTCCGACGAGAAGCTGTCGGGCACGCTGCAGGCGCAGCAGGTGTGCAAGCTGTTGGGCGGCAAGGGCGATGTGCTGGTACTGATGGGCGAGTTGTCCAATGAGTCGGCACGCGCCCGCACCAAGGACATCGAAGAGGTGATCGCCACCAAGGAATGCGCCGGCATGAAGATCGTCGACCGGCGTGAAGGCAAGTGGAGCCGCACACAGGGCCAAGACATCACGATGAACTGGCTGAGTTCCGGCGCCAAGTTTGACGCCATTCTCTCCAATAACGATGAAATGGCGATCGGCGCGATCACCGCATTGAAGGCGGCCCGCAAGTGGACGCCCAAGACCATCGTGGCCGGCATTGACGCCACGCCCGACGGCATTGCCTCGATGAAGGCGGGCGACCTTAAGGTCTCCGTGTTCCAGAACCTGAGCGGGCAGGGCGCCGGCGCGGTGGATGCAGCGCTCAAGCTGGCGAAGAAGCAGCCGGTGGAGCGCTACGTGAATGTGCCGTTCGAGCTCGTCACGCCAGAAAACCTTGCCCAGTACAGCAAGCACTGACCCGCGACTGCACGTCGCGCGGGCCGCGATGCGCCGGCCCGTGTTCGCTTCCCGAGGAGTGCTCATGTCCCTTGCCATGTCGGATCGGCTGACGTCTCGTCAAGACGTGCCATCCCCTTCGTTCAGCCCGTCCACTTCAGCTGCTGCGGATTGCCTGCTGGAAGTCCGTGGCGTGCGCAAGTCGTTTCCTGGCGTTGCCGCGCTCGACAACGTGCAGTTCCGCCTGCGTCGCGGCACCGTGCACGCGTTGATGGGCGAGAACGGTGCCGGCAAGTCTACCTTGATGAAGATCATTGCCGGCGTCTACACGCCGGATGCGGGTGAAATTCGCATCCAGGGCACGCCCACCAAGCTGGACGGCCCCCTCGATGCGCTCAACCGCGGCATCGCGATGATCCATCAGGAGCTGAACCTGATGCCGTACATGACTGTGGCGGAGAACATCTGGATCCGCCGCGAGCCGAAGAACCGCTTTGGTCTGGTCGACCATGCCGAGTTGCGCCGGCGCACGCAAACGTTGTTCGAGTGCTTGTCGATTGACATCGATCCAGAAGCCGAGGTGCGCACGCTCTCGGTTGCCAGCCGGCAGATGGTGGAGATCGCCAAGGCGGTCTCGTTCGACTCCGACGTGCTGATCATGGACGAGCCTACCTCGGCGCTGAGCGAGACGGAGGTCAGCCATCTGTTCCGCATCATTCGCCAATTGCGCGCGCAGGGCAAAGGCATCGTCTACATCACGCACAAGATGGACGAGCTGTTTGAAATTGCCGACGAGTTCTCGGTGTTTCGTGACGGCAAGTACATCGGCACCCATGCATCCACCGATGTCACGCGCGACGACATCATCCGCATGATGGTTGGGCGTGAGATCACGCAGATGTTTCCGAAGGAGCACGTGCCGATTGGCGATGTGGTGCTGTCGGTCAAGAACCTGAGCTTGCAGGGCGCGTTCCGCGATGTGAGTTTTGATCTGCACGCGGGCGAGATTCTGGGCGTGGCGGGGCTCGTTGGTTCGGGGCGTTCGAACGTGGCGGAGGCCCTGTTTGGCGTGGTGCCCGCCACGAGCGGCGAGATTCGCCTGGACGGTGAGTTGGTCAGGATCCACATGCCCGCGCAGGCGATGAAGCTCGGGATGGCGTTCCTGACCGAAGACCGCAAGGATACCGGCTGTTTTCTGAGCCTCGACCTGCTGGCCAACATGGAAGCGGCCGTCTTACACAACCGTTATGTGAAAGCCGGCTTTGTCCGCCGCACTGCGCTGCGGCAAGACTGCGAGGCGATGAGCCGCACGCTACGCGTAAAAGCGCCAGGCCTGCATGAAGAAATCCAAAACCTGTCGGGCGGCAATCAGCAGAAGGTGCTGATCGGGCGCTGGCTGCTGACCGAGCCGAGGGTGCTGATTCTCGACGAACCGACGCGCGGCATCGACGTGGGCGCGAAGGCCGAGATCCACCGCCTAGTGAGTGCGCTCGCCGCCAAGGGCGTGGCAGTGCTGATGATCTCGTCGGAACTGCCGGAGGTGTTGGGCATGAGCGACCGGATCATGGTCATGCACGAAGGCCGCGTGACAGGCATCGTCGACCGCAAGGACGCAAATCAGGTTCGCATCATGGAGTTGGCGTCTCGCTAAGCCGGGTGATCGGGTCAATGTATGGAGACAAATGAAATGGGAACGTGCAATTCAATCGCGCAAGCGCCCCTCGCGATGGGTAAATCGCGGCGCGCAAAGTGGCCACGGGAGCTGAGCATCTTCCTGGTGCTGATCGGCATCAGCCTGTTCTTCGAGGCAGTGGGCTGGGCCGTTGTCGGCCAGAGCTTTCTGTTCAATGCGGAGCGGCTGCAGATCATCATTTTGCAGATGGCGGTGATCGGCATCATCGCCGTGGGCGTGAACCTCGTCATCATCACCAGCGGAATCGACCTGTCGTCTGGCTCGGTGGTGGCTGCTGCTGCGGTGGTATCCGCAAGCTTGGCGCAGGTGTCGGATTTTCCGCGCGCAGTGTTCCCGCATCTGACCGATCTGCCGATCATCTGGCCGGTGCTGGCGGGCGTGTTCGTGGGCTTGCTGGTGGGTCTGATCAACGGGTCGTTGATTGCCTACACGGGCATTCCGCCCTTTATTGCGACACTGGGCACGATGGTGGCGGCGCGCGGCTTTGCCAAGTGGTTCACTAACGGCACGCCGGTGTCGATGCTGACCGATGAGTTTGCAGCCATTGGCGCGGGCGCAAATCCGGTGATCATCTTCTTGGTGATTGCCGCAATCTTCCACGTGGTGCTGCGCTACACGCGCTTCGGCAAGTTTACCTATGCAATTGGCGCCAACCGTCAGGCGGCCATCGTGTCGGGCATCAACGTGCATCGTCAATTGATTGGGGTCTACACCATTGCTGGCGTGCTGAGCGGCATTGCCGGCACGGTGACGGCGGCGCGCGCCATCTCGGGGCAGTCGGGCATGGGCGTCATGTATGAGCTGGATGCCATCGCGGCGGTGGTGATCGGCGGTACATCGCTGACGGGCGGCCTGGGGCGCATTACGGGCACGGTGATCGGCGTGCTGATCCTGGGCGTGATGACGTCGGGTTTCACCTTCATCCGCATCGATGCGTATTACCAGGAGATGGTCAAGGGAGCCATCATCGTCGCTGCCGTCGTGGCCGATCAATACCGTAACAAGAAGAAGCGCCGTTGATTGCCGCTCCCACGCGCACACCCTAACGCCCCAAGGAATCGGAATGACGATCGCGCTGGACACTTACATGTTCCGCCACACGCCACTCGGTGCATTGCCGGGGGCGGTGGCTGGAGTTGGCTACGATCAGATCGAGCTGTCACCGCGCAGCGATTTTCTCGATTGATGGGGCATGTCCCGTGCTACGCGCGAGCAAATGGCGGCGTTCGAGCAGGCGATGCGATCGTGCGGCGTGGGGCGGGCATCGTTGCAGCCGATGTACCGCTGGGCCAGCCCGTTTGAAGGCGAGCGGAAATGGACCATGCACGCCGCGTTGCAACGCTGTCTCGATCGTCATTTCAGCAGCGTCGCGCGCTGAGCCAAGCTGAACCTATTGCTTCCATTGACCATGAACCACCGCATTCCATTTGCCATCAATCGGATCAGTGCGCCGCGCCAGTCGTTCAGCGATTTTCTTGCCATGTGCAAGCGGCTTGGCGTGTCGGCCGTCGAAATCCGCAACGACCTGAAGGACACCGAGATCAGCGACGGCACGCCGGCCCCTAACCTGAAGGGGTTGGCCGAGCAAGCCGGCATTACCATCCGCTCTATCAACGCGTTGTATCCGTTCGACGTGTTCGATGCCGCACTGGAAACCAAAGCGCGCTTGCTGGCGGTCTATGCGCGCGCGTGTGGCGCCCAGGCGCTGGTGATGTGCCCGCTCAACAGCCGAGACGATATGCGCACCGAAACCGAGCGCCGCCGCGCTTTGGTAGACGCACTACGCAAGCTGCGTCCGATCCTGGACGACCAGGGTATCGAAGGGCTGGTTGAACCACTGGGCTTTGAGGAATGTGCGCTGCGCCGCAAGTCCGACGCCGTTGAGGCGATTTACGCCGCCGCCGGTGAACGGCACTTCAAGCTCGTGCACGACACGTTCCACCACCACTTGGCGGGTGAGGACATTTTCTTTCCCGATTTGACGGGGCTGGTGCATGTGTCGGGCGTGGAATCGCCGGCGCTGGATCGCCGCGACATGCGCGATGGCCATCGCGTGCTGGTCGGACAGGCTGATCGACTGGGCAACATCCACCAACTGCGCACGCTGCTGGATCGTGGCTACAAGGGCTTGGTGTCGTTCGAGCCGTTCGCCGCCGAGGTGATGGAAGCGGAAAACAGCGAGGAGCTGCTCGCCCAGAGCATGCACCACGTCAACAACGCTCTGTTTGACAGGTTGAACATTTTGAATAACGAGGAAACGGTATGACTTTGCAAATTGGTGTGATTGGCTGCGGCGCAATCGGCCAGGACCACATTCGGCGATTGACGCGCACGCTGTCCGGCGCGCGCGTGGTGGCGGTGACGGACATCGACCCGATGCAGGCGCGCAGCGCCGTGTCGAACTACGGCCTGAATGCCGAGGTGTATACAAACGGTCATGACTTGATCGAAGCGTCGGACGTGCAGGCGGTGCTTGTCACGTCGTGGGGCCCGACGCACGAAGAGTTTGTGCTGAAGGCGATTGCGCACGGCAAGCCGGTGTTCTGCGAGAAGCCGCTGGCGGTCACGGCCGAGGGCTGCATGCGGATCGTCCAGGCGGAACAGGCACACGGCCGCCGATTGGTGCAGGTTGGCTTCATGCGCCCGTATGACCAGGGCTACCGCGCGCTCAAGCAGGTGATCGACAGCGGTACGATCGGCGCACCGCTGATGTTGCATTGCGCGCACCGCAACCCGACGGTGGGTGAGCGCTATACGACCGACATGGCCATCACCGACACGCTCATCCACGAGCTGGATGTGCTGCGCTGGCTGATTGATGAAGACTACGTGAGCGCGCAGGTCGTGTATCCGAAGAAGAGCCGCCACGCGGCATCGCATCTGGCGGATCCGCAGATCGTGTTGCTGGAAACGGCTGGCGGCGTGCGCATCGACGTCGAGATTTTCGTCAATTGCCAATACGGCTACGACATCCAGTGCGAGGTGGTGGGCGAGGTCGGCATTGCCAAGTTGCCGGACCCGCAGGCGGTGTCGCTCAAGCATGGTGCCAAGCTGGCAACCGACATCCTGGTCGACTGGAAGGACCGCTTTATCGCGGCTTACGACGTTGAGTTGCAAGCGTTCATCGACGGTGTGCAAGGCGGCACGTTGACTGGCCCATCGGCATGGGACGGCTACGCCGCAGCGGTAGCTGCCGATGCGTGTGTGCGTGCGCAGACGAGCGGCGCAGTCGAGCGCATCGAGATTGCTGAACGGCCGGCGTTCTATCGCGCCTGAAATCGCGTTAGAACTCGGGCGGCACCCGTATGGCTATGAAGATTGCCTGTTCCCCCTCCCCCCCGTTGTTGGGGCGTGGACGACGTGAGGAACCGGCACCAGTCGTCGTGACACGAGGTCTTGTCCGATGCGTCGAAGGCGGGGGGGGGGGCTCCGGCATTGAGCTGGATCCCTATGGATGCATTCCGTTGGACGTGGACTTCGCGCGCGCTGAGTTGGGCGGGAGGCGCTTGAGCATCACGGCGGGCACGATCCTCGATGACCTCGTGTCACCGCTGAACTCGACGAGTCTGCTGCGTTGGGCGCGCGATATCTGCGCGCTGATTCAGCAACTGCTGTCGGTGCTGGCGCAGCCCGGGCAGCGTTATCCCGCGCCGTCTGGTGGTGATGGACTGGTGCCACCAGTGCGCGACCAAGCTGCAGGCCGAAACGGCGGGCCTGCGTTTCGATACCGGTCACTTGTACGACTTCGGCTTGGACCCGGTGACCTGGCTGGGCGGGCATGCCGCGCGCCTCGGTTATGTGTATTTCGAAGACATCCGTCTTCTAACCTACCAACAGGTGCTGGGCGGGCGAATCGCCTTCTTTGACGCGTGCGCGCGCGGCGTGATGTGTCGGGGCGAGCTCGATTATCCGGCCATCAAGCGCACCTTGAGCGGGCTACATCACGATCGAACAGGAGCGCGATCCGTGCAATGCCGGCTCCGGCCTGCGCGATGTGGCGGCGAGCCGCGAATTCCTCGCCGCCGTGGGTTTTGCCTGACAACATAAGAGGAACACAAATACCATGATCGACGGACAAAGCTTGCTGGGGCATTCGATTCCCTGGGGCATGGTTGGCGGCGGCTTGAACAGCCAGATTGGCTATGTGCACCGTTCGGCAGCGCTGCGCGATGACAACTTCCAACTGGTGGCCGGCGCGTTTGATATTGACCCAGAGCGCGGCTGCCAATTTGGCCAGCGGCTTGGCGTGGCGGAGGAGCGTTGCTACGCGGATTACCGCGCGATGTTCGAGGCCGAAGCGCGCCGCCCGGACGGCATTCGCGCGGTTTCGATTGCTACGCCCAACAATACGCACTTCGAAATCTGCAAGGCCGCGCTTAATACCGGTCTGCACGTGGTCTGCGAGAAGCCGCTGTGCTTCACCACGGCCGAGGCGGAAGAGCTGCAGCGACTCTCGCGCGAGAAGGGCAAGATCGTGGGCGTGGCCTATGGCTACTCCGGCCACCAGTTGATTGAGCAGGCGCGCGAGATGATCGCGCGCGGCGATCTGGGCGAGATCCGCATCGTGCAGATGCAGTTCTCGCACGGTTTTCACAGTGAGGGCGTGGAGGCGGCGAACCCGGCCGCGCGCTGGCGCATGGACCCAAAGTTTGCCGGGCCGAGCTACGTGCTGGGCGACATCGGCACGCATCCGCTGTACCTGTCCGAGGTGATGCTGCCGGCGTTGCAGATCAAGCGGTTGCTGTGTTCGCGGCAGAGCTTCGTGAAGAGCCGCGCGCCGCTGGAGGACAACGCCTTCACGATCATGGAGTACGACGGCGGCGCGGTCGGTTATGTCTGGTCGTGCGCGGTGAATGCCGGGTCGACGCACAATCAGAAGATTCGCGTGATTGGCGCCAAGGCTAGCCTGGAATGGTGGGATGAGCACCCGAACCAACTGCGCTACGAGGTGCAGGGGCAGCCGGCACAGGTGCTCGATCGCGGTATGGGCTACCTGCATCCGATCGCGCTGCATGACGACCGCATCAGCGCAGGGCATCCGGAAGGGTTATTCGACGCGTGGTCCAACCTGTACACCCGCTTCGCATTGGCCATGGATGCAACCGACCGCGACGATCAGGCCGCGCTGCAGGCGATCCGCTACCCCGACGTGCACGCGGGCGTGGATGGAGTGCGCTGGGTGGAGAACTGCGTGCGCTCGGCCGATGCAGGCGGCGTGTGGGTGGATTACCTCTGAAAGGGGGCTTGCCACGCTGAGCCCTGCGCGGCGGCTTAGGGCATCCCCCACCCTTGCCGCATCCCGTTGCAGCCGGGAACCGGCTTAGAATGGGCCCGAACCTTTTCTATAGCTTTCCCGACTTCCTTGACGAGCCCAGGCCCGATTCTCGAGCGAACGCACCGAATGCCTGGACCACCCAAATCACGCCGTCCGATGCACCCAACCGAGCAACCGCCTGAAAACGTCGACGCGTTTCTGCAGCGCTTGACGCAGGAATATGACGCACTGAGCAATCGCTTGAAGCTGATTGCTCGCTATGTTGAAACCCACCGGGATCACCTCGGCCTGGAGGGCATTCAATCGTTGGCCGCCCAGTGCGGCGTGCAGCCCTCTGCCGTGGTGCGCTTTGCCCAGCATTTCGGCTTCACGGGTTTTTCCGAGATGCAGCGGCTGTTTCGCGAGGGGATCGCCCAACAAATTGCACCAGGCCGCGACTACAACCTCCGTCTGCGCGATGTGATTGAATCCGGTTCGGCCACCCTGCAGCCGGAGCAGATTGTCGATGCGTTCATCCAGGGTAGTGTGGCTGGCATGCAGCATCTGCGCCAGGCGCTGGACCCGCAGGCATTTGCGCAGGCGGTCGACATGCTGGCTGATACCCAGGCGATCTGGATTGTGGGTTCGCGGCGCTCGTTTTCTGTGGCTGTGTATCTCGACTACGCATTGCAGCACACGGACAAGCGCGTTGGCCTGTTCAGCGCACTGGGCAGCATGCATCTGGGGCAGATTCGCTCGGTGCGCGAAGGCGATGTGCTGATCGTGATTTCGTTCATGCCGTATGCGGATGAGACTCTGGAGGTGGCCCAGCAGGCGGCTCAGCGTGGCGCGCGCGTTATCGCCATCACCGATAGCCGCATGAGCCCGCTCGCCCGCCTGGCCGAAGTCACGCTGGTCGTGCAAGACAGCACCACGTTCGGCTTTCGCGCGCTGACGGCCACGATGGGTCTCGCGCAGAGCCTGTTCATCGCTTTGGCGTATCGGCTCGAACTTTCATTCCGGCACACTTCACACAGCGGCGATGGCGAACACGACAAGATGACTTAAGCGTTGAGCGCGGCGGGGTGTCGACGCGATGCCCCGCCGCGCTCGGGTTCAGCCCACGTTATTTCGCGGTCGGCATCGCAAATTCAGCACCTTTGCCGATGCTGGAAGCCCACCGTTGCATAACCGACTTCTGCCGCGTATAGAAGCGCACGCCTTCTTCGCCGTAGGCATGCATGTCGCCAAACAGGCTCTTTTTCCAGCCGCCAAAGCTGTGCCACGCCATCGGCACCGGAATCGGTACGTTGATTCCCACCATGCCCACTTGGATACGGCGCGCGAATTCACGCGCGATGCCCCCATCGCTGGTGTAGCACGACACGCCGTTGCCGAATTCGTGCGCGTTGACGAGCGAGATGGCTTCGGCAAAATCCTTGACGCGCACGCAGCTGAGCACGGGGCCAAAGATCTCTTCCTTGTAGATGCGCATGTCGGGCGTGACATGGTCGAACAGCGTGCCACCGGTAAAGAAGCCTTGCTCTCGGCCCGGGACACGCAGGCCGCGTCCATCGACCACCAGCGTGGCGCCCTCGGCTACGCCTTGGTCGACGTAACCTTCGATACGCTGCAGCGCTTCGCGGGTGACGATCGGCCCCATTTCCACTTCGGGCATCATGCCGTCGCCCACGACGAGGTTGCGCGCGCGTTCGGCCAGCGCTGGCACGATGCGGTCGGCCACGTCGCCCACCAGCACCGCCACGCTGATCGCCATGCAACGCTCGCCCGCCGAGCCGTAAGCCGCGCCAATCAGCGCATCGACAGCCTGGTCGATGTTCGCATCGGGCATCACTACCAAGTGGTTCTTGGCGCCGCCCAGCGCTTGCACGCGCTTGCCGGCTTGCACGCCGCGCTGCTGCACGTAGGCGGCAATCGGCGTGGAGCCGACAAAGCTCACGGCTGGCACGTCCGGGTGGTCGAGCAGGGTGTCGACCGCTAGCTTGTCGCCCTGCACGACATTGAACACGCCATCGGGCAGGCCGGCCTGCGTCAACAGCTCCGCCATGAACAACGCGGCGGACGGGTTCCGCTCGCTTGGCTTGAGGACGAAGGTATTGCCCGTTGCCAGCGCTACCGGGAACATCCAGCACGGCACCATGCACGGGAAATTGAACGGCGTGATACCGGCCACCACGCCGAGCGGCTGGCGCAGTGTCCAATTGTCAATGCCGGTGCTGACCTGATCGGTGTAATCACCCTTGAGCAATTGCGGAATGCCGCAGGCGAATTCGATGACGTCGATGCCGCGCGACACCTCACCTTGCGCATCGGAGAACACCTTGCCGTGCTCGGCGGTGATGATGGCGGCCAGCGTGTCGCGCTGCTCGTTCATCAATTGCAGGAACTTGTGCAGCACGCGCGCACGGCGGATCGGGGGCGTGTCGGCCCAGGCGGGAAATGCCGCTTGCGCAGCCGCCACCGCTTGGTTTACCTCGTCCGCATTCGCCAGTGCGACGCGGCGCGCGGCCTTGCCGGCGGCAGGGTTGAAGACGTCTTGAAAGCGCGCGCTGCGGCCCGCGCGCGGCGTGCCTTGGATGTAGTGACCGACGTCGGCGTCGGAATTGAAGGCGGGTACCTTGGGCATGTGTCTCCTCCTGATGCAGGTGGGTGGTGGGATTGGGAAAGCGATGCGGCAGTCTAGGTGGCCATCGCGCGCGGGAGAAGCCCGTTACGGTTGAATCACTGTTTAATTTGATGAACAATCGCGGGATGAATTTGCAAAATATCCAGGCACTGCTGCCGCACATCCATTCGTTGACGGTGCTCGCGACGACGAACAGCTTCACGGCTGCCGCGCAGCGGCTCGGCATCAGCAAGGCGGCCATGAGCCAGCGCATTGCCGAGCTGGAACGCGCAGCAGGCGTGCCACTGGTGCGCCGGACCACACGCAGCGTTCGCCTGACCGAGGCTGGGCAAACCTTGGTCGATAGCACGCGCGATGCTTACGAGACGATCGCCGTGCACTTCACGCGGGTGAAAGACCTGGCCGGCGAGCCGCGCGGGCTTGTGCGTGTGACGGCGCCGGTGGCGCTTGGCCGGCAGCAGATCGTGCCACTGCTGCCGGCGTTCTTGCGGCGCTATCCCGGTGTGCGGATCGAGCTGGACTTCTCTGATCGGCTGCACTCGCTCACGCAAGAGGGCTTTGATCTGGCAATCCGCCACGTCGCCAGCGCACCCGAGACGCATGTGGCGTGGACGTTGTGCCAGACGCGCTCATTGCTAGTGGCGAGCCAGGATTACTTGGCGCTGCGTGGCATGCCGGCGCATCCGCAGGCGTTGGTGGAGCACGATTGCCTGCACTACCTGCGCGGCAACGAGCCGACGGCATGGAGCTTCGAGCCGAGTGGCCCAAAACGTGGCCGCAAGGGTGGGCGCATCAGCGTGCCGGTGCGGGGCTGTTTTGCGGCGAACAACAGCGAGGCGATGCGCGAAGCCGCGCTGGGTGGGCTGGGCATCGCGCTGCTGCCGGACTTCAGCGCGCAGCACGACATTGACGCAGGGCGGCTGGTGCCGGTGCTGGAAGCGTGGCGGCCGGTGGGTGTGTTTGGCGAGCATATCCTAGCCATCCGACCATACAGCCCTGTGGTGCCGAGTGCGGTGAATGCGCTCGTACAGTACTTGCGGGAACAGTTGTCCGGCGGGTTTTCGCGGCCGCTTCGAGAGAAAGCGGGGAGGGAAGGGGGCCCACGGCGGGCTAAGAGCCGTTAACAAAACCCTCCTGGCTTCGTTGCACCGCCTTGCCGTACCTGCGTACTGTCTGCGTTGGCGCGCCTAGCCAGGACCGCTGCGCTGGGTTTTGTTAGCGGCTCGAAGCCAGCGGCGTACCGCTTTTGCGGCTTAGAGCTTCTTCATCAACACCATCGAGCGCCGCTGCCAGTTGTACAGCTTACGGCGGTCTTCCGGCAGGTCGTCCACCGTGGCGTGCACAAAGCCGCGCTTGAGGAACCAGTGTTCGGTGCGCGTGGTGAGCACGAACAGGTGTTTCAGGCCGAGGGCGCGCGCGCGCGTCTCGACATGCTTGAGCAGGCGTTCGCCGTCGCCGGTGCCCTGGCTATCGGGGGCGACGGTCAGGCAAGCCATCTCGCCCACGCCCTCCTTGGGATAGGGGTACAGCGCCGCGCAGCCGAAGATGATGCCGTCGTGCTCGATGACCGAGAAGTTGGCGATGTCGCGCTCCAGCAGCCGGCGCTCGCGCGGCACCAGCGTGCCGTCGGCTTCCAGTGGCTCGATCAGTTGCACGATGCCGCCCACGTCATCCAGCGTGGCTTCGCGCAGGTATTCCAGATCGGCATGCGACACCATGGTGCCCACGCCGTCATGCAGGAACAACTCCAGCAGGATGCTGCCGTCCAGCGCGAATGGAATCAGGTGGGCCCGGCGCACGCCACCGCGCATGGCCTTGACGATGTGCTGCAGGTAATACGCCACGTCAGAAGACAGGCTGCCCTCGCGCAGGCGCTCGATGGCGGACTCCATCGACAGCTCCTGCTGCAGCTTGCCCACGCGGTCCACCAGCCCCGGCACCTCTGTGATGAAGATCAGCTTGTCGGCCTTGAGCGCCGTGGCCGTGTTGGTGGCTACATCTTCCATCGACAGGTTGAATGCCTGCCCCGTGGGCGAGAAGCCCAGCGGCGAGAGCAGCACGATCTTGCGGTTTGACAGCGAATGCTGGATCGAATCGGCGTCAATCTTGCGCACCAGCCCCGTGTGCTGGAAATCGACTCCGCCCACGATGCCCACCGGCCGCGCCGTCACGAAGTTGCCCGACACCACCGAGATGCGTGCGCCGGCCATCGGCGTGTTGGGCAGCGCCTGGCTGAAGGTGGCTTCGATGTCGAGCCGTAACTCGCCGGAGGCTTCCTTGGCCGATTCCAGCGCGGCGTTGTCCGTGACGCGGATGCCTTCGACAAACTGCGTCTGCACGTGGCGCAGCGCGAGTTGCTCCTCGACCTGCGGGCGAGAGCCGTGCACCAGCACGATGCGCATGCCCATGGCGTGCAGTAGGGCGATGTCGTTGACCAGCGCGCCCAGCATGCCGGCCTTGACCAGCTCGCCGCCGAATCCGATGACGAACGTCTTGTCACGAAAAGCGTGGATGTACGGCGCCACCGCCCGCAGCCAATCCACGAACTGCTGCTGTTCGGGTGTGGGCGGGATCGGGGCGATGTCGACGGCGGCGGGCGTGTGCGCCACCAGCGAGACGCTGGAGGAGGGGGCAGAGGAGCGTGTGGTCACGGGCGAAGGATGAGTAGGGCGCGGGCGCCGGCCAACGCGGGTCGGTGCAGGAAAGATGCGCGGATTATAATCCCGGCCGATGTCAGATTCCCATGCCCAGCCGCGCTCTGCGGCACCCTCCCAACGATCGCCGAAGGACGCCGCGCAGCCCGAGCGCAAGCCCGGCGATCACGGTCGCCCAGGTCGGCCGCCGCACCGTCAGAGGCCGACGCCGGAGGCGCTCGCCGCTGCTCTGGAGGCCCGCCGCGCCCGCGCCAACCCCGTCCCGCCGATCAGCTTTCCCGAGGCGCTGCCCGTCTCGGCCCGTCGCGACGAGATTGCCAAGGCCATTGCGGCCAACCAGGTGGTGATCGTCTCGGGCGAGACCGGTTCGGGCAAGACCACGCAGTTGCCGAAGATCTGCCTGTCGATCGGGCGGGGCATCGGCGCGGGCGGTACCGGGCTGATCGGCCATACGCAGCCGCGCCGGATTGCCGCGACGTCTACGGCCAAGCGCATTGCGCAGGAGATCGGCTCGCCGGTGGGTGAGCACGTGGGTTTCCAGGTGCGCTTCAACGACTCGCTCTCCGCCGGGGCATCGGTCAAGCTGATGACCGACGGCATCCTGCTGGCTGAGACGCAGAATGATCCGCTGCTGCGCGCCTACGACACGATCATCATTGACGAGGCGCACGAACGCAGCCTCAACATCGACTTCCTGATCGGCTATCTGAAGCAGCTCCTGCCGCGCAGGCCGGACCTGAAAGTCATCATTACTTCGGCGACCATCGACGCGCAGCGCTTTGCGGAGCACTTTGCGGGGCCGAAAGGGCCTGCGCCCGTGATCGAGGTCAGTGGCCGGCTGTATCCGGTCGAGGTGCGTTACCGCCCAGTGCAGCGCGACGAGAAGGACAAGGAGCGCGATCTCTACGAAGCCATCGTCGACGCGGTGGATGAACTCGCACGCGAAGGCCTCGGCGATGTGCTGATCTTCCTGCCGGGCGAGCGCGAAATCCGCGAGGCGGCGGAGGCGCTGCGCAAGCACCATCCGGCGCATACGGAAATCCTGCCGCTGTTTGCGCGCCTGTCCGTGCAGGAGCAGGAGCGTGTGTTCAAGCCGTCCAATACGCGCCGCATTGTGCTGGCGACCAACGTGGCAGAAACCTCGCTCACGGTGCCGGGCATCCGCTACGTGGTCGACACGGGGCTGGCGCGTGTGAAGCGCTATTCGTATCGCAACAAGGTCGAGCAGTTGCAGATCGAGCCGGTGTCGCAGGCCGCCGCCAACCAGCGCGCGGGCCGTTGCGGCCGGGTGGCTGACGGCGTGTGCATCCGCCTGTATGAAGAGACGGATTTCGTCGCGCGGCCGCGCTTTACCGATCCGGAAATCCTGCGCTCGTCGCTGGCGGCCGTCATCTTGCGCATGAAGGCGCTGCGGTTGACGGACGTGGAGCAATTCCCTTTCATCGAGCCGCCGTTGGGCCGGGCGATTGCGGACGGCTACCAGCTTCTGCAGGAGCTCGGCGCCGTCAATGACGAGAATGCGCTGACGCCGCTGGGCAAGCAGCTCGCCCGCCTGCCGCTGGATCCGCGTGTGGCGCGGATGATCCTGGCGGGGCGTGACCACCAATGCTTGCGCGAGATGCTTGTCATCGCGAGTGCATTGTCCGTGCAAGACCCGCGCGAGCGTCCGCAGGAATTGCAGCAGCAAGCCGACCAGGCGCATCGTGTCTTTGCTGACGAGAAGTCGGAGTTTCTCGGTTGGGTCAGGCTCTGGAAGTGGTTTGAAGAGGCCGTTGCGCACAAGAAGTCGAACAAGCAGTTGCAGGAGCAGTGCCGCTTGCATTTCCTCTCCCACCTGCGGCTGCGCGAATGGCGCGACGTGCATTCGCAACTGCACACCACGGTGGCGGAGCAGGGCTGGAAGCTCAACGAATCCGATCCGACGTATGAGCAGTTGCATCTGGCGCTGCTGACAGGCTTGCTCGGCAACATTGGCGTGCGCATTGAGGAGGCCGATGGCAAGGGCCGCGAATACCTCGGCGCGCGAGGCATCAAGTTCTTTCTGTGGCCGGGCTCGGCCATCGCTCGCAAGGCAGGCAAGTGGGTCATGGCCGGTGAACTGATCGAGACCAGCCGCCTGTTCGGCCGCACGCTCGCGCGCATCGAGCCGGAATGGGTCGAGAAGGTCGGCGCACACCTGCTGAAGGTGTCGTGGAGTGATCCGCACTGGGAGAAGAAGGCCGGGCAGGTGATGGCTTTCGAGCGCGGCACGCTGTACGGCTTGCCGGTCTACCAGCAGCGCCGCGTGCATTTCGGGCCGATGCAGCCGAAGGAGGCGCGCGAGCAGTTCATCCGCCGCGCGCTGGTCGAAGGCGAGTTCGAAACGCGCCTGCCGTTCTTCGCGCACAACCAGCGCCTCGTGCGGGAAATCGAAAACCTGGAGCACAAGTCGCGTCGCCAGGACGTGCTCGTCGACGATGAGCTGATCTACGCGTTCTACGACAGCCAGGTTCCAGCCGACATCCACAACACTGTCGCTTTCGAACAGTGGTATGCCGAGGCCGCCAAGGGCAGCCAGAAGCTGCTGTACCTGAATCGCGATGACCTGATGCGGCACGAGGCGGCCGGCATCACGACCGACCTATTCCCAAAGACGCTGCCGATTGCCGGCATCGACATGGGGCTGACGTATCACTTCGAGCCCGGCAGCCCGCGCGACGGCGTGACGCTGACAGTGCCGCTGTACGCGCTCAACCAGGTGCCCGCGCTGCGCGCCGAATGGCTGGTGCCCGGCATGCTCAAAGAGAAGGTGCATCTGCTGCTCAAGAGCCTGCCGCAAAAGCTGCGCCGCCACTGTGTGCCGCTGCCGGATTACGCGGCGGGCTTCGTCTCGCGTGTGCGGCTGGGCGACGGCGACTTGCTCGATCGCCTGATTGCCGACGTGCGCGAGCAGACCGGCACGCCGCTCAAACGCGCGGACTTTAAGTTGGAAACGCTGCCCGCGCATCACTTCATGAACTTCAAGGTGATCGACGAGCACGGCCGGCAGCTCGACATGGGCCGCAATCTGGCCCAGTTGCGCGCAGAACTGGGCGGTCGGGCGCAGCAGACCTTCCAGTCGATCGCCGCCAAGGATGCTGCCGTGGTTGGCGCACAGGGCGAGAGCGTCAATCAGGGCAAGGGTGGCAAGCGTGAGGCGCCGGCTAACGCCGCGCTGTATTCGGGCCTGACCACCTGGAACTTCGGCGAGTTGCCCGAGCTGCTGGAGATCCGCAAGGGCAACCAGACGCTGTTCGGCTATCCGGCGCTGGTCGATGCGGGCGACCACTGCGATGTGGAAGTCTTCGACGATCCGGCCGAGGCGGCGCGCATTCACCGGCTGGGTTTGCGCCGGTTGTTTGCGATCCAGTTGCGCGAGCCGCTCAAGTACCTGGAGAAGAACATCCCGGGCCTGTCGCAGATGGCGATCCAGTTCATGAACCTGGGCACGCAGGACGAACTGCGCAACCAGATCCTGGACGCCACGCTGGAGCGCGCCTGCCTGCAGGACCCGCTGCCCACCGATGACGCCAGCTTCGGCGCCCGCAAGGACGAAAGCCGCGCGCGCCTGACGCTGCTCGCGCAGGAGATCGCACGCCTGGTCGGCGCCATCCTGGCCGAATATGCGCAACTGCCGCGCAAGCTGCAGATTGCCAAGCCGTTTGCCGCCGCCTATGCCGATATCGACGCGCAGCTGAAGACGCTGATGCACAAGCGCTTCATCGAGGCGACGCCATATGCGCAGTTGACGCATTTCCCGCGCTACCTGAAGGGCATCGCCTTGCGCATCGACAAGCTCAAGGCGGATCCGTCGCGCGATACGCAGCGCATGCAGGAGATGGCGCCGCTCATCCAGCAGTACCAGCGCGCCGAGAAGGCGCTGCGCGTGCAAGGGCAGGGCGGCAATGACCCGCGCATGGAAGAATTCCGCTGGATGCTGGAAGAATTGCGTATCGCCCTGTTCGCGCAGGAGCTGCGCACGCCGGTGCCGATGTCGGTCAAGCGGCTGCAGAAGGTGTGGGAATCCATGCAGCGCTAGGCAGCGCTGCTTGCCGCAAGCTGAGAAAGTTCCCGCTTTCTTTTTTTGATTTGTGTCAGCGACGGCTTGAGGGCGGGCGTTAGAATGGCTAGCTAAGTTGCTGAATCTTCTCGCTATGTCTGCCTCGCGCGCCTCGTTTGCCTCCCGTTGGTTGTCCACGCTTGTCCTGTCGGTTTCTGCCTTGGCGTCGGCCAATGCGGCGCATGCCGAAATCGTCACTGTGCTCAATTCGGGCGATGCCAGCGTCACCCTGATCGACAAGGACACCCGCAAGGTGCTGGAGACCTTTCCGATCGGCAAGGAGCCGCATCACCTGATAGTCACGCCGGATGACAAATCGCTGATTGTTGCCAACGCGGTTGGCAATGAGCTAGTGTTCCTCGACCCGCTCACCGGCAAGGTCCAGCAGCGCGTGCCGCGCATCGACGATCCGTACCAGATTGGGTTCTCGCCCGACCAGAAATGGTTTGTGGCGACTGGCAACCGCCTGGATCGCGTCGACATCTACCGTTGGGACGGCCACGCGTTGTCGATCGCCAAGCAGTTGTCGCTGGCCAAGACGCCGAGCCATATCGCTTTCACGGCCGACAGCAAGATCGCCTTCATCACGCTGCAGGATTCCAACGAAATCGTCGCTATCGACCTGCCCACGCAGAACGTGATGTGGCGCATGACTGCCGGCTCCGCGCCGGCCGGCGTGTGGGTCACGCCTGACCAGAAGTACCTGCTGGTGGGCATGACCGGCGCTGACTACGTCGAAGTGATCGACTGGCACACGCGAACCAGCGTCAAGCACATCCCGACCGGCAAGGCGGCGCACAACTTCCGCGCGGTGGGCGACAAGCGGCATGTGTTCCTGTCCAACCGCGTGTCGGGCACGATCAGCATCATCGACCAGCAAACGCTGACCAAGGTCGGCGACATCACCGGCCTGCCGCCCGGCCCCGATGACATGGAACTGACCGCCGACGGCAAGCAGCTCTGGGTGACCTGCCGCTGGGCCAAGCGTGTGGCGATCGTCGATGTGGCGAGCCGCAAGGTGGTGGAAGAGATCAAGGTTGGGCGCTCGCCGCACGGCATCTATTTCCGCTCGCGCGCGCCGCTGATTTGAGCGTGACAATCATGAACGCCGGCCCGTCGATACTGCGTACGGCGGCCGCTGCGGCGGCGCTGGGCCTGTGCGCGCTGGCCACGGCCGCGCCGGGTGGCGTCAATGCAGGCGCCTGCAAGGGCACCGTCTACCTGACCTTCGACACCGGCAGCATGAGCCAGGCGCAGTTGATTGCCGACACGCTGCGCCGCCACCGCATCCAGGCCACCTTCTTCCTCGCCAACGAGAAAACCATCCACGGCGACAGCACGCTTGACGCTGCCTGGGCGCCATACTGGAAGTCGCTGGCGGCTGACGGCCACGCCTTCGGTACGCATACGTTCGATCACGTCTACTACAAGGGCGAGGCCGGCGCCGGCAAGGTGCGCTTCCGCCCACAGTTCGGCGAGCAGGGCAGCCGCAACGTCGTCTGGAGCGAGCCTGAGTTCTGCGCCGAACTCAAACGCAGCGCCGACCGCTTCAGGGCCATGACCGGCCAGCCGATCGACCCGCTGTGGCGCGCGCCGGGCGGTCACCTTTCTGCCACCACCGAAGCCTGGGCCAAACAATGCGGCTATGCGCATGTGGCGTGGGCACCAGCCGGTTTCCTTGGCGATGAGTTGCCGTCCGAGCGCTACCCGAACGCCATGCTGCTGGATAAGGCCCTGACCAATCTGCGCGACGGCGATATCACCATGGCGCACTTGGGCATCTGGTCGCGCAAGGACGCATGGGCACCGGCCGATCTGGAGCCGCTCATCAGCGGCCTGGAGCGCAGGGGCTTCTGCTTCGCCACACTGCGCGATCATCCGCAGTACAAGGCCTGGTTTGCCGCACACCCTGCCGCCCGTTGACACCGCCATGTTCGACTGGATTTCCGACACCTTCACGCAAGCGCAGGACGTGCTGTTCCAGCATGTCGTGATGCCGCTGACGTATGGCGTTGGTCTGGGCGGCTACGTTGAGGATGCGTACCCCGGCACCGAATGGCTGCTGATGGGGCTGATGCAGATTGCCGTGCTGCTGCTGGTGCTGCGCCCGCTGGAACACCGGCGTCCGGTGGAGCCGATGCATGACCGCAAGGCGGTGCGCGCGGACATCTTCTATACGCTGTTCCATCGGCTCGGTTTCTTTCCGCTGCTGATGTTCTTTACGCTGCAGCCGCTGATCGACGGTCTGGATGGCAAGCTGCGTTTCTGGGGCTGGGCGCACCTGAATGTGGAGGATTGGTGGCCAGGTGTCACGTCGGTCGCCATCGTCAGTTTCCTGATCTATCTGGTGCTGTTCGACCTGCTGGATTACTGGTATCACCGCCTCTCGCACAAGTTCAACTGGTGGTGGAGCCTGCATTCGTTGCATCACAGCCAGCGGCAGATGACGATGTGGTCGGATAATCGCAACCACATCCTCGACGACGTGCTGCGCGGCGCGGTGTTCGCAGTCGCGGCGCTGGCGATCGGCGTGGAGCCGTCGCAGTACGTGCTGCTGGTCGCCATCTCCCAATTGCTGCAGAGCCTGCAACACGCCAACGTGCGCATGCACTTTGGCTGGCTGGGCGAGCGTCTGCTGATCTCGCCACGCTTTCATCGGTTGCACCATGCCATCGGCCTGGGGCACGAGGTGCCGGGCAAGCCGGGCGTGCTGGGTGGGTGCAACTTCGGCGTGCTCTTCCCATGGTGGGACATGCTGTTCGGCACCGCCGTCTTCTCGCCGGAATATCATGCCACCGGCATCCGCGATCAACTCCCCGCACCGCAGGGGGCCTCGCGCGACTACGGGCGCGGCGTGCTGCGCCAGCAATGGCTGGGCTTCAAGCGGCTGTTCGGTCGCGCGTGAGTCGGGGCGGCACGCGCGCCATGTCGGTGCGCTGTGCTAGGCTGTCCGTTCCCTGATTTTCAGATTCCCGCATGAACGACTTGATCCGCGCGTTTGGCCGCGCGCTGCTTTCGCAACTGCATCCGCGCATGTTGTTCCTGACGGTGCTGCCGTTCGTCGTCGCCCTGCTGGTATGGGGCGCGGTGCTGTATTTCGGCTGGGACGCCATGAACGGCGTGGCCAGAAGCGCCGTGGAAAGCTGGTCGTTCATGGGCTGGATCAAGAGCGGCCTCAACGCCATCGGCATGACGGGTTTGTGGGCGGCCATTGCGCCGCTGCTGGTCATCACGTTGCTGGTGCCGGTGATTGTGGTGTCGATCCTCGTCTTCGTGAGCGTGACGTCGGTGCCGCCGGTCATGCGTTTTCTCGACCGCAGCTATCCGCAGCTCGAGCGCCGCAGGGGCGGATCTCTGGCGGGAAGTGTGATGCATGCGCTGCTGTGCACGCTGACGTTCGTTCTGGTGGCGATCATCACGCTGCCGCTGTGGCTGATTCCGCCGTTCTTCGCGCTCATCCCGCCGTTGCTGTGGGGGTGGCTGACCTACCGCCTGATGACCTACGATGCGCTGGCCGATCACGCCACGGCTGAAGAGCGCCACGCCATCATGAAGCGTTACCGGTTGCCGCTGCTCGGCATCGGCATCGCCGTTGGCATGCTGGGCTCGGCGCCGACGCTGCTGTGGGTGTCGTCGGTGGTGACGATCGTGCTGTTTCCGATCATCGCGATTGCCGTCATCTGGCTGTACGTGCTGATCTTTATCTTCTCGGCGCTGTGGTTCGGCCATTTCTGCCTGCGGGCGCTGACGCGCCTGCGGGCTGAGGCGCCGCAGACGCGCATGGTCGAGGCCACCATCATCGACGTCACCACCATCGAACTGCCCCGCGAATAAGACAGGAACCCGATCCATGGCCTTCGGCATGATTATCATCGGCGACGAGATCCTCTCCGGCCGCCGCGAAGACAAGCACCTGCGCAAGCTGATCGAAGTGCTGGGCGAGCGTGGGCTGGCACTGGAATGGGCCGAGTACGTCGGCGACCAGCCCGCGCGCATCACGAGCGTGCTGAAGCGCACCTTCGCCACCGACGACGTGGTGTTCTGTACCGGCGGCATCGGCGCTACGCCCGATGACCACACGCGCCAGTGTGCCGCCGCCGCGCTAGGCGTGCCGCTGGTGTTGCATCCGGAAGCGCACGACCAGATCACGCTGCGCATTGGCGAGACGGCTGCAGGCGATCCGGTCAAGGCAGATCTCTCCACGCCGGAAAATCAGCACCGCTTCAAGATGGGCGAGTTTCCTCAGGGGGCGCGCATCATCCCCAACAGCTACAACCGTATCCCCGGGTTCTCGGTGGGGCATCACCACTTCATGCCGGGCTTCCCGGTGATGGCGTGGCCGATGATGGAGTGGGTGCTCGATACCTATTACGCCGATCAATTCCATCGCGCCTCGCGCGAGGAGCGCTCGTTCCTGGTATTCGGTCTGCCGGAGTCGCGGCTGACGCCGCTGATGGAGCGCATCGAAGCCGAGTTCGATGGCGTGAAGGTGTTCAGCCTGCCCAGCGTGGGCGATCCTGCGCGCGGCGAGCGCTATGCCCGCTCGCATATCGACCTGGGCGTGAAAGGCGTGCCAGAGGCCGTGGCGCGCGCTTATGTCGTATTGCGCGAGGGCGCCCTGGCGCTGGGTGGCGAGATCATCGAGACGGGCGCCGCAACGGCGCCCTGATTGCAGCGATTGCGGAAGCGTCGCCAGTCGCAGCGAGGTTGATCCTGGAAGCGCAGTCGTACATGTGTACGGCGAGCATCACAGGGCCAAGATCGAAGGCGGCGTTTCCGTTATGCGCCGTGCCACGGCAGGCCACGGAAGCACCAGCCTTCCACCATCTTGCGATGGCCCTCGCCATCCTTGGCGCCTTCAAAGCCCTCCAGTACATCCATCGCCAGCTTGTAGCCCGCCTGCGCGGCGGCCGCGGCTGCGTGTTTGGAGCGCGCTGCGCTCCGGCATAGGAACAGCACCGGTGCATCTTTCGGCACAGCAGCTTCCAGCGTGCTGAGGAAGTTTGTATTGCGCACGCCGCCCGGATACTGGTTCCATTCCACATGCACGAACTGGTCCGGCGCGACGTCGGGCGAGCCAACCCAGTCGAGTTCGGCGCGCGTGCGTACGTCCACCAGACGCGCCTGCGGATCAGCGGCGAGCAGGGCGGCGGCCTCCTGCGGCGACAGGGCACCGAAATAAGGCAACTGGTCGGCCTCTCTGCGGGCAGCGGCGGTTTCCAGCAGGGACTCGCGGGTGAGTGTGACGGCGGTCATGGTGATCGGCGAAATGGAAGAATGGAAATTGACAATTCTAGCGCCGTCATTACATGGATCGGGCGAAATTCACCGCAATGGTGCCAGCACTGCGCTGGTGCACGAAAGCGGTGCCATGGTGACTTTTGTGCACCAATAGTGTGCGATGACTATTCTGATTGGACAGCTAATCTTGGGCCAAGGGAGCAGTTGGCCGGTGCGCCTGCTTTGCCTTTCGGGTGCCGGCGCACCGTGTCAGACATGGGCTGGCGCGGTGCTGCACTATTTGCGGGAGCGCATGCCCGCCATCGGGTCGCAATTGGCATGCTTTCTGCTAAGATTCCCGCGGTCTTTTTCAAGGACGTTCGGTGATGCCGGACGGCCTTGCGAGGAAGAAGATGTTTCGGCGGTGGGGCGGTCGCAGCGATCCGTCACACAACCGGCTCACAATACTTTGCGTTATTGCGCTACCAGGAGAATGGCATGTCCCAAAGCATTGCAGACGTGATGAAGCTCGTGAAGGAAAACGACGTCAAGTTCGTCGATTTTCGCTTCACCGATACCAAGGGTAAAGAGCAGCACGTCTCGGTCCCCGTTTCGCATTTCGACGAAGACAAGTTCGAAAGCGGCCACGCATTCGATGGCTCGTCGATCGCCGGATGGAAGGGTATCGAAGCCTCGGACATGCTGCTGATGCCGGATTCGAACACCGCGCACATCGACCCGTTCTACGAAGAGCCGACCCTGGTGCTGACCTGCGACGTGATCGAACCGTCGGATGGCAAGGGCTACGACCGCGACCCGCGCTCGATCGCCAAGCGCGCCGAAGCTTACCTGAAGAGCACCGGCCTGGGCGACACCGCCTTCTTTGGTCCGGAACCCGAATTCTTCATCTTCGACGGCGTGACCTGGAACGTCGACATGCAAGGCTGCTTCGTGAAGATCCAATCCGAAGAAGCTCCGTGGTCGTCGGCCAAGGAATTCGAGCACGGCAACTCGGGCCACCGTCCGGGCAAGAAGGGCGGCTACTTCCCGGTTGCCCCGATCGACACGTTCCAAGACATCCGCTCGGAAATGTGCCTGATCCTGGAATCGCTGGGCATTCCGGTTGAAGTGCACCACCACGAAGTGGCTGGCCAGGGCCAGAACGAAATCGGCACGAAGTTCAGCACGCTGGTGCAACGCGCCGACTGGACCCAACTGCAGAAGTACGTGATCCAGAACGTGGCGCACACGTACGGCAAGACCGCGACGTTCATGCCGAAGCCGGTCGTGGGCGACAACGGCTCGGGCATGCACGTGCACCAATCCGTGTGGAAGGACGGCCAGAACCTGTTCGCAGGCAACGGTTACGCCGGCCTGTCGGAATTCGCGCTGTACTACATCGGCGGCATCATCAAGCACGCTCGTGCGCTGAACGCCCTCACCAACCCGGGCACGAACTCGTACAAGCGTCTGGTGCCGGGCTTCGAAGCTCCGGTCAAGCTGGCTTACTCGGCCCGCAACCGCTCGGCTTCGATCCGCATTCCGTACGTCGCGAACCCGAAGGGCCGCCGCATCGAAACTCGCTTCCCGGATCCGCTGATGAACCCGTACCTGGGCTTCTCGGCTCTGCTGATGGCCGGCCTGGACGGCGTGCAGAACAAGATCCATCCGGGCGAAGCTGCCGACAAGAACCTGTACGACCTGCCGCCGGAAGAGGATGCAAAGATCCCGACCGTGTGCTCGAGCCTGGATCAAGCCCTCGAGTACCTGGACAAGGACCGCGAGTTCCTGACCCGCGGTGGCGTGTTCTCCAACTCGATGCTTGACGCCTACATCGAGCTGAAGATGGAAGAAGTCACGCGCTTCCGCATGACCACGCACCCGGTCGAGTTCGAGATGTACTACTCGCTGTAAAAAGCGAGCGCCCCATGCGATGCAGCCATGGGGCAAGGATGCGACAAAGTTGACGGGGAAGGGCGGCGCAGGTCGCCCTTTCTTGTTGGCGCGAGGGGTTTTGTGGCTAAATGAGCATCCGCCGCATTGCGGCGCCCGATCGACGTTTCGCCAGGTTCCATCTCATGTTCCGTCCTTCCCCACGCATCGCATCCGGACTGCTCGCTGCGATGGCGATGCTCGGCTTCCTGTCCGTGCAGGCGCCCGCGCACGCCGATGATGTCTATCTGTGCACCGGCCCGAACGGTGTGCCGGAGTATCGCAACAGCGGCAACGTGAAGGGCTGCAAGAAGCTGGCGTTGCCTGATGTCGTTACCGTGCCGGGCACACGTAGCCCGCGCAGCGCAGGGGCCGCGCCGACGCCGGCGCCAAGCAATGCCGGTGGTTTCCCGCGCGTGGACAGTGCCACGCAGAAGGCGCGCGACGGCGAACGCCGCCAAGTGTTGGAAGCCGAATTGGCTGAAGAGGAGCGCAAGCTCCAGGCGTTGAAGACCGAGTACAACAACGGTCAGCCCGAGCGCCAGGGCAATGAGCGTAACTATCAGAAGTATCTCGACCGCACCGCGCAGTTGAAGAGCGACATCGAGCGTAGCCAGGCCAATGTCGATTCCATCCGCCGGGAGCTGGGCAACCTAAAGGAGTAGCTGAGTGATGCGTCGACTGATCCGCAAAGCGGCCCGCCGCGATGACCAGGAACAGCCGACGCCACCCGCGCCGTCGGCTGCCGCTGTTTCCGGGCTGGAGGTGTCCATGGGCGAAGGGCTCGGCGGGCCGCCGCCCATCCCTTTCTCGCACGGCGCGCTGCCCTCGTACCCCGGGCTCGATGCGGTGCCCAACCCCATTCTCTTCGTCCGCCATCCGGCGCTGACGATCTTCTACGCCAACCCCGCCGCCGAGGCCGTCCTGGCCGTCTCCCGCCGCCAACTGGTGGAGATGTCGCTGCAGGAACTATTTGCCGATCCCTCGGAGCTGGCTGAAATGATCGCCACCGTGGCAGGCCGCCAGTTCGACGCCAAGCGGCGCGACGTGTCGTTGGAGCGGCCGGGACACGAACCGCTGCATGTGCATGCGGTGGTGGGCGCCATTGACTTTGCGCCCGGCGCCGTGCTGCTGGAGCTGCTGCCCAACGAGCAGAAGATCCGCAGCGAGCGCGAGGAGCGCCTGCTGGACTTGACCTCCGCCAACAAGGAATTGATCCGCAACCTCGCACACGAGATCAAGAACCCGCTGGGCGGCATTCGCGGCGCGGCGCAATTGCTTGAGTTCGAACTGCCGGAGCGCTCGCTGCGCGAATACACGCAGGTCATCATCAAGGAGTCCGATCGCCTGCAGACGCTGGTGGACCGCCTGCTGGAGCCGCACCGGCATCCGCATATCGTGGGTGACGTGAACATCCACGAGGTGCTTGAGCGCGTGCGCTCGGTGGTGCTGGCGGAGTTTCCGCAAGGCCTGCGCATCGTGCGCGACTACGATGCCAGCCTGCCGGAGTTTCGCGGCGACAAGGAACAACTGATCCAGGCGGTGCTCAACATCGTCCACAACGCTGCGCACGCATTGGTCTACCGCATCGCACAGGGCGATGCCGAGATCGTGTTGCGCACACGCGTTGCACGACAAGTCACGATTGCAAAACGTCTTTACAAGCTGGCATTGGACTTGCATGTGGTGGACAACGGTCCTGGTATCCCAGAGGACATCCGCGAGAGGATCTTCTTTCCGCTCGTGTCCGGAAGGGAGGGGGGAAGCGGGCTGGGCCTGACACTCGCACAGACCTTCGTGCAGCAACACGATGGCTTGATCGAATGCGAGAGCAGGCCGGGCCTGACCGATTTCCGCATTCTCGTGCCGCTGCATTGAAGCGGCACGGGGCGCCCAGGCGAGACGAAGTCAAGCAGACGAACCAACACATGAAGCCAATCTGGATAGTCGACGACGATCAATCCATCCGCTGGGTCCTTGAGAAAGCGCTGGCGCGCGAGAGCCTGCTGTCGCGCAGCTTCACCAATGTCCGAGATGCGCTCGCCGCATTGGACGAAGAAACGCCGCAGGTCCTGATTTCCGACGTCCGCATGCCGGGCGGTTCAGGGCTCGATCTGCTGCAGACCATCAAGACCAAGCATCCGGGGCTGCCGGTCATCATCATGACCGCGTACTCCGATCTGGACAGCGCCGTGGCGGCGTTTCAGGGCGGTGCGTTTGAATACCTCGCCAAGCCATTCGACGTGGATCGCGCGGTCGAACTGATCCGCCGCGCACTGGAAGAAAGCCTGCGCGAGGAAGAGATCGACGATCGCCTGGGGGATTCACCCGAGATCCTTGGTCAGGCGCCCGCGATGCAGGACGTGTTCCGCGCCATCGGCCGGCTGTCGCAGTCGAACGTGACGGTGCTGATCACCGGGGAATCTGGTACCGGCAAGGAACTGGTGGCGCGCGCGCTGCACAAGCACAGCCCGCGTGCGAGCGGTCCGTTCATCGCGCTGAATACGGCGGCGATCCCGAAAGACCTGCTGGAATCCGAGCTGTTCGGCCACGAGCGCGGTGCCTTTACCGGCGCGCAGACCATGCGCCGGGGCCGCTTCGAGCAGGCCGAGGGCGGCACGTTGTTCCTCGATGAAATCGGCGACATGCCGTTCGACCTGCAGACGCGCCTTCTGCGCGTGCTGTCGGACGGGCACTTCTACCGCGTGGGCGGCCACAACCCGCTCAAGGCCAACGTGCGCGTCATCGCAGCCACGCACCAGAACCTGGAAACCCGCGTCAAGGATGGCCTGTTTCGCGAGGACTTGTTTCACCGCCTCAACGTCATCCGCCTGCGCCTGCCGGCCCTGCGCGAGCGGCCGGAGGACATCACGCTGCTGGCGCGCCACTTCCTGCAGAAGAGTGCCAAGGAGCTGGGCGTGGAGCCCAAGCGCATGTCGGACGACGCGCTGGCGCACATCGCCACGCTGCCATTCCCGGGCAACGTGCGCCAACTGGAAAACCTCTGCAACTGGCTGACCGTGATGGCGCCAGCACAGACTATCGAGATCAAGGACTTGCCGGCCGACCTCGTCCAGGGCAGCGCGCAGATGCTGCCCGCCATGGGCGACGCGGGGGCGGCACGCCCCGCCTTCATCGGCGAGCCTTCGCACGGCGGCGAACCGTATGGTGCGGCACCGATCGCCGACGCGCTGGCGGCCGGTGTTGTGGGAGGGGCCTCAGTTGCGGCGGGTTGGGAACGAGCGCTCGCGGGCGAGGCTCGCGCCATGCTCGAAGCCGGCCAGCCCGATGTAATGGAGGCGCTTACGCGCCGCTTCGAGAAGGCCATCCTCGAAGCCGCGCTAGGAGTTACGCGTGGTCGCCGCGTCGAGGCCGCCACGCGCCTGGGCATCGGCCGCAACACCATCACGCGCAAATTGCAGGAGCTCGGCTTCGACTGACGCGTCGTCAGCCGGGCTGGCCCCACCGAATATCGTCGAGCTTGGCGATTGGGATTGGGCGGATTTCCGATGAGGAGATCCGCCTCTTTTTTTCTTGCGCTTAGTGCAGATGGTGCTTCAGGCGCGACAGCTCCTGGTGCGTGCGCATGACGGCGGAGTGCACGCTGTGGTCGATTTTCCCGGCGCTTTGGCACGCCGTTCTGGCTCGATCGGATGCCGCTTCCAGTTCATCGACGGCCTGGACCAGGGCCTGCGTGTCGTGGGTATTCTCTAGCCGCACATGGCACTGGCGGGCTTGTTCATCCAACTGCTCGACGGAATGCTTGAGCGCGTCGGGCACGCCTTGCGACATGCACAATTGCGACAGCTCGGCGATGGTGTGTTCGGCGTGCTCAAGTCGCTGGCGGATTTTCTGGGTTTGCATGAGAAGCTCCTATCGGATGGGATGGGAGCGCCGCACGCCACGCGCACCAAGATGAGGCGTGTGCATGACACGATTCGGTGCGGCGCACCAACGCGACGCAAGTCGCGTGCCGCGTGCGTATGCCCACACACGTCGATATCCGACGATACCGGGAACGAGACCTGAGAAATGGCTTATCGTCGCCCGGGGCGGGCGACGGCTTCAGCCGCGCGGGGCCGGTAGCGCGGGCGCGCGTGCCCCAAGAATGCGCTCGGCCACTTCGGCAAAACCGCCACCGCCTTCGGCCAGGGTGAGGTAGGCCGGCGGTACAGGCAGCGTATCGATCACGTCCAACACGTTGGCCACACCCACCGACAGCGGGAAGAACTCGAACATCGCGGCGTCATTGGCGGAGTCGCCCACGAACACCCAGTGTTCGCGCTCGGCATGCAGGTCGGCACCGAACGCCCGCCGCGCAAGCGCCACGCTGGCGCTCAGCTTGTCGTGTCTGCCGAACCAGCCGTTGACGTGGATCGAGCTGACGGTGGCGTGCATGCCGTGGGTGCGCATGATGTCGACGATGTGCTGCACGGCATTCTGCGGCAGGGGCGGGACTTGCTCGGCATGATCGATGGCAAGGTCGGCCGCGTGCCAAGCCTGGTCGGTCGCGAGTGCGGAGCCGGGCACCGCGCGCAGGACCTCCGCGCCGATCTCGCGAATGCGTTCCAGATTGCGCGCGCGGGTCTGGGCATCGTCAACGAAATCGGTGGCCAGATGGCCGCTCGTGTCGAGGCGCATGGCAAACGCACCGTTCTCGCCGATCGCGGCATCGACAGGCCACAGCCGCGTGATGACCTCGCACCAGGCAATCGAGCGGCCGGTGACGGGCACAACCTTGATGCCCGCACGATGCAGCTGCTCCAGCGCCGAGTATGCCTGGGCAGGCAGCTTGCCACGTGTGGTGAGCGTGCCGTCAACGTCGGTGAACACGCCGCTGACATTGCGCAGCGCATCATCTGAGAGCTGATGCCACGCCAGAGGAATGCGTCGTGCGGCAATGGCGGGCGTCGCTTCAGGTGAGCTTGCAGAGGCGGGGGTGGTGGGTGGGGCGAGCATGCTGCGGGTGCAAAAGAAATGGACAGTCTTCAATGCATTCTAACGGTGCTTTGTCGGCAAACTTTGGAGGGATTTCCCGATTTCTTTGTGACAGAAAGCCAAGTAACATCCCGCTGTCATAAAAATGCCCGACCGTTCATATAGAGTCGGCGCGCCGTGGGCGGAGCGAGAAAGCTCGCCAAAACGTCGTAACAGGAGAAGCGATGACGATCAAGAAGATTGCGGGGGCGGCGGCTGTACTGGCCGCGTGTACGTTTGCGCAAGGCGCGTACGCAGTGACGGAAATCCAGTGGTGGCACTCGATGGAAGGCGCCTTGAACGACAAGGTGAACGAGATCGCCAACAAGTTCAACGCGAGCCAGTCCGAATACAAGATCGTGCCGGTCTACAAGGGCCAGTACGATGAGTCGCTGGCCGCGGGCATTGCGGCTTTCCGCGCCGGTAACGCGCCGGCCATCCTGCAGGTGTTCGAAGTGGGCACGGCCACCATGATGAATGCCAAGGGCGCCATCGTGCCGGTGGCCAAGGTCATGAAGGACGCCGGCGAGAAGTTCGATCCGAAGGCCTACGTGCCTGCCGTGGCTGGCTACTACACGTCGAACAAGGGCGAGATGCTGTCGTTCCCGTTCAACAGCTCGACGACGATCATGTATTACAACAAGGACGCCTTTAAGAAGGCCGGCCTTGACCCGAACAGGCCGCCAGCAACCTGGCAGGAAGTCGCCATCGACGCGGCCAAGCTGAAGGCCGCAGGCGTCCAATGCGGCTACACGACCGACTGGCAATCGTGGGTGCACCTGGAGAGCTTCTCGGCCTGGCACAACGTGTCGTTTGCTACCGAGAACAACGGCTTCGGTGGCCCGAAGGCGCGCCTGGTCTTCAACGGCCCGGTGCAGGTCCAGCACATCCAGAACCTGCTGGACATGGAGAAGAAGGGTTACTTCACCTACGCCGGCCGCAAGGACGAGCCGAAGGCGAAGTTCATCGCGGGTGAGTGCGCCATGCACACGGGTTCGTCGGCGGCATTGGCGAACATCCGCAAGGGCGTCGGCACCAAGTTCGCCTTCAGCCCAGCGCCGCTGCCATACGAAGCCGGTGTGCCCGGCGCGCCGCAGAACACCATCATCGGCGGCGCTTCGCTGTGGGTGATGGGCGGTCACAAGGCTGACGAATACAAGGGCGTGGCCAAGTTCTTCACCTTCCTGTCGCGTCCGGATATCCAGTCCGACTGGCACCAGTCGACCGGTTACCTGCCCGTCACGATGGAAGCGTATGAGCTGACCAAGAAGTCGGGCTATTACGACAAGAACCCGGGCGCCGACGTGGCCGTCAAGCAGATGATCGTCAAGACGACGGAAAAGTCGCGCGGCATCCGTCTGGGCAACTTCCCGCAGATCCGCTCGGTGATCGACGAAGAGCTGGAGTCCGTCTGGGCCGGCAAGAAGTCGCCGAAGGAAGCGCTGGATGCAGCGGTTGCTCGTGGCAACGAACTGCTCGTCCGCTTCGAGAAGACCGTCAAGGAATAAGCGCGGCACTGCGCTTGTCGTCAACCGCCGGCCACGTGCATCTGCACCGGCCGGCGGTGCGTTTTTGGAATGTCGCATGGAAAAACGCGTTGTTTTCCGATCGCGCTGGCTGCCGTATGTGCTCGTGGCCCCGCAGATCGTCGTCACCTTGGTGTTCTTCTTCTGGCCGGCTGGGCAGGCGCTGTATCAGTCGCTGCTGCGCCAGGATGCCTTTGGCATCAACCTCGACTTTGTCGGGCTGGAGAACTTTCATGATCTCTTTGCCGATCCCAGCTATCTGGGCTCCTTCAAGACCACGGCTGTGTTCGCCATTGGCGTGACATTCGTGGGGCTCGGCACTTCGTTGGCGCTGGCGTACTTTGCCGATCGTGCGCTGCGCGGCGCCACCTTTTACAAGACTTTGCTGATCTGGCCGTATGCCATTGCGCCGGCCGTGGCGGGCGTGCTGTGGAGCTTCCTGTTCAACCCGACGCTGGGCATCGTCTCGTTCGTGATCCGCAAGATAGGTGTGGAGTGGAACTACGTGCTCAACGGCGAGCAGGCGTTGTTCCTGGTCGTCATCATCGCGGCGTGGAAACAGATCAGCTACAACTTCCTGTTCTTCCTCGCGGGCCTACAGAGCATCCCCAAATCGCTGATCGAAGCGGCGGCCATCGATGGCGCCGGGCCGTGGAAGCGTTTCTGGTCGATCGTTTTCCCGCTGCTGTCGCCCACCACGTTCTTCCTGATGGTGGTGAACGTTGTCTACGCATTCTTCGACACCTTCGCCATCATTGATTCGGTCACGCAGGGCGGGCCGTTCAAGGCCACCGAGACGCTGGTCTTCAAGGTCTACCAAGACGGCGTGCGCGGGCTGGATATCGGCGGCTCAGCGGCGCAGTCGGTGATCCTCATGGGCTTGGTGATCGTTCTGACGGTCATTCAGTTCCGCTACGTTGAACGCAAAGTCCAATACTAAGAGGAGGGCATAAGAACCATGATTGAACGCCGTCCATTTCTGGACTTCCTTACCCACGTGGTGCTGATCCTCGGCGTGGTGATCGTCGCCTTTCCGGTGTATGTGGTCTTCGTCGCGTCGTCGCTGACGACCGAAGAGGTGCTGCAGGCACCGATGACACTGATCCCCGGGCCGCACCTGATCGAGAACTATCGTGAAGTGCTTACGCATGGCATGGGCAACTCGGCCACGCCGGTCGGCACCATGCTGATGAACAGCCTGATCATGGCGCTGGGCATCTCGCTCGGGAAGATCGCGATCTCCATCATCTCGGCCTTCGCGATCGTCTATTTTCGCTTCCCGCTGCGCAAGACGTTCTTCTGGCTGATCTTCGTCACGCTGATGCTGCCGGTGGAAGTGCGTATCCTGCCGACGTACAAGGTGGTGTCAGACCTCGGCATGCTCAACAGCTACTTCGGCCTGACGATTCCGATCATTGCCTCGGCCACGGCCACGTTCCTGTTCCGACAGTTTTTCCTGACCATTCCAGACGAATTGGCCGAAGCCGCGCGCATCGACGGCGCGGGGCCGCTCAAGTTCTTCTGGGATGTCGTGCTACCGCTCTCGCGCACCAGCATCGCGGCGCTGTTCGTGATCCAGTTCATCTACGGCTGGAACCAATATCTCTGGCCGCTGCTGATCACGACCGAAAAGAACATGACCCCCATCGTGCTGGGCGTGACGCAAATGATCTCCCGCTCCGGCGATTCCGCAACCGACTGGAACCTGCTGATGGCCACCGTCATGCTGGCCATGCTGCCGCCTGCGGCGGTGGTGATCGGCATGCAGCGGTGGTTTGTGAAGGGCTTGGTAGAAACCGAAAAGTAAAAGATCGAACGCAATGGCAAAACTGTCTCTACGCAACGTTCAGAAGCACTACGCCAACCTTCAGGTCGTGCACGGTATCGACATGGAAATCGGCGATGGAGAGTTCATCGTCATCGTCGGGCCGTCGGGCTGCGGCAAATCCACGCTGCTGCGCATGGTGGCGGGCCTTGAGCCCATCACCGGCGGCGAGGTGTGGATCGGCGAGCGCGTTGTCAACGAACTGGAGCCCGCCGAGCGCGACATCGCGATGGTGTTCCAGAACTACGCGCTGTATCCGCACATGAGCGTGTTCGACAACATGGCCTATGGGCTGAAGATTCGCGGCCTGCCCAAGACCGAGATCCAGGCGCGCGTGCAGCAGGCCGCCGGCATTCTCGAGCTCGGCAAGCTGCTCGATCGCAAGCCGCGCCAGCTCTCGGGCGGGCAGCGTCAACGCGTGGCCATGGGTCGTGCCATCGTGCGTGAACCGGCGGTCTTCCTGTTCGACGAGCCGCTCTCGAACCTCGATGCCAAGCTGCGCGTGCAGATGCGCCTTGAGCTGAAGGAACTGCATCGTCGTCTGCGCACGACCAGCTTGTATGTCACGCACGATCAGGTCGAGGCCATGACGCTGGCCGATCGCATGATGGTGCTCAACGGCGGCCGGGTGGAGCAGATCGGTACGCCGCTGGAGGTGTATTCGCGTCCGGCCAGTACGTTCGTGGCCGGCTTCATCGGCTCGCCGCCGATGAACCTCGTGCCGGTATCGCGCCATGCAGGCGAGGGCGCGCAGATCCGGGTCGACGGTGCGAAGGAGGGCGCGAATGCAGACAATGAGCCGGCCACGCTCGGCCACCTGCCAATGGGTCTGCACCTGCCTGAGCACGCGTTGCTGGGCCTGCGCCCCGAGCACATCGAGCCGTGCGCCGTCGATCAGGCCATCGCGTCCGTCGACGTGCGCGTGGTCGAAGCCCTTGGCGCCGACGCCTTCGCCTACGGATCGCTGGCCGGTCATCCGATCGTGGTCCGCCTGGAGCCGCATGCCGGCGTGAAGGCTGGGGACAAGCTGCCCATCACGACCTCCGCCGACCACCTGCACTGGTTTGATCCACAGACCACCCGCCGCATCGAGGCCGTGGCATGAGCGACGCCCGCACTTTGCCGGCCTGGCCGTATCCGCGCGCCATCGCTCACCGGGGCGCCGGCAAGCTGGCGCCGGAAAACACCCTGGCGGCGTTTCGTCATGGCGCCTCGTTCGGCTACCGCATGTTCGAGTTCGACGTGAAGCTCTCGGGCGACGGCGTGGCCGTGCTGCTGCACGACGCCACGCTTGATCGCACCACGAACGGCCACGGCCGGCTCGACGCGCTTACGCTTGGTCAGATCGCGCAACTGGATGCCGGTAGCTGGCACAGCCCGGCCTACGCCGGCGAGCCGGTACCCACGCTGGCAGCCATCGCCCGCTACCTGTGCGCCAACAGCTTCCTTGCCAATATCGAGATCAAGCCGGTGCCGGGCGCGGAATGGCGCACGGGCGCGGCCGTGGCGCTGGATGCCCGCACGCTGTGGGCTGGCGCCGATGTGCCGCCACTGCTGTCCTCGTTCTCGGAAGAAGCGCTGGCCGCCGCCCGCGCAGCCGCGCCGGAGGTGCCGCGTGCGCTGCTGCTGGACAAGCTGCCAGGCGATTGGCTGGACCGCCTGCGCGCGCTGGACTGCGTGGCGCTCGACGCCAACCATCGTGAGTTGACTCCAGAGATCATCGCTACGGCGCATGCGGCCGGCTTCCGCGTCTGCTGCTACACCGTCAACGATGTGGATCGCGCCCGGTTGCTCTGGGGAGCAGGGCTGGACGGTCTGATCACTGATTGGGTGGATCGTGTTCCGCCCGCTCAAATGTGATGAAAACGATGCTTTGACGTGGCAGAACAACGCTTCTTTGTCACGTCAAAGAATCGGAATATTCGTTATAAACGTGCTATGCTTCCCGCCCGTGAAGACTTAGGTCCTTCCCGCACAACTTGTCTGTAAAAGCTGTCTCGGCACCATCTTTCCGCCATGCGCGATCCGGTCCGGCCAGGTGATTTCAGGCGATTTAGTTTGCGATCCGCTAACCGGTCAAGCCGTGTCGCGGAAGGTTGATGAACCCGCTGAACTCCGGCAGACCCGGAGAAAAGTGAGCGCCCCATGACTGAGTTGTATAAGCAGTACCTGGACACTTCGTACCTGTCCGGCGGTAACGCCGCCTACGTTGAAGATCAGTACGAAGCATACCTTCAAGATCCCACGTCCGTTAGCGAGGCACTGCGCGCGTACTTCGATGCGCTGCAGAACGTTCCTGCCGTCGACGGTTCCAACGCCCGGGATATCCCCCACGCCCCTATCGTCACGTCGTTCGCTGAGCGCGCCAAGCAAGGCCCGATCAAGACGATCGTCGCGTCTGCCGATTCCGACATGGGTCGCAAGCGCGTGGCCGCGACGCAACTCGTGGCCGCGTACCGCAACGTAGGCCTGCGTTGGGCCGATCTTGACCCGCTCAAGCGTCAGGAGCGCCCGCCGGTGCCGGATCTGGACCCAGCCTTCTACGGTTTTACCGAAGCGGATCAAGACATCGTCTTCAACGCCAGCAACACGTATTTCGGTAAGGAAACGATGAGCCTGCGCGAGTTGGTTAACAACCTGCGCGAAACGTATTGCGGCTCGATCGGCGCCGAATTCATGTACATCAGCGACCAGGCGCAGAAGCGCTGGTGGCAGGAGCGTCTGGAGTCCATCCGCTCCAAGCCGGTTTTCTCGGCTGAAAAGAAGAAGCACATCCTGGAACGCCTGACGGCCGCTGAAGGCCTCGAGCGTTTCCTGCATACCAAGTACGTCGGTCAGAAGCGCTTCTCGCTGGAAGGCGGCGAGAGCTTCATCGCGGCAATGGACGAGCTGATCCAGCACGCCGGGGCCAAGGGCGTGCAGGAAATCGTGATCGGCATGGCCCACCGTGGCCGTCTGAACGTGCTGGTCAATACGCTGGGCAAGATGCCCGCCGACCTGTTTGCTGAATTCGAAGGCAAGCACGTGGACGACCTGCCGGCCGGCGACGTGAAGTACCACAAGGGCTTCTCGAGCGACGTGACCACCCCGGGCGGCCCCGTTCACCTGTCGCTGGCGTTCAACCCGTCGCACCTGGAAATCGTCAACCCGGTCGTGGAAGGCTCGGTCAAGGCACGCCAGGAGCGTCGCGATGACAAGCACGGCGCGCAAGTGCTGGCTGTGCAGGTGCACGGTGACGCGGCCTTTGCCGGCCAGGGCGTTGTGATGGAAACGCTCAACCTCGCGCAAACGCGCGGCTACGGTACGGGCGGCACGATCCATATCGTCATCAACAACCAGATCGGTTTCACTACGTCGGACCCGCGCGACACGCGCTCGACGCTGTATTGCACCGACGTGGTCAAGATGATCGAAGCGCCGGTGCTGCACGTGAACGGTGATGATCCGGAAGCCGTCGTCCTGGCCATGCAACTGGCCATTGACTACCGCTCGGAGTTCAAGAAGGACATCGCGGTCGACATCATCTGCTACCGCAAGCTCGGCCACAACGAGCAAGACACGCCGGCGATGACGCAGCCGCTGATGTACAAGAAGATCGGCACGCACCCCGGCACGCGCAAGCTGTACGCAGACAAGCTCGTTACGCAGAACACCCTGAAGACCGAAGAGCCGGATGGCCTGGTGCAGCAGTACCGCGCTGCCATGGACGCCGGCAAGCACACGGTCGATCCGGTCCTGTCGAACTTCAAGAACAAGTTCGCCGTGGACTGGATGCCGTTCCTGAACCGCAAGTGGACGGACTCGGCCGATACCGCTGTGCCGATGGCCGAACTCAAGCGTCTGGCCGAGCGCATCACCGCCATTCCCGATCACTTCAAGCTGCATCCGCTGGTTGAGAACGTCGTCAACAACCGCGCCAAGATGGGCAAGGGCGACCTGCCCCTGGACTGGGGCATGGGTGAGCACCTGGCCTTCGCCTCGCTGGTGGCTTCGGGCTACCCGGTGCGCATCACCGGCCAGGATGCCGGTCGCGGCACGTTCACGCACCGCCACGCCGTGCTGCACGATCAGAATCGCGAGCGCTGGGATGCCGGCAGCTACGTTCCGCTGCAGAACGTGTCGGACAGCCAGGCACCGTTCACCGTGATCGACTCGGTGCTGTCCGAAGAGGCCGTGATGGGCTTCGAGTACGGCTATTCGTCGGCCGAGCCGAACACCCTGGTGATCTGGGAAGCGCAGTTCGGCGACTTCGCCAATGGTGCGCAGGTCGTGATCGACCAGTTCATCTCCTCGGGTGAAGTGAAGTGGGGCCGCGCCTCGGGTCTGACGCTCATGCTGCCGCATGGCTACGAAGGCCAGGGTCCGGAGCACAGCTCGGCGCGCTTGGAGCGCTACCTGCAGCTCTGCGCAGATCACAACATGCAAGTGGTGCAGCCGACCACGCCGGCGCAGATCTTCCACCTGCTGCGTCGCCAGATGATCCGCCTGTTCCGCAAGCCGCTGATCATCCTGACGCCGAAGTCGCTGCTGCGCAGCAAGGATGCCGTATCGCCGCTGTCCGATCTGGCCAAGGGCCACTTCGAGACCGTGATCGCCGATACGGCGGAAGACCTGAACGCTGCCAAGGTCAAGCGCGTCGTGGCGTGCTCGGGCAAGGTGTACTACGACCTCGTCAACGCCCGCAAGGAACGCGGCCTGACCGACACGGCCATCATCCGTGTCGAGCAGCTCTATCCGTTCCCGCATAAGGCGTTCGCGGCCGAGCTCAAGAAGTACCCGAACCTCGCCGAAGTGGTGTGGTGCCAGGATGAGCCGCAGAATCAGGGCGCCTGGTTCTTCGTGCAGCACTTCATCATGGAGAACATGACCGAGGGCCAGAAGCTGGGCTACGCGGGCCGTCCCGCTTCGGCTTCGCCGGCCGTGGGCTACTACGCCAAGCACAACGAGCAGCAGAAGGCGCTGATCGATGCGGCGTTCACCAAGCTCAAGGGCTTCGTGCTGACCAAGTAAGCGGCAAATGCATCAAGGCGGCAATGGCTGTGACTGCGGCCGTCGCCTTGATGCAGAGCATCTCCAGAATCCAACGCAAACGAATCGCAGCGCTGGCCCGCCGAATGCGGTTTTAGGGGCAGCGCACACATGAATCCGAGGAACCACCAAAATGGCTATTGTTGACGTCAAGGTCCCGCAGTTTTCCGAGTCCGTCGAAGAGGGCACGCTGATCTCCTGGAAGAAGAAGCCGGGTGAAGCCGTGGCCGTGGACGAAGTCCTGGTCGAAATCGAAACCGACAAGGTCGTGCTGGAAGTGCCGGCCCCGTCGGCTGGCGTGCTGGCTGAAGTGCTGGTCGCCGATGGCGCGACCGTTACGTCCGAACAACTGCTGGCCAAGATCGACACCGAAGGCAAGGCTGGCATTGCCGCCCCGGCTGCCGCTGCATCGGCGCCGGCTGCTGCCGCTCCTGCACCGGCTGCCGCAGCATCGGCCCCGGCCGCCGCTGCTACCGGTGGCGTCGCCATGCCGTCGGCCGCCAAGCTGATGGCTGAAGCCAACCTGTCGGCCAGCCAAGTGGCCGGCACCGGCCGCGATGGCCGTATCACCAAGGGTGACGTGCTGGGTGCCGTGGCTGGTGGCGCCAAGCCGGCCCAGGTTGCCGCTGCTCCGCAAGCTGCACGTCCGGCGCTGCAACAAGTGGCTGCGCCGGTTGACTTCGCCGCCCTGGGCGACCGTCCGGAAGAGCGCGTGCCGATGAGCCGCCTGCGCGCCCGTATCGCCGAGCGCCTGGTGCAGTCGCAATCGACCAACGCCATCCTCACCACCTTCAATGAAGTCAACATGAAGCCGGTGATGGACCTGCGTGCCAAGTTCAAGGACCAGTTCGAGAAGACCCACGGCGTGAAGCTGGGCTTCATGTCGTTCTTCGTGAAGGCCGCTGTCCACGCGCTCAAGAAGTACCCGGTCATCAACGCGTCGGTTGACGGCAACGACATCGTCTACCACGGCTACTTCGACATTGGTATCGCCGTCGGCTCGCCGCGCGGCCTGGTGGTGCCCATCCTGCGCAACGCCGACCAAATGAGCCTGGCCGATATCGAGAAGAAGATTGCCGAGTTCGGCCAGAAGGCCAAGGACGGCAAGCTGACGCTGGACGACCTGACCGGCGGCACGTTCTCGATCTCGAACGGCGGTACGTTCGGCTCGATGCTGTCGACCCCGATCATCAATCCGCCGCAATCGGCCATCCTGGGCGTGCACGCCACGAAGGACCGCGCTGTGGTGGAAAACGGCCAAGTCGTGGTTCGCCCGATGAACTACCTGGCCATGTCCTACGACCACCGCATCATCGACGGCCGTGAAGCCGTGCTGGGCCTGGTCGCCATGAAGGAAGCGCTGGAAGACCCGGCTCGCCTGCTGCTGGACCTGTAAGCCTGCCCACGGTCCTACTGCGCGCCCCGATCTTGACCTTGCGATGCTCGCCGTACCCATGTACGGCTGCGCTTCTCAGGCCAACCTCGGGCCGCTCGCTACGGACCGTGAACAGGTTTAAACCGACTGTTGTCGTTCCCGCCTGAGCAGGAACGACGGACTAAAGGATTTCTCCATGAGCAAAGAATTTGACGTGCTGGTGATCGGCGCTGGCCCCGGTGGCTACATTGCCGCCATCCGTGCCGGTCAGCTCGGCCTGAACGTGGCCTGCTGCGAAGACAACCCCTACGACGATCCGAAGGGCGAGCCGCGTCTGGGCGGCACCTGCCTGAACGTTGGCTGCATTCCGTCCAAGGCGCTGCTGGCCTCGTCGGAAGAGTTCGAGAACGTGAACCACCACCTGGCCGACCACGGCATCACGGTGGAAGGTGCGAAGGTCGACGTTGCCAAGATGCTCAAGCGCAAGGACGACATCGTCGGCAAGATGACCAAGGGCATCGAGTTCCTGTTCCGCAAGAACAAGGTGACGCTGCTCAAGGGCCGCGGCAAGTTCGTCGGCAAGACCGACGCTGGCTACCAGGTTGAGATCAACGGCAAGGCCGGCGCGGAAGTCGTGACCGCCAAGCACGTGATCATCGCCACCGGCTCGAAGGCCCGCCATCTGCCGGGCGTAAAGGTCGACAACGTGACCATCGCCGACAACGAAGGCGCACTGAAGTTTGGCGAAGTGCCGAAGAGGCTGGGCGTGATCGGCGCCGGCGTGATCGGCCTGGAGCTGGGCTCGGTGTGGCGCCGCCTGGGTGCCGAAGTCACGATTCTCGAAGCGCTGCCGAGCTTCCTCGGCGCGGCTGACGAGTCGGTCGCCAAGGAAGCCAACAAGCTGCTGACCAAGCAGGGCCTGAAGATCAACGTCGGCGTGAAGGTTGGCGAGATCGAATCGTCGGGCAAGGGCGTGAAGGTGAACTACACCGACGCTGCCGGTGCTGCGCAAGTGCTGGAGTGCGACAAGCTGATCGTGTCGATCGGCCGCGTGCCGAACACCGACAACCTGGGCCTGGAAGCGATCGGCCTGGCGACGGACCAACGCGGCTTCATCGAGGTCGACGACCACTGCGCGACCAAGCTGCCGAACCTGTGGGCGATCGGCGACGTGGTGCGCGGCCCGATGCTGGCGCACAAGGCTGAAGACGAAGGCGTGGCCGTGGCCGAGCGCATCGTCGGCCAGAAGCCGCACATCGACTACAACTGCATTCCCTGGGTGATCTACACCTTCCCGGAAATCGCGTGGGTCGGCAAGACCGAGCAGCAGCTCAAGGCCGAAGGCCGCGAGATCAAGGCGGGCCAGTTCCCGTTCCTGGCCAACGGCCGCGCGCTGGGCATGGGTGCATCCGACGGCTTCGTGAAGGTTATCGCCGATGCGAAGACCGACGAGATCCTGGGCGTGCACATCGTGGCTGCCAACGCATCGGATCTGGTTGCGGAAGCCGTGGTGGCGATGGAGTTCAAGGCTGCGGCTGAAGACATCGGCCGCATCTGCCACCCGCACCCGTCGATGTCGGAAGTGATGCGTGAAGCCGCGCTGGCGGTCGACAAGCGTCAGCTCAACATGTAATCGCCCGCCATCAGGCGAGCACGATGCCCGGCGAATCCACAAGATTGCCGGGCATCAGTCCATTTGGGCCGTCGAAAGGCTGGCCCCACGCAGATGAACGTCCAGGAAACCTACCTCAAGGAACTGAAGGCCCGTGGCTATCAGCCCGACGAGGCGCAACAGCGTGCCGTCGATCGCTTGCAGCGGTGCTATGACGAATGGGTGGCCTACAAGGCCCGGCGCTCGAATGCGCTGCGCAAGATGCTTGTCCACCCGGATTTGCCGCGCGGCATCTACATGTGGGGCGGGGTGGGGCGCGGCAAGTCGTTCCTGATGGACGCCTTCTATGCCTGCGTGCCGGTGGTGCGCAAGACGCGCTTGCACTTTCATGAATTCATGCGCGAGGTGCATCGCCAGCTCGAAGACCTGCGTGGCCGCCCCGATCCGCTCGATGAGCTTGCGCGTCGCATCGCCAAGCGCTTTCGCCTGATCTGCTTTGACGAGTTCCACGTCAACGACGTTGCTGACGCGATGATCCTGTATCGCTTGCTGGATCAGCTCTTTGCCAACGGCGTGCAGTTTGTGATGACGTCCAATTACCGGCCGGACTTGCTGTACCCGGACGGACTGCACCGTGACCGAGTGCTGCCTGCCATCGCGCTGCTGCAGCAAAAGCTGGACATCCTCAACGTGGATGCCGGTATCGACTATCGCAAGCGCGCTATGGAACAGGTGCAGGCGTATCACACGCCGCTGGGCGCCAAGGCCAATTCGGCATTGCGCGATGCGTTTGTGGCGGTGGCGGAAGTGCCGGACGAATCACCGGTGCTGCACATCGAGCACCGCGAAATCCGTGCACAGCGCAAGGCGGGCGGGGTGGTGTGGTTCGATTTCGCCACGCTGTGTGGCGGCCCGCGTTCGCAGAACGACTATCTGGAAATCGCCTCGCGTTTCCATACGGTCATCCTGGCCGAAGTGCCCAGGATGACGCCGCGCATGGCGTCCGAGGCACGCCGATTCACGTGGCTGATCGACGTGTTTTACGACCACAAGGTCAAGCTGCTGATGTCGGCCGAGGTACCCGCCGACGAGCTATATGTTGAAGGCCAGATGGCCAACGAATTCCACCGCACGGTGTCGCGCATCATCGAGATGCAGTCGCGCGAATACCTCGAAGCGCCTCGGCGCGAAGTTGATACCTCGCTGACCTGAGCGTTCGCCTGCCGCTCAGTGCGAGAGCGGTGGATTGCGGTGTGCCGATGGTACGGGTGATGGCCGCAGGTTTGCGCCGAAGAAATCCTGCGCAACGCTTTCGTTCTTGCGGTTGACGTTGCGGAACGCGCCTTCGACCAGCATGGGGGCAACGTTGCTCACATCGGTTTGTGAGGCGATGGTCACGTCCTCCGCAAAGCCGCGTTCGCACAGTTCGCGGCCCGACACGGAATCGAGTAGCCACGCCTTCATCATTCCGATCTGTGACGCTTCGCGATAGACCGCGCGGGCGGCAAGCGCCTCCGGCGACAGGGCTTGCGGCAGGAAGCCCGCGACCGTTTCCGACAGATGGTGCACGATGGCGCCGGCCGCGAGCCAGTCCTCCAGGGCCGGGCGCAGGCTGCCGTCGGCCCAGCGTTCGCCTGAAGCCACCACGGCCACGCGGCGGCCGAGCCGCGTCGCGGCTTCCGCAACGGCGCGTGCGTTGCGCAAGCAGCCGGCAAACGTCGGCGTTGAGCCAGTCACCAGCGCAAGCGTCGCGCCATTGGGGGAAGGCAGGACCAAGCTACTGCCCATCGGCAGTTCCTTGAGCGAGGAGGGCGACAGCGTATAGCCCGGCTGGTTGCGATTGGTGCCGGCCAGCATGGCGCCGGCGCGGCGGGCGAACGTTTCGGCACTGCCGTCGCGCCATGGATATGGGTAGATGCGTGCACCGCGTCCTACGGCAATGTCGACGCAGGTGCAAAAGGACAGCACGTCCACCACGATGACCGCGTCGCAATGCGGCGCCAGCGCGGATGCCCCATGCTCGCCCCACTCGCAGTGGACGTTGTACAGGCTGAACTCGGTTGCCATGGCGCCCTCCTGTTTGCCTGGTCCAGCTATCACTATAGGAGGCATCTTTCTTTGCGGGAGGACAGGTGGTCGCCTAGAGTGCTGCAAGAATCGCATGCTCCGTCTAATTTTTAGTGGGCCGCACTTGACTCGTATCAAAGGTTGCCCAAGGGATGCTGGCTAGCATCGCCTCATAATGACGACGACACTCGCCCCCACCCTCCCAACCACGCCGGTTGTCGGTACCAGTGCGCCCCTAGTGGCCAATGGCGCGGGCGCATCGCACGTCTCCTGCTATCACTGCGGATCACCACTGGATGGCGCCACCGCGCTCCACGGCAACATCGCCGGCCAATCCCATGACTTCTGCTGCGCGGGCTGCCAGACCGTCGCGCTGACGCTGCACGCCTCCGGCATGGGCCACGTCTATGACGGTCCGGTCGCTTTTGCCAAACCCATCGACGGCGACCGCCGCGCCGAAGCCGAAGGCGTATGGTCGACCTATGACCTGCCGGTCATGCGCGAGCGCTTTGTCCGCGCGCGCCCCGACGGTACGGAGGACTTCTCGCTCGTCATCAGCGGTATGCGCTGTGCGGCATGTGTATGGCTGATCGAGCGGGCCTTGTCGCGCGTGGCGGGTGTTCGCGAAGCGACGGTCAATTACGCCACCGAACGCGCCCGCATCGTCAGCGAAGCGGGCGCCGTGCGGCTGTCCGAAGTGTTTGCCGCCATCGCCGACGTGGGTTACGAGGCATGGCCAGACCAGCCTTCGGCTCGTCGTACAGCCGAGGCGCGTGAACGCCGCAGCCTGCTGATCCGCCTGGGGCTCGCGATGCTCGGGATGATGCAGGTGATGATGTATGCGTGGCCGGTCTATCTGCACGGCGGCGACATCCCTGCCGACCAAACCCGGCTGATGCAGTGGGCGAGCCTGGTGCTGACGACGCCGGTAGTGCTGATCTCTGCCGGGCCCATCTTCCGCAACGCGTGGCAGCAGGTGCGGCGCGCGCACGTCGGCATGGACGTGCCGGTGGCGCTCGGTGTCGGGGCGGCATTTATTGCCAGCGTGTTGGCCACTGTGCACGGCCATGGCGAAACGTATTTCGACTCGGTGACGATGTTCGTCGCCTTCCTTTTGGCGGCGCGTTATCTTGAATTGCGCGCGCGGCAGAGCGCAGCCTCCGGGGCGGAGGCGTTGGTGCGCCAGTTGCCGGCCACGTGTCGCCGTGTTGATGCTGCGTCCGATGCAGCCGAGACCATCCCCGTGGCCACCCTGCAAGCAGGGGACTGCGTGGAAGTGCGCGCCGGCGAAGTGCTTCCCGCCGACGGCATCATCGAGCGCGGCGCCACCGAGATCGACGAATCCCTGCTCTCGGGAGAGAGCCTCCCGCGCCCGCGCGACGTTGGCGATGCTGTCCTGGCGGGCAGCTACAACGTCGCCAGCGCCATCCGCGTGCGCGTGAACCGCGTCGGCACGCAGACGCGCCTGGCGGCGATTGTCGATCTGCTCGACCGCGCACTGACCGCCAAGCCGCGCATGGCCGAACTTGCGGATCGGGTGGCGGGGCGGTTTGTCGCCGTACTGCTTGGCTGGGCACTGCTCACCGCCATCGCCTGGTGGTGGATCGACCCGAGCCGCATGTTCGCGGTCACCGTGGCCGTGCTGGTGGTGAGCTGCCCGTGCGCATTGTCGTTGGCGACGCCGTCAGCGCTGGCAGCGGCCAGCGGTGCCCTGGCCCGGCGCGGCGTGCTGGTTACGCGCGGCCATGCGATCGAAAGCCTTGCGGCCGTCACCGACGTCCTCCTCGACAAGACCGGAACGCTGACGGAAGGTCGCCTGCGCCTGCTCAGCATCGAGACCCTTGCGGATGTCGATGCCGAAACCTGTCTTGCCATGGCGTGTGCGATGGAGCAGTCGGAGAACCATCCGGTCGCGCAATCGCTGCGCGCCGGCGGGACGGAGTCGATGGTGCTGCCCGCCGTGTGGGATGCAACCAACGTGCCGGGGCAGGGCGTGCATGCGCAGGTTGACGGCCAGGTGCTGCGATTGGGCTCCCGGCCGTTCGCGGCCGCTCACTATGCCGATCAGCCGGTAAAGACCACCTGCTATGGCAGCGGAACGCCACTGGAAGAGGTGCCGCCCGAGGCTGCCTGCACCGTGATCTGGTTGGGCCGTGACGGACAACCGCTGGCCCGTTTCATCCTCGCCGACACGCCGCGTGCCGATGCGCCCGCCTGCCTGCAGGCGCTCCGCGCGCAGGGCCTGCGTCTGCATCTTGTTTCCGGCGATGCGTCGGAGACCGTGCACTGGTGGGCCAATCGCCTCGGTATTGACCACGCCGTGGGCGGCGCCAGCCCCGAAGACAAGCGCGCCTATGTGCAGAAGCTCCAGGCGGGTGGCGCGCGCGTGCTGGCTGTCGGCGACGGCATCAACGATGCGCCGCTGCTTGCGCAGGCGCAGGTCTCGATTGCCATCGGCAGCGGCGCCGCGCTGGCCCAGGCTGGCGCTGATGCCATTCTCACCGAGCCGCGCCTGTCCGGCATCAGCGAGGCCGTGTCGATCGGCCGCCGCACGCTGCGCGTGGTGCGCCAGAACCTCGGCTGGGCCTTTGCCTACAACGCGATCAGCATTCCGCTCGCTACGCTGGGGTGGTTGTCGCCGCTGGTTGCGGGCATCGGCATGTCGGTGTCGTCGCTGCTGGTGGCGCTCAATGCGTGGCGCCTGTCGCGCGCGGTCTAGGAGGCGGCATGGAAACGCTGTTCCTGTTGATTCCGTTGTCGCTGATGCTCGTTTTGGCCATCGTCGGCGCGCTGTGGTGGGCGGTCGGCTCGGGCCAGTACGACGACCTGAAGGCGCCCGCGGAGTCGATTCTGCTTGACCCGGACACACCAACCCCGCGCGACACAGGGCTGCGCGACTGAACGGCTTAACCACAATGGCCGGGGTGCCTTGATGCACGTCAAGACCTCCAGGTCGTCGGATTCTTAACATGACCGCATCAAACCAACTACCTTGGGGAGCAAGCATGGAATCATCCAGCGCGTTGCAGCACACCCAGACCTTCAACTACCGCGTTATCCGCCAGTTCTCGATCATGACGATCGTCTGGGGCATCGTCGGTATGGCGGTCGGTGCGCTGATCGCGGCCCAGTTGATCTGGCCGCAACTGAACTTCGGTGTGCCCTGGCTGACGTACGGTCGGCTGCGTCCGCTGCATACCAATGCCGTCATCTTCGCGTTTGGCGGTAGCGCGCTGTTTGCCACGTCGTACTACGTCGTGCAGCGCACGTGTCAGGTGCGCTTGCTCTCCGACACGCTGGCGGCCTTTACGTTCTGGGGCTGGCAGGCGGTGATCGTGGCGGCGGCCATCACGCTGCCGATGGGTTTCACCAGCTCGAAGGAATACGCGGAGCTGGAATGGCCGATCGACATCCTCATCACCATCGTGTGGGTGGTCTACGCCGTCGTGTTCTTCGGCACGATCCTCAAGCGCAAGACCCGGCACATCTATGTGGCCAACTGGTTCTTCGGCGCTTACATCATCACGATCGCGCTGCTGCACATCGTCAACAACGCCGAGCTGCCGGTGTCGATGTGGAAATCCTATTCGGCCTATGCAGGCGTGCAGGATGCGATGGTGCAGTGGTGGTACGGCCACAACGCGGTGGGCTTCTTCCTGACCACCAGCTTCCTGGGGATGATGTATTACTTCGTGCCCAAGCAGGCCGAGCGTCCGATCTATTCGTATCGCCTCTCGATCGTGCACTTCTGGGCGCTGAACTTCACCTACATGTGGGCGGGCCCGCACCACCTCCAGTACACGTCGCTGCCCGACTGGGCGCAGTCGCTGGGCATGGTGTTCTCGCTGATCCTCTTGGCCCCGTCGTGGGGCGGCATGATCAACGGGATCATGACCCTGTCGGGTGCCTGGCACAAACTGCGCACTGATCCGATCCTGAAGTTCCTGGTGGTGGCGCTGTCGTTCTACGGCATGGCGACGTTCGAAGGCTCGATGATGTCCATCAAGACCGTCAACGCGCTGTCGCACTACACCGACTGGACCATTGGCCACGTGCACTCCGGCGCGCTGGGCTGGGTGGCGATGATCACCATCGGCTCGATGTATTACATGATCCCGCGCCTGTTTGGTCAGCAGAAGATGTACAGCACGCGCCTGATCGAGGTGCACTTCTGGGTGGCGACCATCGGCGTGGTGCTCTACATCTCCGCCATGTGGGTCGCTGGCGTCATGCAAGGCCTGATGTGGCGTGCCACCGAAGCCGACGGTACGCTCACCTACAGCTTTGTCGAGGCGGTGAAGGCAACGTATCCGTTCTACCTGATCCGTCTGGCCGGTGGCCTGTGCTTCCTGGGCGGCATGCTGCTGATGGCATTCAACGTCTTCAAGACCATCCAGGGCAGCAAGGCAGTGGATGCGCCGATTCCTCAACCCGCCCAGGCCCCATTGGCCGCGGCACAGTGAGGAGATGAGCATGAGCAACCAATCCAACAATCGCTTCTTTACGCACGAGACGCTGGAAAAGAACATTGGCCTGCTGATCGTGATGACACTTGTCGTGGTCAGCATTGCCGGTCTGGTGCAGATCGTGCCGCTGTTCTTCCAGCATTCGACCACCGAGCCGGTCAAGGGTATTGCGCCGTATTCGCCGCTGCGGCTGGCGGGGCGCGATATCTACATCCGCGAAGGCTGTGTCGGCTGTCACTCGCAGCAGGTGCGCACGCTGCGCGCCGAGACCGAGCGCTATGGCCACTATTCGCTGGCCGGCGAGTCGGTCTACGACCACCCGTTCCTGTGGGGCTCGAAGCGCACCGGCCCGGATCTGGCACGCGTTGGTCAACGCTATTCGGACGACTGGCACCGCATCCACCTGCGTGACCCGCGCGCAGTGGTGCCCGAGTCGAACATGCCTTCCTACGCCTGGCTCGCCAAGACGCCGCTGAACAACAGCGACATCGAAAAGAAGATGCAAGTGCTGCGCAAGCTCGGCGTGCCCTACACGGATGCACAGATTGCTGGCGCACGCGAGCAGCTTGTCGGCAAGACCGAGGAAGACGCCGTGGTGGCCTTTCTGCAGGGCCTGGGCGTGGAAATGCGCAACTTACGCGATGTGGCTGCAGCACCGTCCGCCACCGTTGCAGCAGGGGAGTGAGCCATGGCCATGTTGAGCGCAATCTCTACTGCAGTCTTTCTGGTGCTGTTCGTGTGCATCAGTTGGTGGGCGTTCTCCGCGCATCGTCGCGCCGCGAACGAGGAGTCGGCCATGTTGCCGTTCCTGCTGCCCGATGAAGCCGAGGTCGCCGGTGCACGCGTAGACGCGTCGCGCCCACATCAATAAGGACATCGAATCATGAGCGACTTCATTTCCGAGTTCTGGGGGTATTACATCGCAGCGATTGCCCTGGTGGGCATCGTGTGGTGTGTCTGGCTGCTGTTCTCGCAGCGGCGTATCCAGGTCGCGCCGGGCCAGAATGCCGGCGACGATACCGGCCACGTGTGGGACGGCGACCTGCGCGAGCTGAACAACCCGCTGCCGCGCTGGTGGATGTGGATGTTCCTGCTGTCGTGCATCTTTGCCTTGACGTATCTGATCCTGTATCCGGGTCTGGGCGCGTTTGGCGGTGTGCTGGGTTTCTCCACGCGCGGCGAACTGGCCGCGCAGCGTGCCGATGCCGACGCGAAGGTGCGACCGCTCTATGCGCGCTATGCGTCCATGGACATCAAGCAGATCGCCGCCGATCCGCAGGCACGCGAGATCGGCCAGCGTCTGTTCCTGAACAACTGCGCGCAATGCCATGGGTCGGACGCGGGCGGCTCGAAGGGCTTCCCGAATCTGACCGACAACGACTGGCTGTACGGCGGTGATCCGGAGACGATCCTCACCACCATCACCAAGGGCCGTCATGGCGTCATGCCGTCGTTGGCCGCCGTGGTGGATGGCAACCAGGCCGTCAACGTCGCCAACTACGTGCGCTCGCTGTCGGGCCTGTCCTACGATCCGATCAAGGCCTCGCGTGGCGAGTCGACCTTCAAGACGGTCTGTGCGGCCTGCCACACGGCCACCGGCAAGGGCAACCAGGCACTCGGCGCGCCGAACCTGACCGACCGCGTCTGGTTGTACGGCAGTGCGGAGGCGACCATCGTCGAGACCATCCTCAAGGGCCGCGACAACACGATGCCAGCGCATGAGAATCTGCTCTCGCCGGAGAAGATCCGCATGCTGGCGGCCTACGTGTGGGGGCTGTCGAACACTGGCACTAGCGCGAGCGCCCAGCAATGAGTGACCAAGAACCCGCCTGGCGCCCGATGACGCCTGCCACTACGGCGGCAGGCGCCGATGATGCGCCGACCGAGCAGATGCTCTACGAGGTGCGGCGCAAGATCTATCCGCGCGCCGTGACTGGAGCCTTCGCGCGCTGGCGCGTTTGGCTGGTGCTGGCCACGCAGGCCATCTTCTACGGCCTGCCGTGGTTCCAGTGGAACGGGCGCCAAGCCGTGCTGTTCGACTTGGGCGCACGCAAGTTCTACCTGTTCGGTTTGGTGTTGTGGCCGCAGGACGTGATTTACCTGACGTTGCTGCTGGTGCTGTCGGCGCTGGGGCTGTTCCTGTTTACGGCGATAGCGGGGCGGCTATTCTGCGGGTACGCCTGTCCGCAGACGGTCTACACCGAAATCTTCATGTGGATCGAGCGGCATATCGAAGGCGACCGCTTCGCCCGCATCCGCCTGGACGGCGAGCGTTGGAGTCTGCGCAAGCTGCGACTGAAGACCGCCAAGCACGCGGCCTGGGTGCTGATCGCGTTGTGGACGGGCTTCTCCTTCGTTGGCTTCTTCACGCCGATCCGCGAACTCGGCATGGAGGTGTGGACCCTTTCGCTCGGCCCCTGGCAGACCTTCTGGATGCTGTTCTACGCGTTCGCCACCTGGGGTAACGCGGGCTTCATGCGCGAGCAGGTATGCCGCTACATGTGCCCGTATGCGCGCTTCCAGAGCGTGATGGTCGACCCCGATACCTACGTCGTCACGTACGACACACAGCGCGGCGAGCCGCGCGGCAGCCGTTCACGCAACGCCGACTTTGCAGCGCAAGGCCTCGGCGCATGCGTGGACTGCAGCATCTGTGTGCAAGTGTGCCCGACGGGCATCGACATCCGCGAGGGTCTGCAGTACGAGTGCATTGGCTGCGGTGCCTGTATCGACGCCTGTGATCAGGTGATGGACAAGATGCGCTACCCGCGCGGCCTGATCCGCTACACGACCGAACGCTCGATACGCGACCGGCTTACCCCGCAGCAGACACGCCAGCACTTGTTGCGTCCTCGCGTGCTGGTCTACACCGGGATCATGCTGGTGCTCATCGCGGGCTTCGTAACGGCATTGGCGATGCGCAAGCCACTCAAGGTGGACGTGATCCGCGATCGTGGCGCGCTGGCGCGCGAAGTGGATGGCGATAAGATCGAAAACGTCTATCGTCTGCAGTTGATGAATGCGTCCGAGCATCCCGTTCGCGTGACCGTGACCGCCGAAGGCCTGCCGCAATTGCAGGTGCTCGGTGGCCGTGGCGAATCGACGACGCTTGAACTGGCGCCGGCGGCCAATCGGCTCTTGCCTGTGCTGGTGCGTCGCCCGGCCGACGACGTGCCGCCCGGCTCGCATAAGATCAGTTTCGTCATCCAGGCAGATGACGGCAGCGAAAGCCTCGTGCTGCGTGAGCCGTCGAGCTTCATCGTGCCGCGCTGACGCGGCATCCCATACACGAGAGGAGGCACAGATGCACGCAACGCAATCTTCCGCACCCGCCAACCCGTGGTGGCGCGAGCCTTGGCCGTGGCTGCTGATGGCGGGCCCCCTTGTCGCCATGATCGGCTGCGGTGTGACCATCTGGCTGGCTGTGTCGCATCCCGATCCGGTCATCCAGGACAACGTCGTGCGGCGCGGGCTGGTCGTCGAGAAGAGCACCACCGTGCCGGCGCACGCCGCTCACGGGGAGGTCCGATGAAACGCCGCCTGCTGATGTGGATTCTGTGGCCGGCGTTTATCTGCGCCGCGCTCGCCGAGCTGGTCGTTTTTGCCGTGGTGGACCCGGCGGATCTACGTTTCTTCGGCGAGCAGATCACGGTGTCGGCCGAGGCGGTCTACACGGTGTCGTTCTTTGTGTTCTGGTTGCTGTGCGGATTGTCGAGCGCGCTCACGCTGTATGTGTCACCGGGCATCGGCAAGCTGGAGGCACATGAGCATCCGCTCGTGTGAGCGGGTGCTCAGGAATTGACGAGGCGACTCAGGCGGCCTGGCCGCTCATGACCTGGCGCAGGCCGGCCATATCGACCAGTTTGACGTGGCGCTGGCGGATCTGGATCAGGCCTGCCTCGGCAAAGCGAGAGAACAGGCGGCTGACGGTTTCGAGCTTCAGGCCCAGGTAGCTGCCGAGTTCCTCGCGGCTCATGCGCAGCACGAACTCGGTCGACGAGTACCCGCGCTGCGCGGAGCGTTTGGACAGGTTGAGCAGGAATGCAGCAAGGCGCTCCTCGGCGCGCATTGAGCCGAGCGTGAGCAGCATCAGGTGGTCCTGCGAGATTTCCTTGCTCATGAGGCGCAGGAACTGATGCTGCAGCGAAGGCAGCCGGCGTGAGAGCTGTTGCAGTTGGTCGTACCGCACCACGCAGACTTCGGTGTCTTCCAGCGCGGTGGCGTCTGACACATGGCGCATCTCGCCGATGCCGTCAAGCCCGACGATCTCGCCCGGCAAATGGAACCCCGTGATCTGGTGGCGGCCATCTTCGAGCGTCACGTGCGTCTTGAGCGTGCCGAACCGAATGCCGTACACGCCCTCAAGCGGCTCGCCAAGGGCGTAGAGCGTCTGCCCCTTCTTGATGCGGATGCGCTCGGTCACCAGTTCATCCATTTTCCGCACGTCGTCCGAATTCATTCCCACTGGCAGGCAGATTTGCCCAAGGACGCAGGTCGAACAACGCGAGGCTTGGTCGGAGAGTGCGATTCGTGTGAGCACGGGGGCGACTGGATTTCGAAGAGGTGGAATGAGGAATTCTTATGGTGTAACCGCCGCTTATTATAGCGGCGACCTTGCTGTCATCGGATATTTCCGACTAGGTGAATCACGTGGAATGCATTTGATTCGCGACAGCGGAACACGGACTTTGGCCCATATCAAAAGAGTGTCAAGAAGATGAATGTCGCGGCGCTGGTGAGTGTCTTCCTGATTGCACTGCTCGGAGGTGTGCACTGCCTGGCGATGTGCAGCGGCATCGCGCTGGCGGCCGAGCGCGGGGCGGTGGCCGTGCGCATCGTCTCGCGTCGCCGGCTTTGGTTCGAGCAGGTGGTCATGCATCTGGGGCGGCTCAGCATGTATGCGCTGCTGGGCTCGATCATGGGGGCGCTGGGAGCGACGGTCTGGCGACAGCAGTGGCTGCCGATCCAGCGGGGCCTGTTTGCCTTGGCCAGCGCGCTACTGCTGGTCTATGGCCTCCTGTTGCTGGTGCGCACGACCGGGGATGCCTGGCGCAGCGTGTGGCTTGAGCGAGTGCTTGGTCGTCTTGCGGGCGGCCTGTCGCGCTTGGCCGCTCGGCTGGGCGGCAGTTTGCGTCAACGCCCGCCGTTGGTTCGGCGCTATGTCACGGGGTTGGCCTGGGGACTTGTGCCGTGTGGCATGGTCTACGGGGCGCTGGCCGTCGCGTTGCTGGCGGGCAACGCAGCCTCCGGAGCCGTGGTGATGCTCGCTTTTGGTGTGGGCACGCTGCCGAATCTGCTGATGATGTCGGGGTTGGCCGGCTGGCTGCGCGGGCTGTCGCGCCAGCGGTGGGCGCGTGGCGTGGCGGGTGCCCTGATCGCCGCATTCGGAATCTGGGGGCTGGCACACGCGGTATGGCTGCCGGAGATGTTGAATGCACACGGCTTCTGTCTCGTGCTGTAGCCGTTTGAAGCACCTGCAGACCGCCGCCCGGCCCGGGATACGGTAATAGGGCATCTTCCCGGTTGCGGCGCCGCGGGAAATTGCCCTACAATCAACGACAATTCGACTCGCCCCCCGCGCAGATCAACAATCCCAAGCGCGGCGCCAGGCGACGCCATCCAGCGGTACAGCTACCCTGGACAGTCGGTTCGGGCAGGTTGCCAGTTTTCGTTGACAGCCGTCCGGTGCAGCATCCGTCCCCATGGCGGCGGAAGAAATTGCCCTAGTGGTGCCTGACCGGCACCGGATCAACTCGCTCCTCCGGCCCTTTTGCGGGCACAGCCGCTGCGTTTCGGTGCAAGGACCAATTGGATCAATTGGTCCTCGTGCGCCAAGCCCGGGCGGGCAGCAGTATTCAGATCGGCCGCGTGCTTCGCGGCGGAACGACAAACCTCAAGCGTGACGGCAACTTGCCGAGCGCGAGCAATGACGAACTGCTCAACTCGATGAATACCCAAGAGGCGAAAATCGTCCTCGAGACCGCGCTGATCTGCGCGCAGGACCCGTTGCGAGTCAATGACTTGCGCAAGCTGTTCGACGAAGATGTTTCCGCAGACACCATCCGTGTGCTGCTGGAAGAACTGCGTCAGGACTGGCTCGATCGCGGTGTTGAACTGGTTGCGCTGGCCTCAGGCTGGCGCCTGCAGAGCCGCCCCGAGATGCGCGTATATCTCGACCGCCTGCATCCGGAGAAGCCGCCAAAGTATTCACGCGCCGTGATGGAAACGCTGGCGATCATCGCCTATCGCCAACCGGTCACGCGCGGCGACATCGAAGACATTCGCGGCGTTACGGTCAATACGCAGGTCATCAAGCAGGTCGAGGACCGTGGCTGGATCGAAGTGATTGGTCACCGTGACGTACCGGGTCGCCCGGCGTTGTATGCGACCACTAAGCAGTTCCTGGACGACCTTGGTCTGCGCTCGCTGGACGAACTGCCGCCGCTGGAAGATGCCCGCGCTCAGGCGCAGGCGAGCCTGCTTGAGCAAGGCGCCATTGAGTTTGAGGGCGGCGCCATCGCGGTGGAGGAGTTGACTGCATTGGTCAACGAGGCGCCGGCCGCGGAGGCGAGTGCGGAAGATGCTGAGGCCTCGCCGGCAGGTTTGGGTGAGCCGCTAACTGACGAGGTTTCGGAGGGCGATGTGCCGACCGAGTCGGCAGAGGTCGAGCCGGTCGCGGCAGAGGCTGCTAGCGAGCTGGGGGCGGTTGCCGAGGCGCGCGAATGGCCGGAAGCAGCTTTCTCTGCGGAGGCCGAGGCGCGCGACACCGCCGCAATTGAAGTGGAGCCAGAGGCCGGTCAGCCGGAAGATAAGCCGAAGGCGGCTGCCGAGCCGTCGTCGGCCTCCGAGAACGAACACCTGTAATGCCATGCCGGCCGCCCGATCGGCGCATGGCCTGAACCCTTGATTTGAAAGACGTTGTGAGCACCCAGCCAGATTCCATGGATACACGTATGCCGGCCGATGCCGACGCTTCGTCGCCCCGACAAGAGGGCGGCGACGGAACCGAGTCGACCGCTCGCCGCAAGGGGCTGCGCAGAGGCTTGCGCAACCTCGTGGCTTCCCGCCGTCAGCAGCAGGACAATCGCCCGGAGGGCGAGGCAGTTGATGTGGCTGCTACCGACAGCGGTCAGCCGGCGCAGTCGCGCAAGAGTCGAGCGCCGCGAGCGCGCAAGCCCAAGGAGGCCGAAAGTGTCGAGCCGGCGGCTGTGGTGGAAGCCGTAGCACCCGCCGAGCAGGCCGCTGCCGAGGGCCAGGGCGAGCGACGTGGCCCGCGCGGCCGTTTCGGCAAGACCCGCCGCCGCCAGGGCGAGGGTCAGCCGGCGGGCGAACGTGCCGAAAATGCCGGCGGCAAGCAAGCCAATGGTGGTCGCGGTAAGGGGCAGAACCGCAACGGCAAGCCGCAGGGCAAGGCCGGTGGTCAGAATCGGGGTGGTACTGGTGGCGATCGGGGTGGTAAGAATGCCCGAGGCAACAAGGGCTCCGATGATGTCTTCCAGTACGTAATTTCCGGGGCATATGATTCGGAAGCGGATGCGGGAGGCGGTTCGCAGTCGACCAAGGTGCGCGAACTGACTGCTGAGGACGATGCCCCCAAGCTGCACAAGATCCTGGCCGACGCGGGCCTTGGCTCGCGCCGCGACATGGAAGACCTGATCCTGCAGGGGCGCGTTTCCGTGAACGGCCTGCCGGCGCACATCGGCCAGCGCATTCTTGAGGCCGACCAGGTGCGCGTGAACGGCAAGCTGATTCAGCGTAAGCTGCCCGGCAAGCCGCCGCGCTTGCTGCTGTACCACAAGCCGGCCGGCGAGATCGTCAGCCAATCCGATCCGGAAGGCCGTCCGACCGTGTTCGACGCGCTGCCGCGCATGAAGACCGGCAAGTGGGTCGCCGTCGGCCGCCTGGACTTCAACACTGAAGGCCTGCTGATCTTTACCACCTCTGGTGATATCGCCAACCGCTTCATGCACCCGCGCTACGGTGTCGAGCGTGAATACGCGGTGCGCACGCTGGGTGAGCTGGCCGAAACCGATCGCCAGAAGTTGCTTCACGGCGTCCAGCTGCAAGATGGTGAAGCCAACTTCCTGCGTTGCGTCGATGGTGGCGGTGAGGGTGTCAACCACTGGTATCACGTTGCCCTGACCGAAGGTCGCAACCGCGAAGTGCGTCGCATGTTCGAGGCGGTCAACCTGACGGTGTCACGTCTGATTCGCACGCGTTACGGCAGCTTTGTGCTGCCGCGTGGCCTCAAGCGCGGGCGCTGGCAGGAAGTGCCGGCCGAAGACGTGCGCACTTTGATGGGCACGCTGGGCATGAAGGTGCCCTCGGCAGGTTCGGGTGGTCAGAATCGCCCGGGGAATCGCCGCCGCGAGTCGGCACCGGTACTGATGGGGCCGATGTCCTCGGGCTTCACCGGCGAAGCCAACTTCCAGTCGCGCGGTCTGGGCATCGAGAACGGCAACCGTGCGCAGCCCGCGCCGCGCCGCCAGTCCAATCCGCGCCAGCCGGACCCGATGCAGACATCGATGGGTTACATCAATGTCGGCGGCCCGACCACATTGACGGCGCGCACTCGCACGGGTGGCCGGCCGGACGGCCGTGGTGCCACCGGCGGCAGCATGCGTGACGGTAACCGTGTGCCGGGCAACAAGCGTCCGGGTAAGGGCGGCGGCGGTATGCCAAATGGCAATAAGGCGCGCGGTGGCGGCGGTAAACGCGGCGGCAAGCGTTGAGAATGGTGGCGTTGTGTGCGGTATCCGTCGCAACGTCCCATTCCGTGATGCACTTGGGGCAGTTTTTGCGTTTTGCCTCAAGACGCATTACAATGTGAGTCTAATCAAAAGACATCCTGCAGAAGATGGGCGAATGATATGGGCGTTGCGCCCATTTTTTTTTGCTTCGGCAGGTTGGCAGTACCGGGAAATTCTTCAGGAAAAACGTGCATCTGACTGATCTGATTGAGAAAACCCTCGCCGCCATGGGTTACGAGCTGGTGGAAGTGGAACGCGCGCCGGCCGGGTTGCTGCGCGTGTATATCGATCAGGCGGAAAACGGCATCGTCATCGAAGATTGCGAGAAGGTGAGCCACCAGCTCACACGCGTCTTCGAAGTCGAAAACGTGAATTACGAGCGGCTGGAAGTGTCGTCGCCCGGGCTGGACCGCCCGCTGCGTACACTGTCCGATTTCACGCGTTTCGCAGGTTTGGAAGCGAAGGTGACGCTGCGCCTGCCGGTGGGTGGGCAGAAGAATTTCACGGGAGTCATTCAGGCCCCGACGGGGGAGCCCGGCCAAGAACGGATCGGCCTCGAGTTTGAGGGCAAGGAAGGCCCCGCACTGCTGGAATTCACGCTGTCGGAACTCGACCGTGCCCGGCTGGTGCCCGTGCTGGACTTCAAAGGAAATCGAAACAAAGGGAACAAGCAATGAGCCGCGAAGTTCTGTTGCTCGTCGATGCGCTTGCGCGTGAAAAGAACGTCGACAAGGATGTGGTGTTCGGGGCGCTGGAAGCCGCGCTGGCTTCAGCGACCAAGAAGCGCTTTGAAGAAGACGTGGATGTGCGCGTGGCGATCGACCGCGAGTCAGGTGAACACGAGACCTTCCGCCGCTGGCTGGTTGTTCCCGATGATGCCGGACTGCAGGAGCCGGACAAGCAGATCCTGCTGTTCGAGGCCAAGGAGCAGGACCCTGACGTCAACGTCGACGAGTTCATCGAAGAGCAGATCGAATCGGTCGAATTCGGCCGTATCGGCGCGCAGGCCGCCAAGCAGGTGATCCTGCAGCGTATCCGCGATGCCGAACGCGAACAGATCCTGAACGATTACCTCGATCGCGGCGAAAAGATCATGACCGGCACGATCAAACGTGCCGACAAGAAGGGTCTCATCGTCGAGTCCGGCCGCGTTGAAGCGTTGCTGGCGCGCGACCAGATGATCCCGAAGGAAAACCTGCGCACGGGCGACCGTGTCCGCGCGTACATCCTGAATGTCGACCGCACCGCACGCGGTCCGCAGATCGAGTTGTCGCGCACGTGCCCCGAGTTCCTCATCAAGCTCTTCGAGAACGAAGTGCCGGAAATGGAACAGGGCCTGCTGGAAATCAAGGCGGCCGCGCGTGACCCCGGTGTACGTGCGAAAATCGCGGTCGTGGCGCACGACAAGCGTATTGATCCGATCGGCACCTGCGTCGGTGTGCGCGGTACGCGCGTGACGGCGGTGCGCAATGAAGTCGGCGGCGAGGCCGTGGACATCGTGCTGTGGTCGGAGGATCCAGCGCAGTTCGTGATCGGCGCGCTGGCGCCAGCGCAAGTGCAGTCCATCGTCGTAGACGAGGAAAAGCACAGCATGGATGTGGTGGTCGACGAAGAGAACCTCGCCGTAGCCATCGGTCGTAGCGGCCAGAACGTGCGTCTGGCGTCTGAGCTGACCGGCTGGCAGATCAACATCATGACACCGGCCGAATCCGCGCAGAAGCAGGCGGAAGAAAGCTCCGTGGTCCGCAAGCTGTTCATGGACAAGCTGGACGTGGACGAGGAAGTCGCCGACATCCTGATCGAAGAGGGCTTCAGCTCGCTCGAAGAGGTGGCCTACGTGCCGCTGCAGGAAATGCTGGAGATCGAGGCGTTCGACGAAGACACCGTCAACGAGCTGCGCAACCGCGCCCGTGATGTGCTGTTGACGATGGAGCTGGCAAAGGAAGAGAAGGTCGAGAAGGTGTCGCAAGACCTGCGCGACCTCGAGGGGCTGACCCCGGAGCTGATCGGCAAGCTGGCCGAGGGGAACATCCAGACGCGTGACGACTTGGCTGAGCTGGCCGTTGACGAATTGGTCGAGATGACCGGCGTTGACGAAGAACAGGCCAAGGCGCTGATCATGAAGGCGCGTGAACACTGGTTTTCGTGACGTTGCGACCGAGCGTTGATCGTTTTTCGCAATCCTCACTTAAAACCAAGCATCGAAAGGGTTTGAATGGCAAGCACAACAGTTGCCCAACTCGCAGGCGAATTGAACCGTAGCGCATCGGCGCTGCTGGAACAGTTGCAAGCTGCGGGCGTGCAGAAGGCGACGCCGGAAGACGTCATCACCGAATCGGACAAGGCCCGTCTGCTCGACTATCTCAAGCGAGCTCACGGCAGTGCCGAGGATGGCGCGCGCAAGAAGATCACGATTACCAAACGCGAAACCAGCGAGATCCGCCAAGCGGATGCCACCGGCAAGACGCGCACCGTGCAAGTGGAAGTCAAGAAGAAGCGTGTGCTGGTCAAGCGTGAGGAGCCGAGCGCCGCTGCGCTGGAATCCGAGGCTGCGCTCGCCGCTTCTGTGATCAGCGCCGAAGAGACTGCGCGCCGCGAAGAAGAGCAACGCCACCAGGCAGAACTGCTTGCCCGCCAGGAAGCCGAGCTGAAGGCCCGTCAGGAGGCGATGGAGCGCGAGGAAGCTGAACGTCGCGCCCGCCAGGAAGCCGCCGAAGCCGAGCAGAAGCGCCAAGCTGAACTCGCTGCCAAGAAGGCGGAGGAGGAAGCCGTGGCAGCCCGTGCTGCAGCGGAAGCTGCGGAGGACGCCCCGCGCCGCAAGGCCGAGGAAGACGCTGTACGTCTGGCCGCAGAGCGCGAAGCCGCGCAGAAGGCTTCCGAGGAGGCACGTGTTGCTGCCGACAAGATCAAGGCCGAAGAGGACGCTGCGCGCAAGCGTCGCGAGGCTGCGGAAGCTGAAGCCCGCGCCATCCGCGAAATGATGAGTGCCCCGGCTCGCGTGCTGAAGACGCCGGCCGAGCGCAAGGCCGAAGAGAAGAAAGCCGAGCAATCGGGCACGCTGCACAAGCCGGTCAAGCCGGCTGGCGAAGCGCGTCCGGCCGCGGCTGCCAAGAAGCCGGCCGCGCCGGCCCCCGCTGCAGCCGCGCCCAGCGCGCCGAGCGGCGACAAGAAGGGTGGTCGCGGCAAGTCTGGCAATTGGCAGGATGACAATCGCGGCAAGCGTGGCGGTCTGAAAACGCGTGGTGACACCGGTGGCGGTGTCGACGGCTGGCGTGCCGGCTCCAAGGGCGGCCGCAACCGCCATGGCGACGACAACCGCAATGCCTTCCAGGCACCGACCGAGCCGGTCGTGCGAGAAGTGCACGTGCCGGAAACCATCTCCGTGGCCGATCTGGCGCACAAGATGTCGGTCAAGGCCGCCGAGGTCATCAAGCAGATGATGAAGCTCGGCCAGATGGTCACGATCAACCAGGTGCTGGACCAGGAGACCGCGATGATCGTGGTCGAGGAAATGGGCCACCAGGCGGTCGCTGCCAAGCTGGACGACCCGGAAGCGCTGCTGATCGAAGGCGCGGAAGAGCAGGTCAATGTCGAGGCGGAAACCCGTCCGCCGGTCGTGACCGTGATGGGCCACGTCGACCACGGCAAGACCTCGCTGCTGGACCACATCCGTCGCGCCAAGGTGGCGGCAGGGGAAGCTGGCGGCATCACGCAGCACATCGGCGCATACCACGTCGAGACCGACCGCGGCGTCATCACGTTCCTCGATACTCCGGGTCACGAGGCCTTCACGGCCATGCGTGCACGCGGTGCCAAGGCGACCGACATCGTGATCCTGGTGGTGGCTGCCGACGACGGCGTCATGCCGCAGACGAAGGAAGCCATCGCCCACGCAAAGGCGGCTGGCGTGCCTATCGTTGTGGCGATCAACAAGATCGACAAGCCTGAAGCCAACCCGGATCGCGTCAAGCAGGAACTGGTGGCTGAGAGTGTGATTCCGGAAGAGTACGGCGGTGAGTCGCCGTTCGTGCCGGTGTCGGCCAAAACCGGTCAGGGCATCGACGATTTACTGGAAAACGTGTTGCTGCAGGCCGAAGTGCTGGAGTTGAAGGCTCCGATCAACGCGCCGGCCAAGGGGCTGGTGGTGGAAGCGCAACTGGACAAGGGCAAGGGCCCGATTGCCACGGTGCTGGTGCAGAGCGGTACGCTCAAGCGCGGCGACGTGGTGCTCGCGGGAACGGCCTATGGCCGAGTGCGCGCCATGTTGGACGAGAACGGCAAGCCGGCCAAGGAAGCCGGTCCGTCGATCCCGGTGGAAATCCAGGGTCTGTCGGAAGTGCCGGGCGCCGGTGAGGAAGTCATGGTGCTGCCGGATGAGCGCAAGGCGCGCGAAATCGCGCTGTTCCGCCAGGGTAAGTTCCGCGATGTGAAGCTGGCACGCCAGCAGGCCGCCAAGCTGGAAAACATGCTGGAGCAGATGAGCGAAGGCGACGTGAAGTCGCTGCCGCTGATCATCAAGGCCGACGTGCAAGGTTCGCAAGAAGCGCTGGTGCATTCGTTGCAGAAGCTGTCGACCGCTGAGGTGCGTGTGCAGGTTGTGCACGCCGCAGTGGGCGGCATTACCGAGTCGGATGTCAACCTGGCAACTGCGTCGAAGGCCGTCATCATCGGCTTCAACACGCGGGCTGATGCGGGGGCGCGCAAGCTGGCCGAGCATCAGGGCATCGAAATCCGCTACTACAACATCATCTATGACGCAGTGGATGAGGTGAAGGCGGCGATGTCGGGCATGCTGTCGCCGGAGAAGCGCGAAGAGACCACGGGCACCGTCGAAGTGCGTCAGGTCTTCCACGTGCCGAAGGTTGGCGCGGTGGCCGGCTGTATGGTGCTGGACGGCATTGTCAAGCGCAACTCGCTGGTACGTGTGCTGCGTGACAACGTGGTTATCTTCTCGGGCGAACTGGATTCGCTCAAGCGCTTCAAGGACGATGTGAAGGAAGTGAAGCAAGGCTTCGAATGCGGCCTGTCGATCAAGAACTTCAACGACGTGAAGGAAGGCGATCATCTGGAGATCTACGAGATCACCGAGGTGGCGCGTACGCTGTAATGCACTGGCCGGACGCTTCGGTGTCCGGCTTGGTTTTGCGACGGTGGCCCGGGCGCGTCCCGCGCCACCGTTTTGTCTTTTGGGGCTGCGGCACGCGCCGTGGTTCCATATGGGGAACACACTATGCCGAAGAAATCGGGATCGGCCACGGGCCGCAACCTGCGCATCGCCGACCAGATCCAGCGCGATCTGGCCGAGCTGATCCAGCGCGAAATCAAGAACCCGGCGATGGGCCTGGTGACGCTGCAATCGGTGTCGCTCACGCCGGACTACGCACACGCCAAGATCTACTTCACGGTGCTGGGGGCTGAGCCGGCAGCGGCTGCCGCCATCCTGAACGAGAAGGCCGGCTATCTGCACTCGCTGCTGTTCAAGCGTTTGCACATCCATACCGTGCCGACGTTGCACTTCCACTTTGACAGCTCGGTCGAGCGCGGCATCGAGATGTCGCGCTTGATCGATGAGGCCAACGCCACGCGCGCCAAAGACGACTGACGATGGCCGACGAGCAACACCCGCGCCAGCCCCAACCGGCAAAGCCGCCGCGCCGCGATGTGCACGGGGTGCTACTGCTGGACAAGCCGATCGGCTGGTCGAGCAATGACGCGCTGATACGCGCCAAGCGCCTGCTGTGGGCCAAGAAGGCCGGGCATACCGGCACGCTCGATCCGCTGGCGACCGGCCTGCTGCCGTTGTGTTTTGGTGAGGCGACAAAGTTCTCGCAGGACCTGCTCGATGCGGATAAGACGTATGAGACTGTCGTGCGACTGGGCATCAAGACCAGCACGGCAGACGCCGAAGGCGAGGTGTTGAGCGAACGCCCGGTGTCGGTCACGCCTGCGCAGTTGCAGGCGGCTATCGCGCGCTTCGTCGGTGAAATCGACCAGGTACCGCCGATGCACTCGGCGCTCAAGAAGGACGGCAAACCGCTGTACGAATACGCTCGCGCGGGACAGACTGTGGAACGTGCCGCGCGCCGCGTGACAATCCACGCCATCGACGTGCTTGCGACCGATCTGGAATCCGCCGCGCCGACCGTCACGTTGCGTGTGTCGTGCAGCAAGGGCACATACATCCGCACGCTGGGCGAGGACATCGGCGAAGCGCTGAGCTGCGGTGCGCATCTGGTTGCGCTGCGCCGCACGCGGGTCGGCAACCTGACGCTGGAAGGCGCTGTTACGCTGGAAGCCTTGGATGCGGCTGCCGAGGGTACGCGGGCCGCGTTGCTGGCTCCGGTTGATGCGCTGCTGCAGACGCTGCCGCGCGTGGAGCTGGATGCGGAGGAAAGCCGCCGCTTCCTGCACGGCCAGCGCTTGCCATTGCGTTTGCCGCTGCCAAATGCCGATCAAGTCCGCGTCTATGGCGCGCGCGGTGACGCGGCGAATTCACTGCTTGGCGTAGCCGCCTGGCAAGACGGTGTGCTGAGGCCTGAACGGCTCGTGCATCTCTGATTTCACCAACGGACAAAAAAAGCCACGCGTGACTGCGTGGCTTTTTTGTTTAGGTGAGTCGACGTGAATGTGGTCGTCAGTGCGCTCCAGCTGCTGCCTCTGCGCCGCCCGCCGACTTGGCCGGCTTTGTCAGCCAGATGAAGACGATCAGCACGATGAACAACACCGCCGAGATCCAGAAGATGTCGTTGGCGCCAAGCATTGCAGCCTGTTGCGAGATCACGCGCTCGATCACACCATTGGCCTGCAGGTTGGGCATGCCCATCTGCGTGTACTGGTTGATCGACGATGCATAGGCCGGGTTGTACGGGTTCGTGTGCTCGACCAGTTGCGCGTGGTGCAGGGCAGAGCGGTTGTCCCACACCGTGGTCGAGATCGACGCGCCGATGCCGCCGAACATGATCCGCACGAAGTTCGACAGGCCCGAGGCCGCCGGAATCCGCTCGGGCGGTAGACCCGACAGGATGATCGACGTAAGCGGGATGAAGAACATCGCCATGGCGGCGCCCTGGATCAGCGTCGGGATCATCAGCGTCCAGGTGTCGACCTGCGTGGTGAAGTGCGAGCGCATCCAGAACACCAGCGCGAAGGTCAGGAACGCCGTGGTCGCTACCCAGCGCGCGTCCATCTTCGGAAGGTTCTTGCCGATCACGGGCGAGAGGATGATGGCGAAGATGCCCACCGGCGCCATGATCAGGCCCGCATCGGTGGCGGTGTAGCCGACGATGGTCTGCAGCCACAGTGGCAGGATCACCAGGTTGCCGAAGAACAGCCCGTATGCCACCGAAATGGCGACGACGCCTGCACTGAAATTGCGGCCCTTGAACAGCGTGAGGTCCACCACCGGGTGGTCTTCTGTCAGCTCCCACACCAGGAAGAATGCGAAGCCCACGATGGCGATCACCGTCAGGACGATGACCTCGGTCGAGTTGAACCAGTCGAGCTCCTTGCCACGGTCCAGCATCAACTGCAGCGAGCCAACCCAGATCACGAGCAGCGCCAGGCCGATCTTGTCGATCGGCAGAGAACGCGTTTGCGACTCACGATCCTTGTAGATGACCCATGTCGCGTAGGCGGCCAGGATGCCCACCGGGATGTTGATGTAGAAGATCCACGGCCAGGTCATGTTGTCCGAGATCCATCCACCGAAGATCGGTCCCATGATGGGTGCGACCAGCGTGGTCATGCCCCATAGCGCCAATGCCATCGAACTCTTGGCCGGTGGATAGGTGGACAGCAGCAGCGCTTGCGACAGCGGAATCATCGGGCCGGCCACCGCGCCCTGGATGATTCGCGCGGTGATCAGCGTGCCCATGTTGGGCGCCAGCCCGCACGCCCAGGACGCCAGCACGAACAGGATGATCGACGTGATGAACAGGCGCACCTGTCCGAAACGCTGCGTCAGCCACCCGGTGAGCGGAACCGAGATGGCGTTGGCCACCGCAAACGAGGTGATGACCCACGTGCCTTGGTTCGGCGCTACGCCCAGGTCGCCCGAGATGGCCGGGATCGACACGTTGGCGATGGACGAATCCAGCACGTTCATGAAGGTAGCCAGCGACAGTGCCACCGTACCGATTGCCAGTTTGGCGCCGGTCAGAGGTTGCAGCGGCTTGGGCGCGGCAGTTGCCATGCGTTGACCTTTTAGACCTTGGGTGCGGGTTGCGAACCACGCGGCGCGGAAGCAGCCGTCGCGTTGCCGGCAGCCGGCGCCGCGGCAGGTGCGGGAGCAGCAGCGCGGCCGGCGTTGTTGGTGATGATGCTGGCGATGACCTGGTCGGCGTCCTTGCCGGCTTGGTCATACACCGAAGTCTCCAGCGGCGAGGCGGCCGGCGTGGAGGCTAGGCTCTGGCCGCCTTCGTCATGGATGTCGACCTTCGCTTCCATCGACAGGCCCACGCGCAGCGGGTGATCCCTCAGCTCCTTCGGGTCGAGCGACACGCGCACCGGCAGGCGCTGCACAACCTTGATCCAGTTTCCCGTGGCGTTCTGCGCCGGCAGCAGCGAAAACGCCGAGCCCGTGCCCGCCGAGAAGCCCACCACCTTGCCGTGGTACGTCACACTGCTGCCATACACGTCAGCCACCAGTTCAACCGGCTGACCCACGCGCATGTGGCGCACCTGCACTTCCTTGAAGTTGGCGTCGACCCAGAGCTGGTCCAGCGGCACGATCGCCATCAGCGGCGTGCCCGGGGCGACGCGCTGGCCGACTTGCACCGAGCGCTTGGCGACGTAGCCCGTCACCGAGGCGGGCAGGCTGGTCCGTGCAAAGGCCAGATAGGCCTCGCGTACCTTGGCCGCAGCCTGCAGCACGTTCGGGTGACGCTCCAGGGTCGTCTGCTCGGTCAGCACACGGTTGCCTTGCAGTTGCTCCTTGGCCGTCTCGACGGCGGCTTGCGCTGCTTGCAGAGCGGTCTGCGCATGCGAAATTTCTTCTTGCGACACAGCACCCGAGCCAGCGATCTGCTTGCGGCGTGCAAGGTCGTCCTTTGCCTTGGCCAGATCGGACTCGCGCATGGTCAGCGTCGAGGAATAGGCACTGGTGTTCGAGTACAGAGTGCGCACCTGGCGCACCGTCTGCGCGAGCGACGCTTCGGCCTGCTCCAGCGCGACACGCGCATCGGCGCGATCCAGTTCGATCAGCGGTTGGCCGGCGGTGACGAGCTGTGTGTCGTCAGCGCGAATGGCGACCACGGTGCCTGCCACCTGCGGCGTCACCTGGACGACGTTGCCCTGTACGTACGCATCGTCGGTCGACTCGGACCAGCGGCCGTACAAGCCCCAGTAGAGGCCGTAGCCGACACCAGCGACCACCAGTGCGGCGGCCAGCGTCGTCAGCATGCGCTTGCGTTTTCCGTTGCCATTGCCGTTGGGTGTTGCCGCGGGGGCTGCGGACGGTGCGGCTTGGAGCTTGTTGTCACTCATGATGTTGGCTCGAAAGAATGCGTTGGAACGGTCGGTTCAATTCAAATCAGCTATGCGACGGGGCTTGTTGGGCTGCCTCGCTGGTCGTCGTGTGTTCAGGCTTGGTGCCGGGCAATGCTTCTGCCGTGTAGCCGCCTCCCAGCGCCTTGATCAGCGCCATCTGCACATCCAGGCGGCGTGCCTGCAGATCGGTGGCGAGCTTGCGCTGCTGCAGCACGGTCGTCTCGGCGTTGAGCACGGTCAATTGCGTGCCGAGGCCGGCGCCGTAGCGCGTGCGGGCAAGGCTGTATGCGCGCTCCGCTTCGGTCAGGGCAGTGCGCTGGACGTTGATTTGCGAATCAATGCTGTGCAGGGAGGTGATCTGGTCAGCCGTGTCGTGCAGGGCCTCGGTCAGCGTCTGGTTGTAGCTGGCCACCGCTGCGTCATAGTTTGCGTATTTGCCGCGCAGGTTGGCGCGCAGCTTGCCGCCCTGGAAGATCGGCAGCTTCAGCGCCGGGCCGATGCCAAGCTGGCGTGCATTACCCAGCAGCAGGTTCTCGGGCAGGATGGATGCCACCCCCAGGAAGGCGGAGAGGCTGATATCCGGCAGGAATTCCGCCTTGGCCACGTCGATGTCTTTCGACGCAGCTTCCACGCGCCAGCGCGCGGCCACGAGGTCCGGGCGACGGCCGATCAGGTCGATGGTCAGGTTGTCCGGCAGCTTGGGTGTCGTCTGTGCCAGCAGCGTCGGGCGGGCAATAGCGAGACCGCGATCCGGGCCCTTGCCGAGCAATGCGGCGATCTGGTTGCGCGCCAGGGCGATTTGCTCGTCGACTTGCTCAAGCTCGGTTTGCGCGGCGGCTACATTCGCGCGAGCTTGCGTAGCCTCGACCTGTGTATCGAGCCCCGCGCGCAGGCGCTGGCCGGCGAGCATGGTCAGATCTTTGCGTTGGTCGATGGTGCGTTGAGCGACATCGCGCTGGGCATACAACGCGGCCAGCTTGGCGTAGGTGCGGCCCACCGTGGTGGACAGCATCAGCCGGGCGGCCTGGCTTTCGGCTTCCATCGCCTTGTCGTCGGACAGCGCCGCCTCCAACGCCGAGCGGTTCTTGCCCCAGAAATCCAGGTCGTAGCTCACGCCCAACTGGATCTTCGATTCGGTGAACCAGTTGCCGCCCAGCGGCGTACCTTCAAACAGGTCATACGACGAGAGGCGCTGGCGCGTCATCTCGGCATCGAGCCCGACGCTTGGATACAGGTTGCCGCGCACGACGTCGGCCATCGCGCGCGAGGCGCGCACGCGGGCAAAGGCGACTTGGAGGTTCGGGTTGTCCTTGATGGCCTCGTCCACCAATGCTCGCAGTTGTGGGTCATCGAACTGGTCCACCCAGTTCTGCGACGGCCACTGGCCGCCTTGAGACGGCAGCGTTTGCGCGCTTGCCAGTTGCTCGGGCGAGGCCAGCGTCTGCGTGCTGTGCGAGTTGCCGAGGTTGGCACAGCCGGCCAGCACAGCCAGGGTAATGCTGCTCAAGGCCACCGCCAGGCGCGCCGGCCAGGGCGTCTGCGCGCGGCTGGGGGGGCAAAGTGCCTGGGTGGCGGAGTTCGAGGCGTTCATGTTGTTTTGAGGTGTCAGGCGATCGGGGAGACGATAGGGGGCGATCCGGGCGCAACGCCGCGTCAGTGATCGGTGGAGCGTGCGCGATTGCCTTCCGGGGCGGCGCCGTTGTCCAGCACGCGTTGCAGCAGGGCGCGCAGCATCTGGACTTCGGTCGGAGAAAAACCGGCAAAGAAGCGGTTCAGCACGTGCGTATAGATGGCCGGCATGCGGTCGGCCAGATCGCGGCCGGCCTCGGTCAGGCCCAGATGCACGACGCGGCGGTCGGACTCGCTGCGCACGCGTTCGATCAGGCCGCGCTTTTCCATGCGGCTCAACATGCGGGTGAGCGAGCCGATATCGGTGTTCAGTTCGCGGCCGAGATCGGTGGCGGTCTGGCAACGGCCGTTGGCGAGCAGCACCAGGCAACTGGCCTGGGAATGCGTCACGTCCATCTGCGCGACCTCCTGCTCGATCGCCATGGACAGCGCCGTCTTGGCGCGCCCGACGAGGTAGCCCACGCTTTCGCACATGCGGTAGTCCTCCACCCGGAACAGGGTTCCGGCAGCAACTTCGGTGGCGGGTCTTGTTTGTTCGGACATCTTATGTATGCACAATCATTGTCCGGACAAATATACGAATCGGCGCAGCAAACGGCAAGGTACTGAATGTGTGATTCCATTTTTGGAAATAATGCGTGATCTAATGATCGCTCTAGCAACGGTCCTTCATGGATTCGTCAAGGAGTGTCATCTCTTGCGCATCGCAGCATGCTAGAATGTCAGGTTATTCCGCGAGCTGTTTTGGGCGCTGTCCCTGGGCTCGTTTCACGTCTTTTCGAGTTCACATCCCATGCGCGCGCTTCGCAACATCGCCATCATTGCCCACGTTGACCACGGCAAAACCACACTGGTCGACCAGCTCCTCCGTCAGGCCGGCACGTTCCGCGAGAACGAGCAGATTGCCGAGCGCGTGATGGATTCGAACGACATCGAAAAAGAGCGCGGCATTACGATCCTGGCCAAGAACTGCGCGGTCGAGTACAACGGCACGCACATCAACATCGTCGACACCCCGGGCCACGCGGACTTCGGTGGCGAGGTGGAGCGCGTGCTGTCGATGGTCGATGGCGTGCTGCTGCTGGTGGATGCCGTGGAAGGCCCGATGCCGCAGACGCGTTTTGTGACGCGTAAGGCGCTGGCCCTGGGCCTCAAGCCCATCGTGGTGATCAACAAGGTGGACCGCCCGGGCGCGCGTCCGGAGTGGGTGATCAACCAGACCTTCGACCTGTTCGACAAGCTGGGCGCCAACGACGACCAGCTCGATTTCCCGGTGGTGTACGCCTCGGGCCTGAACGGTTACGCCGGCTTGACTGAAGACGTGCGCAGCGGCGACATGAAGCCGCTGTTCGAGACCATCCTCGACAAGGTGCCGCAACGTAACGACGACCCGAACGGCCCGTTCCAACTGCAGATCATCTCGCTGGACTACTCCAGCTATGTCGGCAAGATCGGTGTGGGCCGCATCACGCGTGGCCGTGTGCGTCCGCTGCAGGACGTGGTGGTCAAGTTCGGCCCGGATGGCGCGCCGATCAAGGGCCGTGTCAACCAGGTGCTGAAGTTCCGCGGCCTGGAGCGCGAGCTGGTGCAGGAAGCCGAAGCCGGCGATATCGTGCTGATCAACGGTATTGAAGAGCTGGGCATTGGCTGCACGGTGTGCGCCCCGGATGCCCAGGAAGCGCTGCCGATGCTGAAGGTGGACGAGCCGACGCTGACCATGAATTTCTGCGTCAACACCTCGCCACTGGCCGGCCGCGAAGGCAAGTTCGTGACCAGCCGCCAACTGCGCGACCGCCTGGATCGCGAGTTGAAGTCCAACGTGGCGCTGCGCGTGAAGGACACCGGCGACGACACGATCTTCGAAGTGTCCGGCCGCGGTGAGTTGCACCTGACCATCCTGGTGGAAAACATGCGCCGCGAAGGCTACGAGCTGGCCGTGTCGCGCCCGCGCGTGGTGTTCAAGGAAATCGACGGCGTGAAGTGCGAGCCGTTCGAGCGCCTGACCGTGGACGTGGAAGATGGTCACCAGGGCGGCGTGATGGAAGAGCTGGGCCGCCGCAAGGGCGAACTGCTCGACATGGCGTCGGACGGCAAGGGTCGCACCCGCCTGGAATACCGCATTCCGGCACGTGGCCTGATCGGCTTCCAGGGCGAGTTCCTGACGCTGACGCGCGGCACCGGCCTGATCAGCCACATCTTTGACGACTACTCGCCGGTCAAGGAAGGCGACCTGGGCGAGCGCCACAACGGTGTACTGATCTCGCAGGACGACGGCGCTGCCGTGGCCTACGCGCTGTGGAAGCTGCAGGATCGCGGCCGCATGTTCGTGTCGCCCGGCGATGCGCTGTACGAAGGCATGATCATCGGCATCCACAGCCGTGACAACGACTTGGTCGTCAACCCGATCAAGGGTAAGCAACTGACCAACGTGCGCGCCTCGGGCACAGACGAAGCTGTGCGCTTGGTCCCGCCGATCCAGATGTCGCTCGAATACGCGGTGGAATTCATCGCCGACGATGAGTTGGTGGAAGTCACGCCCAAGAGCATCCGCCTGCGCAAGCGTCACCTGAAGGAGCACGAGCGCAAGCGCGCTGCGCGTGAGGAAACGGTCTGATTTCCAAGTGATCTGCCAGCAAAACGCCCCGATTCGTCGGGGCGTTTTGTTTTGATGGCGCGGCGTTAGAAGGGAGAGCCTACGCTGCTCGGCTCGGTTGTCACGGTCGAACGCGGGCTACGCCACTCGGGCGGTTTCCACAGATAGCGGATGTCGCGATCGCGGAACACATCGGCCCACATGTCACGCCACTCGTGGAAGGTGAGGGTGATCGGGTTGTGTGTGCGAACCTGCCGCGTGATGCCGAATGTGGGCGCTTCTTCCTCGGGCACGAAGCTGCCGAACATGCGGTCCCAGATGGTGAGCACGCCGGCGTAGTTGCGGTCGATGTACTGCGGGTTCTTGGCGTGATGCACGCGGTGCACGGAAGGCGTATTGACGTACTGCCCGAGCCAGCGCCAGAAGCCTGCGTAGCGTGAGTCCAGTGCCCCCAGCCGCGTGTGCACGAAGAACTGGAACGCCAGGTTCAGGCCCACTGCCAGGATCACCCAATCCGGTGTAAAGCCGATCCATGCGAGCGGAATCCAGAACAGCCACATCCCAGAGATTGGGTAAGTCAGGCTCTGCCGGAACGCCGTGGAGAAATTCATCCCCTCCGACGAATGGTGCGTCACGTGCGACGCCCACATCCAGCGCACGCGATGGCTGGCGCGGTGGAAGAAGTAGTAGAGAAAGTCCTGCAGCAGCAGTAGCAGGGCGAACGACCACCACGTCTCGGGCACCGCGCGCAGGCCGTGGCTGTATGTCCACGCATACACGGTTTTGACCATCAGCCACAGGAAGAACGCGTCGGATGCCTGGTGCATCAGCGCGAGACAGGCGTTTGAGGCGGTGTCCTTGAGGCTATAGACGGAGGGATCGCGTTTGCGCCAGTACCACACTTCCGCGCCGATGGTAAGCAGGAAGACCGGCGCAAAAGCCAGCAGGATCAGGCCTGGGTCGAAACTGGAAGCGCCGGCGGCGCCGTTGGCAGGGGTCATTGGATTTTTGTGATGTGTGTTGTCTCCAATCGGCAGATATACGCCCAACACGTGCGCTGCGAAAGGGGGCTCGCTAGAAGCCTTCCTCGTATAAGCAGCCCTGTCGTGTACAGTGCGACCCGTCATACCCAAAACACACAATATGAGAGACATGGAATCCACCGTTTTGACTGCGCCGCAAGCCGACGTGCAACCCAACGTGATCGCCGAGGTGCGCGGTGGCATTGGCTGGCTGACGCTGAACCGGCCGCAGGCCCTGAACGCGCTGTCGCTGGAGATGATCCGTGCGCTATCGCATGCGCTGCTGGCGTGGCAGCATGACCCAGAGGTGCATGCCGTCATTCTGTGCGGCGAAGGCGGTAAGGCCTTGTGCGCCGGGGGCGACATCCGCTTCTTCCACCGCGCTGCCAAGGCGGGCGACCCGCAGCTCGTCACGTTCTTCACCGAGGAATACCGCCTCAACCACCTGATCTTCCGCTACGCCAAGCCTTACATCGCGCTGATGGACGGCGTGGTGATGGGCGGCGGCATGGGTATCTCGCAGGGCGCGTCGCTGCGCGTGGTGACTGAGCGCACGAAAATGGCCATGCCCGAGACCAACATTGGCCTGTTCCCGGACGTTGGCGGCGGCTGGTTCCTGGCACGCGTGCCGGGTAATGTGGGCGAATATCTGGGCGTGACTGGGCAGATGATCGAGGCTGCGGACGCATTGTCGGTTGGCCTGGCTGATTGCCATGTCACCACGCAAGCGCTGGACGCCGTTGTGCAGCGCTTGCGCGAAGGCGACTGGAGCAGCGCCGAGCAGATTGCTGCGTGCCTGACCGAAGCCGCCACCGAGCCGGATGCTGCCAAGATGGTCATTGCCCCGCATCGCGCCGCGATCGACGCGTGCTTTGGCCAAGCCACCGTACCGGCCATCCTGGCCGAACTGGCGGGCAGTGCCGACGCCGACTGGGCTGCACAGACTGCCACACAGATGGTCAAGCGGTCGCCGCTGATGATGGCCGTAACGTTGGAGCAGATCCGCCGCGGCCGCCACACCACCCTGGCCGATGAGTTGCGCCGCGAGTTGGACATGATGACGCACGTGTTTGCTGAGGGCGACGGCATCGAAGGCATTCGTGCACTTGCTGTCGACAAGGACCATTCGCCCAAATGGAAGCACGCCAGCATCGACGCCGTGCGCGCCGACGAGGTGGCCGTGTTCTTCATCTCGCCGTGGCGTCGTGAGCAGCATCCGCTGCTGGGGTTGTTGGACTAGAACCGGTAAACTGCGCGCCTGATTGAACTGTTGATCTTGCTGTGACTGCTGAACGCCCTACGCCGAACCCGCGCCGCCTGTCTGTTGCTCCGATGATGGATTGGACGGACAGGCATTGTCGCTATTTCCACCGCCAGATCAGTCGCCACACCTGGCTTTACACGGAAATGGTGACCACCGGCGCGCTCCTGCACGGTGATGTGCCGCGCCACCTCGATTTCGACGAGGTGGAGCACCCGGTCGCGCTGCAGTTAGGCGGCAGTGAGCCAGACGATCTGGCCCAGGCCGCGCGCCTCGGCCAGCAATGGGGGTACAAAGAGATCAACGTCAATTGCGGTTGCCCATCCGAGCGCGTGCAGCGCGGCGCGTTCGGCGCGTGCCTGATGGCCGAGCCCAAACTGGTGGCCGAGGGTGTCAAGGCAATGCGCGATGCGGTGTCGATTCCGGTCACGGTCAAGCACCGTATCGGCATCGATGCGATCGAGACGTACGACTTCGTGCGCGATTTCGTCGGCACCATCGCCGAGGCGGGGTGCGAGACGTTCATCGTCCATGCACGCAACGCCATCCTTAAGGGTTTGAGCCCGAAGGAGAACCGTGAGATTCCGCCGCTGCGTTATGAGGTTGTCTACCAGCTCAAGCGCGATTTCCCGCATCTGGAGATCCTGCTGAATGGTGGCGTGCAGACGCTGGAGCAAATCGATGCGCACCTGGCTCACGTTGACGGCGTGATGATCGGCCGCGAGGCATATCACCATCCGCACTTGATGGCCGCGTTCGACGCGCGTTACTACGGCGCCAGTTCGGAGGCGCCCTCGCGCGCAGAAGTGGAAGACGAGATGATTGCTTACGTCGGCCGCTGGGTGGAGCGCGGCGGCTATGCCGGCGCGGCAGTGCGGCACATGTTGGGGTTGTATCGAGGCGTGGCAGGCGCGCGTGGCTGGCGGCGCGTGTTGTCGGATTCCAAGGCGCTCGGACGCGTGAAGACGCGAGCGGACGCACAGGCGTTGTTCAATGAGGCGCGTGCACACCTGCGGCGTGGCGAGGAATTGGGCGAAGAGGCGGTCGCCGCATAAATTGCACCGCCCCCTAGCCATGCTGGAAGAATGTTTGTATAATCGCGTTTTTCGCCGAGCAGCAATCAGTTCAAGCTGTTCGTACGATGGTGGCTGTAGCTCAGTTGGTAGAGTCCCAGATTGTGATTCTGGTCGTCGTGGGTTCGAGTCCCATCAGCCACCCCAAAGAGATTCCTTAAAAATCAGGCGCTTAGGCGCCTGTTTTTGTTTGCAGGGGAAGAGTCGGGGAAGAAAGCGTCGATTCCAGCCGTGACATCTCCACATCATCCTGGCCGCCGTCAATCCATCTTGCGTAGGTCCGCAGGAACATCTCTACGCTGTGTCCAGGCTGCTTCGCACAGAAGGCCGGAGTCACCCCAGCCATCAGCATCGCAGTCGCGTACGTGTGACGCATGTTGTACTGCCGTCGGTAACGTATCCCCAAGAACTTGAAGCTGGGCGTCCAGTAACTGCGCCTGAACGCACGCTCGTCGACCCAAGCCGCGCTGTACCGAGGATATTGAAAGACCGCGGCGCCGGCGGCTTGTGTGTGCTGTCGTTGGCGTGCAATTGCCGCGCGTGTTCGGTTGTTCAACTTCACTGTCCGCGCCGTATTGGTCTCGCAAAATTTGCGATCAGCGACTCCCGATTGTCCAAGTCCGATTTCTATCCTGCAGTCTCTGTTGCCCCACATCCGCCCGGTTCGCAAGTGGGCGAACGCCAATCAGCCAAAGGTGGGGTTTTCGATCTTCAGTTTCCACCTGCGGATACTGGTCGAGAACCGGATGCTACTTCTGTATCCCCGCTTCGCAATCAAGGCCGGGGACGGCGTCGCCTATACGTCGGAAGTTTCAGACGATTGCACCTTCATCGGATGACCGTCCTATACCACCAGACGGTGGGCGATCTCCAGCGACAAGATGCTGTTCAAGCAGTACTGCTTGGAGGCGGGGGTGCGCACGCCGCCCGTTGGGGATGCGGAACTCGATGGTTTGATGAACTTCATCATCAAGCCGCGCAGATCCTTGTTCAGTGATGGCATTCGCGGCTCGCTCCGGCCCAACGCGCTGAATCGCGAGTTGTGTGGTGACGGTGATGTGCGTGAGGCTTTCATCTCCGGAAAGATCGTCAAGGCTTGGTATTGGCACGGAGTCATCGTCGCCGTCGAAGTGATGGATTTCCCCGTTGTCTATGGCGATGGCATGCGGTCGATCGGTCAGATCGTATTGGCGCGTCACCGGCGCGGATACGAAGCCGGTGAGCCCGGAACAGATGGACTTGGCTTGCTTGCGAGCAGAGGTGGCGCGCCTGAAGATGGAGCGCGACATTAGATCACAAGGTGTTGCGATCACCCGTTGAACGCGCCGCGGCCTACTTCGCCACGAGGGGCGTGGCCGGTCAATTTGATGTGCGAGGCGCTCGGTATTTCGCGAAGCGGCTTCGACGCGCGACTGGATCGGCCGCGAAGTCTGCGCCGCCTGAACGATGAGGTACTGGGTAAACGGGTACGACGGAGCTTTGTCGCCAGCGACCGCGTGTATGGTGCACGACGCGTGTGGCATGACCTGCTCGCCTTCACACCACTGCTGTTCACGTACGTCATTCCGATTGGGGTCCGAGATGAAACTGTGGGCCGCCATCCTATCCTGTCTATTGAGCGTTCCCTATTTTGTGGCACCGCTCGCACACTGGCGTCGTTCCCGCGAAAGCGGGAATCCAGTATCTTGAAAGCCGCTGGGTTCCTGCCTTCGCGGGCGACAACAATAAGCAGTGCCGAGAATTTGGAAGCCATGAATTGAGGAAGGACGGCGGGAGCGGTGGCATTCCGCGCCGTGGAGAACTTGCATCAGCAAGGAGCAGCCATGAGAAAGCGATCGGTTGCTGTGGTCGGACTGGGCAATCTGGGGCGCCGATGTGCCGAAGCCTTGTCCACAGACCCGTTCCTGGCGTTGGTCGGGGTGGTGCGCCGCAGCGATCAGCCGCCGGTCGCGTGGCTCAAGGCGCCTGTTGTTGAGCACATCCGCGAATTAGGCGTGGTCGATGTGGCGCTGCTTTGCGTGCCGCCCGACGTCGTGCCGGGCGCAGCGAGGGAATTGTTGCAAGCCCGCATCCCGGTGGTGGAATGCGCGCGCCTGCACGGCGAGGCGTTTGTTGAGCACAAGGCGGAAATGGACCGGGTTGCGCATCTGTACGGGGTCGCGGCCGTCGTTGGCGCTGGGTGGGATCCGGGCCTCTTCTCCGTGTTCCGCAGCCAGTTTGCCTTGCTGGTTCCACACGGCCATACGCAGAGCAGCCTGCACACCGGAGCGAGCTTGCATCACACATTGGCGGCACAAGGCATCGCGGGCGTTCGGCAGGCGCTGGCCACGGAGCTGAAAACGCTGGATAACACCGGCCAGCGTTATGTGTATGTCGAGCTGGAGCCAGGAACCGATGTGGCTGCAGTGGAGCGCGCCATCCGGCAGGACCCGACGTACCTGGATGAGCAAACGTACGTGTTCCCGGTGGACAGCATTGCCGCGCTGGAACAACAGAATCGCGGTGTGCTGCTGGAGCGTCATTCGGCTCGCGGGCACGCCGATCATACGTCGCTTTTGCTGGAAGCGCGCTTTGATGAAGCACGACTGGCCGCACAGATCATGCTGGCCGCTGCGCGCGCACTGCCGTGGCTACGGGCGGGCGCTTATTCGTTGCTCGATGTTGCGCCCGGCCTGCTCTGGGGGGCGCAAAGCCTCGCCACAGAGAAGCAATGGATATGATGCCGCGGCGCGCTTCGGCCCGCCCGGACGCGGCGAGTAGGCGTGTTGACATGGATCATTCCGCCCGTAGGCGGGCAGGCTAGTGTTAGCGCATGAGCCCACGATTTCCTGGTCATGCACTCTTGACGACCGCTGTCTTGCGGCGGCAAGCACTGGCGAAGCGACTCCTGCGGCAGCACAAGCAGCAGCCTGCAGTATCGCCAAGCAATATCGGGCCGGGCCGTCGCGCCACGTATCCTCTGCAGGAGTCCTCCATGCAACAGCCGATACAGATCGTTTTCCGCGAAGTCCCCCACTCTGACGCGGTCGAAGCCGCCATCCAGGAGAAGGTCGAAAAGCTCGACCAGTTTGCCGAGCACCTGATGTCATGCCGCGTGACTGTCGGCATGATCCAGCGGCACAAGCACCAGGGTAAGCTCTACAACATTCGGATTGACCTGACCGCGCCGGGCGGTGAAATCGTCGTCAACCGGGATCAGGCCGAAGACATCTACGTCGCCATTCGCGATGCATTCGACCACGCCAAGCGCAAGCTAGAAGACCACATTCGGCGGGTTCGCGGCGACATCAAGACACACGAGCCGGAGTTGCGCGGTGAGATTGCGCGACTGTATCCGGCCGAAGGGTATGGCTTCATCGCCACGGACGATGGCGGGGAGTTCTACTTTCACCGCTTCAACGTGATCCACCCAGACTTCGAGCAGCTTGAGGTCGGCAATAAAGTGAAGTTCGTTGAAGATGGAGCGGGCAAGGAGCCGCAGGCCAGCCACGTAAGCCGATACGAGGGGTGAGGGGAGCGGGTCGCGCCGGGACGCCTGCCACCTGGAATGTTCTGATCCGCTGCCGGTAATGTGAGTTCGCAAGTTGCTGGAAGACGAGCGCTATCCTGAAGCATCCCGGAGATAGACGCGGTAAGCACATCGGAGCGCGCCGCGCTCACCGCACATTGATCCTCGCGGTCCACTCCTTCGTCCCAAGGCCCTATGGTCGTCCGCCCGAATCTGCATTGGTTTCGCCTGCGGCTTGCTTGGCGCGGCGGCGTGCGTGACTTGCCAACCTATCGCAGAGGTGGCGGTGGCGACGTAGTTGCCGTGGCCCCGGGAGATGGCATCGCATGCGCTGGTGAAGATGGTACTGGGTTCCCAACTGAAGAGGGAGAGGGGGCCAGGCGGGTATCTACCATTGCCGCACTGGAAGGCCAATTTTTCCTATGTCGTCTGGTTCTCAACGGCCCACATATCTTGGTTGGCAGGATGCTCGTGGCATCGGACCAGATCTGGTGCCCTCAATCGTTTTCTCACGAAAGACCAGTCATGATGTTTGTCCTGGCTGCCATCGTGGAGATTCTTGGTCTGCATTTGGTTTGACCTGCATGGAATAGGGGGTAACGTGGAACCCATTTGGTTGAAGAGCTACCCCCCAGATGTGCCAGAGGAGATCGACGTCCACCGATTTACCTCCCTCAAGGACATGCTCGAGCAAAGTTGCGCGAGGTTTGCTGATCGCCCGGCTTTTACCAACATGGGCGTCATCATGACGTATGGAAAGCTCGACCGCTTCTCCTGCGATTTTGCCTCCTACCTGCAGCAGGTTCTTGGATTAGGCCGTGGCGATCGCGTGGCAATCATGCTGCCTAATCTACTGCAGTATCCGGTCGCGTTGTTTGGCGTCTTGCGTGCAGGCATGGTGGTGGTCAATGTCAATCCGCTCTATAGCGCACGCGAATTGCAGCGACAACTCACCGACTCAGGCGCCGTTGCCATTGTCGTGCTGGAGAACTGCGCGCACACGCTGCAGAAAGTCATCGCCGCCACCAGCGTGCGCCATGTCGTCACCACCCAGATTGGCGACTTGTTCCCGCCACTGCAGGCATGCCTGGTGAACCTGACCGTCAAGTGGTTCAAGCACATGGTTCCGCGCTGGCGGTTGCCTGGGGCCGTCGACATCAATGCAGCGCTGAGACTCGGTCGCCGTGAAAGGTTGGCCAATGTTCCGCTCACACACGACGACATCGCATTTCTTCAATATACGGGCGGCACGACCGGAGTCGCCAAAGGGGCGATCCTCACGCACGGCAACATGGTGGCCAATGTGGAGCAAACGTCCGCCTGGATCGGCCAGACGTTCAAAGCGGGCGAGGAAGTCCTCGTCACGCCGTTGCCGCTCTATCACATCTTCGCGCTAACAGCCAACCTGCTCACGTTTGTGAAATGGGGCGCAAATAACGTCCTCATTGCCGATCCACGAGACATACCCCGCCTGGTGAAGACCCTTCGGAAGACCCGCTTTACCGCGATCACGGGCGTGAATACCTTGTTCAGCCTTCTGCTCGATGCCCCAGGCTTTGATACGGTTTGCCGAGCCAATGCCGGGGCACTGAAGGTTGCCGTGGCCGGGGGAATGGCGTTGCAGCGCCAGGTGGCGCAGCGCTGGCGGGAGAAGATGGGGGCTCCCCTGGTCGAAGGCTATGGCTTGACCGAGGCTGCTCCGATCGTGTGCGTCAATCCGCTCGACTCGGATAGGTTCAGCGGAAAGATCGGCTTGCCTTTACCGTCCACTCGAGTGTCGATCATGGATGAGGCGGGACGGGAGTTGCCCCTTGGCGAAATCGGCGAGATCTGCGTGCAGGGCCCGCAGGTCATGCGAGGCTATTGGAACATGCCGGAGGAGACTGCGCGTGTCCTCGATCACGCGGGCTGGCTTCACACGGGGGATGTCGGCGTGATGGACGAGCAGGGAAGTGTCCGGTTCATTGAACGTCGTAAGGATGTCATCGTGGTGTCCGGCTTCCACGTCTATCCAGCGGAGATCGAGGAAGTCTTGATGATGCATCCTGGAGTCAAGGAAGCAAGTGCCGTCGGCATTGCAGACGCGAAGTCCGGTGAAGCAATCAAGGTCTGCCTGGTGAAGAGGGATCCCGCCCTGACCGTCGAGGCAGTCATTGCGCATTGCAGGGCGAACTTGACCGCCTATAAAGTGCCCAGGTACGTGGAATTTCGTGAGGTGCTTCCCAAGTCCAACATTGGCAAGATTCTGCGACGGGAGCTCAAAGATGAAAGCGCGTCACCGGCACGGGTATTCATCTGAGCCATTCAAACGGAACCGTTTCTCGACTGGCACGCACTGGAGTTAAAGCCGCCGGCAAACGAGACAACGTGTAGGTGTCCCCAGTGACATGGTCCCGGTGGCAGGGCCAGAGGGCTTCCAGCTCAGCCCAGTTCAAGTTTGCTCCTGGACAGCAAGAGCCACCGCTGTTGTTCGGTACCGCGCAGCGAATTCTGCAGGCGGTTGGTCATTCACCTCGATGTCATCTTGACGCCATGCTGCGATGACAACGCGTACATGTGCGAGGCTCGTGAACCAGTGCTCGTTCAGGCGTTCGTCCCGGAACTTGCCGTTGAACGACTCAATGTAAGCATTTTGTGTCGGTTTGCCGGCCTGAATTGATTTCAAGGAGACGCCGTCGGCGGAGGTCCATTGGTCTAGCGCTCGACTTGTGAACTCTGGCCCTTGGCGTCGGCCCCATCACCGCCTCGACCGTTGAGGACGACCAGACGCTCAAGAACCTGGCCGAGCAGGTAGGGCTGTCGTCGCGTGGGTGTCGGAGCGGCTGCGCCGCCTGGAGGAACGCGCGTGATCCGCCAGTACACGGTGGACATTGATCCGCAAGTGCTGGGATTCTTGCTTCAAGCCATCGTCCGGGTGCGGCTGATGCCGGGCAAGCTGCATATGGTGCAAAAGCTGATCGAGCAGATTCCCGAGATCCGTGAGTGCGACAAAGTGACGGGCGAGGATTGCTTCGTCGCGCGCCTGCATGTGCGCGCAATCGACCAGCTCAATCACATCCTTGACCGTGTGGCCGATCATTCGGAAACGAATGCCGGCATTGTCAAGGCGCAACCGGTGCGCCGGCGCGCGTCGCCGTCTGTCTTGGTGCAATGCCAGCAAGCCGCGCCTTACGCCGTTTGGCTCAATGCTCACTTACGCGGCTGGGCAAGCTGTAGAGTCGTGGTTGGTAGAGGGTGTTTGGTGTTTCGCGAGGTTCGAGTTGGCCGGAGCCTCAATTTGCGGAGGTGAGAGATGCTGATCGGTGTGCCAAAGGAAATCAAGGACAACGAGTACCGCGTCGGCCTGACACCAGCGAGCGTGCGGGAGCTGACCAGCCGTGGACACCAGGTGCTGATCCAGGGCGATGCCGGTGCCGAAATCGGACTACCTGACGGGGCCTATACCGCCGCAGGCGCAGCGATATGCGGCGGTGCAGCGGAAATCTTTGCCCGCGCCGACATGATCGTCAAGGTCAAGGAACCGCAGCCGGTCGAGTGCGCCATGCTGAAGCCGGGGCAGATTCTCTATGCCTACCTGCATCTCGCCCCCGATCCTGGGCAAACCGCGGCACTCGTGAATTCCGGCGCGGTGTGCATTGCCTACGAGACCATCACCGGGCCCGGCGGAGGCCTGCCGCTGCTTGCGCCCATGAGCGAAGTGGCTGGGCGCATGGCGATTCAGGCGGCGGCAGTCAACCTGGAGAAGTCCAAGGGCGGGATGGGACTGTTGCTGGCCGGCGTGCCGGGTGTTGCGCCAGCACATGTCGTGATCATCGGCGCAGGCGTGGTGGGCACCAATGCGCTGCAGATGGCAGTCGGGTTGGGCGCGCGAGTCACGGTGCTCGATAAGAACGTGGACCGCTTACGGCATCTGGATTTGATTTTCGGCAATCGCATCACGACGCTGTATTCGACTGCACACAGCATCGAAAAAGCTGTGCTGCGCGCTGATGCGGTTATCGGCGGTGTGCTGATACCGGGCGCTGCCGCGCCCAAGCTGGTCACGCACGACATGGTTTCGCACATGAAACCCGGCGCGGTTGTGGTGGATGTCGCGATTGACCAGGGCGGTTGTTTCGAGACATCCCATCCGACGACGCATGCAGCGCCCACCTTTGTCGTGGACGGCGTGATTCACTATTGCGTTGCGAATATGCCCGGGGCGGTCGCCCGAACCTCCACGTTCGCCCTCAATAACGCCACCATCGCGCACGCGATCTCGTTGGCAGACAAGGGGTGGAAGCGAGCGCTGGCCGAAGCCCCTCACCTGAGGGCCGGTTTGAATGTTTGCGAAGGAGATGTCACGTATGAAGCCGTGGCCGAGGCACTGGGCTATCCCTATGTTCCCGTGGACAGGTTGCTCACCTGAGGTCTTGGCATTGCTTTTGAAGTGCTAGATTGGATTCAGCTTTCCAAGGGAGATGAGCATCCATGACTGCGCCAACCACGCCTGAGCCTTTCGCGCCTCAAGTTGAACCCAAGTGTCCATCGTGCAGTGCGTCGGGAATGGAGGCGATCGGTCACCGCTATCAGTTCACGCATAGCAGCGCGCCGAATTTCCTCGTCGTGTATTGCAACCAGTGCGGCCATGTCTATGGTGTCTTGCCGCACCCTACGACCTAATGCCTGCGAACTTGGCTCCCCGTTGCCTTGGCCGGGTAAGCCACGACGTCGTCTAGCGTCGCCAGGCGTGCGTAGTCCAATTCGGGAGTCGCGACTTTCAGCTTGTCGTGCTGGCCGTACAGGGAGTTGAGCCAGTCCATCAAATCGAGATCCATGCTGTCTGCGTAACGGTGGGTTCGGACGTAATTTACTTTCCTCGACCTCGAGTGCAATCGCGCGGATTGCGGCTTCGTTCATCGGTCGAGTGCTTCCGGCTGTTGCAGCAGTTCGCGCAGTTCGCGCAGTTCGATCGGGAAGATGGCGCCGCGATGCCCGTCGCATACGCAGTGGCCGGCCAGCAGGCTGGCGGCGACCGCCGGTACGACCTTCAGCCCGCTGTTCTCAGCCCACTCGTGCACAGCGACGACGAACGCCTTGCGGAAAGGAAGCATGTACTGTTCGACGCCGCAACACGACATCCAATCTTGCTGTTCTCGTGTCACCCGGAAAAGTGGCGCGACTTAGAAGCTGTTGCGAAATTAGTTCATGCAGTGCTTCAGCTTGCTCCAGCAAATCAGTGAACAGGCAAGGGAGAGGAAGGCTTCGTGGACATGGGCATATCGTTCGTATCGAATCTTCAGGCGTCTGAACGAGTGGAGCCAAGCAATCGAGCGTTCCACGACCCAGCGCGTTTTGCCGAGCCCACTGCCGTGAGGCGAGCCGATTTTGGCGAGCACGGGTGTGATGCCGCGACCGCGCAAGCGCTGTCGATGCGGCTCGGAACTGTAGCCCCGGTCGCCTTGAACGATTTTCGGCTTGCGCAGCGGACGTCCGCGCTTTCCGCGAATGGGGGGGCGCCTCGATCAGCGCATCGAGTTGCGTGATGTCGTGGCGATTCGCGCCGGTCAGGATGATGGCGAGCGGGATGCCTTGCGCATCGACGATGAGGTGATGCTTGCTCCCGAGCTTGCGCCGGTCCGTTGGGTTCGGGCCAGTTTTTTTCCCGCCAACATGGCGCGAACCGAAGAACTGTCGACAATGGCGCGCGCCATGTCGAGTTGGCCACGACGGCGCAATTCGGCAAGCAGCGTCTCGTGGATGCGTTGCCAGACGCCAGCCTCTTGCCACGCAACCAACCGTCGCCAGCAAGCGGTGCCAGAGCCGCAGCCCATCTCTTGCGGTAGCAGATTCCAGGCGATGCCTGAGCGCAGCACAAACACGATACCTGTCAGCACCGCGCGGTCCGGCGTCGGCTTGCGCCCCGCATATCGGCGGCTGCGCGGCGCTCGTGCTGGCAGCAACGGTTCGATGAGTGACCACAGTTCGTCGTCTATCAGTTCTCTTGGCATCGCTTCCTGTCAGGCAAAACAAGACCGAAAGTTAACACCTGCCCGAAGAAGTTAACAGGCCCCGTGGGTAATTTCGCAACAGCTTCTTAGGCGTTGGAGCCCGCTCGGTTGAAACTCTGCAAGGCAACTGACGAGCGCAGTAGTGCGCGGTCGGGGTGATAGTGGGGATGGTGACCTGGCATGCCGGCCATATGGATCGGTATGGACTTGTCTCCGTGCAACATGCCTACATGGTGCCTACACGGAGGCTAGGAAATGAAAAAGGGTTTGCAGGAACCAACCTGCAAACCCTTTCATATTCTGGTAGGGCGTGAGTGATTCGAACACTCGAGCTACGGATTAAGAGTCCGTCGAGCACACGAGCGCATATGACGGTACAAGCTCTCCGCCTGCCTACCGTCCGACCGCGGTACTCCTACTCTGGGGAAGAGCCCAGGGAAGGAAGAGGGAAATGGAGGGAAAACGATTTTGGAAAAATTCGTGAGAAATCAACAGGTTGCCTCCCCGCGGTTTCCCTTGAATCCCCCCGCATTTGGGTTCGAGTCCCATCAGCCACCCCAGAAGATTTTCGTAGAGAAGCCCGCCAAATGCGGGCTTTTTGCATTCAGGCGTCCGCTACGATCGTTCCCTGGTGGTACACGATCTTCCAACCTTCCGCCGTGCGTCGCCACAGCGTTGCTCGGCGGGTCAGGCGCTTGGATTGCGCCAGCGTATAGGTCAGCAGGTAGTTGTCCGGTGCGATTTCCTGGCATCGGAAATCGCTGGTCTGCCAGAATTCTTCACCGATGTGGCCATGCCGGGCTTCCAGCACGCCGAGCACGTAGGTTCGGCTGTAACGCTGGCCGGAGGCGCCGGTTTCCCAGAAATCTTCGGTGATCATCCGCTCGAAATCTTCACGGCGCGTCCCACGTTCCGGGCGATGGAAGATCGGTTCGAGTCGCTGCAGTTCTTCCAGGACGCCCAGCAGGGCGGGGTCGGTATCCAGACGCGGTTCCATGCGGCAAGCCTTTCTTTGGGACACCGCTCAAGCATAACGCGCATCCTTGTGTAGCCCAACGCCGTTGTGCGATATGTGGCGCTGCACAATGCGTGGCCGGGGCTTCGCCCCTATGATGGCGCCTTCGCCTTTTCCGGAAACCACTTCGATGCAACGCATTGCCCGTATCGGCCTGTCTTCGCTGTCGATCGCGCTGTCGCTAGCCTGTGACGCCAACGCATTCGCCGCCACGCTCCAGAAACCCCAGCTCGACACGCTGGTCGCCGCCGAGCAATCCAAGGCTTCGGCTGACCTGAATGCCTTCCTCGCAGCGGCTGCCAAGGCCGACCCGCAAGTCGCGGGCAGCGTGGCTGCATATCAGAAGAGGGCTGCTCTCAGTGGCGATGATCAGGTCAATATCGGCCGCCTGCTCGGCGTGTATAACCGCCTGCACAATCAGCAGGCCGTAATCGGCACGATCGAGAAGATGGTCGCGCTGCCCACGGTACGCGACGACAAGATCCCGCAGTACGAGAACCCCGCCATCGTCGCGTTCGGCAAGCTGGTCGAAGGCATGGCGCGCGATTTCGATCTGAAATTCCGCAACGTTGACAACCGCGTGTTCGAGGTCGTGTTGCCCGGCACTGGCCAAGACGAATTCGGCATCCTCACGCACGCCGACGTCGTTCCTGCGCGCACTGACGAATGGGTGCTGGCCGATGGCACCAAACTTGACCCTTTCAAGGTCACGCGCGTCGGCAACCTGCTGTACGGGCGCGGCACGATCGACGACAAGGGCTCGATTGCCGCCGCGCTGTACGCCATGAAGACGGTCAAGGACAGCGGCGTGCCACTGGCGCGCACGATCCGCCTGATGATCGAGACCACCGAAGAGACCGGCGGCGACGGTATGAAGTACTACCGCGAGCACACGCAACTGCCTGCCTACAACATCGTGCTCGACAGCAAGTACCCTGCCGTGGTGGCCGAAAAGGGCACGGGTGCGCTGAAGGTATTCTTCCCTGCACAGGCCGGGGATGCCGCGCGCACGGCCATCATTTCGATGACAGGCGCGGCATCATCCAACGCTGTCCCGCAGACGGCCACGGCTACGCTCAAAGGCGGCGACCTCGGCACGGTCGTCTCCGCGCTCGAAGCCAAGCGAGACGCTTTTGTGAACAGCCTGGCGGCACAGGGCAAATTCGCGATCGACATCACGCGCAATGCGGACAGCATCGTCGTGAAGGTCACTGGCGTTTCGGCGCACGGCTCGCGGCCGGAAGAGGGCGTGAACCCGCTGCCGCGCCTGGCGCTATTCCTGCGAGCTGCCGATTTGGGCTTGGCCGACAACGCATACGCGCATGCGGTGCGCTATCTGACCGACCTGTACGGCACCGATTACCTCGGCAACCCCATGGGCGTCGCCTACAAGGACGACTTCATGGGCCCGCTCACCATGTCGCCCAACGTGATCGGTGACAAGAACGGCCGCGTGGAAGTGACCGCCAATGTGCGCATGCCGCGCGGCAAGACACCCGACGCGCTGCGCAGCGAGATCGCCGGCAGGATCAACGCCTGGGCCAATGCCAACCGCGTCGCTCTGGAGATCAGCCACGACCAGGGCAACTGGATGGCGCGCGATCCGAAGGGTGCCTGGCTGTCGACCTTGCTCAACATCTACGGCGACACGACTGGCTTGGACGCCAAGCCCGTGCCGACTGCCGGCAGCACCACGGCCAAACTGATGCCCAACGCCATCAACTTCGGCCCTGCCATGCCCGGCAAGAAGTACACCGCGCATAACGCCAACGAGTACAAGGAAGTGCCGGACCTTGACCTGGATATGCAGATGTTCACCGAAATGCTGGTACGTGTCGGGAATCTGTCGTCGATGCAGTAACCGTTGCCTGATCGCCATGAAAATCATCCGCGCCAAGTCGTTTACTGCCGAGCGTGCCTGGGGTGCGCTCGATATCGTCAATATGAGCGGCATCACCACGCGCCTGCATTGGACCGACCAGCCATACCGCTGGCATGTGAATGACGGCGAGGAGGTCTTCGTGGTGCTTGATGGCATCATCGACATGCACTACCGCGAAGGCGGCGAGGAGAAAGTTGCGGCGCTGGAATCAGGCGATATCTTCTTTGCAGGCGTGGGCTGCGAGCATATAGCCCACCCGCGCGGCGAAGCGCGGATCCTCGTCATCGAAAAAGAGGGCAGCGTTTAGCGCCTAAGTGGACCGGACCGCCGTCCGATTGCGGCGCAAAAAAAAGCCCGCAATGTGCGGGCTTCGAATTCAGCGATCTCAATTGCCCCTGAGGGCATTGGCAATACTACTGTCACGTACGCCAAACAGAATTCGGGTAAACGTCCGTAAACGTCCGCTTCGCCTGCGGATCATTGGCAAATGTGGCGTTGTTGCAACATGCAGACCGAAAAAAAACAGCCCGCACAAGTGGCGGGCCGAAAATCAGTTGAAGAAAGCCCTGTCCTCAGGGCATCGCCAGTGTATGAAATCAGTTGCGGCGGCAGCATTGGGGTATGCCCTGACCGGCGCAGCCGTGTGAGGCGTCGTGCTCAATAGCCTTCAGCACCTGCTGGGCGCGAGGCGGCTGGAATGGCGTCGAGCATGCGGCAGATCGCTGCCATGCTGCCGACCATCGTGCGGCGCTGTTCCCCTTGGTAAATACGCACGCCCTGGGTTTGGCGGAAGGGCACCGGATGCACCGGGCGGCGGCGGGAGGACATCAATCCGAGTCGCATGGCAGACCTCGTGAGTTCGGGTAAAAGGACGGGCGGCAAAAAATAGACGGCAAACAGCCGCCCCGGCGAGCCATTGGCTCACCTCCGGGTTGGGGCAAACAGCGATGAAAGAGGCGCGGCGTGCGCCGGAGACTTACGGGGCGGCTGGCCGGATCAGGCCGACAGCCAAGCCCTCCAGGTGAAAATCATCCCGATCCAGATCGACGTGAATCGGTTCGAAATCCGGATTCTCGGCAATCAGTTCGACGTGGCGGCCTTTACGGTGGAAGCGCTTGACTGTTACGTCATCCCCCAGGCGCGCGACGATGATCTTCCCGTTGCTGGCTTCCGTGGCGCGCTGCACGGCCAGCAGATCGCCGTCCAGGATGCCTGCGTCGCGCATGCTCATGCCGCGCACCTTCAGCAGGAAATCGGGTTGGGCGGAAAAGAGTGCTGGGTCGACCTGATACTGGCGGTCGATGTGCTCGGCGGCGAGGATCGGGCTACCAGCAGCCACGCGGCCCACCAGCGGCAGCGTCAGCTGCATCAATCCCATCGACGGCAACGAGAACTGGTGCTGCGCGGTATCGCCCGCCGCTCGCAGGCGGATGCCGCGCGAGGCACCCGGTGTCAGTTCGATCACGCCCTTGCGCGCCAGCGCCCGCAGGTGTTCCTCGGCCGCGTTGGGCGAAGAGAAACCGAATTCCGCGGCAATCTCAGCGCGCGTGGGCGGAAAGCCGGTACGCTGGATCGTCTGGCGGATCAGGTCGTAAATCTGCTGCTGGCGAGGGGTGAGGGTGGCCATGGCGCACTGTATATTTGAACAGGTGCTGTGATTTTATACAGTGACGCGAGAAGCGCAAGTGATTTTGTTGTGACGTGTTGCTGGCTCCGTGAATTTGGGCGTGACCACATGCCTGATCCACGTCAAAACCCATGCGACTGGTTAGAAGCTTATGCGCAATCCATGCAGGCGCGCCTGCGGGGAATCGCATAAAATCAAGGCCTTGACCGCATCTTGCACTGCCACAAAGCCTTGTTGGGCTGGCCCGAACATCACCATGTCCGCTTTCAATCAAGAGACCGTTCTGAGCGTCCACCACTGGAACGACTCGCTGTTCAGCTTCAAGACCACACGCGACCAGGCGCTCCGCTTCCACAACGGCCATTTCGTCATGCTTGGCCTGGAGGTCGAGGGCAAGCCACTAATGCGCGCCTATAGCATCGCCAGCCCCAATTACGAAGAGCACCTCGAGTTCTTCAGCATCAAGGTCCAGAACGGCCCGCTTACCTCACGTCTGCAGCACCTGAAGGTGGGCGACAAGGTGCTGGTGAGCAAGAAGCCTGTCGGCACGCTGGTGCTCGATGATCTCCTGCCCGGCAAGAACCTCTACCTGTTCGGCACCGGCACCGGCCTGGCACCGTTCATGAGTATCATCCAGGACCCGGAAACCTACGAGCGCTTTGAGAAAGTCGTGCTGCTGCACGGCGTGCGTCAGGTGAGCGAGTTGGCCTATGCCGACTTCATTACCAGCGAACTACCGAACAACGAATTCTTCGGCGATCAGGTTCGCGAAAAACTGATCTACTACCCCACCGTCACGCGCGAGCCGTTCCGCAATATGGGTCGCCTGACCGATCTGGTCGACAGCGGCAAGCTGTTCCAGGACATCGGCTTGGCGCCGCTGGACCCGGCGGTGGATCGCGCCATGATCTGCGGCAGTCCGGCCATGCTGGATGACACCTGCAAGCTGCTCGATGCGCGCGGCTTCAAGATTTCGCCGCGCATGGGCGAGGCCGGTGATTACGTGATCGAGCGCGCCTTCGTCGAGAAGTAAGCGTCGCGGCTTCTGCGCAAGCGCCGGCCTGTGTGCCGGCGTTTTGCTTTTGCGCTGCCCCGAGGGCAATCCCGCGTCGGCAAAGGCGGGGCGCGCGGATACAATTCGCGCCTTGCCCACCACGCATGACCGCAACGATGTCCTTGCCCACCATCGCCATCCTCGCTACCGGCGGCACCATCGCTGGGTCCGCTGACGACGCCGGCTCAGCCGCGCGTTATCGCGCCGGCGCCGTTCCCATCGATCAACTGCTGGCTGCCAGCAAGCTGGGCCTGGAGCGCATCGCCAACGTGCGTGCCGAGCAGGTTGCGCAGATCGACAGCAAGGATCTGACCTTCGATGTGTGGGAAAAGCTGGTCGCGCGCATCCGGCATTGGATCGACGTCGAGCGCGTGGATGGCGTGGCCATCACGCACGGTACCGATACTCTGGAAGAGACGGCAATGCTGCTGCACCTGACGCAGCACACCGATACGCCCATTGTGATGACTGCGGCGATGCGGCCGTCGACGTCGCTGTCGGCGGATGGTCCGCTGAACCTGCTGAATGCTGTGCGTCTGGCGGTCAATCCGATGTCGCGCGGGCGCGGCGTGCTGGTGGCGCTCAATCAGCGCGTGCATGCGGCGCGCGATGTGCAGAAGGGGCATACCTACGCGGTCGAGGCATTTGTTTCGCCGGATGTCGGGCCGCTGGGCTTCATACTCGACGCGCAAGTGCAGTTTCAGCGCGCGGCTCAACGCTTGAGTTCGGCGGATGTGCTACCGATGCCGCCCGCTGGCCAGTGGCCGTGGGTGGAGGTGCTGGCGAGCTATGCGCAGCCCGACGCGCGCCTGGTCGACACGCTGGTGGCTGCCGGCGTCAAGGGGCTGGTCATTGCCGCCACGGGCGCGGGTTCCGTCCACGCGAACCTCGAAGTCGTACTGCAGCGGGCGTCCAGTCAGGGCGTGCATGTGCTGCGTTCGACGCGTACCGGCGCTGGCGTGGTGCCTGCGCAGTCCGAAGGGCAAGGCTGGGCGGCGAGCGGCACGCTCAATCCGTACAAGGCGCGCGTGCTGCTGATGCTGCTTATCGCGGCCGGGCGTGCCCAGGCAGAAGCGGCCTCGCTCCAGCAAGTCATTGATCGATATTGAAAAAATCGCCGGAGTCTGCGTATAATGGCAGGCTATTCAACCTTGCTGCACCGGAGTGTGACGCCCGGGCGGCTTAATCCACAAGGAGCGTCAATGCGTCATTACGAAATCGTATTCATCGTCCATCCGGACCAGAGCGAGCAAGTGCCCGCGATGATCGAGCGCTACAAGAGCACGGTCACCACGCAAGGCGGCAACGTGCACCGCGTCGAGGACTGGGGCCGTCGTCAACTGGCCTATATGATCCAGAAGCTGGCCAAGGCTCACTACGTGTGCATGAACATCGAATGCGGCAAGGAAACCCTGGCCGAGCTCGAGCACGCGTTCAAGTTCAACGACGCCGTGCTGCGTCACCTCATCGTTCAGACCAAGAAGGCCGAAACGGCTCCGTCGCCAATGATGAAGGAAGTGCAGCGCGAAGAGGCCAAGAAGGCCGCTGCTCAAACCGAACAGGCCGCCTGATGTCGCGCGGTGCAGCGCGAAGCAAATGACCGCGCACCGCGAGCATGAACGAAAGCCCCGGGGATAGCGCCATCAACCGTCTGCAGCTCGTCGCCACACTGGTCGAGCGCGAGGTGATGCGATACACCCCAGCCGGCGTGCCCATCGTCACTTGCCTGCTGACCTACAGCGGGCAGGCGATGGAAGCGCAGACGGCGCGACAGGTCGAGTTTTCGATCGAAGCGCTCGGCGCCGGCAAGATGGCTACTGTTCTGGATCGCATCGCACCGGGCACCGTCCTGGATTGCGTCGGGTTCTTGGCTCGCAAGCATCGCAGCAGCAAGACACTGGTCTTTCACATCTCCGGATGTAACGTATTCGTAAAGGATTGAATCATGGCATTCATGAACAAGAAGCAGCGCGACGCGAAGAACAAGAAGCGCTTCCAGCAGCAAAACCCGCTGTTCAAGCGCAAGAAGTTCTGCCGCTTCACCGTGGCGGGCGTTGAGCAGATCGACTACAAGGACGTCGATCTGCTCAAGGACTTCATCGGCGAGAACGGCAAGATCACCCCGGCCCGCCTGACCGGCACGCGCTCGATCTATCAGCGCCAGCTCGATACGGCCATCAAGCGTGCGCGTTTCCTCGCGCTGATGCCGTACACCGATCAGCACAAGAAGTAATCGGCGGGATAAGGAGAATAAACGATGCAAGTCATTCTGCTGGAAAAGGTCATCAACCTGGGCAACCTGGGCGACGTGGTGCGTGTGAAGGACGGTTACGCCCGTAACTTCCTGATTCCGCAAAAGCAAGCACGTCGTGCCACGGCTTCGGCGATCAAGGAATTCGAAGCCCGCCGCGCTGAACTGGAAAAGCTGGCCGCTGAAAAGCTGGCTGCTGCGCAAGCCGAAGGCGAGAAGCTGAACGGCCTGACGCTGCAACTGTCGCAAAAGGCTGGTGTGGACGGTCGCCTGTTTGGCTCCGTCACCAACCACGACATCGCCGACGCACTGGTTGCGCAAGGCTTCAAGGTCGAGAAGGCGCAAGTGCGTCTGCCGAACGGCCCGCTGAAGACTGTCGGCGACCACCCGGTCGTCGTGTCGCTGCACACCGATGTGGCGGTCGATGTGACCGTGTCGGTGCTGGGCGAGTCCGTCTAAGCGCGTACGCTGCACCTCGCGGCGACCGGGTAGCCGGCTGGCGCGAGTCAAGAAGGCAGGGACGAAAGTCTCTGCCTTTTTTTGTTGGCTTTTGTATCAGGGATCCAGATTGAAGACCGAGCAGCGCCGCTATAATCCCGCCATGAACGCGCCATCCGATCCCCAGCTTGATTCCCTCAAGGTGCCGCCACATTCCATCGAGGCCGAACAGTCGGTGCTCGGCGGGCTGCTGCTGGACAACGCCGCCTGGGATCGCATTGCCGATTTCATCAACGAGCACGATTTCTACCGTTACGATCACCGGCTGATCTTTCACAACATCGGCAAGTTGATCTCGCAAGCCAAGCCGGCCGACGTGATCACGGTGTACGAGCAACTACAGGCGGCGGGCAAGGCGGAAGAGGTGGGTGGCCTGGCTTACCTGAATGCGCTCGCGCAGAACACGCCGAGCGCCGCCAACATCCGCCGTTACGCGGAAATCGTCCGCGATCGCGGTGTGCTGCGCCAACTGGTGACGATTGCTGATGAGATCTCCGCCGGTGCCTTCAACCCGCAGGGCCGCGACGTGCGCCAACTGCTGGATGAAGCCGAATCCAAGGTGTTCGCGATTGCCGAAGAGGGCGCGCGCGGGCAGAAGGGCTTCCTGGAAATCCAGCCGCTGCTGACGCAGGTGGTCGAGCGCATCGACGAGTTGTACCACCGCGATAGCCAGAGTGACATCACCGGTATACCGACGGGTTTCGTTGACCTCGATCGCATGACCAGCGGTATGCAGGGAGGTGACCTGATCATCGTGGCCGGCCGCCCATCGATGGGTAAGACGGCCTTCTCGCTGAACATCGGCGAGCATGTCGCGGTTGAGCAGGGCCTGCCGGTGGCGGTGTTCTCGATGGAAATGGCGGGCACACAGCTCGCCATGCGTATGCTGGGTTCGGTTGGGCGACTGGACCAGCATCGCCTGCGTACGGGCCGCCTGCTCGACGAGGATTGGCCGCGTCTGACGCACTCCATTCAAAAGATGAACGATGCGCAGCTCTTTATCGATGAGACGCCGGCGCTGAACCCGATGGAGCTGCGCGCGCGTTCGCGCCGACTGGCCCGGCAGTGCGGGCAACTTGGCCTGATCATCATCGACTACCTGCAGCTCATGTCAGGCTCGGGCGGCGGCGAGAACCGTGCGACCGAGATCTCGGAAATCTCGCGTTCGCTCAAGGGGTTGGCCAAGGAACTGAATTGCCCGGTGATCGCGCTGTCGCAGCTCAACCGAAGCCTCGAGCAGCGCCCGAACAAGCGCCCGGTGATGTCGGACTTGCGGGAATCCGGCGCCATCGAACAGGATGCCGACGTGATTCTGTTCATCTACCGCGACCAGGTTTACAACCCCGATTCTCCGGATAAGGGCACCGCAGAAATCATCATCGGTAAGCAGCGTAACGGCCCGATCGGCACCGTTCGGCTTACATTCCTGGGCGAATACACGAAGTTTGATAACTTCACCGGGGGCAACGCTTTCTTCGACAACGACACGTGACCCGTATTGCATGTCGGGCTGCCACAACGTGCCACGCGTGGCGCGCGATGGGTTCCGGTAAAATATTGCGCTTTGATGACAGCGTCGGCGGTGATCCCGCTCGGCGCTGTTTTTACAACTCTCCTGCGTTTTCCCGTTTTCAAGGATCATCATGTTCGGTCGCTTCATGCCCACCGAAGGCAAGTTTTTCGAGTACTTCAACCAGCACGCCGAGTGCGCCGTCAAAGCGGCCCATGCGCTCAAGGAGCTGGTCAACGACTTGCCCAACGCTGAATTGCATGCGCGCAACGTGCAGAACTTCGAGAAGAAGGCCGACCGCATCACGCACGACACGATCGAGCTGCTGCACAAGACCTTCATCACGCCGCTCGATCGCGACGAGATCCACAAGCTGATCACGACGATGGACGACATCCTCGACCTGATGGAGGACGTGTCGCTCACCATCACGCTGTACGACGTCACCAACGTGACCGACGAATCGCGCCAGCTTGCAAACATCTGCGTAGCCTGCTGCGAAGAGGTCCGCAAGGCCGTGGCACTGCTCGACGACATGAACAACGGCCGCCAGATCCTGACCATCGCGCAGGAGATCGACCGCCTTGAGTCCGATGCCGACCGCGTGATGCGCGCCGCCATGGCCAAGCTGTTCCGCACCGAGAACGACATCAAGCTGCTGATCAAGCTCAAGGCAATCTACGAGCAACTGGAGAGCGTCACCGACCGTTGCGAGGATGTTGCCAACATCATCGAAGGCATCGTGCTCGAGAACGCCTGACGAGACGACGCCTCATGCATACGCTTCAGATCAGTCTCTGGGTGGTCGTTCTGCTGGTGGCACTGGCCATCGTGTTCGACTTCATGAACGGCTTCCACGATGCGGCCAACTCCATCGCCACGGTGGTGTCGACCGGCGTGCTCAAGCCGCAGCAGGCGGTGGCCATGGCCGCGGCCTGCAACGTGATCGCCATCTTCATCTTCCACCTCAAGGTGGCGACCACGGTGGGCCGCGATACGATCGACCCAGCCATCGTCGATCATTACGTCATCTTTGGTGCATTGATGGGTGCCATCGCGTGGAACATCATCACGTGGTACTACGGCATTCCGTCCAGCTCGTCGCATGCGCTGATTGGCGGGCTGGTGGGCTCGGCGGTGGCCAAGTCGGGCACGGGCTCGCTGGTGGCCGGCGGCCTGCTCAAGACGGTGGCGTTCATCCTGATTTCGCCGCTGCTGGGCTTCATTCTGGGCTCGCTGCTGATGGTGGCGGTGTCCTGGCTGTTTTTCCGCACGCCGCCATCCAGGGTGGATCGCTGGTTCCGGCGGTTGCAGTTGCTCTCGGCGTCGCTGTACAGCCTGGGCCACGGCGGCAACGATGCACAGAAGACCATCGGCATCATCTGGATGCTGCTGATCGCAGGCGGTTATGCCTCGGCCACGGCGGATACGCCGCCGGTGTGGGTCATCGTCTGCTGCTATGTGGCGATCGGTCTAGGCACACTGTTGGGCGGCTGGCGGATCGTGCGCACGATGGGCCAGAAAATCACCAAACTCAAGCCCGTGGGTGGTTTTTGCGCTGAAACCGGTGGTGCGCTGACACTGTTCTTCGCTTCGGCGCTGGGTGTGCCGGTGTCGACTACGCACACCATCACCGGGGCCATCGTTGGCGTGGGGTCTGCACAGAAGGCGTCGGCAGTGCGCTGGGGTGTGGCGGGCAACATCGTCTGGGCGTGGATCCTGACGATTCCCGCATCGGCCTTCATGGCGGCCATCGCCTGGTGGGTCGGCAAGCACGTGCTGTAACCTCGCCTGTGCCGAACAAACGAAACGCCCACCAACCGGTGGGCGTTTTGCATTGGCATGGGCGATGCGCTATTGCGTGGCGAAGCGGGCGATCGGGTCGTCGTCCACTGGCGGTGCCGCGACAGCCGGCGTGCGCGTCATCATCAGACTGTCAGTTTGGACGCCGCGTGCACGGGCGAGGGTGCCAAGCGGGTCATCGTCGACCGGCCGGGCCGGCGCGGAAGATGTCGAGAGGATCGGCATGGCTGCCGGAGCATCGGGCAGATTGTTTGCCGCCACCACGCGGCGTGCGCCCATATAACGGCTTGCCCAGTACGACTTGGTCATGTCTTCCAGGCGCACCGTGCCGCCGGTAGATGGCGCATGTACGAAGCGGTTCTGGCCGACATAGATGCCGACATGCGAGTTCGGCTGGCCTGTGGTGTTGAAGAACACGAGGTCGCCCGAAGCCACGTCACGGCGTTCCAGCGGGGTGCCGCGCCGCCCCATCTCGGAGGCGGTGCGCGGCAGGTTGACGGAAGCAGCGCGCTGCACGACGTAGCGCACGAGCCCGCTGCAATCGAAGCCGCTGTCCGGGGTGTTGCCGCCGTACCGGTAGGGCGTGCCGACCAGTGCCATTGCTTCGATGGAGATTTCCTCCAAGCCGGCGCTCGGATCGTTGATTCCGGCGCCGCGCGTGCGCAGCCCGCTGGTGTCGCGTGATGCGTTTGTGCGAGTGGGTGTCGACGAGCAGGCGGACAGCAGGCAGACCAGTGCCAGCAGGGCGGCGCCTGCCAGGCGGTTACTGCCAAGGGGAGAGCCGTGCCACGTCAGCATGCGCCATCAGGAGAATCCGGATAGCTCGCATGCTATGCGTTCGGCGCCAGAATGCCAAACCCGAGGCAAACCGCGCCAACCTGGATGTTGGCAGGGCGCAACGCCAAGCGGGGCGCGGGTTCGTCGATCCGACCCCGATGGCGTCGCGTTCTGCAGGCAGTTTTACCAGCGGAGCTGGATGTTACGCGTGCTGCCGGTCTGCACCGTGGCGCGCTTGGTGGTGCCTTCGTACGTAGCGATGACGTTGTAGCTGGCTGGCGGTGCCTTGATCAGGCAGCGCGGGCCATCAGCGTGGAAGCTTGCGACCTCCTTGCCGTGGCGCGTGAGCTGAACTTCCACGTCGGCCAGGTATTCGCCGCGCGGCCCCTGCGTGAACAGCAAGGACAGGTTGTAGTTGCGCGCATCGGCATTCAGCGCCTCTTGTTCATCCTGTGCGACGCCACCGCAGACGTAGCGGATCTGGCCGGTGGTCTGTGGCGTCAGGTCGTTGCCAAACGCAGAGGACACGCCGGCGGACAACAGTATCGCCAGCGCAACCAACGACCGCATCGAGCATGTACGGGATTGCGGGTTTCGCTGCGTGAGCATTGTCGGGCCTCCATCAGGTCAATGATCGGCATCTGCTACGTAGCAAAAAAAAGGCCGCGCAACAGCGCGGCCCCTTGGCACAACAGTTTACGGCGAACGGAATCGCCGCGGTATGACGGCTACAGCACGTCCGACGCGTGATCGGCCAGTCGCGAGCGCTCGCCGCGTGCCAGCGTGATGTGACCGCTGTGGCTCCAGCCCTTGAAGCGATCCACCACGTAGGTCAGGCCCGACGACCCTTCCGTCAGGTACGGCGTGTCGATCTGTGCGATGTTCCCCAGGCACACGATCTTGGTGCCCGGGCCCGCGCGCGTGACCAGCGTCTTCATCTGTTTGGGCGTGAGGTTCTGCGCCTCGTCGATGATCAGGAACTTGTTGACGAAGGTGCGGCCGCGCATGAAGTTCATGCTCTTGACCTTGATGCGCGAGCGGATCAGCTCTTGCGTGGCCGCGCGGCCCCATTCGCCCGCGTTGTCGTCGGACTTTTGCAGGACTTCTAGGTTGTCGTCGAAGGCGCCCATCCACGGCTGCATCTTTTCTTCTTCCGTACCGGGCAGGAAGCCGATGTCTTCACCCACGGGCACGGTGGCACGCGTGATGATGATCTCGTTGTAGAGCTTCTGGTCCAGCACCTGTTCCAGACCAGCAGCGAGCGCCAGCAGCGTCTTGCCCGTGCCGGCCTGGCCGAGCAGCGAGACGAAATCCACCTCGGGATGCATCAGCAGGTTCAGCGCGAAGTTCTGCTCGCGGTTGCGCGCGGTCACGCCCCAGACGTTGTTCTTCTGGTGCGTGAAGTCCTTGAGCGTCTGCAGCACGGCAGTCTTGCCGTTGAGTTCCTTGACCTGCGCATACAGCGGCAGGCTGCCGTCGTTCGGCTCCAGGAAGACGAACTGGTTGACCAGGAACGAGGGCACCAGCGGGCCCGACAGGCGGTAGAACGTCGTGCCCGTCTTCGGGTCTTGCCAGCTCTCGATGTTCTTGCCGTGCTTCTGCCAGAAATCGACGGGCAGGGCCATCACACCGCTGTAGAGCAGGTCGGTGTCTTCCAGTACGCGGTCGTTGAAGTAGTCTTCGGCGGGCAGACCCAGGGCGCGCGCCTTGATCCGCATGTTGATGTCTTTCGACACCAGCACGACATGCCGATCCGGCCGCTGCTGCTGAAGCGCGGACACCACACCCAGGATCTGGTTATCGGCCTTGCCCTGCGGCAGGCCATCGGGCAGTTTGATGTCGTTCAGGCGGGTCTGGAAGAACAGATGCCCCTGCGCATCGCGATTGCCGAGTTTGGAGAGCGGCAGACCGTCGTCCATCGTGCCTTCGGTGCCGGCGACAAGCTGGTCGAGCGTGCGGCTGACCGTACGGGCATTGCGCGCGACTTCGCTCATGCCCTTCTTGTGGTTGTCCAGCTCCTCCAGCGTCATCATCGGCAGATAGACATCGTGCTCTTCGAAGCGGAAGAGCGACGACGGGTCATGCATCAGCACGTTGGTGTCGAGCACGAACAGCTTGGTCGGACCGTCGTCACGACGAAGACGGCGGCGGGCGGCGGTTTCAGTGGATTTGCCGGTGGCACTCACCTTGTCGACCGCCTTGGCGAGAATGCCGGCGTGTTCGCGTGCTTCGCCTTTCGCCGTGGGAGAAGCCTCGCCCGATCGGGCACGGGGGGCCGCGCTGCGTTTGGGTTGTGCACGGCCGGTTTCAGACAGCGCCTCGCGTTCGAGCGCGGGCACCGGTTTTCGAGGTTCCTGACCCGCCTTGGGCTTTCCGGCTTTGCCGAAAGGCTTGAATTCAGCCGGGTCTAGCAACTGGGCTGGCTGGGTGGGCATGGTCGGCAGCGGCATGCTTCGATTACCTCTCTGGAGGAAACAACGACAAAACACCGCCCGCGCTGGTGGCGAGGCGATGCTGGTGGAAAACAGCGGGGGCGGCAGGGGGGGCCGGAAAAGCGCGGCCGAACGATGGCCACAAAAAAGCCGCCATGACCTTCGAGAGGTGGGGCGGCCTGGGGGAACGCCACGACAAGCTGCACGATTCGGACGTTCTGCCCAGCCTATTCGCCGGGGAAAATGCCCAAATAAGCGCCGATACGGTATCAGGCCAACTTGGCCGCCGGTACCGTCGTGGGCAGTCGGAATGGCATCCGGATTTCGTACTCATCGGTTCCGACTGTATCGGAAGCTTTTGTGATTTGCAATCTGTCACATGTGACGTGTGCTGTCGCGCTGGCCGGTTACAACATGCGGCGTGAAACTGGCACAAGGCCGCGCGCCGGCGTGTCCTGCACGGTGCTTTCGTGCACGATTGGTTACAGCGCTCGCACCGCTGTCAGGACATCATCCACATGGTTGGGCACCTTCACGCCACGCCATTCCTTGCGCAGCACGCCCTTGCTGTCGATCAGGAAGGTGCTGCGCTCGATGCCGCGCACGTCCTTGCCGTACATCTTCTTCATCTTGATGGTGTCGAAGAGGTGGCAGACGGCTTCATCAGCGTCGGAGATCAGCTCGAACGGCATTTCCAGCTTGGCCTTGAAGTTTTCGTGCGATTTCAGGCTGTCACGCGAGATGCCGAACACGACGGCGCCGGCGGCTTCAAAGGCGTCGTACTGGTCGCGGAAGTTCATGGCCTCGGTTGTGCAGCCGGGCGTGTTGTCCTTCGGATAGAAATACAGCACGACGATCTTGCCGCGCTGCGCAGCCGGCGAGAACGTGACGCCGCTGGTGGCCGGCGCGGAGAAATCAGGAAGAGGCTTGTCGAGAGAGACGGGCATGGTGAAGTTCCGGAAAACCGCGGGGAGAGACGGGGAACGCTTGAACGGGCAAAACGGGAAGCGCATCGCCCGCTGTATAGCCGGCGATCGTGGATCAGGCCGGCTGAACAATCAGGCTGCCGCTGCGCCCGGCAACTTCGCCCCATGTGACGGGCTGCACGGGCAGTGTGCTGCGGTCGAGTGTCGCGTAGTAATCGCCCATCGACGCCAGCCGATGGCCCTGCGCGCGCCACCCTCGCAGCAACTCGCGGAAGATCGGGGCGAGTTTCTGCCCTTCAAGCTCCGCGTGCAAGGTAAATACCTGGTCGCGATCGGATTCGGTCATCTTCAGGATATGTCGGGCGACGGTTTCCGTCGTCAGATCATCCACGCCGATGAGTTCGTCCAATGTCGGCAGCGTAGTCGGCAATTGCACGTGGTTCAGTGCCTGGCCGTCGACGCTCGGGATATACGGATGCGTGCCGCGGCCATCGGAGGCGTAGGCCATACCCCAGGCATCGATCTGGCGGAAGGCGTGGTCGTTCATCTGCCAGCCGGCGGCACCGTGTGTAACGGGCGCATGGCCGAAGATCTCGGTAAAGCGTTTGTGTGAGGCACCCATCTGGCGGGACGTCCAGGCAGCGTCACGCTGGCGGACATTGTCCTGCCAGAGCACGTGGTCCCACGTGTGGATGCCGGTCTCGAAGCCCGCCTCGGCAATCGCTCGCATTTCGGCGGCGGCCTTGCGACCAATGTCGGGGGCGGGCAGCAGCACGCCGTACATCAGCGTGCGCAGGCCGTAGTGCTCGACCACGGACGTGCGTGAAACCTTCTTCAGGAAGCCTGGGCGGAATGCCCGGCGCAGCGCCCAGCCGGTGTGATCCGGGCCGAGGCTGAAGAGGAAGGTCGCGCCCGCCTCGTGCTCGCGCAGCATGCGCGCGAGGTTGGGCACGCCTTCGCGGGTGCCGCGCAGGGTGTCGACGTCGATCTTGAGGACGATGAGAGCCATGAACCTGCGCGGGGTGTTGCTTCTTACTTGTTGTTGCCGTTGCCTTCTTCGACCAGACTGCGGGCGTCAGCCACGTGCGTGCGGTACGCTTCGAAGATCTTCGCCAGCGCATCCTTCATCACGGTGGTCGGGGCCCAGCCGAGTTCTTCCATGGTGTTGGCGATCTTCGGCACGCGGTTCTGCACGTCCTGGTAGCCGTTGCCGTAGTAGGCACCCGAAGTGGTTTCCACCAGCTTGACCTGCTTGGCGCTGTCCTTGTACTCGTCAATGTTCGCGGCCAACTCGAGCATCATGTTGGCCAGCTCGCGCACCGAGTAGTTGTTCGACGGGTTGCCGATGTTGTAGATCTTGCCCGTGGCCACGCCATCCTTGTTGGCGATGATGCGTACCAGCGCATCGATGCCGTCATCGATATACGTGAAGGCGCGCTTCTGGTTGCCGCCGTCCACGAGCTGGATATTCTCGCCGCGCACGATGTGGCCGAGGAACTGCGTCACAACGCGCGACGAGCCTTCCTTCGGGGTGTAGATCGAGTCCAGGCCCGGGCCGATCCAGTTGAACGGGCGGAACAGCGTGAAGTTCAGGCCTTCCATGCCGTAGCCCCAGATCACGCGGTCCATCAGTTGCTTGGAGCACGCGTAAATCCAGCGCGGCTTGTTGATCGGGCCGTACACCAGCGGCGAGGCTTCGGGGTCGAATTCGGAGTCGCCGCACATGCCGTAGACCTCGGAGGTCGACGGGAAGACCAGGTGCTTGCCGTACTTGGCAGCCGAGCGGACGATCGGCAGGTTGGCTTCGAAGTCCAGCTCGAACACGCGCAGTGGAGCCTTGACGTAGGTCGACGGCGTAGCGATGGCCACCAGCGGGAGGATCACGTCGCACTTGCGCACGTGGTATTCCACCCACTCCTTGTTGATGGTGATGTCGCCTTCGAAGAAGTGCATGCGCGGGTGGTTGACCAGGTCGCCCAGGCGCTCGGTCTGCATGTCCATGCCGTAGACCTCCCAGTCGGTGGTCTCCAGGATGCGCTTGGACAGGTGGTGGCCGATAAAGCCGTTGACGCCGAGGATCAGTACTTTTTTCATGAAGGCAAATTCAAAATCAGGAGAGGGCGAGCTGCTGCGCGGTCACGACGGACGTGCTGGATGCATGACCTGCAGCCTGGGGCTCGACGCGCCAGAGCTCGTGGATGGCGATGGCTCCCCCATCGCCGCACACGCCGAACATTGCATTATCCACGACGTGCAAGCCCGGCGGCAAATTCGTGAAAGTTTGTCGTGCCAGACGGGCGCGCGCGACGATGTAGCGTTCGCCGCCGGCATCCGTGAATGCTCCGGGGTAGGGCGGCGCCACGGCACGGACCAGGTTGTAGACCTGCTGAGCCGGCTTGGACCAGTCGATGCGGCCGTCTTCGGGCTTGCGGCCGCCGAAGTAGCTGCCGTTGGCGAGCACATTTGGGTGTTGAGGAATCTGCCCGGTGATCATTGCGGGCAGTGCGCGCCACAACGTCTGCTCGGCTGCGACAGTGGCCTTTTCGAACACTTCGTGCGCGGTGTCGTCCGGCAGGATCGGCACGATGGTCTGGTCGACAATGTAGCCGGCATCCGGCTTCTCGACCATTTCGTGCAGGGTGGCGCCGGTTTCGGTCTCGCCGTGCAGGACGGCCCAGTTGATCGGCACGCGACCGCGATATTTCGGCAGCAAGGAGCCGTGCATGTTGAACGCGCCAAACTTGGCGAGGCTCAACAGCGTCATCGGGATCATGTGCCGGTAGTAGAACGAAAAGATGAAATCCGGCGCGATGTCTGCGATGCGCGCATGCAGGTCTTCACCCTTCGCGTCTTCCGGCGTGATGAAGGGGATGCCCAATTCCTGTGCGGTGGCGCGCACGCTGCCGAACCAGATGTTCTCGGCGGCGTTGTCTTCGTGCGTGACAACCAATTCGACCTGAATGCCGCGCGCTGCGAGCACGCGCAGGCAGCGCACGCCGACGTTGTGGTACGCAAAAACGACGGCGCGGCGCGTCATGCAACACCCCGCTGTTGATTGGTTTTCAGGTCAGCCGGGCCGGCCTCGTGCAGGTTGGGTGTGTCTTCCAGCACGCCCTGCACCAGATAGCGGGGACGCTCGCGCACCTGCTGGTAGATGCGGCCGATGTACTCGCCCAAGAGGCCGATGCCGAACAGCAGCACGCCCATCAGGAAGAACGTGATGGCGAACAGCGTGAACACGCCCTGGACTTCGGCGCCCAGAACAAAGCGGCGTACCACGAGCAGGATAAACAGCACCGCCGAGGCAAACGACAGCAGCATGCCGATTGCCGAGAACCACTGCAGCGGCACCACCGAGAAGCCCGTCACCAGGTCGAAGTTCAGGCGGATCAGCTTGTACAGCGAATACTTCGATTCACCCGCGAAACGTTCTTCATGATCGACCTCGATTTCGGTCGGATTCTTGCTGAACGTGTAGGCCAGCGCCGGGATGAAGGTGTTGACTTCGCGGCAGCGGTTGATGGTGTCGACGATGGTCCGGTTATAGGCGCGCAGCATGCAGCCCTGGTCGGTCATCTTGATGTGCGTGATGCGCTCGCGCAGCGAGTTCATGGCGCGCGACGCGGTGCGGCGGAACCAACTGTCCTGGCGGTTACGGCGGATGGTGCCGACGTAGTCGTAGCCTTCGTCGAGCTTTTCGACCAGGCGGCCGATTTCTTCGGGCGGGTTCTGCAGATCGGCGTCGAGCGTGATGACGCGCTCTCCGCGTGCGTGCTCGAAGCCGGCCAGGATGGCCATGTGCTGGCCGTAGTTGCCGTTGAACAGCACCACGCGCGTGCTGTCCGGGCGCGCGCGGAACTGCTCGGCCAGCATGGCGGCAGAGCGGTCCCGGCTACCATCGTTGACGAACACAACCTCGTACGAGATGCCAAGCGCGTCGAGTGCGGGATACAGACGCGCGAACAGCGCAGCGAGCCCGTCTTCTTCGTTGTAGACAGGAATGACGACCGAGAGAGCGGGTGTCTTCATTGTTGGTATTGGGCGCAAAGTTGGCGGACCGCATTGACTACGCGATCCACGTCGGAATCTTCCATGGCGACGAACATCGGCAGCGTGAGGATTGCGCGGCCGATGCGCTCGGCGACCGGGAACATGCCCGGGCCCCAGCCGAGTTCGCGATAGAGCTTGAACAGGTGGATGGGCGGATAGTGCACGCCCGCGCCGATGCCCAGCGCCTTCAGGCCCGCCATGAAGCCGGCGCGGTCGACCGTCAGGCGGTCCAGCGGCAGCACGATCTGGAACATGTGCCAGTTGGTGTGTGCAAAGTCTTCCACCGGCAGCTCGACGCCGAACGATTCGATGTCAGCCGCACGCATGGCGGCAAAGTAGCGGCGGGCCAGTGCGGCACGGCGAGCCGTAACGTTTTCCAGTTGCGCAAGTTGGCCAAGGCCGATGGCAGCGTTCACATCGGTCAGGTTGAACTTGCCGCCCACGAGGTCGACTTCCATGCCGTCGAAGCCCGTGCGCACGACACCCTGCAGGCGGTACTTTTCGGCCAGCACGGCTTCTTCGGGCGTGTTCAGCACGAGCGCGCCGCCTTCGATGGTGGTGATGTTCTTGTTGGCCTGGAAGCTGAAGCTGACCAGATCACCGATCTGGCCGATCCGCTTGTCGCCCCAGCGCGAGCCGATGGCCTGGGCGGCATCTTCCACGACGCGCAGCTTGTGGCGGCAGGCGATGTCGTACAGGCGGTCCATGTCCACCGGCAGGCCCGAGAGGTAGACCGGGATGATGGCACGCGTGCGCGGGGTGATGGCGGCCTCGACCTTGCTCAGGTCGATGTTGCGCGTGACGGGGTCGATATCAACGAAGACTGGCTTGGCGCCGACCGTCAGTACCACGTTGGACGTGGCCACCCACGAGATCGGCGTGGTGATGACCTCGTCGCCCGGGCCGATGCCGGCGATGCGCAGCGCAACCTCCATGGTGGCCGTGCCATTGGCGAAGGTGCGCACGATGCGGCCGCCGAAGTACTCCGACAGCGCCGCCTCGAATGCGGCCACCTTGGGGCCCGAGGTGATCCAGCCCGAACGCAGCACATCGGCCACGGCGGCGATGGTCGCCTCATCGATGGTCGGGCGCACGAAGGGCAGGAACGGTTGTTCGACAGAGGCGTTGGTTTGCGTCATGGCTGCAAATGAGATTGGGCGCGTGCTGCTCAGGAGCGGGCCAGCACGAACACACCGACAAGAATGATGGCGATACCGATCAGGCGCGGGACTGACAGCACTTCGCCAAACAGATACCACGCCAAGAAGGCATTAACCACGTAGCCTAGCGAGAGCATCGGGTACGCAATGGTCACATCCACGCGCGAGAGCCCGAGGATCCACACCACCACGGAAATCACATAGCACGACAGCCCGCCGATGATGGGCCACTGCGTTGCAAGCTTGATGCCGATCGGCACGATGTTTTCAGCCGAAAACGCAAAGCGGCCGATGTTGTTGACGCCCGCTTTGAGCAGCAGTTGGGCGCAGGCATTGAGCATGACGCCCGTCAGGATCAGCCCGAATGTGACCAGATTCATGTGTTGTTTTGTTGTTGGAGCGCTTGCAGCGATTTCCCCCAAGACGGCGCTGCAGGGGCGCATGTTACGACAATTCCTCTTGTGCGCCACTTTCGGCGCATGCGTTGGCGGCCTAAGGTGGCACCTAGTTGCGCCGCACGATCACGCGGCGGTCGTCCCGGGTGATGACGGTCATCGGCACGCCCTGCGCGGCGAGCCTGTCATAGGTACCGGGGCCCATCATCGCAACCGCCTGACCTCCCGCTTTGCCAATCTCTTGCCAGCGGGCCACGAAGGCCTCGGTTGTCGGTATCCACTTGGATGGCTCTTGCTGCACACCGAAAGCCAGTTCATCGGGTTCCTGCACCATGATGGCCGGCTTGCCGAGATAAACCGGCATTGTATGGTCCAGACGCTCCACCGCATAGAACGGCACGCCCGGCTTGAGCCACGGTTTGACGGTCGGCACGAGGTCGATACCCGACATCGACCGCCCGAATGCCTCGTGACCGAGCGTGGCAGCCGTGAATGTCAGAAACCAAGCGCAGGCGAAGGCGACAAGACTCTCAAAGCGTTTGCTGCCCACGCGAAGCGCAAGCCACGTGAACGCTGCCCCTGCAGCGAAGGCCACCGCCAGGAATACCGCAAAGCGTGAGAACACCGCGTTCGGGTACATGTCCGAGGACATCGTCGCCACGTAGCCGCTTGCTGCTAGGCCGATCAGGGCAAGCGCCAGGAAAGCCTTGAGCTGCCAGCGCCAGGCGCGCTCGCTGGTCTGCTCCAGCACCAGCGCGGCCAGGACTGCCATCGCTGGGATGATCGGGAAGATATAGCCAGGCAGTTTCGAGTTGGAGATGCTGAAGAACGCGAAGATCAGCCCAGCCCACAAGCCCAGCAGCAGCGTCGGGCGGAAGCCGTTGACCGCAGTTTCATTGCGCGCGAGGGTCAGGCGTGCGGCGCCGGGCAGTTGCGCCAGCCACGGCAGGAAGCCCGCAAGCAGCAACGGCACGAAATACCACAGCGGCTCGCTGCGGTTGTGCACGCTCGACGTGAAACGCTGAAAGTGCTCGTGCACGAAGAAGAACCACGCAAATTCCGGGTTACGCGCAGAGATCAGCACGAACCACGGTGCGCTCACCGCAAAGAAAACGATCAGCCCGGTCACCAAGTGCAGGCGTCTCCACAGCGCCCAGTCGCGCGCCACCAGCGTATAGACCACCAGCACAAAGCCCGGCAGCACTACGCCGATCAGACCCTTGCTGAGCACTGCCAGCGCCATCGATGCCCAGCATGCCCACATCCAGCCGCGCTGCTGGGCGCAGGTGGCGTGCGGGTGTTGTGCGAGCAGCAACGACGCCAGCGCCATCGTCATGCAGCCGGCGACGCCCATGTCGAGCGAATTGAAATGCGCGCCCACGTTCCACATCGGCGCACTCACCAGCACCAGCCCGCTGATGACGGCCACACGTTTGCCCCACCAGCGCGCCGCCGCCAGCATCGAGAAAACGATGCCAACGATGCCGGAAATCGCAGTGAACAGCCTCGCCTGCCAGTCGCCAACGCCGAACAGCGTATAGGCGAGCGCCGTGCCCCACATCTGCAGGGGCGGCTTCTCGAAGTATTTGAGGTCGTTGTAGCGGATGGTCACCCAGTCGCCGGAGGTGAACATTTCGCGGGCGATCTCGGCATAGCGGCCTTCGTCGGTGGGGATCAGGTGCCGGTAGCCGAGCGTGCCGAGCCAGACGGCCAGGAAGGAAGCGGCTAGCACCCACAGGGTGGCGTCGCGCCAGGGCAGGGTGGGCGCGCTGGGCGAATGGTTGGAGCGGTCGATCGGCATGCGGTCAGGCGCGTTCGATCAGCAACGCGGCGGCCACCTTGCGGCCCTCCAGCATCAGGATGTTGTAGGTGCGGCCGGCGGCTTGCAGGTCCATGGCCTCTACGCCAATACGCTTTTCGGTGAGCGACGCGGTCAGGCGCGGGTGCGGAAAGCGCAGCTTGTTGCCGGAGCCGAATACCACCACTTCTGCGCCCAGCATCAGCAGGCGGGCGAAATGTTCAGGGGTCAGGTCTTCAAAGCGGGCAACGTCCCACGGCACGACGGCGCCTTCGGGCATGACCAGCACGGATTGCTCGTGGCGCACCTTGTTGATTTCGATATAGCCGTCGCCATAAGCGGTAACGGTATTGAGGACGGCGGATGTATCAGATGAGTGGAGCTTCAAGGCGGGAATCCCATCGGGCGCGATGGCTGCGGCACGGATGGCGGCAGGGCGCTAGGTTTCAGACTTCCGGGCTGCATTTCTTGCAGCCGGCAGGCGGATCTCGCTGCATTGCAAAATGCGCGCCGAAGTCTGTCATAATGGGCTAAATTATATCTTTTTCTCTCCTTTGCCCGCCGCGCCACAAGCGACGCCCGGCAAGGAAGAGCGCAGCGCTTGCCTGCGCAAGCGGTATCACCCGCGCCGCTTTGCTGCACGACAAAATTCCGCCAATCCAAGCCCGCTCGACGCCGCCCGTGAAAACGATCCAAAAATCCGCCAAGCTCAACAACGTCTGCTATGACATCCGTGGCCCCGTGCTCGAGAAGGCCAAGCAGATGGAGGAAGAGGGCCACAAGATCATCAAGCTGAACATCGGCAACCTGGCCGTGTTCGGTTTCGATGCCCCGGAAGAGATCCAGCAGGACATGATCCGAAACCTGCCGAATTCGGCTGCCTATTCGGATTCCAAGGGCATCTTCGCGGCGCGCAAGGCGGTGATGCACTACACGCAGGAACAGGGGATCAAGAACGTCACGCTGGATGACATTTACCTGGGCAACGGGGCGTCGGAACTGATCGCGCTGGCCACCAACGCGTTGCTCGACGAAGGTGACGAGTTGCTGCTGCCGGCCCCTGATTACCCGCTGTGGACCGCCATGACCAGCCTGTCGGGCGGTACGCCGGTGCATTATTACTGCGACGAGTCCAACGGCTGGATGCCGGATCTGGACGACATTCGCTCCAAGATTACGCCCAACACCAAGGGCATCGTCGTCATCAACCCGAACAACCCGACCGGCGCGCTGTATTCCGACGAACTGCTGCGCGGCATCGTTGCCATTGCGCGCGAGCACGGTCTGGTGATCTTCGCGGACGAGGTGTACGACAAGGTCCTGTTCGACGGCAACAAGCACACCGCCCTCGGCTCGCTGTCGGAAGACGTGCTGACGATTACGTTCAACAGCCTGTCCAAGAGCTATCGCTCGTGCGGCTACCGCGCGGGCTGGATGGTCGTGTCCGGTGACAAGCGCCCGGCCAAGGACTACATCGAAGGCCTGAACATGCTGTCGTCGATGCGACTGTGTGCCAACGTGCCGGGTCAGTGGGCGATCCAGACCGCGCTGGGCGGCTATCAGAGCATCAACGACCTGGTGGCGCCGGGCGGCCGCATGCGTCGTCAGCGTGACCTGGCGCACGAGTTGATCACTGCCATTCCTGGCGTGACCTGCGTGAAGCCGAAGGCGGCGCTGTACATGTTCCCGCGTCTCGATCCGTCGGTGTACCCGATCGAGGACGATCAGCTATTCATCCGCCAACTGCTGGAGGAGGAACGCGTGCTGCTGGTGCAGGGCACGGGCTTCAACTGGCACTCGCCGGATCACTTCCGCATCGTCTTCCTGCCGCACGAGGACGATCTGCGCGAGGCCATTGGCCGAATTGCGCGCTTCCTGGAGCGGTACCGTCAGCGTCACGGTACTGGCATCCGGGCCGCTTAATCCGGTCTTCCGCCAGATCAGTTGTTGCGGGGCAGACCGAAGCGTCTGCCCTGTCTGTTTTTTGCCTTTCCGCTTTTTCGTTTTCCTACGATACGTCTCATGAATCCCATCAAGATCGGCCTGCTCGGGCTCGGTACCGTCGGTGGCGGTACGCTCAAGGTTCTGCAACGGAACCAGGAAGAAATCCGGCGTCGCGCGGGGCGCGGTATCGAGGTCGCCATGATTGCGGTGCGCAATGTCGACAAGGCCCGTGCCATCGTGCAGGAAGCCGGTGCGAGCGTGCCGGTGGTGAACGACCCGTTTGCCGTGGTGGATTCGCCCGACATCGACATCGTCGTGGAGCTGATCGGCGGCTATGACCTGACGCGCGAGCTGGTGCTGCGCGCGATTGCCAACGGCAAGCACGTCGTCACCGCCAACAAGGCGCTGCTGGCGGTGCACGGCAACGAGATCTTCAAGGCCGCCCAGGACAAGGGCGTGATGGTGGCGTTCGAGGCGGCCGTGGCCGGCGGTATTCCCATCATCAAGGCGCTGCGCGAGGGGCTGACGGCCAACCGCATCGAGTGGATCGCCGGCATCATCAACGGCACCACGAACTTCATCCTCTCGGAGATGCGCGAGAAGGGTCTCGACTTCAACACCGTGTTGAAGGAAGCGCAGCGCCTGGGCTATGCCGAGGCCGATCCGACGTTCGATATCGAGGGCTTTGACGCCGCGCACAAGCTCACACTCATGAGCGCCATCGCCTTTGGCGTGCCGGTGCAGTTCGAGCGTGCATACGTTGAGGGCATCACCAAGCTGGAAGCCGTCGATATCCGCTACGCCGAGGAGCTCGGCTATCGCATCAAGCTGCTGGGCATTACGCGCCGCACCGATGCCGGCATCGAACTGCGCGTGCACCCGACTCTGGTGCCGGCCAAACGTCTGATCGCCAACGTGGAAGGCGCGATGAATGCCGTGGTCGTCAACGGCGACGCCGTGGGCCCGACGCTGTATTACGGCAAGGGCGCTGGCGCGGAGCCGACCGCTTCGGCCGTCGTCGCCGACTTGGTGGACGTGACGCGCCTGCACACGGCTGACCCCGAGCACCGCGTGCCGCACCTGGCCTTCCAGCCCGACGAGCTGTCTGACACGCCGATCCTGCCGATCGACGAAGTGCGATCGAGCTACTACCTGCGCATGCGCGTGGCTGACGAAACCGGCGTGCTGGCCGACATCACCCGTATCCTCGCTGAGCGCGGCATCTCCATCGACGCGATGCTGCAGAAGGAGTCGCGTGAAGGCGAGCCGCAGACCGACATCATCATGCTGTCGCACGTGACGGTGGAAAAACGCGTGAACGCCGCCATTGCCGCCATTGAGGCGCTGCCGACCGTGCTGTCGAAGGTCACGCGCATCCGCATGGAAGAACTGAACTGAGCGCACGACGTTTTCGAGACAGCCATGAGCATGCAATACCGATCCACGCGCGGCCATAGCGAGCCGCAAAGCTTCTCCCGCATCCTGCTGGGCGGTCTGGCGCCGGACGGCGGCCTGTACCTGCCCGAGCAGTACCCGCAAGTCAGCGTTGAGGAACTGACCCGCTGGCGCGATTTGCCGTACGCCGATCTCGCCTTCGATATCCTGCGCAAGTTCGCCACCGACATTCCCGAAGACGACCTGCGCGCGCTGGCTCGCCGCACGTACACGCCCGAGGTCTACTGCAACGCGCGCGCTGGCGACAACACCGCCGACATCACGCCGCTGCACCGCCTGGGCGATGAGGGTGGTACCTCGCTGTCGCTGCTGTGCCTGTCCAACGGCCCGACGCTGGCCTTCAAGGACATGGCGATGCAGTTGCTGGGCAACCTGTTCGAATACGCACTCGACCGCGAGCATGCCGAGTTGAACATCCTGGGCGCCACTTCCGGCGATACGGGCAGCGCGGCCGAATACGCCATGCGCGGCAAGCGCGGCGTGCGCGTGTTCATGCTCAGCCCGCACCGCAAGATGAGCGCGTTCCAGACCGCGCAGATGTTCAGCCTGCAAGACAAGAACATCTTCAACATCGCCATCGAAGGCGTGTTCGACGACGCGCAGGACATCGTCAAGGCCGTCTCCAACGATTTGGAATACAAGGCCCGCCAGAAGATCGGCACGGTCAACTCGATCAACTGGGCGCGCGTGGTGGCCCAGGTCGTCTATTACTTCAAGGGTTACCTGCTGGCCGCCCCGAAGATCGGCGACAAGGTGTCGTTCTGCGTGCCGTCGGGCAACTTCGGCAACGTCTGCGCCGGTCACATCGCGCGCATGATGGGTTTGCCGATCGACAAGCTGGTGGTTGCCACCAACGAGAACGACGTGCTCGACGAGTTCTTCCGCACCGGCACGTACCGCGTGCGTTCGGCCGCGCAGACGTACCACACGTCGAGCCCGAGCATGGACATCAGCAAGGCGTCGAACTTCGAGCGCTTCGTGTTCGATCTGCTGGGCCGCGACCCGGCGCGCCTCGCGCAGCTCTTCAGCGACGTGGAAACCAAGGGCGGCTTCTCGCTGACGGGCAAGCCTGAATTCGACCGCGTCGCCGAGTTCGGTTTCGTCTCGGGCCGCAGCACGCACGAGGACCGCGTGGACACGATCCGCGACGTCTTTGCCCGCTACGGCACGATGATCGACACGCACACCGCCGACGGCGTGAAGGTCGCGCGCGAGCACCTGTCGCCGGGCGTGCCGATGGTGGTGCTGGAAACGGCGCTGCCGGCCAAGTTCGGCGACACCATCCGCGAGGCGCTGGACCGCGAGCCCGAGCGGCCGGCCGGTTACGCCGACATCGAATCGCTGCCGCAGCGCTTCGAGGTCATGCCCGCCGATGCCGATCGCGTGAAGGCGTACATCGCCCAGCACACCGGCCTTTGAAAGCATGGCGCAGGTGTCGGATGACGTAGACCAGGCAGCGTTTGCGGGCTGCCTGCATGACATCCGCGCCTGCCGCCTGTGCAAAGGCGCGCTCGCGCATGAGCCGCGTCCGGTTGTTCTGGCGGACCGCCGTGCCCATGTGCTGATCGTCGGGCAGGCGCCGGGGCGCATTGTCCACGAGACGGGTATTCCCTGGAACGACCGCTCGGGCGACCGCCTGCGGCAGTGGCTGCAAATCCCATACGACGATTTCTACGCCGACAAGCGTATCGCCGTGGTGCCCATGGGTTTCTGCTTTCCCGGCACCGGCCCGAACGGCGATCTGCCGCCGCGGCCGGAATGCGCGCCGCAGTGGCATCGGCCGCTGCTGACGGCCATGCCGGAGGTCAAGCTGGCGCTGCTGGTCGGCACGTATGCGCAGCGCTACTACCTGGATGTTCCGCGCGACTGGTCGTTGACCGACGTGGTGCGCAATGGGCCTGTACGGGACGAGGAGGGGCGTGTGCTGTTTCCGCTGCCGCATCCGAGCCCGCGCAACCTGGCCTGGTTCAAACACAATCCGTGGTTCGACGCGCACATCGTGCCGGCACTGCGAGCGGCGCTCGCCAACGCATTCGCGTGATACAGCGGCGCTGATGCATGGCGCCGCCACAGAACCGATACAATCGAAATCTCTCCCTGATTTCGCTTCTCGCATGTCCGCTAACGATGCTCCCGCCGTCAAACCGTCCTTGCTGACCCTTGAAGCGGCGCTGTCGCAATTGCTCGCCGCTGCACGCGTTTTGCCTGAGGTTGAAACCGTGCTGACGCTGCACGCCAACGGCCGCGTGCTGGCGCAAGCCGTGCGCAGCAGCCTGAATGTGCCGCCGGCCGACAACACGCAGATGGATGGCTACGCCGTACGCGCGGCCGATATCGCTGCGCCGGGCACGCGCCTGAAGGTGGCGCAGCGCATTCCCGCTGGCCACGTTGGCCAGCCGCTGAACGCGGGCGAGGCGGCACGCATCTTTACTGGCGCGCTGATCCCGCCGGGCGCTGACGCCGTGGTCATGCAGGAGCAGTGCAACGCCGACCCGGGCACGGGCACCGTCGTGATCGACCACGTGCCGGAATCAGGCGAGTGGATTCGCCGCGCTGGCGAGGACATCGCCGCGGGCGCCGAGATCCTGTCGCGCGGCACGCGCCTGGGCGCGCAACAACTTGGGCTGGCTGCATCCGTCGGCTGCGCCAACCTGCAGGTCGTGCGCCGTCCGCGCGTGGCCGTGTTCTTTACCGGTGACGAGCTTGCCATGCCCGGCGAGCTGCTCCAGCCCGGCGCCATCTACAACTCCAACCGCTTCACGCTGCGCGCGCTGCTGGAGAACCTTGGCTGCGAGATCACCGATTTCGGCATCGTGCCCGACACGCTGGAGGCCACGCGTGACACGCTGCGCGAGGCGGCAGAAGGCCACGACCTGATCATCACCTCCGGCGGTGTGTCGGTGGGCGAGGAAGACCACATCAAGCCCGCCGTGGAAGCCGAAGGGCGCCTGAACATGTGGCAGATCGCCATCAAGCCGGGCAAGCCGCTGGCCTTTGGCGAGGTGCGCCGGCCGGAAGGCATGGTGGGCGGGCCAACGGCGTTCTTCATTGGCCTGCCGGGCAACCCCGTATCGAGCTTTGTGACGTTTCTTCTGTTTGTGCGGCCGTTCATCCTGCGCCTGCAAGGTGTGGCTGATGTTTCGCCAAAGCGCATTCCAATGCGCGCAGATTTCGCTTTCCCCAAGGGCGACCGTCGCAACGAGTTCCTGCGCGCGCGCATCAATGCCAATGGCGGGTTGGACCTGTTCCCGAACCAGAGTTCGGGCGTGCTGACTTCTACCGTGTGGGGCGACGGCCTGATCGACAACCCGCCCAACCAGCCGATCGCACCGGGCGATGTGGTGAATTTCCTCCCGTTTGGCGGGCTGGTGTAAGGAGCGATGAGCATGCGGATCGAGCTGCGTTTCTTTGCCAGTGTGCGCGAGCAATTGGGCACCTCGCATGAGGTGGCGACCGTGCCGGACACCTTGCGCACCGTGGGCGACGTGCGCCGCTGGTTGATTGCGCGCGGCCCCGTGTGGGCCGAAGCGCTGGCCGAAGGCCGTGCCCTGCGCATGGCGGTGGACCACCAGATCGTGCCTGCAGACACCGCCTTGCGCGACGGCTGCGAGGTTGCGTTCTTCCCGCCCGTCACAGGCGGCTGAGCCAAGGAGCGCGATCATGTCCGTCCGCGTGCAAGAGGCCGACTTCGATCTGGGCGCCGAGATCGCCGCACTGCGTGCCGGCCGCGCGAACATTGGCGCGGTGGCGAGCTTTATCGGTACGGTGCGCGACATCAACGACGGCACCGGCGTGTCGGAGATGGAGCTGGAGCACTATCCCGGCATGACCGAGAAGGCGCTGGCCAGCATCGTCAGCGCGGCCATGCAGCGCTGGGAGCTGATCGACGCGCTGGTCATCCACCGCGTCGGCAAGCTCAAGCCGGAAGACCAGATCGTGCTGGTGGCGGTGGCGTCCAAGCATCGCGGCGAGGCTTTCGCTGCCTGCGAATTCATCATGGATTACCTCAAGAGCGAGGCGCCGTTCTGGAAGAGGGAACAGACGCCCGAGGGCGCCCGCTGGGTTGATGCGCGTGTGACGGACGATAAGGCCCTGGCGCGCTGGGGCATCGTCACCAGCAACGCGGCCGCCAGTCCAGCTGGCGCGTCGGCACAACCGAACGACTACGAATAACAAGGAAACAAGGCATGAGCGGGATGGGATTCCTGGCAGTAGGCGTAGGCGCTGCTCTAGGGGCGTGGCTGCGCTGGTTCTTTGCGGTGCTGTGGAATGCAATCTACCCGGCGCTGCCGTATGGCACGCTGGCCGCGAACTTGCTGGGCGGCTATCTGATTGGTGTGGCGGTCGGTTTTTTCGATGCGCACTCAAGCCTGCCGCCGGAATGGCGTTTGTTGGCGGTGACCGGCTTCATGGGCGGATTGACGACGTTCTCGACGTTTTCAAGCGAGGTCATCGCCAACATCCTGGCCGGTGACTATGTGATCGGCGTGGTGCACATCGTGGCGCACCTGGGCGGTTCGTTGTTCCTGACGATGGTGGGGCTGTGGAGCTATCGCGTGCTCTCCTGAGCGCGCAACATTTGCAGCAACACGGCATTGAACGCGTCCGGCCGTTCGAGGTGCGGCGCGTGCCCGGTGCCAGGGATCGTGGCAACCTGCGCCGCAGGGTGCAGCGCCAGCGTGGCGCGGCCGACATCGGGGGCGTAGAGGCGGCTGCGCTCCCCATACAGGTGGAACAACGGCCAGCGTGCCGCCTGCAGCAACACGCGGAAATCCTGCCTGGCCATGTCTTCCCACAGTGCGGCCAGCGTCCCGGGGGCGCATTGCCGCATCATGCGCATCACATCGCGCGTCAGCCCGGTATCCGGCTGCACGCCTGCTGCCCATAGGCCTGCCGCCACGGGTGCCATCAAGCTTTCCCAACGCTGTCGAATCCGGGTTGCCATCTGTGCCGCCTGCGCCATGTCGTAGTGGCCATGCAGGCCATGCGACCAATCAGGGCTGGTGACGAGTCGCGGCGTCATGTCAATGCTGCCGATCATGGCGATTCGCAGGCTGGGTTGGCTGCGCATCAGCTCCCACGCCACCATGGCGCCCATCGACCACCCCACCACCACCGCATCGTCGAGCTCCAGATGGCGCATCAGCGCAGCCGCGTCCGCCGTCAGGCCCGCAATGGTCGCGCCGGATGGCCGTAGGGCAGCAGACAGGCCGTGACCGGCATGGTCCGGTGCGATGACGCGGTAGCCCTGCAGTGCCAACGCCCGCTGGCCGTCAAAGACTTCGCCTGATACCGACCACCCGTGCAGCAACAGCAACGGCCGCCCGGTGCCGGCCTCACGCCAGCCGGGCAAGCCCGCACGGGCGGCAAATTCCACGAAGGCAGGCGCCGCGCCGCAAGCGTGCGCCGAAGACGAAACATCCACCGGCAGTTCCTTGGCAAGGTGCGGGAAAGCCATCTATTGACATCCCGATTTCGACGTTTATATCATGAAACCTGAATCAGTCATCATGTTTTTGCGGGCGCGATTGTGATGTTGCGCCCGAACAGTGAGGTATGAATGTCCCAGGCAGATTCCGACGTTTCCCAACCCAAGACCGCGCGCGGCCAGAAGACGCGCGAGTCGCTGCTGCGCGCCGCAGAAAAGGTGTTTGGCGAGAAGGGCTACTACGCCGCGTCGATCTCCGAGATCACGCAGGAGGCCGAAGTCGCCATGGGCACCTTCTACCTGTACTTCAAGGACAAGGAAGACGTGTTCCGTGCGCTGGTGGCGCACATGCTGGAACTGGTGCGCGGGCATCTGCGCAAGCATGTCGCGGCGGCCAGCTCGCAGATCGAAGCCGAGCAGCTTGGCCTGAAGGCGTTCCTGTCGTTCGTCTCGCGCCACAAGAACCTGTACCGCATCGTGCTGGATTCGTACTCGGTGGACGAGAGCATCTATCGTGGCTATTTCCAGGTCTTTGCCGATCTGTACAGCCGCCGGCTCGGCGATGCCGAGGCACAGGGCGAGATCGCACCGGGCGATGCCGAGGTGCGGGCCTGGTGCCTGATCGGTATCAGCAATTTCCTCGGCATGCGCTACGCGCTCTGGCAGAAACCGGAATCGATGGACAAGGTGGTCGAGGCCGCGCACGACCTGATCACGCACGGGCTGGTGGCGCGATGAACATGCCGGCCAGCGAGCTTGCTCTGTTCGAGCGTATCGGTGGCACAGCCATCGTGCGGCTGAATCGCCCGGCAAGGCATAACAGCCTGGTGCCGGAATTGCTTGAAGGCTTGCTGGCTGCGCTTGACAGGGCCGAGGCGGATTCGCAGGTCGAGGTGGTTGTCCTGACCCACGCGGGCCGCAATTTTTCCACCGGCGGCGATGTCGAGGCGCTGGCTTCGCAGGGCAATGCGCTGCCGGCCTATGCCGACCGTCTGCTGGAGTTGTTGAACCGGACGATTCTGCGGGTGAGCGCGCTGCGCTGTCCGATCATCGCAGCGGTGGAGGGCTGGCTGACCGGTGGCTCGCTGGGGTTGGTGCTGGCATGCGACATGGCCGTGCTGAGCCATGACGTGCGCATTGCGCCGTTCTACACCGTGGTCGGCTTCAGCCCCGACGGCGGCTGGACGGCCATGCTGCCGCAGCTTGTGGGCACGGCGCGTGCCCGGGCCTGGCAACTGAACAACACCACGCTGACGGCCGAGGAGGCCGGCGCGCTGGGCCTGGCCGCACGCGTGGTTGAATCGGGGCAGGCCGAGCACACGGCCATGGCACTGGCGGTGGGCATACAGGACAAGGTGCGCGGCAGCGTGGCGCAGACCCGCGCATTGCTGCGTTGGGATTCGCAGGCGCTGGCGGACGGTCTTGAGCGCGAGCGCGCCGCCTTTGTCGCGCAAATCCAGACGGCGGAGGCGGACGCCGGCATGCGAAGGTTTTTAGATAGAGGCAAGCGCACATAGGGCCACCGCCTCGGACGCAGCCTCAGCAGGATTCCACCCCATAAGAACAGCGGAACCACCGAAGGAGACAACGATGCAACGTAATCGCACGGCCATTCGTGCAGCAATCCGTGCTGCAGCCCTGGCTGCCAGCCTGCTGGCAGTCGGCAGCGCGCTGGCCAAGGACATCAAGATTGCCCACGTCTACGATAAGACCGGCGCGCTGGAGGCCTACGCCAAGCAGACGCAGACCGGCCTGATGATGGGCCTGGAGTACGCCACCGGCGGCACCATGACCGTCAACGGCAACAAGCTGGTGGTGATCGAGAAGGACACCCAGGGCAAGCCCGACGTGGCCAAGGCGCAATTGGCTGCCGCATACAGCGACGACCGCGCCGACATCGCCGTCGGCCCCACGTCTTCCGGCACGGCGCTGGCCATGCTGCCGGTGGCCGAGGAATACAAGAAGATTCTGCTGGTGGAGCCGGCCGTGGCCGATTCCATTACCGGCGAAAAGTGGAATCGCTACATCTTCCGCACCGGCCGCAACTCGTCGCAGGATGCGATTGCCAATGCTGTGGCGCTGGACAAGCCGGGCGTGCAGATCGCCACGCTGGCGCAGGACTACGCCTTCGGCCGCGACGGCGTGAAGGCCTTCAAGGGGGCGCTGAAGAATGCCAAGGTCGTGCACGAGGAATACCTGCCGACCAGCACCACCGACTTCACCGCGGGCGCGCAGCGGCTGTTCGATTCGCTCAAGGACAAGCCGGGCCGCAAGATCATCTTCATCATCTGGGCCGGCGCGGGCAACCCGTTCAAGATTGCCGACCTGGACCCGAAGCGCTACGGCATTGAGATCGCCAGCGGCGGCAACATTCTGCCCGCCATGAGTGCGTACAAGAACCTGCCGGGCATGGAAGGGGCGACGTATTACTACTTCGGTATCCCCAAGAACAAGGTCAACGAGTGGCTGGTATCGACGCACTACGCCAAGTTCAAGACGCCGCCTGATTTCTTCACGGCGGGCGGCATGGCGGCCGGCATTGCGTTGGTGGAAGCGCTCAAGAAGACGGGTGGCGACACCAACACCGAGAAGCTGATCTCGACCATGGAAGGCATGTCGTTCGACACGCCCAAGGGCAAGATGACCTTCCGCAAGGAAGACCACCAGGCCATGCAGTCGATGTACCACTTCAAGATCAAGGTGGACCCGGCGTTTGCGTGGGGCGTGCCGGAGCTGGTCCGCGAGATCAAGCCCGAAGAGATGAACGTGCCGATCCGCAACCACCGCTGATGAGCACAAGCGCAACTTCCCCCGAAGGCACGCCCGCGCTGGAAACGCGCGGGCTGACCATCCGCTTTGGCGGCCACGTGGCCGTCAACGCGGTGTCGTGCGCGTTCCGGCCTGGCGAGCTGACCTGCATCGTCGGCCCCAACGGCGCGGGAAAGACGACTTACTTCAACCTGATCTCGGGCCAGTTGCCACCCTCCGCCGGGCACATTCTGCTGGGCGGCGACGACGTAACACGGCTGCCCATCTCGGCCAAGACGCGCCGTGGCATCGGGCGTGCGTTCCAGCTCACCAGCCTGTTCCCGAACCTGCCGGTACTGGAGAATGTGCGGCTGGCAGTGCAGGCGCGGCTGCATCGCGGGCTGGACCTGTTCTCGGTGTGGAGCAGCCACCGCGCCATCCGCGACGAGGCGATGGCTTGCCTTGCGCGCGTGGCCCTGGCCGACAAGCGCAGCCAGACGGTCGCATCGCTCTCGCATGGCGACCAGCGCAAGCTGGAGGTGGCCATCCTGCTGGCACTGCAGCCGCGCATCTTCATGTTCGATGAGCCGACCGCCGGGATGAGCGTGGACGAGGTGCCCGTGATTCTCGACCTGATCCACGAGATCAAGCAGGACAAGACCAAGACCGTGCTGCTGGTCGAGCACAAGATGGATGTGGTGCGCTCGCTGGCCGACCGCATCATCGTGCTGCACAACGGCACGCTGATGGCCGATGGCGATCCGGCGGAGGTCATTGCTTCGCCCATCGTGCAGCAGGCCTATCTGGGCACGGCCGAGCCGACTGCGGAGGTGGCCCATGGCTGACATACACACTGCGCCGATTCTGCGTCTGACGGACGTACAGACCCACATCGGGCCGTATCACATCCTGCACGGCGTGAGCTTCGAGGTGCCGCGCGGCGGCGTGACCATGCTGCTCGGGCGCAACGGCGCCGGCAAGACCACCACGCTGCGCACCATCATGGGTTTGTGGCAGGCGAGCGCGGGCAAGGTGGAGTTCGACGGCGTCGATATCGCGCGCCGCCATACGCCGGCCATCGCCCAGCTCGGCATTGCTTACGTGCCGGAGAACATGGGCGTGTTTGCCGACCTGACCGTGGCCGAGAACATGCGCCTGGCCGCACGCGGCGGGCCCGTCGACGAAAAGCGGCTCGACTGGGTCTTCCGCATGTTTCCGGCGCTCAAAATCTTCTGGCACCAGCGTGCGGGGGTCCTGTCGGGTGGGCAGAAGCAGATGCTCTCGGTGGCGCGCGCCATCATCGAGCCGCGCAAGCTGCTGATCGTCGACGAGCCGACCAAGGGGCTGGCGCCGGCCATCATCCAGAACATGATCGCGGTGTTCCGGGAGCTCAAGCAGACCGAGGTCTCGATCCTGCTGGTGGAGCAGAACTTCCACATGGCCAAGTCCGTGGGCGATACGGTGGCCGTAATGGATGACGGCAAGGTCGTGCACACCGGCCGCATGGCTGCCCTGGCCGAAGACGAAGCGCTGCAGCAGCGGCTGCTCGGTCTGTCGCTGGCGGCGCATCAATGAACGGCCTTGGCATGGAACCGCAGCGCTCCACGGAGCCAACACAGATGACGATTTCCTCAACCTCGCTCGGCGTTCCCGCGGCACCCGCCGACCTGCCGAAGGTTCGGCTCGACTGGACACCGCTTGCGCTCGCACCGCTGCTAATGCTGGTAGCGCTGCCGCTGGTCGGCAGCACCTCGACGTGGCTCACGCTCACCATTGCCGGGCTGGCGATGGGCATGATCATTTTTGTGGTGTCGTCCGGCCTCACACTGGTGTTCGGGCTGATGGACGTGCTCAATTTCGGGCACGGTGCCTTCATCGCGCTGGGGGCGTACGTGGCGGCTTCGGTATTGCTGCCGATGCAGGCCTGGGTGGAGGCCGACAGCCTCGCGCTCAACCTGGGCGTGTTCGCGCTGGCCATCGTGGCGGCCATGGTGGCGGCCGGTGCCGTGGGCCTGTTCTTCGAGCGCGTGGTGGTGCGTCCGGTGTACGGCCAGCACCTCAAGCAGATCCTCATCACCATGGGCGGCATGATCGTCGCCGAACAACTGATCAAGGCCATCTGGGGCGCCGAGACCATCGCACTGCAGGCGCCAGCCACCTTCCGAGGCGCCGTGCTGCTGGGCGACGCGGCCATCGAGAAATATCGGCTCATTGCCGTGGTGCTGGGGCTGGTGATCTTCGTGGCGATGCTGCTGGTGCTCAACCGCACGCGCATCGGCCTGCTGATCCGCGCCGGGGTGGAAAACCGCGAGATGGTGGAGTCGCTGGGCTACCGCATCCGCCGGCTGTTCATCGGCGTGTTTGTGGTGGGCGCGGCGCTGGCCGGCCTGGGCGGCGTGCTGTGGGGGCTATACCAGGAGAACATCACCGCGGCGATCGGTTCGCAGGTGAATGTGCTGATCTTCATTGTCATCATCATCGGCGGGCTGGGCTCGACCACGGGCTGCTTTATCGGCGCGGTGCTGGTGGGGCTGATGGCCAACTACACCGGCTTCCTGTTCCCGAAGGTGGCGCTGTTCTCGAACATCCTGCTGATGATGCTGATCCTGCTGTGGCGGCCGCAGGGTTTGTATCCGGTGGCCAAGCGTTGAACGGAGCGAGTCGACCATGATCCGAATGCTTTCCGGTGATCTGCCCCGCAGCCGAACGCTGACCGTGCTGCTGGTCATCATCCTGCTGGCGCTGCTGTGCGCGCCGTTTCTGTTTCCGGGCGCGCGTGCGCTCAATATGGCGGCCAAGATCTGCATCTTCGTCGTGCTGGTGGCGAGCTACGACCTGCTGCTGGGCTATACCGGCGTTGTGTCGTTCGCCCATACGATGTTCTTCGGCATCGGCGGGTATGGCGTGGCAATTGCCATGTCGAACATGGAGCCGGGGTGGGGCGCCTTGCTGGTCGGCACGCTGGGCGCGGTGGTCGTGTCCGCCGTGCTGGCCTTTGTGATCGGGCTGTTCTCGCTGCGCGTGCGGGCGATTTTCTTCGCGATGATCACGCTGGCGGTGGCCACCGCGTTTGCCACGCTGGTCTCGCAACTCTCAGAGTGGACGGGCGGTGAAGACGGCCTGACCTTCAAAGTGCCCGAGATCTTCACGCCAGGCTTCTCGCTGGGCGATGCCGAATGGTTTGGCGTGCCGCTCAACGGCAAGCTGCTGTCGTACTACTTCGTGCTGGTGTGCGCGGCGGTGCTGTTCCTGATGCTCCTGCGGCTGGTGAACTCGCCGTTCGGGCGTGTGCTCCAGGCGATTCGCGAGAACGACTTCCGCGCCGAGGCCATCGGTTACCGCACGGTGGTTTACCGCACGGTATCGACGGTGCTCTCGGCCGTGTTCGCCACGCTGGCTGGTGTGCTGATGGCGCTCTGGTTGCGCTACAACGGACCGGACACCTCGCTGTCGTTCGAGATCATGGTCGACATCCTGCTGATCGTCGTGATCGGCGGCATGGGCACGCTGTACGGCGCCATCATCGGTACCACGCTGTTCCTGCTCGCGCAGACCTATCTGCAAGACGTGATGAAGCTCGCCAGCGATGCCACGGCCGCCGTGCCGCTGCTGTCCAACCTGCTGCATCCGGACCGTTGGCTGCTGTGGCTGGGCCTGCTGTTCATCCTCAGCGTGTACTACTTCCCGCAGGGCGTGGTAGGGCGCTTGCGCGGCAGTCACGACACGCACGAGATCGCGTCATAACGGAGACTCCCGCCATGTACGTCGTCGATTGGCTGCACAAGAACGCCCAGCACACGCCCGACAAGGTGGCGCTGGTCGATGTCGACTCCGGCCGCCGCGTCACCTACCGGCAGTTCGATGAACGCGCCAGCCGCTTTGCCGAAGTCCTGACGCAGCAACTGAAGCTGGCACCTGGCGCGCGCGTGGCGGTACTGGCGCACAACAGCGCCGCGTATTTCGAGATGCTGTACGGCTGCGCCAAGGCCGGCATGGTGATGGTGTGCCTGAACTGGCGCCTGCCGGTGGCGGAGCTGCTGCCGATCCTCCAGGACTGCGCGCCGGATGTGCTGGTGGCTGGCGATGGTTTCCACGACGTGGCGGCTGACCTGAACCTCGCAAGATCCATGCGTGCCGTGCTCTACCTGGCCGGTGACAAACCTGTCGGTGCACCCGCCGGCTGGATCGAATTCGAGGCGGCATTGGCCTCCGCCTCCGGCAACGTCATCGAAATGCCGTGCCGCGACGAGCACGAAATCTGGCACCTGCTCTACACCTCCGGCACCACGGGCCGCCCCAAGGGGGTGATCCAGACCTACGGCATGGTGTTCTTCAACGCCGTCAACGCCATGCTCGCCAACAAGATCACGCGCGATGACGTGTTCCTGAGCGTGCTGCCGTTCTTCCATACGGGCGGGCTCAACCTCTACGCCAATCCCGTGCTGCACGCGGGCGGAACAGTCCACATCCTGCGCCAGTTCGATGCGCAGGTGACGCTCGACAAACTCGACCGCCGCTCGGGCGAGGGCATCACGATGTTCTTTGCCGTGCCCTCCGTGTACCTGTTCCTGAGCCAGCATCCGGGCTTTACGCAGGCGGATTTTTCCGCCATCCGCAACATGTCTGCCGGCGGCTCGCCGGTGCCGCAGCCGTTGCTGCAGGCGTACCTGGATAAGGGCGTGACGATCTGCTTCGGCTTCGGCATGACGGAAACCGGCCCGACCGTGTTCGTCTGTGACGAAGCCACGGCGCGCCGTAAGATCGGCACCATCGGCAAGCCGGTCGGCTCGATGCTCACACGCGTGGTTGACCCGCTGGGCGCGGACGTTGCCCCGGGTGAACGGGGGGAGCTGCTGATCAAGGGCCCCGGCGTCACACCCGGCTACTGGAACTTGCCCGAGGCCACGGCCGCCGCCATCCATGACGGCTGGCTGCATTCCGGCGACATCGCCTACGTGGACGATGAAGGCGATTACTACATCGTCGATCGCGCCAAGGACATGTTCATCTCCGGCGGCGAGAACGTGTACCCCGCCGAAGTCGAGAACGTGCTCTTTCAACTGCCCGGTGTGGCCGAGGCCGCCGTCATCGGCACGGCCGATACACGCTGGGGCGAGGTGGGCGTGGCGCTGGTGGTGATGCGCGATGGCGCGACACTCGATGCCGATGCCGTCATCGCCCACTGCAAGGCGCGCCTGGCGGGCTACAAGGTGCCGCGCCACGTGCGCTTTATCGATGCCTTGCCGCGCACGCCGTCGGGCAAGGTGGAAAAGCACAAGTTGCGCTCGCAGTTTGCCGCGCACTGAAGTGACGTGCCCGGAGTGTACCGGGCGCGTCTTCAACATATCCCGGAGGTTTCATCCATGCAGCCCCACAGCCTGCGCGTGCTGACCCAGGCCGATTTCAACCGCTTTGCCGCGCTCTCGCGCGACGACAACCCCATCCACTGCGATCCCGAGTTCGCCAGCACCACGCACTTCGGTGCGACCGTGGCGCACGGCATGTTCCTGTTCTCGTTGCTCTGCGCGCAGATGACGCGCAGCTTCCCGCAGCCGGTGCTGCCCGTCGCGCAAACGTTGATGTTTCCGCGCCCGACGTTCGTAGCCGATGGCGTGGCGGCCGTGCTGAGGCTGCAGGAGTCACCCGGGCCGCAGCAAGTTGTGCTCGATACCGAGATCCGCTGCCTGCAGCGCGGGCTCGACAGCGTGACCGACCTCGATGCGCAGGTGACCGCGCACGGCCAGGCAAACCTGATGCTGGATGCCGACGCGATTTCTCTCGTCGCCCAGGCAGTTTCTGCGCAGGCAGGGCAGGTGGAACAGCCTGCGGGGGATGCCGCGCTTTACCACCTGCGTGTTGGTCAATCCGCGCAGGCAACGCGCACGTTCAGCACTGTCGATATCGATGAATACGCCGCGCTGGCAGGGGACAGCAACCTGTTCTATACCGACGCTGTGTTCGCGCGTTCGCGCGGCTTCGATGGCGCGCTGGTGCCGTTGCCGTTGCTGGCCGGCATGTTCTCCGACCTGCTCGGCACGCGCTTGCCTGGGCGGGGAACCGGCTGGATGAAGCAGGCGCTGCGTCTGTGCTCCGCCGCCGTGGTGGGCGAGCCGCTCACGGCTTCGGTGCGCATCGCGCGGCTGCGTGCCGACAAGGAGCTGGTCAATCTCGCCACCGACGTGCGTGGTGCTGATGGCCAAATCGTGGTGCAGGGTGAAGCGCTGGTGCTGGTGCGCAATCTGGAAGACAAGCGCCCGGAGCTGGCGGCCTAGCAGGCAACGCATGTTTGGCAGTCTCGTTGCAGTTGAATGTTTCGCACACAACATCAAGAACAGGGAGACGGTATGACAACGATGCAAGGGAAGGACCCTAGCCGGCAATGGTTGCGTGGCACGCTGCTGGCGGCGATGGCAGCGGCCGGCGCGATCGGCCTGACCGGTTGCGGCGGCAGCAACGACAACAACAACGCGGGAGGCAACGTCAAACCGACGTTTGTCGGCGCCGTGACGGTCACGCACTTCGACGGCGCAAGCGACGATCTGCTGACGGCCGGCCTGGGCGCCTCGGGGCTGGCCTCGGCCACCGCGCCGACGGTCGCCACCCCGACGGCTCCGACCGCCGCCGAACTGCGCCGCCTGGCGATCTACAACAACTACCGCGCACTGGTCGATACCAACGCCAAGGGCGGCTACGGCACGCTGTACGGCCCGAACGTCGATGCCAACGGCAACGTCACAGCCGGCAGCGGCATGGTGCCCGGCGTGGAATACGTCACCTATTCCGACGACGGCTCCGGCCAGCAGAACGTGGTGCTGCTGATCCAGATCCCGGACGCCTTCGACCCCGCCAACCCCTGCATCATCACGGCCACATCTTCGGGCTCGCGCGGCATCTACGGTGCCATCTCCACCGGTGAGTGGGGCCTCAAGCACAAGTGCGCGGTGGCCTATACCGACAAGGGCACCGGCGCCGGCCCGCACGACCTGGCCACCGACACCGTGCCGCTGCAGGACGGGACGCGCACCACGCGCACGGCGGCCGGCAGCAAGGCGCAATTCGCCGCACCGATCACCAGCACCCAACTCGCCGCGTTCAATGCAGCCACGCCAAACCGGCTTGCGTTCAAGCACGCGCATTCACAGCGCAACCCCGAGAAGGATTGGGGCCTGTTCACGCTGCAAGCCGTGCAATTCGCGTTCTGGGCCATCAACGACAAGCTGCTAGGTGCTGCTAACGCGGTCAACGGCAGCCCGCTGCCGGTGCGCCCGGACAACACCATCGTGATTGCCTCCAGCGTGTCGAACGGCGGCGGGGCGGCCATTGCCGCCGCCGAGCAGGATTCGAACAACCTGATCGACGGCGTGGCGGTGGGTGAGCCCGGCCTGAACCTGCCGCCCTCGGCCAACGTGCAGGTGCAGCGCGGTGGTGTGACGCTGCCGGTGAGCGGCAAGCCGCTGTTCGACTACGTGAGCTACGCCAACGAGTTCCGGCTGTGCGCGGCGTTGTCGGCCAGCGTGTCAGGCGCGCCCGGGCAGTCGTTCTTTGCCGCCAATATCGGTTGGCCCGCCAGCGTGCAGGCCAACCGGTGCGCGGCGCTGCATGCCAATGGGTTGCTGAACGCTGCCACCGCGGCTGCGCAGGCTGACGAGGCCCTGCAGAAGATACACACCTACGGTTGGGAGCCGGAATCCGATCTTGTGCACGCCTCGATGGCGTACTTCGAGGTCGATCCGTCGGTCGCCACCACCTTCGGCAACGCCCTGGCACGTGCCAGCGTGCTCGACAACCTCTGCAACTTCAGCTTTGCGGCGGTGGATGCGTCCTTCCACCCGACCACGGTCAACGCCACGGCGCTGGCGCAACTGGCCGCCACCGGCAATGGCATCCCGCCCACCACAGGTGTGCAGTTGATCAACAACCTCGCGCAGGGTGGTGCCACACAGAGCAAGCAGTCGGTGGACTCATCCGGCACGCAGGCGGCCAACCTGGACGGCGCGCTGTGCCTGCGCAACCTGCTGACCGGCGGCGACGCCACCTCGCAGGCGCTGCAGCTCGGCTTGTCGCAGACGCTGCGTACCGGCAACCTGCGCGGCAAGCCGGCCCTGATCGTGCAAGGGCGCAGCGACGCCTTGCTGCCCGTCAACCATGGCGCCCGGCCGTATCTGGGGCTCAACGCCCAGGTCGATGGGAGCAGCAAGCTCGCTTACATTGAAGTGATGAATGCGCAGCATTTCGATGGCTTTATCGACCTGGTGCCCGGCTATGACACGCTGTTCGTGCCCCTGGTGGTGTACGAGCAGCGCGCTCTCGACGCGGTGTACGCTAATCTGAAGAACGGCACGCCGCTGCCCCCGTCGCAGGTGGTGCGCACGACACCGCGCGGCGGCGTGGCAGGTTCGGCGCCAGCCATTACCGCAGCCAACGTGCCGAGCTTCACCAACACGCCGGCCGCAGGCGACCGCATCTCGGTGACGACATCGGGGAGCGTGGCGACCGTCTCTGTGCCGAACTGACCGCGCTTTCGGGTCACATGGGCGACGGGCGCGGTGAGCGCCCGTCGCCGCTTGATCTGGCACAAATATGCATCGCCCCCGGCGCTTTTGCGCTTGAAATGCGGCGGACGCTCCCTATCTTTTGGAGCAGTGAAACATTTTCCGCAAGGGGTTTTCAATGCGTTTGGACAAACTGACCACCCGCTTCCAGGAGGCGCTGGCCGACGCGCAGAGCCTGGCGCTGGGCAACGACAATCCGTACATCGAACCCGTCCACCTGCTGCTGGCCATGCTGCGCCAGCCGGATGGGGCCACCAAGAACCTGCTGTCGCGGGCCGGCGTCAACGCCAAGGGGCTGGAGGTCGCGCTCGACAACGCCATCAAGCGCCTGCCGCAGGTGCAGGGTGGCGAACAAGTACAAGTCGGCCGAGATCTGGGCAGCCTGCTGCAGCAAACCGAAAAAGAAGGCATCAAGCGCGGCGATCAGTTCATCGCCAGCGAACTGTTCCTGCTGGCCGTGGCCGACGACAAGGGCGAAGCCGGCCGCCTTGCGCGTGAGCATGGCCTCGCACGCAAGGCGCTGGAAGCCGCCATCGACGCCGTGCGCGGCGGCCAGACTGTCGGCAGCGCCGAGGCCGAGAGCCAGCGTGAAGCGCTCAAGAAGTACACCATCGACCTGACCGAGCAGGCCCGTATCGGCAAGCTCGACCCCGTCATCGGCCGCGACGATGAAATCCGCCGCGCTATCCAGATCTTGCAGCGCCGCACCAAGAACAACCCGGTGCTGATCGGCGAGCCGGGCGTGGGTAAGACCGCCATCGTCGAGGGCCTGGCGCAGCGCATCATCAACGGCGAAGTGCCAGAGAGCCTGAAGAACAAGCGCGTGCTCGTGCTCGACATGGCAGGCCTGCTGGCCGGCGCCAAGTACCGCGGCGAGTTCGAAGAGCGCCTGAAGGCCGTGCTCAACGACATCGCCAAGGAAGAGGGCCAGACCATCCTCTTCATCGACGAGATCCACACCATGGTGGGCGCGGGCAAGGCCGAAGGCGCGATGGACGCCGGCAACATGCTCAAGCCGGCGCTGGCGCGCGGCGAACTGCATTGCATCGGCGCGACCACGCTCGATGAATACCGCAAGTACATCGAGAAGGACGCCGCGCTTGAGCGCCGCTTCCAGAAGGTGCTCGTCGACGAGCCGAGTGTGGAGGCAACGATTGCCATCCTGCGCGGCCTGCAGGAGAAGTACGAGCTGCACCATGGCGTGGAGATCACCGACCCGGCGATCGTAGCGGCGGCCGAACTCAGCCACCGCTACATCACCGACCGCTTCCTGCCGGACAAGGCCATCGACCTGATCGACGAGGCGGCCGCGCGCATCAAGATGGAAATCGACTCGAAGCCCGAGGCGATGGACAAGCTCGACCGGCGCCTGATTCAGCTCAAGATCGAGCGCGAGGCGGTGAAGAAGGAAACCGACGAAGCGTCGCAGAAGCGCCTGGAGCTGATCGAGCAAGAGATTGAGCGCTTGCAGAAGGAATACGCCGATCTGGATGAAATCTGGAAGGCCGAGAAGGGCGCCGCGCAAGGTGCGGCCGCGCTCAAGGAAGAGATCGAAAAGATCAAGGTTGAGATCGCCAAGCTGCAGCGCGAAGGCAAGCTCGACAAGGTGGCCGAGCTGCAATACGGCAAGCTGCCCGAGCTGGAAGGCAAGCTGAAGGCCGCGACCGCCGCCGAGGCGAACGAGCAGAAGTTGCCGAACAAGCTGCTGCGCACACAAGTGGGCGCCGAAGAGATCGCCGAAGTCGTCAGCCGCGCCACGGGCATCCCCGTGTCGAAGATGATGACCGGCGAGCGCGAGAAGCTGCTCAAGATGGAAGACCGCCTGCACGAGCGCGTGGTCGGCCAGGACGAGGCCGTGCGCCTGGTGTCGGACGCCATCCGCCGTTCGCGCGCCGGCATTGCGGACGAGAACAAGCCGTATGGCTCGTTCCTGTTCCTGGGCCCGACGGGCGTGGGCAAGACCGAGCTGTGCAAGGCGCTGGCCGGCTTCCTGTTCGATTCGGAAGAGCACCTGATCCGCATCGACATGAGCGAGTTCATGGAGAAGCATTCCGTGAGCCGCCTGATCGGCGCGCCCCCGGGCTATGTCGGCTACGAAGAAGGCGGCTACCTGACCGAAGCCGTGCGCCGCAAGCCTTACAGCGTGGTGCTGCTCGATGAAGTGGAGAAGGCGCACCCGGACGTCTTCAACGTGCTGCTGCAAGTGCTGGATGATGGCCGCCTGACCGATGGCCAGGGCCGCACGGTGGACTTCAAGAACACGGTGATCGTGATGACGTCCAACCTCGGCTCGCAGTTGATCCAGTCGATGACGGGCGAACCGTTCGATGTGGTGAAGGGCGCGGTGTGGCAGGAAGTGAAGACGCATTTCCGCCCCGAGTTCCTGAACCGGATCGACGAGGTGGTGGTGTTCCACTCGCTCGACCAGAGCAACATCGAGTCGATTGCGCGTATCCAGCTCAAGCGACTGGCGGCGCGTCTGGCGCATATGGACCTGACGCTGGAGATCAGCGACGAGGCGGTGGCCAAGCTGGCCTCCGCTGGGTACGATCCGGTGTTTGGCGCGCGGCCGTTGAAGCGCGCGATCCAGCAGCAGATCGAGAACCCGGTGGCGCGGATGATTCTGGAGGGCAAGTTTGCGCCGAAGGATGTGGTGCCGGTGGAGTACCGCGACGGCGCGTTCACCTTCGAGCGCATCGCGCACTAAGCTCAGCACGCGCAGATGGCAGGCAAACCGTTCAGCTTCGGCTGAACGGTTTTTTTTTGTTTGCCAAACAGCGTATCGATAAGAGAGTGAGGCGCCTGTTCTTGTCACCGGCTGCGCGCCTATGGCATGATTTGAAAATGTTCTCGATCTACCCGATCCCGTTCACGTCCAATACTTGGTGGCGCTCCTGAAGGAGCGGCATCGTCACGTCTTTTTTCATGACCATGGCCGCCGCAGTCCGGCTGACATGGCGTCATGAACACCGTTTGCCCGTGCTGTGGCGGTTTCTTCCAGGAAATCCATCATGCACGACAGCAACACCTCTTCCCCCCAACTTCACAGCGAACTGACGGTACTGACCGGCGATCGGCCGACCGGGCCGCTGCACCTCGGTCACTACGTCGGGTCGTTGCAGACTCGTCTCCAACTCCAGGAAACGCACCGGCAGTTCGTGCTGGTGGCTGATACGCAAGCCTTGACCGACAACGCCCACGATGTCGACAAGGTGCGCCGCAATGTGCTGGAGGTGGTGCTGGACTATCTGGCGGTCGGCATCGACCCCGCCAAGTGCACGATCGCCTTGCAGTCGGGGTTGCCGGCGCTGGCCGAGTTGACCCTGCTGTACCTGAATCTCGTGACCGTCGCTCGGCTTGAGCGCAATCCGACTATCAAGGAAGAGATCCAGGCGCGCGGCTTCGGGCGCGACATTCCCGCCGGGTTTCTTTGCTATCCCGTGTCTCAGGCGGCGGACATCACTGCATTCGAGGCAACGGTTGTACCGGTCGGGGAAGATCAGGCGCCGCTGATCGAGCAGACCAACGAGATCGTCCGCCGTATCAACCGGCTGGCCTCGGCGGAGGTGTTGCCAGAGGCACAGGCGCTGATTCCGCCGACCGGCCGCCTGCCCGGTGTCGACGGCAAGGCGAAGATGAGCAAGTCGCAGAACAACGCGATCCCGTTGTCCGCATCGCCCGACGCCATCCGGGATGCGGTCAAACGCATGTACACCGACCCGGATCACCTGCGCGTGACGGATCCGGGCAAGGTCGAGGGCAATGTCGTCTTCACGTACCTTGATGCGTTCGATGCAGACCGTGATGAGGTTGAGCGCCTGAAGGCGGCGTACCGCGCGGGTGGCCTCGGCGACATGGTGCTGAAGCGGCGCCTGGAGGACATCCTGCAGGCGCGGATTGCCCCGATCCGCACGCGGCGCGAGGCGCTTGCCCGTGATCGCGGCTACCTGCTCGATGTGCTGCGTGAGGGAACGGCGCGCGCCCGGGGTGTCACCCAGGACACGCTGGACAAGGTGCGCAGGGCGCTGGGCACGTTTTCGCTTTGAATGCTGGCAGGGGTCGCGCCGCGGCGCTTTGCTGGTCTCCTTATGCAAAAAACGATGAACATTCACTGAAACCATTCGTTCCCCGTAGAAGGGGCGCTCGGTAGTCTTGCTCCTATCCGAAATCAACAACTTTCAGGAACGGAGCCAGCAAGATGATTCGAAAGTTTGTGTTCAACGCCATTGCGGCTGCCATCGTGGCGGGGGGAACCGTGGGCGCGCATGCGGCTACGACGCTGCTGAACGTGTCGTATGACCCGACACGCGAACTGTACAAAGAGATCAACACCGAGTTCGCCAAGAAGTGGAAGGCCGAAACGGGTGAGGACATCACCCTGCGCGCCTCTCATGGCGGCTCGGGCAAGCAGGCCCGCTCGGTCGTCGACGGGCTGGAAGCCGATGTGGTGACGCTGGCGCTGGGCTACGACATCGACGCGATTGCCGAGCGCGGCCTGACCGCCAAGGATTGGCAGAAGCGCTTGCCGAACAACGCCTCGCCGTACACGTCGACCATCGTTTTCCTGGTGCGCAAGGGCAACCCGAAGGGCATCAAGGACTGGAGCGACCTGGTCAAGCCGGGCATCGCCGTCATCACGCCCAACCCTAAGACGTCGGGCGGCGCGCGCTGGAATTACCTCGCTGCATGGGCGTATGCGCTCAAGCAGCCCGGCGGTTCGGACGCGACTGCCAAGGACTTCGTGCAGAAGCTCTACAAGAACGTGCCGGTGCTCGATTCGGGCGCGCGCGGTGCAACCACCACCTTTACCGAACGCGGTATCGGCGATGTGCTGATCGCGTGGGAAGACGAGGCCCTGCTGGCCGCACGCGTGGAAGGCAAGGACAAGTTCGACGTGGTCGTGCCGTCCATCTCCATCCTGGCCGAACCGCCGGTGGCCGTGGTGGACAAGGTGGCCGACAAGAAGGGCACGCGCAAAGCGGCAGAGGCTTACCTCAAGTTCCTGTACACGCCGCAAGGGCAGGAGATTGGCGCGAAGAACTTCTATCGCCCGACCGATCCGGCGGTGGCCAGGAAGCACGAGAGCGAATTCCCGAAGGTGAAGCTGGTGACCATCGACGACACGTTCGGTGGCTGGCAGAAGGCGCAGAAGACGCACTTTGCCGATGGCGGCCAGTTTGATCAGCTTTATCAACCCGGCAGCAAGTAAGCCCAAACGCGACAACTGGTGATCCGCATCATGCAAATCCTGACCATCTCCGGCAGCCCCTCGGCGCAATCGCGGTCTGCGCGCCTGCTGGGCCATGTGCGCGCGCAGCTCGAACGCGCCGGCGAGCGGGCGGACCATCTGGACCTGCGCAGCCTGCCGGCCGATGCACTGCTGGGCGCGCAGGCCTCCGACCCCGCCATTGCCGATGCGGTGGCGCGGGTGGAAGCGGCCGGGGTGGTGATCCTTGCCACGCCGGTCTACAAGGCGGCTTATAGCGGGCTGCTCAAGACCTTCCTCGATTTGCTGCCACAGAGCGGGCTGCGCGACAAGGTTGTGCTGCCGATTGCCACCGGCGGCAGCCTCGCGCATACGCTGGCGATCGACTATGCGCTGCGGCCGGTGCTGAGTGCTCTGGCGGCGCGTTCGATCCTGCCGGGCATCTTTGCCGTCGATGCGCAGATCGTTGTCTCCGACGATGGCCTCATCGTCGACCCATCGCTGCAGCAGCGCCTCGATGACGGCGTGGAGCGCGTGCACCAGGCCTTGGCACTGGCACGGCATCCGGCCGTGGCGCAGGTGATCGTCTCCAGCCGCAGTGCGGTACGTGCCGCCACGCTGGCCGACGCCGAGCGAATGCGATGTCTGGCGTGATGCGCTGAACGCGCCGCCACGCCGTTGACGTTTCCCGTTGTTGTCATGCCGCGCAGCGCCTGCGCGCGGCTCGTGCCGCCCCTACACACTAGATCGACATCGTCATGAATACGCACTCGCCCTTGCGCAGGGCTCTGAACATCGCCGCCACGCTGCTCGCCACGCTGGGCGCATTTGGCACCCCCACGGCCTTTGCCAACAGCGATACGCCTCCGCCGACCGCCGCCAAGCAGCTTCGCATCGGCTACCAGAAATACGGCACGCTGACCGTGCTCAAGGCGCGCGGGACGCTGGAAAAGCGCCTGGCCGCGCAGGGCATCGAAGTGAAGTGGACGGAGTTTCCGGCCGGCCCGCAGTTGCTGGAGGGCCTGAACGTGGGCGCCATTGATTTCGGCACCACGGGTGAGGCGCCGACGATTTTCGCGCTGGCCGCTGGTGCGCATCTGGTCTACGTCGGCAATCAGCCGCCCGCGCCGGCCGCTGAAGCCATCATCGTGCCGAAGAGCTCGCCGCTCAAGAGCGTGACTGATCTGCGCGGCAAGCGTGTCGCCCTGAACAAGGGTTCGAACGTGCACTACCTGCTCGTCAAGTTGCTGGAGAAGGCCAATGTGCCTTACGGCGAGATCCAGCCCGTCTACCTGACCCCCGCCGATGCACGTGCCGCCTTCGAACGCGGCGCCGTTGATGCCTGGGTGATCTGGGACCCGTTCTTCGCTGCCGCAGAAACTCAGCTTGGCGCACGCGTGCTGGCTGATGGCACGGGCGTGGTGAATAACTCGCAGTACTTCCTGGCTTCAAAGGGCTACGCGGCTGCCCGGTCGGACGTGCTGAATATCGTGCTGGATGAGCTGAAGAAGACCGATGCCTGGGCGGTTGCCAACCCGAAGGAAGTGACGACCATCCTCGGCCCGCAACTGGGCCTGGAGCCTGCGGTGGTGGCGCGCTCGGTTTCGCGCATTGCCTATGGCATCCAGCCGGTGAGTGGCGAGGCACTGGCTGATCAGCAACGCATTGCCGATACGTTCCACGCGCTCAAGCTGATCCCGCGCCCGGTGAAGGTGGCGGATTCTGCGTGGCAACCCACGACGCAACAAGCGACGCGGTGATTGCCATGACGATCAATATTCAACGCCGCCGTCTGTTGAGCGCTTCCGTGGCGGGCGCGTCGCTGGCAGCGCTGGGCCCCGTCGCGCACGCCGCCAATGCGACGAGTGCACCGGCGGGCTTGCCGAAGGTCACACCGCCTGCGCAGTTGCGCATCGGCTTTCAGAAGAGCGCGGTCAACCTCGTCATCGTCAAGGAAATCCGCGCGCTGGAGCAGCGCTTTCCCGACACCAAGGTGAGCTGGCTGGAATTTCCCGCCGGGCCGCAGCAGTTGGAGGCGCTGTCGGCCGGCAGCCTGGACCTGGCCATTACCGGTGACACGCCGCCCGTATTTGCGCAGGCGGCGGGCAAGGACCTGCGCTACGTGGGCGTGGAGCCGCCCAAGCCAGACAGCTCGGCCATCCTCGTGCCGCAGGGCTCATCGCTCAAGACACTAGCGGCACTGAAAGGCAAGCGCATCGCGCTGCAAAAGGGTTCTAGTGCGCATTTCCTGATCGTGCGCGCCTTGCAGAAGGGTGGGCTGACGTTCTCCGACATTCAACCCGTGTACCTGACGCCTGCTGACGCCCGCGCCGCCTTCGAGCGCGGCAGCGTCGATGCCTGGGGCATCTGGGACCCGTACTACGCCGCCACCGAACTCGCCATCAAGCCGCGCGTGCTGGCGACGGGGCGTGGGCTGTCGTCCAACAACTCGTTCTACTTCGCGCCGCGCGCCTTTACCGAGCAGCACGGCGATACGCTTGCCGCGATCTTTGCGGAGCTTTCGCGTGCCGATCGGCTCGTGCAGGAGAACCGCAAGGAAGCCGCGCAGCGCATCGCCGATTTCTCCGGTTTGTCGCTGGCAACGGTGCACCTGTTTCTGTCGCGGCGCCCGCCGTCGCCGGTGCGGCCGGTCACGCCCGAGGCGATTGCCGAGCAGCAGCGCGTTGCCGACGCTTTCCACGGGCTGGGGCTGATTCCACGTGCGGTCAAGCCGGTCGAGTTGGTCTGGCATCCGACCCCGGCGCAACTGGCGATCGCCCGCACCTGATCCGAATTCGATTCGAGGAGTTGTCATGCAAGTCTTCTGGTTCATCCCCACTCACGGCGACAGCCGCTATCTCGGCACCGCCGAAGGCGCCCGGCAGGTCGATCACGCCTATCTGCAGCAGGTGGCCGTGGCGGCCGATACGCTTGGTTACGATGGCGTGCTGATTCCCACCGGGCGCTCGTGCGAAGACCCGTGGATCGTCGCCGCAAGCCTCATCCCGGCCACCAAGCGCCTGCGCTTTCTGGTGGCGGTGCGCCCGGGCCTGACAGCACCGACGCTGGCTGCACGCATGGCAGCCACGTTCGATCGCCTGTCGAACGGGCGCGTTCTGGTGAACCTCGTCACGGGCGGCGATCCGGCCGAGTTGGCGGGCGACGGTCTATTCCACGATCACGCGCAGCGCTATGAGGCTTCGGAAGAGTTCATCCGCATCTGGCGCGAAACGCTCGCCGCCAGCCATGAGGGCGCCGCGCTGGACTACACCGGCAAGCACCTGAGCGTGAAGGGCGCCAAGGTGTTGTATCCGCCCGTGCAGCGGCCGTATCCGCCGGTGTACTTCGGCGGTTCGTCCGAAGCCGCACATGAACTCGCAGCCGAGCAGGTCGACACCTACCTGACCTGGGGCGAGCCGCCTGCCGCCGTGGCCGAGAAGATTGCCGACGTAAGCAAGCGTGCCGCCCGCCATGGCCGCACGGTGCGCTTCGGTATCCGCCTGCACGTGATCGTGCGCGAGACCGAAGACGAGGCGTGGCAGGCCGCCGACAAGCTCATCAGCAAGTTGGATGACGATACCGTTGCCCGCGCGCAGGAGGCTTTCCGCAAGATGGATTCCGCCGGCCAGCAGCGCATGGCGGCGCTGCACGCCAACGGCGTCAAGCGCAGTCGCGCTGACCTGGAGATCAGCCCCAACCTGTGGGCGGGCGTGGGCCTCGTGCGTGGCGGTGCGGGCACCGCGCTGGTGGGCGATCCGAAGACCGTGGCTGCACGCATGCAGGAGTACGCCGAACTGGGCATCGACACCTTCGTCCTGTCGGGCTACCCGCACCTGGAAGAGGCATACCGCTTTGCCGAGCTGGTGTTCCCACTGCTGCCGCGCTCGGTGCGTGACAAGCTGCCGGGCAAGGTGCTGAACGGGCCGTTCGGCGAGGTGATCGCCACGGGCATCGTGCCCAAGGTGGCTGCAAGCTGAAGGGGCAGGGCAATGGCGTCCGGATCGAAACCGAAATCGAACACCTTTCTGCACACGCTGCGTCAGCGCCTGACGCCGTGGCTCGTGCCGCTGGCGTTGCTGGTGGTGTGGCAGGCGTCCGCGCAATGGGGCTGGCTGTCGAACCGCATCCTGCCCGCGCCGCTGGACGTGGCCAAGTCGGCTATCGAACTGGCCCGCACGGGCGAATTGTGGAAACACGTGGCCGTGAGCACGTGGCGCGCGCTGCTGGGCTTTGCGATTGGCGGCTCGCTGGGGTTGGCGCTGGGGCTGCTGACCGGCACCTTCCGCACCGCCGAGACGCTGCTCGACACCACGCTGCAGATGGTCCGCAACATTCCGGTGCTGGCGCTGATTCCGTTGGTGATCCTGTGGTTCGGCATCGATGAATCGGCCAAGCTGTTCCTAGTGTCGCTGGGCGTGTTTTTCCCGATCTACCTGAATACGTATCACGGCATCCGCGCGGTGGATCCGGCGCTGGTGGAGATGGCACGCAGCTACGGCTTGTCACGCGCGCAGCTTTATCGGGAGGTGATCCTGCCCGGCGCGCTGCCGCAGATTCTGGTGGGCGTGCGTTTTTCGCTGGGGCTGATGTGGGTAACGCTGATCGTTGCGGAAACAGTCTCAGCGCAGGCCGGCATCGGCTACATGACGATGAACGCGCGCGAGTTCCTGCAGACCGACGTGGTGCTGCTCGGCATCCTGCTCTACGCGCTGCTGGGCAAGCTGGCCGATCTGCTGTCGCGTGCGCTGGAGCGTTTCTGGCTGCGCTGGCACCCGGGTTATCAGGCGGCAGCCTGAGGAGAAACACATGCAAAGCAACGCCACCGAACATGCAGAGCTGGAGCGCGTGGAGCACCACGGCACCGCGCTGCACATCGAACACGTCGTCAAACGCTACGGCGATCGCGAAGTGCTGCACGGCATCGACCTGGAAATCACGCCGGGCGAGTTTGTCGTCATCGTCGGGCGCAGCGGCTGCGGCAAGAGCACGCTGCTGCGGCTGATTGCGGGGCTCGAAGGCATCGATGGTGGCCACCTGCGCCGCGATGGAGAGACCGAAGGCGGCCTGCACGACGATGCGCGGGTGATGTTCCAGGACGCCCGCCTGCTGCCGTGGAAGAAGGTGCTCGACAACGTTGCGCTCGGCTTGCCAAAGACACAGCGCGCGCGCGCCGCCGAGGTGCTCGCGCAAGTGGGTTTGGCCGAGCGCGCGGGCGAGTGGCCGGCGCGCTTGTCCGGCGGTCAGCGGCAGCGCGTGGCACTTGCCCGTGCGCTCGTGCATCGGCCCCGCCTGCTGCTGCTGGATGAGCCGCTAGGCGCACTGGATGCGCTCACCCGCATCGACATGCAAAACCTGATTGAAGGCCTCTGGCAGCGCCTGGGCTTTACCGGCGTGCTGGTCACGCACGACGTGGCCGAGGCGGTGGCGCTGGCCGACCGCGTGGTGCTGATCGAAGACGGCCGCATCGCGCTCGATGAACGTATCGATTTGCCGCGCCCGCGCCATCGTGGCTCGCCTGCGTTTGCGCGGCTGGAGGAGGCCATCCTCAACCGCGTGATGCAGCGCAAGATCGATCCGAATGAAGTGACCGATGTGCGTTCGCACACGGCGTGGGCATCACCCCATGACGTGTCCGCCATGGCGGTACGTTGGGCCGTGTAAGGCGCTGCAAGACTTTCTCCTGAAAACATTCATTGGCACGTAGTGCCGTTGTCATCTAAGAAGGAACATCATGAGCATCCAAGCGATTAACGTACGCAACCAATTTCGCGGGCAGATCAAGGAGATCATCCGGGGCGACGTGCTCTCGGAGATCGACGTGGAGACCCCGGCCGGCATCGTCACTTCGGTCATCACCACGCGTTCGGTCGACAGCCTCGGCCTCAAGATCGGCAGTGAAGTGGTAGCGCTGGTGAAGGCGACGGAAGTTTCGATCGCCAAGCTGTAAAGGACGGGGAGGAGACGGCGACCCAACAGGAGCCCAATCCCATGAGTCTCATGCACACCACCGCACTCGCACAATTTCTCGGCACCCTGCCGAGCGCCCCGAGGCCGGATCGTCAGTTGTGGCGCGATGCCGCCGGCCGGGTACAGGGCCAGTTTTTCCACTGTGCGCTGACGAGCCTGTTTGAGCCGGTCTGGCAGCTTCGTGCCGACGGCTCGCTGGCCCCTTCCGGCCACGAAGCGCTGATGCGCACGTGGACGCGCGACGGCGACATGGGCCTGAACCCATGGAAGCTGTTCTCGCTGGCGTCGGACGACAGCACGCTGGTGGAACTCGATCGCCTGTGCCGGCTGGTGCATACGCTCAACTACTTTGCCCGCACCGATGCGCGGCGGCTGGTTGTGAACGTGCACGGCCGCCTGCTGGCGGCGGTCGCGGCCGACCACGGCAAGGCATTCCACCGTGCGGTGACGGCGCTGGGGCTTTCGCCGGAGCAATTCGTCATCCAGGTGCCGTCCACGGCCAATGACGATCTGGGTCTGCTGCTGTTCGTGGTGGACAACTACCGGCGCAACGGCTTTGCCGTGGCCGTGCAGGCGTCGGACCCGGCAGAGGCGGGTGCGTTGCTCGTGCATGCCAAGCCCGCGTATCTGAAGCTCGATGCGCGACGCGATTGGATTACGCGGCACGTGGTGTCGCTGGCCGAATCCGCGCGCGAGCTGGGTGTGACGCTGGCTTTGCGCCGCTGCGAGCGTCCGAGCGATCTCGAATTGGCCCGTGCTGCCGGTATCACTTACGTACAAGGCAGCATCTTGCCGGGTGCCGAGCCGGAACCTGAACCCTTGACGGCACCCGCACCGCTGGTCATGGCGCCGATCCATGCACCGATGGCCCAGGCGCCGCTCGTGCAACAACAGCAATGCGCGGGTTTAACCCTCACTGAATGAGCACGAATCCATGGCACGCAGCGCACGCGCAACCTCGGCTGACACCCGCGATTGGCACTGGCCCGCCGACATGGCCATCCTGACCGTTCCTGGCCTGTATGGCAGCGGCCCCGGCCATTGGCAGACGCGCTGGGAGGCGCGCTTTCCCGACTGGCGGCGCGTCGAGCAGACTGATTGGTCAACGCCGGACCTGCCGCGCTGGTCTTCCCGCGTGGGCGAGACCGTGCATGCCGCCTTGGCCGAGCGCTCGCCGTCTCGCCCCAAGCGCCGCGTGATCCTGGTTGCGCACAGCTTTGGTTGCCTGGCCTCGATCCATTGGGCGACCACGCAGGCGCGCGACCTGATCGCAGGCATCCTGCTCGTCGCACCTGCCGATCCGGACAAGTTTGGTGTGCGCGATCAGTTGCCCCAACGTGCGCTGCCGTTTCCGGCCGTGCTTGTCGCCAGCCGCAACGACCCATGGATGCCGCATTGCTACGCGGTCGACTGGGGCTCGCGCTGGGGCGTCGAGTTTGTTGATGCCGGGGAGGCCGGCCACATCAATGCCGATTCCAATCTCGGCGATTGGACCGCCGGCCTGGCGCTGCTCGACCGCCTTATCGGCCGTGCAAGTGCCCAGGACACCACTCGCGACGGCGCCGATTGGCAGGCCCAATGGGATGTCTTACCCAGCACGCCTTATATCTAAAACGATGATGTACATGCGTAAATATTCGTTTTCTTCATAAGGGACGCTCGCCACAATCGGTTCATCTGCACATCGGCCGCAGAGTTTTGCTCTGCGGCCATTTTTATCGGTTGCGCTGATGAGCCTGCCCTCTGCGTTCTCCCTCTTGACCTCCAAGCGGCGCAAGCCTGCCAACGTGCTCCCGGGTTTCGGGCTGGCGCTCGGCTTCTCGCTGCTGTATCTGGCGTTGATCGTGCTGATCCCGCTGTCGGCGACCGTCCTCAAGACGTTCACGATGACGTGGGGTGCGTTCTGGGCCACCGTCACCGCGCCGCGCGTGGTTGCCTCGTACAAATTGACCTTTGGCGCCTCGTTGATTGCCGCCGTGATCAACCTCGTATTTGGCCTGATCGTGGCCTGGGTGCTGGTGCGCTATCGCTTTCCGGGCAAGCGGCTGATCGATGCGCTGGTCGATCTGCCGTTTGCGCTGCCCACCGCCGTGGCCGGCATCGCGCTCACGGGGCTGTACGCGCCGAACGGCTGGATCGGCTCGCGCCTGGAGCCGCTCGGGCTGAAGGTTGCATTTACGCCGCTGGGCATCGTGGTGGCGCTCACGTTCATCGGCCTGCCGTTCGTCGTGCGCACGGTGCAGCCGGTGCTTGAAGATCTTGAAACCGAACTGGAAGAAGCCGCCGCCAGCCTGGGCGCCACGCGTTGGCAGACCTTCACGCGCGTGATTCTGCCGACCTTGCTGCCCGCATTGCTGACCGGTTTTGCGTTGGCCTTCGCGCGTGCCACAGGCGAGTACGGCTCGGTCATCTTCATCGCCGGCAACATGCCGATGGTCTCCGAGATCACGCCGCTGATGATCTATTCCAAGCTTGAGCAGTTCGATTACGCCGGTGCCACGGCCATTGCCGTTGTCATGCTGGGTATCTCGTTCACGCTGCTGCTGGTGATTAACCTGCTGCAGGCCTGGACGCGCCGCCGAGGCAATCGCAATGACGCCATTGAGCGTGCCCCCGAACCCTTGACCGCCAATGCGGCAGCAGGAGCCTGACATGGCCGGTAATGTTTCCCGTCAACTCGGTCAGGCGCCGACGGTTGCCCGCCGTGGTGCCACCGCAGAATCCGCCTGGGTGCGCGCAACGCTGCTCCTCGTTTCGTTCGTGTTCCTGGCGCTGTTCCTGTTCGTGCCGCTTGCGAGCGTGTTCTACGAGGCGTTCAAGAAGGGCGTGGACGTCTACCTTGAAGCGCTGATCGAGCCCGACGCGCTTTCTGCAATCTACCTGACGCTGACCATCGCGGCGATTGCCGTGCCGCTGAACGTGGTGTTTGGCGTGGCGGCAGCGTGGGCGATCGCCAGGTTCGAGTTTCGCGGCAAGAACCTGCTGCTGACGCTGATCGACCTGCCGTTTTCGGTGTCACCGGTCATTGCCGGCCTCATCTACGTGCTGCTGTTCGGCGCCCAGGGCTGGTTCGGGCCTTACCTGTCCGACCACGATTTCAAGATCATCTTTGCGGTGCCGGGCATCGTGCTGGCGACCGTATTCGTCACGTTCCCGTTTGTGGCGCGCGAGCTGATTCCGCTCATGCAGGCGCAGGGCAGTGAAGAGGAAGAGGCTGCCATCGTGCTCGGGGCCTCCGGCTGGCAGACGTTCTTTCGCGTGACGCTGCCGAACATCAAGTGGGGCCTGCTGTATGGCGTGATCCTGTGCAACGCACGGGCGATGGGCGAGTTTGGCGCGGTGTCGGTCGTGTCGGGCCACATTCGCGGGCTGACCAACACGATGCCGCTGCACGTCGAGATTCTCTACAACGAATACAACTTTGCGGCTGCATTTGCCGTGGCCTCTTTGCTGACGCTGCTGGCGCTTGTGACGCTGGCACTGAAGACGCTGGTCGAATGGCGCAGCCGCCGCGAGCTGGATGATGCAGATGCCGGTGTGGGCGAAGGCCCGGGCGCGCGCGTCGCATTGTCATCGTCGATTTCGAATTCGCACATCTCCGTGCAATCTCCGCTCGAAGGGAGCGCAGCATGAGCATCCAGGTTCAACACATCACCAAGCGCTTTGGCAACTTCGTTGCCCTCAACGATGTTTCGCTCGACTTCAAGCAGGGCGAACTGACAGCGCTGCTGGGCCCCTCAGGCTGCGGCAAGACCACGCTGCTGCGCATCATCGCGGGGCTGGAGCATGCGGATTCGGGCAGCATTCATCTGAATGGCGAAGATGCATCGGAGCAGCATGTGCGCGAGCGCCAGGTCGGCTTCGTGTTCCAGCACTACGCGCTGTTCAAGCACATGACGGTGTTCGAGAACGTGGCCTTCGGTTTGCGCGTGAAACCGCGTGCGCAGCGGCCGAGCGAGGCGCAGATCCGCGCCAAGGTGAAGGAGCTGCTGGAGCTGGTGCAGCTCGACTGGCTGGCCGATCGCTACCCGCCGCAACTGTCGGGCGGGCAGCGCCAGCGCATTGCCCTGGCGCGCGCGCTGGCGGTGGAGCCGCGCGTGCTGCTGCTCGATGAGCCGTTCGGCGCGCTCGACGCCAAGGTGCGCAAGGAACTGCGCCGCTGGCTGCGCCGCCTGCATGACGATCTGCACGTCACCAGTCTGTTCGTCACGCACGATCAGGAGGAAGCGCTTGAAGTGGCCGACAACGTGGTGCTGATGAACCGCGGCCAGGTGGAGCAGGTCGGCAGCCCCGATGCCGTCTACAACACGCCGGCCACGCCGTTCGTCTACGGCTTCTTGGGCAACGTCAACCTGTTTCATGGCCGGTTGGAAAACGGCGATGGCGGTAGCGTGCTGCACGTGGGCGATTCGGCCATCGCCGTGCCGTCGGGCGGTGTGGGTTCGTCTGGCGCTGATCAAGCTGTCGCCTTCGTGCGCCCGCACGAGATTGACGTGGAACGCTACGCGCCGGGCGCTGAGGGCATCCCCGTGACGCTGCGCCGCGCGCTCACGCTGGGCGCTATCGCGCAGCTTGAGCTGGAGCGCGAAGACACCGACGACATCATCGAAGTCTCCCTGCCCATTGAGCGCTTCCGCGCCGAGGGCTTCCGTGAAGGCGAAACGCTGGTGGTGCGCCCACGCGCCATTCGCGTCTTCGCCCAAGGCGCACGGCCAGCAGCCGCGCAACCGACCGCGTAACTCGCCGCTCCGACGACAACCATACGAGAGGACACGAGCATGAATTTCCAACAACTGCGTTCCATCCGCGAGGCGGTGCGCCGCCAGTTCAACCTGACCGAGGTCGCCAATGCGCTGTACACGTCGCAGCCCGGCGTGTCACGGCAGATTCGCGAGCTGGAGGATGAGCTTGGCGTCGAGATTTTCGAACGCTACGGCAAGCGCCTGACCGGCCTGACCGAACCCGGCCGCGAGATCGTCCGCATTGTCGAGCGCCTGCTGCTCGAAGCTGAAAACCTACGGCAGGCCGGTGAGGAATTTTCCGGCCGCCAGTCGGGCCGCCTGACCGTGGCAACCACGCACACACAGGCGCGCTATGCGCTGCCGAAGGTGGTGCAATCTTTCCGCAAAGAATATCCGCACGTCACGCTGGCGCTGCAGGAGGCCTCGCCTTCGCACATCGTCGAGCTGCTGCTGACGGGGCAGGCCGATATCGGTATCGCCACCGAGGCAGTGGCCAACGAGCCGGCGCTGACGTCGTTCGAGGCTTATCGTTGGCGCCACGTGCTGGTGGTCAGCCCGGACCATCCGCTGACCAAGAACCCGCTCCCCACGCTCGAAGACGTGGCGCAATACCCGCTCATCACTTACGACGCGGGCTTCACGGGCCGCCGCAACATCGATGCCGCATTTGCCGGCGCCGGCCTGCACCCCGAAATCGTGCTGACCGCCATGGATGCGGATGTGATCAAGACCTACGTCGCGCTGGACGTGGGCGTGGGCATCATCGCGTCGATGGCGTATGACGGGCGCAAGGATGACAACCTCGTGTGCATCGGTGCAGATCATTTGTTTGAGCCGAATACCACGCGTGTGGCGGTGCGACGTGGCGCGTACCTGCGCGGCTATGCACATGACTTCATCGGGATGTTTGCACCACATCTGTCGCGGGAGACGGTGGCGGAGGCGGTGGCGTCGGCCGCCGTATCGAACGGTGCGCGCGCCTGGCATCAGGAGCAGGCCGCCGCATAGACGCAGCCGCTCTTTGCCCGGTTGGCAACGGCCCACCTGCCTTTTGGCGGTGGGCCGTTTCGTTTTTGCAGTGCATGGTCCCGGCTCAGGGAAAGCCACTATTTGACACGGCATCGACCCGTTTCCTACGATGAAACATGAATCAGATGTCATGTTTCTAGTGGGGTGATGTCCCGAGCGGGTGCAACGCCTCAGATATGGGGCGCGTTTGCGTAACGCGCCCGCATCGTCACGTCTTTTCGTTTGTTGTCAGGCAGTGCTTTTGATGCGTTACCCGGCGGTATCCGGCACGCAGGGCTTTGTGTTGCCGAAAAAAGTAAAACACACCACAAGAGGAGAGAGACACCATGACCTACCAAGCAGGACATCGATGGCAGTGGCTTTGCGCGCTGCTCGCAACGTTCGTGACCGCGCTGGCGGCCTTTTCCGCTCAGGCTGCCGTCACGGCAGGCCCAGGGGCCTGGAGCAGCCAGCAGACCTGGGCGGCGGACACCGTCAACGGCGGCAACCTGACCGGCTACTTCTACTGGCCATCCAGTCAGCCGACCACGCCCAACGGCAAACGCGCCTTGGTGCTGGTGCTGCACGGCTGCCTGCAGACGGCCTCCGGCGATGTGATCAACAACGCCAATGGCGCCGGCTTCAACTGGAAGACGATCGCCGATCAATATGGCGCGGTCATCCTTGCGCCCAATGCCACGGGCAACGTCTACAGCAACCACTGCTGGGACTACGCCAACACATCGCCCAGCCGCACGAGCGGGCACGTGGGCGTGCTGCTCGATCTGGTCAATCGCTTCGTGACCAATTCGCAGTACGCGATCGACCCGAACCAGGTGTACGTGGCCGGCCTGTCTTCGGGCGGCGGCATGACCATGGTGCTGGGCTGCATCGCGCCGGACATCTTTGCGGGCATCGGCATCAACGCCGGCCCGCCGCCGGGGACGACCACGTCGCAGATCGGCTATGTGCCATCCGGCTACACGGCCACCACAGCGGCCAACAACTGCAAGGCCTGGGCAGGCTCGAACGCGAGCAGCTTCAACACGCAGATTGCCGGAGCGGTGTGGGGCACGTCGGACTACACCGTGGCGCAGGCGTATGGGCCCATGGACACGGCAGCCTTGCGCATCGTCTACGGCGGCACCTTCACGCAGGGCACGGCGGTGTCGATCTCGGGTGGCGGTACCAATACGCCGTACACCGACAGCAACGGCAAGGTGCGCACGCATGAGATTTCGGTCTCCGGCATGGCCCACGCCTGGCCTGCCGGCACCGGTGGCGACAACACCAACTACGTCGACGCCACGCACATCAACTACCCGGCCTTCGTGATGGACTATTGGGTGAAGAACAACCTGCGTGCGGGCAGCAGCCCCGTGCAATCGGGCGGCACGCCCACCGGGCTGACGGTCACGGGCACCACCCAGACGAGCGCCTCGTTGTCGTGGAACGCGGTGACCAACGCCAGCAGTTACAACGTGTATCGCAACGGCAGCAAGGTCGGTTCGTCCACGTCGACGACGTACACAGACACCGGCTTGATCGCGGGCACGACATACAGCTACACGGTGACCGAGATCGACCCGACCGCCGGGGAGAGCGCGCAGTCATCCGCCGTATCGGCCACGACGCAATCGAGCTTCACCTGCACGGCCACCACCGCCAGCAATTACGCTCACGTGCAGGCCGGACGCGCGCACGACAGCGGCGGCATCGCCTACGCCAACGGCTCGAACCAGAGCATGGGCCTGGACAACGTGTTCTATACGAACACCCTGGCGCAGACGGCGGCCGGGTATTACATCATCGGCAACTGTCCTTAACTATTCTTGATCGAAGCAGGCTCGGGTGCCACAGGGGCTGGGCGCCGCCGGAAACGTCCGTTCGGTCCCTGTATTCGTGCATTCGTCGCATTGTCGTGGCGCCCGCCGGGGCGCCATTTCTATACTGCGGACATCCTCGGTTCCATCTGAAACCGCCATGTCCGCTATCCCGTACACCGATTCCGCTGAATCCAACCATGACCTGCTGCACCGCGCCCGCCGTCGTGCCGGCGCGCGCATGGGGTTCCGCATCCACCTGCTGTCGTTCCTGGCAGTGAACGCCGTGCTGGTCGCAATTGCGCTGTCGCGCGGGCAGTTGTGGTTCGTCTGGCCGCTGCTGGGCTGGGGCATGGGGCTGGCAGCGCACGGGCTAAGCCTGGCCTGGAGCATGGGCAGCGGCTACCAGCGCATGGTCGATCAGGAACTCGCGCGGCTGCAGGAGCAGGCTGGCCGATCGTCGCAAACCGGCCGCGGCTGATGCGGGAAACCCCACGCTTCAATGCCCGGGAGCCCTCCGGTAAGATCGCCCGCATGTTCGCCAATGTGTCGTTCCCTTCGCTTGCCGATTACCCGCGCCTGTTGCGGCGCTGGGGGATCCGCTATGCCGTCATCATCGTCATCAACACGCTGATTGCGGCAGTGCTGGCGTTTGGCATTCGCCCGGAAGAGACGTTCTGGAAGGACTTTGTGTTCAGCCAGGCGATCGGCCTGTCGATGTTCACGCTGATCGGCGTGCCGCGCCACGTGCTCTGGGGCGATGGACCGCCCAACAAGAAGGCGTTTCCGTGGATCATCGTGGGCGCGGTGCTGATCGGCGTACCGCTGGGGCAGTGGATTGCCCGCACGATCTTGTGTCTGCACAGCCCGAACGCGGAGCCTTGGCGCGCCGACAGCCTGCGCATGAGTTTCATCATCGCCATGCTGGCGGCGCTGGGCGCGACTTACTACTATTGGTCACGCGGCAAGCTGGCCGCGCTACAGCGGCAGGCCGCACTCGACGCGCTGGAGCGCGAAGAGGCAGAGAAGCAGGTCGTGCGCGCGCAACTGATGGCGCTGCAGGCGCAGATCGAGCCGCATTTCCTCTTCAACGTGCTGGCCCATGTGGATGTGCTCATTGCACGGGACCCGGCCGGTGCGCGGCGCTTGCTGCAGCACCTGATCGGCTTTTTGCGCACGTCGCTCTCGCACGCCCGTGCCGAGCAGTGCACGCTGGCGCAGGAGTTTGCGCTGCTGCGCGCCTATCTCGAAATCCAGGCGCTGCGCTTCGGCAACCGGTTGCGGTTTTCTCTGGCACTGGATGAGGCCATTGCCAACATCGTCATTCCGCCCATGCTGATCCAGCCGCTGGTGGAAAACGCCGTCGTGCACGGCATCGAGCCCGCACGCGAGGGCGGCGAGATCGTGTTGTCCGCCCGCCGCGAAGGCGAGCGCCTGGTGCTGGAGGTGCGCGACACAGGTGCCGGTTTCGGCAACGATGCGGCATCGGCCAAGGGCACCGGCCTGGGTCTGACGCATGTGCGTGAGCGCCTGTCGCGCCTGTTCGATGGCGATGCGCGCCTGACGATCACTGAAACCGTGCCGCACGGCGTGACCGTCACCGTCGAAATGCCTCTGGCACACCAGTCGCTCGATCAACGTGCCCCGGCTGATGCGCCCGAATGGCGCTGCCGTTTCTCCCGCTCTGCCGCCAACTCCGCGCTGCCGTCGCGCGCACCTGCCGGAACCTGATCGATGCCGCCATCCCCCTGCCTGCTGATCGCCGACGACGAACCGGCGCTGGCCGACAACCTGGTTGCTGAACTGACTGCGCTGTGGCCCGAAGCCGCGCTGTTGCCGGCCGTGCACGACGGGCAAGCCGTGCTCGACGTGATTGACGGCGCGCCAGCAGGGGCGGGGCCGGATGTGGTCTTTCTCGACATCCGCATGCCGGGCCTGTCGGGCATTGACGTGGCGCGCGAGCTGTCTGATCGGGACGATCGCCCGCTGGTCGTGTTCGTGACCGCCTACGACCAGTTTGCGTTGGATGCCTTCGAGCAGGCCGCGGTCGACTACGTGCTCAAGCCCGTGCAGACCGAGCGTCTGGGCGAGACGATCAAGCGCCTGAAGGACCGGCTTGGCGCGCGACCGAGCGGTAGCGTCACCGCCGATCCTGCGCAGACGCTGGCCGAGTTGGTCGAGCGCCTCGCTGGTCTGCAGGGCGCCGCCCAGACGCGCGTTGCCGTGCCCGGCGGCGGCTACCTGCGTTTCATCAAGGCGCTGGTCGGGCAGGAGGTGCGCTTCATCCCGGTAGATGACGTGCTGTATCTGGAGGCGACCGACAAATACGTCAACGTGGTCTCCGGCGCGGGCGAATCGCTGATCCGCACGAGCCTGCGTGATCTGCTTACGCAGCTCGATCCCGAGCACTTCTGGCAGGTGCATCGCGGCACGGTGGTCAATGTGGCGCATGTATCGAGCGCCGTGCATCTGTCGCTCGGCCGCCTGGGCCTGAAGATGCGCGGGCGCACGGAGACGCTGCCGGTGGCGCGGCAGTACGCGCACCTGTTCCGGCAGATGTAGTCACAGCAGGGCGTGTGCGCCCGTGGCGCCTTCCGTTATGATCCGTTGTGTCGTCAACGAATCAAGCACGAGACCAGCCGCCATGGAGACCGCAGTCGTACGCCCCGCCGCAATGACACCCCGCCACGGCGGCCAGATCCTCGTCGATGCCCTGGTCAACCACGGCGTCGATATCGCCTTCGGCGTACCGGGCGAGAGCTACCTGTCGGTGCTCGAAGGTTTCTACCAGCGCCGCGATCGTGCGCGCTTCATCATCTGCCGGCAGGAAGGCGGCGCCGCCAACATGGCAGATGCCTACGGCAAGCTGACCGGCCGGCCCGGCATCGTTTTCTGCACGCGCGGGCCGGGCGCCACCAACGCCAGCATCGGCGTGCACACCGCGTTCCAGGATTCCACGCCGATGATCCTGTTCATCGGCCAGGTCGGCCGCGACTTTGCCGACCGCGAAGCCTTCCAGGAAATCGACTACCGCCGCATGTTCGGCCAGATGGCCAAGTGGGTCGCGCAGATCGACAGCGTGGAACGCATCCCCGAATACATCGCGCGCGCGTTCCAGACCGCCATGGCAGGCCGGCCTGGCCCCGTGGTGCTGGCGCTGCCGGAAGACATGCTCACGCAGGTGGCTACCGTGGCCGACGTGCCGCCGATGCCGCGTGCGATGGCCTGGCCCGGCCCGCATGACCTTGCCCAACTGAAGACGCTGCTGCAGAACGCTGAACGGCCGATGCTGCTGCTGGGCGGCTCAGGCTGGACACCGCAGGCCGCAGCCCGCATGCAGGGCTTTGCCGAGCGCTGGAACCTGCCCGCCGGCTGCGTCTTCCGCCGGCAAGACCTGTTCGACAACCGCCACCCGAATTACGCCGGCGATGTCGGCATCGCCATCAACCCGAAGCTGGCGGCGCGCGTGAAAGATGCGGACGTGGTGCTCGCCATCGGCCCGCGCCTGGGTGAGATGACCACCTCCGGCTACACGCTGTTCGATGTGCCGCGCCCGAAGCAGACGCTCATCCACGTGCACGCCGGTGCAGAAGAACTCGGTCGCGTCTACCAGGCCGACCTGATGATCCATGCATCGATGCCCGCGATTGCCGAAGCGTTGGAATCGGTGTCACCCGACGCGCCGCCGCACTGGTCGGCCTGGACGGAAGCCGCCAACACCGATTACCTCGCCAACATCGTGCCGCCGCCGTTTGGGGGCAAGGGCATCGACATGGCCCGCGCGATGCGATGGCTGCGCGAGCGCCTGCCGCACAACAGCATCCTGACCAATGGCGCGGGCAACTACGCTACATGGCTGCATCGTTTCTATCAGTACGGCGCACTGGCTTCCGGCTCGCGCACGCAACTGGCGCCGACCAGCGGGGCGATGGGCTACGGCGCCCCGGCTGCGGTGGCCGCCAAGATCGTCTGCCCCGAGACGCCCGTCATCTGCATGGCCGGCGATGGCTGCTTTCTGATGAACGGCCAGGAGCTGGCGACCGCTATGCAGTACAACGCGCCGGTCATCTTCATCGTGGTCAACAACGGCATGTACGGCACCATCCGCATGCACCAGGAACGCGAATATCCAGAGCACGTGAGCGGCACCGAGCTGCGCAACCCCGACTTTGCCGCGCTGGCCCGCGCCTATGGCGCCGAGGGGCACACGGTGCGCTCGCTGGAGGGTTTTCAGTCGGCCGTGGAAACTGCGCTGGCCGCGCCCGTGGCCAGCATCATTGAAGTACAGACCGATCCGAATATCATCAGCCCGCGCGCGACGATCGATTCACTGCGTGCGCAATCGCGCGGCTGAGACTTTTTGCCAACGCTAACCTCCCGACATTGCCATGACGATGACCCCAGTGACCGACCTGTGCGACATGCACGAAGACAAACTTGTCTACGGGAGCCTGCGCGTGCTCACGCCGGTGTTCCGCAGCTTTGGCAAGCGCGCCGTGTTGGCGGGCCCGGCCTCCACGCTCAAGGTATTTGAAGACAACGGCCTGGTGCGCGCGGCGCTGGAAGAGCAGGGGGCGGGGCGTGTGCTCGTCATTGACGGTGGCGGCTCGTTGCGCTGCGCGCTGGTGGGCGGCAACCTTGGCAAGCTGGCCGAGGAGAACGGCTGGGAAGGCATCCTGATCAATGGCTGCGTGCGTGACACGCGCGAGTTGGCCGAGTGCAATGTCGGCATTCATGCGCTGGCGGTGCATCCGCGCAAGAGCATCAAGAAGAACGCCGGCCAGCGCGAAGTCGGCGTGCAGATGCCCGGCGCCTATATCCAGTCCGGCGAATGGATCTATGCCGACGAAGACGGCGTGCTGGTCTCGCAGGACAAGCTCATATGAGCCCAGTCAACGCCATCCACGTCTTCGTCTACGGCACGCTGCGTGCGGGCGAGGCCAATGACTTGCGCGTCGCTGCGGCCAAGCGCGGCATCCCTGAGCCGGATTTCCTGGGCACGGCCATGCTGCACGGCCGCCTGTACGACTTCGGCGCCTACCCCGGCCTCGTGCTCGATCCGACCGGCACCGCCGTGCGCGGCGATGTGTACCGCATCGATGCGGCGCTCGTTCCCGTGCTGGACGAGATCGAAGAGGTCTACCCCGGCGGCGACGCGCTGTTCCTGCGCGAGAACCACACCGTCATGCTGGGCAGCGAACCGGTCGAGTGCATCGTCTATCCGGTTAGCCCGAAACACATTGCCGGGCGGCCCGTCATCACGGGTGGAGATTGGGTGGCGCATCGCCTGTCTCGAGGCTGATTCCGATTTTGCGGGGGAAGGGCGCGCGATATAATTCGCGCGCTGTTCATTTGAGCAGCCGGGTTTAGCAGCCCACAAGATGTGCCATCTAGACGGACAATGTCCGGTGCTTGTGCACGCCTATGCTTTATGGCGGGCCGGGCGGTGAGACCTTCGGGTCTGCCGGTTTCTAGATGGCCGGTCTGCTAACGCCGTCGTCAGGCCCGCCACCCTCGTTTAGCAGCGAACGGCTGGCCTCTTCATCTAGGAGACGTCATGTCTATCGCATCAAGCGGGCATCGCCCCGCGTCTTATCCCTCTCCATTGCCCCGCATCCCCCGGTATCTGTTTCACGGAGGTGCACGATGAGTGCTTTACGCCCCTACCAATCGGGTGCCCTCGCAGCCAAGGATTTTCTCTGCCGTACGCACATCGATGCGCGTGCAGGCCGGCCCTTCGTGGCCATGCGTTTACGCTCGAAAATCGACGGCATCACACGCGCGCTTCCTCGTGAGTTTCGGGCCGGTTTTATCGATGCGATCTATGTCTTCGTGGCAGCAGTGTTCGACGGCAAGACGCCGGACCCGCTGCAGTGGGATGTCCTGAAGGATATCGAGCGGCAGTCCTGAGTTCGCCCGCAATCAATTTCATCCTGAACGCCGCACCCGCGGCGTTTTTGTTGGCCCCAGCTTTGTGGTGATGACATGCCGCCTTAAATTTCACAATGCGGAAAGCTTTTTTGATCCGCAAAAATTCCGCATCGCACAGCACCATCTGCATCTTTCATGATGGGGAAAATATTCCCGTATCGTGAAATATAGAATTTAAGTATTTGAAAATAAAGGGATAAAAACTTCTGCGTTGGATCAACTTCTCCTTGTTGCGCTGCATCGGGTTTCCCTACACTCTTATATAAGACATATGACTCAAGCCACCCATCGACGCCCCAACACGGTGCCAGTGGCTCAAGGTGATGAGTGAGTTACCCAGTTTTGATTTGAGTGATGCGATCACACAGGAGATTGACATGACGCGCGAACAGCAAGTGGCGGCACTGCAGAAGGAATGGGACACTAACCCGCGTTGGAAGGGCATCAAGCGTGGTTACACCGCTGAAGACGTGGTGCGCCTGCGCGGCTCGCTGCAGATCGAGCACACGCTGGCCAAGCGTGGTTCGGAAAAGCTGTGGAACCTGATCAACAACGAGCCGTTCGTCAATGCGCTGGGCGCGCTGACGGGCAACCAGGCCATGCAGCAGGTCAAGGCTGGGCTGAAGGCGATCTACCTGTCGGGCTGGCAGGTTGCCGGCGACGCCAACAGCAACGGCGAAATGTATCCGGACCAGTCGCTGTACTCGGTGGATTCGGTGCCCAAGGTCGTCAAGAAGATCAACAACACGTTCCAGCGCGCTGACCAGATCCAATGGTCGGAAGGCAAGGGCGACATCGACTTCTTCGCCCCGATCGTGGCGGATGCCGAAGCCGGTTTCGGCGGCGTGCTGAACGCGTTCGAACTGATGAAGGCCATGATCGAGGCCGGCGCTTCGGGCGTGCACTTCGAAGACCAACTGGCCGCCGTAAAGAAGTGCGGCCACATGGGCGGCAAGGTGCTGGTGCCGACACGTGAAGCCGTGAGCAAGCTGGTTGCCGCGCGTCTGGCTGCCGACGTGATGGGCGTGCCGACCGTGCTGATCGCCCGTACCGACGCAGAGGCTGCTGACCTGCTGACCGCCGATGTGGACGAGAACGATCGTCCGTTCTGCACTGGCGAGCGCACCGTGGAAGGCTTCTACCGTACGAAGCCGGGCCTGCAGCAAGCCATCTCGCGTGGCCTGGCCTATGCCGAGTACGCCGACCTGGTGTGGTGCGAAACCGGCAAGCCGGATCTGGAATACGCCAAGAAGTTTGCCGAAGCCATCCACGCCAAGTTTCCGGGCAAGATGCTGGCCTACAACTGCTCACCGTCGTTCAACTGGAAGAAGAACCTGGACGATGCCACGATCGCCAAGTTCCAGAGAGAACTCGGTGCGATGGGCTACAAGTTCCAGTTCATCACGCTGGCCGGCTTCCACGCCCTGAACTACTCGATGTTCAACCTGGCCTACGGCTATGCCCGCAACCAGATGAGCGCCTTCGTTGAGCTGCAAGAGGCCGAGTTCAAGGCCGCCGAGCGTGGCTTTACCGCTGTGAAGCACCAGCGCGAAGTCGGCACGGGCTACTTCGACGCCGTTACGCAGACCATTGAGCGCGAGGCGTCCACCACGGCGCTGAAGGGTTCGACGGAAGACGAACAATTCTTCGAAGAAAAGGCGGAAGCCAAGAAGGTCGCTTGAGGTTGCCGACGCATCCGGCATCCAGGACACCTGGGCTGGCGCGCTGACCACGCCCCAGCCGCTCAAACCGCGCCCCGTGAGTGGCGCGGTTTTTTTTTATGCCTTGGCTGATAGAAAAAGAAAAGCCGCCCGGGGCGGGGCGGCTTGCAAAGCGTGAGCGCCTCGGCTCAGCGGTAGACGATCACCGGAATCTCGGTATGCGTGAGGACTTTTTGCGTCTCGCTGCCGAGCAGCAGTCCGGCCAGCCCGCGCCGGCCGTGCGAAGCCATGAAAATGACGTCGCAGCCGTGACGCTCGGCCGCATCGATGATGCCCATGTAGGGCACGGCAAAGCAGCTCATGTCGGTGTCGCAGTTGATGCCGGCGTTGCGGGCGGCGTCTTCCACGTCCTTGAGCACCACGCGCGCCTGCGCTTCAACGCGCTCCTTGAAGGCCTGCGGCGTCTCCACGACGATCTCGGAGAAGGGCGTGTACGGATATTCCTCCAGGCAGGTGTAGGCCGTCAGGCGCGCGCCCAGCGTCTTGGCAAAATCGAGCGCCCCTGCCACCGCCTTGCGCGACAGCTCGGAACCATCGGTGGGGATGAGGATGTGCTGGAACATGCGGCCTCCTGATCAGGGAAATGCGAAGTGGATGCGTGTTGTCTTGATTGTAGGCCGCGCGCAGTGTTCCACCCATCCGGAGTGATCGCTAGTCCATCCCGATGAGGGCGTCGGCCCGGCGCCAGTAAGCCGGATTGCCATAGGTGTTCTTCAGGAAGTCGATAAAGAGCCGCACGCGCAGCGGCAGGTGCTTGCGTTGCGGAAACACCGCATGGATGCCGATCGGCGGCGCCTCGAACGCATCGAGCACCGTCACCAGTTTGCCGGTCGCAATGTCGTGGCCGACTTCCCACCACGAGCGCCACGCCAGACCGTGGCCCTGCAGGCACCATTCGCGCAGTACCGCGCCGTCGGTACATTCCATCGTGCCCGACACCTTCACGGTGACGGTCTTGCCGCCTTGCTGGAATACCCAGCCACGCTGCACGTTGGCGCTGGCGCCGAAGGCCAGGCAGTTGTGGCCCGAGAGTTGCTCCACCTGCATCGGTACGCCATGGCGCTCCAGGTAAGCCGGTGCGGCCACCACCACGCGGCGGTTCTCCCACAGGCGGATCGACACGAGGCTGGAGTCGGGCAAGTCGCCGAGGCGGATGGCGCAGTCGAAACCCTCGTTGACGAGGTCGACCACGCGGTCGCCCAGATCCAGCGTCATGGACACATCCGGATGCGCCTCGATGAAGTCCGGCACCATCGGCGCGACGTGGCGGCGGCCGAACCCCGCCGGGGCCGTCACACGCAGGTGGCCGCTGGCCTTCACGCCACCAGCCGAGACGCTGGCTTCGGCGTTGTGCAGGTCGTTGAGGATGCGCTGGCAATCCTCCAGAAAGGCCGAGCCTTCGAAGGTGAGCGTGATGCGCCGCGTAGTGCGCACCAGCAGCTTGACACCCAGGCGCTCCTCGAGCGCATCGATGCGGCGCCCGATGATGGCGGGCGCCACGCCCTCGGCGGCGGCGGCGGCGGACAGACTGCCGCGCGTGGCGACGGAAACAAAGGTTTCGAGTTGCTTGAAATGAGCCATGCCTGATGTATACCGTGGCAAACGAGGCCTGCGGGATTGTGATGAATATAAAGGTTATCACTCGTCATTCAGAGGGTAAAAGTCAAAGATCAAGTGACCATTGCCATCTTTGTGCAGCGCGTCACCTTTTCTAGAATGGCCTTCGTTGCGAAGGTCAGAGGGGCGTTCTGCGTAATAGAACTTGCAGGGTGCACGACCTTCGGGTCCGTGGAGCTGACTGAATGTCTTCGATTCGCGCGGTGGTCTTTGATGCGTACGGCACGTTGTTCGACGTGTATTCCGTGGCCGCGCGCGCCGAACAGCTCTTTGCCGGCAAGGGCGAGGCCCTGTCGGTGCTCTGGCGCGACAAGCAGATCGACTACACCCGCATCCGCTCGCTGGCTGGCCCGGCGGGGGAACACTACAAGCCGTTCTGGGACATCACTATCGACGCGCTGCGCTACGCGGCGGCTCGCCTGGGCGTAGAACTCTCCGCCCACGACGAAGCCACGCTGATGCGCGAATATGCGTGCCTGTCGGCCTTTCCCGAGAACGTGCCGGCGCTGCGCCGCCTGCGGGAGATGGGCTTGCCGCTGGGCATCCTCTCCAACGGCAACCCGCAAATGCTCGACATCGCCGTGAAGAGTGCCGGTATGTCGGGGCTGTTCGACCACGTCCTGTCGGTGGACGCAGTCAAGCTGTATAAGACCGCGCCGCAAGCCTACGCGCTGGCGCCGCAAGCCTTTGGCGTGCCAGCCGAACAGATTCTGTTCGTATCGTCCAATGGATGGGATGCCTGCGGCGCGACGTGGTACGGCTTCACGACCTTCTGGATCAATCGCCTGGGGCATCCGCCCGAGGCGCTCGACGTGGCGCCCACCGGGGCCGGCCACGACATGCGAGACCTGCTGCAATTCATACAGGCAACACAAGCGACGTAAGGCATTGCATTCAATCGGCCCAGCTATAGGACCGAACCCGTTCAACCCTCACATCATCCTCTGGAGAACAACCATGGCGCTCACGCTGCCCCAAGGCATGGAGATCAAGGCCGAGATCCTTCCGGCCTACAAAGACATTCTGACCCCCGAAGCACTGGCGCTGGTCGCCAAGCTGCACCGTGCTTTCGAGCCGCGCCGCAAAGAGCTGCTGGCTGCCCGCGTCGAGCGCGCCAAGCGTCTGGACGCCGGTGAGCGCCCGGATTTCCTGCCCGAGACCAAGGCCATCCGCGAAGGCGACTGGAAGGTCGCGCCGATCCCGCCGGCACTGCATTGCCGCCGCGTGGAAATCACCGGCCCGGTGGAAGCCAAGATGGTCATCAACGCGTTCAACTCGGGCGCGGACAGCTACATGACCGACTTCGAGGATTCGAACTCGCCCAGCTGGCACAACCAGATCCAGGGTCAGGTCAACCTGAAGGCAGCCATCCGCCGCACGCTCACGCTCGAGCAGAACGGCAAGACCTACAAGCTCAACGACAAGATCGCCACGCTGCAGGTGCGCCCGCGCGGCTGGCACCTGGACGAGAAGCACGTCACCGTTGACGGCCAGCGCGTCTCGGGCGGCATCTTCGACTTCGCATTGTTCCTGTTCCACAACGCCAAGGAGCAAATTGCCCGCGGTGCTGGCCCGTTCTTCTACCTGCCGAAGATGGAAAGCCATCTGGAAGCGCGTCTGTGGAACGACGTCTTTGTGATGGCGCAGAACGAGATCGGCCTGCCGCAAGGCACCATCAAGGCCACCGTGCTGATCGAGACCATCCTCGCCGCGTTCGAGATGGAAGAAATCCTGTACGAACTGCGCGAGCACAGCGCCGGCCTGAATGCTGGCCGCTGGGACTACATCTTCTCGTGCATCAAGAAGTTCAAGGTCGACAAGAACTTCTGCCTGGCCGATCGCGCCAAGGTGACGATGACTTCGCCGTTCATGCGCGCCTATGCGCTGCTGCTGCTCAAGACCTGCCACAAGCGTGGTGCGCCCGCCATTGGCGGCATGAGCGCGCTGATCCCGATCAAGAACGATCCGGAGAAGAACGCCATCGCCATGGCCGGCATCATCAACGACAAGAAGCGCGATGCGACCGACGGCTACGACGGCGGCTGGGTGGCCCACCCGGGCCTGGTCGAGCCGGCCATGAAGGAATTTGTGGCGGTGCTGGGCGACAAGCCGAACCAGTTCGAGAAGCAACGTCCGGACGTGGAAGTGAAGGCTGCTGACCTGCTGGACTTCCAGCCGGAAACGCCCATCACTGAAGCTGGCCTGCGCATGAACATCAACGTCGGCATCCACTACCTGGGCGCCTGGCTGGCCGGCAACGGCTGCGTGCCGATCCATAACCTGATGGAAGATGCCGCCACGGCGGAAATCTCCCGCTCGCAAGTGTGGCAGTGGATCCGCTCGCCCAAGGGCAAGCTGGAAGACGGCACGAAGGTCACGGCAGAACTCGTGCGCGGGCTGATCCCGCAAGAATTGGCCAAGGTGAAGGAGACGGGCGCGGTGGGCCACTTTGACCGCGCTGCAGAAATCTTCGAACAGATGTCGACGTCGGAAGACTTTGCGGAATTCCTGACACTCCCGCTGTACGAAGAAATCTAAAAACCTGCCCACGATCCTACTGCGCGTCCCGATCTTGGCCCTGTGATGCTCGCCGTACCCGGTGTACGGCTGCGCTTCTCTGGCCAACCTCGGGCCGCTCGCTACGGTTCGTGAACAGGTTTAAGCGACGCTTGCGTCGCAGGGAGAACGCCGGCTGGGGCAACCCACCGGCGTTTTTTCATTTCGCTCGTTTGTTCGTGGGCCGCGCCATAATGTCAGCAAATTTTGCGGAGGCCGCTTTGCGTTTTGAACACCTGGTGGAAGTCAACGACCCACTGAATCCCCTGATCGACACGCTGACCCTGAACCAGATCTGGCAGGGCCTGGTGCTGCGAGTGCGAGAACAGACAGAATTCGTCGAAAGCCTCGACGAATGCATCATCACGGCCGAAGGCGATGGCTGGGTCGAGCGCGAACTGCGCTTCGGCAAGGCGCGCATTCAAGACCGCGTGACGCTGGAGCCGCACAAGCGCGTGACGTACACCACGGCGGCCACCGGCGAGCACGCCGGCGGCTCGCTCACCATGACGATCGAGACGAACGACACCAACGCCGCGTTCATCCGCTTCGTCTACGACACCACGCTGCCCAGCGCCGATGAGACCGGCGACACGCGCTACGCCGAGATCGTCAAATCCGCCTACCGCGAGTCCGATATCGACACCGTGCGCCGCATCCGCGAGATTGCCGCCACCGGCCGGCTCGGCTGAGCGTTGTTCGCCCGCCCGGCGTGTGGAGGACGCGCCGGGCCGGGTTTGCTCCCAGTCGTCTCACATCACTAAAACGAGACCATGACGACATTCACGCCCACCCTGGAGGCTCTGCGCGCGCGCTACGGCGAGCGCTTCAAGTGGCTTGTGCTTTTCACGCTGATGGTGGGGGCGGTGTCGTCCGTCATCTCGGCCACTATCGTCAACGTCGCGATTCCCGACCTGAGCCGGCATTTCGTGCTCGGGCAGGAACGTGCGCAGTGGGTTTCGGCCAGCTTCATGGTGGCGATGACGTTGTCGATGCTGCTGACGCCCTGGCTGCTGCTGCGCTTCGGGCTGCGGCGCACGTTTATTGGGGCGTTGTTACTGCTGGGATTGGGTGGGCTAGCGGGCGGCTTGTCGCCCAATTACGGCGTGATGATCGCCATGCGGGTGGTGGAGGGCGTGGCGGCCGGCATCATGCAACCGCTGCCCAACATCCTGATCCTGCGGGTGTTTCCCGAGAGGGAGCAGGGCAGGGCGTTCGGCCTGTTCGGTTTTGGCGTGGTGCTGGCGCCGGCCGTGGGGCCGAGCGTGGGCGGCTTTCTGGTGGAGCTGTTCGGCTGGCGCTCGATCTTTTTTGTGGTGATGCCGTTCACGCTGCTCGGCTGGGCGATGGCACGGCGCTTCATGGCGATCAACTCGTCGATGGCCGGCGAGCCCAAGCCGCTGGACTGGCGCGGCCTGCTGCTGATCGGTGGCGCGACCGTCACGCTCCTCAACGGGCTGGTCGCGCTGCATGGCGATGCTGCGCACGGCATCGTGCTGATGCTCGTGTCCGCCGTGTGCGTGGCCGGTTTCGTGTTCTGGCAGCGGCGGGTGGAGTCGCCGTTGCTAAACCTGCGGCTCTTCAGCTATCGGCAGTTTGCGATGGGGGCGGTGGTGGCCTTCGTCTACGGGGCAGGGCTGTACGGCTCGACATACTTGGTACCGGTGTATATGCAGGTGGCGCTGGCCTATGCGCCGTCGCGCGCGGGGCTGGTGCTCTTGCCCGCCGGTCTGGTGCTGGCCGTGACGATCATGCTGGCCGGACGGCTGACCAATCGCATCGAGCCATTCCGGCTGGTGTCGTTCGGGCTGGCTGCGCTGGCGCTCTCGTTCTTCCTGATGGCGACCAACACCCGGGCAACGAGCTATCTGCTGCTGATCGCTATCGCCATCATCGGGCGGATCGGGCTCGGTTTTGTGCTGCCATCGCTGAGCCTGGGCGCCATGCGCGGCGTCGATTTCACGTTGATCCCGCAGGGTTCGAGCGCGGTCAATTTCCTACGCCAACTTGGTGGGGCGATCGGTGTGTCGGCCACGGGCATCTTTCTGCAATGGCGGCTCGCCACGCGCGGCATCGAAACGGTGCACGGTGCAGCGGTCGACCCCGAGGCACGTATTCTGTCCTTCGACGAGACGTTCATCTTTCTCGGCACCCTCTGCGCGCTGGCCGTGTTGGCAGCGTGGCGCATGCGCCGCCGAGAGCTGCCATCCGCCATTCCGGCAGCGCAATAAAAAACCGGGCGCATGGCCCGGTTCTTCATTTGGCGATTCAACGATCAGGTCGTCGCTCCGCTCTTTAGTTCTTCAACGAGGTCGATGTACTTCTGCTTGGCGTCGTCCTGCGAGGTGCCCTTCAGGCCCTCCCACGCTTCAAACTTGTAGCGGCCGACGATGTCGGTGAAGCCAGGCTTGTCGCCGTGGGCGTCGCCTTCGGCGCCCTGCTTGAAGAGGGCGTACAGGCGCAGCAGCGTCATGTTGCTGGGGCGTTCGGAGAGGCCCTTGACGTCGATCTGGGCTTGGTCGAAACGGGCTTGCAGGTCGCTCATGATGATTCCCGGCTGAAAACAATGGTCCGGCGATGATAGCGCCGGGGGTGCGCCGCCGGGCCGTTTGAATTCGAGGATGCCTTCGGTTTTCAGCGCAGGCTGTGGGCGGATTGCGCATTCAGGCGCCACACCAGCCGGTACAATGCCGCCATGCCCTGGATTCTTGCTTTCGACACCTCCACCGAGTTCTGTTCCGTTGCCCTTGGTGACGGCACGCGCACGCTGTTCCGCCATGAACACACCGGCGCGCGGTCCAGCAGCCGCGTGCTGCCGGCCGCCGGCGAATTGCTGGCCGAGGCCGGCATCGCCCTGGCCGATTGCGCGGCGATTGCCTTTGGCGCCGGGCCCGGCTCGTTCACTGGGCTGCGCACGGCATGCGGCGTGGCACAGGGCTTGGCGTTCGGCGCCGATCTTCCGGTCGTGCCGGTCAATTCGCTGGTGGCCTGTGCCGAACAGACGCGCGCGTCGCTGCCGGCCGGGGCTGCCGTGACCATCGCGCTCGATGCGCGTATGGATGAGTGCTACTGGACCAGCTTCGTGCCCGTCGATCCGGCGCAGGACGCCTCGGGCTGGCACGCGCTGTCTGCCATTCAGGTGGGCGGTCCGCAGAGCGTGGTTGCACCGTCGCAGCCGTATTGGCTTGCCGGCAACGCGGCTACGGTATTCGGCGATCGGTTGGCCGTTGCTGCGGGGGCTGCCGCCGTGCTGCCCGACGTGGCACCGCACGCACGCGAGATCGTCACAATCGCTCTGCGCCTCCTGGCCGCCGGCCACACGGTGCGCCCGGAAGAGGCTGCGCCGCTATATGTGCGCGACAAGGTCGCGCTCACCATTGAAGAGCGTCAGGCCGTGCAGCAAGCCAAGGCTGCCGCAGGAGGAGCCCACGCATGAGCCTCATCGACCGCGCGCTGGCTAGCGTGACCGCGCAGACGCCGCTGCCTGCCGGCTGGCGCGCCGAGCGCATGACGGCACTGGACCTGGCCGGCGTGGCGGCCATCGAACAGGCGGCATTTGCTTTCCCGTGGTCGCGCGGCAACTTCGAGGATTCGCTCAAGTCGGGCCACCTCGGCATCGTGTTGCGTGACGGCGGCAATGAGGTCGCCGGCTATCTGATCCTCATGCCGGTGGTCGACGAGATGCACCTGCTCAACGTGACGGTCGCGCCCGTCTGGCAGCGGCAGGGGCTGGGCCGGTGGCTGCTGCGGCTGGCGGTGGCGCTCACGCTGGCACATGGCTTTGGCAGCTTGCTGCTGGAGGTGAGACCGTCCAATACCGGCGCAATCGCGCTGTATCGTCGTATTGGATTTGCCGAGATCGGCCGCCGCAAGCGCTATTACCCGGCCGAGAACAACACGCGCGAGGATGCGCTCGTCATGCGCATTGTCTGCGAGGCGAGCGGGGTGGAGGCAGCATGAACAGACGGGCGCGCATGCTGGAGGCGCTGGGTGTCTCCAACGAATGGGTGTTGCGCGGCGCGGAGCCGGTTGACGTGGTTGAACCGGTTGCGCTGGCTGAAGCGGAGTTCGCCGAGGTTGCCGTTGCCGAACCGGTTGCAACCGGGATGGCCGTTGTCGCTTCGGAACCCGTCGTCGCCCGCGCCGAAGTGCCGGAGGTGGCTGACGTCCCGAGCGATGCCGCCGTTCCGCGCGCCCAACGCATCGCCGCGTTTGACTGGGCGCAGCTCGAAGACGCGGTTTCCAACTGCACGTCGTGCAAGCTGTGCGAGCGCCGCACGAACACTGTCTTCGGCGTTGGCGATCGGCAGGCCGAATGGATGCTGATCGGCGAGGCTCCGGGGGAGCAGGAAGACAAGCAAGGCGAGCCCTTCGTCGGCCAGGCCGGCAAGCTGCTCGACAGCATGCTGCGCGCGATCGGCCTGTCGCGAGACAAGGGCGTGTTCATCGCCAACGTGCTCAAGTGCCGCCCGCCCGGCAACCGCGACCCCGAGCCGGACGAGGCGGCGATGTGCGACCCGTACCTCAAGCGTCAGATCGCGCTGGTCAAACCGCGCGTGATTGTCGTGCTGGGCCGTGTTGCTGCGCAGAACCTGCTGCAGACGCAGACGCCGGTAGGCAAGCTGCGCAGCAAGGTGCATGAGGTGGACGGTGTGCCCGTGGTGGTGACCTACCACCCGGCCTACCTGCTGCGCACCCTGACCGACAAGGCTCGTGCCTGGGAAGACCTCTGCTTTGCACGCAAGGTCTACGCGGAGCGTGGTGGCAAGTAAGCGCCGTGCTCAGGTGAGGAGGGCGACATACGCCGCCACAGCGAGCATGCTCAGCCCGAAGATCCAGCCCTGAATGCGCGGCGCCCGCGGTGAGCGGAAGCGCTGCAGCACCACCTTGCCGCCCGCGATCCGCGGGAAGTGTCACGCCACGCAGACGATCAGAATGGCCGCCGTCAGCAACGCTACCTGCACCGTCATGCCCAGGCATGGCTTCAAGAGCTGCGCCAACGCACGATTACCATCGAGTGGATCTTCGGAGAAAAAATCGGCGCTGAAGCCGAGGCGGCGCGTAACGATACGCTCAGTGGTGCTTGTCCTCGCCGATGAGGGCGGCGGTGTGGTACAGCTTTTCGCTGGCGCGATGCCGGCGCATCACCAGGGCCATCGTGATGCACACGAAGATGCCGAACGAAACGATGACCACGCCCACCGGCACGTTCAGCTTGATGAGCAGGGCGTACAGGCACAGCATCAGCAGCACCGAAACGTTCTCGTTGAAATTCTGCACGGCGATCGAGTGGCCGGCCGAGAGCAACACGTGCCCGCGGTGCTGCAGCAGCGCATTCATCGGCACCACGAAGAAGCCCGACATGGCGCCCACCACCATCAGGAACAGGTAGGCAATCAGCATGTACAGCGGCAGCTTCATCTCGCCGATGTGGAAGGTGACTTCGGGAATCGTGTGCTTGGTGTAGAACGCCATCAGCATGACGACGACACCCATCGCCACGCCCACCGGCAGCACGTCGAGCGAGCGGCGCAGCGGGATCTTCACCGCCGCTGCCATGGCGCCTGCGGCCACGCCCACGGCCACCACGGCCTGCAGGATGGCGCCTTGCGACAAGTTCAGTTCCAGCGATTGCTCCGCCCACTTCAACACGATGAACTGCAGCGTAGCGCCCGCGCCCCAGAACAGCGTCGTCACCGCCAGCGAGATCTGGCCTAGTCTGTCGTGCCACAGGGCGTTGAAGCAGTCGGCAAACTCCGAGATCAGCCGCGCCGGGTTTTTCTCTTGCTGCGGATAGCGCGCGCCCGTATCTGGAATGCGCAGGTTGAACACCGCCGCAACCAGGTACATCGCCATGATCACGAGCATGGCGGCCTCGGCCGGCGTGTCGATGGATTCGAGGCCGGGGATGTCGAACGACAGCAGCCACGCCGACACATGCTTGGAAATCAGCGCCCCGCCAAGCACCGTGCCGAGAATGATCGAACCGACAGTGAGCCCTTCGATCCAGCCGTTGGCGGCGACGAGTTTTTCAGGGGGGAGCAGCTCGGTCAGGATGCCGTACTTTGCCGGCGAATACGCCGCCGCGCCAAAGCCGACCACGCCATAGGCGAGTAACGGATGTACGCCGGTGAGCATCACGCCGCAACCCAGCAGTTTGATGGCATTGGTGATGAGCATCACTTTGCCCTTGGGCATGGAGTCGGCAAACGCGCCCACGAAGGCGGCAAGCAGAACGTAAGAGAGAACGAAGAACAGCTTGAGCAGCGGGGTCATCCACTGCGGTGAATGCATCTCTGTCAGAAGGGCGATGGCGGCGATGAGCAGCGCATTGTCGGCGAGCGACGAAAAAAACTGCGCCGCCATGATGGTGTAAAAGCCCTTCTTCATACCTTCGAATTCGTCCCCGTAGACCGCGGTGCCATTCCCGTCGCCACGACGCGCCGGCAACGCGCCGGCACGCGGAAGCGTCCTCCCAGGGCAGCCGGCCGGGCAGTGCGTCGGCTGACCGGCCGCGCAGTGCGCAGGTGCGCGAGTGCGGCAGCGGTGCCTTGGCTCGCGCGAGCTCCCCTGACTGTGGTTCCCTTGGGCGGGGCCAGTTTGGTGCTGCAAGACATGCATCGCCGGGCAACCGCAGGAATCTTCACTGACAGGCGTTTGGGGCATGCGTTCCGCCCCGTGCGTGTTTTTGTCTCGCCTGTGCGCATGGTCAAACCAGATGTGACGCCGTTGCGCAGAAAGAAGTGGATGTTGCCCAACTTTCCTTATGCAGCCAGCGCATCACGTATGTTTTCCCATGCCTAAATTGAACGGCTTTATATCACGAAACGTGTGCGCTCCCCGTGACGGCCGCCCACTTTCTTTTTGGCGATTCGCCTGACCGCGCGAACCTGTTCGCGTCCTGTGGTCAAATAGAACGCTTGTGGTGCAAGGCCGGAGGCCCAGCCTTGCCCGCCGCGCACGCTTATTGCGTTGCAGCACCGACGCCGCGCCACGAGCGCGCCATCGCCCCAACGTTCTGCAGGTTTGCCGTCATGCCAAGACCCATTCAGGCCGTCATCCACGGCCCCGCACTTGCCAACAATCTCCAGGTGGCCCGCCGTCATGCGCCCGACTCGCGCGTGTGGGCCGTCGTCAAAGCCAACGCCTACGGCCACGGTATCGAGCGTGTGTATGAAGGACTGCGCCAGACCGACGGCTTCGGCCTGCTCGACCTGGATGAGGCCGTTCGCCTGCGCCAACTCGGCTGGCAGGGGCCCATCCTGCTGCTCGAAGGCTTCTTCAAGCCGGAAGATCTGGCCATCGTCGAGCAGTACCGCCTGACCACTACCGTCCACAACGAAGAGCAGTTGCGCATGCTGGAAGTGGCGCGCCTGAAAGGCCCCATCAGCGTGCAACTCAAGATCAACACGGGCATGAGCCGCCTCGGCTTCGCCCCCGCCACCTACCGTGCCGCATGGGAGCGCACCCGTGCCATTTCGGGCGTCGGCACGATCGTCCATATGACGCACTTCTCCGACGCCGACGGCCCGCGCGGCATCGATCATCAGCTCGCCGCCTTCGAGCTGGCCACGCAAGGGCTGCCGGGCGAGGCGAGCCTGTCGAATTCCGCCGCCACGCTGTGGCATCCGAAGGCGCACCGCGATTGGGTGCGCCCCGGCATCATCATGTACGGCGCTTCGCCGACCGGCCTGGCCGCTGACATCGAAGGCACCGGGCTGATGCCCGCCATGTCGCTCAAGAGCGAACTGATTGCGATCCAGGACTTGCAGCCGGGCGCAACCATCGGCTATGGCTCGCGCTTCAAGGTGGAGCAGCCGATGCGCATCGGCGTGGTTGCGTGCGGCTATGCCGATGGCTATCCGCGTCACGCACCGGGCTGGAGTGGCAACCATACGCCGGTGCTGGTCGATGGCGTGCGCACGCACATCGTGGGCCGCGTATCGATGGACATGATCACGGTGGATCTGGCTGGCGTGCCCGATGCGCGCGTCGGTACGCCGGTCACGTTGTGGGGTGAGGGCCTGCCGATCGACGAAGTGGCGTATGCCGCCGGCACCGTCGGTTATGAACTGATGTGCGCCCTGGCGCCGCGTGTGCCGGTGACGGTCGAGCCGGTCGAAACGGCAGCGGCGGGCGAGCTCGGCAAGGCTGCCTGAGCGCCTTCGCGAACCTAGTCATACATACGCAATACGAAGATCAAGCGGCTGCCTGATACGTCCGGCGGCCGCAAGCAGGGGGTTGTTTGGCCAAGAGCAAGACGGTCTATACGTGCACCGAGTGCGGCGGCACGTCGCCGAAATGGGCGGGGCAGTGCCCGCATTGCCAGCAATGGAACACGATGGTGGAAACCGTGGCGCAGCCGGCGTCTGGTGCCGGCGCTCGTTTCCAGTCGTTGGCATCGAGCGCGACGGTGCGCAAGCTGTCGGATATCGACGCGGAGGATGTGCCGCGATTCTCCAGCGGCATCGACGAGTTTGACCGCGTGCTGGGCGGTGGCCTGGTGGGCGGCGGCGTGGTGCTGATCGGCGGCGACCCGGGGATCGGCAAGTCGACGTTGCTGCTGCAAGCGCTGTCCAACCTGTCGGCCAGCCGGCGTGTGTTGTACGTGAGTGGCGAAGAGTCCGGCGCGCAGATCGCCTTGCGTGCGCGCCGCCTCGGCATCGAGAGCCCAAACCTTGCGCTGCTGGCCGAGATCCAGCTTGAACGTATCCAGGCGACCATCGAGACGGAAAAGCCCGAGGTGGTCGTCATCGATTCGATCCAGACACTGTATTCCGAGGCGTTGACCTCGGCGCCGGGGTCGGTGGCGCAGGTGCGCGAATGTGCGGCGCAGCTCACGCGCATCGCCAAGCGGCTCGACGTGACCACCATCCTGGTCGGGCATGTGACCAAGGAAGGCGCGCTGGCCGGCCCGCGCGTGCTGGAGCACATCGTCGATACGGTGCTGTACTTCGAGGGCGATACGCATTCGGCATATCGGCTGGTGCGCGCGTTCAAGAACCGCTTTGGCGCGGTCAATGAACTGGGCGTCTTTGCCATGACGGAGCGCGGCCTGCGCGGCGTGGCCAACCCTTCGGCGCTGTTCCTGTCGCAGCACGAGCAGGTAGTGCCGGGCTCGTGCGTGCTGGTCACGCAGGAGGGCACGCGGCCGCTGCTGGTGGAGATTCAGGCGCTTGTGGATACGGCGGGCGTGCCGAACCCGCGCCGCCTGGCCGTGGGCCTGGAGCAGAACCGGTTGGCGATGCTGCTGGCGGTGCTGCACCGTCACGCCGGCATTGCATGCTTTGACCAGGACGTGTTTCTCAATGCCGTGGGCGGGGTGAAGATCACCGAGCCGGCGGCGGACCTGGCGGTGCTGCTGGCCATCCATTCGTCGATGCGCAACAAGCCGCTGCCGCGCGGGCTGGTCGTATTTGGCGAGATCGGCCTTGCCGGGGAAATTCGCCCGACGCCGCGTGGCCAGGAGCGGTTGAAGGAGGCTGCCAAGCTGGGCTTCTCGATTGCCGTGATTCCGAAGTCCAACGCGCCCAAGCAGCCGATCGACGGGCTGGAAGTGATTGCCGTCGAGCGCATCGAGCAGGCGATCGACCGCGTGCGGGCGCTGGAGGCTTAGTCCTTCAAATCTTTGGAACACTGTCGATGGCGTCATTTGAAAATGCGAATGCCATTGCAATGCGATAATCCGCCAACTTTTCTCCCTGATCTGTCGCCGCCATGCAAGCCAACTCGCGCGCCTTTTTCCTGCTGATTGCCGTGATCGCCTTCGGGCTGGTCGGCTATGCGCTGTATCTCCAGCATGTGGAGGGGCTGCAGCCATGCCCGCTGTGCATCCTGCAGCGGTTTGCATTTCTGGGCATCGGTGTGTTTTCACTACTGGCGGCGCTATCGTCTGCCACGCGGCTGCTGTGGCACGGGCTGGGAATGCTGTCTGGGCTGGCCGGGATCTGCGTGGCGGGGTACCACGTTTCGCTGCTGCTGAACCCGAAGGCAACGTGCGGCATCGATCCGATCGAAAACTGGGTCAACGCGCTGCCCACGGCCAAATGGCTGCCGCAGGTGTTTGAAGCCGATGGCCTGTGTGTTGGGCCGATGCCGCCGGTTTTGGGCTTGTCGGTGCCGGTCTGGTCGCTGATCTGGATGCTGATCCTGGCGCTGACGCTGGTGGTGGCGATGATCCGCCGCGAGCGTCGCTAGGCATAGGCCATCGATCGTGCAGCCCGTCCTCGTCAGTGCCTGTCTGCTGGGCCAGCCGGTCCGCTACGACGGCGGCACGGTTGCGACCGAGGGCGGCATCCTGGCGCGCTGGCAGATGGAAGGGCGCGTCGTGCCGATGTGCCCGGAAATGGCCGGCGGTCTGCCGGTGCCGCGCTCGCCGGCGGAAATCCATGGTGAGGGCGGTGGCACGGCGGTGCTGCTTGGCACGGCTCGTGTGGTCGAACACCACGGCCATGACGTTACCGAGGCATTTGTACGGGGTGCGCAACGTGCCCTGGAGGCTGCGCAGGCAGCAGGCGTGCAAGTCGCCGTGCTGACCGAGCGCAGCCCATCCTGCGGTTCCGCCTTTCTCTACGACGGAACGTTCTCCAGCCAACTACAACCCGGCGAGGGTGTGACGGCAGCGCTCTTGCGCCAGCACGGCATTCGCGTGTTCAGCCAACACCAGTTGGCCGAGGCTGCGCACCTGCTCGATGCGCTGGATCGTGCCGACGCTGGCTCAGTCCGCAAACCGTAGCGGCAGGGCGAGCTGCACGGGCTCGCCATTCTCCTTCACCACGCTGTTGCGCTCGGCAAAGAGCGGATGCTGCAAGGCTTCTTCCATGCGCAAGACCGGCGTGACGCAGCAATCGGCTGATGCAAAGCGCGCCGTCCATTCAGTTTGTGTGGCTGTGCGGAACAGCGCCGCAAGCTCATCGCGCATGGCGTGTGCTTCTTCTCCGCCGACACGCTGGCCGCGCGTCCAGTGCTTGTCTTTCCATTCGGGCTTGCCGAGCACGTCGCACATCGTCTGCCAGAACTTCAACTCCAGGGCGCCTACGGCCATGAAGCGGTCGTCTGCGGTGCGGTAGACGCCGTAGCAGGGTACTCCACCGTTGAGCAGATCAGTGCCTGCGCGGCTCGCCTGGCCGCGCGTGCCGACCGCAAAGAACGCCATCAAGTTGTGCGCGAACACCGAGTCCGTCATCGACACGTCGATGTAGCGGCCACGTCCGGTGGCGCGTGCATCTACTAGCGCGGCCAGAATGCCGACCACCGCTGTCAGCGCACCGCCCAGCAGGTCGCCGATCTGCACATTGGGGACGATGGGCGTGCCGTCAACGCTGGTGAGTTGATCCAGCATGCCGGCATAGCCGACATAGTTGATGTCGTGGCCGGCTGCCTGGGCTAGTGGCCCGTCCTGCCCATAGCCGCTGATGGAGCACATCACCAGTGACGGGTTGGCCGCGCGCAGCGTTTCCCAACCGACGCCGAGACGCGCCATCACGCCGGGGCGAAAGCTCTCGATGAGCACGTCGGCGTGGCGCACGTGTTCGATGAACGCTTCGCGGTCTTCAACAAGCTTGAGGTCGAGCCGCAGTTCAGCCTTGCCGCGATTGAGCGAGCGGAAGAACAGGCTCGGGCGTTCGGCCGCGCGGTCGGCGGACGTGCGGAGCATGTCGCGTGCGTAGTCGCCGGGGCCTGAATCTTCGATCTTGAGGACGGTCGCGCCGAGGTCGGCCAGGTGGCGCGTGGCGGCGGGGCCTGGCAGCAAGCGCGTGAGGTCGAGCACGCGCACGCCCGCCAGCGGTTGATGTGTGGCAGTGGCGGTGTCCGGCGATGGGGTCGTCATCAAGATGGTCTCCTTGGCCGGACACGCCAGCCTTAATTGATTTGTTCGAGTTGTTCGTGCAGCTCGAGCCAGCGTTCTTCCAACTGGTCCAGCTCGGTGTTCAGTTCGACCTGGCGGCGCAGACCTTCCATCAGGCGCGTTTTGTTGGCCTCTTCATACGCTGCGCCATCAGCGAGGAAGGCTTCGAGTTCGGCCTTTTCCTTCTGCAGTGGCGTCATGCGCTTTTCGATGGCGTCGACATTCTTTTGCAGCGGCTTGCGCAGGGCGGCAAGGCGTTGGCGTTGCTCGGCTTCTTCGCGTTTCTGGTCTCGACGATTGACCGCAGGTGTGCCATCCGCATCGGTGGAGGTGGCGGGTGCGCTGGCAGCGGCACGTTTGGCAGCGGCCTGCTTGAGCAGCCAGTCGCGGTAGTCGTCCAGATCGCCATCGAACGGGGCGACGGTGCCTTGGCCTACCAGCAGGAACTGGTCAGTCGTGGCGCGCAGCAAGTGCCGGTCGTGTGAGACGAGGATCAGCGTGCCGTCGAACTGGGCCAGCGCCATGGTCAGCGCTTCGCGCGTGTCGAGGTCGAGGTGGTTGGTTGGCTCGTCGAGCAGCAACAGGTTGGGGCGCTGCCAGACAATCAGCGCAAGCGCGAGGCGCGCCTTCTCGCCGCCGGAAAACGGTGCGATGGGTGCGGTCGCCATGTCGCCGCGGAAGTTGAAGCTGCCGAGGAAGTCACGCAGCTCCTGCTCGCGCACGTCCGGCGCCAGGCGCGCCAGGTGCAGCAGCGGCGAGGCGTGGTCGTCCAGCGTTTCCAACTGGTGCTGGGCGAAGTAGCCGATCTGCAGGCCCTTGCCGCGGCGGATGGTGCCTGAGAGCGGCGCTAGCGTATCGGCCAGCGTCTTCACCAGCGTCGATTTGCCTTGCCCGTTGGCGCCCAGCAGGCCGATGCGCTGACCGGTCTGGATCGAGAACGTCAGGTGTTTGAGGATGGTGATGGGCTGATCAACGCTGGGGCCGGGGTAGCCGCAATCGACGCCTTCAAAGGTCAGCATCGGGTTGGGGGCCGCATCAGGCTCGCGGAATTCGAACGAGAACCCCGCCGCCGCATGCACAGGCGCAAGGCGCTCCATGCGCTCAAGTGCCTTGACGCGGCTTTGCGCCTGCTTGGCCTTGCTGGCCTTGGCCTTGAAGCGCGTGATGAATGATTCGAGATGCGCGATCTGCTTCTGCTGCCGCGCGTACGACGCCTCCTGCAGCGCCATCTGCTGCAGGCGCTGTGTCTCGAACTGCGTGTAATTGCCGCCGTAGCGCTTGAGCTTCTGGTGCTCGATATGCAGCGTGACGTTGCACACGCCGTCGAGGAATTCGCGGTCGTGCGAAATCATGACCAGCGTGCCGGGGTAGCGCGAGAGCCAGTCTTCCAGCCAGACCACGGCGTCGAGGTCCAAGTGGTTGGTCGGTTCGTCGAGCAGCAGCAGGTCGGACGGGCACATCAGCGCCTGCGCGAGGTTCAAGCGCATGCGCCAGCCACCGGAGAAGCTCGCTACCGGTTGCGTGGTCTGCGTCATCGTGAAGCCGAGACCCAGCAGCAAGGCCTGCGCGCGTGCCGGGGCGGTATAGCCGTCGGCATCGGCAAAGGCGGTGTGGGCTTCGGCTTGCGCGTGGCCGTCGTGGGCGGCCTCGGCAGCGGCGAGGCTGCGCTCGATGTCACGCAGGCGGGTGTCGCCGTCGAGGGTGTAGTCGAGTGCGCTGCGCTCCACGGCAGGCGTTTCCTGCGCCACGTGCGCGACCTGCCAGGTGGGCGGGATGGCGACTTCGCCGCCGTCGGCATGCAGCTCGCCACGCAGTATCGAGAACAGCGTGGATTTGCCGCTGCCATTCACGCCGACGAGGCCGACCCGTTCACCGGGGTTGAGCGTGGCGGAGGCGTGGTCGAACAGCACCTTGGTGCCGCGCTGGAGGACGAGGTCGTCGAATCGGATCACGAAAAACTGCGCTTTGAAGGCAAATCGGAGAAGGGTGCGATTGTAGCCTGCTGCGGCGCACGATCCTGGGGCTTCGGCTGCGGTTCGGACGGTTTGGGTTGGTGCATTGCACTACGGAAGCGACTGTTCTGCCCGGCATCCGTGCATGCGCATTCGACCTAGGGAAAACCATAGGCCGTTATGAAAGTTTTTTTCTTTACATGGCTGGTTCATGAAAATACATTTACACAAAATTTTCACGGCCCCGGAACATGGCGAAACCCAACAGCAAGCGTACGGATGTGTCGAAGGGCGCATTTGCGGCCGAGGCGACCGTCTCCGAGCGCATTGGGGCGGCGCTTGCCACGCTCACGCCGGCGCACCAGCGCATGGCCGAATACGTGCTGGCGAACCCGTTTCGCGCGGCCACCATGCGCATTGACGAGTTTGCGGCAGCGGTGGACATGTCGATTGCCACGGCCAACCGTTTTGCGCTGGCGCTGGGCTTCGATGGTTACCCGCAGTTTCGCGCTGAACTGCTGCGCGGCTTTGAGGCGACGCTCGCGCCGGTCGAGAAGCTGCGTCACGAGCTGGCGCGCCCGGCGACCAGCGCCGAGATCTTTGCCGCCTCGCTCAACGAAGACATCGCCAACCTCGATGCCACGCGCCGCATGCTCGACGCGGCGGCCTGTGAGCGCGCGGTCGGCGCCATCCTCGGTGCGCAGCGCATCTACGTGATGGGCTTTGGCGCGAGCGGTTATCTGGCGGGGCTGTTGCGCCACGGGCTGGACCTGTACTGCGACACGGTGATCGCCGTCTCGCAGCCGGGCGGTGCCTCGGATGCCGCGCGCCAGTTGCGCAAGATCGGGTCGAAGGATTTGTTGATCGCCATCGCTTTCCCGCGCTATGCAGCCGACACGATTACCTTGGCCAAGCAGGCGGGTGATCAGGGCTGCCAAGTGTTGGCACTGACCGATAGCCCGACCTCGCCGCTGGCGCCGCTGGCTGACATTGCGCTGTATGCGCGCACGGAGCGGCAGTTCTCGGCAACGTCCGACACGGCCGCCGTGGCGCTGTTCGAGGCGCTGTGCGGCGCGGTCGCGCACCGTTCTGCGCATTCGCTGGAGTCGGCCGAGCGCCTGACGGCGTTCGTGCTGCCGTGGCTGCATACGGGGCAGGCATCGCGCGGCAATGCATCCGGCACCGAGACCGCCAAGGCCGCCAACACAAACCGCCGCGGCCGCAAACGCGCCGCTGAAAACTGATTTTCATTGAGCCACGCATGACCACGCCCATTCTTGCCATCCATGGTGGCGCCGGCACCATCACCCGCTCGGCCATGAGCGCCGGCCAGGAAGCCGCCTACCAGCAGGCGCTCAACGACATCCTCGCAGCCGGCCAGCGCATTCTTGTTGATGGCGGCAGCGCGCTGGATGCGGTGACTGAAGCCGTGCGCCTGCTCGAAGAATGCCCGCTGTTCAACGCCGGCAAGGGCGCGGTGCTCACGAGCGCCGGCACGTACGAACTCGATGCGTCGATCATGGACGGCACCACGCTGGCCGCCGGCGCAGTCACCTGCGTTAAGCGCCTGCGCAACCCGATCCTGGCCGCCCGCGCCGTGATGGAGCACAGCGAACACGTGCTGTTCACCTCCGAAGGTGCCGAGGCGTTCGCACAGGCGCAAGGCCTCGAGTTTGTCGAGCCGGACTACTACTACACCGAGGCGCGCTACGCCCAGTGGCAGCGCGCCCGGCAGAAAGACGGCATGGCGATGTTCCTCGACCACGATGCTGCATCGCTCGTGGCCAAGGAAGCCGCGCCCATCGATCCCGACAGCAAGTTCGGCACCGTGGGCGCCGTGGCGTGCGACGCGCAGGGCCGGCTGGCCGCTGCCACATCAACGGGCGGCGTGACCAATAAGAAGGTCGGCCGCGTGGGCGATACGCCCATCGTCGGTGCGGGCTGCTTCGCCAACAACGTGGCTGCCGTGTCGTGCACCGGCACCGGCGAGATGTTCATCCGCGCCGTGGCTGCCTACGACGTGGCCGCGCAGATGGAATACGCCCGCAAGTCGCTGGCCGATGCGACCGACGATGTGGTCATGCGCAAACTTGTCGCCATCGAAGGGCGCGGCGGGCTGATCGCGGTTGATGCGCAAGGCAACGTCGCGTTGCCGTTCAACACCGAAGGGATGTACCGCGGGTTCGCGCGCGGGTCGGAAGCGCCCGTCGTGTCGATCTACCGGTAAGCAGAACAGCGAGCAGGACAGCAGGAGAGTTGCCGTGAGTATCACCAGCCAGCCAACCGCCATCGCCATGCCCGAGCAGCGCATTGTGCAGGTGCAAGACCTGAGCGTGCGCTTTGCCACGTCCGAGCGCGTCGTCGATGCGGTGCGCAACCTTTCGTTCCATGTGGATCGCGGTGAGACGCTGGCGGTGGTGGGCGAATCCGGCTCGGGCAAGTCCGTTACGTCGCTGGCGCTGATGCGGCTGGTGGAGCACGGTGGCGGCAAGATCGTCAGCGGCCACATGCATTTGCGCCGCCGCAATGGCGAGGTGCTGGACTTGGTGAATGCCAGCCCGGCCGCCATGCGCAGTGTGCGCGGCGCCGACATTGCGATGATCTTCCAGGAGCCGATGACCTCGCTCAACCCGGTGTTCACCGTAGGCGAGCAGATTGCCGAGTCGATCCGGCTGCACCAAGGCAAGTCGCATAGCCAGGCCAAGGCCGAGGCGCTGCGCATGCTGGAGCTGGTGCGCATTCCGGAAGCGCGCCGGGTCCTGGAGCGCTATCCCCACCAACTGTCGGGTGGCATGCGCCAGCGCGTGATGATTGCCATGGCGCTGTCGTGCCGCCCGTCGCTGCTGATCGCCGACGAGCCGACCACCGCGCTCGACGTGACCATCCAGGCGGAAATCCTGCAACTGATCCGCGCCCTGCAGCAGGAGCTGCAGATGGCCGTGGTGTTCATCACGCATGACATGGGCGTGGTGGCCGAAGTGGCCGACCGCGTGCTCGTCATGTACAAGGGCGACCGCGTGGAAGAGGGGCCATCGGCCACCGTGTTTGCGCAGCCGGCGCATCCGTACACGCGCGCGCTGCTGTCGGCAGTGCCGCGCCTGGGTTCGATGCAGGGCACCGATGGCCCGGCGCGTTTTCCGCTGTTGCGGGTGGATGGCACGTCCGCCGTGGTCGATACGACACCGCAACCGGCTGCGTCGCATGATGTTCAACCCATTTTGCGTGTGCGTGATCTCGTCACGCGCTTTGACGTGCCCACGGGCATCTTCGGCCGCGTCACGCGCCGGGTGCATGCGGTGGAGCAGGTCAGTTTCGATCTCTACCCTGGTGAGACGCTGGCGCTGGTCGGTGAATCGGGCTGCGGCAAGTCGACGACGGGACGGTCGCTCTTGCGTCTGGTGGACAGCCAGAGCGGCAGCATCGAATTTGCCGGCCAGAACATCGGCGAGTTGAAGGGGCCCGCGCTCCAGACGCTGCGCCGGAATATCCAGTTCATCTTCCAGGACCCATTCGCCTCGCTGGACCCGCGCGTGCCGGTCGGCTACTCCATCATGGAGCCGCTGCTGGTGCACAAGGTGGCCTCCGGCAAAGAGGCGCAGCAACGCGTGGAATGGCTGCTCGACAAGGTGGGCCTGCAGGCCGCGCATGCGTCGCGCTATCCACATGAATTCTCGGGCGGGCAGCGCCAGCGCATCTGCATTGCGCGTGCGTTGGCACTGAACCCGAAGGTGGTGATTGCCGATGAGTCGGTGTCCGCGCTGGACGTGTCGATCCAGGCGCAGATCGTCAACCTGATGCTCGACCTGCAGAAGGAGTTTGGCGTTGCGTTCCTGTTCATCTCGCATGACATGGCGGTGGTGGAGCGCATCAGCCATCGCGTGGCCGTGATGTACCTCGGCCAGATCGTCGAGATCGGCCCGCGCCGCGCGATCTTCGAAAACCCGCAGCATCCGTACACGAAGAAGCTGATGTCGGCGGTGCCGATTGCGGACCCGGCGCGCCGGCACCTGAAACGCGAGCTGTCCACGCACGAGATTCCAAGCCCGATTCGCGCCATCGACGACATGCCGGTGGTTCAGCCCTTGGTGCAAGTGGCGCCAGACCACTTTGTTGCCCGCCATTCCATCGGCGGCGCGTATTGAACGCTGTGAAGTCACACACTTTCTTGAGGAGGAAGGACATGTTCAACCGATTTGCTTTCGCCCCGCGCGCAGCCATGGTTGCCAGTGGCCTGGCGCTGGCCGCAATCACCATGCCGGCTTTCGCCGCGAAGGATGCCGTGATGGCGGTCTATTCGACCTTCACCACGATGGACCCGTACGACGCCAACGACACGCTGTCGTTCAGCGCCGCCAAGTCGTTCTATCAGGGCCTGTTCGGCTTCGACAAGGACATGAAGCTCGTCAACGTGCTGTGCGACAGCTACGAGGTGAGCAAGGACGGCCTGGTCTACACGTTCAAGCTGCACAAGGGCGTGAAGTTTCATGACGGCACCACGTTCGATGCCAACGCCGTCAAGGCCAACCTGGACCGCGTGACCGACCCGGCTAACAAGCTCAAGCGTTACACGCTGTTCAACCGCGTCGCCAAGACCGAAGTGGTGGACCCGACCACCGCACGCGTCACGCTCAAGGAGCCGTTCTCGCCGTTTATCAACGTGCTGGCGCATCCGTCGGCCGCCATGATCTCGCCCACCGCGCTGAAGAAGTACGGCAAGGACATCGCCTTCCACCCGGTCGGCACCGGCCCGTTCGAGTTTGTCGAGTGGAAGCAGACCGACTACCTGAAGGGCAAGAAATTCGACGGTTTCTGGAAGCACGGCCTGCCCAAGATCGACACCATCACCTGGAAGCCGGTGGTGGACAACAACACGCGCGCCACCGTCATGCAGACGGGCGAAGCGGATTTCGCGTTCACGATCCCCTTCGAGCAGGCCACCGTGCTCAAGAGCAGCCCGAAGGTTGACCTGATTGCCGCGCCGTCGATCATCCAGCGCTATGTCAGCTTCAACACGCACGTGAAGCCATTCGACAACCCGAAGGTGCGCCAGGCCATCAACTACGCCATCAACAAAGACGCGCTCACCAAGGTTGCGTTCGCCGGTTACGCCGTGCCCGCGGAGGGTGTGGTGCCGCCGGGCGTGGACTATTCCGTCAAGCTGGGCCCGTGGCCGTATAACCCGGCCAAGGCGCGCGAGTTGCTGAAGGAAGCGGGCTATCCGAATGGCTTCGAGACGCAACTGTGGTCGGCCTACAACCACACCACGGCGCAGAAGATCATCCAGTTCGTGCAGCAGCAACTGGCGCAAGTCGGCATCAAGGCGCAGGTGCAGGCGCTGGAAGCCGGTCAGCGCGTCGAGCGCGTGGAAAGCGTGCAAAAACCCGAGGACGCCGGCGTGCGCATGTACTACGCGGGCTGGTCGTCGTCGACGGGTGAATCGGATTGGGCACTGCGTCCGCTGCTGGCGTCCGAAGCCATGCCGCCCAAGTCGTTCAACACGGCGTACTACAAGAACGACCAAGTTGATGCCGACATTGCCGGCGCCCTGCGCACGACCGATCGCACTGAGAAGAGCAAGCTCTACACCGACGCGCAGAAGCGCATCTGGGAAGACGCACCGTGGGCCTTCCTGGTGACGGAGAAGATCGTCTACGCGCGCAACAAGCGCCTGTCGGGTGCATACGTGGCGCCGGACGGCTCGTTCAGCTTCGACGACATCGACATCAAGCAGTAAGCCTCAATGCTGTACCGGCCCGCGCGGCGCCTGCGCGGGCCATTGAATCTCCGCCTGCGGTGGATTTGCCATGCTGAACTACTTCCTAAAACGTGTGCTGGGCGTGATCCCGACACTGCTGATTGTGGCGGTGTTGGTGTTTCTGTTCGTGCACCTGTTGCCGGGCGACCCGGCGCGCCTGGCCGCCGGCCCCGAGGCCGATGACGTGACCGTTGACCTGGTCCGCAAGGACCTGGGTCTGGACAAGCCGATGCACGAGCAGTTCGTGCGCTTCTTCGCCAACGCCGCGCGCGGCGAGTTCGGCAACTCCATCCGCACCAAGCGCCCGGTGAGCGAAGAGATCGGCGATCGTTTCTGGCCCACGCTCAATCTGACGATTGCCAGCATGGTGTGGGCGGTGATCTTCGGCATGGCCATCGGCATTGTTTCCGCCGTGTGGCGCAACAAATGGCCGGACCGCCTGGGCATGACGCTCGCGGTGTCGGGCATTTCGTTTCCGGCCTTCGCGCTCGGCATGCTGCTGATGGAAGTGTTCTCGGTGCAGCTCGGCTGGCTGCCGTCCATCGGCGCCGATAGCTGGAAGCACTACATCCTGCCTTCGCTCACGCTGGGCGCTGCGGTGGCTGCCGTGATGGCGCGCTTTACCCGTGCCTCGTTTGTCGAAGTGCTGCAGGAAGACTTCGTGCGCACCGCCCGCGCCAAGGGCGTGCGCGAGACGGTGGTGGTCATCAAGCATTGCCTGCGCAACGCGATGATCCCGGTAGTGACCATGATGGGCCTGCAGTTCGGCTTCCTGCTGGGCGGCTCGATCGTGGTGGAGAAGGTGTTCAACTGGCCAGGCCTCGGGCGCCTGCTGGTGGATGCGGTGGAGATGCGCGATTACCCGGTCATCCAGGCTGAGGTGCTGCTGTTCTCGCTGGAATTCATCCTGATCAACCTGGTGGTGGACGTGCTGTACACCGTGATCAACCCGACCATCCGCTACAAGAAATAAAGAGGCCGTCATGACACAAGCCGCAAGCCCCGCAGTCATGCCACAAGCCGCAAGCGAACCCGTCCGCACGCCGTGGAGCGAGTTCTGGCGCAAGTTCCGCAAGCAGCATCTGGCGATGGGCGCCGGTGTGTTCGTGATCGCGCTGGTGGTGATCGCCATCTTGGCGCCGCACATCGTGCCGTTCGACCCGGAAAACTATTTCGACTACGACGCGCTCAACGCGGGCCCATCGGCGCAGCATTGGTTCGGCGTCGATTCGCTCGGCCGTGACATCTTCAGCCGCATCCTGATGGGCACGCGCATCTCGCTCGAAGCGGGCTTCGTGTCGGTCATCATCGGCGCAATCGTGGGCACCGTGCTCGGCCTGCTCGCCGGTTACTACGAAGGCTGGTGGGACCGCATCGTCATGCGCATCTCCGACGTGCTGTTCGCCTTCCCGGGCATCCTGCTGGCCATCGGCATTGTGGCCATCCTGGGCAACGGCATGATGAACGTGGTGTTTGCCGTGGCGGTGTTCAGCATCCCGGCGTTTGCGCGGCTGGTGCGCGGCAATGCGCTCATGCTCAAGCACCTGACGTATGTGGAAGCTGCGCGCAGCATCGGCGCGTCGGACTGGACCATCATCATGCGGCACATCCTGCCGGGCACGATCTCGTCCATCGTCGTGTACTTCTCGATGCGGATCGGCACCTCGATCATCACTGCCGCCAGCCTCTCGTTCCTGGGCCTGGGCGCGCAGCCGCCCACGCCGGAGTGGGGCGCGATGCTCAACGAAGCCCGCGCCGACATGGTGACGGCACCGCACGTGGCGATCTTCCCGAGCCTCGCCATCTTTCTGACCGTGCTGGCGTTCAACCTGCTGGGCGACGGCCTGCGCGACGCGCTGGACCCGAAGATCGACCGCCGCTGAGATGTCGAGCCTCGCCATTCCACACATCGGCGCGCTGCCGGCCGGTGCGAGCAACAGCATCACCGACGTTGCTGGTGTGACCGTCGGTCACGCCACGCTTGCCGGTGGCGATATCCAGACGGGCGTGACCGTGGTACGCCCGCACGCTGGCGACCCATTCCGCGACAAGGTGCCGGCCGCCTGCGCCGTGCTCAACGGCTTCGGCAAGAGCGCCGGGCTGGTGCAAGTCGCAGAGCTTGGCGTGCTGGAGACGCCGATTGCGCTGACCAACACGTTTGCCGTCGGGGCGGTGGCACAGGCGCAGATTGTCCAGGCCGTTGAAGCCAATCCGCAGATCGGCCGTGCATGGTCGACCGTCAATCCGCTCGTGTTCGAGTGCAACGACGGTTACCTGAACGATCTGCAGGCCTTTGCAGTGGGTGATGTGCACTACAACGCCGCGTATGCGGCGGCGGACGTGGAGTTTGCGCAGGGCGCGGTTGGTGCCGGGCGGGGCATGTCGTCGTTCGGCGTGAAGGGCGGGATCGGCTCAGCCTCGCGCGTGGTGACGTTGGCCGATGGCACACAGCGCACGGTGGGGGCGTTGGTGCTGTCCAACTTTGGCGTGACGCAGAACCTGACGCTTGCCGGCAAGCACATCGGCCCCGAACTTGCTCGCGCGATTGCAGCTGCGGCGCCCGAGCCGGAGAAAGGCTCGATCATCATGCTGCTGGCCACCGACGCGCCGCTCGACGCGCGCCAGTTGCGCCGCCTTGCCCTGCGCGCGGGCGCGGGCCTGGCACGCACCGGCTCCGTATTCGGCCATGGCAGCGGGGATATCGCGCTGGCATTCTCGACCGCCTACACCGTGCCGCACGAGGGCACACGCGCCATGCCCGCCATTGCCATGACGCACGAAGCGCACCTTGACCCGCTGTTCCAGGCCGCTGCCGACGGCGTCGAGCAGGCCATCGTGCATGCACTCTTTCACGCGGAAACCGTCACGGGCCGCGATGGTCACACACGCCGTGCCCTCACTGATCTGCTGTAACCCATGCGTATCCTGATTTCCGCCGACATCGAAGGCGTGGCTAACGTCTTTCACACCGAGCAGACGCGTGCCGGCAACCCCGAATACGAACGCGCCCGCCGCTGGATGACCGCCGAGGCCGACGCCGCCGTGCGCGGTGCCTTCGATGGCGGCGCCACGGAAGTGCTCGTCAACGATTCGCACGGCGGTTTCCGCAACCTCATCCCCGATTCCATGGACCGTCGCGCACGCTTCGTGCTCGGCAAGCCGCGTTACCTCAGCATGATGGCCGGCGTGGACGGCTGCGATGCCGTCTGCATGATCGGCTACCACGCGCGCGCCGGTAGCCGCGGCGTACTGGCCCACACCATTAACAGCTTCGCGTTTGCGCGCGTGTGGTTCAACGAGCAGGAACTGGGTGAGGCCGGCATCTACGGCGCCCTGGCCGGCGAGCGCGGCGTGCCGGTTGCCGTTGCCAGCGGCGACGATGTGTTCATCAGGGAAACGAAGCCGCTGCTGCCGCACACCACGTTTGTCGAGACCAAGCAGGCCGACGGGCAGAGCGCGGGGACATCGCTTTCGCCAAAGCAGTCGTGCGAGGCCATCTACGCGGCGGTGAAGGCAGCGGTACAGCGCGGGCACTTCAGCATGCCGCTGCGCATCCAGGCCCCGATCGTGTGCCGCCTGCAAACGCAAACGCCCGCGCTGGCCGATCTGTTCTGCCAGTGGCCTGCCTTGGAACGCATAGACGGCACGATGCTGCGCTTTGCGGCCGATTCCGTCGAGCACGCCGTGCGCATGTTGAACAGCCTGTCCGCCATGTCCGCGATGCTGCGCTAAGCGTCGAAACCACGCACGCTCAGTAGCTCCAACACTCGCACTCAGACGGTGTGGCCGTACCTGCCCTAGATGGCGCCTTGAATTTTTGTAAGCGGGCGGAAAAAGGACGGGGAACTGTCTGAGCGAAGCGAGTTTTCCCCGTCTCCGCCTGGTTACAGAAATTCAAGGGGAAGTCGCCATCTCGGGCGCGCCTTTCTTTGCCTACCTTTCTTTGGCAAGACAAAGAAAGTAGGTCGGCCCCGGCAGGGGACGAAACAAGGGATGCACCCGCAGCACATTGCACAGCCCGCCGCGCAGCGTCAAACTTCAGGCATGAAATTCCCGAAGGAGAAAACCATGCCCCGCGCGCTCACACTCGCCACGCTGCTGTGTGCGCTTGCCCTGACGGCCTGCGACCGCCGCCCGCCGCCATCCAGCCCGCCGACACCCCAGACTTCACAGGCGTCGCCGTCCTCGCGTGCCGCCCAGTCGGCCGCAGCCCTCTCCAAGGCCGCCGCCGAATTCAAGTGCCCGTCGCCGTCCGGCCGCTTCCTCGTTGACGATGGCACCAACCGAGGCCCCAACCAGCCCGTGCGGACCAACTGCACACGAGCCTACGCCACCTGCGACGCCCAATCACGGGCCGTCCTCGACCACTGCCCGAGCGGCCAGGTGTTCGACAAGCGCTTCTCCATGTGCGTCGTGAAAGACGCGTGTGACGAGGTGGTTTCCTGACGCTGTTGCAGGCGCGGTTTCAATGCTTTGCACTCGGCGCGCCAGGCCCGGAACTCGAAGCGCCGAGAAAAAAGCCTCGCGCGCCGAGCTCTGAACTCGGAATGCCGAGAAAAAAGCCTCGCGCGCCGAGCTCCGAACTCGGAATGTCGAGAAAAAAGCCTCGCGCGCCGACCTCTGAACTCGGAACGGCGAGAAAAAAGCCTCACACGCCGAGCTCTGAACTCGGAATGCCGAGAAAAAAGCCTCACGCGCCGAGTTTCGAACTCGGAACGCCGAGATGAAAGCCTGACCTGCAGGGAGTGTCAGGATTTCCGTGT
>NZ_DBMV01000016.1 GCF_002298975.1 Ralstonia sp. UBA689
CCTTGAATTTGTGTAACCGGGCGGAGACGGGGAAAACTCGCTGCGCTCAGACAGTTCCCCGTCTTTGTTCCGCCCGCTTACACAAATTCAAGGCGCCATCTAGGGCAGGAACGTCAACGGCCGAACCGTTGGTGTGCGTGCCCTGGTGGCTCTTGTTTGTTTCTGTTGTTGCTCGCTTTGCTTCGCGCCGTGCTGCTGTTTCCTACTGCACTCGTGGTCGATGGTTTGGCCGTTGGAGCCCTAGATGGCGCCTTGAATTTCTGTTGCAGGGAGGAAAAAGGAAGGGAAACTGTCTGAGCGAAGCGAGTTTTTCCCTTCCCCTCCCTGCGACATAAATTCAAGGAGTCTTTCGCCATCTCGGGCGCGCCTTTCTTTTGCTTACTTTTCTTTGGCAAGACAAAGAAAAGTGAGTCAGCCCCGGCAGGGGATGAAACAAGGGACGGACCATCAACAAAAAATCCACCCCTAAACAGCAGCAACTCAGAACCCCACCGGCGTCGGAGCACTCCCTTCCTTCCCATAATTCAACCAGGCATCCGCAAGCTGGGCATGCAATTCCTCATTGGAACTCGCCGCCATGCCAAGGTTGCGCAACATCCCATCCTTCACGCCGTAAATCCAACCGTGAACAGTCAGCGGCTGCCCGCGATCCCACGCGTCCTGCACGATCGTCGTCAGGCACACGTTGTTGACCTGGTGGATCACGTTCAACTCACACAGCCGATCATGCTGATCCTGCTCGCGGATCACCGTGCCGAGGTAGGTGTCATGCTGCTCGGCCACGTCACGCACGTGACGAATCCAGTTGTCTGCCAGCCCGAAGCGCTGCTTGGTCAGCGCGGCCTTCACGCCCGAGCAGCCGTAGTGGCCCACCACCGTGATGTGCCGAATCTTCAGCACTTCCACCGCAAACTGCAGCACTGAAAGACAGTTCAAATCCGAGTGCACCACCACGTTCGCGATATTGCGGTGGACGAACACCTCGCCCGGCGGCAGTCCGATGATCTGGTTAGCAGGCACGCGCGAGTCCGAGCAGCCGATCCACAGGTATTCGGGGTTCTGCTGGTTGGCCAGGTTCGAGAAGAATTCGGGGTCTTCGGCGTTGACGCGCTCGACCCACTTACGGTTGTTCTCGAAGAGTTCTTTGATGCGATGTGGCATGTGATCCCGTCTTGATGATGTTGTTAGGCGGCGGCGCGCTGCAGCGTTGTCGTGATGTGTTCGGCTGCAGTCCCCTGCGCGCTTTCGCCGTATCGGTTGACGAAGCGTTCGCTTGCGTCATACGCGTAGAAATCGTGAGTCTGCCCGGACTGCAGGCGCTCTTTGTGCGCCTGCCACATGGCCGGGTCGAAAAAGTCCGCATGGTGTTTGAGGAAGGCCTCGCGCACGCGCGGGTCGCCCAGCAGGAAGGTGCCGTAGGTCTCTGGAAAGATGTCGTGCGGGCCGACGTTGTACCAGACCTCGCCGGACATCTCTTCCTCTTCGGTGCGCGCTTGCGGCACATGGCGGATATTGCAGTCGGTCAGGTATTCGATCTCGTCGTAGTCGTAGAAGACCACGCGGCCGTGGCGTGTCACCCCGAAGTTCTTGTACAGCATGTCGCCCGGGAAGATGTTCGCGGCGATGAGTTCCTTGATGGCGTTGCCGTATTCGACGATGCCGTGCTCGACCTGCGCATCCGTGCCTTCCTGCAGCCAGATGTTCAGCGGCGTCATGCGGCGCTCGATGTAGACGTGGCGGATGACGATCTCTTCCGCGCCGTCGTCGCCGCGCTGGTATTCGACCATCGACGGGGCGTGCTTCTCCAACTCCTTGATCAGCGCGTCGTCAAAGCGCGAGAGCGGGAAGGCCACGTCGGAATACTCCAGGGTATCGGCCATGCGGCCCACGCGGTCGTGCCGCTTCACAAGCTGGTACTTGCTCTTGATGATCTCGCGCGTGGTTTCCTTCGGCGGCGGGAAGTAGTCCTTGATCACCTTGAAGACGTAGGGGTACGACGGCAGCGTGAACACCAGCATCACCAGCCCCTTGATGCCGGGCGCGATGATGAACTTGTCCGACGAGTGCTGCTGGTGGTGGAGAAAATCCCGATAAAACAGGTTCTTGCCCTGCTTCTGCAGGCCCAGCGAGGTGTAGATCTCGGCGCGTGGCTTGCGCGGCATCAGGTCACGCAGGAAGGTCACGTAGGCGGACGGAATCTCCATGTCCACCATGAAATACGAGTGCGTGAACGAGAACAGGATCATCAACTGTTCCGGGCGCAGCAGCATGGTGTCCAGCCGCAGTTGGCCGTGCGCATTGCGCATGATCGGCACCGCCAGCGGGAACGTCCTGTCGCCGTTGATCACGCGCCCGATGATGTACGCCGCCGTGTTGCGGAAGAACAGCGACGACAGCACGTGGATCTGGAAATTGGGCGCGATGCGGAAGTCGCCAAAGTGCTCTTCCACGGAGCGCATCAGGTAACCGATATCGCGGTCCAGGTCTTCGAACGGCGCGTCGAGCTGGAAGTTGTGCACGATGCGCTCGAAGCAGTTGGCCATGCCCTCGTGCGTGCCGGGATAGTAGGCGCGGTAGGTCGGTTTGGTGGGCGATTCTTCGTTCTCGATGTATTCCGTCGAGATGGCTGGCCGCACGAAGATGAAATCGTTGTTGAAGTACGAGCGATGCAGGATGCGCGTGCACACCGAGTTGAAGAAGGTCTCGGCCAGTTCCGGCTGGTGATGGTTGGTCAACAGGCCGATGTAGTGCAGCTTGATCTGGCGCCAGATTTCGTCGTCGATGTTCTCGGCATCGTATTCATCCTCCAGGATGACGGAGGCCTCGCGCACGCGCTCGTCGTAGTAGGCGATACGGTCGCGCTGCAACTGCTGTAGGCCCGCCCAGTTCCCGGTCTCGAAGGCAGCCTTGGCCTGTACGCTCACCTCGCGGAACAAGCGATAGTGCTTGTCGAAGCCGTCGAGCATCGTGCGGGCGACGTCATAGGCGATCTGCGAGGAGAGGAGCTTGGGGAAATGGGACATGGGCGTGCGCGGGCAGAGTGGGGAGCGGCAAACCAGGGAGACCTAGATTGTATGGCCTCCGCTACCGCGTTCGCGTCCTGAAACCGTTCCGCCTCCTTATCCATTTGGCCGATGGCCTCGTGCCATCGGCCTGACAGTGCCTCACCGGCCCACGCCTGCCTTACATCGTTTCTGCGTACAACTCCCGGCCGATCAGCATGCGGCGGATTTCCGACGTGCCGGCGCCAATTTCGTACAACTTGGCGTCGCGCCACAGGCGGCCAACCGGGAATTCGTTGATGTAACCGTTGCCGCCCAGGATCTGGATCGCCTCGCCGGCCATCCAGGTGGCCTTTTCGGCGGTGTAGAGGATCACGCCGGCGCAGTCCTTGCGCACCTGGCGCACATGGTCGCGGCCCAGCGAATCGAGGTTCTTGCCGACGGTGTACAGGTATGCACGGCACGCCTGCAGCGTGGTGTACATGTCGGCCATCTTGCCCTGGATGAGCTGGAATTCGCCAATGCTCTGGCCGAACTGCTTGCGGTCGTGAATGTACGGCGTGACCACGTCCATGCAGGCCTGCATGATGCCGATCGGGCCGCCAGAGAGCACCGCGCGCTCGTAGTCCAGCCCGCTCATCAGCACCTTCGTGCCGCCGTTTTCCTGGCCGAGGATGTTCTCTACCGGCACTTCCACGTTCTCGAACACCAGCTCACCCGTGTGGGAGCCGCGCATGCCGAGCTTGTCCAGCTTTTGCGCCACCGAGAAGCCCTTCATGCCCTTCTCGACGATGAATGCCGTCATGCCGCGCGCGCCCAGTTCGGGTTCGGTCTTGGCATAGACGACCAGCACGTCGCAGTCCGGGCCGTTGGTGATCCACATCTTGGTGCCGTTGAGCACGTAGCGATCGCCCTTGAGTTCAGCGCGCAGCTTCATGCTGACGACGTCCGAGCCGGCATTCGGCTCGCTCATCGCCAGGGCGCCCACCCATTCGCCAGATACCAGCTTGGGCAAGTACTTGGCCTTCTGGGCCGGCGTGCCGTTGCGGTGGATCTGGTTCACGCACAGGTTTGAGTGCGCGCCATACGACAGGCCGACCGAGGCCGATGCACGGCTGATCTCCTCCATGGCGATCATGTGCGCCAGGTAGCCCATGTTGGCGCCGCCGTATTCCTCCGCCACTGTGATGCCGAGTACACCCAGTTCGCCCATCTTGCGCCACGCGTCCATCGGGAATTGGTCGGTGCGGTCGATTTCTCCCGCACGCGGTGCCAGCTCGCCCTGCGCCCAGTCGCGCACGGCCGAACGCAGCATCTCGATGTCTTCGCCCAAGTCGAATTTCAGGCCGGGCAGTTCAATCATGGTGGGTCTCCTTGGGCGCGGCTCAAGCCGCTGGTGTTTCTGGTAAGTGGTCTGGCGTTGCGAAGTAAGTGCGCGTCGCTTGTGGCAGGCGCACCGACGCCGGAAGGTGCTGCGTATTTTATTGACGTTTACGTAAACGTCAACTAGGTAGGTTTGCGGAATCAGGCCGCCTTGCGCCGCTTGGGCGGCTTGGCGCTGCTTGCACGCGCCTCGTCCAGCAGGTGACGGCATTGGCGCTCGTGCTGGTCGATCTCGGCCAACTGTGCATTCAGGTCGTCCAGTTGCTGCGTGAGCACCGCACGGTGCTGCGCCAGCGATGCCAGGAAGCGTTCCAGTTGCGGCACGGTATCGCGCGGCGATTCGTACAGGTCCAGGATTTCCTTGATCTCGCCCAGCGACAGGCCGAGCCGCTTGCCGCGCAAGGTCAGCTTCAGGCGCGTGCGTTCGCGGGCGGAATACACGCGGCGGCGCCCGCCCGGGCCCTGGCGGTCTGGCGCGAGCAAGCCCTGGTCCTCATAAAAGCGGATGGCGCGCGGTGTGATGTCGAATTCGCGTGCGAGATCGGTGATGGTGAAGCTGGCATCGTCGTGCGTGCCGGCATCGCCGAGTTCGATATCGGCGCCAAGCTCAGCGGCGGCAGACGGGGAAGAAGCAGACATACGGCGGGTGATCCTGTGATGGCGGGTGCACGCGGCGGCCCCATCGGTCACATGAGGTTTTCGCTTAAGATGGAAGGCCAGCGGCGAATTGACGTTTACGTTAGCGTCAAAGGCGTCAGACCGCAATCCACGAAGACTGCCCTTCAACGGCGGCGACCGAGACCACACCCATGAACGCGCTCGAACACCAACTCGACTATCCCTTTGGCGACACGCTGCCCGAAGGCGGCACGCGTCACGAAGTTGCCCCCGGCATCTACTGGCTGCGCATGCCGCTGCCCTTCGCGCTGGACCACATCAACCTCTGGCTGCTGCGCGATCACCAAGACGGGCAGGACGGCTGGACCATCGTCGACTGCGGCATCAACCACGAGGCCATCCGCGCGCACTGGGAAACCATCTTCGCCAACCACCTCGACGGTCTGCCGGTGTTGCGCGTGCTGGTCACGCACTGCCACCCGGACCACGTCGGCCTTGCCAATTGGCTCTGCGAAGGCGGCGATGCCAACCGCTGGAACGTGCGCCTGTGGATGAGCCTGGGCGACTACGCCTTCGCCCGCATGCTGGTGGGCGGCACCGGCGCCTCGAACGCGGGCGGCGAATTTGCCGCGCGCCACTTTGCCAAACACGGCCTGACGGACGAAGATTCCATCGAGCGCATCCGCAACCGTAAGGATTACTACAGCACCCTCGTGCCGGGCGTGCCCAGCCAGTACCGCCGCCTGATGGATGGCAACGTCGTCGCCATCGGCAAACACAACTGGCGCGTCATCACCGGCTTCGGCCATGCGCCCGAGCACATCGCGCTCTACAGCGCAGATGCCAATGTGCTGATTTCCGGCGATATGGTCCTGCCGCGCATCTCCACCAACGTGAGCGTGTTCGACCTCGAGCCCGAGGCCGATCCGCTCACGCTGTATCTCGATTCGCTCACCAAGTACGAGCCGCTGCCGCAAGACGTGCTGATCCTGCCGTCGCACGGGCGGCCGTTCCGCGGGCTGCATACGCGCATCCAACAACTGCGCGATCACCACGTCGATCGCCTGGCCGACACGATGGCTGCGTGCAAGGCCGCGCCGCAGTCCGCGCGCGACATCGTCAACGTCATCTTCAAGCGCCAGTTTGATGTGCACCAGATGACCTTCGCGATGGGCGAGGCGCTGGCGCATCTGCACGCGCTGTGGCATCGCGGCGAACTGGTGTGCGAAACCTGCGCAGACGGTATCGTTCGATTTCACGCCGCAACCTGACCCAAGACCAGGAGCCCAAGATGACAGACCAGCAGGCCGACCAGCACGACGTGCTCGACGACAGCGCCGCCGTCTTGCCGTTCCCCGCCAATACGCCGACGGCGCCGTACTACGCGGTGATCTTTTCATCCACGCGCACCGACGGCGACAACGGCTATGGCGCCATGGCCGATCGCATGGTCGAGCTGGCGCGCGACATGCCGGGCTTTTTGGGCATCGAGTCCGTGCGCGATGAACTGGCGGGCGAGCAGGGGCGGCCGGGCATTACCGTGTCGTACTGGTCGTCGCTGGAGGCCATCCGCGAATGGAAGAACCAGGTGGAGCATCTGGCCGCGCAGAAGATGGGGCGTGAGAAGTGGTATGCGACGTACCATCTGCGCATTGCCAAGGTGGAATACGACTACGGGTTCATTCGCTAGGCGCCGCGGCGTCGCCTGACGAGGCCAACCCACTTTCAGACAGTTCTCATTCGCTCGTTCGCTGCTCGCCACAATAATTTGAGCCAATTCATTACAAATTGTTGAGCGTGCGATGTTCGAGCGAACCCGGCCGCATCGTGACCGGGCAGTCGCGTCGCCACGGTCGCCACTTTTTTCTTTTTCCCCAATCTTCCTGCTGGTGCTCGCGGCGATGTCGCCTGGCACCTCGCTTGCTGCCGAACAGAAGGGCGCCGATCGGCAAAGCGTGACCACGGGCGACCGGCAGGTGACCTTCGACGCCGATGCCCTGCGCGCGCGCGGCATCGACCCGGCGCTTGCCGCGTACTTCAGTCAATCCGCCCGTTTTTCTCCAGGCGCGCAACGCGTCAAGCTGTTCGTCAACGACGAGCCGCGCGGTAACGTGACCGCCCGCTTCGACGACAAGGGCCAGCTTTGCGTGGATCGCGGGCTGCTCGAACGCGGCGGGCTCGTTGTGCCCAAAGCGCTGCAAGGCGACGCCGTCCCCGGCTGCTACGACTACCGCCAGGACGTGCCGCAAGCCGAGATTGCGCTTGAGCCCGGCGAGAACATGGTGCGTATCGTGGTGCCGCAGGAGGCGCTTCAGCCGCGCGGCACGTCGCTCGGCGCGTATGCCACGGGCGGAACCGCTGGCGTGCTCAACTACAACCTGCTGGGTACAACCAGCCGAACTGGCGGTACGAGCAGCAACTTCCTGTACGGCGACGGCGAAATCGGCCTGAACTCGGGCGATTGGATCATCCGCAGCCGCCACAGCTATACCTCGCAAGATGGCAAAGGCAAGGCCAGCCATCTGTACACCTACGCGCAGAAGACCTTCGCTGAACAGAAGGCGATGGTGCAGGCTGGGCAGATCAACGTCACGAGCAGCCTGCTGCCAGTACCGCCCATCACAGGGGTGCAGTACGCGCCGGATATGGCATTGGTGCCGCAGGCAGGTGGGCCATCGTTCGATGGCATAGCCAATAACCAGTCGCGTGTGGACGTTCGCCAGATGGGCGTGCTGATCTACTCGACCGTGGTGCCGGCGGGGCCGTTCACGTTATCGGGTCTGCCGCTCGTCAGCGCGTCGGCAGATCTGGACGTCACGCTGACCGAAAACAACGGCGCCCAGCGCCGCTATACCATGCCGGCCGCCTCGCTGCGCCAGGCTGCGACGCCACCGCAGGGGCTGACGGTGGCGGTGGGCAAGGTGCGCGACGTAGGCAATGCGGGCATCGACACGCCGCTTCTGGTCACCGCAACCAAGGGGTGGAACGTGACCGAGCGCCACACCGTGACGGCTGGAGGGCTGGTGACCAACGGCTATCAGGCGGTCGGCGGTGGCCTGGGCTCGATGGTGTCGAGAAACATCACGACCAGCCTGCAGGCGATCGCGTCGAACGCCCAGCGCGAGGGCGTTCGCGGCGTCAGCATGGCCGCCTCGGTCAACGTCAAGCTGGCGGAGAACTGGTCGGCCGGCGCGACGATCACGCAACAGACCGAAGGCTACCGCGCCGTTTCCGATACGCTGACCACGCCACAGTCCGGCGTCTTGACGCGCTTCCGCAGCCAGTACACCGCGTCGACGACCTGGCAGAGCGCGCTATTCGGCGGCATTACCGCATCGTATTCGCGCGGCGATGCCTACAACGGCCCGATCACGCAGTACGCCTCGCTGAGCTGGAGCCGCATGTTCGGCAGGGCGACCCTCTCGGTCAACCTTGAGAAAGACCTCGGCAATACCAGCCCATCGACGCTGCGCTCGGCGAGCCAGAACGGCGTCCGCTTCTATGCGATGCTCAGCATGCCGCTGGGGAAGGCATTCACGCAGGCATACGCCACCAACTCGGGCGGCAACGTGCGCTTTGGTGCAGGCGTTTCGCAAACGGTGAACGAGGCCGTCAGCTATACCGCCCGCGCCGAGACCAACCCCAGTGGCAACGGCCCCAACGTCAATGGCGCGCTGTCGCTTACGCCGCGCTACACGCAGGCGATGCTCACGTACGCGCAGGCCGGGTCGAATACGTCGTCATATTCCGGCCAATTGCAGGGCGGGGTGGTCATTTCGAGCGCGGGGGTGACGCTCTCGCCGTACCAGGTGGGCGACACGTTCGGCATCGTGCAGATCGGCGATGTCTCGGGTGTGCGTGTCAGCACGCCGCAGGGCACGGTCTGGACGGACGCTGGCGGGCGCGCGGTCATTCCAACGTTGATGCCCTTCAAGCAATCGCGCGTCGAGTTGCTCACCAAGAGCCTGCCGCGCAATGTCGATATCAGCAACGGCATCGAATACGTCGATGCCGGTCGCGGTTCAGTCAACTTCGTGGAGTTTGGCGTCAGCAAAGTGCGGCGTCTGCTGCTGCGCGTGACCTACGCAGGTGGCGAGCTTCTGCCGGCCGCGTTGCCGGTGCTGGGCGCGGACGATCAGTACGTCACCACTTCGGTGGGCGACGGCGTGGTGTTCCTGGACGACATTCCCAAGGCGGACATCCACGTCAAGTTGCCCGACGGCGACACCTGCAGCATCGCGTACACGCCGCCTGAAAAAATGGATACGAACCGCCCCTTTGATGTCGCGACGGGGGTCTGCAAATCCTGATGAGACAAACACCATGAAGCACATTCGACACGTTGTCCTTCCGTGGCTGCTTGGCGCGGCCTGCGTGGTCTACGGTACCGCAGCATCGGCTGCGGACTGCACCACGCTGTTCTCCGATGCCACGGTGGATTTCGGCATGATGCGTCCCGGTACCGGCAAAGACGCCGGCCAGATCCGACCCAGCGCCGCCCGGCGCATCTACACGGCCACCTGCAAGGCGCCTACGCAGATGAACCTTGTGTTTCGCGCCACCGCCGCCGGTGCTGAGGGCTTACTCCAGTTCGGTCATGCTGGAACCTACAGCGTGCGCGTTCTGGATGCGCGGCTTGACGGCACGCCGGTCCAGCTTGCACGGCTGTCCACCGTCGGTCTGCCGCCCAGCGAGGCGCCCACCGCAGAACTCGTACTCAAGCCCAACGACATCGTCGCGCCGGTCAACGGCCAGCAACTGCTGACCGGCACGCGTCTGGACGTCACGCTTCAGGTATCGGTCAACGTTCCGGCCGACGCGGTACGGATTGCCCAGCAGGTCACGCTCAACGCTGCGAGCCAGATCACGCTTGAGGTTCGTTAAGCACGTCTAACGCACTTCGTGCTTTTTCAAGCGCTTCCTAAGTGGATTCCGAAACATTCTGCACAACGTTTCGGAACTTTCTCATTCGTCCACTCGCGGTCGATCTCCATACTTGAACGCAAGACTGCGCGATCACGAAAGACCGCACCCCAATTTCAAGATAGGAGGTTCCATGAAGCCGATGCAATCGAAGATGACCCGCACCCTGCTCGCCGCACTGCTTGTGTCCGCCGGGCTGACGGCGCACGCCGCCGGCATGCTGCCCGAGTCCACCGTGGTACTGATCAACGAGGCGGATGGTGAGGCCTCCATGGTGGTCTCCAATACTGACGCAGCCCCCTCGCTGTTGTACTCCAAGATCGAAGCGGTGGAAGAGGACGCCAACCCGCCCGTGATACTGACTCCGCCCGTGGCGCGCGTTGATCCGTCCAAGAAGCAAACGGTGCGTTTCATGCTCACCAATACCGAGCCGCTGACGGTCGAGCGCTATGCGCGCGTGACCTTCGACGGCATCCCCGAGAAGAAGGGCGACGGCAAGAATACTGTCACGCTCACTGTGCGCCAGAACCTGCCGATCGTGATCCGCCCGCAGTCGTTGCCCGAAGACAAGGAGCCGTGGAAGCGCCTGACGTGGTCGACCAACGGCGATACGGTTACCGTGACCAACGACAGCCCATACGTGGTCCGCATGGATCAGAGCGTCAAGCTGCTGCCCGGTGATGTGGAGGGCAATGTGCCCAAATCGTATCTGGTGCCGGGCGGCAAGGCCGCTATCAAGCTCAGGGTGGGCAAGGATGGCAACGCGGTCGAGCACAACTTCAAGACGGTGCAGTTCACGCCTTTCACGGCTTACGGCTACGCGGCTGCGCCGTATCAGGCCGAACTGGGCACCACCTCGGCGATGCCGGTGGCAGCGCAGTAACCCGACACACACATCACGCAGCATGGGCCGCGCTACGTATGAAGCGCGGCTCTTTTTTTGGGGGCGCGTGGGTCAGTGATTCAGTGCTGAACGGCCTGGCCGGCAGCAGTTGGAAACGCTGCAACAGCGCGTGAATTTGGGAGTGTTCCGATGGAGGTGTGTCGGCTGTCTTCACAAAATGGAGTCAAGTCTGGATTACCGCAGTTCAACAATCTCAGACGACTCCAACCGATTGATTTGAGGAAAACCATGCAAATTCAAACCTTGCCAAAGGCCTGGATGGTCGCCGCTTTTGGCAGCCTGTTTGCCGTAAGCGCATTGTCCGCTTTCGCACAGGACACGGCTGATCTGGCCGTGAAGGGCACCATCGTTCCGGCGGCGTGCTCTGCCAGCTTTACGGGTGGCGATACGGTGGATTTCGGCACCATCAAAGTGATCGACCTCCCGGCTGACGATTACCACTTTCTCGGCGAAAAGACGACCGCGCTGAATGTGGACTGTGCGGCGAAGAAACAAGTGACGTTCAGCATCACGGATTCACAAGCTGGCACCGAAATTACGAACGCGAAGATGTATACGGCGCTGGGCAATGCGACCCTCTCCGCTCGACACATCCTTGGGTTGGGTACGGTGTCCGTGGATTCCAAGGCCGTCAATTTGGGCAGCTACAGCATTAGCAGCTCTAGTCGCGAGGTGGATGGGCAGGTTGGAACCAACATGCACTCGAGTGATGAAGGCCTGACCTGGGGCTCCGGGACAACGTTCCTAACCAAAGACCGAGTGTTTAGCGTGGGTGATGGAAAGGTTCTGGCTACAGGCAAAAGCTTCAAATTCCCGCTCAAGATCAATGCAGCATTGAACCTCGGCTCTGAACTGCAGGTGGCACAAGACACCAGAATCAATGGTGAGGCCGTGTTCAGCATCAAGTACGAGTAAGCGTTGCGAGCCTTGGAACGCATCAATAGATCGAAGCAGCGGAAGAAGGCCCCAACCCGCTCGTGATACTGACAGCTGTCGATCGTGACGCGTATGCGATGCCACTCTTTTCCGCGACCGCGTCGGCGAATGGCTAAGTGACACGGCCGGGTTGGTAGTAGTCGCAAACGCAACAACAGTGTGTGAGTTTGGGAGTGTTCCGATGGAGGTGTGTCGGCTGTCTTCACAAAATGGAGTCAAGTCTGGATTACCGCAGTTCAACAGTCTCAGGCGACTCCAACCGATTGATTTGAGGAAAACCATGCAAATTCAAACCTTGCCAAAGGCCTTGATGGTCGCCGCTTTTGGCAGCCTGTTTGCCGTAGGCGCATTGTCCGCTTTCGCACAGGACACGGCTGATCTGGCCGTGAAGGGCACCATCGTTCCGACGGCGTGCTCGGCCAGCTTTTCGGGGGGGGATACGGTGGATTTCGGCACCATTAAGGTCGCGGACCTGCTCGACAGCAGCTATCACTCGCTGGGCCTCAAGATCACCAATCTGCACGTGCAGTGCAGCAGTGACAAAGCCGTCCACATCCAGGTTAGCGACGTGCAGAGCGGTACCGCGATTACCGATAAGGACATGGTGGCGCTGTTCCAAATGGATCCGCAGATTGGCGAAGTCAATATGTTCGGGCTAGGGAGCACCACTGTGGATGGTAAAAGTATCCATCTTGGTAGCTACACCATCCGCAGCATGAACCGCTCAGTTGACGGCCTCACTTTGAACCCGATCTACTCGGACGACGACGGCGTGACCTGGGTCGGGGATAACGCGCACATGCTTGCGGCCAAGCCGAGCCGACTCAATTCCCTTGGGAGAGCACAGGACACCCTCACTCCGGTTGCGGGGAAAGAATTCATTTTCCCGCTGCAGATCAACGCGGCGCTGAACCACGGTGCGCGCCTGCAGGTTGCACAAGACGTAAAACTCAATGGACAGGCCGTGTTCACCATCAACTACGAGTGAGCCGCGCGAGCTTCCGAACACAATCATATTTGAGGACACTATGAACCAATACATGATCGCCAAGGCCGCTGCGGTGGTCGTACTGGGCGCCGCGTTAGCAGCGCCTGTCGCCGCCGCCAACAGCAGCGGAACGCTCAACGCCACGCTCAACGTCACTGGCACCTTGAGCCCGGGTGCGTGCAACGTCAGCTTTGTCGGTGGCAGCGATATCGACTACAGCAACATCACGAGTAACAGCCTGTCGGCCACCAATTACACCGCCCTGGCGGAGCACAGCAAGGATCTGCAGGTGGCGTGCGGTGCCAACACCAACGCCTACGTGAGCGTGCAGGACAACCGCAGCACGAGCGCCATTCGTGCCGCCGCCATGAAGACAGCGCTGGGCAACGCATCGCTGGCGGATACGCAGGTGTTCGGCCTGGGCACGAGCGGCACGGCCAGCGTTGGCGCCTACACCATCAGCATGGGCCCGGCATCGGTGGTGACGGCATTTGGCGGTACAGCGACCACGCAACCCGCTGTGCTGTCGTCGGCGGACAAGACCACGTGGACGGCCTCGACCACGCCGGTGGCGCTGACCAGCGGTGGTGCGCAGTACTACTCGGCGGGCCCGTCGGGTACGAACCCGACGCCGGTGGCGGCACGCACCTGGACGTTCCCGCTGTCGGTGGTGGCGGCGCTGAACAACACCACGGACCTGCCGGTCAAGGAGGATGTGCCGTTGGATGGTTCGGCGACCTTCACGGTGTCGTACCAGTAAGCTGCACGAGTTGAGGGGCGAGCTGCTCCCCGCCTGCACCCAATGAATAGGCCGCCTTCACAAGAGGCGGCCTTTTTTGCGTATACGGTGCTTGGATGATGTGGTTCCAGTCGCGACAGCAAGGCCTGCGCAGACGGCTGGAAGCCGGTCAACCAGCGCTCTAGCGCAGCGTCTTTGCAAACTGGCCGAGGTAACGTACGCCTTCGATGGCGCGGCTGCCGTACCACGACACCATCTCGCCATCGACCAGATAGACGGGCTTGCCGATCTGCTTCTCCAGCGCATCGGCGTGGTCTTCGGTAAAGCTGTAAGGCTCAGTGGAAAGCAGTACGCAGTCGATGCTGCGCACCACCTCGTCGCTCCAGCGGAAGGTGGGGTAGCGCGTATCGTGGCGGTTGGGTCGGGCACAGTCACCGCTCTTTTCGGCGCCGCATTGCACGGGCGCTGGGTCTTCCGGCCACGTGTGGCAGTTGACGAGCTTGAGCATGCGCGAGATGTACGTGTCACGCGACACCGTCATCCACGGGTCTTGCCAGATGACATACAGCACGCGGTGCGGCAGGAAGTGGCGGCCGCGCAGGGCGTCCAGTTCTTGCGTGAGCGCGTCGGCCAACTTCTGCGCCTGCGCCTCGCGACGGAAGATGCCGCCCAGCAGTTGGTACAGCGCAAGGTTGTCTTCCGGCGCGCACGGGTGCGTCACGATGACGTTGGGGATAAACGTGCGCAGCTTGTCGGCCGTCTCGCGCGTGTTCTCATCGATGTTGACGATGACGTGCGTGGGCGCCAGTTCGCGCAATTTGTCGAGCTTAACGGTCTTGGTGCCGCCCACCTTGGGCACGTTGCGCACCGCTTCGCGCGGGTGGATGCAGAAGCCGGTGCGGGCGACCAGTTGCTCGCCCAGATCGAGCGAGAACAGCAGGTCGGTGATGGAGGGCACAAGGCTGGCGATGCGCGGCGTGGTGCTAACGGGGGCGTGCGCCTGGCCGAGCGCGTCTGTGTACGTCATCAGGAAATCTCGGGTTTGCGGGGCTTGCGCGGTGCTCGCGCAAAGGCCAGGTCATACAGCCAGCGCGGCAGCACGTGCAGCAGCTTGGCCACGATGCCCATCTGCCACGGCAGCACGGTGAAGCGCACGCCGCGGTCGATGGCGAGCACTGCCTTCTGCGCGAAGCGGTCCACGGGCATCAGGAAGGGCATCGGATACGGGTTGTGGTCGGTCATCGGCGTGCGGATGTAGCCGGGGGCGATCGTCACCACGCGCAAGCCGCGCGGGCCGAACTCCACGCGCAGGCTCTCCAGCAACTTGATCACCGCCGATTTGGAGGCGCTGTACGCCGCCGCGCCCGGCAGCCCGCGCACGCCCGCCACGCTGGCGATGCCGACCAGCGTGCCGCCCCATCCACCTGATGTGCCGGGTTTGGCGCGTGCGAGCATCGGCTGCACGAAGGGCTGGAAGGTGTTGAGCACGCCCATCCAGTTGGTCTCCATGACGCGGGCGAACGCCGTCAGATCACCGGGTTCGCGCAGGTCAGTACCTTCCGAGATGCCGGCGTTGGCGATGACCACGTCAGGCAATCCAGCCGCCGCGATGAAGGCCTCGGCCGCTTCGCGCATCGATTCAGCGCTGCGCACGTCGGCGGCGTAGCAGTGGACGCAGGTGCCGGCCGGCAGTGTCTGCACGAAGTCGTCGAGCACCTCAACGCGCCGCGCGACCAGCCCGATCGTGGCGCCTTGGGCGGCGTACTGGCGCGCCAGTGCTTGGCCAATGCCGCTCGATGCGCCGGTGATGAAGACGGTTTGGCTCATGTCCGATGTCCTGTGGATGGAAAGATGGTCGACGCACAAAAAACGCCCGCACGGAGGCGGGCGTCGGCGGTAGTGTCACGCTCGAGGCCAGGGCCTTGGGCGCGGTAATCCGTCACATCTTGTGGTCGCGCACCTGCTGGACGAGGTAGTCGAGCGTTTGAATGGCACCGACGTTGCCGCCTGCATCGGCAGGTGAGGTGGTGTACTTACCCTGCACCACCACGGTCGGCACGCCTTCGATCTTGTACTGGTCAGCCAGTTGCGCGGCGCGTTTGGTATTGGTGCTCACCCCGAAACCGTTGTAGGCATCGAGGAAGGCCTTGCGGTCCACGCCGTTGGCGGCCATGAAGTCGGCAATCTGGTCCGGCTCCGACATCGACCGGTAGTTCTTATGCAGTTGGTCGAACACACGATCGTGCAGCGTGCGGCCGCTGGCGTCCGTGGCATCGAGCTTGCCCAGGGCTTCCAGCGCGTAATAGATGCGGGTGTGCGGTTCGAGCTTGGCGTTGAAGGCCACCGGCACGCGCTTGATCACCACGTCCTTGCCTTGCTTGGCCACCCAGGCCGTCCAGCTATTTTCGAAGTCGTAGCAGTGTGGGCAGCCGTACCAGAAGAACTCCGTGACCTCGATCTTGCCTGCGGGCACCGGTTGCGGCGCTTGCAGCACTTTGTATTCCTTGCCTGCCGTGGGCGCGGCCTGAGCGGGCACGGTCATCAGGAGGCCGGCGCCGGTAGCGAGGGCGATCAGGAAAGCAGTGAGTTTTTTCATGGCGGAATCTATGCGAAATAGACGCGAATTAGACGGGTAAGCGGGAAAAACCGGGAAATCGAACTCAGAGTGGCACCCGACGGGGGGCCAGCGTAACCGAATCTCAGGTTTCTGACCGATCGCAGCCCGCCGGGTTCAGACGGGCTGCGTGATTTCGTATCACTGGCGGGCGAAGCGGATGACCGACGATTCCACGCCCGCGGCCTGCAAGCGGCCGCGCACGGCAGTCATCTCATCCAGCGAGTTGTACGGTCCCATGCGCACGCGGTACATGGTGGCGCCGTTGACTTCCCGCTGCGTCACCTTGGCTTCGAAGCCTTGCATGGCGAGGTTGCCCTTCTGGCGCTCGGCGTCATCAGCCGATTTGTAAGCACCCACTTGCAGGAAGTAGCCCGTCTTGGCGGCATCCTGGCGGGCGATTTCAGCGATCGGATCGGCCACCGGCTTCTCATTGTTGGCCACGGCTGGTGGCGTGGCCGGCTTGGGCGGGCGCGCGGCGGGCGTGCTGGCCGGCGGCGTGGTTGCGCTAGGCTGGGCCGGTCGGACGGTGACGCCCGGCGGTGGGTTGTTCGCTTCGGGCGGTTGGTCAACCGGCTTGGCCGGCACACGGCTCCACAGCGGCGCGTTCGGGTCGGCCGGCGGGGCGCTGGCCTGCGGCGCGGTCTGCGCGGGCGTCGGCAGCGTGTTGACCACGTTGCCCGGTTCGCTCGGCTTGGGTTGCGCGCCGTTGCGCGCCACGAACGGTACCGGCGCCTTGGTGATGTACACCGCTACCACCACCGCGATCGCCAAGCCGACGATCAGGCCGAGCACCAGACCCAGAAACGTGCCGCCCCGTTGCGAGCGGGCACGGGAAGATTGCGTATTGCGTGCCATGTCCATCCTTCAAGATGCGCCAGATTATAAGAGCGCTGTGAGGCTTTACATCTTTTGCGGAGCCGAGACGCCGATCACCGCCAGGCCGTTGCGCAGCACCTGGCGCGTGGCGGCCAGCAGTGCAAGGCGGGCGCGCTTGACGGCCTCGTCGTCGACGAGCACGCGGTCGGCGTTGTAGAAGGCGTGGAAGTCGCCGGCCAGGTCGCGCAGATAGAAGGCCACGGCGTGCGGGGCGAGTTCACGTGCGGCATCGGCCAGCATGTCGGGGAAGGCGGCCAGGCGCTGCACCAGGGCGATGGCCTGCGGGCTGGCGTCTGGGCCGGTCACGGCAGCCAGTTCGGCGCTGGTGAGCGAGGCAGCATCGCCACCCTCACGCTGCACCCATTGCTCGAAAACCGAGCAGATGCGCGCGTGGGCATACTGCACGTAGTACACCGGGTTCTCGTCGCTCTGCTTGAGTGCAAGGTCCACGTCGAAGACGAACTCGGTATCGGCCTTGCGCGACAGCAGGAAGAAGCGCACGGCGTCACGGCCGCGCGTGAAGCGGGCGGGCCAGTTCGGCTCGCCGGCTTCCACGCAGGTGCGGATGGTGTCGACGCCGGCTTCCGATTCGGCGTCGCCGTTGCTCCATTCGATCAGGTCGCGCACGGTCACGTAGGAGCCGGCGCGCTTGGAAATCTTGACCTCGGCGCCGTCCTTCATCACCGTGACCATCTTGTGCAGGACGTAATCCGGATAGCCCTTGGGAATGCCGATGTTCAGGCCCTGCAGGCCGGCGCGCACGCGGGCGATGGTGCCGTGGTGGTCGCTGCCCTGCACGTTGATGACCTGCGTGAAGCCACGCCCCCACTTGGTGGTGTGGTACGCAACGTCGGGCACGAAGTAGGTGTAGCTGCCGTCGGACTTGCGCATGACGCGGTCCTTGTCGTCGCCGTCGTCGGTCGTGCGCAGCCACAGCGCGCCTTCCTGCTCGTAGGTCTTGCCGGCGGCCACAAGCGCGTCCACCGTCTGCTGCACCTTGCCCTCGGTGTACAGCGACGACTCGAGGTAATAGCGGTCGAACTTCACGCCGAAGGCTTGCAGATCGATGTCCTGCTCGTTGCGCAGATAGGTGACGGCAAAGCGGCGGATGGCCTCGATGTTCTCCACGTCGCCAGCGCCCGTCACGGGTTCACCATCGGAGGCGCGCACGGTCTTGCCGGCCAGGTAGTCGGCGGCGATGTCGGCGATGTAGTCGCCGTTGTAGGCGGCTTCGGGCCAGTTGGCCTCGCCGGGCTTGAAGCCGTGCGCGCGGGCCTGAACGGAGACCGCCAGGTTGTGGATCTGCACGCCTGCGTCGTTGTAGTAGAACTCGCGGTGGACGGTGTGGCCCTGCCAGTCGAGCAGGCTCGCCAGCGCATCGCCCAGCGCGGCCTGGCGGCCGTGGCCGACGTGCAGCGGGCCGGTCGGGTTGGCCGAGACGAATTCCACCAGCACCGGTGCGCCGTCATGCGTGTTGGCGGCACCGTAGCGGTCGCCCTCGGCGAACACGGCGGCAATCACGTCGGTACGCGCGGTGGGCGACAGGCGCAGGTTGATGAAGCCGGGGCCGGCGATCTCGACGGCGGCCACCAGGCGTTGGCCGCGCGCATCGGCGCGGATGGCATCGGCGATCTTGCCGGCCAGCTCGCGCGGGTTGGTGCCCAGCGGCTTGGCAAGCTGCAACGCGACGTTGCAGGCGATGTCGCCGTGCGCGGCCTGCTTCGGGCGCTCCAGGACGATCTCCGGTCGGTTCTGCCCATCGGGCAGCAGGGAGCCGACGGCGTCGGACAGCAATTGGGCGATCGTCTGTTTGTGGGAGGGCAGCATAGAGAAACCATGACGCGGGCAGTGCTGAAACGGATTGAAATCCAGCTCCGGCGCGGCCAGTTGCGTTGTTCGGGGAAAAGTACGAAATTTTATCAGGTGAGCCGCGGTCTTAGCCGTATTCGGCCCCCGCCGTGGCAATCTGCGGCCCCCACCCAACCAAGGGAACCACGAAACCATGATCACCTTTACTTCGCACGCTTCGCAAAAGTTCTCCATGCAGAAGGACCTCGCCATGGTGCTGCTGGGCGTGATCGGCAAGACGCTGGGCGAGCGCGGCGTCATCACGCCCGAAGAGATGCCACACGCCATCGAGCGCCTCAAGCTTGCCATCAAGGACGACACGCATCAGGCACACATCAAGGTGGCTGAACTGACGCCTCAGGCCGATGAGGACAGCGAGGAGGAGCCGCCGCATCTCGGCCAGCGCGCTTACCCGCTGCTGCACATGCTGGAAGAGTCGCTGGCCGAAGAGGCCAACGTGCTCTGGGGCGTCTGAGAACAGGTTCTGCTCGCCACGAGAAAAAAATGCCCGGCCGCCGCAAGGGTGGTCCGGGCATCCGGCCACAAGGGCCGGGAGCGGGGGAGAGGGGCTGGCGCGTTGGCCAGTATCCTGTCTTCCTGCGTTTGCGTGATCGGCCACGCAGCATGTCGGACAACGCATCCACGTGCGCGCCTTCTACGGCCGGAATCAATCGCCCCACGCATCGGCAGTCCGCTTGCCAGATTTAGGTAGCAAGTCACAGGCCGCGAAAGCGGTTGCCGGTGTCGATTTCCCCGTCGGCGGTGTGCCGAGCACATGGCTTACCGCGCGGGTGCGCCCCAGGTGTTGCCGGGGCGTCCAGGGGGTATCATGCGAATTGCTAAAAAATCACACATAACGCGCACCGTGTCGGGCGGCCTGACGCGTTTGATGCATTTCACATGGGTCTGCATGCCATGCGGTCATCCTTGCGCTCCACTCTGCTGCTCGCCGGCGGCATTCTGCTGACGCTCGGGGTGCTGATTGCCTCGGAGACGGGCAACGTCCGCCTGAGCCAGGGCTACCGGCAGGTGATCCAGTCGCAGCAGGCGGAAACCGCCATCAACGAACTGCTCGCCGAGCTCGTCAACGCCGAAGCGGGGCAGCGCGGCTTCCTACTGACGGGCAAGGATGAATACCTCGATCCGTACAACAAGGCCATCCCGCATATCCATGCATTGATGGCGGAAATTCGCGACCACTACGCCAACGATCCCGAGGCGCTCAAGCTGTTCTCGGAGACGGCGCTGCAGGTCAGCCGCAAGCTCACCGAGATGGAGCTGACGCTCATCTACGGCAAGCGTGACCTGGAAGTGGCGCTTGACCTCGTGCGCACCGATTTCGGCAAGGCCTCGATGGAGGCGGTGCGGCAGGGCCTGGATCGGCTGCGCCAGCGCGAGATTGCTACCGTGGCCCGCAGCCTGGAGCACGCCGAGCGCGATCTGGCGCTTTCGCGCTATGGCATTGCGCTCATCACGGCGGTCAATATCATCCTGCTGGTGGTGCTGGGCATGCAGCACGCCAGGCGCCTCGCAGTCACCGAGCAGGAGCGCGACAAGGCGGAAGAAGAAAGCCAGAAGCTCGATCGCATGGTGCGCGAACGCACGCGGCAGCTTTCCGACCTGGCCGCCCACTTGCAGCGCGTGACCGAAGACGAGAAGACGCGACTGGCGCGCGAGCTGCATGATGAGCTGGGGGCCATTCTGACCGCCACCAAGATGGATCTGCATTGGCTGCGCTCGCGCATGCACAGCACCGACCCCGTTGTGAGCGAGAAGATCACGCGCGTGATGTCGCATGTGGATCAGGGCATCCAGATCAAGCGCCGCCTGATCGAAGACCTGCGCCCGACCATCCTGCTCAACCTGGGCCTGGTCGAAGCGCTCTCGCAACTGACTGAAGACGTCGGCACGCGCAATGGATGGCATACCGAAATCAGCCTGCCTGACGAGATGCCCAAGCTGACCGACGATGCCGCCATCGCGCTCTATCGCATCGTGCAGGAATCGCTCACCAATGCGTCGAAGTATGCGCATGCGACCACCGTATCGGTGGCACTCGATGCGAACGAGGAGGGTGTGCGCTTGCGTGTGCGCGACAACGGCCGGGGCTTCCCCGCCGACATCGAACGTCGCCGCATGGTGGGGCACCACGGCCTGCTGGGCATGGAGCAGCGCGCCATCGCGCTGGGCGGCACGCTGACCATCGACTCGATGCCTGGTGGCGGGGTGACCATCATCGTCGAGCTGCCGCCGAGCAAAGCGGTGTTCGGTGAAGCAGGGCCCGGCGGTGAACCGGCGGGCCTGCCGACCCTGCCCGGCGGTGTTGCGCCGGCCTCCGGCAACGGAGGCGCGACGGTCTGAGCCGCCGCCTCATATCATGGCCACATAAACAAAAAGCCCCGAGGCGGTAATGCCGTTCAGTTAAG
>NZ_DBMV01000023.1 GCF_002298975.1 Ralstonia sp. UBA689
TTAACTGAACGGCATTACCCCTAGCGGGCGCCTTTTCTTTTGCCTGCGCGGCGTTGTTCCCCGCCTTTGCTACACTCCGCGGGTTCCCAATTTCACGCGCTTTATCCCCGCTTTTACCCCATGTCACAGTACGTTTTCACCATGAACCGCGTGGGCAAGATCGTTCCGCCCAAGCGCCAGATCCTCAAGGACATCTCGCTGTCGTTCTTCCCTGGCGCCAAGATCGGCGTGCTGGGCCTGAACGGCTCGGGCAAGTCGACGCTGCTCAAGATCATGGCCGGCCTCGACAAGGACATCGAAGGCGAAGCCACGCCGATGCCCAACCTGAACATCGGCTACCTGCCGCAGGAGCCGCAGCTCGATCCGGCCAAGACTGTGCGCGAAGAAGTGGAAAGCGGGATGGGCGAAGTGATGGACGCGCAGAAGCAGCTCGAAGCTATCTACGCCGCCTACGCCGAGCCGGACGCCGATTTCGACAAGCTGGCCGAAGAGCAGGGCCGCCTGGAGGCGATCATCGCCGCCGGTGCCGGCGATAACGTCGAACTGCAGTTGGAGATTGCTGCCGACGCGCTGCGTTTGCCGCCGTGGGACGCCAAGATCGAACACCTCTCCGGTGGTGAGAAGCGTCGCGTGGCGCTGTGCAAGCTGCTGCTCTCGCGCCCGGACATGCTGCTGCTGGACGAACCGACCAACCACCTGGATGCGGAATCGGTGGACTGGCTCGAGCAGTTCCTCACGCGCTTCCCTGGCACCGTGGTGGCCGTCACCCATGATCGCTACTTCCTCGACAACGCCGCAGAATGGATTCTCGAACTCGACCGCGGCCACGGCATCCCCTGGAAGGGCAACTACAGCTCGTGGCTCGATCAGAAAGAGACGCGCCTCAAGCAGGAAGAGTCCACCGAGTCGGCTCGCCAGAAGGCGCTGAAGAAAGAACTGGAATGGGTGCGTCAGAACCCGAAGGGCCGTCAGGCCAAGTCGAAGGCGCGTCTGGCCCGCTTTGACGAGCTCAACAGCCAGGAATACCAGAAGCGCAACGAGACGCAGGAAATCTTCATTCCGGCCGGCGAGCGTCTGGGCAACGAGGTCATTGAATTCCAGAACGTCAGCAAGAGCTATGGCGATCGCCTGCTGATCGACAACCTGAGCTTCACGATTCCGCCGGGCGCCATCGTCGGCATTATCGGTCCGAACGGCGCCGGTAAGTCGACGCTGTTCCGCATGATCACGGGCAAGGAGCAGCCGGACGCGGGCACCATCAAGATCGGCCCGACGGTCAAGCTGGCCTATGTGGACCAGAGCCGCGACGCGCTGTCCGCTGACAAGACCGTCTTCGAAGAGATTTCGAACGGCTCCGACATCCTCACGGTGGGCCGCTATGAAACGCCGTCGCGCGCTTACATCGGCCGCTTCAACTTCAAGGGCGGCGACCAGCAGAAGCATGTCGGCACGCTCTCGGGCGGCGAGCGCGGGCGCCTGCACTTGGCCAAGACGCTCATCTCGGGCGGCAACGTGCTGCTGCTGGATGAACCGTCGAACGATCTCGACGTGGAAACGCTGCGCGCGCTGGAAGACGCGCTGCTCGAATTCGCTGGCTGCGTGATGGTGATCTCGCACGATCGCTGGTTCCTCGACCGCATCGCCACGCACATCATCGCGTTCGAAGGCGACTCGCACGTCGAGTTCTTCCCGGGCAACTACCAGGAATACGAAGCCGACAAGAAGAAGCGCTTGGGCGAAGAGGGCGCCAAGCCAAAGCGCATCCGCTACAAGCCTGTGGTTCGCTAGGACGGCTCGCAGGCCTACTGCGTGACCCGATCTCGGTCCTGGGAAGCTCGCCGTACCCATGTACGGCTGCGCTTCTCGAACCGACCTCGGGTCGCTCGCTACGGCCTTCGAACCGTCCTATGGAGAACTTTCAGCCGTGGGCGCGTCGAGGTTGCTGTCGAACTCGATGCGCTTGTGCGAACCATCGCAGAACGGTTTGTTCAGCGAGTGCCCGCAGCGGCACAGCCATGCCTGACCTTCCTCCACCGGCAACTCGCGCCCGCCCTGGGTGACGACGCGAAAGCTTCCCTTGACGTGATATGGCCCGTTGTTGCGGACCGTGATGACGACATCGTCGGCCATGATGGCACTCCGTCAGCGCAACAGACTCAGAAGAGGATGCCCTGCATCCGGTGGGCGAACCGCGCGGGCTTGGCGTCGCGCATGAGCGCCATGAACTGGTCCATGTCCATGTGCACCACGTTCTCGTGGTCGCCGGCTTCGAAGTAGATGTCGCCATGGGTCATCAGGCTGCTGTCGAGGTATGTTGGCATGCCGTAGGCCATACCCACCGGCGGCACGGCGCCTGCATCGCAGTCCTTGAAGACTTCGCGCAACTCCGATTCGTCGGACAGCGTCAGGTTATCGCGCCCCGACGCCTTTTGCAGTTCCGATAAATGCAGGTGATACGTCGAAGGCAGCACGGCGGCGACATAGCCGAGCTTGTCTTCGAGCAGCAGCGTCTTGGCCAGGCGGTCGCCCGGGATATGGGCCGATTGCGCGGTTTCCGTGCTGGTCTGGGTATGCGGATGGCGGATCACCTCGTACAGGCAGCCTTTGCTGCGCAGGCAGCCGTCGAGGGTGCTGGAGATCGACATGGCGTCCTCCCATATGCTGTGCGGCCGGCGGCGGGATTGCGATGACCGCTACGCTCAGCATAGGTCGGTTTGCGATTTGCGCAGGGGGGGGCGTACAAAAGCAACGGGCCGCTCGTGTGAGCGGCCCGTGTTTGGGAGACTACTGTTGATTGCGTTGGGGCTTAGCGATCCCAGCCGCGATGCCAGCCGTGATCGTGACGCCATTCGCGTTCGCGCCACTCGTGGCGGCGCCACTCACGCTCGCGCCAGTCATCGCGATCACGCCAGTAGCCGCCGTAGACCACAGGGGCCGGCGCGTACACCGGAGCCGGACGGTAGACCACCGGCGGCGGTGCATAGACCGGCGCCGGGGCGACATACACCGGCGCAGGCACGCCGATCGACACGCCGACGTCCACATGCGCCAGCGCCGCCGTCGAGGCGCACAGCGCGGCGCCACCCAAAGCGAATGCGAGCAGTGTGCGTTTCATGATGCTTCTCCTTGGCTAGTTGCGAGGCCGGTGCGGCGCGTTGCCGGGCGGCTGCGTCGACTTCGTGTGTCAGGTTGTTGAGGCCATTCTACGAACCGCAACGTGTATTGGGTGCTACGCAAGTCCTACAGGTGTAACGGAAAGTAAAACGCCCCACACGGCAAGAGCCTTGTGGGGCGTGGTACTCCGGGCCGCGTCAGCGTCTGTCAGGCAGCGGTTTCTGCCTGCCAGGCAGTGCGATGGTCCGACGACGCCCACACCGCCAGGTGCAGCGCCGAGAGCGCCAGCGGATCGGACAGCAGCACCAGCTTCTGCTTGGCTGTGAGCTGGCTGGGGCCAACCTCCAGCGCGTGACGCACAGTCGCCTCACGCACTGCCAGCAGGCGCGGATCGTGCGGGAGGCGCGTCGTGCCGATCGCGCACATCAGCGCGTTGGTCACGGGATCGACCACCGCCTGGCGGAAATCCGGCGTCGGCGGTGCATTGCGCAGATGCTTGCGTGTGGCGCGCAGCTCGCGTGGCGGGCGCACCTCCTCGGGGATCATGAACAGATGCAGGCGGCGCATGCGCCGGCCCAGGCTCACTCGGCTGGAGAACACCGACAGCGGGATCGACACGATCAGCGCACCCACCACTGGCGACAGCCACCACAGGAAGCTCGGGTTCAGCCAGTAGACGATGCCCGCCCAGACCACGCCGATGACCGTATGCAGGCCGTGGCGGCGCACGGCGTCGCTCCAATGCGTTTGCGCATCCTCACGCGGCGGCGACTTCCAGTGCACCTTCCAGCCGAGAAACGCGGCGGTCACGAAGCGCGTGTGGAACAGCATGCGCACCGGCGCGGCCAGCACCGAGAACGCCGCCTCGATCACCATCGACGCCGCCAGATGCAGCGCACCGCCAAAGCGCTTGGGCCCCTGCGCCCACAGCACCAGGACGCTCAGGATCTTCGGCAGGAACAGCACGGTGGCGGTGGCCGAGAACAGCGCGGCGGCCTTTTCCGGGTGCCATTCCGGCCAGATCGGGAAGAGCTGGCGCGGCTGCGTGAAATACTCCGGCGCGATCAGCGTGTGCTTCGCCAGCAGCGCCGTCGAGAGCAGCAGGAACAGGAACCACAGCGGCGCCGACAGATAGGCCATCACCCCCGTGATGAACACCGCGCGGTGCACACGGTGGAAGCCCGGCGCGCCGAACAAGCGGAAGTTCATCAGGTTGCCGTGACACCAGCGGCGATCGCGGCCCAGCTCGTCGAGCAGGTTGGGCGGCATCTCTTCGTAGCTGCCGTCCAGGTCATAGGCGATCCACACGGCCCAGCCGGCGCGGCGCATCAGCGCGGCTTCGACAAAGTCGTGCGACATGATCTCGCCCGAGAGCGAGCCCTTGCCCGGAATCGGCGCCAGCGCGCAGTGCTTGACGAACGGGGCCAGCCGAATGATGGCGTTGTGGCCCCAGTAATGCGACTCGCCAAGCTGCCAGTAATGCAGGCCGGCGGTGAACAGCGGCCCATACACGCGCGTGGCGAACTGCTGGATACGCGCGTAGAGCGTGTCGCGGCCGGCGGCGCGCGGCGCGGTCTGGATGATGCCGGCGGACGGCGCGCCTTCCATCAACTGCACCAGGCGCGTCAGGCAATCGCCGCTCATCACGCTGTCCGCGTCGAGCACGATCATGTAGCGGTACTTGCCGCCCCAGCGCCGGCAGAAATCGTCGATGTTGCCGCTCTTGCGCTTCACGCGGTGGCGGCGCCAGCGGTAGAAGATGCGGCCGAAGCCATCCAAGGCACGGCAGATGTGCAGCCAGGCGTCGGCTTCTGCGGTGCGGATGTCCGGGTCGCCCGAGTCCGACAGCACGAAGAAGTCGAAATGCTCCAGATGGCCGGTGTGCTGCAAGGATTCGTATGTTGCGCGCAGGCCCGCGAACACGCGCTGCACATCCTCGTTGCAGATCGGCATGACGATGGCTGTGCGCGCATCGTCCGGAATCGTGGAGTCGGGCGTGGCACGGCGCGAGATGACAAAGCGGTCGCCGTGGAAGGCCAGCAGCAGGAAGCCGGTGATGGCCGTCCAGAAGCCCGCCGACACCCAGCAGAACAGCACCGCGAACAGCACGATGATGATGGCCTCGAGCCAGTCGCGGCCGTGATACGGCAGCACCGTGCTCATCGCCCAGGTGGCGGCGATGGTCTGCGCGATCATCAGCGCCAGCAGCGTCAGTCGGCGGCGTGAGCCGACAAAGCGCCAGATGCCCTTCGGGTCCGGCGAGTCGGGCGCCTCGTAGGGCGCCGGCGCCTCGCCGCCGTGCATCCAGCGATCGACGGCACGGCGTGCGCGCCAGATCGGGCCGAGCACCCATGGCCACGGCACCATCGAGCGCCGTGCGGGCTCGGGGCCGGTGTCCAGATGGATGCGGCCTGCGCTGTCGTGTTCGAGTGGCGGGGCGGGTTCGGCGGCGGGTTCGGTTGATGTTGCATCGATGCGCGTCGCGCCATAGGCGGCGTCCAGGCGCGAGCCGATGGATGCGTAGGCCGGCGCGTTGCCGTCGAGCGACGTTGTCTGCGCGGGGTCGAGCTTGGCCAGTGCGCGATGCAGCTTGGCGAGCGCCGCGGCATCGTCATCGCCGGCCGCGATGCCGGCGTCGCGCACCAGCGCGACACGGGTCTCTGCAGCCAGCGGCAGCGCCTCAAGATAGCGCCTAGCTACGGACTGAGCCGTAGCCGGGTGGGCTGAGGTGCCAGCGCCGATTGCGCTGGCAGCTTCGTCTTGCCGGGCGTTCAGCCCGGAGGTAGCAGGTAGCTCCACGTCTCAGAAAGTCCGGTACCGCCGCTGCGCAGGTAACCGCGCAGTTCGACAGGTTTATCGTCGTCGACCCGCTTGAGGCGCACGGTCACGCGCCAGCCACCGGTCGCAGTGTTGGGTTGGCCGAAGATCGACTCGATCTTGCCGTTGGCGTCTGCCGAGAACACCGGCTCCACCTTGGCATTCGGCGACAGCTTGGCCAGCGCCGGGCCTTCGAAATCCACCACGAAGGCGATCGTATCGTCGGGTTTGCGCTCGTCGGGGCGCTTGGTGGTCCAGCCGTGCGAGCGGCGCGTCTGCGTGACCCAGGCCAGGGCTGGCTTCTTGTCGCCTTCCTTCTGCCACAGCAGGCGGTATTCCAGGTTGAACGGCTGCTGTGGCTTGGGTGGGTTCTCGGGCACCCAGTAGGCGACTACGTTGTCGTTGGTCTCGTCCGGCGTCGGGATCTGCACGAGTTCCACGCGGCCCGCTCCCCACTTGCCCTCGGGCTCGATCCAGGCGCTCGGGCGGAGTTCATAGCGGTCGCCGATCTCTTCGTAGCTGGAGAAGGCACGGTCGCGCTGCATCAGTCCGAAGCCGCCGGGGTTGGTGGTGGCAAACGAGCTGACCAGCAGGCGCTTCGGGTTGGTCAACGGTCGCCAGATCCATTCGCCGGTGCCGGAGAGCACCGACAGGCCATCGGAGTCGTGCACCTCGGGGCGGAAATCCAGCGCGGCGGCCGGCTGGTTCTCGCCGAAGAAGAACATGCTGGTGAGCGGCGCGATCGCCAGCTTGCTGACGTTCTCGCGCATGTAGACCTGCGCCTTCACGTCGACCACCGTGTCGGTGCCGGGCTTGATGACGAAGCGGTAGGCGCCTGTGGCGCGGCGCGAGTTGAGCAGCGCGTAGATCGTCAGTTCCTTCGCGTTGGCGGCGGGGCGCTCGATCCAGAAGTCGGTGAAGCGGGGGAATTCCTCGCCGGAATTGAGCGCGGTGTCGATGGCCAGGCCACGCGCGGACAGGCCATAGACCTGCCCCTTGCCGATGCCCCGGAAGTACGACGCGCCAAGGAAGACAACCACTTCGTCCTTGTACTTGGGCGTGTTCATCGGGTAGTGCACGCGGAAGCCGGCAAAGCCGAGCTTGTGCACTTGTTTCGGGTCCAGCCGCACGGGGCCGTAGTCGAACAGGCGCGGGTCGAAGCGGATCTCGCGCACACCGGCGGGTGAGACCTCGTTGATCTTCACCGGCTGGTCATAGTACGAGCCTTCGTGGAAGAAGCCGAGCTCGAACGGCAGCTTGTCTTTGCGCCAGTAGGCTTGGTCCGCTTTGAAGCGGATCTCGCGGTACTGGTCGTAGCGGAGTTCACGCAGTTCGCGGGGCAGGGTGTTGGCTGGTGCCTGGTATGGCTTGGCGGCCAGTTGCTTGGCGCGCACGGCCACATCGTTGAAGCCGAAAGCCAGCACCGCATGCGCCGAGGCCAGCGCCAGCAGGCCCACGACCAGCCGCGCGTAGCCGGCCACCGAGCGAGCACGTGGGGTTCGCCGGGAATGAGGAGAAACAGCGTAGGGGATGTTCAAAATGAGATCGCGTCTATGCGGTTGGCCAGCGAAAAGTGACGCTTGGGCCTACCGGTCATTCGTCTGTGCCGGCCAGATTTTACCCGCCCGACCTTTGCGAGATCAAAACTGGCAACATTTTGAAAACGTTTTTCGTCGGCATAACACCCATAACCGCGTAAATTGGCGTGTAAATATGCGCCGTCCGCCCGATCCGCCATCGGCTGAACGGGAACGCGGGCCGTCGCAGACGGGTCAGACCCGGTTTCCCGTGTCCACGTGGCACACTCTCGGCACTTCCCCCCCATGGAGTTCGCATGACCCGCTGGACGCGTCGCGCCTTTGCGCTCGCCTTCTCGACTTCGCTGCTGGCGCCGGTGGCGTTTGCTGCACCTGGCGCCAAGGAGGCGCCCAAGGCGGCTGCGGCTGCACCGGCCAAGGCTGTACGCGACCCCGGCGACGTGGCCGTGCTGCTCGACGCCTTTCCGCTCGGCAAGCCGCTGCCCAAGCTGCCCTCGTGTGAGGACGTGCGCACTGCAGGCGGCAAGGATGTCTCGGAATACTGCTCGGACGCGCTGGAATCGCACGGCCGCACGCGCTCGCTGGGCGTGCCGCAGGCCAGGCGTCCCGAGTTGATGGACGGTCCGCAGGCGGTGCTGCTGATCGACCAGGGCAACGTCGCCGGACTGTTCGTGCCCACGCGTGGCGTCGACACGGAGCAGCGCGTCTTCCAAGCACTGTCCGACCGCTACGGCAAGCCCGCGCAGGAGGGTAAGGCCGCGCTCAAGCTGAAATCCGGCAAGACGGTCGATTCGCTGCGCGCCCGCTGGGCGGCACGCCAGACCATCGTGACGATGTACGCGATTCCTGAAGAACCGCAGAACGGCACGGTGGAATTCCTCTGGGCGCCGCGTGCCGGCGCCGTGATGGACCAGATGCGCGCGGAAGTCGATCCGGATGCGCCCAAGCCCGCTTCCGGTGTGGCTGCCTCTGCACCCGCCGCTGCGGGCAAGCCTGCTGCCGGGAAGCCGACGCCACCGCGGTGAGCTTACGGACACACGCTCGTAGTGTTCCGTTACATCCCTTACACGCGCATGACCCCGGCGTCGCCCGGCCGGGCTTATAACGTCCGCATGGCCTCACTGGAGGGGCTGAAGGACGCGAATCATGAAAATCGTGGCTCTGGCCTTGTTGGCCGCGACGCTTGGGGGTTGTGCTGTGTATCCGGCGCCGGTGGCGGTGGCACCCGCGCCGGTCTATGCAGCCCCGGCTTACTACGGCGGTTACGGCTATTGGGGACCGTCGGTGTACTTCAACTATCACCACCGCTGATCGGCGGTGCGTTGACCTAATCCGTTGAACGTAGTCCCGGCCAGCCGGGCGCCAGCGTCTGCGGCAGGCCCAGCAGGTCGAGCACGCGCCCAACCGTGTGGTCGACCAGATCGTCGATGGTCTTGGGGCGCTGGTAGAAGCCTGGCACGGGCGGGAAGACGATGCCGCCCATCTCCGTGACGGCCGTCATGTTGCGCAGATGCGCGAGGTTCAGCGGCGTCTCGCGCACCATCAGGATCAGGCGGCGACGCTCCTTGAGCGTGACGTCCGCCGCGCGCGCGATCAGGTTGTCTGACAGGCCGTGCGCGACGGCCGCCAGCGTCTTCATCGAGCACGGCGCCACCACCATTGCCTCGGCGGCAAACGAGCCACTGGCGATCGTGGCGCCGATATCGCGCACGTTATGCACCACGTGCGCGAGCGTTTCCACTTCTTCGCGCGTCATGTGCAGTTCGTGCTGCACGTTCATCAGCCCTGCGGGCGACATCAGCAGGTGCGATTCCACCCCCGCTGATTCACGCAGCCCCTGCAGGACTTGCAGCAGCCGCACGCCGTAGATGGCCCCCGATGCCCCCGTGATCGCCACGATGATGCGGCGCACGCGCTGCGGTTCGAGGGCGGTGGTCTGAGGCGAGGTCACGCTGAAATGAGAACGCGTTTTTCAGGCGGCGATCGCCGATCAGGCAGCCAGCAGCGGCTGCAGTTCGCCGCTCTGGTACATCTCCATCATGATGTCCGAGCCGCCGATGAACTCACCCTTGACGTAGAGCTGCGGAATGGTCGGCCAGTTGGCGTATTCCTTGATGCCCTGGCGGATCTCGTCATCTTCCAGCACGTTGACGGTGTAAGGCTGGTCCACGCCGCAGGCCTTCAGGATCTGGATGGCGCGGCCGGAGAAGCCGCACATCGGGAATTGCGCCGTGCCCTTCATGAAGAGGACGACTGGGTGGCCCTTGACGATCTGGTCGATCTTTTCGTGCGTGGTGCTCATGGGGAGACTCGATTCGGTGAGGGAGGCGGCACGGCGCCGCTTCCGCATTGGAAAACCTGGCTATTTTAGCGATGTTCGTCAGGCGGCGTTTTGAGCTAACCACTGCCCGCCGCTGCAGCGGTCGTGGCCGGCCAGGTCCTGCGCGGTGAAGACCTCGGCGAAGCCCGTCTCGGCCAGCAGCTTGCGCACGGCCCCGCCCTGGTCATAGCCGTGTTCGAGCAGCAGCCAGCCATTCGCTGCCAGGCGTGCCGGAGCGCCGGCAATGATGGTGCGCAGGTGCCGCAGGCCGTCTTCGTGATCGGTGAGGGCGCCAGTGGGCTCGAAGCGCAAGTCGCCCTGGCCGAGGTGTTCGTCGGTCACGGCGATGTAGGGCGGGTTGCTGACGATCAGGTCGAAGACAGGCGGGGCGTCGGCCTCGGCCAGCGCGCCGTACCAGTCGCCCAGCGCCGCATGCAGGTTCGTCGCGCCCAGCGCCTGGGCGTTGCCCATTGCCACAGCCAGCGCATCGGCCGAAGTATCGGTGGCCCACACGCGCGCATCGTGCCGCGCCAGCGCGATGGTGACGGCGATGATGCCGCTGCCGGTGCCGAGGTCCAGCACGTTGGGTGCATCTCGCTCGTTGATGCGGTCCAGTGCCTGCTCGACCAGCAGTTCGGTGTCGGGGCGCGGGATCAGCACGGCCGGCGTGACCTTGAACACGCGGCCGAAGAATTCTCGCTCGCCCAGCAGATAGGCCATCGGCTCGCCGGCCAGGCGGCGCGCGGCGAGTTCGCTGATCTGCCGGCGCACGGCTTCGTCCACGGGGTAGGTGTCCTGCGTGATGAGTTGCACGCGCGACAGGCCGGTCGCATGCGAGACCAGCATGCGCGCCTCCAGGCTAGGCAGGCCGGCGCGTGTGAGCGCGGCCAGCGCATCGGCGACGCGGGCCAGGGTTTCGGGCGGGATCACGGAGACAGACGACACGGCAGGCTGGGCAACGGCAAAGATCGGGCGCACAAAATAACACGGGCCCGGCCGTATCGGCGCGGGCCCGTGCGGGCGGAAGGTTGTTGCGATTATTGCTTGGCAGCGTCCTTGGCCTTCTCCGCGCCTTCCTTGGCGGCATCGGCGGCCTTGCTGGCAACGTCTGCCGCCTTGCTGGCGGCATCCTTGGCAGCGTCCTTGGCTTGGGCCATCGCCCCCGAGGCGGCGTCCATCGCGGCTTGCGCGCCGGAGGCGGCTTCGGTCACGCCGGCCTTGGCGGCATCTGCAGCCTTGCCCGCGACATTGCTGGCGCTGTCGACAGCCTGCTTGGCCGCATCGGCCGATTGTTGGATCGTGCTCTTGGCGGCGTCGACCGGGGCTTCGTCCTTCTTGCCGCAGGCGGCCAGTCCAAGGGCGAGGGTCGTGGCAACGGAAATGGCCAGCAGTTGGGTACGCATTGCGATTCTCCTAATCGTCGTGGTGGTTGCCGCGCCTGTCAGGGAGGGGGAGCCACCGGATGAGACCGGCGGCGCACTCGGCGCGATCGAGATCGATTATAGGAACGGGCAGCCGTCGCGCCACCGCGCAAAGCTGTATCAAACGCAAGCGGATGTTACGAAGCCCGCGCTTTTTAACAATCTGGCGCGATCAGACATCCTCGCCCAGCGCGGCGAGCTGCTCGGCCTGGTGCTCGGCAGCCAGCGCGCCGACCAGTTCATCCAGATCGCCGTCCATGATCGCGTCGATCTTGTACAGCGTCAGGTTGATGCGGTGGTCGGTCACGCGGCCCTGCGGGAAGTTGTAGGTGCGGATGCGGTCGGATCGGTCGCCGGAGCCGATCAGGCTCTTGCGGGCGCTGGCTTCCTTGGCTTGCGCTTCGCGCTCCTGGCGGTCTTTCAGGCGCGCGGCCAGCACTTGCATGGCGCGGTCTTTGTTCCGGTGCTGGCTGCGGTCGTCCTGGCACTCCACCACCAAGCCGGTCGGCAGGTGGGTGATGCGAACGGCCGAATCCGTCTTGTTGATGTGCTGGCCACCAGCGCCGGAGGCGCGGAAGGTGTCGATGCGCAGGTCCGCCGGGTTGATCTGGATGTCGGCCAGCGCGTCGGCCTCGGGCATGATCGCCACGGTGCAGGCGGAGGTATGGATGCGTCCCTGGGTCTCGGTGGCCGGCACGCGCTGCACGCGGTGGCCGCCGGACTCGAACTTCAGTCGCGAATACGCGCCTTCGCCCGCCAGCCGCACGATCACTTCCTTGTAGCCGCCCAGATCCGACGGCGATTCGCTCACGATCTCCACCTGCCAGCGCTGGCGTTCAGCAAAGCGCGTGTACATGCGCAGCAGATCGCCCGCGAAGAGGGCCGACTCATCCCCGCCCGTGCCGGCGCGGATTTCCACGAAGATGTTGCGGTGGTCGTTCGGGTCCTTCGGCAGCAGCAGGCGCTGAAGCTCGCCTTCGAGCGACTCCATGCGTTCGCGCGCGGCGCGGATCTCGTCTTCGGCAAACGCCTTCATGTCGGGATCGGCCAGCAACTCCTGTGCAGTGGCCACGTCGTCCTGAACCTGCTTCCATGCCGCGTATTGCGCGACCACGGGTTCCAGCTCGGCGTGTTCGCGCGTGAGTTTGCGGTATTGGTCGAGATTGGCGGTGGCGTCTTCGCGCGCGAGCAGCGCGTTGATTTCGACGGTGCGCTCGGCCAGTTGGTCGAGCTTGGACAGCATGCTGGGCTTCATTCGGGCAGTCGCGACAGAGAAACGCTAGGGCGAAGGCGGCGCATGATAACGCGCCGCAGGAGGCGCCCGGGTCGGGCGCGTGCGGGAGAATGCGCCGCTAGCGCTCGGAGTGGCTCGACTGGCGGAACAGCGCCGGCAGCAGGTCGATGAGCTGTTCGCGGCCCTCGCCCTGCGTGTGGTTCAGCGCATGGGTCGGGCCGTGGAGGAATTTCTTGGTCAGCGCCTGCGATAGCGCTTCGAGCACCAGCGCCGGGTCATCGCCGCGCGCAAGCATGCGTTGCGCGCGCTCCAGTTCGCTCTGGCGCAGCATTTCGGCTTGCGCGTGCAGGTCGCGGATGATGGGCACCACGCTGCGCGCATCCAGCCAGTGCATGAAGTTCTGCACGCGCGTCTCGATGATGGCCTCGGCCTGTGCCACAGCAGCCTGGCGCAGCGCGTTGCCCTCGCGCACGATGGCGCCGAGGTCATCCACGGTATAGAGGAACACGTCGGACAGGCGTGCAACTTCGGGTTCGATGTCGCGCGGCACGGCCAGGTCGACCATGAACATCGGGCGGTGGCGACGCTGCTTGATCGCGCGCTCCACGGCGCCCAGGCCGATGATGGGCAGCGTGCTGGCGGTGCACGAGACGACGATGTCGAACTCGGCCAGCTTGGTCGGCAATTCAGCCAGACGCACGGCACGGGCATTCAGGCCCTGGTTCGACAGCGCCTCGGCCAGCTTTTCGCCGCGCTCCAGCGTGCGGTTGGCGATCACCACCTCGCGCGGCGTCTGCGCGGCGAAGTGGGTGGCGCACAGTTCGATCATCTCGCCGGCGCCGATGAACAGCACGCGCTGTTCGGCAATCGACTCGAAGATGCGCTGCGCCAGGCGCACGGCGGCGGCGGCCATCGATACGGAATGCGCGCCGATCTCGGTCGTGCCGCGCACTTCCTTGGCCACTGCAAAGGTGCGCTGGAATAGCTGATTCAGGTACGTGCCTAGGGCGCCCGCTTCGGTGGCGGTGCGCACGGCGTCTTTCATCTGGCCGAGGATCTGCGTTTCGCCCAGCACCATCGAATCCAGCCCGCTGGCTACGCGAAAAGCGTGGCGAACAGCCTGCGATTGGCCCAACGAATAGACGTGGGGCGCCAGTTCGGACGCGTCGATGTTGTGGTGATGGGCCAGCCAGCGGATGGCGTGCTCATGCGCGGTGTCTTCGGGCAGGTTGCCGTCGGTGGCGCAATAGATCTCGGTGCGGTTGCAGGTGGAGAGGATGGCCGCTTCAGCCGTGCTCTTGAGGTGCGGCAGGTGCTGACGCAGCGTGCCCAGCGCGGGCTTGAGCTGCTCAAGCGGAAACGCCACCTTCTCGCGCAAAGAAAGCGGCGCCGTGTGGTGGTTGATTCCGAGGGTGAGCAACTGCATGTGGGGGCGGCCGGCCGATGTGGATCGGCACGAATTTTGAGTACTCGAAATTATAACGCCCGAGCCGACACCCGACAGGACGCAGGTCAAACCAGCCGCGGCTCATTGGATGAATGTGATTTATGCGGCATGCGCTGCATCGATGGTTTTCCCTGCTTGCTTGCGCTAAGGTACGCGTCCAATCGAACTTGGAGAACATGGCGATGGGGTGGATCGGGCCGCTTTGGATCGGGTTGGCGGTGGGCTTCGTGGCGCGTTGGCTGCATCCGGGCAGCAAGCGCCTGGGATGGGCGACGGCCTTGCTGGCGGGCGTGATCGGGGCGTTGGCCGGTTACTACGGTGGCCAGTTCGCACACCTGTATGCCGACGGGCAGATCCTGGCGTGGACGGCGGCCGTGATCGGCGCGATGGTGGTGCCTGCGGTGTGGGGACTGGTGCGGGGCCGTCGATGACACGGCGTGGGCGGCGGCAAGCTGGCTGGCTGGCGGCCGGCGCCCTGCTGCTGAGTCTGCCGGCGGCCGGTCTGGCCTACACCGTGCGGACCTGTACCGAGGTCAGCCGCCCCTATGTCGGTCGCCTGAGCGGGCCGGTGGCCGGCTACCTGGCCGACGAGGTGGGTTTTTTCTCGATGCACGATCTCTCGCGCAACGGCAGCCTGCTGTGCGGCCAGGTGTCCGACCTGGCCTGGCCCGAACGCGATGGCGTGCCGCGCTTCGGCCAGCTGCGCCGCCTGCCCGACGCCCAGGTGCCTGCCGGTTTCAGGGGCGCCTACGAGAATGCGCGCTATCGCTATCTGTTTGCCAGCCCGCAGGAGCAGACCGAGTTCGACACCGTGATCGAACTGCGCGATGGCCGGCTGGTGCGGGGAGGGCATCCGGCCGCAAGTGGTGCGGCGCTGAGGCGGATCGCAGCGCCTCACCCATGAAAGAGCCCCGCATGTGCGGGGCTTGCTCGTTGCGCGTGCCTGATCAGACGTTGAACAGGAAGTGCAGCACATCGCCGTCCTTGACGATGTATTCCTTGCCTTCGGCGCGCATCTTGCCGGCTTCCTTGGCGCCTTGTTCACCCTTGTACTGGATGAAATCGTCGTACGAGATGGTCTGCGCGCGGATGAAGCCGCGTTCAAAGTCGGTGTGGATGGCGGCTGCTGCGCGCGGGGCCGTGTCGCCGATGTGGATCGTCCAGGCGCGCACTTCCTTCACGCCGGCGGTGAAGTAGGTCTGCAGGCCGAGCAGCTTGTAAGCGGCACGGATCACGCGGTTCAGGCCGGGCTCGTCCATGCCCATGTCGGCAAGGAACTCGGTTTTGTCAGCGTCGTCCAGATCGGCGATTTCCGCTTCGATGGCGGCGCACACGGCCACCACCGGCGAGTTCGTCTGGGCGGCGTAGGCGCGCACGGCGTCCAGGTGCGGGTTGTTCTCGAAGCCGTTGTCCTTGACGTTGGCAACGTACATGGTCGGCTTGGCAGTGATCAGGCAGAGCGGCTTGAGCGTCGCCCATTCCTCGTCGGTCAGGTTGAGGCCGCGCACCGGCTTGGCTTCGTCCAGCACTTTCTGCGCCTTTTCGAGCACGGCGACCAGCTTGGCGGCTTCCTTGTCGTTGCCCGATTTGGCGGCCTTGGTGTAGCGCTGCAGTGCTTTCTCGACGGTGCCCAGGTCGGCCAGTGCCAGTTCGGTGTTGATGACTTCGATGTCGGCAATCGGGTCGACCTTGCCGGCCACGTGCACGACGTTTTCATCTTCGAAACAACGCACGACGTGGGTGATGGCATCCGTCTCGCGGATGTTGGCCAGGAACTGGTTGCCCAGGCCTTCGCCCTTGGAGGCGCCCGCCACCAGGCCAGCAATGTCGACGAACTCGACCACCGCCGGCAGCACGCGCTCCGGCTTGACGATCTCGGCCAGCGCGGTCAGGCGCATGTCAGGCACTTCCACCACACCCACGTTGGGCTCGATGGTGCAGAACGGGTAGTTCTCGGCGGCGATGCCGGCTTTGGTCAGGGCATTGAACAGGGTCGACTTGCCGACGTTGGGCAGACCGACGATGCCGCATTGGAGGCTCATGGCGAAAGGCTCTAAATCAAATGGGTTTGCGTGGGCGCTGCCCACTGTCGCTGGCATGCGCCGATCCGGGCACCCCCGGAAGATCGCAGGTGGAGGCTGCAACACAGCGACGGGGCATGGGCTTGCCGGGCTGCGCGCGGTGATCACGGAAAGCCGTGATTGTAACCGCTCCCGGGCAGGCGCTATTGCCGGGTGGGCGTCTGTTCCTGCGGCGCTGCCTCGGCGCGTTTGCGTTGCGTGCGGCTGACCAGCACCACGGCGATCCCCCCGAGGATCGCCGCCGATGCCGCCGCCAGGCGCGGCGTGAACGGTTCGGCCAGGAACACCACCGCACCGAATGCGGCGATGGGCGGGACCGACAGCTGCACCGCCGCAGCGCGGATCGCCGATAACCCCTTGAGTGCGGCATACCAGATCACATAGCCGATGCCCGAGGTCACCGCGCCGGAAGCGAAGGCGAGCCCGATCCCGGCCGAGCTGGCGTGCGCACGGCTGGCCAGCAGCGCGCTCAGGACCAGCGCCATGGGCGCGGCGCGCAGGAAATTGCCGGCGGTAGCGCCCAGCGGATCGGTCAACCCGCGCCCGCGCAGCGAATACACGCCCCAGGCCATGCCGGCCGCCGTCATGAGTGCCGCGCCCAGCGGGGTTGGCGCCGTCATGCCAGGCGACACGAGGTAGACCAACCCGCCCGCTGCCAGCGCAAAGCCCAGCCAGCCCAGCGGCTCGAACCGCTCGCCCGCGCGTAGGCCCGCGGCCAGCATGGTGAGTTGCACCGCGCCAAAGAGGATCAGCGCGCCCGTGCCCGCGCTGAGCGTGAGATACGCAAACGAGAAGAACGCGACGTAAGCAAAGAGCATGGCTGCGGCGACCCAATCCGTGTGTGACTGCAGCGCGCTGCCTGCCCGGGCAGAACCGGCCCGCGCGAGGATGGCCAGCATGGCGGCGCCAGAGACCAGGCGGACGCTGGAGAAGCTCGCCGCATCGATGGCAGCGTGCTGCAGGGCCAGCCGGCACAGCAGCGAGTTGGAGGCAAACGCCACCATGGTGATGCTGGTGAGCAGCACCGTGCGCAACGCGAGCCGATTGTCGTCGACCGGGTCCATGGCGGCCTCAGGCGAGCGGCGCCATGCTCGAGGCATGCATGATCACCAGTACCGCCGCCCCCGCCAGCAGGGCCACGCCAAGCGGCGCACTGAGCTGCCGGCCCCAGGAGACGTTCTTCTCGACGGCCATGGCGGCGGCCAGCACGAGCATCCAACCGAGGCTGCCGGCGCCCACCACGAACATCAGCAGCATCAACGCCCAACAGCAGCCGACGCAGAACAGCCCGTGACGCAGGCCCAGCATGAACGCCTGGCGCGCGTGCGCGCGGCCGCGCCAATGGCTCATCACGTAGCTCAGCGGGGAGCGGCATCGGTCGAGGCACCGGTACTTGAGCGCGCTGAACTGGAACGCACCCGCCCCGGCGAGGGTGGCCGCGCCGATCAGCCAGCCATGCCAGCCGAGCACCGGTACGCGTGTGATGCCCGCCAGCAGCAGCGCATGCACGCCGTGCACCAGCAGGCCGAATGCGCTCCACGCGCTCACGTAGCCGAGGCCGAGCAGCACCAGGAGGCGCGAGCGATCCGGTCGCTCCATCACGACACGGTCGAAGGCATTGAACAGCGGCAGCGTGGTCGGCAGCATCATCGCCAGGATCATCAGCGTCCAGGCCAGCGCATAGAGCGCCGCCGGCACGATCAGCGAGCCCGCCGGAATCGCGCGGCACAGCCAGGCCGCCGGGCCGGACATCGTCCATTCACCGTGGTCGAGGTAGCGGCCGTAAGGGCTGCGTGTCCACAGCCACAGCGTGAGCCAGGCAAGCGTCACCAGGCCGGCGAGCACCGGCAGGAAGATGCGCTGATGACGCGATGCTGCCGCGCGCATGGCTGGTGTCACGGTCAAGCGTCAAACAGGAACGTGCTCTGCAGTGCGTTGTGGTTCTTGATGTCGACGTCGATGCCGATGGTCGCGTTCTTCGAGCGATACACCGGCGCCTTGCCGACGAACACCGGCGCGCCGGGCACGGTTGAGAACACGGTGTCGGCCAGCGTGGTCTGCGCGCCGGTCGGGCCAATGTAGGGTTCGAGTTCGGCGTAATAGTCGGCGCCGATCTTGAGCGTGCCTTTCGCTCCCATGATGTCGAAGGTGATCGGCGCGCGTTCGACCGACACGACCTTGCCGATCAGTTTGGCCAGTTCAGCGATTGGCCCGCCTGCCTGGCCCGTATAGACCTTGAGCAGCGCCTGCTCCTGCGCCTCCGACGCGGAATCGTTGAGGTAGATCGCGGCGGTCCAGTTGCCTTCCAGGATGTTGCCGGGCACATGCGCGACGGCCGCGATGGTGCAGCCCGACACGTCGACGCCGTCCACCGTGCCCTGATCCATATGCCACGCGACGATCGTGTCGCAGGTGCCGAAATCGGGGTCTTCTCCGATCCAGCAGGGGCACAGCACGCGGCAGTTGCAGACTTCGAGCAGCCTGCCTTCCAGGTGATAGCTCATGGTTTCCTCCAGAGTGCGCAGTTGGCGAATACGGCGCGCCACGGGGGGGAGCCAACGTCGGAGCCCCGCCCGGATGGAGGTACGGAAAAACGCGGACAAGCTGGAGGCCGTATCGATCGCATCCACGACAGGTGGAGTCAGCAACCCCGCAAGCTGACAGCGGCGCGCTATGTCCCAATTCTAGGAAGCAGTACCTGCGAAGCAAGCGGGCAACCGGCGAGCCATCAGGTGGGCGTTACAGCGCCGTAACACGTTACGTTCAGGAACGTAACAACCGCGCTCGGAATGCCGTCCTGGTACGCGCCTGCACGGGGGAGGGGAGTCCATGTCGTGTCCCGCAAAGCCAGGCAGGGCAACGCTTCGACCCGATCCGGCCGACGCGCGCAGCGGGCTGCGCTGCGAGCAGGCATGCCTATTGCAATGAGGTGTCTCAAACAACAAGATTCACTCGGAGCACAACATGTCCTGGACCATCACCCCCGCCCGCCCGATGTCGGAAAGCAGCAGCCTGTTTGCCTGCTACGAAGCCATCGCCGCCTTGTCAGAAGAGATGGTCGACGCCGCCAAGATGGGCGATTGGGACGGTGTGAGCGCGCTGGAATGCGAATGCGCCGTCTACATGGAGCGCCTGGGCCATACCGGCCAGCATCCGGCGCTCTCGCGCGAAGAGTTGCAGCGCAAGCGCGACCTGATGATGCGTATCCTGGCGAACGACGCTCGCGTGCGCGCACTGGTCTGCCCGCGCCAGGATGAGCTGATGCGCTTGGTCAGTGGCCCGCGCCGCTCCATCGGAGCACGCCAGGCCTACGCCGCCGTTTCGTACTACTAGTACGGCTCAGGCGCGGCGCTCTGCCGAACCCACATCAGCGTTCGGCGCGCAATTCCCCCCATGACACCAGCACGCGCTGGATGCTGCGCGCATAGGCGTCGCGTTGCGTCGGCGTTTCCGAGTGATACGCGCCGATGGCACGCCACGTGTTGCCGTGCCGCACCATCTTCTGCTTGAGCAGCCAGGCCGCCACGAACACGTTGACGCAGGCGTCGGTCAGCGCGCGGCGAGGCACGCCGTAGCGCGCCAGCGTGCTGAAGTGGATCGAGTTGATCTGCGCCTGGCCGATGTCGACCGAGCCATCGGCGTTGCGGTGTATCGCGTTTGCATCACCCTTCGATTCGAACCACACGATGGCGCGCAGCACCGTCGGGTTGACGCCCTGGTAGGCGCCGGCCTGCTCGAAGCAATTGTCGGCCGCATGGGCTGCGGAGCATGACAGGACCAGCAGAAGTGCCGCGCCGATTTTGCCCCTGACCCGGCCCCGGAATCGGCCCCAGGTGTGACGTCGGGTGAGGGTGGCTGGCATGGCGGCTCCGGCGGGCGGTCGTTGGGTGGTTATTTCTGCAGGGCCGTTTCGAGCTGGTGCTCGATGCCTGCCAGATATGTGTGCGACGCCTCGGACACCACCATGCGCGGCACCGGCTCGGCCGCTTTGCGTGCCTGGGCAAGGGCCACTTTGCGCTTGCCGCCGCGCGTGCGCACTGCGGAGGTGGGCGCGGGCTCGACCTCGCTACCTCCACCGGGCGGTAGCATGGCCAGCGAGGGCAGCGGCGGATAGACCTTGTCTGGCGCGGCGGCCATTGCCGGCATGGGTGCGTCAGGCGGCGTGGCGTACACCGGCACGGTCAGCAGGCCGACGGTGAGCGGAAAGAGTAGATGAGTCATACGCATGCGGCCTCCGTCAATCCTGCGTGCGGATCGTCACGCTGTATGGCTGGCTCGCGCTGACGGTCAGGTTTTCCAGGCGGACGTAGCCGGCGCGCTGCGCAGGCACGCCGTTCCACAGTGCCTGGTTCAGGTAGCGGAAATCCTGCGCCAGCGCGGCCACCTGGATTGTCGCGGGGCGCTTTTGCGCAGCGGCCAGCGCGCCGGCCTTGGTCAGTACGGCAGTCAGTTGCGGGTCATGCGCGCCCAGCGCGTCGGGCGGGATCGTAAAGCTCATGACCTCACCCGCAGGTGCGATGCGGGCGGTGGGCGCGGCCGGCGCCTGCGTCTGCAGTTGGGCGCAGCCGACCAGCGCAAGCAGGGCGACGCTCGCCGCCAGCCTTGCCGTCGATGTGGCGATGGGTTCGGAGAGAGTCCACATGGCGATCGGGAATCCGTGGATCGGACCCGCACTGTATCGGCGGGTCGCGCGCCTCAAAACGTTGAATTGCCCGGCTTTTATCGTCCATCCTGGGGGATGACTTGAGCGACGCCTTCCATGTGGATTGCGAGGTGGAAGTAGCGTCACATCCCGGGTCGGCTGCATGCCAAGTCGTGGCCACTTTCAGGATGAAGGGAGCACTTCAGACGGCAAGCAAGTGCATGTCGGGTCGCAACTCTTGAAAGTGATCCAACCGTATCTCGATGACGTCGTAGGCGTAAACACCGACCGTACTCACTTCAGCGTCAGGTGGCTGCCGTGGCACATTTGCGCGCCAGCAAAGCCGCGCCAACCCCCGCCGCTATAATCGGCCCCACCATGAATACACCCGCGTTTTCCTCTTCCAAGGCGGCGCCGGCCTACCACCTGGCTGTGGTCGGCGGCGGCATTGTCGGGCGCGCGTGCGCGCTGCGGCTGGCGCAGATCGGCCTGCGTGTGGCGCACATTGCACCGCCCGCGCCGCCTGCCACTCCAGCCGGCCCGGACACCTGGGACGCGCGCGTCTACGCGTTCTCGTCCAGCTCGCAGGCGCTGCTGGAACAGCTTCGCATCTGGCCCGCGCTCGACATGACGCGCGTGCAGCCTGTGCATGACATGCGCATCTTTGGCGACGACGCAGCCGCGCGCGGCGAGCATGCCCACGCCGATCTGCATTTCTCCGCCTACGCGGCCGGCGCGCCGCAGCTGGCGTGGATTGCCGAATCGTCGCTGGTCGAGCGCGCGCTGGAAACCGCGCTGCGTTTCGCCCACACCGTGCAGACCTTCCCGCACGCCGCCACCGGCTTCGAAATGGAAGCCGATGCCGTGCGCCTGACGCTGGCCGACGGGCAGGTGATCCGCGCCGAATGCGTGATCGGTGCCGACGGCAAGCATTCGTGGGTGCGTGAGCAGGCCGGCATCCAAGCCGAGGCGAGGCCGTATCGCCAGTTGGGCGTCGTGGCCAACTTCCAGGCCGAGCACTGGCACCAGGACACCGCGTGGCAGTGGTTTCTCGGCGCCTCGGCTGCCCAGGCCGCTGCGCCCGACGACAAGACGCCCGCGCGCGGCGAGATCCTGGCGATGCTGCCGTTGCCCGACCGGCGCGTGTCGATGGTGTGGTCGGCCGACGAGGGCCATGCCCGTGAACTGCTGGCCCTGTCGCCCGACGCGCTGTGCCGCGCTGTGGAGGCCGCCGCGGGTGGCGCCGTCGCTGCACGCTTCGGGCGCCTGTCGTGCATCACGCCTGCGCAGGGCTTCCCGCTCATCCTGCAGCACGCCAGCCGGCTGGTCGCGCCGCGGGTGGCGCTGGTGGGCGACGCGGCCCATGTGATCCATCCGCTGGCCGGGCAGGGCATGAATCTTGGCCTTAGGGATGTGGCTGAAATTGGCAAGGTGATGGCGGAACGTGAAACCATGCGCGATCATGGCGATCTGAGGTTGTTGCGCCGTTACGAGCGTGCCCGCCGCGAAGACCTGCTCTCGCTCACGGCCGCCACCGACGGCCTGCACAAGCTGTTCGCCCTGCCGGGCGCGCTGCCCCGCACGGTACGCAATGCGGGCATGCGCATGGTGGGCATGACGCCATTCATCAAACGCCTGCTGGTCAGGCATGCACTCGGCTGAACCATCAGCCTGCGCTTTCGGGGTTCCAGGAGCTTTTATGTCGTTTCGTATTCGGGTGGCGGCCATCGCCTCGGCGGTGGCAGTGGCCGCCATTGGCGCGGGTTATGTGCTGACGGCCGGCGCCGCCGAGCCCGCGCTGGACAAGGTCAAGGCCAGCGTGCAGAAAGCACTCGGAGCCAATGTCGAGATCAAGAGCGTCGCCAAGTCGCCGCTGGCGGGCCTGTACGAGATCAACCTTGGCAGCCAGGTCGTCTACAGCGATGCCACCGGCCGCTACGTGCTCAACGGCGACCTGCTGGACACACAGACCGCCACCAACCTCACGCAAGAGCATCTGGCCGAACTGAACCGCGTCAAGTGGGCCGACCTGCCGCTGGACCGCGCAGTCAAGTGGGTCAAGGGCAACGGCGCACGCAAGATCGCCGTGTTCTCGGATCCGAACTGCCCGTACTGCCACAAGCTGGAGCAGATGCTCACGCAGGTCGACAACATCACGGTCTACACGTTCCTGTTCCCGATCCTCTCGGAAGACTCCAACACCAAGGCCAAGCAGATCTGGTGCTCGGCCGACCGGGCCAAGGCCTGGCGCGACTGGATGACCGCCAAAACCGCCCCGGGCGGCGCCGGCAACTGCGAGACGCCGCTGGAGGCCAACCTCAAGCTCGGCCAGTCGCTCAACGTGACGGGCACGCCGGCCATCATCTTCCCCGACGGCTCGCGGGCCCCGGGCCTGATCGATGCGGCCACGCTGGAGCGCAAGTTCGCCTCGCTCAAGAAGTCGTAAGCCACAATATGAACGCGCCGGTCTCCCCGGCGCTTTTTCTTTGCCCCTGCCCAACACAACCACACCGGAGACACCATGTCGTTTCGCGCACTGATGCTGGAAAAGCAGGATGGCGGTCCGCTGGCCCACGTCGTCGAACTCGACGAGGCCGCGCTCAACTCATCCGAGGCGCTCGCCAACGAGGTGACCGCCGGCGACGTGCTGATCCGCGTGGATTGGTCGACGATCAATTACAAGGACGGCCTGGCCATCACCGGCAAAGGGCCAGTGGTGCGCAAGTGGCCGATGGTGGCCGGCATCGACGGCGCGGGCGTGGTGCTGGATTCGTCGCATCCGGATTGGAAGACGGGCGATGCCGTCGTGCTCAACGGCTGGGGCGTCGGCGAGGTGCATTGGGGCTGCCTCGCACAGCGGGCGCGCCTGTCCGGCGATTGGCTCGTCGCGCTGCCGGCCGGGCTCGATGCGCGGCAGGCCATGGCGATCGGCACGGCGGGTTACACGGCGATGTTGTCGGTGCTTGCGCTGGAGCGTGCCGGCGTGAAACCCGGCGACGGCGAGGTGCTGGTGACGGGCGCTTCGGGCGGTGTCGGTTCCATCGCCATCGCGCTGCTGGGCAAGCTCGGCTATCGCGTGGTGGCCTCCACCGGCAAGACGAGCGAAGCCGACTTCCTGCGCGCGCTGGGCGCGGCGGATGTGATCGACCGCACCGAACTGTCTGCCCCGGGCAAGCCGCTGCAGAAGGAGCGCTGGGCGGCGGTGGTGGATTCGGTGGGCTCGCACACGCTGGCCAATGCGTGCGCGCAGGTGCGCTACGGCGGTGTGGTCACCGCTTGCGGGCTCGCGCAGGGCATGGATTTTCCGGCCACGGTGGCGCCGTTCATCCTGCGCGGCGTGACGCTGCACGGCATCGACAGCGTGATGGCGCCGCGCGCGCTGCGCCAGACGGCGTGGCAGCGCCTGGCGGCTGATCTGCTCCCCGATCGCCTGGCCGCCATCACGCGCGAGGTGACGCTGTCGGAAGCCATCGACGCGGCGCACGACATCATGGCCGGCAAGATGCGCGGCCGCGTGGTCGTCGACGTCAACCGTTAGGCTGACACGCGGGTTTCCAGGCGATTCCGGAATCGGCAGCATGGGACGGCAACGCTACAATGTCCGCCATGAAGCCGATCCGCTACACCATCGCCCCCACCGCGCCCGAGGCGCACGTCTTTACCGTCACCGTCACGGTCGATTTGCCCGACAGCCAAGGCCAGCGGTTCTCGCTGCCGGCATGGATTCCGGGCAGCTACATGATCCGCGAGTTCGCACGCAACATCGTGCGCATCGAGGCGGCATCGGGCGATAAGCCAGTGCGCCTGACCAAGCACGACAAGCACACCTGGCAGGCCGCGCCGTGCAGCGGGCCGCTGACCGTTTCGTACGATGTCTATGCGTGGGATTTGTCGGTGCGGGCCGCGCACCTGGACGCCACGCACGGCTTCTTCAACGGCACGTCGGTGTTCCTGCGCGTGGAAGGCGCGGACCGCCTGCGCTGCCTGGTCGACATCCAGCCGCCCGCCGGTGACGCTTACCGTGGCTGGCGTGTCGCCACGGCGCTGCGCGAGGCCGGTGGCCGCATCCATGGCAAGGCCGGTGCCAAGCGCTACGGCTTCGGCTGGTACGAGGCGGCCGACTACGACGAGCTGATCGACCACCCCGTCGAGATGGGCACCTTCGCGCTGGTCTCGTTCGAGGCTTGCGGTGCGCAGCACGATGCCGTCTTCACCGGCCGCGTGCCCAACCTCGATCTCGAACGCATTGCCCGCGACTTCAAGCGCATCTGCGAAGCGCAGATCCGCCTGTTCGAGCCGCAGACCGCCGTCGCGCCGTTCCTCGACAGCAACCGCCGCTACGTCTTCATGACGATGGTGACGGGCGATGGATACGGCGGCCTGGAGCACCGCGCCAGCACGGCCCTCATGTGCGCGCGCAATGACCTGCCCGTGACCGGCCGCGACGAGACGACGGAGGGCTATCGCACCTTCCTCGGCCTTGTCAGCCACGAGTATTTCCACACCTGGAACGTCAAGCGCATCAAGCCCGCCGCCTTCGTGCCGTACGCGCTCGACCGCGAGGTGCATACGCCGCTGCTGTGGCTGTTCGAGGGCTTTACCAGCTATTACGACGACCTGATGCTGGTGCGCTCGGGCCTGATTTCCGAGGCGCAGTACCTGGAGATGATCGCCAAGACGTGGAACGGCGTGCTGCGCGGCAGCGGGCGCCTGAAGCAGAGCGTGGCCGAAAGCTCGTTCGACGCGTGGACGAAGTATTACCGCCAGGACGAGAACGCCCCCAACGCCATCGTCAGCTACTACACCAAGGGTTCGCTGGTGGCGCTGGCCCTGGATATGACGATCCGCACGCAGACCGACGGCGAACGGTCTCTCGACGACGTCATGCGCGCGCTGTGGGCCGCCTACGGCCGCGACTTCTACGCGCCCGGCCACACGCAGCGCGGCGTGACCGAAGCCGAGCTGATCGCCCTGATGGAAGAGATCACCGGCCTGCGCCTGCGCACGCTGGTGCGCCAGTTGACCGAAGGGCGCGATGATCTGCCGCTGCCCGCGTTGTTCAAGGCGATTGGCGTGAGCGCAACGCGCAAAGCGGCTGAGACGGCGCTCAGTCTGGGCATCAAGGCCGGCGCCGAGAATGGTTTCGTCAAGCTGCAGCAGGTGTTCGACGGCAGCCCGGCGCAGCGTGGCGGTTTGTCCGCCGGTGACCTGATCGTCGCGGTGGACGGCCTGCGCGTACCGGCCGGTCAGCTCGACAAGACCCTGACGCGCTACAGCGCTGGCGACACGGTGCCCGTGCACGTGTTCCGCCGCGACGAGCTGCTGCAACTGGACGTGATGCTCGCCGTGGATGCGACGCCGCAGTTCACGCTGGCGCTGGCCTCCGAGCCGTCGCCGCTGCGCTCGGCGTGGCTGGGCAAGCGCGCGGCGGCACGTCGGGTTGTGCGCGACGTGCGCACGGCGCGCGGCAAGGCGGCCTGACCCGCGCCGCTCGATGGACTACGTACACGATCCACGCACCTTCCTCTACAGCCATTACGTCTCGCGCGGCATCCGCACTGCCACCGGCGTGATCGGCCTGACGCTGCTCGCCCTGCTGGTGATGGACCTGCAGGGCGCGATGGTGGTATCGATCGGTGCGATGTGCACCAGCCTGATGGACTTGCCCAGCCCGCTGCGGCACAAGTTCAACGAGATGCTGGCGTGCGTGCTGCTGACCACAGCAATCACCTTCATCGTGGCGGTGGCCACGCCGTACCCGATCCTGCCGGTGGTGATCGTGCTGGTCACTTTCCTGGCCGGGCTGATGGTGGCGTACGGCAACAAGACGATGCCGCTGCAGTTCGCGGCGCTGTTCGTCATGACGCTCACCTTTACCGAGGAGTTCGCCTTCCGCGAAGCGGTGGAACACACCGTGCAGTTCTTCCTCGGTGCCGCCGGCTACATGGCTTTTGCGATGGCGGTGGCGTGGGTCCAGCGGCGCCGCATCAAGGAGCAGGTGCTGGCCGAGTGCTTGTACGAACTGGCCGTGTACGTCGAGCGCAAGGCCGGCTTCTACGACGCCTCCAAGGATTTCGACGAACAGTTCAACGCGCTCGTGCGCCAGCAGATTTCCGTCGCCGACAAGCAGCAGGTGGCGCGCGACTTCGTCTTCCGCGACAACCGCACCGCCAGCGACGGGCGCCTGGTGCAGATCCACATGCGGATGCTCGACATCTACGAGTACCTGCTGTCGTCCAACACCGATTACCCGCTGCTGCGCCAGTGGCTGGCCGATGCCGAGATCCTGCGCCTGCTGCACGGGATCATCGAGCGCCTGCGCCAGGACATCGAGGGCGTCGCCTACGCTGTCGGTCGCGATCACCCGTCGCCCACGCCGATGTCGTACGAGCAGGAGATGGCCGCCATCGACGCGGCGTTGCAGGAACTGCAGCGCGATCCCCACGGCACGCCGCTGGAGGCGATTGCCGCGCTGGAGGAATCGGTGGCGACGGTGCGCGGCGCGATCCGCCTGATGGCGCAATTGCATGCCGCCACCGCCACGCAGGTCGAGCCGTCCAAGGTGCTGCTGCGTCCTGACATGACGCCGTTCCTGACGCGCCAGAAGTACGAACTGCGGCTGGTGCTGGAAGAGTTGACGTGGCGCTCGCCTGTGCTGCGTTTTGCGCTGCGCATCTCGATGGCGGTCGCGGCCGGGCTGTGGATTGCAGGCCACCTGCCGTATGCCTCGCATGGCTACTGGGTCTTGCTGACCATTGTCGTGATCCTCAAGCCGACCTTCAGCATGACGCGCCAGCGCAATGTGGACCGCGTGCTCGGCACCCTCATTGGCTGCGTGATCGCGGCGGTGATCCTGCACTACACCCATTCGACGTGGATTCTGATGGGCGTGCTGTACCTGTCCGCCGCCGCCAGCGCCGCCTTCGTCACCGTCCGCTACCGCTACACGGCCATCGCCGCGTGCGTGCAGGTGCTCATCCAGATCAACCTGCTGCTGCCCGGCGCCAAGAACGTCGTCGGCGAGCGGCTGATCGATACGCTGATCGGCGCGGCCATCGCCACCGCTTTCAGCTACGTGTTGCCCGCCTGGGAATACCGCAACCTGCCCAAACGGGTGGACGACGTGCTGCGCACCAACCGGCGCTTTATCGAGGCGGCGCGCGACTTGCTGCTCGGCTCGCTTAAGGACGATTTCGCCTACCGCGTGCAGCGCAAGCAATACATGGAATCGCTGACCGGCTTGATCTCCGCCTTCGCGCGCATGCTGGACGAGCCCAAGAGCCGCCACCGCGCGGTGGACAATCTGAACCGCTTCATTGTGCAGAACTACCTGGTGGCCGCGCATGTGGCCGCCGTGCGCATCCTGGTGCGCCAGCGCACGCAGGAGTTGGATGAGGCCGACACGCGCGCGCTCATCGAGCAGACTGTCGAGTCCGCTCTGGAAAGCCTCACGCGTGCCAAGGAGCGCTTTGACCAAGCCGTGCACGAAGGTGGCTGGGGGGTGCGCCCGCGAGACACACAGGAACTCGGTGCGGCAGATTTTGCCGATCAGGCGGCGCGTTCGCGCATGGTCGATGCGGCGACGGAGTCCGATTCGCTGTCGGCCATGCACCTGCTGGAGCGGCGCCTGCAGGCGCTGCGGGCCGATACGACCAAGATCGCGTTGCGCTGCGGCGCATTGGGCCGCGCGCTGCGCATTTCGAGGGACTAGGCCCGACGGCCGGCGTCGGGGCATCCGACGATGCGCCGGAAAGACACGTATGCAAGGCGCCGAGCCCCATCGGCGAAGCTCTAAGGCCGACTGATGAGGCCTGGCGCACGGTCAATAGGGTTCGGAGCGCCATCTGAACGACACGCAAAGACCCGCCGGCGATGCTCTGAGGTTGACGCTCAGGCCTGGAAGGCCGACATCGAGCTTCAGAGAGCCATCGACGGGGCTCGGAGCGTCATTGGCGCGTCGCTCGGAGAGCCAACGTCGAAGCTCAGAGGGTCAAAGTCGAAGCTTAGAGAGTCAAAGGCGAGCCTCGGAGAGTCAAAGTCGAGTCTCAGAGGGTCAAGATCGAGGCTCGGAGAGTCAACATCGACGTTCGACCCGTCATCGATGCGATTCAGTGGGTTGCCTGTGAGCCTCAGCCTACCTGCGGCTTCAGCCAATCGATCGTCGGCTGGTGTTGCGACGCGAGCCAATCATTGGCCGCTTTGAAATGCCCGCACCCAAGGAACCCGCGATGCGCCGACAGCGGCGATGGGTGCGGCGCCTCCAGCACGAGATGCCCCATTTGCGCGTCATGCAGCAGTGTCCGCTTGGCCTGCGCATGGCTACCCCACAGCATGAACACGCGTTTGTGACCGACGCGCGCCAGATGCTCCAGCAGGCAATCGGTGATGCGTTCCCAGCCGCGCTTGGCGTGGCTGGCGGCTTGGCCTTGCTCGACCGTCAGCACGGTGTTGAGCAGCAGCACACCTTGCTGCGACCAGCCTTCCAGATTGCCCGAGGTGCCGGCCAGCTTCTGGCCGAATTCCGCTTCGATTTCCTTGTAGATATTGCGCAGGCTCGGTGGCACGCGCACACCATTGGGCACCGAGAATGCCAGCCCGTGCGCCTGGGGAATCTCGCGGCCATCGACGATGCCGGTGCCGTGGTATGGGTCCTGACCGAGGATCACCACGCGCACGTCATCCACCGCCGTCAGGTGCAGGGCGCGGAAGACATCAGTCGGGAAGATCGGCTTGCCCGCCGCACGCTCGCCGTCGACGAAGGCGCACAGCGCGGGCCAGTCGGTCTGCGCAAGGCAGGGCGTGAGCAGCGATTTCCAGTCGGCGGGCAGGGCGTCGAATTGCTTGGCGAGCGGAACAAAAGCGCCGCTTGTGGCTTCAGCGGCGGGTTCGTCAAACAGGGCGGCCTGCGCCGGATCGGCGCGGCGCATCATGCTTGCGCTCCCTTGGCCTGCGCGCGCAACTGATAGCCGCGCTGCGCCTTGCTGACATCCAGCGGCGTCAGGCCGGGCATGGCGGTGCGCAGCGTTTGCGTCCAGGCGAGCAGGCGTTCGGCAATCGCCACTTCGTCGAGCGTGCTGCCGGCGGCCGGTTTCCACTCAAGTTCCAGTTCGTCGATGGGTTCGCGAGCATCCGTGCCGGGGATCAGGATGGCGCCGGCATCCAACGCAATCTCGATCTCGCCGCCAGCGGCTGCCACGTGCCACAGGCGGCGCGTGAAGTCGGTGCGGAACAGTGGGGCAAGGGCGCTGGCGTGCGGGCGGACATAGTCGGCAGCCTCCGCTGCGTTGTGGGCGACGAAGGCTTCGACCGAAAGTGCATCACTCTCCAGCGGCACTTCCCATTCGTGCCGTGCGGAGAGGCCAGACGTACTCACTGCTGCGGTTTTCAGCGTCTGCAACCACTGGCTGCCGTGCAGGCGCACACGCAGCGCAGCGCGGTTGCGCGCCAGTGCGTGATCGGGCGTGTCGTAATAGACGTTGGCCAGCTCCACCGAGCCAGCCGCTTGCGCATGCGCATCCAGCCAGCCGACCAGCGCTGCATGCGCGCCAGTCGGGACAGCCAGTTTCAGTTCAATCTCACGTGCCATCGCTCAGGCACATCAAGCAAACAGGCGGGCCAGTTCGGCACCGGGGTCGTCGGCGCGCATGAAGGCTTCTCCGACCAGGAACGCGTTGACCGCGGCGGCGCGCATCTTGCGCACGTCATCCGGCGCGAGGATGCCCGATTCGGTGACGACGATGCGGTCGTCCGGCATGTGCTTGAGCAGGCCGAGCGTGGTGTCGAGCGTGGTTTCGAAGGTGCGCAGGTTGCGGTTGTTCACGCCCACCAGCGGCGTGGACAGGCGTAGCGCGCGGTCCAGCTCGTGGCCGTCGTGCACTTCCACCAGCACGTCCATGCCGAGTTCGAGCGCGCAGGCTTCCAGCTCGGTCATCAGCCCCTGGTCCAGCGCAGCGACGATCAGCAGGATGCAGTCCGCGCCCCACGAGCGCGCCTCGTACACCTGGTACAGGTCGACCATGAAATCCTTGCGCAGCACCGGCAGCGCGCAGGCGGCGCGGGCCTCACGCAGGTAATCGGCGCGGCCCTGGAAGAACTGCTCGTCAGTCAGCACCGACAGGCAGGCGGCGCCGTGTTCTGCATAGCCGCGGGCGATGTCGGCGGGCTTGAAGTTCGGGCGCAGCACGCCCTTGGACGGCGATGCCTTCTTCACTTCGGCAATGACGGCAGCGTTGCCCGCGCCGATCTTGTCGCGCATGGACTTGGCAAAGCCGCGGGGGCCGAGGGCGCTGTCAGTGCGGTTGGCCTCGGCCTCGGCGCGCACGCTGGAGAGGTCACGATGCTTGCGCGCGGCGGCCACTTCTTCGGCCTTTACGGCCAGGATTTTCTGCAGGATGTCGGACATGTCAGGCTTTGAACCGGTTGGTGACGCGCACGAGTTCATCGAGCTTGGCGCGCGCTGCGCCGGAGGCGATCGCCTCGCGGGCCAGCTTCATGCCGTCGCCGATCGAGCCGGCGATGTTGGCCGCATACAGCGCCGCGCCCGCGTTGAGCGAGACGATCTCGCGCGGCGTGCCGGGCTTGTTTTCCAGCGCTTCGAGCAGCATGGCTTTGGATTCCTCGGCGTCGGCCACCTTCAGGCTGCGGTTCGAGACCATCTGCAGCCCAAAGTCTTCCGGGTGGATCTCGTATTCGGTCACCACACCATCCTTCAGCTCGCCGACCAGCGTAGCCGCACCCAGCGACACCTCGTCCATGCCGTCCTTCCCGTACACGACCACGGCGTGCTTGGCGCCCAGACGCTGCATCACGCGCACCTGGATGCCGACGAGGTCCGGATGGAACACGCCCATCAGGATGTTCGGCGCGCCGGCCGGGTTTGTCAGCGGCCCGAGGATGTTGAAGATGGTGCGCACGCCCAGCTCCTTGCGGATCGGGGCGACGTTCTTCATGGCGGGGTGGTGGTTGGGCGCGAACATGAAGCCGATGCCCGCCGTCTCGATGGATTCGGCCACCTGCTCGGGCGTGAGCATGATGTTGACGCCCAGTGCCTCCAGCACATCGGCGCTGCCCGACTTGGAGCTGACGCCGCGCCCGCCGTGTTTTGCGATGCGTGCGCCGGCCGCAGCCGCCACGAACATCGATGCGGTGGAGATGTTGAACGTGTTGGCGCCGTCGCCGCCCGTGCCAACGATGTCGACAAAGTGATCCGACACCTCAGCCGGTACGTCGACCTTGGTGGCGAACTCACGCATCACGGTGGCGGCAGCCGCGATTTCGCCGATGGTCTCTTTCTTGACGCGCAGCCCCACGGTGATGGCGGCGGCCATGACGGGCGACATCTCGCCGCGCATGATCAGCCGCATCAGGTGCAGCATTTCGTCGTGGAAGATCTCGCGGTGTTCGATACAGCGCGTCAGCGCTTCTTGCGGGGTGATGGACATGGTGGTTCCGTATTCAGTTGGGCGCCGCCGGAGCCGCAGCCGGGGTGGCCGGCTGTGCGGCTTCACGCAGGGCGCCGATGCGCTCGCGCGAGAGATCGGCCTCGCACGCGGCTTCAGCCAGGTCGGCATCGGGCGTGTTGCGGGCCAAGCGGCGTGACAGGTCGCATTCGGCCTGCCGATAGAGTTGGTGTGCGCGCACGGTGCGGTCGAAGGCCATGGCGGCGCCGCGGTCGATGCCGTCCTTGGCGGCCACGCGTGTGCGCAGGTCGTTGCGTCGTGCGGATTCCACCGCCGCCAACTCGGCCAGCGCAGCCTTGCGCGCGGCCTGCACGCAGTGGGCGACGTCGCCGGCTTCGGGCTGGGCGGTGCGGCAGGCTTGCAGCGTGCCGGCCATCGCCGACAGCGGCGCCAGCATCGCCGTCGCTGCCGTCATCAGCGCCGCGCACGCACGGGCGCGCATCAGACGCGTTCCTTCAGGAAGTTGGCGAGCAGCGCGTGGCCATGTTCCGACAGGATCGATTCCGGGTGGAACTGCACGCCCTCCACGGGCAGCGTCTTGTGGCGCACGCCCATGATTTCGCCATCTTCCGTCCAGGCGGTGACCTCCAGGCAGTCGGGCAGCGTCTCGCGCTCGATCGCCAGCGAGTGATAGCGCGTCACCTTGAAGTGGCGCGGCAGGTTGGCGAACACGCCGACGCCGGTGTTCTCAATGGTGCTGACCTTGCCGTGCATCACCTTCTGCGCACGGATCACGCGCCCGCCGAACGCATCGGCAATGGCCTGGTGCCCCAGGCACACGCCCAGGATGGGCACGCGCCCCGCAAAGTGCTTGAGCGCCGGAACGAGGATGCCGGCTTCCGCCGGTGTGCACGGCCCGGGCGACAGGCAGATCCGCTCGGGGTTCAGGCGCTCGATGTCTTCGATCGTGATCTCGTCGTTGCGATACGTGCGCACGTCCTGACCCAACTCGCCGAAGTACTGGACGATGTTGTAGGTAAAGGAGTCGTAGTTGTCGATCATCAAAAGCATGTTGGGCTCCTTACCACTCAAAAGAAATCGGCATCGAGGCCGTCCTGCACCTGCTCGGCAGCGCGCAGCACGGCGCGCGCCTTGTGTTCGGTCTCGCGCCATTCGGCATCGGGGTCCGAATCGGCCACCACGCCGGCGGCGGCCTGCACATACAGGTTGCCGTCCTTGATGATGCCGGTGCGGATGGCGATGGCCAGGTCCATCTCGCCCGAGAACGAGAGATAGCCCACCGCGCCGCCGTAGATGCCGCGCTTGACCGGCTCCAGCTCGTCGATGATCTCCATCGCACGCACCTTGGGCGCGCCCGACAGCGTGCCGGCCGGGAAGGTCGCGCGCAGCACGTCCATGTTGGTCATGCCGGGCTTCAGGCGCCCCTCGACCGAACTGACGATGTGCTGCACGTGGGAATACTTCTCGATGATCATCTGGTCCGTCACTTTGACCGAGCCGATTTCGGCAATGCGGCCGATGTCGTTGCGCGCCAGGTCGATCAGCATGACGTGCTCGGCGATCTCCTTCGGATCGTTGAGCAGCTCGGTGGCGAGTTCAGCATCGCGCTCGGGCGTGTTGCCGCGCGGGCGCGTGCCGGCCAGCGGGCGGATCGTGACGATGCGGGCGGATTCATCCGCACCATTGCCATTGCTGCCTTCGCCAGCCGGCACACGGCGCTCTTCCTGCCGCACCAGGATTTCCGGCGAGGCCCCGACGATCTGCATGTCGCCGAAGTTGTAGAAGTACATATACGGCGATGGGTTCAGCGAGCGCAGCGCGCGGTACAGCGACAGCGGCGCATCGCGGAACGGCTTGACCAGGCGCTGGCCGATCTGCACCTGCATCATGTCGCCAGCGGCGATGTACTCCTTGGCCTTGAGCACAGCGGTGATGTAGTCCGCCTTGTCGAACTCGCGGATGGTGTCCGTGCGCACCGACGGCGACGTCACCGGCACATCCACCGGCTGGTGCAGCTTGGTGCGCAGCGCACGCAGGCGTTGCTTGGCGCGCGAATAGGCCTCGGGCTTGGACGGATCGGCGTAGACGATCAGGTAAAGCTTGCCTGACAGGTTGTCGATCACGGCCAGCTCTTCGCACAGCATGAGCTGGATGTCGGGCAGTTGCAGGTCGTCGGGCGGGGCAGTCTCAGCCAGGCGGGGCTCGATGAAGCGCACGGCGTCATAGCCGAAGTAGCCTGCCAGGCCGCCGCAGAAGCGGGGCAGGCCGGGGCGCAGCGCCACCTTCTGGCGGCGCTCGAAGGCGGCGATGAAGTCCAGCGGGTTGCCCTCGTGCGTTTCCACCACCTTGCCGTCGGTCACCACCTCGGTGTGGTTGCCCTTCACACGTAGCAGCGTGTGCGCGTGCAGGCCAATGAACGAGTAGCGCCCGAAGCGCTCGCCGCCCACCACCGATTCCAGCAGGAACGTGTGCGTGCCGCGGTCGTGCGATTGCGCCAGCTTCAGGTACAGCGACAGCGGCGTCTCCAGGTCGGCCAGTGCCTCGGCAATCAGCGGGATGCGGTTGTAGCCCTGGTCGGCCAGCGATTTGAATTCGAGTTCGGTCATGAGCGGTCAGGTCGATTCGCCAGACGGGCAAGTGCGCGCCCACCGGCATGCGTTTCGCGCCGTGGCGACACACAGGGTCGACGACGGAACGTTAGCAGAACATCAGGGATGGGAACGCGAAAAACCGTGCGATCCCGCAAGGGTCGTCCGCAAGCCGATAACGACTGCCAGCGGAAGACCGGCGGGCGGTCAGCGTTTTGGGGCAGGAGATGCGGTGGTGGCTCAGGCAGGCGCGCTCGTGACGCGTCAAGTTACAAAACCGAAGCCAAAACCGAGGGAGAACGATCAGCAGCCGTGCAAACGCTTACGCCCGGACGAGGGCGTGCCAGGGCCGCCAGGGCCAAGCCCCCCGGTCACTACCAGCGTCGACGCGTTTGCGATTCAGGAACATGGATCGTCAGTTGGAAGCGGCAGAAGTCGCGTTGTGTGACTCGGCGTAAGGCTGAATCAATTGCGATGCCGCAAAAAGTGTGTCGACTATAGCATCGGCTCCCGCGTCCTGTATAGGCTGGCCGTGGTTGTAGCCATACGGCACCGCCAGGACGCGCATGCCGGCCGCGCGGGCCGCGCGGGCGTCATTTTCGGAGTCGCCGATGGCCACCACTTCGGCTGGCGTCACGCCAAATGCTTCGGCCACCCGCAGCATGGGGTACGGATCGGGCTTGCGGTATGGGAGCGCATCGCCCGGGTAAATCAGGTCGAAATGCTCGGCCAGCCCCAACTGCGTCAGGAGCGGCTGCGTGAAATCGTGTGGCTTGTTCGTCACGCACGCGAGGGCGAGGCCCATGTCGCGCAGCGCTTCCAATCCCTCACGCACGCCGTCATAGACGTTCACGTATTGGCCGTTGATGGCGATGTAGGCGCGTTGATAGGCGTCCAGCGCCTCGGCGAAGCGGCTATTGGTCCGGGCCGGCGGCAGGCGCGCATCGAGCACGCGCCGCACGAGGTTTTCCGAGCCCTTGCCGACGTAGCTGACGACCTCTTCCGCCGACATGTCCGGTACGGCCCCCAGCGTTTCCAGCATCGCGTTGATGGCGGCGTGGAAGTCACCCGCCGTGTCGACCATTGTGCCGTCCAGATCGATGATGACGGCGCGGACCGGGCCCGCCGGCAGCAAGCCCGTCATGCCGCGATGCCTGCCAGGGCCTGGCGCAGCGCGCCGACCGTGCCGCGATAGGCGCCATCTGCGTCCGGCTTGCCAAACACGGCCGAGCCGGCGACGAAGGTGTCAGCACCTGCCTTGGCAATCTCGGCAATGTTGTCGGCCTTCACGCCGCCATCGATCTCCAGCAGGATCTTGCGGCCGGTCTTGTCCTGGTACGCGTCGAGCTTCTGGCGCACCGCGCGCAGTTTGTTCAGCGCCTCAGGGATGAACGACTGCCCGCCGAAGCCCGGGTTGACCGACATGATCAGCACCATGTCCAGACGATCCATCACGTGATCGAGATAGTGCAGCGGCGTGGCCGGGTTGAACACGAGGCCGGCCTTGCAGCCGTTGTCGCGGATCAGCGCCAGCGAGCGGTCGATGTGCTCGGACGCTTCCGGGTGAAAGGTGATCAGATCGGCACCGGCCTTGGCAAAGTCGGGGATGATGCGGTCGACCGGGCTGACCATCAGGTGCACGTCGATCGGCACCGGCTTGCCGTCCTTCTGCGCGTGCGGGCGGATTGCCTCGCACACCAGCGGGCCGACCGTCAGGTTCGGGACGTAGTGGTTGTCCATCACGTCAAAGTGGATCCAGTCGGCGCCCGACTCAAGTACGCGGCGCACTTCTTCGCCCAGGCGGGCAAAGTCGGCGGACAGGATGGACGGGGCGATGCGGAAACCGGACGGATCGATGGCTGCGGGCATGATGGGAGACGGATAAGACGCGCGTCATGCGCGCGAAGGTGCGAAGAAGAGGCCGCCATTTTAGCCGGTTCAGACGTCCGTCCGTGCCTTGCCGCTGCCACGGCCATGCCGCACAATGGGCGCCAATTCTAATTGTGGATTGACATGCCGAGCTACGAACTCACCGTCCAGGTCCGGGCGCGCTACCTGCCGGAGCAATCCGAGCCGGAGCAAGGCAACTACGCCTTTGCTTACACCATCACCATCCGCAACACTGGCGACGTGCCGAGCCAACTGATCTCACGCCACTGGATCATCACCGATGCCGAAGATCAGGTGCAGGAGGTCAGCGGCCTGGGCGTGGTCGGCCACCAGCCGCTGCTGCCGCCGGGTGAATCGTTCGAATACACGAGTTGGGCGACCATCAAGACGCCCGTGGGCACGATGCGCGGCGAGTATTTCTGTGTGGCCGAGGACGGTCACCGCTTCGAAGCGCCGATCCCCGAATTTGCGCTGGTGATGCCGCGCATGCTCCACTGACTACGATGAAGTTTGCGGCGGCTGCGAATCTTTTTGCGCCGTCTCGGTCGATTCCGAGGGCTTGGCGGATTGTTGGTTCTGTTCACCCTGGCGTGATGGGTGGCTGGGCGGGGCACGTAGCGGGCGCGGGTGCTTCTTGGCGCCAGACATCGTCCAGATCACGATGAAGATCAGCAGGAACAGCGCCACGCCGGCCTCCAGGCCGAACAGCATCATCGGATGGTTTTCAAAGAATTCGCTCATGATCGACGGCAAAAGCGTGGGTGCGGGCATTGTAGCCAAGCCCATCGGCATGCCGGACAGGAAGAACGACGTATGACAGCAGCAGCGGTGGCATCGCCTTCTCATCAACCCTCCAGCGGCCGGCGCGGGTGGGGCAGCCTGGCGGCAGCGCTGGTTGCCGTCTTGCTCGCGGCGTGTACGAGCGGGCCGCCGCCGCGCGTCGAAACGCCGCAGCCACCCACCGGCGCGCTCGGCGGCCACCTGGACCCGACCGCCTGGGTCGACGTGACCGGCTGGACCACCGACGACCTCGCCTCCGTCTGGCCTGCCCTGCAGTCGAACTGCCAGGCAATGAAGCGCCGCGCCGACTGGTCGCGCGTGTGCGCCGCCGGCCTGATGGTCGACGCCGGCGACCCGATCGCCATGCGCCTCTTCTTTGAAGACAACTTCACGCCGTACCGCGTGGTCAAGGACGACGGCACCGACAGCGGCCTGATCACCGGCTACTACGAACCGCTGCTGCGCGGCTCGCGTACCCGCCACGGCATTTACCAGACGCCGCTGTACCGCATGCCCGCCGCTTGGCGCGGCAAGACGCTGCCGTCGCGCGCACAGTTGATCCGCAGCCCGGCGCTGCAGGGGCAGGAAGTCGTCTGGGTGGATGACCCTGTCGAGGCGGCCTTCCTGCAGATCCAAGGCTCGGGCCAGGTCCAGTTGGAAGAGGGCGGCATCATGCGCCTGGGCGTGGGCGGCACCAACAACCAGCCGTTTCGCTCGTTCGCGCGCTGGCTGCTCGACCAGGGCGAGATCACGCCCGTGCAGGCGACCATGCAGGGCATCAAGGCCTGGGCGCGCGCCAACCCAGGCCGCGTTGACGAGATGCTCAACATCAACCCGCGCTACGTCTTCTTTACCGAAAACCCTGGCAATAACGATGGCCCGATCGGCAAGCTGGGCGTGCCGCTCACGGACGAGCGCTCGATTGCGGTGGACCCGACGTACATCCCGCTCGGCTCGCCGGTGTTCCTGTCGACGACCAAGCCGCTGTCGACCGAGCCGATCCAGAAGCTGGTGTTTGCGCAGGATGTCGGCTCGGCCATCCGTGGCGCTGTGCGTGCCGACTATTACTTCGGCCACGGCGATGCCGCCGGCGATCTGGCCGGGCGCATGAAGCAGGCCGGCCGCCTGTGGGTGCTGGTGCCGAAGGGCGGCCCCGTCGGTGTCGCGTCGCGCTAGCCAGCCGCCATTAGCCGCGTCGCAAGTCCACCACGCGGCGCGCCTTGCCGACTGAGCGCTCGATGCCGCCTGTCGGCAGGATTTCGATGACTGCGGTCACGCCGACCATCGACTTGATCTCGTGCGCCAAATGATGGCTCGCCGCGCTGGCTGCATCCGCCGACGTGCCCAGCGCCGCTTCTACCCGCACCGTCAGAGTATCCAGCGGCCCTTCTTTGCCCAGCACGCACTGGTAATGCGGTGACAGCGCCGCGTGTTTGAGGACCAACTCCTCAATCTGCGACGGGAACACGTTCACGCCGCGCACAATCATCATGTCGTCGCAGCGGCCGGTGATCTTTTCCATGCGGCGCATGCCCGGGCGTGCGGTGCCGGGCAGCAGGCGCGTCAGGTCGCGCGTGCGGTAGCGCACCACCGGCATCGCTTCCTTGGTCAGCGACGTAAAGACCAACTCGCCGAATTCGCCGTCGGGTAGCACCGCGCCGGTGTCGGGGTCGATGATCTCCGGATAGAAGTGGTCTTCCCAGATGGTCGGGCCGTCCTTGGTTTCGGCGCATTCGCTGGCGACGCCTGGGCCCATCACTTCCGATAGGCCGTAGATATCCACCGCCGACAGCCCCAAGCGCGCCTCGATGGCCGTGCGCATCTCGGGCGTCCAGGGTTCGGCGCCGAAGATGCCGATCTCCAGACTCGATGCCGCTGGGTCCACGCCTTGCCGCGCGAACTCGTCGGCAATTGCCAGCATGTAGCTGGGCGTCACCATGATGATCTGCGGCTCGAAATCGCGGATGAGCTGCACCTGCCGTTCGGTCTGGCCGCCGCCGAACGGGATCACGGTGAGGCCCGCGCGCTCGGCGCCGTAGTGCGCGCCCAGCCCGCCGGTGAAGAGGCCATAGCCGTAGCTCACGTGGACCTTGTCGCCGCGCCGAGCCCCCGCCGCGCGGATCGAGCGCGCTACCAGCCCGGCCCATGTATCGATGTCCGCCAGCGTGTAGCCGACCACGGTGGGTTTGCCGGTCGTGCCCGACGACGCGTGGATGCGCGCAATCCGATCCTGCGGCACCGCGAACATGCCGAATGGGTAGTTGTCGCGCAGATCCGCCTTGGTCGTGAACGGGAACTTCGCCAGGTCGGAGAGCGATCGCAGGTCCGACGGATGTACGCCAGCCGCGTCAAACTTGGCCCGGTACGCCGCCACGTTGTCATACGCGTGGGCGAGGCTGCGCTTCAGGCGCTCCAGTTGCAACGCCTGGACGGCATCGCGGCTGGCGGTCTCGATGGGATCAAGCGGCAGGTCGGTCGAGCGGGGGCGCATGCGGGTCTCCTCGGGGCGCCGTCATGCGGCGTCCTCTTATGGTGGGCGCTGTCGAGGACTCTACATCTACATATAGGGAGCTGGATGGTGCTCAGTGTTCCGTGCTGTCAGGTACAGGAATGACGTGACCCCGGATCTGCGCCGACTTGCCGCGGAACATGGCGACCACCTCGCCGGTCTGGTTGGATACGCGCACGTCGTACACACCGTGGCGGCCGGACAGGATCTGCTCGGTCGCCTCGGCCGTAAGCACGTCGCCGCCGTGCGCCGGCCGCAGGAACTCGACGCTGCAGCCGGCAGCCACCGTGTTGTGATTGTGGCTGTTGCAGGCAAAGGCAAAGGTGGAATCGGCCAGCGAAAAAATCAGCCCACCGTGGCACGTGCGGTGCCCGTTGAGAAATTCGGGCCGCACGGTCATGGACAGGCGGGCGTAGCCGGGGCCGACCGCCTCCACGCGCATGCCTAGCCAGCGGGTGCAGGCGTCGGCGTCATACATGCTCTTGCAGGCGGCTTCGGCCAGGGCCTGCGCATCTTGGAGGGCGGTCTCGGTCACGCTCGGGTTTCCCTTATTCACCAGTGAAGTGCGCTACGCGCTTGTTGAGGAAGGCGTCCACGCCCTCAGCGTAGTCGCGGGAGTTGCCCAGCTCGCGCTGCAGGTCGCGCTCCAGGTCGAGCTGCGCGTCGAGCGACTGCGTGGGTGCCGCGTGCATGGCGCGCTTGATGGCGGCCAGTGCCCGGGTCGGCTGTTTGGCCAGGTGGTCGGCCGTCGCATTGACCTCTGTCATGAGGATCTTGGCGTCGTGATAGACGCCCCAGATCAGCCCCCAGGCCAGCGCGGTCTTGGCATCTAGCTTCTCGCCCAGCATCGCTAGCCCCATCGCCCGTGCCACGCCGATGCGCTGCGGCAGGAACCACGTGCCGCCCGAATCCGGCAGCAGGCCGATCTTCACGAAGGCCTGCAGGAAACACGCGTTCTCGGCCGCCAGCACGATGTCGCACGCCAGCGCCAAGTTGGCGCCGGCGCCCGCCGCCACGCCGTTGACAGCCGCAATCACCGGCAGCGGCAGCGCGCGCAGCCGGCGCACCAGCGGATTGAACTGTTCGTCGATGAGTTGCCCCAGGTCGGTCATCTGCCCGGGCGTGAAGCTGAGTTCGGAGAGATCCTGCCCCGCGCAGAAGCCGCGTCCCGCGCCAGTCAGGATCAGCGCACGGGCGTGCTGACGCTCCACCTTGTCCAGGGCTTCGCGCAGTTCGCGGTGCATGCCGGCCGTAAAACTGTTGAGCTGGTCGGGGCGATTGAGCGTGATAGTGGCCACGCGGTCGTGCCAGTCGAGCAGAATGGTGGGGTTTGTCATCTTGTCTCCTTCTGATCACAGGTCGATTGATTAACCGACCGGTTGGTCGGCAAATGCTACATCGATTTCAACTGGAGCTTCCATGTCCTACGAAAACATTCTGGTCGAAACGCGCGGCCGTGTCGGCCTGATTACGCTCAACCGTCCCAAGGCACTCAACGCACTCAACGATGCGCTCATGGATGAGCTGGGCGCTGCGCTGCTCGCCTTCGATGCCGCCCCTGATATTGGCGCAATCGTCCTCACTGGCAGCGAGAAGGCGTTCGCGGCCGGCGCCGACATTGCCGCCATGGTCGATTACGATTTCGCCACCGTCTATAAGAATGAATACATCACGCGCAATTGGGAAACCATCCGCCGCGTGCGCAAACCGGTGATCGCCGCGGTGGCCGGCTACGCGCTGGGTGGTGGCTGCGAGGTGGCCATGATGTGCGACATCATCCTGGCTGCAGATACCGCCAAGTTTGGCCAGCCCGAAATCAAGCTGGGCACCATGCCCGGCGCTGGTGGCACGCAGCGCCTGCCCCGCGCCGTTTCCAAGGCCAAGGCCATGGACCTATGCCTGACCGCCCGCATGATGGGCGCCGAAGAAGCGGAGCGCGCCGGCCTGGTCTCGCGCGTCGTTCCCGCCGACAAGCTTCTCGACGAAGCCATCGCCGCCGCCGAAACCATTGCCGGCTTCTCGCTACCCACGGTCATGATGATCAAGGAGTCGATCAACGCCGCCTACGAAACCTCGCTCACCGAGGGGGTACACCTGGAGCGCCGCCTTTTCCACGCCACCTTCTCGACAGAGGACCAGAAGGAAGGCATGCGCGCGTTTCTGGACAAGCGTCCGCCGGCGTTCAAACACCAATAGGCAGAGGGCAGAGGTTGCCTGGGTGACTTCGGGAATACCCGAGTAACTACATCGGGTATCCTGAGCGCCATTTTGCTGTCGATTTTGGCCGGCAATCTCAGGCTCAGACTGGGCTGGCGGGCATTCTTCATGGGGTCGTCATCAGCCGGTCACGATAAAGGTGTTGCCAAGCTCCGGAAACCTGCCTAATATTCGCCC
>NZ_DBMV01000035.1 GCF_002298975.1 Ralstonia sp. UBA689
TTCGTCGCATGAATGCCATGGCGTCGACCGCATTGGCAACGACATCGACAATGCAATCATCCTGTCGATTGACCCGACGGGGTAGCAGCGGGAAGCCCCGGAAACCGTAAGCTCCCCCAGACAGTAGACATCTGAAACTGGAGAATGCGACCTCAGAAGGAAAGAAGAGGACGCAATGAGGAAGAGCAAATTCAGCGAGAGCCAGATCGTAGCGATCTTGAAGGAAGGTGAAGCTGGCCTGGCGGTTGCAGAGGTTTGCCGCAAGCACGGCATCAGCGCAGCGACCTATTACGCATGGAAGAGCAAATACGCGGGCAGCACGGTGAGTGACCTGACGCGCATGCGCGAGCTGGAAGCCGAGAACGCGCGGCTCAAGCGGATGTATGCCGACCTCGCCTTGGAGAACGCCGCCATCAAGGACGTGCTCTCGCGAAAGTGGTAACGCCGTCCGCGAAGCGGCAGGCGGTGCAGCTCATGACCCATGAGCACCGCCTGCCGGTCAAACGGGCCTGTGAAGCTGCGGGCCTATCGCGGGCGGCGTACTACCGCCAGCCAGCCGATCGGCTGAAACGTGATGGCGAACTGATCGGCGCTTTGAACGGTGTGGTTGAACGCAACAGTCGCTGGGGCTTCTGGAAGTGCTTCCAGCGGTTGCGTCTGGACGGCCGACAATGGAATCACAAGCGCGTCTGGCGCGTGTACTGCGTGATGGGATTGAACCTGCCACGGCGGACAAAGAAACGCGTGCCGCAGCGCGATCCTGTCCCGCTGGAGGTCGGATCGAGGGTCAATCAGGGCTGGGCGCTAGATTTTATGCACGACGCGCTCTATGACGGACGGCGCTTCCGCACCTTGAACGTCATTGATGAGGCCAACCGAGAGGCGCTGGCCATCGAAATCGGCACCTCGATTCCGGCTCGTCGCTTGATTCGCACCCTGAGCAGGTTGATTGACGGTTATGGCGCGCCCGATTCGATCCGGCTGGACAACGACCCAGAGATGACCTCGCATGACTTTACGCAGTGGGCAGCCGGCAAAGGCATCGCGCGGCGCTTCATTGAACCGGTCTAACCCAACCAGAACGCTTACATCGAGCGCTTCAACCGAACCTACCGGCACGAGGTGCTCGATGCCTACCAGTTCAAGTCCATCGAGCAGGTGCAGCACATTACCGAGGAGTGGCTGCGCGAATACAACGAGCAGCGCCCTCACGATGCTCTGGGCGGGCTGCCTCCACGGCGCTTCATGCCCAGGCTTACTACCGTCGCAGACTCCAGTAATGCGTTGTCTGCTTGACGGGGAAGCTTACGGCTGGAGCTCGCGGCTAATGGTGGACGGCGCTCGCCCTAGCCGGGATGCGATCGAACGGATCGAGAGCCCCGCCACAACTGAGCGAGAAATCTCTTCTCGCTCGGCAAGCGTCAACGCCAGTCTGGAGCGGTGTCGTTGTGCCGGCTGGATACCACCGGTCTGCGCGAGAATCTGTTGTACAGACGAATGGTTCCGATCGAACAGCTGAGCAATGTGTTGGAGAGAGTCACCTCTACGCCAGCGCTCCCACATTAGTGCCTTCTGACTCTCGGTGTAGTAGATCCGGCGTCGTTGTTTCATTTGCAACACCTCCGCTGCTCACGCAGTCTCTAGTGTGTTGCATCGACCGGTTGAATCCGCAGGGATCAATCGCCGGAGAAGTGTCGACCGGGCCGCAGCCCACCGCAGGGCGAGGCCTTGATCGTCGGATTCCGTTGAAATAATCTGAATTTCGGTTTGGCCGTTTACCCTCAGACAGTGCCCCACCATGAATCCGTCTTCCCGCAGTGAGGCTCAGTTGCGCGCCGACGATATCCACGCCTTCCGTGGAGAACTCGCGCGACTTGAAGCTGAGGGCATTCTGCAACTGACCACCGAGCAGCAGCGGGCCGTCGCGGCCCATCACGATCGCCTGTTGGCGACCTTCACGACGACCTTCGACATCGACCGCGACTCAAAAGCACGTCAGCTTTCCCTTGGCATGCGCGTCGCCTCCTTTCTGGGCGCGCTGGCCCTGGCAGCGAGCGTCTTTTTCATGTTCTACCAGTTCTGGGGCAACTTCGCCGAGACGGCTCAAGTCGTCATCCTTCTTGGTGCAGCGCTGGGCAGCCTGAGCTTGACGGTGTGGGTTCAGGGGCGAGATAGCTCAGGCTATTTCACCAAGCTGGCAGCTCTGGTGGCCTTCGCATGCTTCGTGCTCGACCTCGTCATGCTCGGCCAGATTTTCAATATCACACCGACAGACAAGGCTCTCCTGCCCTGGGCGGCCCTTGCCTTTCTCCTGGCCTACAGCTGCGACCTGCGCCTCCTGCTGGCAACTGGCATCTGCTGCGTCATCGCCTACGTCTCAGCGCGCTTCGGCGAGTGGGGAGGGCTCTACTGGCTGGATGCTGGCAGGCGGCCGGAGAACTTCTTCCCCGTTGCCGCCCTTCTCTTGGCAATACCAATGGTGATTCGCCACCGGCGCTTCGTGGGGTTCGACGCCATTTACCGGGTCTTCGGCCTGCTCTGCCTGCTCGTGCCGATGCTCATCCTCGGTCACTGGGGCAATGGAAGCTATCTGGACCTGGACCCCAAGCTCATCGAGGGCGGATACCAGACAACCGGTTTTGTCATCAGCGGATTGGCGATCTGGTTCGGCACGCGGCGGTCGTGGAACGACACGGTCAACACAGGCATCGCGTCTTTCGTCATTTTTCTCTATACCAAGTTCTACGACTGGTGGTGGGCAATCATGCCGAAATGGCTCTTCTTCTTGGCCTTGGGGCTATCGGCCATCCTGATCCTACTGGTGCTCAGTCGCCTGCGTGGCGGAAAACATCAATCATGACGCCGCGCACACTCACCTTCGCCATCGGGGCCGCACTGATCATTGTCGCCAACGGCATTGCACTAACTGGCGTCGCCTATAACCGCAGCGGCGAGCCCGAGAGCCGGCTGACGTTGTCACAGCGAGAGTTGGAGCGACCTTGGAGTGGGCATGGCACCAAGGAGGACAGCGGCCTGTCCCTTACCCTGGAGTGGCGCGTGCCCGCCCCCGATACCGAGTCCGACTACCCTCGCTATGAGGGCCGCGGCGGTAGCCCGGCCTGGCTGGACGAGAAGCGCATGGCGGAACTGGGCTTCGATGTCCGGCGAGCCAAAGGCGACAGCACTCGCCGCAATCAGGACATGAATGACGCCGAGCGCCAAGTGCTCGTGGTTCTTGAGTTGGCCGGGGCAGCTTGGCAGCAGGCCCTGGAGCGGGCCCGCCAGCGCCTCGCACACCAAGAGTCCCTGCGACAAGCAAATCCGCAGGCTAAGGAACTGATCGAAGCCGAGAAGCTGGCGCGGGAAGGGCTGGCACGGGAGGAGAACGAGAACAGCCGACTGTTCGCGATTGATGTTGGTACCGATCTAGCGAGCCTTCGGGCGAAGTACCCCGACCGCGGCCGTTACCTGATTCTCAAGGGCAACGTGCGCCTGTTCAGCACCTTCCGCGACAAGAAGCCGGTCGTCGCTGGATACTTGAGCAGGCTGAGCCCAAACCAAATCAACGTGCCCAACCGGCTGCGGGGCACATTCGAAGCAATGCCGCCCAGGTCAGGCGGTCCGGGCGAAAGGAAACCGCCGTTTACAGCCATCGTGCCCGTCGGGCGGAGGCTGGAGCCTTGGATTGACGCAGTTGCCACGCCCTAAAGCCCCCCACCTCGGGCTGTTGCTGACGATGACGGATCCACTTTGAAGACAAGTGATCTCCATTCGGCGAGGTGCGAGCTTCGGCTTTGCTTTCAGAGAGCCGAGAGTTCTCATGGTGCTGCCTGATACGATCTGAAATAAAAAAACCCCGGAGATCGTTGATCTACCGGGGTTTCTGGTTCGCCGTGAAATCAGGCGAAACGAGCTTACATGTTGTCGATCATCACCTGACCGAAGCCCGAGCACGACACTTGCGTCGCGCCTTCCAGCAGGCGGGCGAAGTCATACGTGACCTTCTTCGACAGAATCGACTTTTCCATCGACGCGATGATCAGGTCAGCGGCCTCTGTCCAGCCCATGTGACGCAACATCATTTCGGCCGACAGGATTTCCGAACCCGGGTTGACGTAATCCTTACCGGCATACTTCGGCGCCGTGCCGTGCGTGGCTTCGAACATGGCCACCGAATCCGACAGGTTGGCACCCGGGGCGATACCGATGCCGCCGACTTGTGCAGCCAGGGCGTCGGAGATGTAGTCGCCGTTCAGGTTCAGCGTGGCGATCACGCTGTACTCGGCCGGACGCAGCAGGATCTGCTGCAGGAAGGCGTCGGCAATTGCGTCCTTGACGACGATTTCCTTGCCCGTCTTCGGGTTCTTGAACTTGCACCACGGGCCGCCGTCGATCAGCTCGGCGCCGAATTCCTTTTGCGCCAGTTCGTAGGCCCAGTCACGGAAGCCGCCTTCCGTGAACTTCATGATGTTGCCCTTGTGCACGATCGTGACCGACGGCTTGTCGTTGTCGATCGCGTACTGGATGGCCTTGCGCATCAGACGCTGCGTGCCTTCCTTGGAGACCGGCTTGATGCCGATGCCCGAGGTTTCCGGGAAGCGGATCTTCTTCACGCCCATCTCTTCGCGCAGGAACTTGATAATCTTCTTGCCCTGTTCCGATTCGGCGGCCCACTCGATACCGGCATAGATGTCTTCCGAGTTCTCGCGGAAGATGACCATGTCGATCTTTTCCGGCTCACGCACCGGCGAGGGCACGCCCTTGAAGTACGTCACCGGGCGCAGGCACACGTACAGGTCCAGCTCCTGGCGCAGCGCCACGTTCAGCGAACGGATGCCGCCGCCCACCGGCGTCGTCAGCGGGCCCTTGATGGACACCACGTAGTCCTTTAGGACTTGCAGGGTTTCTTCCGGCAGCCACACGTCCGGGCCGTACACCTTGGTCGACTTCTCGCCTGCGTAGATCTCCATCCACGAGATCTTGCGCTTGCCTGCGTAGGCCTTGGCCACGGCTGCGTCCACCACCTTGATCATCACCGGGGTGATGTCGAAGCCGGTGCCGTCACCCTCGATGTAAGGAATGATGGGGTTGTCAGGGACGTTCAGGGAGAAGTCTTGGTTGACGGTGATCTTCTCTCCGGCCGGGACCTTGATGTGTTGGTACATGGACGACTCCAGTGCAGACCGCAGGTGAGCGGGTGACGATGGGGGTTGACAGCACAGCGCGCCACACCGGGTTGGCCGTTGAGGCGCGCTGCAATGAATTGGAGATTCTAGCGGGGGACGACGACGCTCTCACGATGCACCGCACAATCCGCAACTCTTATATAAGACACAAGAGTCAATTTCGCATTATGCCGGAAAATTTCACCATACGCCACACTCCCGCTCATGGCGAAATGGCGGCTCAGATGCCGGAAAGCCTGCCGTCTGGGGGGTGTTCGATGCGCGTGCGGACACCACCAGCCAGCGCGGGCATGGCACCCGGCTGCGCACGCCACGCGTCAACCAGGTGCGCGAGCGTGATCTGCAGCTCGACATAACGGTTTGCATCGAGAAGGCGGGCCAGGCCCGGGCCATCCAGCCCCGGGTGACGGCGCACCAGCCAGGCCAGCGTCTGGACGTGATCGACCAGACGGGCGTCAGCCTGGTGCAGCGCGCTGAAGCAAGCCAAGCCAGCCTGACGATCCAGCGGCATGCCGAACCACGTCTGTGACACCAGCATGAAATCGTCCAGGCCAGAAGCCGCATCGTTGCCCTGCCGGTGCAGCCCGGTCACGACTGCGAGTGCGGCCAACGCACAGCAGCCCCGCAGGAGATCACGGCGGCTGAGGCGGGCGGGCTTGAGGACGCGGGAAGACAACGGTAAGGACGGCACAGCGGGGGCTTGGTCAAAAATCGCTCGATTCTCAAGGCCAGGGCGCGCGCATCCAATCAGACTCGTCCGAAACCCAAGTCGCACGGCGCGACCGGTGGGCACATTTTTTGCGAAGCGCAGCATTTCGCACGTGCTCGCCGAGGTGGTGTGCCCTCTCGCAATCCCCCCAAAAAAAATTCAATACGACGTGTCAACGCGCCTGTAACGCCCTGCGTTATTGCAGATGACTCATTTAGCGGGTCGTTGGTTAACTCACTGATCTACAAAAGGATTCACCATGAAGAAGCTGATCGCTGCCCTGATCGCCGGCCTGTTCGCTACCGGCGTGTTCGCTCAAGCCTCCGCTCCGGCTGCCCCGGCTGCCGACGCAGCTGCTGCTCCGGCCGCTGAAAAGGCAGCCCCGAAGAAGGCCAAGAAGCACGTCAAGAAGCACAAGAAGGCCGCCAAGAAGGCAGAAGCTGCTGCTGACGCTTCGGCTCCGGCTGCTAAGCAATAAGTTTGTGCTTCCGCCGGGCCCACGCGGCTCGGCTGACACAGGAAAAGCAGATGCTTATGCGTCTGCTTTTTTTTCGCCCATTTTTTAGCAATACCCGGACGCACGCACGTGGCTGTCAAAATAACGCCATCTGCCTTAGGTACCTTGCCGCCTTCCTCACAACAAGAAACAGGGAAGGCGCAATGGAAGTCCGATCGATATTCGCTCCGGTGCGGCGCAAGCGCACCGTGTTCACGATGGTCACACTCGCCGCACTGACCGCCGCTGCTGTGATTGCCGGCTGCGGCGGTTCGTCGTCCGATTCAACGCCTGCGGCTGCCACACCGGCCGACGCCGCTACCGCCGATAGCAACATCCAGGCCGCCTGGGTGGAAATCGGCGACAGCAACCAGACGGTCGTGCGCGCCGTCACCAGCTATACCAATAGCGCCTCCCCGGTCGACAACTCGGTCTGCCCGCTGCTGACGGTGGACGGCACATCCACGCGCATGAGCCTGCGCGTGGCGGCCGGCACCCCGGCACAACGCACCACGGCCAGCGCCGCCAGCGATTCGAAAGCCTCGGCCTTCCCCGTCAACGCCTGCGAGGCCACGGTGGCCTCCACCGCCCGCGCCGCGTCGATCGGCTCGCGCGTGCTGCCGTTGCCCAAGGCCAACCCGCAGCGCGTGGTGATCCTGGCGGACACCGGCTGCCGCATGAAGAAGTCGAGCAACACATTCCAGTCGTGCAACGACCCGCTGTCGTGGCCGTTCGCCAATGCAGCCACCACGGCCGCCGCGATGAACCCGGACCTCGTCCTGCACGTGGGCGACTATCACTACCGCGAAAACGCCTGCCCGCCCGACGTGGCCGGTTGCCAGGGCAGCCCGTGGGGCTACGGCTGGGATACGTGGCAGGCTGACCTGTTCCAGCCCGCCGCCCCGCTGATGGCCGCCGCCCCGTGGGTGCTGGTACGCGGCAACCACGAAGAATGCGCACGCGCTGGCCAAGGCTGGTACCGCTTCCTTGACCCGCGCCCCTACTCCGCCGCCCGCTCGTGCGACGACCCGGCCAACGACACCGGCGCCAACGCGTCTGCCCCGTACGCCGTGGCCATCGGCAGCGACACGCAGGTCATCGTGTTTGATTCCGCCAAGGCTGGCACGACCGCGCTGGCGACCACCGACCCGTGGTTCCAGACCTATCAGAAGCAGTTCAGCACGGTGGGCACGCTGGCCGCCAAGCCGGGCGTGATGTCGATCTTCACGAACCACCACCCGATCCTGGGCTTCGTGCCCATCGCGGGCAGCACGCCGCTGGGCGGCAATGCGGCGCTGCTGTCGGTCATGAACAGCCTGAACGCCACGGCCTATTACCCGCCGGGCGTGCAGGTCGCGCTGCACGGCCACGTGCATGACTTCCAGGCCATCAACTTCACCAGCAACCACCCGGCGACCATCGTGGCGGGCAACGCGGGCGATTCGCTGGACGTGGCCCTGCCCGATCCGTTCCCGGCCATCAGCCCAGCCTCCGGCGTGACGGTTGGCAGCATCTCGCACAACAATTCGTTCGGCTTCATGGTGATGGACCGCCAGCCGGCGCCCGCCAAGGGCTGGCTGTTCAAGGCCTACACCGTGGCCGGCAAGCTGCTGACCACCTGCACACAAAACGGCACGAGCCTGGTGTGCGACAAGACGGGCTTCGTCGCACCTTGAAGCGCCTGAGCCTCGCGCTGCTCGCGGCGCTGTTTGCCGCCACGCTCATCCCGGGCGCGGCGGCGGCCGATTCGATCGGCATGACGCCCAGACTGGACGCCGTGCCGCCGCCTGCCGAAGCGACATCGTTCAAGCCCGACCCGAACCTCGTCGCACTCGGCAAGCGGGTGTTTTTCGATCCGCGCCTGTCGGAGCCGCAGGGCACGTCGTGCGCGGCATGCCATGACCCGGCGCGTGCCTTCGCCCCCACGCTCACGGGCGAGGCGCTGCGCATCGGCGTGCCGGCCGGCAGCCGCCCGGGGCACGTGGCGGCACGCAATGCGCCGTCACTGCTGTACCTGCGCTACGTCCCGCACCGCTACTTCTTCCAGGACGACGACGCCAGCTTCCCCTCGCCGTTCGGCGGCTTCTTTGCCGACGGCCGCGCCGATTCCATCCCCGAGCAGATCCGCGGCCCGCTGTTCAATCCGGACGAGATGGCCAACCCCTCGCCGCGCACGCTGCAGCGCAAGGTGGCCAGCACCGACCTCGGTCAGGCACTTGCCAAGCAATTCGGCGCCGACGCGGTGCGCGATCCGGAACGCTTTGTCGGCGTGCTCGGCCGCGCGCTGGAGGCCTATTTCCAGAGCGATGAGATGGCGCCGTTCACCTCGCGCTTTGATGATTTTTTGCGCAAACGCACGCCACTCTCCCCCGCCGAACTGCGCGGCCTGGCCTTGTTCCGCAACCCAGACAAGGGCAACTGCGCGTCGTGTCACCTGATGGTGGAATCGTCATCGCGCCCCGAACGCTCGCTCTTTACGGATTTCGGCTACGACGCCATCGCCGTGCCGCGCAATCCGCTGCTGCCCGCCAACAAGGACGCCCGCCACTTTGACGTGGGGCTGTGCCAGACCGCGCGCGCGCTCAAGTGGCCCGGGCCCGACCAGTGGTGCGGCTACTTCCGCACCGCCGGCCTGCGCAACGTGGCGGTGCGCCAGACGTTCATGCACAACGGCGTGTTCCGCACGCTGCGCGATACGGTGGCGTTCTATGCCACGCGCTCGACGGACCCGGCGCAGTGGTACCCCGGCGGCAAGCGCTTCGATGACGTTCCCGCAAAGTATCAAGGCAACGTCAACGTGAACGCCGTGCCGATGAACCGCCGCCCCGGCACCACGCCCGCGCTGACGGACGATGAGATCGATGACATCGTGGCCTTCCTGCGCACGCTCACCGATGCGCGCTATGTGACGCTGCTGCCGGACCCGGCCGCAGACAAGGCGCGCTCCGCCCACGCGCCCAAGGCCGTGGCGCGCGCCGCAAACACGCGGTAACAACTTCATCGCCCGGCTGGCCGCAGTCGCATTGACGGCAGCCAGCCGAGTGCCGATCATGGAGCGTTTCGTTTCTGACCCGTTCGCGCCATGACCATCCTGTCCCGCCTTTTTGCCGCCCTGTCGCTGGCCGTTGCCGCTACAGGGGCACTCGCCCAAACCCCCACCGGCCCCAACGTCGGCCTGCCCGTGGCCGACCTGACCATCGGCATGTACAAGGTCCACGCAGAGGTGGCCTCCACCCCGCAAACGCGCGAAACCGGCCTGATGTTCCGCAAGTCGATGCCTGACACCGCCGGCATGCTGTTCGTGTTCGATGAATCCGCCGGCCACTGTTTCTGGATGAAGAACACCGACCTGCCGCTGTCCATCGCCTTCATCACCGACGATGGCACCATCTCCGACATTGCCGAGATGAAACCGCAGACCGAAGACAACCACTGCCCGACCCGCGCAGGCAGCTACGCACTGGAAATGAACAAAGGCTGGTTCGCGCGCAAGGGGATCAAGCCTGGAATGAAGGTGGGCGGACTACCCCACTAAGCCGCAGGCAACACGCAGATAACAACAGAGAGGAGACCGCCGCATGCACGCTTTCGACAACAACCGTCGCCGCTGGATGCGGCGGGCCGGCGCGCTGGCCGTCGGCGCAGGTGCGGCCTCCGCAGGCTGGCCGCTGGCGGCATCGGCCGCCGACACCCCCAAGGGCACGCGCCTGATCCTGCTGGGCACGGGCGGCGGGCCGACGCCCAAGAAAAACCGCTCGGCGCCGGCGCAGGTGATCGTCATCAACGGCGTATCTTATGTGGTCGATTGCGGCAATGGCGTGGCGCGCCAATATGTCATGGCCGGCCTCAAGCTCAAGGCCATCCGCAATGTCTTCATCACGCACCAGCACTCCGACCACAACGCCGACTACGGCGCGCTGATGCTGCTCGCGTGGGGCACCGACCTGACCGGCCCCATCGACGCCTGGGGCCCGCCCCCGCTGGCCGCGATGACGGCCAAGTTCCTCGAGCTGTACGACTACGACATCCGCACCCGCATTGCCGATGAAGGCCGCCCACCGCTGGCGCCGATGATCCACCCGCACGAGCTGACCGAAGGCGGGCTGGTGATGCAGGACGCCAACGTGAAGGTGACGAGCGCGCTGGTCAAACACCCGCCGGTGTCGCCCGCGTTTGCATTCCGCTTTGACGCAGCGGACCGCTCCATCGTCATCTCCGGCGATACGGCACCGAGCGAAAACCTCGTGCGCCTGGCCTACGGCGCCGACGTGCTCGTGCACGAGGTGATGCATCTGCCGTCGCTCGACAAGCTGCTCTCCACCGAGCCCAACGCCAGGACGCTGCGCGAGCATCTGCTGGCGAGCCACACCTCCACGGAAGACGTCGGCCGCATCGCCACCGAGGCCAAGGTGAAGACGCTGGTGCTGTCGCACTTCGTGCCGGGCGGCTATCCGTTCCTGGAAGACTCGGTGTGGCTGGATGCCGTGCGCCCACACTTCAAGGGCGAGATCATCGTCGGGCGCGATCTGCTGGAAGTGTGAGCAAGGTGTGACCGAGGGGTCTACCGCGTCGTCTCGTTGCAGTCGCGGTAGACCATGTTGCGCTCGTGTGGCAGGGTCTCGTCGGTCATGAAGCCGGTGGGGCCCTTCGTCCACCACACATACTGGCCCGACGCATAACGGGCGCCCGAAGCCGCTATCACGTTGGCGAAGACGAGCGTCTTGCCGTCGAGCACGATGGACGCGAGCGGCGTATCCCCCACCATCATGTACTTCACCGCGAGGGTCTTGCCACCCTCGCAGGCGTAACGCACATCGTGCGGGTCTCGGATCGGCAGCGCGGTATAGGCGCGCGCCTGGTCGATGGCTTTGTTCAACCCGGCCTTGGCAAAGTCGAGCGCGGTGTTCAGTTCGTCGGATGACATGCCGGGCACGGGGGACGACTGCTGTGCCACGGCCACGCCACTGAACACGCCGGCCGCCAGGGCCATGCCCAACATTGCTGCGGTTGCAGAACGAAACATCGGACGCATGAATCGGTCTCCTCGGAAGATCAAAATTATCGGAAGCCAGTTAGACGTGCGCGCAGCAAAAAAGTTAGTCGGCCGTGTCTGCGTCTTCCGTATCGCTGGGTTTCAGCACGAACGGCGTCGGTTCCAGGCGCTGCGGCAGCTCGTCGGACAACGCGCGGGCGGCTTCGGCAAAGCACTGCACAAGGCTGTCGGCCAGCGACGACGGCGCGTGATGCTCGGCGCGCATGGCACGCACGTCAAAGGTCTGCGCCGGCTCCAGCGCAAACAGCGCGATGCGCTCCATGCTGCCGGTGGCTGCCGTGAACTGATCGAGCATCGTCACGCCCAGCGACTCCTCTACCAGCGAGCGTGCCAGCGAATACGTCTGCACCTCCAGCGTCGACTGCGGCGCCAGCCCGCCACGCGCCAGCGTCTGCCCGACCAGCGAGCCAAGCGAGATCTGATCTTCCAGCCCGATGAAGGGCTTTTCAGCGACAAGCTTATGCAGCGCGCGGTCATCCTTCTTGTCGCTCACCCACGCGCGCGGCGCGGCCAGCAGGATGCGCCCCTGCGCCACCGGCTTGGTGCTGATGGCCGGATGCACAGGCGGCGCAAAGGCAAAGCCGACGTCGATGTCCTGCGAGAGCAGCCCCTGCACGATCTCGGCGGTGTGGTGCGTGAACACGCGCACCAGCGTATCGGGGTGCCGCTGCGAGAAGCGCCGCACGGCGGGCGCGAGAATGCTCGGCGCGAGGCTGGGCGTGGCCGCCACGCGCAGGCGCCCTGCCCCCTTGTGGCGCAAGTTTGCCGACACGCGCCGCACCCGCTCGACTTCCTGGTACAGGCGCTCGATCTCGCTGAACAGCTCGAACGCCTCGGCAGTGGGCTGCAGGCGGCCCTTGGTGCGGTCGAACAGGCGGAAGCCGAGTTGCAGTTCGGTGTGCTGCAGCACGCGCGTCACCACAGGCTGCGACACGTTCAGCATGCGCGCCGCCTCGCTGACGGTACCGACCAGCATCACGGCGCGGAAGACTTCAATCTGGCGCAGACGCATGGCCGCTGGTCCTCACTATCCGAATAGGGAAGTACCGATTGTGACATCCGGCGCCTGCCTTCGGCTAGGCGGTTTTACCAGCAGCGCCCTCGGCTTCCAGCGCATCGAAAAAGACGCGCACCTTGGCCGGCACCAGCTTGCGTGCCGGCATCAGCGCATAGACGCGCAGCGCGGTCAGCTCGAAATCGGGTAGCACACGTACGAGGCGGCCGGCGACGACTTCCGCATCGCCCACCGATCGGGCCATGCGCGCCACGCCCAGGCCGCGCACGGCGGCACGCGCGCGCATCTCGGCGTTGAGTGTCTGCAGGCGCGGCTGGATGGGAATCTCGATCGGCTCGGCGGCCGGCTCGCCAGCAGGGCGGAAGGCCCAACTCGCATCGTCAGGGCCAGACAGGCACGGCCAACCGACAAGGTCTGCCGGCGTCTTGAGCGGCTGGCGTTCTGCCAGCAGGGCGGGCGATGCGTACAACCCGCGCGGGATCATCACCACGCGCCGCGCCACCAAAGACGAATCCGGCAGCATCTGGTCGACCATCACGAAGACGATGTCGTAGCCGCTGGCCAGCAGGTCGGGCTGCTCCCACGAAATATGCACCTGGATCTGCAGGTGCGGGTAGCGCTCAAGCGTGCGGCATACCGGCTCGGTCAGGTGCTGGGCGCCCACCTCGTACGGCGCGGCAATGCGCAGCGTACCGGCCACGGTTTCGCTGGCGGCGGTGGTGTCGGCGTGGACTTCGCGCAGGCGCTCGAACAGCGGGGCGATATCGTCGTAGAAATGCGAGCCGGCTTCGGTCAGACGCAACTGGCGCGTGGTGCGAGTCATGAGCCGCACGCCCAGCGCTGCTTCCAGCCGAGACACGGCGGCGCTGGCCGTCGATTTGGGGATGCCCAGCGCCTCGGCGGCGGCGGTAAAACTGCCGGCCTCCACCACGCGACAGAAAGTCTCCCAGTCGTTCCACTCCATTGTTCGCATGACTGGACAGTGTTCCTAGAGTTGGCCGTTTATTTGGCTAGCGGGCAAGTTTATGCTCCGGCACATGTCGCTGCAAATCCTTCGGCCCGCCTCTCTGCGGGCGTTTCCGCATTTCTCTTCGGCTCGCGTCCACGCTTTCGGCCTGGCGCTGGGCCTGTCGACGGGGCTCGATTTCGTCTCTTCGCAGATGATGGCCGTGGCGGGCCAGCATATCCAGGGCGGCGTGCACGCAAGCCCGGAGGCTTACCTCTATGCCGTCACCGCGTATGCCGTGGCGGCGGTGGTGGCCAACTTGGCCATCGGCCGCATCGCCGCGCAGGTGGGCTACCGGATGTTCTCGCTGGTGGGCATCGTACTGTTCGCCATCGGCTGCATCGTCTGTGCGCAGTCCAACAATATCGGCGAACTCGTCATCGGGCGGACCATCCAGGGCCTGGGCGCGGGCGGGTTGTTCTCGGCATCGCGCATTCTGGTGCAGCTTGCGGCCGACCCCGACGAGCGCATGCCGCCCATGCTGATGTTCAGTGTCGGGCTATTCGGCCTGACGACCATTGCACCGTGGATCTGCGCCGAGGTGCTCGAATACAGCGAATGGCGCGTGATCTTCTGGCTCGAACTGATGCTGGCCGCGGTGGCCTGGATGGCGATGTTCTTCCTGCCGCCCGAGCACCATCAGCCGCGCACGCGCGCCGCACGGCGCCCGCATGAACCACCGCCGGAAGACGGCCAGTGGGACTGGATCGGCGTGGGCGCCATGGCCATCGGCGCACTGTCATTCCTGATAGGCCTGTCGGAGCTGCGCTACAACCGGCTGACGGCCTCGCCGCTCATTCCGCTGCTGTTGCTGGGCGGCGCGGCCTCGCTGCTGCTGGCCATCCACCGCCTGCGCACGCACCCCGATCCGTGGCTCGATATCTCGCGCCTGAATGGTCGCCGCTACCTCTGGGGCATCGGCTTCTATGGCATCTACTACCTGATGAGCGGGTTCTGGTCGTACCTGTTCCCGGCGGTGTCGCAAGGCGGGCTGGGCTTCACGTTCCGCACGACCACGCTGTTCCTGATGATCAGCGGCGCGGTATCAACCGTGGTGGCGGTGGTCATCACGATCTGGCTGCCGTTCTTTTTCCGCAAGCGCCGCATCATCGCCATCGGTTTCGGCATCTATGCGGCGGCGGCGCTGCTGCTGGCCACCAGCCTGATGCCAGGCGCGCCGGACTACGCGTTCTTCCCCGTGTCGTTCCTGGAAGGCATGACGCCTGGCGCAGTGATGATCCAGATCGCGATGATGACCTACCTCGATCTGGACCGCGAAGACTTCGCGCACGGCTACCAGATGAAGAACATCGCCCGCCAGTTCGCCACGGCGGTGGGTACGGGGCTGGCGGCGGTGTCGCTGCAGACACAGCAGGCGGAATCGCGCTCGCTGATCGTGGCGCACGTGACGCGCTTCACGTCGGACCTGCAGGCCGCCAGCCCGCTCACGCCGCAGCGGCTGGCAATCCTGTCGGCCGAGATCGACCGGCAGGCGACGCTGCTCGCGGGCACGCAGCTCTTCAGTTGGTTTGCGGTGGCGTGCGGGGTGTTAGCGGTGGTGGTGCTGGTGCAGCGGTCGTTGCGTTAAGTGCTTGAGTTGAGCAAAAGAACCCGTGCAATAAAGTCTGCCTTCGCCTGCCGATAAGACTCCATTGGCTGGCCAACACAGGCGATCTTCAGTGCGTTGAACGCGGCCACCTGATGAGGATCGCGCAACAGACAGTCGCGAAAGAGAACGAACACATCCAACTCCGACCCTCGCGCGACCAACTGGACACCAAGGGGTGGATGGTGGTGATCATCCTTGAACGCCGAAAATGCCGCGCTGCGAAACGAATCGGCATTGCGTGCATAGCGTGCCGCCAATAGCGCATCGATGCGAGCGATGTCATCGGGAATTGCCCGCACGCAGATATCCATATCGCCTTTGGTCAAGCAGCCTGCGATGGCGGTAGACCCAACATGGAAAATCTCGGCAGACGCCGGCAGATAGCCAGACCAGGTCGCACAGAATGCGTTGAAGGCCGCGTTCGCCTGCTGGACAACTTCGTCATGCCGCCGCAAGACCAACTTCTCCAACGTCATGCGCTACGACTTCTGCAACGCATACCTCCCCGGCCCCGTCACGGCCAGCAGAAGCAACCCGCCCATGATGCTGAGGTTCTTGTAGAACTGAACCATGTTGGCGGTCTGCATGGCACCTTCCACGTTCCAGAACGTGTGGGCGATGAGCGCCGTGCCCAACACGAACAGCGCCATCAAAAGCGCGAGCGGCCGCGTCCAGAACCCGATCAGCAGCGCGATCCCCACCCCGAATTCCATGACCACGGCGATGATAGCGGCGAGCATCGGCATGGGCGCGCCCACCGTGCCCATGTAGCCGACCGTGGCCTGGAAGCCCGTCAATTTTCCCCAGCCGGAAATCAGGAACAGGATCATCATCAGCACGCGACCGAGCAGGATCAACTCGTCGCGCCAACGTTCGATGGCTGCATTCATGGCGGCCTCCGGGCCGAGTGGTGATGCTTGAAGTCTAGGCGCTGGTGGTACCAAGTGTGGTTTCGAGCGCATCAAGTACCGCCTGAATCACACCGTGCCGCACGTGTTCTTTCCGCTCGATCATGCCGACGGTGCGCACGGGTGTCTGCGGCGGCATGGGCAGCACGCGCAGGGCCGGGTCACTCTCCCAGCTTGCGCGACGCAGGCGCGGCACCAGCGTCACGCCCACCTGCTGGCGCACCAGCTCGACAATCGCCTCGATCGAATTCACTTCGATGAACTCGTTGACCGCCATGTGCGTCTTGCGCAGGGCTCGGTCGATCAGCGCGCCGGTGCGCACCGCACGGTCGAAACGCAGGAAGGGGTGGGTGCGCAGGACTTCCTCGGCGCGGCCGCGCGTGTGGCGGCCGGCCACCACGACCAGCGGTTCGGTATAGAGCGGATGCCACGCCAGGTTGGCAGGCAAACGTTCGAGATGCTCGACCACCAGCGCGCCGTCCAGCTCGCCCGCTTCCACCTGCTCGGCCAGCTCGCCGGATTTGCCGGTGATGAGCTTTACATCGAGCCTCTTGTGCACCTGCTTGAGCCCCGCCACCGCATGCGCGAGCGACCCCATGACCGACACCACCGCGCCAATCGCCACGGCACCGGCCAGTTCCGTCTGCGGCTCGTCACCGATGCGCATGGCGTCATACAACGACAGCAGGTGTTCAGCCTGCGGCAGCAGCGCACGGCCGTGCGCGTTGAGCGTGACGGTGCGCCCCGAGCGGTCGAACAGGTCGCGCCGCAGCTCGGCTTCCAGCGCGCGCATCTGCAGGCTCACGGCGGCCTGCGTAAGTGCCACGCGCTCGGCGGCGGCGGCAAGCGAGCCATGCCGCGCCACGGCCACGAAGGTACGCAGAAAGCGAACGGTGCTCATCGGGCGATACTCAAGTTTTTCTTAATCTGAGTCCAACGAATTTTAGCTTTATTCATTTTCGCCACGCGCGAATAATCGTCGGCAACGTCCCTCTCTTTTCGCTTTGGCCGCGCCATGTCCCACCGCTTCGATTGGAAGAACCCCTACCCCACCGTGCGCATTCCGCTGTTTGCGCGCAACGTTGTCTCCACCTCGCACCCGCTGGCAGCGCAGGCCGGGCTGCGCATGCTGCTCGCGGGCGGCAGTGCCGTAGATGCGGCCATTGCGGCGGCGGCCATGCTCACCATCGTCGAGCCCGTCTCGTGCGGCCTGGGCAGCGATGCCTTCGCCATCCTGTGGGACGGCAAGGAGCTGCACGGCCTGAACGCCTCCGGCACCGCGCCGCAGGCCTGGAACCTCGATTACTTCCGCAGCAAATACGGCGAAGACGCCACCGGCAACCCAAAGCGCCCCACACGCGGCTGGGATGCGGTGACGGTGCCCGGCGCCATCTCGGCCTGGGCCGCGCTGCACGAGCGCTTCGGCCGCCTGCCGTTTGCCGACGTGCTGGAGCCCGCCGCCGAGATTGCCGAGCGCGGCCACACCGTCGCGCCCATCGTCGCGCACAAGTGGGCGGCGGCGATTCCCGAGCTGCAGAACCAGCCCGGCTATGCGCAAGCCTTTATGCCGCACGGCCGCGCGCCGACAGTCGGCGAGAAGTTCGCGTTGCCGGACGCCGCCGCCACGCTGCGCCGTATCGGCCAGACCACGGGCCGTGATTTCTACGAAGGTACGCTTGCCGAGCGCATCACCGCCTATGCGCGTGAATGCGGCGGCGCCATGACCGCGCAGGACTTGCGCGACTATCGCCCCGAGTGGGTCAAGCCCATCAGCAAGCGCTACCGCGGCTATGACGTGCATGAGATTCCGCCGAATGGCCAAGGCATTGCGGCGCTCATCGCGCTGGGCATTCTCGACCGCTTTGACCTGGGCGCGCTGCCGGTCGACTCCGCCGATTCGCAACATCTGCAGATCGAGGCAATGAAGCTGGCGTTTGCCGATCTGTACAAGTACGTGGCCGACCCGCGCTCGATGGAAGTCACACCCGAACAAATGCTCGACGATGCGTACCTCGATGCGCGCGCCAAGCTCATCAACATGGACCGCGCGCAGGTGCCTACCTTCGGCATGCCGCGCGCGGGCGGCACGGTGTACCTGACCGCGGCGGACGAGAACGGCATGATGGTCTCGTTCATCCAGTCCAACTACATGGGTTTCGGTTCGGGCGTGGTGGTACCGGGCACGGGCATCAGCCTGCAGAACCGGGGGTTCGGCTTTTCGATGGATGCGCGCTCGGCCAACGTGGTGGCGGGCGGCAAGCGGCCGTTCCACACCATCATCCCGGCCTTCCTCACCAAGGACGGCAAGCCGCAGATGAGCTTTGGCGTGATGGGCGGCGACATGCAGCCGCAGGGCCATCTGCAGACGCTTGTGCGCATGCTCGACTATCAGCAGCAGCCGCAGGCCGCGTGCGATGCGCCGCGCTGGAAGGTCAACCGCGATTTCACGCTCGACGTGGAAGCGACGATGAACGCCGGCACCGTGGCCGCGCTGGAAGCGCGCGGGCACAAGCTCAAATCGGTGGCTGATCCGTACATGGATTTCGGCTCCGGCCAGTTCATCTGGCGCCTGTCGGACGACGCCGACCACGGCTACGTGGCCGCCAGCGACAGCCGCAGAGACGGCCACGCGGTGGGCTTCTAAACCGGCTTTGGCGCGCTGGCCCGCAGGCTGGGCGGGCGGTGCGCGCTGCGGTACCCATAACAACGAACCCAGCCGCACCAAAGGAACCCGACATGACCGCCCCATCTGCGGCAGGCGCTGCTGCGCCCGCTCGCCCCGTGCCATCCAATGCAGCCCATGCGCGCCGCATCGTCGTCTCGTCGTCGATCGGCAATGCGCTGGAGTGGTACGACTTTCTCGTCTACGGCTTCTTCGCGCCCATCATCGGCAAGCTGTTCTTTCCGGCCGAAGACGAGTGGGTGTCGCTGCTGTTTGCGGTGGGCAGCTTTGGCGTGTCGTTCATCACGCGGCCGGTGGGCGCGATCGTGCTAGGCATCTATGCCGACCGCAAAGGGCGCAAGGCCGCGCTCACGCTGTCGATCCTGCTGATGATCGTCGGCACACTGGCGATTGCCGTGATGCCGGGCTACCAGCAGATCGGCATCGTCGCGCCGGTTGCCATCCTGCTCGCGCGCCTGGTGCAGGGCTTTGCGGTAGGTGGTGAATTCGGCAGCGCGACCGCCTTCATGGTCGAGCACAGCACGCGCGGGCGCGGCTATTACGCAAGCTGGCAGTTCGCCAGCCAGGGTCTGGCGGCCATCCTCGCCTCGGGCTTTGGCGCGCTGCTCACGGCGTCACTCTCGACCGCAGAGCTGGAGGGCTGGGGTTGGCGCCTGCCGTTTGTGTTCGGGCTGCTGGTCGGGCCGGTCGGCTTTTACATCCGCCGCCATCTGGACGAGACGCCTGAGTTCATCGCTGAACAGAAGACGACGACGACGGCCGCCCCCGAGTCCACCTTCAAGTCGCAGTGGATCAACCTGTTGCTGGCGGTAGGCGTGGTGGCGCAATCCACCGTGTCGGTATACGTGCTGCAGCTTTACATGCCGACGTACGCCGTCAAGCAACTGCACCTGCCTGCCGCGCAGTCGTTCGGGGTGGTGGTGCTCAACGGCGGGCTGCAGTTCCTGCTCTCACCCGTCATGGGCGCGCTGTCCGACCGGATCGGCCGCATCCGCATCATGCTTACCACCTCCGTGCTGATGCTGCTGCTGATCTATCCGATGTTCGCGCTCCTGCGTGCGCACCCGACCATCGGCGCCCTGCTCTTGCTGCAAGCGGTATCGGGCATCTTCAAGGCGGCGTATTCGGGCCCGATGCCGGCGCTCATGTCGGAGATCTTCCCCACACGCGTGCGCTCGACCGGGTTGTCGCTCGGCTACAGCCTGGGCGTGACGCTGTTCGGCGGGTTCGCGCCGTTCATCATCACGTGGCTGATCCACGCGACGGGCGATACGCTGGCCCCCAGCTACTACGTGCTGACGGCGGCCATCGTGAGCGGCGTGTCGCTGACGATCATCGCGCTGCGCCGCCGCACAGGGCGCACGGCCTGAGCCGCTTGAACGTTTACGCGTTCTTTATGCTGCATCGCAACCCTTTTTCACGGTTTTTACGAGCGAAGCGATACGGTGTCGACATGTTCAACGCCATGGCGATGCGAACCATCGCCACTGCATCATGGGCCGATCCATGCTCCTGTCTTCGCTCGTTCCGCAGTTGCTGCCGCCCTCGCCGGCCGCGATGCCTCGCGTGGTTGCCACGCCTGCCCGCCATTACGTGTGCCTGCGCGTAACGGTGCCGGGCGATGCGCCGCACGTGGTGCGCCGCCAGTTGCATGTGCTGCTGGGCGAAGCACTGGGCCTGTACATCGTTCAGCACGATGCACGCCGTCATGCCGTCACCGTCGATCTGGAACTCGCACATGCCGATGTCGACACGGTGATCGGCGCCCTGCTGCGCGGCCTGCCGCGTGCCACGCTCGGCCGCATCGCACCGCTCAAGCGCGCACACGCGCTGCTGCACTGAGGCACGCCATGTTCTCGGGTACCTGGATTCCGCTGGTCACCCCCTTTCACGACGACAGGGTCGACATGGTCGCGCTGCGCCGTCTGGTGGCAGCCGTGCAGGCGCTGGAAGAGTCCGGGCCCGATCGTCCGCTGCGGCTGGCGTCCTGATCTGTTACCTGTTACGCGCCCTTGTACCAGTGCGCGTTCCACGCGCTGCCGCCCTGATACGCATGCCGCGCGCGGCGATGGTGTCGGCGCGCGCCGCTGGCTGCCGGGCTACCGCTCTCGAGCACCGGTGCGCCATCGTCGACGGCCTCCGTCTGCGCGACGGCGCGCGTGGCGCCCTGAGGCACCTGCCCATAAACGCGCTGCTCCATGCGGTCGCGAGCCACGGCCACCGGGTCGGGCTGCGCCGCCTGCGCCGAGTCGACCGGCTGTGACATGGCGGCACCGGCCCGGCTCGCGGCCACCGCCATGCTCATCGCATGGCCGGCCTGCTCGGCGGTGGGCGTGTATCCGGCCAGGCTGCGCACCCACGGTGCGTGAACCATTCCCACATAGATCGCCCCCGTAACGGCAATGAGTGCCGCCACCACATTGGTGAATGCGCCACGCGCAATCGCGCTCGACACACGTGCCCACCACGGCTTGCGCTCGGCGGGCGTTGGCTGCACGTCGGACACCTCCGCCGGGTCGACATGCGCGGCGAGCATATGCGGCGCGTCAGCGGGATCGGGCGGCTGGGCAGTAATCGAAGCGGGCAAACGCATGGTGAGGACTCGGGATCGTGGGTCGGCAGCGCCCTGCACTGCCGATCGTTATTCGGGATCCGCCGCATGACACACGCGTGACAGCGCGAAGGTGCCCTGTGCAAGGGGCGGCGGAGCAGCCTTGGCTAGCAAGTTTCCTGCCGCGTTTTGTGCAACGCCAAAAACAGTTGCCAACCCTTGTCAGCGCTCGCATCTACCCCGGATGCAGACGATTTTCCGATCCCGCGGCGTGCCTGCGCGCATGCAGGGCGGGTAGACTTTGCAAAGTTTACCGGGTGTGACGCCGGGGCCAGTGCATCAAGGGAGAAACACGTGCGTTGGGATGACATGCGCGAAAGCAACAACGTTGAGGATGAACGCGCATCCTCGGGCGGTGGATTCGGTGGTGGCGGCATGCGGCTGGGCATCGGCGGCATCGCCATCGTGGCCGTCGTCGGCCTGTTGATGGGCAAGAACCCGCTGGAAATCCTCGGCATGGTGATGCAGGTGTCGCAGAACACGCCCGTGCAGTCCACGCCGCACAGCCCCGCCCGCCAAGCCAGTCCAACAGGCGAGACCGACAACGACCGCAGCAAATCGCTGGTCACGCACGTGCTGGGCGACACCGAAGATACGTGGTCGCAACTATTCAAGCAGGCCGGCCGCGCTTATCAGCCGCCCAAGCTGGTGTTGTTCCGCCAGGGCATCCGCTCGGACTGCGGCGATGCCACCTCGGCCGTCGGCCCGTTCTACTGTCCGGCCGATACCAAGGTCTACCTGGACCTTGGCTTCTTCGACGAACTGCGCCGCCGTTTTGGCGCGCCGGGCGACTTTGCCGCCGCGTATGTCGTCGCGCACGAAGTGGGCCACCATGTGCAGAACCTGCTGGGTGTGTCGGAAAAGGTGAGCCACGCACAGGCCGGCAAGCCGCAGCGTGTGTCCAATGCGCTGTCGGTCAAGCTGGAGCTGCAGGCCGATTGCCTGGCCGGCGTCTGGGGCCACTACGCGCAGCAGCGCGGCCTGCTTGAGCGCGGCGATCTGGAACAGGCACTCACCGCCGCTCACGCCATCGGCGACGACACCCTGCAGCGCAACGCCGGCCATAGCGTCGCGCCCGACGCCTTCACGCACGGCTCGTCGGAGCAGCGCATGCACTGGTTCCGCCAGGGCTTCGACGGCGGGGATATCCGCCAGTGCGATACGTTCCGCGCCGGCGCGGACGCCTGATCGCCCACAATAAAGGGCGTGCACGATGCACGCCCAATCCGCAAGCTTTCAACTGACCCCGCATGTGGTCTCGATGCCATGCGGGGTCGGCTGGGGCGAAGGGGGTTGTTTGGGGCGTCGCTCAGCGTGCCCCTGCGTGAAAGGAGGATCAGCGGCCGCCGCTGCAATCCAGCAAGGCCCCTGTCACATACGACGCGGCATCGGAGAGCAGCCAGACAATGGCCTCGGCCACCTCCTGCGGCATGCCGGGCCGGCCGATGGGCGTGGCGGCGCCCAGGCGTTGCGCGCGGTCGGGCTGGCCACCCGAGGCGTGGATGTCGGTCTCGATCAGGCCGGGGCGCACGGCATTCACACGCACGCCGTCGCGGGCAAGCTCGCGCGCCAGGCCCAGCGTCATGGTGTCGACTGCGCCCTTGGACGCGGCGTAGTCGACATACTCGTTCGGCGAGCCCAGCCGCGACGCCGCCGACGACACATTGACCAGCGAGCCGCCCACTCCACCGCGCGACGTGGACAGCCGCCGCGCTGCCTCGCGCGCCACCAGGAAAGCGCCCAGCACGTTGGTCTCGAACATCGTGCGCAGGCGGTGCGTGGTCATGTCGGCCACGTCCTGCGCCTCAGCCACGATGCCGGCGTTGTTGACCACGCCATGCAGCGCCCCGAAGCGCCCCGCCGCCGCTTCGAACAAGGCGATCACGTCCTCGTCGCTCGACACGTCGCCCTGCACCGCCAGCCCATGAGCACCAGCCTGTTCGATGAGGCCGATGGTCTCCTCGGCGGCTTGGCGGTTGCCGTGATACTGCAACGCAACAGACCAGCCGCGTTGCGCGCACAGCACCGCGGTGGCGCGGCCGATGCCCCGGCTGCCGCCGGTGATGACGATGGTCTTCGACATGCCGATCTCCTGATGTGTTGTTGTGTTTGCATTGTGCCGAACTGCCGATCTCCCGGCACCCAGGGAGATGTCCGAATCCGGCGAACCCGCGCCTCCCGACAGGGCTAGACTAGCTCCCGGATTCCCCGACCTCCACCATGCATCTCGACCACGACGCCTGCTACCACGCCGTGCAATCGCGCGACCGGCGCTTTGACGGCTGGTTCTTCGTCGGCGTGACTTCCACCGGCGTATATTGCCGGCCCGTTTGCGCAGTGCGCACGCCGCAGCAGAAGAACTGCCGCTTCTTCACTACGGCCGCCGCCGCCGAGCGCGCGGGCTTCCGCCCCTGCCTGCGCTGCCGGCCGGAGCTAGCGCCCGGGCACAGCCTGGCCGAGATGTCGTCGAACCTCGCGCGCGCAGCCGCCCGCATGATCGACGAGGGCTTCCTGCAGGAGCACGACCTGGCCGCACTGGCCGCCGCCGTGGGCGTGACCGACCGCCACCTGCGACGTATCTTCCGCGCCGAGTTCGACGTTTCGCCGGTCGAATATGCGCAGACGCAGCGCCTGCTGCTTGCCAAGCAGCTGCTGACGGATACCGCCATGCCCGTCGGCGACATTGCCTTTGCATCCGGCTTTGGCAGCGTGCGGCGGCTGAACAGCGGGTTCGCCGAGCACTATGGTTTTGCGCCCACGCGTCTACGTGCCCGCGCTGCTGCTACCGCCACCTCGGCAAGCACCGACGACGGCCCCACGCTCATGCTCGGCTACCGCCCTCCGTTTGCGTGGCATGCGCTGTTGGATTTCCTGCGCGCTCGCGCGGTCGGCGGTGTGGAGGTGGTCGACGCCGACAACTACGCACGCACGATCACCGTCGATTACGGCGGCGCGCGGCACACCGGGTGGCTGCACGCGCGCAACGTGCCGCACCGTCATGCGGTGGCGCTCACGCTGTCAGCGAGCCTGCTGCACGCCATGCCACCAGTGCTGGCACGCGCGCGGCGGCTGTTCGATCTGGACAGCCGGCCCGATCTGGTCGACGCGCATCTTGGCGCGCTGGCGGCCGACACGCCCGGCCTGCGTGTGCCGGGTGCGGTGGACGGCTTCGAGATCGCGGTGCGCGCCATTGCCGGGCAGGTCATCTCTCTGGCGCAGGCGAGGCGCATCCTGGCGCGCATGACGGCCGCGCATGGCACGCCGTTGACGCAGGCGCATGACACGCGGCCGGGGCTGTCGATGACGTTTCCGTCCGCTGCCGCACTGGCGAAGGCCGATCCCCAAACACTGTCCGCCCAGACCGGCCTGCAGGCCAGCCGCGCCGCCGCCGTGGTCGAACTCGCCCGCGCCATCAACGATGGCCGCCTGCGGCTCGAACCGCTGGTGCCGCTGGCCCCCACGTTGGCCGCATTGCAGGCGTTGCCCGGCATCGGCGAATGGACCGCGCAATACGTCGCCATGCGCGCACTGGGCTGGCCAAACGCGTTTCCGCTGGGCGACTACGTGCTGCGCAAGCGCCTGGCAAATGGGGACGGCACGCTGCCCACGCGCCGCGTCATGGTCGAGCGCGCTGAACCCTGGGCCCCGTGGCGCGCGTATGCGGCCATGCACCTCTGGCACCGCGAAGACGCCTTGCCCCCTACGTTGCCTCACACCGTTTCGAGCTGACCGCCATGTATCGCCACACCTTCGCCTGCCCGCTCGGCAATCTGCTGCTGACCGCCACCGAGTCGCACCTGACCGGCGCGTTCTTCCTCGGCCAGAAGACGATCCCCGTGAATGCGGGGCGCCTGCCTCTGGGGACGGGCGTGCCGGTCGTCCGCGAGGCGCAGGCGCAGTTCGAGGCCTACTTTGCCAGCAGGCTGCAAATCTTCGATCTGCCGATGGCACCTGCCGGCACACCGTTCCAGCAGGATGTCTGGCGCCTGCTGTGCGAGATCGCCTTTGGTGAGCGCAGCACCTACGGCCAGATCACCGCACGCCTGGGCCTCACGCGCGAGCATGCGCGCGCGGTGGGCACGGCGGTCGGACGCAACCCGATCTCGATCGCCATCCCGTGCCACCGCGTGGTGGGCGCCGATGGTGCGCTCACCGGTTACGCCGGTGGACTGCCCCGCAAGGCGGCGCTGTTGCGGCTCGAAGGCCATCCCGCACAGGTTGGCGAACGCCTGCCGATGCCTGATGACGGCCGCCAAGGCATGCTGGCGCTCATGCCAGCATGAAGCACAAGAAGCGCGGACAATGACGCCCGATTGCTCTGCCGGCGGCAGGCCGGCACCAACCTTCACACAACGATAACGAGACTCCCCCATGCGCCGCTCCGATGTCCTGGAACTCCTGACGCTCGCCGCCCTGTGGGGCGGCTCCTTCCTGTTCATGCGCGTGGCCGCACCGCAGTTCGGGCCGGTCGCGCTGATCGCACTGCGCGTGGCGATCGCCTCATGCTTCCTGATGCCGGTGCTGACCTGGCGCGGGGGCCTGGGCACACTGCGCATGCACTGGCCACACCTGCTGGCCGTGGGCGTGCTGAACTCGGCCATTCCGTTCTGCCTGTTCGCCTATGCCGAACTCACGCTCACGGCAGGCTTCACATCGGTGCTGAACGCGACGGCACCGCTGTTCGCGGCCATCGTTGCTTTTGCGTGGCTGGGCGAGCGGATGTCTTCGCTGCGCGTGCTGGGCTTGGCGATCGGCTTTGTCGGCGTGATCGTGCTGGTGGGCGGGTCATCAGCCATCGATGCCAAGCAGGGTGGTTTGGCGGTGGCGGCAGCGTTGTCGGCCACCCTGTTCTACGGCGTGGGCAGCAGCTACACCAAGCGCTTCCTGACCGGCGTGCCGCCGCTGACGGTGGCCACCGGCAGCCAGTTGGCAGCAGCCATCGTGCTCGCGCCGCTGGCGTTCTGGCTGTGGCCCGCGCAGACACCCACCGGCAGCGTGTGGCTGCACGTGATCGGTCTGGGCATCGCGTGCACGGGCGTCGCCTATATCCTGTTCTTCCGACTGGTGGCACATGTGGGGCCGACTCGCGCGGTGTCAGTCACCTTCCTGATCCCGGTGTTCGGCGTCCTGTGGGGCATCCTGTTCCTGGGTGAGCAGTTGACGCTCAACATGCTGATCGGCTGCGCGGTGATCCTGCTCGGCACGTCGCTGTCGACCGGTGTGCTGGCCCCAGGTAAGAAGATGAATGCCAAAACGACCAGCACCGCCAACGAGAAGGATTCGCTTTTGCGTTCCGGTCGCTGATTGGTTGCCGCCAGACGAACTCGCCCAGGTTGCCGGACGAAATCAAATTGCGCTGGCGTCATCTGGGTTAAGGTCGTGGCTCCCCCCAAAAGAGGTAGCCATGACCCACTCCCCCGAGCGCTACGCGCGCCCCTCCGTCATCCTCCATTGGCTGATGTTCCTGCTGTTTGCGGGTGCGCTGGCAGCCATCGAATACAAGGGCACGCTGCCCAAAGGCTCGGCCGAACGTGCGCTGTTCACGTCCATCCACATGATGCTGGGGCAGTGCGTCCTGCTCTTCGCTTGCGTACGCGTCTGGGCGCGCTGGCGCTACGCCGCTCCGGCAGAAATCGGCTCGACCTGGCAGGTCGCCAGCGCCAGGCTGGTGCACTGGATGCTGTACGCCGTCATGTTCGCGCTGCCCATCAGCGGCATCGTGTTCGTACAGGCCGGCGGCAAAGAGGTGCCCTTCCTGACATGGACGCTGCCCCGGCTCGTGGCTGAAAACCCCGATTTGAAGTCAACGCTTAAATCAGCGCACGAATTTGTCGGCAATGCGGTGTATTTCATCGTTGGCCTTCACATTGTGGGGGCACTCTGGCACGAATTCGTGCAGCGCGACAAATTGCTCGCGCGGATGCGATAAATCATCGCGTTGTAATTAATACCCGTCCATCGAGCGCCATGGAAACTTCTTCCATGGCGCCACTGCGCGATCTACACACCGATTAAAAAAAATTTCAAAACTGAAGTAGATATCAAATACATCGGATTTCGCGCACCTGATCTTAACAATTCGATAATCCGATTTCAGAAACCTGCATCACCGAAATCGGATTTTCCGGCGGTTATACGGATTTTCTTTGCTATGCTCGGGCCTCGGTCGATGAGGGGCGTGCAGAGGAATCGCCATGGCGCATTTACGCCGGCGCGATTCCCGATTGCTGGCGGATCCTCCGCGGCACGGCCGACCACGCACTCTCCAGTCAAACACGTTGGATACGCGCATGCTGGACGTCTACCTGAACAAGCATCTGATCGGTCAACTGTCGGGCGGCCGCAGCGGTTGGGCGTTCGCATACGATTCTCGCTGGCAGACCGCCTCGCAGGGCTTTGACCTGAGCCCGCACCTGCCGCGCGCCGCCGGCATGATTGCCGATACGGCCAAGACCCAGTCGGTACGCCACTTCTTCGAATACCTGCTGCCCGAGCCGGCACGCGACGCGCCCATGCCGGCGGCTGCCGCGCTGGAGCACCTGGCGCAAGCGGCGGCGCATCTGGACGGACCGCTGGCGCTGGTGCCTATGGGCTTGAAGCCCTGCAACGGCCGAGCCGACGGCCTGTCCGAACGCGACGTCGTGCAGCAGTTCCTGCAAAGCGTCCGACGCCCGCGGGAGGCCGCGCCGCTGCGGGTGGCCGAACCGCGCGCGCGCTACGGCGTCAGCGCCAAGGCGGAATCCGATGAAATCCGCCTGCCCTTCCTGGCCTCGAACGGCCTGCCGGTGTCGATGTGGCTGGGCCGTTTTTCCGCGCCGGCCAATGCGGCGCAATCGAGCCACTTCGTGCGGCTGGACCTGGGCGAAGGCAGCCATCTGCCGTACGCCACCATCAACCACTGCTGGGCCACGCTGCTTGGCCGCAGCATCGGGCTGGAAACACCTTTCATCGGCCTGCGTCAGTTTCCTGAAACTGCCGCCGTAGTGCAGCGCCTGGACCGCACCCTGCGCTGCAAGAGCGACGACACCGCGCTCGTGCAGGCACGCTATGTGGTCTCAGCCGTGCAGTTGCTGGGGCTTTCGCCTCAACACCGCTTCCTGCCGATCACCGTCGAGCAGGTCGCGCAATGCGCACGCCTGTGCGCCGACCCGGCTGCCGCCGCGGCTTCGCTGTTCCGCTGGATGGTGTTCTGCCTGCTGATTGGCGGGCGCAACGCCTCGGCCGGCACGCTGCATTTCCACATCGGCACCGATGGCATCCGCGTGGCCGCGCATGATCACCTGTTCTGCGCCGCCGTCTATGCCAACGAATGGGATGCCGAAGCGCTGTCACTCGACGGCGAACGCACGCCCGACGCACAAGAGCGCTACGACGCCATCGACCAGGACGCCCTGCTGGCCCTGGCCGACCAGCTCGGCTACGACGCCGCCCAGGCCCGCCGCGAACTGCTGCGCCTGATCAGCATGCTGGCACCGCAATCATCGTTCGTGGCAACGCATCTATCGCAGGCGCTCGGCCACTCGCCCACGCGCGCAGCCGAAATCGACTTCCTCGCGCGCATCCATCGCCACATATCGGAGACAGCGCGGCGGCTGGGCGGCAAGTCGGCGGAAGTCTGACGACGACAGACGCGAAAGCTAAAGCACGGCGAGGCTGACTGTGCCGTAGTGGACATATCCGTGCGCGGCCAGGGCATCCATCGCCTCGGCCTCGGCGCGGGCAAAGGCCAGCGCCAGCGCGTCGGGGCTACCGACACCGGTCACGAATGCCTGATAGGCCTCGAAGGCCCGTTGCGGCGACGCACCGCTGCGCTCAAGCACCCGCTGCGCGGCTTCCAGCGCCGCGCATATCGCCGTCTCCCCGGGCGGGGCATCGCGAAACGCAAGCTGTAGACAGGAAGTCGAATTCATCCGCGTTTCGATCTCTAAAACGGCACACTCAACCCAGTCTAGGAAAGCGCCTATCGAGTGCCAAGCGCGGCAGCCGCGCGGATATGCCGTCCCTCTGATTTCCGCCCACCGACTTGGGGATGCTCCCGGGTGCACGTGTCTGAATCGCGCTGCATAATCCAATCGATTGACGAAGCAACGACTTACCCCACAACGACGCGAGCCAAGGAGACTCCCATGACCCATCGCCCGAAGCAGTTGAAGCGCCTGAAACGGACTGTTCTGGCCTGGCTGATGGCCGGTGCGGTATTGCCGGCCTTTGCGCAGGTTTCCACCGGCACCGGCGGCGCTTCGCCAGCGCCGGCACAGGCGCCAGTGGCCACGGGCGGTGGGATCGACGTGGCGCAGATCAAGCCGGCGGTGGATGCGGCCGTCAATGCCGAGTATGGCCAGCTCGACACGCTCTACAAAGACATCCACGCACATCCGGAGCTGGCATTCCAGGAGACACGCACCGCCGCCAAGTTGGCCGATGAGATGCGCAAGATCGGCTTCGAGGTGACAGAGCACGTGGGCAAGACCGGCGTGGTGGCGGTCTACCGCAACGGTGCCGGCCCGACCATCCTCGTGCGCACCGAACTCGACGCGCTGCCGATGGAAGAGAAGACCGGCTTGCCGTACGCCAGCCACGTGCGCACGAAATGGCGAGGCGAAGACGTCGGGGTCGCGCATAGCTGCGGGCATGATCTGCATATGGCATCGTGGGTCGGCACGGCCAAGACGCTGGTGTCGCTCAAGGATCGCTGGCACGGCACGCTGGTGTTCGTCGCACAGCCGGCGGAGGAAACCGTGGCCGGCGCGCAGAGCATGATCGACGACGGCTTCTTCAAGCGTTTCCCCAAACCCGACTATGCGTTTGCGCTGCATACGGGCCCCGGGCCGTATGGTTCGATCGTCTTCAACAGCGGCCCGATCACGTCCAACTCCGACGGGCTGGAGATCACCTTCAAGGGCCGCGGCGGCCACGGCTCCGCACCTGACAAGACCATTGATCCGGTGATGATGGCAGCGCGCTTCGTGGTCGACCTGCAAAGCGTGATCAGCCGCGAGAAAGACCCGCAGGAATTCGGCGTGGTCAGCATCGGTGCCATCCAGGGCGGCAGCGCCGAGAACATCATCCCCGACAGCGTGCTGCTGCGCGGGACGATCCGCTCGTACAAGCCGGCGGTGCGCCAGAAGATGCTCGACGGCATCCGCCGCACGGCCAAAGCGGTGACGGAGATGTCGGGCGCGCCGGAAGCCGAGATCAAGATCACCGAGGGCGGCAAGGCCGTCAACAACGACCCAACCGTCGTCGCACGCACCGAGGCGATGTTCAAGACCGCCTTCGGCAGCGACCGCGTGCTGCGCGTTCAGCCGATCACGGCCAGCGAGGATTTCTCGGCGTTCGTGGACGCGGGCATTCCGTCGATGTTCTTCTTCATCGGCGTGAACGATCCGCAGACGTTCTTTGCCTCGCTCAAGCCGGGCGCCAAGCCGCTGCCGAGCAACCATTCGCCGCTGTTCGCGCCGGTGCCGGGGCCGTCCATCAAGACGGGCGTGACGGCAATGTCGCTGGCGGTGCTCAACGCGCTGCAATGGAACAAGACTTCCGGGCAGTGAGCTCGCGCTGACTCGGGCGCGGTGCCACGGCAGCCGCGCCTTTTTTCTTTCTTAGATGGGGAATGCCATGTTCAACCGCTTCATCCGCACCAGCGCCTTGCTGCTGTGCGCCTGCATCGCCGCGCCCGCTGTGGCACAGACCACCAGCCGCCTCGACGAGATCCTCGCCCGCGGTACGCTGCGCGTCGGCACCACCGGCGATTACAAACCCTTCAGCTACAAAAACCCCGCCGACGGCCGCTTCATCGGCCTGGACGTCGAGATGGGCGAGCGCCTGGCCAAAGCGCTCGGCGTGAAGCTGGAAGTGGTGCCGACCACCTGGTCAACGCTGATGCAGGATTTTGCGGCCGACCGCTACGACATTGCCATGAGCGGCGTGTCCGTGACGCTGGAGCGGCAGAAGAAGGCGTTCTACTCGATCCCGTATCAACGCGACGGCAAGACGCCGATCACGCGCTGCGAGAACCAGGCCAAGTTCCAGACGCTGGCGCAGATCGACCAGCCGAGCGTGCGCGCCGTGGTCAACCCGGGCGGCACCAATGAGAAGTTCGCGCGCGAGCATCTGAAGCAGGCGCAGATCCGCGTGTATCCGGACAACGTGACGATCTTCAACGAGATCGTCGCCGGCCGTGCCGACCTGATGATGACCGACGCGGTGGAAACCCGGCTGCAGCAGAAGCTGCACCCGGAGCTGTGCGCCGTCCACCCGGAGGCGCCGTTCGATTTCTCGGAGAAGGCCTACCTGTTGCCGCGCGACGTGGTGTTCAAGAACTTCGTCGACCAGTGGCTGCGACAAACCATGGAGAGCGGCGAATTCGCCAGGCGCTTCGACACATGGCTGGCGTACCCGTGGAACGCGCCCACCAAATAAGCAGGTGAAAGAAGAGGTTGCGCTGATGCGCCCGGTCAGTGCAGGTTGGCCGGTGCGCCGTGCTGCAGGGCGAGCGCGTCGCGCAACAGCGCATCGGTCATGTCCCGCCCCAGCAATTCGGGGTCGAAGCGTGCCGAGAAGCGCGTCGAGCAAGACTCCACCTGCAGCACGACTTGGCCCGGCGGCAGCAGCTCGATGTCGACGTGGATGTCCTCGTCGTCTTCGGCAAAGGAATGCAGCAGCGTGAGGGCGCGGTAGCCGTCGGCGCGTTCCAAGGCAGCTTCCGTCCAGGACGGCGCCAGCAGCGCGCAGTCCACCGGCGTCTCCGGCTCGTCCGGGCGATACAGGTGCAGGCCCATCATGGTGGAGGCGGCATCGGCCACGCCCGACCATTCGTCGATGGGAATCAGGTCGCCCAGCAGGCGGATGTCTTCGACGGCGGCATCGGTCTGCACGAACGCCGCGCCCAGAAAGAACGCGGTTTCGTCGCGAAAGCCGCCCGCCACGGTATTGCGCCACAGGCGGTGGCCGCTCTTGCCACCCAGGGCTACCTGCGACAGCACCTTGGCCGCGCGCGCGCCGTCGGCACCCGACCATTGTTCCACCGCCCCGTGCGAGAACAGGCGGTCGGCCATCACCAGGCCCACGCCCTCGGGCAGCACGCGCGCTTCCAGCCACTTGGCCAGCACGTGCACGCCACCGAAGGGCATCTCCGGCCGCCCAATGGCATGTGCGCGCACGCGGCCGTTTTCCGGCACGTGAAACGGCATGGCGAACAGCCGCGCCTGATAGGCGACGCCGTCGACCTCGAAACGAGCGATGGAAGCGGTGGTGATGTTCATGATGGTCTTCCTTGCAGCAGCGGGGCGTAAAACGTCGCCCTCACCTGCATCAACGACCATCTGCGTGGAATGTTTAGCGACGAACCACCCTACTGAAGGGAGGGGGAACCCCAGGTTTGTAATGCGACGCAACAATCCGCCGCACCCTCTGCAGGAATTTTTTTCGGGGCCCGCCGTCAGATGTTTGCATTAAGGGTTATCCCGCATCTCACATTCACGTGTCAAAACAATGACTTATGTGCAGATTGCGGTGCTTGATGGAGCACAATTGTTCTTATTTTTTGAACAAAGAGTTTAAGAGAATCGCTTTTTTACCCATCAAGCAACGACTAAGCTTATGCAATCGCGTTGCCGCACCGCAGCGAACCTGCCCCCGAGCAATGCCCACCCCCGCCCAACCGTGGAGCTCATTATGAAGACCAAGAACCTGATTCTCGCCTCGCTGATCGCCGTTGCCGCCGTTCCCGCCTTTGCCGCCGGCGTGCAGGGCAAGGACCCGTACACCAACGGCCAGGCCATCACTAAGGCCGATCCGTACACCGATGGCGCCCGCGCTGCCAAGGCCGACCCTTACACCGACGGCGCCCTGGGCAAGGCTGACCCGTACACCGACGGCCAACTGCGCAAGGCCGATCCGTACACCGACGGCGCTCTCGTCGGCAAGGCTGATCCGTTCACCGACGGTCAATAAGCGTAAGCAACGCCCCCCCCAAGATTCAGTCTCTCCCTCCCCGATGCCGGGTGCCCGTGTGGCCCCGGTGCCGGCTTACCAGGCGGCCCATCCGGCCGCCTTGTTTTTTTCTGCGCGCCGCCTGCGCAGAGGCTCCACAATGCGAGCCCGGATTTCCCCTCCCTCAAGCCCCGTGCCGCGCGTCCGATAAGAAGGAATGCACCCCTGGCACGGCAGCGTTCCCTTGCGCGAACCGCCCGGCCACGGCCCGGACTGTGTGGACGTCAATATCAACATGCGCAAGCGCATCGCCATCGAACACCTGCGGGTGGGCATGTACCTGGACGAATTTGTCGGCTCGTGGCTGGACCACCCGTTCTGGCGGGCCCACTTTCGCGTCGAAGACGCCGCCCAGTTGCAGCGCCTGCGCACCAGCGGCATCCGCGAGGTGTGGATCGACACCACCCGCGGCACCGACGTGGCTGCCGCCAATGCTGTGCCACTGGCCCCCGAGCCTCCCGCCCCGCCCATCACCTCGGCCGAGACGGCCATCGCGCCGCGCCCGGTCAGCTATGCCGAGGAGATGCGCCGCGCCGCGCGCCTCATCAGCAAGGCCGAGGTGGCCGTGCACGCCATGTTTGCCGACGCGCGCATGGGCCGCATCATCGAGGCTCGTGACGCGCTGCCGCTGGTGGAAGCCATTTCCGGCTCGGTCGACCGCCACCCAAGCGCACTGGTGAGCCTGGCACGCCTGAAGACGAAAGACCGCTACACCTTCCTGCATTCCGTGGCCGTGTGCGCGCTGATGGTGGCGCTCGGGCGCCAGCTCGCGCTGTCCGACGACGAGGTGCGCGACGCTGGCCTGGCGGGCCTGCTGCACGACATCGGCAAGATCGCCATCCCACCCGAGGTGCTGAACAAGCCCGGCGCGCTCACCGCCGACGAATTCCGCTCGGTCATCGTGCACCCGCAGGCCGGCTACGACATCCTGGTGGGCGACAGCAACATGCGCGACATCGCGCTCGACGTCTGCCTCCATCACCACGAGCGCATGGATGGCACGGGCTATCCGCACAAGCTGGCCGGCGAAGGCATTTCGCTGTTTGCGCGCATGGGCGCCATCTGCGATGTGTACGACGCGGTCACGTCCGACCGCCCCTACAAGAAAGCCTGGGAAGCCGCCTACGCGATCCAGCGCATGGTCGAATGGCGCGGCAACCATTTTGACCCGGCGGTATTCAACGCCTTCGTCAAGAGCGTGGGCATCTATCCGGTGGGGTCGCTGGTGCGGCTGCGCTCGGGGCGGCTGGCGGTGGTCATCCAGCATGCGCCGGACGCGCTGCTCTCGCCCACGGTCAAGGTATTCTTCTCGATATCGTCGGGCACGCGGATTGCGCCCGAGTGGATCGACCTGGCGCAAACCGGCGACCAGATCGTCTCGCGTGAAGAACCCCGCGACTGGGGCCTGACCGACCTCAAGGAACTTTGGATACACGGCGACTGATCCGTAGTCCCCTTCTGCAGCGTGCCTTGACGTGGCTGGCGCTGAGCTTCCTGGCGTGCAGCACGGCGGCATTCGCAGACCCGCCATTGCGCATCGGCTCCAAGCGCTTTACCGAGTCGTACGTGCTGGGCGAAATCCTCACGCAGACCGCCGCCCCGCTCGGCCCCGCCGAACACGTGCCCGGCCTGGGCAACACCGCTATCGTCTTCGCCGCGCTGAAGAACGGCAGCATCGACGCCTACCCCGACTACCTCGGCACCATCGCCGCCGAGATCCTGCATCTGCCGGCTACGGTTGCCGCCAACCCCGACCAGGCCGCGCTGCTGGCCGACGTGAACCGCGCACTCGCGCCGATGGGGCTGGCCGCCGGCGTGCCGCTCGGCTTTGAAGACACCTATGCGCTCGCCATGCGCGAAGCCGATGCCGAACGCGAGCACATCCGGACGCTCGCCGACCTCACCGCGCACCCGGCACTGCGCCTGGGCCTGTCGCATGAATTCCTCGGCCGCACCGACGGCTGGCCGGCCATCGCCGCACGCTACGGCCTACCGCAGCATCCGACCGGCCTCGATCATGGCGTCGCCTATGACGCGCTACGCGCGAGCCAGGTCGACGCGATCGACATCTACTCAACCGATGCCAAAATCCGCCGCGAACACCTGCGCGTGCTCGATGACACCGCGCACGTCTTCCCCCGCTACGACGCCGTGCTGCTCTACCGCGCCGACATTGCGCAACGGCACCCCGCGCAGTGGCAGGCCATCTCGGCGCTTGCCGGCCGCATCCAGCGCGACGACATGGTGGCGATGAATGCCGCGGTCGAGCTGGAAGGCAAGTCCTTCTCGCAAGTCGCGCGACAGTTCCTGGCCGGACGCGGCAATGCGCCGGCCGAGGCGTCTGCGCGAGCGTTCTTCACGCAACTGACCGACGGCTTGGGCCGGCTCACGCAGCGGCATCTGGCGCTGGTGGCCATTTCGACAGGTGTTGCGGTGCTGCTCGGCGTACCGCTGGGCCTGGTGGCCGCGCGTCGACCGGTCAAGCAGCCGATCCTTGCGGTGGTGGGCGTGCTGCAGACGATTCCGTCACTGGCGTTGCTGGCGATGCTGATCCCGATCGTCGGATCGATCGGCGTGGTGCCGGCGTTGATCGCGCTGGCGCTGTATGCGCTGCTGCCCATCGTGCGCAATACCATCGTCGGCCTGGAGCAGGTGCCCGATGGCCTGCGCGATGCGGCACTGGCGCTCGGCTTCACGCCGGCGCAACGCACACGGGTGATCGATCTGCCGCTGGCGCTGCCGGTGATCCTGGCCGGCATCAAGACCGCTGCCGTCATCAGCGTGGGCACGGCGACGATCGCCGCCTTCATCGGCGCGGGCGGCTACGGCGAGCGCATCGCCACCGGGCTCGCCCTCAACGACAGCGCAACGCTGCTCGCGGGCGCCATCCCCGCTGCCGTGCTGGCGCTGCTGGTACAAGGTGCGTTTGAAGTGGTGGAGTGGTGGCTGCGCCGGCATGGGGGCGGCACCTCACTCCGGTAGCAAGCACGGACGCGAGCGTTCCATTACCATGCGCGCTTGTTCCGGACGCACACACCCGCTCTCATGACCACGCTTTCGTTTTCCACCGCCCTGCTCGTCGCAGCGGCCGGCGTCTATGCCGGCGCGCAGAATGCCCTGGCCGGCGGCGGGTCGTTCATCACGTTTCCGGCGCTGCTGCTGGCGGGGCTCAACCCACTGGCCGCCAACATGACCTCGACGATCGCGCTGTTCCCGAGCCAGATCACGTCGTCGATTGCCGGGCGCAAGCTGGCCGGCGGCGTGGACGCAGGCGAGCATCATCTCTCGCTCAAGCGGCTCGTCGTCATCAGCTTGATCGGCGGTGTGCTCGGTGCGCTGTTGCTGCTGGCGACGCCGCCGTCGTTCTTCGCCAAGCTCGTGCCGTATCTCGTGCTGTTCGCCACCAGCGTGTTTGCGTGGGGCAGCTTCCGGCGCAAACCGCTGCACGCGGCGGCCGGCATGTCGACCATGACATTGGCGACAATCCAGTTCGCCATTGCCATCTACGGCGGCTACTTCGGCGGCGGGATCGGGTTTCTCATGCTGGCAGCGCTGACCGTTGCCGGGCAGCAGGTGCGCATGGCGGGTGCCACCAAGAACGTGCTCGCCATGACGATGAACGCGTCTGCGGTGGCGGTGTTTGCGTTCTCGCCGCAGGTCAATTGGGCGGCCGTGGTGGCGCTGGGCGTTGGGGGGATTGCTGGCGGGTTTGCGGGTGCCTGGCTGCTGCACCGGTTGCCCGAGCGGGTGCTGCGGGCGTTTGTGGTGGTGGTGGGGATCGTGTTGACGGTTTGGTTGTTTATGCGGGCTTGAATTTTTTCTTGTGGTCCATCCCCTGTTTCGGGCCCGGCCGGGCCCGACTCACTTTTCTTTGTCTTCCAAAGAAAAGTAAGCAAAAGAAAGGCGCGCCCGAGATGGCGACTTCCCCTTGAATTTGTGTAACCGGGCGGAGAAGGAGGCAAACTCGCTGCGCTCAGACAAGCCTCCTTCTTTTTCCGCCCGCTTACAAAAATACAAGGCGCCATCAAGGGCAGAACGTCAAAAGACAAAGGCCAACCCCTCGCGAGGTTAGCCTTGTTGTTTTGGCGGGTGCCCAGCCGGTTCGGCCTTTGATTTTCCTGCTCTGTGCGGCGCTTTGAATTTCTGTTGCAAGGAGGGCGTCGCCAGGCGCTTTCGGATAGGCCTCTGAATAGCCCTGCTCGTCCATCCGTCGTTGCTTGGCTCGCCGATAGTTGCCGCGTTCGCCACGTAGAGTCGCTGACAAAACCCAGCGCAGCGGTCCTGGCTAGGCGCGCCGACGTAGGCCTCCCTCGGCCCGACGGCGAGGAAGGGTAAGGACGTCGTTCTTCTTATCTGAGCGGTTGAGAACCGCTTACAGCCTGCGCGCCCGCATCACCGACAGCGGATTCCAGTTGGCTGGGTCCGGCTGCCCCCTCCAGGGTCAAGCAGATGTAAGCGCCGATGGCATCGAGAAACCCGGCACGGTATTCCTTGCACTGCTCGCCGACATCGTTTTCAAGCACCTCGCGCAGCTCCGATGGCCGAAACAGCCTGTAACGGGCCAGGGTGAGTTGCTTGTCGAGCAGGAAATCTCGCGCAGCGAGTGCGCCGAGTTCGTAGTTGCTGCGTGGTGGTGATGGGAAGGATGCGGGGCGGTTCCCGCTTTTGAAAGATGGCATGTTGGCCTCTCTAAGTAGTTGCATTGGAGGCTCGCCATCTCGTTGCTACACGGGGTGGCGGGCCTGACGGCGGGGGTAGCAAACCGGCCCGTAGAGAACGACCGGCAGACCCGAAGGTCTCCCCGCCCGGCCCGCCATGAACAATACATGCGAACGAAGGCGGACCGCCGCTTGCGCGACAGTCTCTCTAAGAATTGTTGTGCAGGTTGCTACGCCCGGCTGCCGTTGGTGCGGCAGCGGGAGCAGCTATAGCGATGAGGGCGGGAGGAAAAATCTGATTCTGCATTTCGAACTCCGAGCGCCAAAGTCCGCGCGCCCGCCGCGCATCTCGGCCCAATGCGTGCAGCGTTCGCGCCTCGGTCCGGCAGATTTGATTCTTTGCCCCGCGCCATTGCCCCATAGACCGCCGAGCGCCGCAGTTTTCGCTTCGAGCGTCACCCTCGAACATTCGATTTCGCCAGCGTGAGAGTGACGCTCCGCCATCAAACAGCGACGCGCGGGACTCAGAGGTCCGTACGCCGCCCAAAAACATCCGTTCCATCGGCTCTCCGAAACCCATGCTTCGGCGTCAAAGAGTCGAAGTCGTCGAGTTGAGGCTGACATTCCACCGTCAGCGGGCCGAGGCCGTCTGTCCAAGGTCGAAATTTTCGACCTCGGAGAGTGGAATGCGAGTGTTTGATGCTCGCGTGCAGCCCGCAGCGGTTCAAGCTTGAACACAGGAGGATCAAGTTCAGCCCGTGGAGGTGCGTGATCGACGGTTTGGGGCTCGCCTTCGGGGAGTGTCAGGATTTCCGTCTTCAAGGCGGGGGTTGAGATTCACACGGACGGC
>NZ_DBMV01000045.1 GCF_002298975.1 Ralstonia sp. UBA689
AGGGCATCCGCCTGAATGGCGGCGGGTCGGAGGTGGAGATTAAGCCGGAGGGTGTTTTTATCTACACCAAGGGACAGCACCTGGTGCATGCGGCCAATCACCAAGGGCTCGGGCCAATCAACAAGCCGCTCAAGATGCCGATCACCAACATCATGGATGCGAAGGTGGCCGAGCACTTTGTGCTGATGGAGCACTCGGGTTGGGTGCTGCCGCAGCAGCGCTATCGCATCACGCTCGACGATGGCCAGGTCATCGAGGGCACGACCTCCGATCGCGGCGAAACGTCGTTAGTCATGAGCGACAGCCTGCGTATCGCCGTTTTGGAGTTGCTGCGCAAAGACGGTTCGTTATTGTCGGCATTGCACGCGACCGTGGTCACGACTGCGAACGGGAAAGGGGCACCTACCTAAGGAGGAACCACATGAGTGAAGTGTGTGGGCCATCCAGACGCACTCCAGCGTGCCCGCGCGCAAGCGATGGATTTTCTTCAGTATGTTGATATGGAGGTCCCCCAATTGAAAACGATGCGAAGGTGGCCGAGCCGGTCCCGTGTTATTGCGATCACGCGGAACCGCCCTGGAAGAACAACGCACTTGTGTGTGTCGATAGGGCGGTGCCTTACCGTGAAGCTCCGTCGAATAGGTATTGCTTTGCTTGTGATCTGGCTGGCCGTGTTCGCCAGCTGGGGTCTCAATTGTCTGGCGCAGACGCGGTCGGTCGCCAAGGTCAAGGAGGCCACGTTCGTCGATCAAATTGTGTTGGTGGAGGGGGGCTCCGGCTGGAGGTTGCCTCATCAGCGCTATCGCATTAAGGTCGATGACGGTCAGGTCATCGAAGGCAAGAGCAACGATCTCGGCGAGACTGTGGTGATCAGGACCGACCAACCGCGCAGCGCTACGCTGGAGATGCTGCGCGAGAACGGTTCGCTGATATCGGTGTTGCCCGTAGTCGTGGGCAAGAGAAATGCGGACAGCAAAGGGGCACAGGCCAAGGGAGTCACCGAATGAGCGGGGTTCGCAAACACAAGGTTGGGCTGCACGAGATGCCCATCCACGACAAGGCGCAGCCCACCAGCGCTGGGTCCGTGCCGCAGTACGCCATATGTCTACCCGACCCATGGGGCATGCGGTACTCGGAAGCCGATCCTAAGCGAAAAGGTGACCTGATGTATCCGGTGGCTCGCGACTATGCCAAAGCCTTGCATGATGTGCTGATCAATCAGGTGCAGTGGGGAGCGGCCTATTTTGGGCCGCCGAGCTCTGAACCCAAGTTGAAGCTGCAATGGCCGATTGATAAGGATGCGAGCAGACAGTTGACCGACTTGGTGACGCCCGTTGTACAGGCGGCGCTGACCTACCCATCAGCGGGCTTTGGGATTCCAGATAGCGTCGTGCCAGTCAACATGGGGGTAAAGCCGCCCGACCCCAACAGGCCTGGGCTGCAGGGGGTGTTCTCTCCCAATACGTGGAGCCTGCTTCTGAGCGCTGAACAGCTTGCGCCGCTATTCCACATTGAGACCGTGGGTGCAGCCGAGAGCGGTAATCGGTACGAACAGATGGGGCCCTTGAGAGTATTTGCAGATACTTTGTATCACGAAGCGCGGCACTGTCAGCAGTGGTTCTGGGCCTTCGCCATGGTGCAGCAGTACCCGGACAATTTCCCGACTCTGCCTAACATTGGCCAATGGCCGGAGGCGTTATCCGGAGGGACACCTGAATCGAACGCAATTAGTCCAGAGCCTGATCAAGCGTACGCAGTGATCAAACTGGCGGCACAGCAGATGATCCCGGCCGAGCCGACTGCGCTCGCCAGCTTTAAGCGCATGGCACTGGGCTTGTACGTCTATACGCTCAATCTGTGGCGGCATGCCCCAAATGGCTATCGTCCGCCCTACCTGCTTGATGCGGCCGCCCTGGAAGATGAGTTTCAACGCGCCCGCGCATTGGCAGTGCATCTGCTGCAAAACGTTGGCATAGGAGGCACCCCAATTGATATTGATGCGATGGTGGCGGAACCGGTCCGGTGTTATTGCGATTACACGGAACGGCCCTGGGAGAACGACGCTTTTGCGTGCGGCGAGATGGCAGCCGCATACTGGGACGCAGAGCTTGGGCTGGCGCTCAAGACGTATACGGCGGGCCAGTGCAGCCATGCTTATGAGCTGGCTGATCGTGCTCGCCAGTTGGAGTCCCGCATGTCTGGCACAGGCGCAGCCAAGCCAGAAGGAGGGCACTGAGATGCCGTCCGTTACTGCAACTCGGATGATGGCCGAGGCCCAGCAGGCCCAATTGATCGAGTTCGTGCGCATTGGGCTGCAGTGGATGGCCGGGCAGTTGTCGTTCGATGTGGTGGTCCAGCGGTTTGGGCAGCCGAAGAAATATGAGCAGCCAAACAATATCGAGTACGTCTTCTACCTACCAGACATGTCTGTCGAGTTCCAATTCGACAAGCTGAATCTAATTAACGGTAAGCCGCGCCTCAAAGGCTTCAAACTGGAGGTGGATGCGAACGTATACACGAATATCCCCTATACGACATGGGACAGTCTGGGGATGGTTCGGGCTGAGCCGGAGGTTTTCTTTGACCCAACCGGCCGACGCGATGTTTCTGGCTGGGACCCCAAAAACTACGCTGCCTTCAAATACCGTCTGCCGATGCCACCCGATTCCCCCTTCACTGTCAGCGCTCGCTTTAGTTACCTGGGCGAATGGGTGAATGAATACGGTGATGCCACGCTGAACAACTTCCGGAATGCGATCAATCTGCGTGACCTGAGCATCGGTCGTTACTACCTGACGCCAGATGACCTACAAAAGCGCCAGCAGGCCAAGCGCCAGAAGTACGGCGAGATGCGCTTGTGCACCGGAATGATCTGTCCTGAAACGGCAATTTGGGAAGGCTGGACCCCCGGCGGCCTGACCGACAAGAGTGTCGTCTGGGCTGGACAGATGTTTCCGCGCGCCAGAACGATCCCGCTGCATATCCAGAGTTGGTCACCATCGGTCGATGCGCTGTGGATGTGGCATGGCCCCTACAGTCCAGACAAGCCCTTGGGCTAGGGGACACCGCGCCGGCGGCGGTGGGCCACGCCGTGCCGGACAACAGCCACACCGAGCAGCAACGTTAAGGAAGACCGGGATGCCAACTTTTACCTACGTGGCGGGACGCAACGACCACGCAGCGCGCGACCGCGCGTTCTACCTGCTCAAGAAGTACACGAGCGCGACGCTGCTGCGCCGCGCGATCGACCTGTATGCGGAATTCGTGCGCGACTTCGAGAGTGCAATCAAGCGTCCCGAGAATGTGTACATCAACCTGAATGGCCAGCCGATTGATTTCGGTGAGGATTTGGAGCGCTTCCTGCGCTTCCTGCAGCCGATGGAGTATGCGCGGCCGCTGCTGACCGATCCCGCGCGCCGGCCGGAGGGCTTTGCGCTGTTGCGCGATGCGATCGACTTCAGCAGCTTTATCTGGGGGCGGCGCTATGAGGAATACGGGGCCGGTGAGCTGGGCTCCTTATTCTACAAATTGGGGTATCGATGGGACAAGACAGAATCTGTTGATGCATTTGGAAAAGCCGCGTTATCTGCCTCCTTGATCTCGGTTGCGCTGACAACCATCAACAAGGCAGCGATTCTCTATTTGGGCGATCAGCATGATGCACGGTCCGTTAAGCGTTGGACCTACGAGAGCATCTTCTTTGATGATCTTCCGCTCAACCGAATCCCGCGAATCGTATTTCCCGATCAACTGCCAGCGTGCCCGCCAATGAACGAAGAAAGCGATGGGCAGGTGTGGAGTGGTGAGACGATCCCGGTGACGGGCATCTGGGAGCCGTGGGCGGTAGACCCGAAAGTGGGTGCACGGTGCCCGAACTACTACCTGGCGGGGGATGTGGCGAGCCAGTACCAGTTTGAGGGCACGGACACGCTGGAGGACGTGCGCTGGCGGCTGATCTGGAAGGACACGCGCTACGCGAACGGGGGGATTCCGAGCGAGGAAGACGATTATTTCGCGCCGGAGCAGCAGGCGGTGATGGGCGGGCGCATGCGGTCCGCTTATCCGGGCCAGCCGTGCCCCGAGAGCGGCGAATGGTATGCGCCGCACTTGAAGCTGCGGCAGCGGGTGCAGGCCGGTGCGCCCATGCCGGGGCCGGAAACGAGCCGATCAGGCAACGGGGTTGTGTGGTATCTGCGGATTGTGGAGCCGGAGCTGGTTCCCGAGCCGGAAGAAGACGTGATCGCGAAGCTTGGCTACAACCCGGTCGTAGAGCCACCGCCCATCTATTGCAAGACGCGGGAGATTTGTCCGAAGACCGGGCAGTGGATTCCGATCGTGCCGCAGGATATCGCGCAATATGAAGCGCTGACGCGCCCCGAGAGAGGGCTGACGAGGCCGCTGTATGTGAAGGCGGGCGCGCCGATGCCGCCGTTCGGTGCCTATACGAAGGAGGACGAGGCACGGATCGTGTGGAAGTGGATTGGCGAGAACGGCGAATACGGTGGCTGGAAGAGCTAAGGCGATGGCGTTGGATAGGACTGGCCCCGGCAGATCACCTACCGCAAGCAGTCTGAAGCGCATGGCGGTGGGGTTGTATTCAAGCATCCATAGCTCCGAAGCCGGCACCACTTCCTCGCCGGCACTCACCGCCGACAGGCTCCCGTCTTGGTGCAGCTTGCGCCTGCGGCGCCCTTGCTTGCACGGTTGTACGAGGGGGCGAGTTCTTGCAGCCTGGGTTGCCTATACCGTCACCTTGCCGGCATGACGATGTTTGAAGCAGTCCAGTCCGATACCGGTCCCGGACGAGAGTGTTGATCGCGCGCTCGCCTGGCTTCTCGCCGCCCCAGGTGATCCCTTCCTCCTTCCCCTTAGGCCTGGGGCATTTTTTTTGTTTGGCAGACAACCCTCTGGAGCCGATATGAAGGACTCGCACGGCCGAGAGACGGCCCGCCTGGGCGACGCCACCGACCACGGTGGCGAGATCATCGAAGCCGCAGCGGATCTGTCACACCTCGGTATCCGGGTTGCGCTGGACGGCCACCTCGTCAGGTGCCCGAAGTGCAAGGGCACGTTCCCCACCTTGCCACTGGCAGCCGAACCCACCACGGCCGACGCGTGGCCTATCTCGGCGACAAGACCGCCTGCGGCGCCACGTTCGTGCGCGCCTGATACCGATTCTTCTCCCACCACGGGACCCGTCATGTTCAACCCGATTCAATCGCGCACGCTGGCTATTGCCGGCGCGGCGCTGCCAACGTTTGGCATGGCAGCCGCGCCGGTGCTGGTGCCGGTCAAGCTCGCCGAGCGCGAAGCTCGGGCTTCCGAGCAAAAAGATTCGATTGGTCGGAGCTTGGAGAATCGACCGCCGTGCTCTGAGGTCGGGATACCGAGCTTTTCGCTCGAAGCGCCGGGCTCAAGGCTCCAGGGGCGAAGCGCGGGAGGTGCAAAAAGTCGAGCCCAGACGCTGGAACGCCACTTGCTGACCACGGGCGCCCGTGCTGTGCGTTGCAACGTCCGCCCCAAAAACAACGAGCCCGGCACTAGCTTGTCCACAGATGCCGGGGCAATGCGAAAACGCATGAGCGACTTCGCCTGATTGGCCCTTCCAGAGACGGTGCCTGCTTATGTTGCCGCACGACTTTTCAGCAAGCGCGAAAGCACCGTCTTCACTTATTTTGATTGACTCCCTTCCGTGTACGGGTCGCGTTTGACCTGTTTGGCGCCTTCCGTATAGGGGTCGCGCTTGGCATGCTTGCCCCCTTCCCAGTACGGGTCGCGTTTGCTCTGGTTGGCTCCTTCGGTATAGGGATCGCGTTTGTCCTGTTTAGCTCCTTCGGTATAGGGATCGAATTTGCCGGCCCTTTCACTGCCGCTATAAGGAGGTTCCGGCTTGCTCTGTGCGTAGGCTGCCGCAGAGGTCGTTGCTGCGACAACGAGCACCGTCATGATGAGTTTCCTATTCATCGTTTGCTCCCATGTTTGGTCAGACGACCAACAATCCAGATTGGCCCGAGACCCACTCCATCGCATTCATCTAGGTCCAGAGGCAATCGCCGCCTGCACCAAATAAAGTCTAGTAATCCAGCGGGCTTTACCGTTGACGGTGGTCAAGGCTCGACGGCCTCGACGGCCGCCAGCGCAGGCAAGGACGTGGTTGCCCGGCGCTGAGCTGTCCGCAGATGCCGGGGCGATGCAAAAACGCACGAGCGACTTCGCTTCATTGGCCCTCTCAGCGCGCGGTCGGGCTGGCGCAAAAATTGCGCATCGATCCGCCAGAACACATGTTTCAGCCGAAAGGGCGGGAGGCAGCCCACGAAGGTATGTGGGCCTGGGGCTGGATACCCGGCGTGGCATGCTCTGCGGCTTCTTTGCGGCGCACAAATGGGCCTGTGCCGGTCATGTCGTTCAGTTAGGTGATTCGGATTGATCCCGTCGTCCCTGCGCAGGGTAGGGGGCCAGCGGTTACCCGCGTGAAAGGCCCGAAGACGCTGGATTCCCGCCGCCTGCGCGGGAACGACAACACCGGCTTTGCTGAGCGGCATCAGGCCTGTGCCTGGGGTTTGGGAGGCTGCGGCCCGGCGTGTAAGCAGAAGTTTACATATCCCAATTCTCTTCCTTTAATGGACAACGCTTGCCAATGCAAACCAGCAAGGGGTGTCCATGAGCCATTTCGTTGACAGGCTGCGTTTCTTTGTTTCTGAGCGACCGAAGTTCTCGGAAGGACACGGGGCTGTCACAGACGAGGACCGCAAGTGGGAAGAGGCATACCGCCAGCGATGGCAGCATGACAAGATCGTGCGGTCCACGCACGGGGTCAACTGCACGGGATCGTGCTCGTGGAAGATCTACGTCAAAGGCGGCATCGTCACGTGGGAAACCCAGCAGACGGACTACCCGCGCACGCGCCCCGACATGCCAAACCACGAGCCGCGCGGGTGTTCGCGCGGGGCGTCGTACTCCTGGTATCTGTACAGCGCAAACCGGCTGAAATATCCGATGGTGCGCAGCGCGCTCGTCAAGCTCTGGCGCGAGCGCCGCACGATCATGGACCCTGTGCAGGCCTGGCAATCGATTGCCGAAGATGACACTGCGCGCCGCAGCTATCAGAGCCGCCGCGGCCTTGGTGGTTTTGTCCGTTCAACGTGGGACGAGGTCAACGAGATTGTTGCCGCCGCCAATGTCCACACCATCCGCAAGCATGGCCCGGATCGCGTGGTGGGGTTCTCTCCGATCCCGGCCATGTCGATGGTTTCGTACGCGGCCGGCTCGCGCTACCTGTCGTTGATCGGCGGTGTGTGCCTGAGCTTTTACGACTGGTATTGCGATCTGCCGCCGGCCTCGCCGCAAACCTGGGGCGAGCAGACTGACGTGCCGGAATCTGCCGACTGGTACAACTCGACGTTCATCATGCTGTGGGGTTCGAACGTGCCGCAGACGCGCACGCCAGACGCGCACTTCATGGTGGAGGCCCGCTACAAGGGCACGAAGATCGTCTCGGTGTTTCCCGATTACGCCGAGGGCGCGAAGTTTGGCGACATCTGGCTGCACCCCAAGCAAGGCACCGACGCTGCACTGGCGCTCGCCATGGGGCACGTGATCCTGAAAGAGTTCCACCTGGCGGGCAAGAGCGACTACTTCATGGACTACTGCCGCCGCTTCACCGACATGCCGTGCCTGGTGCGGCTTGTGCGGCGGGGTGACCAGTACGTGCCCGACCGGCTGGTGCGCGCATCGGATTTTGAAGGCGCGATGGGCGAGGCGAACAACCCCGAATGGAAGACCGTGATGATCGACGAGCTCTCGGGCAAGGTCGTCGCGCCGGTCGGGTCGGTCGGGTTCCGCTGGGGGCAGAAAGACGGCGAAGACAAGGGCAAATGGAATCTCAAGTCGGAAGCGTCGTCAGGGGCTGCCATCGTTCCGCAGCTTTCGCTTGCCAAGACCCATGACGAAGTGGTCGACGTGCTGTTTCCCTACTTCGGCAATCGCGAGCACCCGCACTTCAACCACACGGGGCACCCGTCGGAGCTGTCGCGCGCGCTTGGCGCACGGCGCCTGCAGACGCGCGATGGCGAGATGCTGGTGGTGACGGTGTATGACCTGTTTGTCGCCAACTACGGGCTGGACCAAGGCCTGGGTGGCCGCGACATCGCACAGAGCTACGACGATGACCTGCCGTACACGCCGGCGTGGCAGGAAGCCATTACCGGCGTCAAGCGGGCGGATGTGATTTCGGTGGCGCGGCAGTTTGCCGAGAACGCGCACAAGACGCAGGGCAAGTCGATGGTCATCATCGGCGCCGGGATCAACCATTGGTTCCACATGGACATGTCGTACCGCGCGATCATCAACATGCTGATCATGTGCGGCTGCATTGGTAAGTCGGGGGGCGGTTGGTCGCACTACGTGGGGCAGGAGAAGTTGCGGCCCCAGACCGGCTGGACCGCGCTGGCATTTGCGCTGGACTGGCACCGGCCACCGCGGCACATGAACGCCACGTCGTTCTTCTACGCCCATACCGACCAATGGCGCTACGACCCCATGGACCCGACGACGCTGCTGTCGCCGCTGGCCGACAAGACGCGCTTTCATGGCACGCCGATCGACTACAACGTGCGGGCCGAGCGCATGGGCTGGCTGCCGTCGGCGCCGCAACTGGCGTCGAATCCGCTGGATGTCGGCCGCAGCCTTGGAAGCGGGGGGGAGGCTCCCGATGCGGTGGCGCGCGGGCTGGCCTCTGGTGCACTGCACATGGCGTGTGAAGACCCGGACAACCCGGCCAACTTCCCGCGCAACATGTTTGTCTGGCGCTCGAACCTGCTGGGCTCCTCCGGCAAGGGGCACGAGTATTTCCTCAAGCATCTGCTGGGCGCGGTGCACGGCGTGCAGGGCGAGGAGGTTGCCAAGAACGGCGGCAATCGCCCAGAAGAGATCGCCTGGCACGACAATGCCCCGCAGGGCAAGCTCGATCTGCTGGTGACGCTGGACTTCCGCATGTCCACCACGTGCATGTACTCCGACGTGGTGCTGCCCACTGCCACGTGGTACGAGAAGGACGACATGAACACGTCCGACATGCACCCGTTCATTCATCCGCTATCGGCGGCGGTGGACCCGGCGTGGCAATCGAAGAGCGATTGGGAAATCTTCAAGGGGATCGCCAAGCGCTTCTCAGAGCTGAGCGTCGGGCATCTGGGCGTGGAGCGCGACGTGGTGCTGGCGCCCATCGCGCATGACTCGCCGGCAGAGCTGGCGCAGCCGTTCGACGTGGTCGACTGGAAGCGTGGCGAGTGCGATCCGGTGCCCGGCAAGACCATGCCGGCGGTGATTGCCGTCGAGCGCGATTATCCAAGCACGTTCCAGAAATTCACCTCGCTCGGCCCGCTGATGGACAAGCTGGGCAATGGCGGCAAGGGCATCTCGTGGGATACGAAAGACGAGGTCAAGCTGCTTGGCGACCTGAACTATCGCGTTGCGGATGCGGGTTGCGCCAATGGCCGGCCGCGCATTGACACGGCCATTGATGCGGCGGAGGTCATCCTGTCGCTTGCGCCGGAAACCAATGGCGCGGTGGCCGTCAAGGCGTGGGAAGCGGTGTCGGCCATGACGGGGATCGAACACGCACATCTGGCCGATGCCCGCGAAGACGAGAAGATCCGCTTCCGAGACATCCAGGCGCAACCGCGCAAGATCATCTCTTCGCCAACCTGGAGCGGAATCGAATCGGAGCACGTGTCTTACAACGCCGGTTACACCAACGTGCACGAGCTGATTCCGTGGCGCACCATCAGCGGCCGCCAGCAGTTGTACCAAGACCACACGTGGCTGCGCGCGTTTGGCGAGTCGTTGTGTGTGTACAAGCCACCCATCGACACGGGCAGTTATGAAGCGATGGTCGGCAAACGTTCAAACGGCAATCCGGAGCTGGTGCTCAACTTCATCACGCCGCACCAGAAGTGGGGCATCCACAGCACCTATACAGACAACCTGCTGATGCTGACCTTGTCGCGCGGCGGGCCGATCGTGTGGATGGCCGAAGCCGACGCCAAGCAGATCGGCATTGCCGACAACGACTGGATCGAGTGCTACAACGCCAACGGCGCGCTTTGTGCTCGCGCCGTGGTCAGCCAGCGCGTGCCGCGCGGCATGGTCATGATGTACCACGCGCAAGAGAAGATCGTGAACACGCCCGGCTCTGAAATTACCGGCACGCGGGGCGGCATTCACAACTCGGTCACCCGCATTGCCATCAAGCCGACCCACATGATCGGCGGTTACGCGCAACTGTCTTACGGGTTCAACTACTACGGCACGGTCGGGTCGAACCGCGACGAGTTCCTGATCGTGCGCAAGATGAAGCGGATCGACTGGCTTGACGACACTTCACCCGCCTCGTTGCCTGCAGGAGCGCGCTCATGAAAGTACGTGCACAGATTGCGATGGTGCTGAACCTGGACAAGTGCATCGGTTGCCATACCTGTTCAGTGACATGCAAGAACGTATGGACGAGCCGCGAGGGCATGGAATACGCGTGGTTCAACAACGTGGAGACCAAGCCCGGCATCGGGTATCCGAAAGATTGGGAGAACCAGGATCGCTGGCGCGGCGGCTGGGTGCGCAAGGCAGACGGCAAGCTGCAGCCGAAGCTGGGCGGCAAGTGGCGGCTGCTGGCGCAGATTTTTGCGAATCCGCATCTGCCGGAGATCGACGACTACTACGAGCCGTTCACGTTCGACTATGCCCACCTGCAAACCGCGGGCGATTCTGCCGCAATGCCGGTCGCGCGGCCGCGCTCGCTCATCAGCGGCGAGCGCCTGGAGAAGATCGAGTGGGGCCCGAACTGGGAGGAAATCCTGGGCGGCGAGTTTGAAAAGCGCGCGAAGGATTACAACTTCGAGAACGTACAGAAGGACATCTACGGCCAGTTCGAGAACACCTTCATGATGTACCTGCCACGGCTGTGCGAGCACTGCCTGAACCCCGCCTGCGTGGCAGCATGCCCGTCCGGCTCGATCTACAAGCGCGAGGAAGACGGCATCGTGCTGGTCGACCAGGACAAATGCCGTGGCTGGCGTATGTGCGTGTCGGGTTGCCCGTACAAGAAGATCTACTTCAACTGGAAGAGCGGCAAGGCGGAAAAGTGCATCTTCTGCTATCCGCGCATCGAGGTTGGGCAGCCCACCGTGTGTTCGGAAACCTGCGTGGGCCGCATTCGCTACCTGGGCGTGTTGCTGTATGACGCAGACCGCATCAGCGAGGCGGCAAGCGTGGAGCACGAAACCGACCTGTATGAGTCGCAGTTGTCGGTGTTTCTCGATCCGCACGATCCGCAGGTGATTGCACAGGCCGAGCGCGACGGCGTGCCCGCCGCCTGGATCGAAGGCGCGCAGCGCTCGCCCGTGTACAAGATGGCGATCGACTGGAAGATCGCGTTTCCGCTGCATCCGGAATACCGCACGCTGCCGATGGTGTGGTACGTGCCGCCGCTCTCGCCCATCAACGCCGCCGCCAACAGCGGCGAGCTGGGCATGAACGGCTATCTGCCCGATGTTGAATCGCTGCGCATTCCGTTGCGCTACCTCGCCAACCTGCTGACGGCGGGCAAGGAGGCGCCCGTGAAGCTTGCGCTCGAACGCATGCTGGCGATGCGCGCCTTCATGCGTGCACGGCATGTCGATGGCGTGGCAGCGCCAGCGGTGCTGGCGCAGGCGGGTTTGACCACCGCGCAGGTCGAAGAGATGTACCGGTACTTGGCAATCGCCAACTATGAAGACCGGTTCGTCATCCCGACCACGCACCGTGAATATGCCGAAGATGCCTTCGACTTGCGCGCATCCTGCGGCTTCTCGTTTGGCAACGGATGTTCGGACGGCACCTCTGACGTGGGGCTGTTCAGCTCGCGCAAGAGCGGCCGCACGATCCCCATCCGCCAGGAGTCTTGACATGCCGGCTGCATCGACCAGCTCAACAGGCGTGGTGTTTTCTGTGCTGTCGGCGCTGTTGGATTACCCAGACCAATCTACGCAGAACGCCTTGCCGGAAGCACGCGCGCTGCTGAACGCGACACGCGCGCTTGCGCCGGATGCGCGCGCCGGGCTCGACCGCTTCATCGATGAATACGCCCAGCGCGATCTGATGACGCTGCAGGAACGCTACGTTGCGCTGTTCGATCGTGGCCGCGCGACCTCGCTTTACCTGTTCGAGCACGTGCATGGCGAATCGCGTGATCGCGGTCAGGCGATGGTCGATCTGCTGAACATGTACGAGAAGCACGGGCTGTATTTGCGCCAGGGCGAGCTGCCGGACTACCTGCCGGTGTTTCTTGAATACCTCTCGCGCCTGCCTGAGAAGGAGGCGCGGGGGCTCCTTGCGGAGACCGGCGAGATTCTGCAGGCCATTACCACGCGGCTGACCGAGCGGGCGAGCCGGTATCGGTTCGTGGTCGGCGCGCTGCTGCCGCTGGCTGGTATCCGGCACAGCGTGTCGCTGGATGCCGAGAGTGCCGATGACGACGCCGATGCGCCGCCCAGCGCGGCAGACTACCGGGCACTCGACGCAGCCTATGCCGACGAGCCGGTGCGGTTTGTCGGTGCGCAGACCCCTGCGGCCGAACCCCTCCGTTTTTACGACAAGCGCCCGGGCCACCCCCGCTGAAGTGGTGCGATGAAGCGGCCCCATTCAAGTTGTCAGGAGAACTGGCATGAGTGACTACCTTCACGAGTTCCTGTATGGCATCTACCCGTACATCTGCCTTGCGGTGCTGTTACTGGGCAGCCTGATCCGCTTCGATCGCGAGCAGTACACGTGGAAGAGCGATACCTCGCAGATGCTGCGGCGTGGCACGTTGCGCGTGGGCAGCAATCTGTTTCACTGGGGCATTCTGGTGGTGGTGGTGGGCCACTTTGCGGGGTTTCTTGCGCCGCATTGGATGGTGTCGCCCTTCCTGTCGGCGTCGGGGCACCAGTTGCTCGCGATGGTGGGCGGGGGTGCGGCCGGCATTGTCTCGATCATCGGCCTGACCATGCTGATGCATCGGCGGTTGACGGATGCGCGCATCCGGCGCAACAGCCGCACCTGGGACATCGTCATCGTGCTGATGCTGTGGGTGCAGCTCGCGCTTGGGCTTGGGACGGTGGTGTTGTCGATGCGGCATATGGATGGCGCGCTGTTCGAGGTGCTGACCGACTACGTCAAGGGCGTGGTCACTTTCCGCCCTGGTGTCGCGCGCCTGCTTGTTGGCGTGCCGCTGACGTATCAGTTGCACATCCTGCTTGGTTTCACCATTTTTCTCGTGACGCCTTTCACGCGGATGGTCCATATCTGGAGCGGCTTTGCGTCGCTGGCGTATCTGATTCGGCCGTATCAGTTGGTGCGCAAGCGTTAATGGCGATGTGTGTGGGGGGGAGGCTTGATGAGCATTCAGGCAACGTCCGGCAGTGCAGCCGTGGTTCGCGTCAACGGAGTGGTGATCGACGCGGCGTTGATTGCTGAGGAAGGCCAGCACCACGCAGGCGAGCCGGAGCCGCTGGCTGCGGCAGCCTGTGCGTTGGCAATACACGAGTTGCTGCGGCAGCGCGCTGTGGCGTTGCAGCTCATTTCAGACTGCGATGCGCTGGATGATGCGTGCGTCGATGCGTTGCTCGAACGCGAGTTGGCCGTGCCCGAGCCAACCCGTGCCGATTGCGAACGGTATTACCAGAACCACCAGGCCCGCTTCCGGCGCAACGATATCGTTTATGCCAGCCATATCCTGTTTGCGGTGACCGACCGTGCGCCGGTCCCGCTGCTTTTGCAAAAGGCAGAGCAGACGCTGAAGCAGGTGTTGGACGCCCCCGACACCTTCGAGGCGGTGGCGCGCGACGTCTCCAATTGCCCGTCTGCGGGCGTGGGCGGAAGCCTCGGCCAGTTGTTGCGCGGCGACAGCGTTCCGGAGTTCGAGCGCGTGCTGTTCGATTCAACCGAAACGGGGGTTCTGCCGCGCATCGTCAAGACGCGGTTCGGATTCCACATTGTGCGTATCGAGCATCGCGTGGCGGGCGACACCGTGCCGTTCGATGCGGTCGAGACCGAGATTGCCCAGTACCTTGAAGCGCGCGTCAGGCACAAGGCCATGCAGCAATACGTGTCGATACTGGCTTCGCAAGCGCAAGTCGAAGGCGTGGATCTTGGGGCCACCAATGGCCCGCTGGTTCAGTAGGTCGGCAACGCACAGAGCAAGGGGGAGCCAGCATGCGAGCACCAGGCGCAACGGAAAATCAGGCCGGCGCACCGGCCATCTCGGCCCAGGCGTGGTCGGTGCTGCTGGCAAGCACGCTCGCGTTCATGGTCTGCTTTGTGGTGTGGATGATGTTTGGCGTGATCGGCGTTCAGTTGCGCGAAGATCTGAAGCTGAACGGCACCGAGTTCGGCTTGCTGACCTCCACGCCCGTGCTGACCGGAGCCCTGATGCGGCTGCCCCTGGGCGCGTGGACGGATCGCTTTGGTGGCCGCACGGTCATGACCACATTGCTCGTCGTCTGCGCGGTGCCGGTGTACGCCGTCAGCTACGCAACCGCGCTTTGGCAGTTTTTGGCGATCGGCTTGTTTCTCGGCTGCGTGGGTGCGTCCTTCGCGGTGGGAACCCCGTACGTTGCGCGCTTCTTTCCGCCGGAGCGACGCGGTTTTGCGATGGGGTTCTTTGGCGCTGGCACGTCGGGCGCGGCCGTCAACCTGTTTCTCACGCCGTCGCTGCAGGCGGCTTACGGTTGGCGTTTTGTACCGCGTGTGTATGCGGTTGCGTTGCTGGTGACGGCGGTCATCTTCTGGCTGGCTTCCGCACCCGATCCGGGCGCGGGGCGGGCACAAGGGTCTTGGCTGGACAGCTTCAAGGTGCTGCGTGACCGGCGTGTCTGGCGACTGTGCCAGTACTACTCGATCACCTTTGGTGGGTTCACCGCCCTGTCTTTGTGGATGCCGCAGTATCTGAAGAATGAATATGGCATGACGCTGGTGGCGGCGTCGGCGTTTGCGGCGGGGTTCTCGTTGCCTGGGTCGGTGCTGCGGGCCGTTGGTGGCTTGCTTGCCGATCGCTGGGGTGCCCAAAGCGTGACCTGGTGGGGGCTGTGGGTCGCGTGGGTCTGCCTGTTCTTGCTCGCGTATCCGCCGACCGACCTGGTAATTCACACCATCGATGGCGCATTCAACATGCATCTGCAGATGCCGCTGGTGGCGTTCATTGCGCTCATCTTCCTGATGGGCGCGGTGTTCGCCTTTGGCATGGCGTCGACCTTCAAGTACGTGGCGGACGACTTCTCGGCAAACATGGGGGTTGTGACCGGCATCGTCGGCTTGGCCGGCGGATTGGGTGGGTTTCTTCTCCCCATCATCTTTGGTGCTTTGTTGGACGTGTTCAGAGTGCGCTCGTCGTGCTTCATGTTCCTCTACGGCATCGTGTGGGTGTCGCTGATCCTCCTCTACCTGTCGGAAGTGCGGCAGGCACCGCTGACCGGGCGCGTGGGGCAGCAGGCTGTCCAATAAGGTTGGGCGTTCGGAACAGGGCAGCGAACGCCGGCTTCCGCTTGGCCTATTTACCTATTGGCGCTGTGGAAGATAGAGGGTCACAAGCACCGACGCGCTTTCCAGCGCCTCCAGCCAGTGCGGTTCTTCCGGTAGAAGCAGCAGGAGGTCTCCCGCACGCATGATGTGTGTGCCCGAGTTCATGCCGAACTTCAGGACGCCCTCAAGGCATTGCACGGTAATGTCTCCCGGCGCCTGGTGGACAGGGATTTGGCCACCTGCCGGCAGCACGAGTCGCATGACTTCAAGGTGCGCCGAGCGGATCAGGGCAACGGATTTGGCTTGCTGAAGTGCGGCGCCCAGGGGGCGGATGTCGATCAGTTCTCCGGGGGCGGCGTGCGGTATTGCCATGTGCTCTCCTGGTCGTCAAAGCGGCGTCGATCAAATTGCCCGGCGGGCGAGCATGTTTCGGATTTCGCTGATCGCCTTGGCTGGGTTCAGGCCCTTGGGGCACACGTTCGTGCAGTTCATGATCGTTCGGCAGCGGAACAGGCGGTAGGGATCGTCAAGGTTGTCCAGGCGCGCCGCGGTGGCCTCGTCGCGCGAATCCACGAGGAAGCGATACGCCTGCAGCAGCCCGGCCGGGCCGACATACTTGTCGGGGTTCCACCAGAACGACGGACATGCGCTTGAGCAGCATGCGCACAGGATGCACTCATAGAGACCATCTAGCTGGTCGCGTTCCTGAGGCGATTGAAGGCGCTCACGCTCCGGTGGCGCGCTGTCGTTGATCAGGTACGGCTTGATCGAGTGGTATTGCCTGAAGAAATCCGTCATGTCCACGATCAGGTCGCGGATGACGGGCAGGCCCGGAAGCGGGCGAAGAATGATGTGACGCGGCAACTCGTTGAGGTTGGTCGTGCAGGCAAGGCCATTCTTGCCGTTGATGTTCATCGCGTCTGAACCGCACACGCCCTCCCGGCATGATCTCCGGAAGCTCAGTGTCTGGTCTTGCGCCTTGAGGCGAATCAGCACATCCAGCAGCATCCGGTCGTCTGGCCTCAACTCGACGTCGAAGGCCTGCATGTGGGGCTGGGCATCGGAATCGGAATCGGGATCGTAGCGGTAGATGTCGACTATGCGCGTATCACTCACGACGTCTCTCCTTCGGCACGCGTTCGCCACTCGTTCGCCACTGTGATGCATCGTGCCATCGCAACTGGGCGCGACGGCAGTCAGGCGCTTAAGCGGCTTGGGCCTTCGGTTTGATGGGCGCGCCGCGTTGCTTGTTCTATCTCTATACCAGCGGCGCGTAGGTGTCTAGAAAAGCTGGAGTGATTCAACGTGCCGGTGCGGCGAGCAGCAAAAAAACCCGCCTCGGGGCGGGCTCTGGCTGGCGGCCACGCACTACCGTCCCGTTGGCGGGTGGGTGCGAATCGTCAGTAGGGAGGTGGCGTGTGCGCGTTGCATGGCGCCATGTTGCCACCGGTTCAGGCGGCGCGTGGCTCAGCCCACCAGGTTGCCGTTGTTGCCGATCATCGCGACGTCCACATAGTCGAGCCCGGCGTGGTTGCCGTGGTCGTAGTGGACGCGCACGCCGCCAAAGTCGCGCGTGCCGAACCCTTCCAGCGCCTGGATGAATGCCTCGCGCGTGGGGTTGGCGCCGCAGGCTCGCAGGCCTTCAACAATGACCCGGGCGGTGAGGAAGCCTTCAACTGCCTCGTAGGTCTGGTTGCTGCGCACGCCAAACTTGTCGTTGGCATCCCGAAACGCGCGCACCAGCGGCTGGGTACGGGCATTGGGGCCGGGCATGACCTGCGTGATGGCCACGCCGTGAGCCAGCGTGCCGGCCTTCTCGAAAACGGTCTTGGGCGTGGTGACCGACAGCACCCACGGTTGCGGCAGCGGCAGCGGGCCGTGCTTGGCCTGAAAGCGCAGCAGCATGTCGGCCACGGAAGACGCCGAGGTGAACAGCAATGTGGTCTGCGGGTTGGCGGCGGCAATCGTGTCGACCACCATGTCGATGTCGTCGCCCTTGGCGTTGTGGGGGATGAGCGTGACGATCTGCGCGCCGAATTTGCTGGCGGCCGCCTTGGCGGCATCGGCGTTGCTGGAGCCGAACGCGTTGTCCTGGTACACCACCGCAACACGCTTGAGCCCGATGGTGGTGGCGTGCTGGACCATCTTCGTGACTTCGTCGGTGTAGCTGGCGCGCGTGTGGAAGAGTGGGGCGCTGGCCTTGCGTGCGGCACCGGCGCCGGTCATGGTGCCCACGGTAGGCACGCGGTACTGCTCCAGCAGCGGCAGCGCGGCGACGGTGTTGCCGGTGCCGCCCATGCAGGCCAGCCCGAACACGCCTTCCTGCACCAGCGCCTTGATGTTGGCCACGGTCTTTTCGGGCACGTAGTTGTCTTCCAGCCGTTTGACGACCAGCTTGCGGCCGGCCACGCCGCCCTGGGCGTTGACTTGCTCGAAGCCGGCCAGCAGGCCATCGGTGTAGTTCTTGTACAGGCTGCCCCATACGCTATCGAGCCCGATGGACTGCCCAAAGACGATCTTGTCTGCAAACACGCCAGCTTCTGCCGCGCGTGCCATTGGCGCCAGCATCATGGCGCCACCCAGTACGACTGAACTACGAACGAATTGCCTCCGATCCATGCTTGTCTCCGCCCCTTGTTTTATTGGTGGTGTGGCAGGAGTGTCGAAAAGCACAGCCCGGGAGGAAATGGCGGATAACCCTGATGTGGAGAAGGGGCCGCAAAGCACGGACATCCACAAGGCCACGGAAATGGCCCGGCAGATGGGTCACCAGACAACGCTTGAGTGGATCTGCGCGCTTATGACGCATAGGGCAGGCCCGCCGCGTCAAGCCTCCACACGGCGGGCCGAGGCGGCGTCCTGCAGGTGGCAGCCAACCTCCTCGGAAGGGCTGGGTCGAGTACCGGCCGTTCAACTCGCGGCGGCTGTGCTTGATGCACGTTAAGCCGATGCGCGACGAGCGGCCGGAAACGCGAGGGCGATGCGACAAGGGCTACGCAGGTTGCTTACGTCGCCTGGGCCGCCCCATCATCATTGACCTCAGACTTTCGGGACGTGCAGTGCGTCCCACGAAGCCTTGCCGGGAATGCCGTCAGCGTCCTTGCCGGAGTAGCCGATCTTGCGCTGCCAGGCAGCGTAGGAAGCCTTGTCCCCGCTACCCCAGGTGTCCTCGTGCAGGTTCGACTCGTAGCGATTGCAGCCAACAGCGATCAAACGGGCGTGCATCGCCGCAATGATCGGACTCTTCTTGCCGTCCTTGAAGAAGGCGGCACCCGGGAAGGGCTCGAGTTTTGCCGGAACAACAGGAGGGAATGGTGGTTTGACCGGCTTGCTCGGTGTGCTGGAAGAGTAGGCCGGGCGACCGAACCCCACAATGTCGTGAACCGTGCGCTCGAAGCGACCGCAGATGTGGTCGTAGTTGCCCTCGATGGTGTGTACGACATCGCCAGAGACATCCGTCACGATGCCGACGTGGTCAATCTTGGCGATCGACTTTCCGCCGGACCACTCGAAAAAGATGATGTCACCGCGATGGATTCCCGAGCTTGCAACGCCGTGATCCACTGGGTGCCACTGGCCGTGGTCTTTGAACGCCTGTGCGTGTGCTGGGGTGTATGCAAACCTTCCGCCAAAGCAAACCGGACCAGCGTTGCCGGAGTGGTAGGCAGCGTAGGTGATTGTCATGTCACACCAAGGCTCGCCACTCGCGCCATACCACTGGGTGATCTTGTTGACGTCGTGTCCGCCGGTGTCATGGACGCCAATCAGTTCTTCCATGGCAGAGACCATTGCTTCTAATCCGCTCACTTGTAGCCTCCTGAATGAAGATGTTGACCTATTGGGTAACACGGTCAGCGCAAAAATTAAACCATTCAGTTGCGCAAATCGATCAATGAATTGTTTTTTCAAATAAATGAAAAATCAATTGAAGAATTTATATGATTTTTGGCGTGCCACCTCCTGGAAAGGCGCAAGGGAAGGATGTGCGCCTTCACCCGCTCTGGTTCATCCATAAGCTTGCCAGGCACGGCGCTCTTGCCCAAGGCGCAGGGATTAACCAGTCGCAATGTGCTGAATGCAAGCGCCTGGTCTTTCATCGTCTCATGTTGTTTTAAAGATCTCTTTTTGCTGTCAAGGATTGTGCGATCTTTTAAAGAAATGATTTGGTCTACGATAGTTTTCTAACTTGCTATCTGAGATCACACTGGCATTGAAATTAATTCATATCAGATGGCAAAATATTTTATTGCAAAAGGGCGCGCAAATAATGAGTATTGCGTTATGCGGGATTGAAGGCGAACGATGGCCGGAAATTGGGTGAGGCTACGCGCGCACCTCGGCGGATTCGGCATGGCGCCGAAGCGTGCGTCGATCCGTTCCACCAGATGATCCTGTCCGGCCGGCGTTCCAAGAAAAAGGAGGGTATGTCATGTCATTTGCACGTTTACATGGTTGGCGCGGTGACACAGTCAGACGGCACTTATCGGCCGGCCTGTGTCTCGCGCTCGCTTCGCTTTCGTTTGGTGTCTATGCCGATGAGGCGCAGGAGTGCCTGGCGGCCTCAGGGACCTTGCTCGTCGGCCGTGTCGCGTCTGCGCCGTACTTCAAACATGGCATGTTCCGCAACGGCATCGAGCTGTCACATACGCATCTGACACTGCGCAGCGATACCGACGGCGCGGACTACGACGTTGCGATCGATAACGTCTTTGCGCTGGGCTACGAAAAGAACGCCAAGGCCGTGCCTGCCCCGTTGAATTCCATCGCGGTGGGAGACCAGTTGGAGGTGTGCGGCATCCCATTCGAGGGTGGCATCCATTGGGTCCATACCAATTGCGGCGATATGCCGACGTCGCAAGAGCCGAATGGCTGGGTCAAGAAGATCGGTGATGACGGGACGGCTGGCCCGAATCTTGAGGGCGGTCAGACGTACTGTTACCTGTGGTCGCACCGCTAGACACCGCCAGATGCAAGACGCGCGCGCGGGAGTCATTCTCAGGAGGACGCCGTCATGAAGCCCAAGAAGATACTGATCATCCGCCACGGCGAGAAGCCCGGAGACCCGGGCACGGACGCAGCCACTGACGGCCCGAATCTGTCCACCAAGGGGTACGAGCGCGCAGGGGCCTTGGCACCTTATGTGCCTGAAGTTTTCGGCAAGCCGGATTTTCTGTTTGCCACGAAGGCGTCGAAACACAGCAATCGCCCCGTGGAGACCGTCACGCCGCTGGCCAGTGCGATCGGGCAGCCGATTCATGACGACCATGCCGACAACGAGTACGACCAGCTCGCCAGCAAGCTCGTCAGCGACGACAAATATGCCGGCAAATTGGTGTTGATCTGCTGGCACCACGGGACGATCCCCGAGCTGGCTGCCGCACTGGGCGGTGTGCCACCCGAACCGCATTGGCCACCCAACGTGTTCGATCGTGTCTGGATTCTCGACGGCGCGAAGGAATCGGGCCATGCGACGCCCATGCAGAATCTGCCGCAGTGCCTGCTCTTTAACGACACCCCTAAATAACGCGATGGCACTCGCCCATCCTGCCCGCACGCCGTCGTCAACCAGCGCCCGAATGGGTACGCCGATCGCGTATCCCTTGATTCCATCAAGGAGCAACCATGGCTGTTGAACTCAAGTGCTACGCAAACTGCGACGACGTCTTCCTGGCCTGGTGGTCGAGGCCGAACGGCCATATCAGCGCGATCGACGGCTGCCTGGGTTTTCAGGTCGAAGTGCGCAACGACAGCGTTGCTGGCCAGCCGGTTGAGATCCTGCCCAACCTGAAGGGCTTCAAGGCCGATAGTCCGAAGGTTGGCGAATCCCGCCCTTCGAGCGAGTGGCCGCTGCAGACGTTTTCCTGGACACATCACGCCGTTCTTCACGGCGCGACCGGAGACAAGCTGAGCTACCGCGTGACGCCCATGACGGGCCAGCCTGGGGCACTCAAGGCGGACGCGGCGAATGCCAGTGGCTGGGTTCCCGTTGTGCTGGGTGCGTCGGCAGGCCCCGACGCCAAGGCCTTCTTCAACCGAGGCGTGATCCTGTCGCAGTTCGTCAGTCGCTATGCCAAGGAGCGTGGCCTGACGACGGTGCCGGAACTCAAGCGTGACCTCACCAACGACGTCACCAGCCCGCTGATGCAGTTCCTCAGCGGGGAGCTGGGCAAGGCAATTCGCGGCATTGTCGACACCGTGAGCAAGGACGAGACGCTTGAAATTTACTGCTCGCTGTTCGAACTCGATCTCGATGACCTGATTGAAGGGTTGATTGCCTGCGGGAGCCGAGCACATGTGATTCTCGCCAACGGGTCGGTCAAGGCGGCTGGCGGTGACGAGAACAGCAAGGCGGCGGCACAACTGGAAGGCAAGGTTGATCTGCACCGGCGCATGACGGCGCCACATGGTCTCGCACACAACAAATTTGTCGTTGTGTGCGAGAACGGGAAACCGACGCATGTCTGGACCGGTAGCACGAACTGGACCCTCACGGGGCTGCATACGCAGATCAACAACGGCATTGCGCTGAACAGCGCCGAACTCGCGCAGGCGTACCTCGACCACTGGCACGCGCTGATCGAGGCTGGGGATGCGTTCCCGAAAACGCTTGTCTCCGGCGATGGCGAGCCCCAGGGCCCGTTCAAATTTTCCAGCGGCAACGCGCGCGTGTGGTTCACGCCCACGCCAAACTCAAAGGCAGACCACGATGGCGGCGCAGATATCGAGTCGTTGATCAGCGTGGTGAGTGCGGCCAAGCAGGGCATCCTGTTCATCATGTTCATGCCCGGTCAGGAGCCGCTGGACACGATCCTCAAAGCGCAGCCCAAGGGTCTCTATGTGCGCGGCGTGGTGAGTACGCTGCCGATGGGGACCAAGGACAAGCCGTCGCCCACCTTCCAGCTTCTGACGGGCGAGGATTTCAAGACGTATTCGCACGACGTGGTCCAACCACAAGGGGCCGAGGCCGTGGGCAGTTTTCTTTCGACATTCACGCGGCAGGAGTTTCTGAACGGGATGGGATTTGCCATCACCCATTCAAAGGTGATCGTGATCGATCCGTTTGGCGATCATCCCGTTGTCGTGAGCGGGTCGCACAACTTCTCGGCCAGCGCGAGCGGTAAGAACGACGAGAATCTGCTGATCATCGAGAACTGTCCAGAGCTCGCCCAGGCGTATGCGGTGAACTGCATGAGCGTCTATGGCCACTATCGTTGGCCCGCCTATCAGCACGACCAGGCGCATGCTCAACCGGCAGACGGGAACGCCGGATACCTGGCAACGACGCCTGCTTGGCAAGAGGCGGCGCTGTCCGGTCAAAAGGCAAACGACTTGACGTTTTGGGGGGCTTGAGTTTGGGCGCTCCTTGGCATTGGCCGAGTTGCGCGGGCTCCGAACTTTCGAGGTGAGCCGCTAAAGATTGGCGACGGTCGCGCTGCGGATGATGCTTGCTGTCGTTGCGCTGTCGAGCGACGCTTCCAAGGTTGCCATCATGACGTTGGGGTTCTCGCGAGTTGGGGATCCATCATCGGAGGGTTCGGTGCTTGCGAGTATTCGTGGCAACGCCAACCGTCATGGTTTTCGTGCAAGACTTGGTTGATCCCACGTATTTTCGGAACCGGCCATGCACCCCCCGTATCCCGGCGCCTGCCTGTGCGGCGACGTTAAGTACCAGCTCGTTGCTGATCCGCTCACGTTCTACGTCTGCCACTGCATGATGTGCCAGCGCCGAACCGGCGGTGCGGCGCTCCCCGTGATGTGGGTTCGTCGCACGGACTTGGAGATTCTCCAAGGGCAGGCGCCGCTTGCGGAGTTCGACTTGGGCAACGGCCATACCCGCCGCGCCCGCATCTGCCCGCGCTGCGACACGCGCCTGTGGGCCGAGCCGCTTCATAAGCCGGACATCGCGCTGCTGCGATCGGGCACGCTGGAGCATCAGCAGACGTTCGAGCCGATCGCGCATGTGTACACGCGCAGCAAGCAGCCGTGGCTTCTTATTCCGCCAGGGGTGGCGCAGTTTGAAACGTATCCTGAGCAGCCGGGGGAATTGATTCGGTTGTGGCAGTTGCGCGTCACTCGGCAGTCCGATTAGTCCGGCTTCTCACTGCCCACGCATACCGTTGTATCAGCGTCGTTGCGGCAGCCATGGCTTGCGAACTTCATTGTTCTTCCGCGCCAGGATGGCTGTATGCTCGCGCGCCATTGCTTCGGGTGCCCAGTAAGCCCGAACCGCGCCCACCGGAAGATGCCGGGCTTTCAAATCAATGCGATCAAAAATGCGGTCGACCGGCGCAAGAAGGCGAGCATCTTCAACGCAGAAAAAGAACCGTGATGACGCCTAGCGCGAGCAAGATCAAAACGATCCCGGAGATGCGCTCCAGCCAGGGCAGTGTCCGGGCGAAGCGACGCAGCACGGTCTGGTGGCCGATCAAGACGGCGATCAGCACGTCCCACAGCAGCACGACGCTAAACATCCAGGTGCCGTAGACCGTCTTCCAACCCGCGCTGGCGTGCGGGCCCGTCAGCATGGCGGCCAGGCTGGCGTAGAACAGCGCGTTTTTTGGGTTAAGGATGCCCGAGAGGAAGCCCATGCCGGTGGCGCGGCGCCAGGCGATGGGAGGATGCCGCGGCGTGGTGGCGCGGCCGCCGGATGCTGACACGTCCAGATCGTTGCTGCCGGCGTAACGCACGAACAGCACGCCGAGATAGAGCAGATAGGCACAGCCGGCCAGTTGCAGAACGACGAACAGCACACTGTCCGGCCGCAGCGCAGCGGTGCCGGCGAATGCGGCGGCGATGAACACCCCGTTGGCGAGGGCAATGCCCAGGCAGGCGCCGCTGGCGATGCGCCAGCCGGCGGACAGCGAGGTTCGAGCGATCAGAAAGAAATCAGGGCCGGGAGAGAGCAGCGCCAGGAAATGCGCTGCGGCGATCATCAGGAACTGCTGCATGCAAGGCACTCATACGGATTTTTCCTCGCAGTGTGCCGAGCGCGGCGCGTTCTGTATTGAAGGAAATTGCAGCCGTATCGCTCTGGCGCTATGCGCGGAAACGCCCAGGCGTCACGCCCGCATATGCCTTGAACACCCGTTGGAAATGCGCTTGATCGGCAAAGCCCAGGCTTTGGGCCACATCCGAAATGCCGTCCCCACTTCGAATTCGTTCCTTGGCGAGGTTGATGCGTTGGTTCAGTTGCCAGGAATGCGGGGTCATGCCGGTGACAGCGCGGAAAGCGCGGATCACCTGGTAGCGACTCATACCGGCCAGGCGCGCCAGTTCATCCAGGGCAATGCTGGAAGCCGGCTCGGTGCGCAGACAATGCAGGGCGGGCTGGATCTGTACGGCCAGGTTCAACGGAACGTTCGGTGCCTCGATGCGCAAGTCCTGCGTGGTGTCGCAATCTCCGATGAACTCGATCAGTGCTGCCTCCTTGTCACATGGGCTGGCCTCGGAGAAGAGCAACGCGTTGAACTGGCAGAAACGCGTATAGACCGCCGGGTCGGTCACGACCCGTACCGGCTCGGCATCCATCGGGCTGGCCTGCGTGTATTCCTGCCGGACGGCCCGGAGCCAGTCGGCGTCCAGGTGCAGCATCTGATAGCTCCAGGCTGTGTTGGGCGCCGGGTTGCAGGCATGCACGCGCGCTGCTGGCACGAATACGAGCGTGCCGGGATGCAGCACAACCGGGCCATCGGCGGTGCCAGTGAAGATGCTGCGGCCTTCATCAATGGCGCCGATGGAAAAGGTCGGATGGTAGTGCGGTTTGTAGCAGGCCCGGCTATGGCACGCGCGGCGGCTCTCGACAAAGGGCATGGCCGGATCGCGCCAGAACACCTGGGTCGGATCGCTACGCAGCGCCGCGCTAAGGGGCGAATGGGCTGACATCTAATGCTCAGGCTTGATGGGATCGCATTCCAGGAAATGCTACAGACAGCAGATGCTTGGTGTCTATTGAATGTGAGCCGGGCTGATGCCCGCCAGGAGACTTCCGACTGGCGGGCGAGGGTTCCATCCAGTTGGCATGCCCAGGGCATGCGCGGCAGTTTCGCCTACGCGCGAGAGCAACTTAGGGCGGCGCTCATGTTTGAGCTTATTTCGATAAGCCTTCTTAAGTGTTCAGGAGAAATGGACTTGAAACTTGCCGCCGTAGCAGGATGGTGATCGAGCCGGAAGAGGGTGCCATCGCCCACCTGTTGAGCAAGGCAGGCAAGCCGGAGTTACCGCGCGACTTCTTGCGGGCAGCGGTCCACTCACAAAAGTTCCACTGGGGCAAGCTGCTGTCGTTGGATTGGGGTGCACTTAGTTACGTGCCCGGCGGGGTCGAGTACTGCTTGTTGCCTGCCGGAGGGCCAGCAGTCTCGGTGGGTTTCCTGAGACTGGATTGGGCAACGGTGCGGCTGAACCGTACTCTCTGAGCTCGACAATCAACGATCCTATATCGCCACCACCCCCCGCCCCAACTGCAGTGGCACCTGCACCACGGCAATCCGGTTCTGCCCGCCCACCTTGGCAGAGTGCAGCGCATTGCCCGCCGCCTTGATCAAGCCTTGTGGCAACACGCCCTCCTGTGCCCAGCCGCTTGCCACGCCCACGCTCACGGTAACGTGGCCCGTTACGGCCGACCCCGCGTGCGCAATGCCAAGCGCTGCCGCTGCGTCGCACAGGCGCTGCCCGATCTGCGCTGCGGCTTGCAGATCGGACTCCGGCAGCAGGATTGCAAAGGTGTCGCCCTCGTAGCGCGCGACCAGATCGCCATCGCGCTGCACATGTTGAGCCAGGCATTGCGCGACCGAGGCCAGGCATCGGTCGGCCCGCAGGTGGCCGTAGCGGTCGTTGAAGTCTCGGAAGAGGTCAATGTCGACCAGCAGCGCAGACAGTGGAGATTCTGTGCTCGCACCGTGCCACCAAGCCTCGCCCAGGGCGGATTCAAAGGCACGGCGGCTGGCGGCACCGGTGAGCGGGTCGGTAGCAGCAAGCCGCTTGAGTTCTTCCCGCGCGGCAACCAGCCGTGCGTGCAGGACGCTGTTCTCGATCAGCAGCAGCAATAGGATGAAGCTCGCTCCCAAGAGCCCATACATGCGTCCCAGATAGAAGCCGAGGTCGTAGCGCCCATGGTTGAACACGGCACTGAGCGCGATGTCGCAGATCCAGACGCACAGCACCACCATCAGCCAGATGTCGATGGTGAGATGCGGCTTGCTGCGCCAGAGCACGGTCAGGGCGATCATGCTGAAACCCCAGATCGTGCCGGCAACCATCAACTGGGCACGTGCATAGCCATTGCCCGCCATGATTGCCGGCAGCAGATGCCCGCCCGCCGTGGCCAGCGCAACGCACGCAGCCGACGCGCCCAGCACGGCGGCAATGACCAATGCCACCGTCCCCCGCGTGAGCGGAGTGGCGGCAAAGCGATCCGGCTCCCGATCTTCAAGGACTTTCAGCACGGCATAGGCCATCACGAACAGCGGAAAGCCCGCGTGCCAGAACATGTAGATCCAGGCGGTGCTCTGTGGCCCGGCGCCCAGCAGGCCACCGGGCGCAAACAACCCCGGGAACGACAGCATGTGCCCGACTGCGGTGGCCGTCGTGAACAGGTAGCCGCAGGCCAGCGCCAGCATGGCGCGCGAACGCGTGATCGCAAACTGGCCGAACAGCAAAACGGCGGTAATCAGGTCATTGAGAATGAGCGCTGATTCATACGTCGGAATGAACAACGGGAGTTGCGCCAGCTGCACCTTGGAAAACGGCAGCACCGACAGGAAGATCAGCAAAGACAGCAGTGCCACCGCCAATGCCATGCGATAGGTCCGGCGTCCCGGGGACAAGCTCAGCAGCAAGCCCGGTTGCACTTCAAGAGATCCCGTTGCCAAGATGGCCCCCTAAGCAGGCGGTGACTGCGTCACGTGTTTTACTGCGCCGCACGGCTACGGTTTCTGATGATGCCGTTTCCCCTGAAAGGGTTTGCGTGCCTCCGATGCCTACTTACCGTTGATAGTCACGAGGGGGGCCGATGTCAACGCCGCCAATCCGGCGCCGGTGTCGTGTTGGCGAGGTGGAGGGGACGATGCATCGCACCAGCCATTTTTTCATCCCCTGCCAGGCCCTTACGCTGCGGCCGTCATGCCGATCGCACCAGCAATACCGGGAGAGAAGAGGTGCGCACCACGCTTTCCGCGACGCTTCCCAACAACGCGCGCCGCGCGCCGCGCCGACCGTGCGTGCCCAGAACCAGGAGCTCCACCCCGGCCTGCTGCGCCAGCTTTTCCAGTTCCGATGCGATATCGATGTAGGCCAGCGGATCATCCGTTGTCACGGCCGCGACCTGAATCCCCGCCTGTTGCGCCTTGCGTGTCGCTTCTGCAACGAGCTTGTGGCCTTGCTCGATCAATGTTTCGGTAATCTGCCGCGTGTTCAGCGCGCCAAGATCCCATTTGACGTGGGCGTTGTCGACGACGTGCGCGATGAGCAGTTTCGAGCCAAGCGTCCTGGCCAACCGTGTCGCCTCGTCCAAGGCGCGTTGCGCGGTTGGGCTTGCGTCGATTGCGACCATGATGGTGTCGTACATCTCGATTTCCTTGTTGTTGTTTGATGACGGGTTGGACTGGAGGACTGGGTGACGGCCGGATCAGCGTTGTGTTTTCGTCTCTGCATTTTCTGATGACGGCGTGATTGGGCCCGAGCGTCGCCTGCGCAGACGTTTGGTTTGCAGGAAGTAGCGCCAGTCGACTTTTGCGAACCCATACACCAGAGCCAGAAACACGACCTGCGACAAGACAAAGTAGAGGCCCATATAGGCCCCGTCAATCGCGGACTCTTCATCCAGGTAACGCGCCCCAATTTGGGCTATGTGTGTCCAGGTGAGGTAACTCACCCAGCGGCCGATGAAGAACGGCAGCCCGATCAGCCACAGCCGCATGCCGGTCAAGCCGTATGCAATGAAGATGTAGTTGGAGGGAAACGGGCTGAACGCATACGCCAGGATCAGCCCGGCGGTCATGCTTTTGCGCTCTTCCAACCAAGCCCGAACCACGTCGATGTTCTGGCGGTCTGCCTCGCGCATCCAGTGGTTGCGCACGAGCCAGCAAGACAATTGCGCCAGGACAAGGCGGCCGGCGGTCGCGGCGCAAGCCGCCACCCCCGCGAGGAGCACGGGATCGGCGTCGGGTCGCGAGAAGCCGATCCACGACATCACCATCCACGTGGGTGGGGCAAAGGCCGGCATCACGTTCAGCAGAAAGACCGTGGCGAACAAGGCGAGCAGGTTTTCCATGGCGATCAGGTCTCCCTGCCGAGGACGTGAAACAACTCGTCTTCCTGCGCGCAGTGCAGACGCAGGATGGCGTCCAACCCATACAGCAGACGCTGCAATTCCTGCACAACAGGTGCATCCGGGCCGTCAGCCGAAATGTCGGCGACGACCCGCCCCAGAAGGTTCGTCACCCGAAAGATTTCGCGATGCATCCCGCTCATTGCCGCCATCGGGTCATCTCCGCCGATCAGCCGCGCCAGGTCCGGATAGAGCTGCGTATCGTCTCGGCGCTCGTGCGGAACCAGGATTTCGGCCAAGGATTGGTTCAGCGCCAACAGCTCGGTCTTTGCCGCGCTGCCCTCCATGTGGGGCAGCGTGTCGGCCACCGTACGGATGCGGTTCATGATGGGTTCCAGTTCCCCGTGTTCGGCCTTGAGGTGTTCTACGTCGGCTGGCGCCAACGAGCGCGTCGCCGCGTTTGTGGCCAATTGCAATGCGCGCAAGGCATTGCCGATGGCGAGTACGTCAATGGCCTCTTGCAGTATGGCGCCCGCCAACGGCGGCAAGTAACCCAGTGCAGCGGCCGCCATGGCTGCGACCGATAACGACATACCGATACCCACGCTCTGCAGTGCGATGCGCCGGGTGCGGCGCGCAATCCGCACCGCGTCAACCAGTCGATCCAGCCGGTCGACCAGCAAGACCACGTCTGCCGCTTCTGACGATGCAGCGGCCCCGCGTGCACCCATCGCCACGCCGATGTCCGCCGCGGCGAGCGCCGGTGCGTCGTTCACGCCGTCGCCCACCATGATCACCTTGCCGGCGGCGCGTGCGTTCTGGATCGCCGTGAGCTTGGCCGCCGGCGATAGCGCCGCATAGAGCTCGGTGACGCCCAGCATGGCCCCGACCGATTCGGCAACGTCTGGCCGATCGCCGGTCAACATCGCCTGCCGTTTGATCCCCTCCTGGCGCAGAAGGCGCAGTGCGCGCGGTGTTTCGAGGCGGACACGGTCCACCATCAGTAACGCGCCAGCCAGTTCACCATCCACGCCGACAAAGACGGCTGACGCGCCCGCGTAGTTCATCCGCTTGATGAACCCCTGGCTCCAGGCAGGGGCATCGGAGTTGCCCAGCACGTAGGACAACGCGCCAAGCGAAACGACGTAACGCCCAACCCGGCCCTGGACGCCTGCTCCCGGGCTCTCAACGACGGCGCTTGGCGGTTGCAGCACGGCACTACGCTCGCGTGCGGCTCTGACGACCGCTTCCGCCACGACATGGTTCGATGCCTGCGCCAGGGAGCCGGCGAGGCCCAGAACAACATCAGGCGGATAACGTTGATCGCATTCGATGTCGACGAGTCGGGCGTATCCGCTGGTCAAGGTGCCGGTCTTGTCGAAGAACAGCGTGTCGGCCAAAGCAAGCCGTTCAAGCGCGCCACCGCCTTTGATCAGCACGCCGCGCTTGGCGCAACGCGACAGGCCTGACACGATCGCCACCGGCACAGCAAGGATCAACGGGCACGGCGTGGCCACGACCAGCACGGCCAGGCAGCGTGATGGATCGCCGGTGAGTATCCAGCTCGCCCCGGCCAGGACGACTGCCACGCCCACGAAGGCAAAGGCATAACGATCTGCCAGCCGCACGGAGGGGCTTCGCTCGGCCTGCGCCGCGCTGACCAACCGCACAACGCCCGCGAACGTGCTGTTCTCGGCGGATGCACCGGCCATCATTTCAAAGGTGGCACCGACATTCAGCACGCCACTGCAGATGGCGTCGGCCGCTGGGCGACGCCGAGCGATGGATTCTCCGGTCAAGGTGGATTCATCCAGGTCGGCCGGCTCCGACAACGTGCCGTCTACGGGAACAACTTCACCGTGCCGCACCAGCAGCCGGTCGCCCGCCCGGACTTCTGCCAGGTCAACCAGATGCCATTGGCCGGCTTCGAAGCGATTGGCTCGCTTGGGCGCATGACTCAGCAGCGCTGTCATCTCGCGCTGCGCGCGCGCCTGTGCGAATTCCTCCAGCGCGCGTCCGCTTGCGAGCATCAGGGCGATGACGGCGGCGACCAGCACTTCCCCTGAAAGCAGCGCGAAACTCATCGACATCACGGCCAAGACATCGATGCCAACCTGCCGACGCATCAGCGATCGGGCAATCGTGACCACCAGGACGATCCAGTTGGGAATGATGCCGATCAGCCAGAACTGCCGCGCATGCACTTCGGCGCCAAGGTAGCGTGCCCATAGCCCAGCGGCCAGGGTCAGCGCTGACAGCGTAAGCAGCACAAGATTGAGCAGGAGGCGCCGGGAAAGCATGAGCCAGTCTGGCGTTGGGGTGTGCTCCGGTTGCACTAGATCATGCGGCGCAGCAGCCGGTCTTTCAGGATGAACTCATGCCAGAGCGCGGCGGCCGCATGTAGTCCGACGAAGATGTACACAAACGTTGCACCCGACTCGTGAACTTCCTTGGCAGCATCCGCCCACGTCTTGTCCTGCGCGAGCGGGAGCGTCCAGTTCAGTCCAAACGGCTGAATCGGCTTGCCGGCCCAGGCCAGCGCCAGCAGGCCGAGGATCGGCATGCTGACCATCAGCACGTAGAGCGCGCCGTGCGTGAGCCGCGCGGCACGCTGCAGCAATAGTGGGCCGGGGACAGGTGCCGGTGCCTGCGTGGCCCAACGGGCGAGCAGGCGCAGCACCATCAGCGCGAGCACAGAGAGCCCCGCAGTCTGATGGACCATGAATACAGCGGCACGCGTGGCGCTGCCTTTGGGGAAGAAGTCGAGTATCTCGATTGCCGCCACTGCGATCGTGACTGCCAGGAATACCAGCCAGTGCAGGGATCGCATGACCAACGAGTACTTCGGTTCGGAATGCATAGAGCCACCCAATCAAGTGAACAGTTAAGAAATCTTGGCGATGCGTATGTCGATGTACACGCACCGAGTTGAGGAAGAGCAACCTCTAATACGCGGGCGGAACGGACGTCGGTGGTATTCGGGCTGAAGTATCCACTGGATCGACGTGGGTCATGACGTTCAGCACGTCGCGCCGCAGCATGACACGGCGCCGCGCTTCCAGCGCAATGTCGTGGCCTGCTCTCACGCTCGCATGGGCGTCGACTTCCAGGTGCACGTCCACCAGGATCATGTCGCCCATCCGGCGCGTCTTGACGTCATGCACGCCCAGCACACCGGGCGTTTCGCGCATGGCTTGGTGGATCGTCCTGACGGTTTCCTCGTCGACGGCACGGTCCATGAGGTCGTGCAGTGCATCCCAGCCGAACCGCCAGCCCATGCGGGTGACCATCAGGCCGACAATCAGCGCGGCTACCGGATCGAGCAGGCGATAGCCAAACACATTGCCGGTGATGCCGAGCGCTACCACCAGCGACGACGCGGCATCGGAGCGCGCGTGCCAGGCGTTGGCGACCAGCATGCTGGAGCGGACCCGCTCGGCCACCGCAAGCATGTAGCGGAACAGCAGTTCCTTGGCTACCAACGCACCCAGCGCAACCCACAGTGCGATCAGTTTCACCGGCTGGATGGTGTCCGGATGCTCCAGCTTCAGCACGGCGCTCCAGAGCATGCCAACGCCTACTGCGAGCAAGAGCAGGCCGAGCGCCAGCGAAGCTGCATTCTCGAAGCGTTGATGGCCGAATTGATGGGTGGCGTCCGGGCCCTTCTGGCTATGGTGGCTGGCGAACAGGACAACAAAGTCCGAAATCAGGTCGGACAACGAATGAATGGCGTCAGCGACCAGTGCCTGAGAACCGGCGAGGACGCCCGCCACCACCTGCACGCCGGTCAAACCGAGGTTGACGCCCACACTCACCAGCGTGCTGCGCCGTGCAGCGGCCTGTTTGACCGAGGCGTCTTCGGTATCCGGATCCGGGGTGGTCTCAAGGTCGATTTCTTCGGGATGTCGCATCGTTCGTCGGGGTTGGGTACGTGCAATACGCCGCCGCCTGGGCGACGGCGTCCACATTGATGATGAGGTCATCTATCCATAGGGCTTGCTTGGGCGTCGCTCAAGATCAATCGTCAAAGTCCCACATCCTGTGCAGATCAAGCTGGAGACGGCTGTCTGCTTCCAGCACATCCACCCGGGCGAGCCGTTCGGCCAGCAGCGCATCGGCCAAGCTGCGGCGTGCCGCCAGGAGCTCGGCCAAGCCCGATTCGCCTGCGCGGTACGCACGAGTTGCACGGTCGGATGCGCTTTTCTGCAACATAGCCGCTTCGAGCTGCGCTTGCGCGGTCGCCCGCTTGCCCTGGAGGTTGCGGTAGAGCACATCGAATTCTGCGCTCAGGCGCCGTTCGACACCGAGCCTGCGGCGAGCCGTTGCCTGCGCGTCGGATGCGGCTGCCAAGGCAGCCGACTGACGATGCGCTGAACCGAGCGGCATGGCCACGCTGATGCCCATGATGCGCTCTGCGCCGCCGCGTTCCACCGTGACGAACATGCCGACGGTGGGGTCGGGCCGGCGCTCCAGGTCCGCACGCTTGGCCATCTGCTGCGCCTGCGCCTCTTCCGCCATCGCAAGCCGATACTCATGGCTATCCTGAATGTACTGGGTGCGCAGCCGTTCCGGTGGGTCCTGCGGCAACGCAGGCAATGCGGTGTCGGCAGCCAACGCGGGGTGGCCCAGGCTCGGAAAGCGGGCCTGCAGTTCCGCCTGTGCCGCCTGCTCGGCCGCAGTGGCCGCTGCCAGAGCCGCCTGCATGCGAGCGTGGTCTGCCGCCGCCAGTTCGCCGTCCAGGCGTGCGGCATCGCCCAGTTGCACCCGCCGGGCCGTCAGTGCCGCCAGATCGGCCGCCGCCCGAGCGTTTTCCTGGGCGGCCTGGCGGGCCTGTTCTGCCCGCAAGGCCGCAAACCAGAGCGCCAGGATTTGCCGCGAAGTCTCGTGGCGTGCATCCTTCAACGCAAGCTCACCCGCTTCGGCCGCCGCGTCGGCAAGCTGCCCGTCGGCTTGTGCCTTGCCCCACAGCCGTAGCGGCCGTTCCACGGCAATCTGACCTTCAGCATGGCGTTCAGACGGATCGCGCACCTGCCGCCCTTGGCCAATCGCGCGCACCACCGTTTCCGCGGTGCCTACGCGGATGCCTTCGGCGCGCGCCAGTGTGGCATCGCGGCGGGACTCGGCTGCCATCACGTCTGGCGATTGCGCAACGACTTCGCGTACCGTGCTCTCAGTTGGCAGGTAGCTTGCCGTGCCTTGTGCCTGCACTGCCGTGCCCCAAACCAGCATCACGCAAGCCCCCGCCAACGCGATACGAAACATGTCCAACCTCATTGCGAATCTCCCTGCCCAGCGGCCGTACGAGACCGGGGCATACCAAAGCGTTCAAACAGCAGGGGCAGCAGGAGCAGCGTGAGCGCCGTCGAAGAGATCAGCCCGCCCGACACGACAATTGCCAGCGGCCGCTGAATCTCCGAACCCGGTCCGCTGGCCAGCAGCAGCGGAATCATCCCCAGCGCGGTAATGCAGGCGGTCATCAGCACTGGTCGCAGGCGGTCACGCACACCGGCGCGCACGGTTTCCGCCATGCTCAGACCCGACTCCAGCAGTGTGTTGAAGTGAGACACCAGCACCACGCCATTGAGCACCGCGATCCCAAGCAGGGCGATGAAACCCACCGAGGCCGGCACCGAGAGGTACTCGCCAGCAATCCGCAAAGCGGCAATGCCGCCCACCAGCGCGAACGGAATGTTGGCGATCACCAGCGCTGCCTGCCGCACTGAACGGAACGTCAGCATCAGCAACAGGAAGATTGCCCCCAAGGCCAACGGCACCACCAGCGCCAGGCGCGCCGCTGCGCGCTGCTGGTTCTCAAACTGGCCGCCCCAGACGATCCGCAACCCTTTAGGGAGCGTGCCGAGGCCGCCGACCGCCGCCTGCGCTTCCTGCACAAAGCCAGCCAGATCCCGGCCCTCGACGTTGGCCTGGATGACCGCAAACCGGGCGCCGTCTTCGTGGTTGATGCGCACCGGCCCGTCCACACGTTCGATGCGGGCCAGCGACGTGAGCGGCCACGCTTTGCCGTCCGGCGCCGTGACCAGCAGGTTGGTCAGGTTTTCGGGCGCTTGCCGCAAGCCCGTGCCGCCGCGCAGGATGAGCGGCGTGCGGACAATGCCTTCCGGCACCACGCCAATCCGGTCGCCTTCGATCAGGGCGCGCAACTGCGCCTGCAGGGCGTCTCCGGAAAAGCCTGCCTGGCCGATGGCGGCGCGGTCCAGTGACACCTTCAGGTATTGCACGCCGCTGTTGCTGGGTGCTATCACCTCGGCCGCGCCTGGTATGGTGCGGACCTTGGCGGCGATGGCCTGCGCCGCCGCGTCGATGGAGGCGAGGTCGCTGCCGAAGAGCTTGATGGCGATGTCGCCACGCGTGCCGGTCAGCATTTCGGAGACGCGCATCTCGATCGGCTGCGTAAAGCCGTAGATCACGCCGGGAAAGCGCTCCATCACGCGCCGAATCGCAATGGCGATGTCCTCCTTGCTGCCGCGCCACTGGTCCTTGGGCTTGAGCACCAGGAAGGTATCGGTCTCGTTCAGGCCCATCGGGTCCAGGCCCAGATCGTCCGAGCCGGAGCGCGCCACAATCGAGCGGATCTCCGGCACCTCCTTGAGCAGCGCCTGCTGCACGCGCTGGTCCAGATCCAGCGATGCCGCCAGGGAGACCGACGGGGCCTTCTGCAACTGCACGATCAGATCGCCTTCGTCCATGGTCGGCATGAAGGTCTTGCCGACCGACATGTACAGCACCACGGCCACCGCCAACGCCGCCCCCGCCACGCCGAAGACGATGCGGCGATGCGCCGCCGTCCACGTTTGCATCCGGGCGAAGCCGCCGGCCACCTTGCGCATCAGCCAAGGCGGTTCATCCGCATGCGCAAGCAGCAGCAAGGACGCCAGCGCGGGCACCACCGTAAAGGCGATCACCACGGACGAGGCCAGCGCCAGCACAATCGTCAGCGCCACCGGCCCGAACAGCTTGCCCTCCAGCCCCTGCAATGACAGCAGCGGCAGAAACACGATGGCGATGATGGAAACGCCGGAGAGCATCGGCACGGCCACCGTCGCCACCGCGTGACGGATGACCGCGCCGCGCAGCGCCGGGTCGGTCTTGTGGTCTTGGGCGCGGGCCATGGCGGTCTCGATGTTCTCCACCACCACCACCGCCGCATCCACCAGCATGCCCAGCGCAATGGCCAGGCCGCCCAGGCTCATCAGGTTGGCGGTCAGGCCCACATAGCGCATCAGCAGGAAGGTCGCCAGCATCGACAGCGGCAGCGTCGCCGCCACCACCAGCGCAGCCCGCACGCCGCCCAGGAACAGGTACAGCGTGACCACCACCAGCACGCTGGCTTCGATCAGTGCACGGACAACGGTGTTGGCCGCGCGTGTCACCAGCTCGCCTCGGTTGTAGAAGACGCGGGTCGACATGCCCTTGGGCAACTCCGGCGCCAGTGTGTCCAGCCGCGCCTGCACTGCCTCGACCAGCTTGCGGGCATCGCTGCCGCGCAAGCCCAGCACCAGCCCTTCGACCACCTCACCGTTGCCATCCTTGCTGACGGCGCCGTTGCGGGTGGCCTCGCCCAGGCGCACGGTGGCGACGTCGCCGACGGTGACTGCGGGAGCGGAAGACAAGCTCTGCGCCGGCACCACGACAATCGCGCGCAAGTCATCGAGCCCCCGCACGCCGCCCTCCACCCGCACGACCCAGTGCTCGTCGCCTCGATCCAGGCGCCCCGCGCCGTCGTTGCGGTTGTTGGTGTCAAGCGCTTGCCGCAGTTGCTCCAGCGTCAAGCCACGCGCGCGCAGGCGCGCAGGGTCGGGTATCACTTCGTAGCTGCGGACTTCGCCGCCCAGCGCGTTGACATCCGCCACGCCCGGCACCGTGCGCAGCGCCGGCCGGATGACCCAGTCGAGCACACGGCGTCGCTCAGCCAGCGAGTAGCCGTCGCCCTCCACGGTAAACATGAACATCTCGCCCAGCGGCGTGGTGATGGGCGCCAGTCCGCCCACGGCGGTCGACGGCAGGTCGCGCGCCAACCCGGCCAGGCGCTCCGACACCTGCTGGCGTGCCCAGTAGACGTCCACACCGTCTTCAAAATCGACGGTCACATCGCTGATGCCGTATTTGGATACCGAGCGCACGATTGTCTTGTGCGGGAGGCCAAGCAACTCCTGCTCGATGGGCGTCGAGACGCGCTGCTCCACTTCTTCCGGCGTCATGCCCGGCACCTTGAGCACCACCTTGACCTGCGTTGGCGAGATATCGGGAAACGCGTCGATCGGCAGGTTCAGGTACGCCCACACGCCGGCGGCGGCAAGCACGCCGGCCGCGATCAGCACCAGCACGCGCTGCCGCAGCGAAAACTCAATCAGACGGGGCAGCATTACTGTTCTCCCGCGAGCAAGCCCTTGAGCGCGCCGATGCCCGTTACCGCCACACGTGTTCCCGCAGGCAGATTGGCACGCACGACAGCGACGGCCTCGTCTGTGCTGGCGACAGCGACTTCCTGGAAGCGGAAGCCTTTGTCGGTCGAAATGAACACGCCCGGCACGCCATGTACGTAGACCAATGCTGCCGCCGGAACCCGCAACAGGCCCGACGCGCCCGCGCCCGTGGAGCCGCGCAGTTTGAGCGTTACGTTGACGCTTTCACCGGCACGCAGGTCGCCGCGGCGCTCCAGCGATGCCCGCACGCGGACCCCAGCCGTGCCGTCGCCCGACGGCGCCACACCAATGACCGTGCCGCTTGCGCCGCGCTGCGCAATCTCAATGCGGTCGCCCGAGGTCGGTACTGGCACATCGCGGCCAACCAGCAGGTCCAGCTCCAGCGCGGCAGGATCAACGATCCTGAAGAGCGGCGCTGCAGCGTCGACCCGCGCACCCGGAACCACATTGACTTCCGACACCACGCCGCCACGGCTGGCAACCAGCTGCGCTTCACCACCCGCGCCGGTGAACGCAATGCCTGCGGAAGCCAGCTCGGCCCGGCGTGCTTTGGCCATGGCGTTGGCCTCCGCAGCTCGCGCCTGCGTTGCTTGCCAGCGACTTTCAGCGACGATGCCGTCGTTGTAGAGCGCCTTGTCGCGCTGCAGTGATTGCTGCGCCAGGCGCGCCTGCGAGTTGGCCTCTGTGAGTGCGCGGCTCGCTTCGAAAAGCTGCGGGCTCAGGAAGCCCGCCAGCGGCTGGTTCGGGCGGACTGTCTGCCCCACGGAAACCAGCACACGAGGCACCATGCCCGCATACGGGGCTGCCACCACATACTGCGCGTCAGGCTTGTAGACGACACGCGCATGCGTACCGACATCCAAGCCCCCAGATGCGGCGATTGGGCTGAAGCGCACGCCCAGCGAACGCGCCTGTTCAGCCGACAGCGGCACTGCCTGGGCAGTTGTCTGTGCTGCAGCCCGCTCGAAAGAAAACGCGGTCAGCGCAATCCACGCACCAATCGCTACGATTCGTTTGAAAAACATGCCTGACTCCAATCCATGAAGGCAACGCTGCGGGCGCCGCCTCCGGACTCCGTCGCACTCACGTAGCGGCACAAAGATCAACGACCTCTGAGCATCGCCACGCGACGCGAATAACAAACTGCGACAGTGGATGGCTAACGGATGGCGAAGCCGCTACCGCCTCGTTGCGTCAAGCGAGTATGAAGAGCCAGAAGCCAACGCTTCTGACGGATTCATCATCGCCAATGCAAAGACAAAGGGCTTGTTGCAGGTCAACAAATAGCGGTCCGCTGCCGCGCAGCGACGCGCGGCCAGCCGTTAGCCGGATACCGATTAGGACGGCAGCGGTGGAGCCTGGGCCGGGGGCGGACGATTGATGCGATCGCGCCAGCGCGCGCGAACCGGGGCTGGCCGGAAGGCGCGGCGTGAAATGGCAGCGCAGGCAAGCGCGGTCAGCAGGAGGAAAGTGAGCGCGGAGACTCCCGGACCCACTGCAGCCCAAAGAAATGTGCTGAGATCTTTCGGGCCAATCGCGGGTTCGACGTCAACCTCAAAGGGTTCCTTGCTCGTCAGCACCCAGTCATGATCGATCGCATGCACCGCCTGAGAGGAGGCTCGGGCATGGGAAGATTCGAGGGATTGGAAATGAGAATCAACTGCGCCAGAGAGCGACGCATGCACGTGCAGGCCAGTTTGTTTCGGAGTTCCGAGATGGCCGTGCAGGAGCGGGCTTAGCAGTTGCGTCAATACGATGATGAGCAACATGACTGCCCGAAGCGAGACGCTTTGGGTTGCACGTGACATGCGCGCATTGTAGTGCAATCCGTCATTCCAGTCAGACAGCTTGCGCGGAGAGCGTGTGCGGTCTTCGCTCGGTCAGCCGATGGCTGCGCGGAGCGCTCCATGACTGGTCGGCATTCGCACCCCTGAGCGGTAGTCAGCAGGTCCGCGCGCAGGCTCTCCGCCGCGCATGCTGAGAAATCTCGTCGGTCAAGGTTTGGCGAAGTTCCGGCCAGCTCATTGGCAACGGCACAAACACGCTGTTGTTGTTGTCCGACGAGACGCAGAGCTTGATATGGCTGACGCAATCGTCCGCGCCATATTGAACATGAAGGATTCGCGTGGTCGCGGACGGGTGCCACACCACCTCTGCGAGAAAGTATGAGCGGGTGCCGCCCCGCTCGACGGCGTCGGCGACCAAACCAAAATGGGTGGTCAGGAATGTGTGAAGCTGTTCTCTGGTCATGTCCGAATGCAATGCGCGGAGTTGCTCGGGGTATCCGAAAGCAGGAGGGGGCAGACCTTACCCGGTACACCGCAGTCACAACTTCTCGGTCGCCAGCTTCAGGCCCAGTCCGACGAACAACGCTCCCATTGCCTTCGTCAGCCATGCCGAGAGGGTCTTGTTACGCCGGAGCGCTTGCGTCATTCGAGAGGAAAGGAAGACATAAGCAACGCTCGTCGTAATGCCAACCATGTTCCCGATCACGCCTAGCGCGAGGAGATGCGGCACCGGGTGCGGGTCGTGCGCGTTGACGAACTGGGGAAGCAGCGAGATATAGAACAGTGCGACCTTGGGGTTCAACACGTCGCTGAGGAAACCTTGCCAGAAGATGCGGTGCAGTGCGGTCTCCCACCCACCTCACGGCGGCAACAGCGCAGCGCGGGCAGCAGCCAGAACCTCGCGACTCAACCCATCGAGCAACGCCGATGCCGCACGTGCGTGTTGCCAGTAAAGCGGTACATCCAACGGCGTATCCGGCACCAGTTCGACCAATGAGCCGTCTTCAATATGCGGTGCGATCAGCGCCTGCGGATGCAGGCCCCAGCCCATGCCGGCCAAGGCTGCTGTCACGAAGGCCTGTGACGAGGGGAGCGTGTGGCGGGGCAGCTCGACATGCCGATGGCACAGGCGCCGCGCCCAGCGGGCCTGCAATTCGTCCTTGGTGTTGAACACCAGGCAGGGCGCTTTCGCCAGGCTGCCGGCGCCCACGCCCTCCGCAAAATGGTGCTGCACGAACGCCGGGCTGGCGGCCGCCAGGTAGCGCATGGCGCCCAACGGGCGGCTGTTGCAGCCCGCTGCCGGGCGGGCCGTGGCTGTCACGGCGGCCAGCACGGCGCCGCTGCGCAGCCACTCGGTGGTGTGGTCCTGGTCATCCACCGCCACCTCCATCAACACGGGGTGCTCTGCGCCAAAAGCGGCGATGGCCGGCGCGAGCCAGGTGGCGAGGCTGTCGGCATTCACCGCAATCGGCAGCGTGACCCGTGCAATGCCCTGCGGAGCCAGGGTCGGCAGGGCGCCTTGCAACTCCTGCTCGAGCAGCCGCACGCGGTCGACGTGCTGGCACAGCCGTCGCCCGGTCTCGGTGGCCCGGCAGGGCTGGTCGCGCACGACCAACGCGCAGCCCACGCGCTCTTCCAGCAGGCGAATGCGCTGCGAAATCGCTGATGGCGTCACGTGCAGCACGCGGGCTGCACGCTCGAAGCTGCCTTCGCGAATGACAGCGGCCAAGGCAGATAGCGCAGGGTAATCCAGCATTTAGGTAAGAAAAACTAAATTGAATAAAGAAGAGATAGTTTGTCTTCATAAAAGCGAGCAGGCAAGCTGCACGCATGGATACCTCGTTTGCCGCCTCGCTTCCCTTGACCGTTTCCCTGCAGGGCCTGGCCCTGAGCCTGGGGCTGATCGTCGCCATCGGCGCGCAGAACGCGTTCGTACTGCGCCAAGGATTGCGTCGTGAGCATGTGGGCAGCGTGGTGCTGTTCTGTGCCTTGGCCGATGTCTTGCTGATTGCGGCGGGTGTCTTGGGCATGGCGCAGGCCTTGGGCGAGCGCCCGGGCCTTGCGCGTGCCCTTGCGCTGGCCGGTGCCGTCTTTCTGGTGGCATACGGCTGGCGGGCATTGCAACGCGCCCGGCATGCCCGCCAGTTGAGGGCGTCGGAGGGTGGGGGCAGTCTGAGCCGGGGCGCTGCGTTGGCGCAGGCGGCCGCTTTTACGCTGCTCAACCCACATGTCTATCTGGATACGGTGCTGCTGGTGGGCAGCATCGGCGCACAGCATCCGCCGGCATTGCGCGGCTGGTTCGTGGCGGGGGCCGGTTCGGCCAGCCTGTGCTGGTTTGTGTCGCTGGGGTTCGGCGCGCGCTGGCTGGCGCCTTGGTTTGCCAGGCCGAGGGCATGGCAGGTGCTCGATGGCCTGATCGGCGTGACCATGCTTGTGCTGTCGGCGCTGTTGGTGCGTCACGCCTTCAGGGGGCTCTGACTTTACGCAGGAGCCGCATCCGGTGCGATGGCCTCAGCGAGCTTCCCGTGCCGCTTCCCACAAGTCGCCCGCCCCCAGGCCCGCCCGCCAGGCTTCGAAGCGCGACCGCCATTGTTCAAAGGGTTCGCCCAGCGGATGTCTCGGGTCGCCGCTCAACGCATACGCCATCCCTTCGATCAGCCAACCGGGTTTGGTCGCCACCGCAACGTTTCCCAGCGTTTCCGCCTGCCTGAAGTGGATCAACTCGTGGGCCACGTAGAAGGTTTGCCACCCGCGCGGCGCAACCACAAAGCCGAGATTACCCACGGCTTCCGCCGCACGGCGGCCAAGACCGAACGTGTCGGCACAGGCGGGCGTCGTGCAGAACACGCCGCGTGGTGCCTGCTGGAATGGGCCGACCGCGCCCGCAGCCTTGGCGTAGCCTGCCTGGTACAGCGTCTGCGCGTCGTCCAGGCTGGCGGGGTTGTCCGTGCAGATCGTCGGGGTCGGACAGGTGATGCCCGGCATGAGTGTCGGGGCGACAACCCGTAGCGGCTTGATGAAGGCAAGCGCCGCCATGGGCAGCGCAAACAGCGCGGCACTGGCGACCAGCAAAATGCGGTCGAGCTTCATGGGTGGACGTGAGGATGAGGGGCAGCAAGCGGTGCGATGGCGATGATTATCCGGCATCGCATCGCTTGCTGTCCTTACAGCATGTCGAGCGGGCGCGGGCCCACAGGCGGGGGGAAGATGCGATCCAGCCCCGCCAGTTGCTCGGGTGTCAGCGTGTGCGCCAGCGCGCCGACGTTCTCGCGCAGCCGCTCGCGATGGCTGGTTTTGGGAATGGCGATGATGTCCTCGCGCGCCATCAGCCATGCCAAGGCAACCTGCGCCGGCGTCATGCCGTGCGCCTGCGCGAAGCGCATCAGCTTCGGGTGTCGGGCCAGACGTGCCTGCTCGATGGGCGAGTACGCCATCACGGGTACGCGGCGTTCGCGCAGCCAGGGCAGCAAGTCCCACTCGATGCCGCGCCGGCCAAGGTTGTACAGCAACTGGTTGACCGCCACCTGATCGCCGCCGGGAATGTTCCAGAGCTCTTCCATGTCGGACAGGTCGAGATTGCTCACGCCATAGTGGCGGATCTTGCCCTCGCGCTGCAGTGCTTGCAGGCACTGCACGGTTTCTTCCAGCGGGACGCTGCCGCGCCAGTGCAGCAGGTACAGGTCGATGCGGTCGGTGCCGAGCCGGCGCAGGCTGCGCTCGCAGGCGGCGGCCATGTCGCGCCGGCCGGCATGATGGGGATAGACCTTGCTGACAAGGAACACTTCGTCACGCCGCCCGGCGATCGCTTCGCCGATCAGCGCTTCGGACAAGCCCTCGCCGTACATCTCGGCCGTGTCGATGAGGCGCAGGCCCAGATCGAGCCCCAGGCGCAGCGTGGCGATCTCTTCGGCGCGCGTGGCGCGGTCGTCGCCCATATTCCACGTTCCCATGCCGAGCGCCGGCACACGTTCGCCATCGGGCAAGGTGACATGTTTCATGCGGGTTTCCGGTTGGTGCGGGCAGGTGGCTCAACAGGCCCTTGCGGGCTCGGCAGCGTTCACCCACACGCGGCGTTGATCACGTAGGAATCTACAGGACGCTGTGCGTGCAGGTAAGCCCGGTACCGTCCGGTCAGAACCATCTCTGATGACGGCATCGGCATGACGCCCGAGGTGCTTGGCAAGATCTTCGACCCGTTCTTCACCACCAAGCCGGTCGGCCACGGTACCGGCCTGGGGCTCTCGGTTTCCCACGGTATGGTGAAACACCATCAGGGGCGCATTGACGTCGTCACGCACCCAGGGCCGGGTACGACCTTTGCCGTTGCGCTGCCTGTGCGGCACGAGGCGAGAAATGGAAACGGGAATGAGGCCGCCCAGGCTGCCGCTTGCGCGGCGTAAAGAGTGGCCCTGGCGTTCCCGTTGCCTTTCTACCGGCCGCTCTGCGCGGGATAGGGCTCTTCCAGGGCGATGGCGCCGGTCTCCAGCAAAGATTTGAGGTTGGACATGATCTTCGGCCAGCCGCCGGACACCGCCTCGATGAACTTCGAAGGCTCGCGCTCGATGCTGTGGGTGATGGAAAGCTTGACCGCGCCTGCGCTGGGTTCCAGCTCTATCGTGCACAGCGACGCGCCTTCCGCCGTGAGCTCGGGCTTGTTCTGATGCTGCCAGCGGATCACCAGACGCCGCGGCGGCTTGGCTTCGACGATCTCGCCGGCATCCCAGACCTGCCCGTCGCCGGACACCAGCTTCCAGGAAGACCCAGCTGTCCACTGGCTTTCACAGCGCATGCCGAACCAGTACCGCTGAATGAACTCAGCATCGGTCAGGGCCGACCACAGCTTCTCGGGCGTGGTGCGAATGTATGTGACATAGACAAAGGTCGATCTGGCCATGGGTTTTCTCCAGATGCAGTGGAGCGAGGGTGGGCGATTGAGTGCGCGCCGGTGGGCGAGGTGGCACGCAAGACATATGCCTTACCCCATCGGCTTCACGCCAATCCACCACCCGTGCAGGAAGAATGCGAATGCAACCCAGGCGACGCTGCCCACCACGACCGGAATCACATCGCGCGGGAGGCTGCCATCGGGATAGACGATGCCTTCTGCGCGATCCCTCCGTCGCGCCGCTGCAAAATCGACGAGCGCCCAGACGAGGAATGCCCCGAACAACACGGCTGCGTTCAGCGTTGCGTTGGCCAGCAGGTGCGCGAATGCCCACAGCGCGACCCCGATAACCTGCGGATGCTTGAGCCATGCCTTGAAGTGCGTGCCCGGGATGTATGCCGCCAGGAAGAGGATGAACGCCACGAGCGTGAGCCCACCAGCAAGATGCGGCGCCCATGCCGGCGGTGCCCAAAGCACGACAGGTTGGTGCCGCGCCATGCCGTATCCCCGGATGATCAGCACAAATCCAACGATGGACACGATGGAATACGCCACTTTCCATCCCTTCTCGCCCATCTGCGCGATCTGCATCCTGCGCCAGCCTTCCGCAAAGATCCGGACCGAATGTGCACCGAGAAAGATCAGCAACCCCAGGATCAGGATCGACATGACAGGCTCCTTATGGAGGAGGTCGGCAGGTGACGTTGATTCTCCTGCAGGATGCCGGCTGCGCCAATGCTTATATGCGTGCGCCGCATAAGCACGTACGCCGCCGCAGGCATGCCCATATAGCCATTTGATCGTTCTCGCATGCGGGCTGCGTGGCTATCCTTGCCGGTTTCGTTAAGGATCACCATGCTGTCTCGTATCGCTTCATCCGTTCCGCGTGCGCTTGCCGCGCTTCTGTTGCCGTTGTCGTTCGGCGCTGCCGTATCGGCACAGGCACAGACTCAGGGCCAGTCGCCCATTCTCGATCAGATCCGTCAGTCGGGCACGATCACGCTGGGTTATCGCGAGGGCGCGGTGCCGTTCTCGTTCTCCGACGTCAAGGGACAGCCTTCCGGCTACGCGGTCGACCTGTGCCTGCGTGTGGCAGAGGCGGCGCAACGCAAGCTCAATCTGCCGGAACTGAAGGTGCGCTGGCTGCCCCTGAGTGCGCAGAGCCGCGTGCCCGCAGTGGTCAACGGTCTTGTTGCCATCGACTGCGCGCCGAACACCATCACCGCCGAGCGCAAGAAGCAGGTGGATTTCAGCCTCGCGTACTACGTCTCGGCCGTGCGCATGCTGGTGCGAACGGACTCGGGCATCCGCTCGTTTGACGACATGCGTGGCAAGACGGTGGTGACCAGCGCCGGCTCCACCAGCGACCGCCATGTGCGCCGCCTCAAAGACCGGTACGGCTACAACGAGGTCTACGCCAAGGACCACGTCGAATCATTCCTGATGCTTGATACGGGCCGCGCGCAGGCCTTTGTGCTCGACGACGTAGTGCTCTACGGCCTGCGCGCCAACGCCAAGAATCCGACGCAGTACGAAGTGGTCGGTCCCACGCTATCGGTGGAGAAGAACGCGCTGATGCTCTCCAAGGCCGACCCGCAATGGAAGGCACTGGTGGATCAGACGCTGGCTGCCCTGTTCGCCAGTCCAGACGTGCTCGCGCTGCAGAAGCGCTGGTTCCAGCAGCCGATCAGCGCGCGCGGAATCGTGCTCGGCTTGGCCCCGTCACCGGAAGCGCTGGCGGCCTGGAAGCATCCGTCGGACGAGGCCGCAGAGTGACGGCACCCGTGCTGCCTGGCTGGAGCGACGTGGTTGCGGCCAGCGAGCGCCTGGCCGGCCACGCGCTGCGCACTCCGGTGCTGCGCTCGCCCGCAATGGACGCGTGGGTGGGCGCGCAGGTGGTCTTCAAGTGCGAGAACCTGCAGCGCACCGGTGCCTTCAAGTTCCGGGGCGCATTCAACGCGCTGGCGCGTTTCGATGCCGGGCAACGCCGGCGCGGCGCGGTTGCGTTCTCGGGCGGCAACCATGCGTTGGGCATGGCGTTGGCCGGACAGATGCTCGGCATTCCCGTGACGGTGGTGATGCCGCACGACGCCCAGGCGACCAAGGTGGATGCCGCCCGGCGCTGCGGCGCAAGCATCGTCTTCTACGATCGCTGCACCGACGACCGCGAAGCCATTGCGCGCGAGCTGTCCGAAACGCAGGGCCTGACGCTCGTCCCGCCGTATGACCATGCCGATGTGATTGCCGGGCAGGCCACCGTCACGCGCGAGCTGATCGAAGAGGCCGGCCCGCTGGATGCGGTGTTCGCAAGCCAGGGCGGTGGTGGGCTGCTGGGTGGTGCGACACTGGTGACGGCCGCGTTGGCGCCGGGCTGCAAAGTGGTTGGGGCCGAACCGGTGACGGGCAACCACGGCCGGCAATCGCTGCGTGCCGGCCGCATCGTCCATATCGACCCGCCAGACACAATTGCCGATGGCGCCCGCGCGCAGCATCTGGGGGTACTCAACTTTGCGTTGCTGCAGCAAGGCGTGACGGACATCGTCTCTGTTGAAGACGCCATGCTGGTGGAATGCATGCGCCGCTTCGCGCAGGACATGAAGCTGGTGGTGGAGCCCACCGGCTGCCTCGGGTTGGCGGCGGCGCGCTACGGCGGCCTGCCCATCCAGGGGGCGCGTATCGGCGTAATCGTCACTGGCGGCAATATCGATCTGCCGCGCTACCTCGATCTGCTGCGGGCGGGCTAGGGGCGGGCTGCCTGCCGCGGGGTCAGACGGTGCAGGCCAGACGCTCCCGAATGGTCCGCAAGACTTCCCGCCAGTGCGAATAGATCAGAAAGTGGCCTCCATCCTCAATCTCGTGAAGCTGCGCTCCCGGGATGCGGCGCACCAGCGCGCGCGCCGCCTGGATGGAAACGTGCCAGTCCAGCGCGCCGTGAAAGAACTCGACCGGCATCGCAAAGCGGTGCCCGTCCACCTGCCAGCCGTGCACGTTCAATAGCGTCTCGACCACGAAGTGCTGCCCGCCGTGTTTGACGCCCGCCAGCAGTTCCCGTGCATAGTTTTCGCGAAAGGCGGCTTGCTTGAAGACCTGCTGGCCCACTTCCGGCATCGATTTCAGGATGGACTCGATGTACCGGTACACATCCTTGCGGATGCTGCGTACCACCACATGCAGCAAGGGAGGCAGCAGGTTTGGCATGTAGCGCGCCACCATGAGCCCCATGCGGAAGTGCGCCGAATAGGCCTTGATGTCCTCGACGCGCTCGATCGGGGGCGTGACCGCCACGATGAAGACGGCCGACACGCGCGCGAGGGCATCGCCTGCGCGGTGGCAAATGCATAGGGCATGCCGGCCGAATACCCCAGCACGACAAAGCGATCGAGCTTCAGGTGATCGGCCAGCGCCTGCAGCAGGCTGGGCCACAAGTCGTCGTCGCTCGCGGCGCCATAGATCAGGCCAATAAACTTGGACAGTGTCTGCGCCGGAATATCACCCTTCTCGCTCATCCCCGCTCCCTGCGGCGCAAGACCCCGCCACAACGCCGATCATGGCACGTGAGCGCACGCCGCGCATACCCCAATCGGGTGATGCATGTTCACCGGACTCCATACACCATGAGCCCTGATGGAATACGGTATGGCGTCCTTGGGGGGACAATCCACCTTCGAGATCACGAAAGCGGAGGCCAGGGTTCTGGCCGGGCTTGCCCAGGGGCTCGCGCCGTGCGAGCTGGCTGCCCAGAACCGCATTTCCGAACACACCGTGCGATCGCACATCGCCAATCTCAAGCTGAAGATGGATTGCGGCCGGATTGTCGATCTGGTGAAGCTGGCGCTGCTGGCGCAGGACTGATTGCGATGCGCAGCATAGCGAAGGATGCCAATCTTCAAGCGATGCTTTGCAGCCGGTCGTTCTTTTCGTCTGCAACGGGCGGCGTTGGCATGCTTTGCACAACCGGCAGCCACGCCTTGGCCAACTCCACCCAGTACGTCACACCCGTCACCAGAATCTCGTCATTGAAGTCATACAACGGGCTGTGAAGCTGATACGAGTGGCCGTTCGCCGGCGTAGTCGGCGCGGCCGTCGTACGCAGCCGGCCGTTGCCCAGGAAGGCGTAGCAGCCCGGCTTGCGCTGCAGGAAGAACGAGAAATCTTCCGAGGCCATGCTGCACGCGACGTTCTCGTCCACGCATTCGATGCCGGCCACGGCGCGCATGACCGAGGCGGCCAGTGCGGCTTCGGCCGGGTGGTTGACCACAGCCGGATACATGCGGTTGAAGTCGAAGCGCAGCTCCGCCCCAAAGGCGCCTGCAATGCCGTCGGCAATGCTGCGCATGCGCTGCTCGATCAGGTCGAGCACGGCAGTGTCGAACGTCCGCACCGTGCCGCGCAGCACAGCCGTTTCCGGAATCACGTTGACGGCCGTGCCGGTGTTGATCTGCGTGACGGAGAGCACGGCGGCGGCGTTCGGGTCGACATTGCGCGAGACGATCGACTGCCACGCCTGCGCAATCTGCACCGCCACCATGACGGGATCGATGCTGCGGTGGGGCTGCGCGGCGTGCGAGCCGCTGCCGTGAATCTCCACTTCAAAGGTGTTGCTGGACGCCATGATGGCGTCGGGCCGTACGCCAAAGCTGCCGGCCGGCAGCCCCGGCCAGTTGTGCAGGCCGAAGATGGCGTCGGCCGGAAAGCGTTCGAACAGCCCATCGTCGAGCATCTTCTTGGCGCCGGCGCCGCCTTCCTCCGCCGGCTGGAAGACAAACTGGACGGTGCCGTCGAAGCCGCCATGCGTGGCCAGGTACCGGGCCGCGCCCAGCAGCATGGTGGTGTGGCCGTCGTGCCCGCAGGCGTGCATCTTGCCCGCGTGCTGCGAGGCATGTGTGAAGCCGTTGAGTTCCTGCAGGGGCAATGCGTCCATGTCGGCCCGCAGGGCGATCGCGCGGCCCGACGTGCCGCGCCTGCACGTGCCGACCACGCCGTGCCCGCCGATGCCGCGCGTGACCTCGATACCGCAGTCTTCCAGGTAGGCGGCCACGAACGCGGCGGTCTGTTCCTCTTCGAAGCGCAGTTCGGGATGTGCGTGCAGTTGGCGGCGGATGCGCACGAGCTCGGGTTTGAGGGCCGCGATGGCCGGCGTTGCAGTCATGGTTCTTACAGCGGAAAGCGTGCCGGGCAGCATGGGCGCATGGGCGCGCCCGCCGGCCCGGCCAAGGTTACGGAGTACTGGGAATCAGGTGCCGGCCTTGGCCGCGGCTTGCGCGGCCGGCGCAGGCCGGAACAGGGTCAGCAGCACGGCGCTGACGATGGCCGCGCATGACAGGTAGAGGCCGACGACCAGCTTGTCGCCGGTCCAGTGGATCAGGCTGGTGACCAGCAGCGGCGTCAGCCCGCCGAAGATGGTTACGCCCAGCGCATATGAGATGCCCACGCCGGTGGCGCGGAAGTGCACCGGGAAGATGTCGGCGAGCACGCGGGAGGCGCACGCGGCATAGCTGGCGAGCAGCAGTGCGATCACGCCCTGCACCACGATCAGCATCGGCAGGCTCGGGTGCTTGGCCAGCACCCAGAACAGCGGATAGGCCAGCAGTGCCGAGAGCCCCGCGCCAAAGGCCATCAGCTTGAACGGGCCAGTGCGGTCGGATAGCGCGCCGAACGCCGGGCAGGCCACCAGCATGGTCACGCCGTAGGAGATCTGTCCCAGGTAGCTTTGCAGCAGGCTCAGGTGCAGCTCGCGCACCGCATAGGTGGTGAAGTAGTTGGAGACGTAGGTGGCGATGGTCCAGAACACCATCACGCCGATGCCCATCAGGATCTGGCCGCTGTGCCGTGCGAGGCCAGACAGCAGGCGCTCGTCGGTGCGCGTGGCGTGCGAGGCGGAAAACTCCGCCGTCTCGGGAATCGCGCGGCGGATGTACCAGCCCACCGGCCCGATCAGCACGCCAAACACGAAGGCCAGGCGCCAGCCGCCGTCCAGGATCTGCTGCTCGGTGAACACGCTGGTCATGAACACGCCGAGCAGGCCCGCCACCAGCACCCCGCCGCCTTGGGACATCTGCTGAAACGAGCCGTACAGCCCGCGATGTTTGCCGCCGGCGTTCTCGACCATCATGGCCACCGCGCCGCCGACTTCACCGCCGGCCGAGAAGCCTTGCACCAGGCGACCCAGCACGATGATGATCGGCGCAGCCACGCCAATGGCCGCGTACGACGGACACACCGCCGGCACCAGCGTGCCCAGCGCCATCAGCACCAGCGTCAGGCTCAGCGCGCGCTTGCGGCCCACGCGGTCGGCATAGCGGCCCAGCAGCAGCGCGCCCAGCGGCCGAGCCAGGAAGCCGGCCGCAAACGTCATGAACGTCATGATCAGCGCGGCGAAGTCGCTGCCGGCCGGAAAGAAGGTGCGCGCAATCGGCACCGCAAAGATGCCAAAGGCGATGAAGTCGTAAATCTCGAGCACGTTGCCGATGGATGCCGCGACCACGGCCCGTCGTCGCATCGGTGCGTCGGCCGAAACGCCGGCCGTTGCGTGCACATTGCTGCCGTTCATGGGAACTCCTCCTGTTCTGGGTTATGCGCGAAAGCTTAAACGGCAGCGTGATATATGAAAAAATACAAAATAACGATAGCCAATATGCCTGTGAGGTATAGATGATTGAAATCCGGCATCTGCGTTACTTTCTGGCCGTTGCGGAGTCGGGCAGCGTGGCCGAGGCCGCGCGCCGTCTGCACATCGCGCAACCGGCCCTCAGCCGACAGGTTCGGGAGCTGGAGGAGCGCCTGGGCGCCGCGCTGTTCGTACGCGGCGTCAAGGGCGTGAAGCTGACCACCGCCGGCGCCCAGTTCCGCCTGGACGCGCAGCAATTGCTCGATGAGCTGGCGGCCGCGCGTGAGCGCGTTGCGCACATCGCGCGTGGCCAGCAGGGTGCGCTGCGCCTGGGCGTGGCGCCCAACTACAGTTGGCACCCGGTGATCCTGCGCTCGCTGCAGGCGTTCAAGCACGCGGTGCCCGGGGTCACGGTGATGCTGGAGCCGTCATTGGCGGCTCGGCAGTTGGAGCGCATCGCCCGCGGCAGTCTCGACGGCGGCTACCTGACCTGGCGCAACCCCGCCGACCCTGCCTACAGCGCGGTGCGCCTGTTCGACTGCCGGCTCAAGCTTGCGCTGCACCGGCACAGCTCACTCGCGGAGTCGCCGCCGCACCGGCTGGCGGATCTGCAGGATGAGCCCTGCATCTGGTTCCGCCGCGAGATCGCACCCGCCTACAACGATTTCCTCACGCACCAGTGTCATGTGGCGGGGCTGTCGCCGCGTACGCTGCAGATCGGCAGCGACGTCTCGACCATCCTCGGGCTCGTGGCCGCCGGCATGGGCTATTCGATCGTCTCGGATGCGTCGACCTATCACTGCCCGGCTGACGTCATCCTGCTCGACCACCCGGACCTCACCATGACCTACCCGGTCGAGTTCGTCTGGCGCACTGCGGACGACAACCCGGTGCTGGCGCGTTTTGTTGAGGTGTTGCGCGATGGCTTGGCTGGGCTGCCCGCCATTGGCGATGTGCCGTAGGGGCCATAGACCAGCCGGCCGATGCCGAAGCATTATGTCAGCCGTGGCGGCGGCGCGCCCCGGTACAGCGCGAAGTCGTGCGCCTTGTCCTGCGTTGTCACCCGGACGGGCTCGGCATCGTCGCGAAAGCACGCCGCCGGCGCGGCGCACTGCATGTCGAAGCCGGTGTCGGGCGAGAGCTGTGCAGCTTGCCTCTTGCGTTCCAGTTCCGCGCGCAGCCACGCGCCGACGCTTGCGCAGGCCACTTCCCGCTTGGGGTGGTTCAGGCCGCAATAGGTCCGTACCTCGGTGGCACTGATATGACATGCCAATGTGCATGGCATCCGATTGCCATGCGAGCCCTCGAATGACCATTGCGCCAGGACGTTGTATCCGCCACACGCACTGCGCGACGCCTGGATGAGCGCACTCGGTGGCAGTGCCGCGCTGACGGCCTTTTCCAACTCCCACAGCGTGGCGGCAACCACTTCGTCTGGTTGTGCTTCCAGCATGATTTCCCTTTTTTCCCTTTTTCGGGCCTGCTTCGTGTCTGTTTCCGGCCCTGTTTTCAGTTGTCAGCGTACGCTTGCGGTGCACCAGGAGGCTGACGCTGGTCAAGAGTCTGACTAGAGCGCCGCCTCTTCCTTTCGCTTGAGATGCATCAAATGCGCACGGTCCCGGCTGGCATCTAATGCCTCGTATACCAACGCAATCGTTTTACGCCCCCAATCATGCGCACTGCGCCCGTCGTGTCTTCGCTCGCCTTCGAATGGATGGATCGCCGCGCGGCCAAGCACACCAAGCTGATGGCCGCCGCCGCAATGACCGCGTTGCTGGCGCTGTCGGGCTGCATCTCGATGGCGCCGCATTATGAGGCACCGGCATTGCCCGTCGCCCAGCAGTACGACACCGACGACGGCCGCGATGGCCTGCCCGCTGCAGCCACCGGCTGGCAGGCGTATTTCACCGAGCCACGCCTGCAGGCATTGATCACGCAGGCGCTGGAAAACAACCGTGACCTGCGCACGGCCGTGCTGCGTGTGGAAGAGGCGCGCGCGGCGTTTGGCATCCAGCGCGCGGACTTGTTTCCCCACCTCAACGCGCAGGCCGGCATCAACCGCCTGGGCATTCCGGCCGACCTGAGCCCGTTCGGCACGTCCATGCGCGTGAGCCAGTATCAGGTGGGTGCAGGCGTTTCGAGCTGGGAGATCGATTTCTGGGGGCGCGTGCGTAACCTCAACGATGCCGCGCTGGAGAACTACGTGGCCTCCGATGCCGCGCGCCGCGCCGTGGCACTGGGGTTGATCGCGCAAGTGGCCGACAGCTACCTGGTGCTGCGTGAACTGGACGAGCGCATCGCGCTGGCGCGGCGGACCGTGGACAGCCGCACCGAAACGCTACGCATCTTCTCGCGCCGCGTGGCGGTGGGAGCGACTTCGCGGCTGAACCAGACGCAGGTCGAGACCCTGCTGACCCAGGCGCAAGCGTTGCTGGCACAACTGCAGCAGGCCCGCGACGCGCAGGCACACAGCCTGGCGCTGCTGGTGGGCAAGCCCATCGACTTCCCCCCAATGGCAGAACCGCTGGATGAGCACCGCATGCTGGCCGATCTGCGCGCCGGCTTGCCGTCCGATCTGCTCACGCAGCGCCCGGATATCGTGGCCGCCGAACACCGCTTGCGCGCCGCGCACGCCAACATTGGCGCGGCTCGCGCGGCGTTCTTTCCGCGTGTGACGCTCACCGGCGCCTACGGCGCGGTCAGCCCGGAACTGGACAACCTGTTTGCACCCGGCACCCGTGCCTGGGTCTTTGCGCCGAGCATCAGCATCCCGCTGTTCGAAGGCGGCAAGTTGCGCAGCAACCTGGATCTGGCCGAAGCCCGCCGCGACCTCGCGGTGGCCGGCTACGAGAAGACTGTGCAGAGTGCTTTCCGAGACGTGTCGGACGCGCTGTCCGCGCGCAAGTGGTTGGCCGAGCAACTCGATATTGCGCAGACCGCGCTGGCCGCGCAGACCGAGCGCGCGCGGCTGTCGCAACTGCGCTTCGATGCCGGCTCATCGACGTACCTGGAGGTGCTCGACGCGCAGCGCGATCTGCTGGCTGCGCAGCAGCAGGTGGTGCAGGTGCGCCGCGCATTGCTGTCCAGCCGCGTGGGTTTGTATGCTGCGCTGGGCGGCGGCACGCAGGCCAGCGAAGCCGCATCGGTATCCCTTTCGAACCCCCAACGGAACCCGGCATCGCTCGTGCATGCGGCCGGCCAAGCAACACCATGAAGACGACCCCCCGACAACGATCGATTGCGCTGCTATTGGCCGCCCTGGTGGTGGCCGGTGGCCTGTTTGCATGGAAGACCCTGCGGCACGACGGCCCCGGCAAGGGCTTCGCCAGTGGCAACGGCCGCATCGAGGCCACCGAGATCGACGTGGCGACCAAGCTCCCCGGCCGCGTGCAGGACATCCTGGTAGACGAGGGGGATTTCGTGACGGCCGGCCAGCCGCTTGCGCACATGCAGGTGCAGACGCTGGAAGCCCAACGTGATGAAGCGCTGGCGCGGCAGCAGCAGTCGGTGTCGGCCGTGGCAAGTGCGCAGGCCCAGGTGGCCGTACGCGAGGCGGACCGGCAGGCAGCGCTGGCGCAGATCGCGCTGCGCGAGAGCGACCTGGATGCCGCGCAGCGCCGTCTGGCGCGCTCGGAGACGCTGTCACACGAAGGCGCCTCGTCGATGCAGGAGCTGGATGACGACCGCGCCCGCGTGCGCAGCGCCAAAGCCGCGCTGGTGGCCGCTCGCGCCCAGGCCGAAGCGGCGCAGGCTGCGGTGTCGGCGGCCCGCACGCAGGTGGCCGGTGCCAATTCCACCGTCAAGGCGGCAGATGCGACCGTGCTGCGCATCAAGGCCGACATTGACGACAGCGCCTTGACGGCTCCGCGCGATGCGCGCGTGCAATACCGCATCGCCCAGCCTGGCGAGGTGCTGGCCGGTGGCGGGCGGTTGCTCAATCTGGTGGATCTGTCCGACGTCTACATGACCTTCTTCGTGCCCGAAACCGATGCCGGCCGTATTGCCATGGGCAGCGAGGTACGTATCGTGTTGGACGCCGCGCCGCAGTACGTGATTCCGGCGCGTGTGTCGTTCGTGGCCAGCACGGCGCAGTTCACGCCCAAGACCGTGGAGACCGCCACCGAGCGGCAGAAGCTGATGTTCCGCGTCAAGGCGCAGATTGATCATGACCTGCTGCGCAAGAATCTGAAGCTGGTGAAGACAGGGTTGCCGGGGGTGGCCTGGCTGAAGCTCGATCCGCAGGCCGAGTGGCCGGCCAACCTGGCGATCAGGGTTCCGCAGTGAGCACGTTCGCGCAAGCGCCTCGCGTGGACGCCGCATGGCTGGCGCACCCGCCGGTGGCAAGCCTTGCCCACGTGAGCCTGAGGTATGGGCGCGGACGCAGCAAGACGCCGGCGCTGGACGACATCTCGCTCGACCTGCCCGCAGGCTGCATGGTGGGGCTGATCGGCCCCGACGGGGTGGGCAAGTCGAGCCTGCTGGCTCTGGTGGCCGGCGCGCGTGCCTTGCAGGATGGCGCCGTGCACGTGCTGGGCAGCGACATGGCGGATCGCCGCGCGCGCGCGGTGGTCGGCCCGCGCATCGCTTACATGCCGCAAGGGCTGGGGCGCAACCTTTATCCCACGCTGTCGATCGAGGAGAACCTGCAGTTCTTCGGCCGCCTGTTCGGCCATGACGCGGCGGAGCGCCGCCGCCGCATCGATGCATTGACGGCCAGCACCGGCTTGCGGCCATTCCTGTCGCGGCCGGCAGGCAAGCTGTCGGGCGGCATGAAGCAGAAGCTGGCGCTGTGCTGCGCGCTGATCCACGACCCCGACCTGCTGATCCTCGATGAGCCAACCACCGGCGTTGACCCGCTCTCGCGCAGCCAGTTCTGGGACTTGATCGGCGGTATTCGTGCCGAGCGGCCGGGCATGAGCGTGGTGGTTGCGACTGCCTACATGGAAGAGGCCGAGCGTTTCGATTGGCTGGTCGCCATGGATGCGGGGCGCGTGCTTGCCACCGGCACGCCGGCCAGCCTGCGCAGCCGCACGGGCACCGATGCATTGGAGGCCGCCTTCATCGCGCTGCTGCCGCCGGCGCGCCGGCAGGGGCACCAGGCCGTGGTGGTACCACCGCTGGTGGCCGGCGCAGAAGACGACGTGGCGGTACAGGCGCGCGGGCTGACCATGCGCTTTGGCGACTTTGTGGCGGTCGACCATGTCGATTTCCGCATTCGCCGTGGCGAGATCTTCGGCTTCCTGGGCTCCAACGGCTGTGGTAAATCCACCACCATGAAGATGCTCACCGGCCTGCTGCCCGCCAGCGAGGGGCAGGCTTGGCTGTTCGGCCACGAGGTGAATCCGAAGGACATCGATACGCGCCGGCGCGTCGGCTACATGTCGCAGGCGTTCTCGTTGTACGGCGAACTGACCGTGCGCCAGAACCTTGTGCTGCACGCGCGCCTGTTCCAGGTGCCCGAGCCGGAGGTGGAGGCGCGCGTGGCCGAGATGCTGGCCCGCTTCGGCTTGCAGGCGGTGGCCGACCGCCTGCCAGAGAGTCTGCCGCTGGGCATGCGGCAACGCCTCTCGCTGGCCGTGGCCATGGTGCACAAGCCGGAACTGCTGATCCTGGACGAGCCGACATCGGGCGTGGACCCGGTTGCGCGCGACATGTTCTGGCGCCTGATGATCGATCTGGCGCGGCAGGACCGTGTGACGATCTTCATCTCCACCCATTTCATGAACGAGGCCGAGCGCTGCGACCGCATCTCGCTCATGCATGCCGGCCGCGTGCTGGTGAGCGACGCGCCGGCCGCACTGGTGCACGCGCGCGGCACGCAGACGCTGGAGCAGGCGTTCATTGCCTATCTGCGAGAAGCCTCCGAAGCCACCTCCGGCGCGACCGCCGAAGCGGCTGCGCCACCCGTCGCCCAGGCGGTGTCAGCCAGCGCGCCCGCCGTTGCGCCTGTCCGACGGCACTTCAGTTTCGCGCGCGCCCTGAGCTATACGCTGCGTGAGGCGCTGGAACTGCGCCGCGATCCCGTGCGCGCCACGCTCGCGCTGCTGGGCACCGCCATCCTGATGTTCATCATCGGATACGGCATCAGCCTGGATGTGGAAAACCTGACCTACGCGGTGCTTGACCGAGACCAGACCGCGCTCTCGCGCGATTACACGCTCAACCTGGCCGGTTCGCGCTACTTCATCGAGAAACCCCCCATTCGCGACTACGCTGAACTGGACCGTCGCATGCGCAACGGCGAGTTGTCGCTGGCCGTGGAGATCCCGCCGGGCTTTGCACGTGACCTGGAGCGTGGCGCGCCGGTGCAGATCGGTGCCTGGGTGGACGGCGCCATGCCCACGCGCGCAGAAACCGTGCGCGGCTACGTGCAGGCCATCCACCAGCTCTGGCTGGCAGATGCGGCCGTGCACCGGCTGGGGCTGCGGCTTGCGGTGCCAAGCACGATCGAAACGCGCTACCGCTACAACCCCGACGTAAGAAGCCTGCCCGCCATGGTGCCCGCCGTGATCCCGATGCTGCTGATGATGATTCCCGCCATGCTGGCGGCGTTGTCGGTGGTGCGGGAAAAGGAACTGGGCTCCATCATCAACTTCTACGTCACGCCGGTCACGCGCGCGGAGTTTCTGCTGGGCAAGCAGGCGCCGTACATCGTGCTCGCGATGCTGAACTTCCTGCTGCTGGCGCTGCTGGCCGTGACGGTGTTTGGCGTGCCCATCAAGGGCAGCTTTGCGACGCTTGCATTGGGGGCGCTGATCTTCGTCACGTGCTCCACGGGCTTCGGACTGTTTGCCTCCACCTTCACGCAAAGCCAGATTGCCGCCATGTTTGTCACCATGATCGGCACGATCATCCCGTGCGTGCAGTTTGCGGGGCTGCTCAATCCGGTGTCGTCGCTGGAGGGGGCGGGGGCGATGATCGGCCGCGTGTATCCGGCCACGCACTTCCTGACCATCAGCCGGGGCGTGTTCAGCAAGGCACTCGACGCGGGCGCGCTGGGCAGCGCGTTCTGGCCGCTGCTGGCGGCGGTGCCAGTCATCCTGGCCGCGACGCTGCTGATGCTGCGCAAGCAGGATCGGTAAGGGGCCCGTGCCATGTCCAGCCGTATGACAGATCGCCGCGCTGCCCGCCTGAGCAACATCTTCCGCCTCGGCATCAAGGAGTTGTGGAGCCTGGCGCGCGACCCGATGATGCTGGTGCTGATCGCCTATACCTTCACGTTGTCGATCTATGTGGCGGCCACGGCCATGCCGGAGAGCCTGCACAACGCCACGATCGCCATCGTGGATGAAGACAGCTCGCCGCTCTCGGCACGCATCGTATCGAGTTTCTATCCGCCGCACTTCCGGACGCCCGCGCTGATCCCGCTCACCGAGATGGATGCGGGCATGGACAGCGGGCGCTACACGTTTGTGCTCGACATTCCGCCCAACTTTCAGCGCGATGTGCTGGCCGGGCGCGCACCGGCCATCCAGCTCAACATCGACGCGACCCGCATGAGCCAGGCCTTCACCGGCAACGGCTACATCCAGCAGATCGTCTCGGGCGAGGTGAACGAGTTCCTGCAGCGCCATCGCGCTGCGCCCAGCGCACCGGTCGACCTTGTGCTGCGTACGCGCTTCAACCCCAACCTGGAGCAGACGTGGTTCGGCTCGTTGATGGAGATCATCAACAACGTGACCATGCTGTCGATCATCCTGACCGGCGCCGCGCTCATCCGCGAGCGCGAGCATGGCACCATCGAGCACCTGCTGGTGATGCCTGTCACGCCGTTCGAGATCATGACCGCCAAGGTGTGGTCGATGGGGCTGGTGGTGGCAGCGGCGGCGCTGGTGGCACTGGTGTGCGTGGTGCAGGGCGCGCTGCGCGTGCCGATCGAAGGCTCTATCCTGCTGTTTATGCTGGTCGCCACGCTGCACCTGTTTGCTACCACTTCCATGGGCATTTTCCTGGCGACGGTGGCGCGCTCCATGCCGCAGTTCGGCATGCTGCTGGTGTTGGTGCTGCTGCCGCTGCAATTGCTTTCCGGTGGAACGACGCCGCGCGAGAGCATGCCGCAACTGGTGCAGGACATCATGCTGGCGGCGCCGACCACGCATTTTGTGGCGGCATCGCAGGCGATTCTTTATCGTGGTGCCGGGCTGTCCGTGGTGTGGCCGCAGTGTCTGGCCATCTGCGCCATCGGGGCCGCGCTGTTTGTCGCATCATTGACACGTTTTCGCCGGACCATCAGCCAGATGGCATAAGGAACGAACATGGACACAGCCACGGACACGCCGTCCGAACCGACTCCGACAACGCCACTACCGGGCGGTGATCTGAGCGTGGTGCGCAACCGCACCTTTGATGAGATCGCGGTGGGCGACAGCGCCGCCATCCGGCGCACGCTCACGACCGAGGACGTACAGCTATTTGCCGTGCTGTCGGGCGACGTCAACCCGCAGCATCTGGACGCGGAGTTTGCGGCGTCGACGCGTTTTCACGGCGTGATTGCCCACGGCATGCTGGGTGGCGCGTTGATCTCCGCAGTACTCGGCACGCGGCTACCTGGCCCCGGCACGATCTACCTGGGGCAGACGCTGCAGTTCCACGCGCCGGTGCGCATTGGCGATACGCTGACCATCCGCGTCACCGTCACGGGCAAGGAGTACGAGAAGCGACGGCTCAAGCTGGAATGCACCTGCACCACCGACACCAATACCGTCGCCATCACGGGCGAGGCCGAGGTCATCGCGCCCACCGAGCGGATCGAGCGCCCGCGCACGACATTGCCGGACGTTCGCATGACGGTGGGCGGCAATGGCGTACACCGCCTGCTCGACCATGTGCGCCCCTTGGGGGCGATCCGCACGGCCGTGGTCCATCCGTGCGATGCGTTGAGCTTGTCCGCTGCGCTGGATGCGCAAGCCGAAGGCCTCATCGTGCCGTGCCTGGTTGCGCCGCGTGACAAGCTGATGCGTGTGGCTGCCGAGGCGGGGCTCGACCTGACCGGCATCGAGATCGAGGACGTGCCGCACAGCAACGCAGCCGCTGCCCGCGCCGTGCAGCTTGTGACGCAAGGCAAGGTGGAAGCGCTGATGAAGGGCAGCCTGCATACCGATGAGCTGATGGCCGCCGTGGTGCAGACCGATGCGGGGTTGCGCACCAGGCGCCGGATTAGCCATTGCTTCGTGATGCAGTCGCCGGCGTATCCGCGCCCGTTTATCGTGACGGATGCCGCCATCAATATTGCGCCGACGCTGGAGCAGAAAGCGGACATCGTGCGCAACGCCATCGACCTGGCACACGCGATCGGTGTGGCGCAGCCGCGGGTGGCGATTCTGGCGGCGGTTGAGACGGTCAACCCGAATATGCCCGCCACGGTCGACGCCGCAGCACTGTGCAAGATGGCCGATCGTGGCCAGATCGAAGGCGGCGTGCTGGACGGGCCGCTGGCATTTGACAACGCCGTGTCGGTGGCGGCTGCGCGCATCAAGGGCATCGTCTCCGAGGTGGCAGGGCAGGCCGACGTGCTGGTGGTCCCCGATCTGGAAAGCGGCAACATGCTTGCCAAGCAGTTGGAGTATCTGGGCGGGGCAGCCAGTGCGGGCATCGTGCTCGGCGCGCGCGTGCCCATCGTGCTGACCAGCCGTGCCGATTCGCGTGAATCGCGCATTGCCTCGTGCGCCATTGCCACGCTGCTGGCGCACCGCTACCGCATGCTGCCGCCATGAACGATTGCATTGTGGTTCTGAACTGCGGCTCGTCGAGCATCAAGTTTGCGTTGTTCGACGTAACGCACGGCCCATTGCCGCGTACGCCCTCCTGGAGCGGCAAGGTGGAGGGCATTGGCACCGACCATCCGGTTGTTACCGAAGCCGGGCGGCCGGCCGAGCCCGTGAAGCTCGATGCCGCGCAGCCATACCATTCGGCGCTGCTGCAGATTCGCCACCGCGTAGAGCGGGTGCTCGGCGGCCGCCGGCTGGCCGCCGTTGCGCATCGGGTGGTGCACGGCGGAGCGAAGTATTTCGCGCCGGTGCGTGTCGATGCCGAGGTGCTGGCCGATCTGCGCAGCTACATCCCCCTGGCGCCGCTGCACCAGCCGTTTGCCCTGGAGGCCATCGAGGCGCTGCTGTCCGATCTGCCGGAAGTGCCGCAGGTGGCCTGCTTCGATACGGCGTTCCACCATACGCTGCCGCAAGTCGAGAAGATGCTGCCACTGCCCTATGCGGCCTGGGAACGCGGCTTGCGGCGCTACGGCTTTCACGGGCTGTCGTATGAGTACATGTCGATTGCGCTGGCCGAGCGTTACGGCGATGCCGCCCGTGGCCGCACCGTGGTTGCACACCTGGGCAGCGGTGCCAGCCTGTGTGCCATGCAGGGGTTGGCGAGCGTGGCAACCACGATGGGCTTCTCCGCGCTCGATGGCCTGATGATGGGCACGCGTTGCGGCGCGCTGGACCCGGGCGCCGTGCTTTACCTGATGGAGATCGAAAAGCTCTCGCTGGCCGAGGTCGGCCACGTGCTCTATCACGAGTCGGGCTTGCTCGGCGTGTCCGGCGTGTCGTCCGACCCGCGTGACCTGCTGCCGCGCGAGGCAGACGACGCGCGCGTGCAGGCGGCCCTGGCACTCTACGTTCGGCGCATCGTTCGCGAGATCGGCGCCCTGACGGCGGTGCTGGGCGGGCTCGATCTGCTGGTCTTCACCGCCGGCATTGGCGAGCACAACGCCGTGCTGCGCGAACGTGTCGTGCACGCGCTCGGTTATCTCGGCGCGCAACTGGACGACGCGGCCAACGCCGCACATGCGGCCGTCATCTCCACACCGGCCAGCCGCGTGCGCGTGGCGGTGGAACCCACCAACGAAGAGTGGGTTGCCGCGCGGCACGCGGTGCAATGCGTTCTGGGGTGATTGCCTTGGCGCGAGCGGTTCTAGCGCGCCCGTAACACCGACGGCGGCATCCCCAGCAGACGCTGAAAGCTGCGCCGCATGCGCTCGGTATCGCCGAATCCGCATTCATTCGCCACGCGCTGCATCGAGGTTGCGCCGCTCTCCAGCGCGGCGCGCGCAGCCTCCACGCGCAGCTTTTCCACAGCCTTGGCAGGCGTGAGGCCGGTTTCGGCCTGGAACGCGCGCGCGAAATGGCGTGGGCTCATGCAGGCCTGCTCGGCCAGATCGCCCACGCGGTGCGGCGCACCGAGGTTGCGCCGCACGTGATCCAGCAGCGGCTTGAAGCGGCCGCGGGCCGAGTCCATCTCATTCAGTGCAGAGAACTGCGATTGCCCCCCGGGCCGCCGGTAGTAGACGACAAGCTGCCTGGCCACCGCGCGTGCTACACGTTCACCCAGGTCTTCGGTAATCACGGCGAGCGCCAGGTCGATGCCGGCGCTGATGCCGGCGCTGGTCCAGAAGCGGCCATCGTTCACGTAGATGCGGTCGGCCTCCAGCCGCACTTGCGGAAACTCGCGCGCGAACTGCTCGCTGCGGCACCAGTGCGTGGTGGCGCGCCGGCCATCCAGCACCCCCGTCGCGGCCAGCAGCAGGCTGCCCGAGCACACGCTCGCCACACGTGCCTCCCGCGCCGCACAGCGCTGCACGAACCGGCGCGTGCGTGCGTCGGTGATGGCGGCATCCACGCCGTCACCGCCGGCCACGAGCAGCGTGTCGACCTGGCTTGCGGGCGGGAGCGCCTCGGCGGCCCAGCATGCGCCCGATGAACTGCGCACCAGGCCGGGCTGCGCAGCAACGATCCGCAGTGCGTAGTGCGCATCCCGGTAGTGGCTTGCCACCTCGAACGCGGCCACCGGCCCGGCAGCGTCGAGCACCTGGAAGTCAGGAAACACAAGAACGGCGATCCGATGGGACATGGCTGAAATGGGGTATGGCAGAAAAGGTGGGAACCAAGACATTGCTGCCAGAACGATAGAGCGCGATGCTACAAGTCGTCAACCCGACTGGCGTCAACCCACACGAAGGAGATTCGCATCATGACGACTGCCCCGTTCATCGTTGTCTTTGCACTGTTCGACCGCGTCACCCAGCTGGATTTCACCGGCCCCAACGAGGTGTTCTGGCGCCTGCCTGGCGCGCAATGCATCATGGCCTCCGCGCGCGGCGGAGAGATCCGTGCCGACGGCGGCCTCACGATCTCGAACGTGCAGCGGCTGGCCGACATCCCGCATGCCGACCTCATCTGCGTGCCCGGCGGCTTTGGTGTGATCGAGGCGATGGGCGATGCGGATTTCGTGCGCGAACTTCGCCGGCTGGCGCAAGGCGCCCGCTATGTCACCTCGGTGTGCAGCGGGTCGCTCGTGCTGGGCGCTGCCGGATTGCTGCGCGGCAAGCGGGCGGCCTGTCATTGGGCCTGGCGCGATCTGCTGCCGCCGTTCGGCGCGATCGTGGACGAAGGCCGCGTGGCGCGCGACGTCAACCTCATCACCGGAGGCGGTGTCACCGCCGGCATCGACATGGCGCTCACCGTCATGGCCGACATTGCCGGCGCCGAGTACGCGCAATCGGTGCAACTGGGCATCGAGTACGCGCCGGCGCCGCCGTTCGAATGTGGGCGGCCTGAGCTTGCGGCACCGCAGATCCTGCAGGCCGTGACCGAGCGGCTGGACCGCCTGCGCGCAGACCGCTATGCAGCGGTGGAGAAGGCCGCGCAGCTCATCTGAACCCAGGGTGCGGATTGCGGCGACAATGGCGTCTTTCTTGACACCCTTGCCGCCAAGAGTGGCGCCGCATCCTGCATGAACATCGCATCCTCCAACCCCAACGGCCCGCTCGGCATTGTGGCCGCTTTGCATGAAGAGATCAGCGAGCTGCTGACGCTGCTGTCCGGCGCCCACCGCGTGCGCATCGGCAGCCGGGATTTCTGGACGGGCAAAGTTGAGGGGCAGGCGGTGGTCGTGGTGCTTTCACGCATCGGCAAGGTGGCGGCGGCGTCCACGGCGGCGGTGCTCGTGACGCATTTCGGGGTGCGTGCCGTGGTGTTTGCGGGCGTGGCCGGCGCGCTTGCCCCCGGGGTGGCGGTGGGGGATGTAGTGGTCTCGGCGGAACTGCTGCAGCACGACGTGGATGCCTCACCGCTGTTCCCGCGCTGGGAGATTCCCCTGACGGGCGTGGCGCGCTTTGCGGCCGACGCATCGCTGGCGCGGGGCCTGCAGGAGAGCGCCGGCGCCGTCCTGGCCGATCCTCAGGCGCTCCTGGGGCTGGAGGTCATGCGCGCGTTTGGGATTGCCGCGCCGCAGGTGCATGCCGGCCTGATCGTCAGCGGTGATCGCTTTGTCTCCACCTCGGCCGAAAGCGCGGCACTCCGGGGTGACCTGCCCGATGCGCTGGCCGTTGAAATGGAAGGCGCCGCGGTGGCCCAGGTTTGCCATGAGTGGGGCGTGCCGTTCGCAGCCATCCGCACGATTTCCGACCGGGCGGACGATGCGGCCAGCGTGGATTTTGCGCAGTTCATCGCGCAAGTGGATTCGCGTTACAGCGTCGCCATCTTGCGCCGATGGCTGGCCGGGGCCAGCTAAAGCGCCCAGGCCCCCGCATGCTTCCTGCTCGCTCGCTTCAGGCGGTGACGCGCTCCAGGTAGGGTTCGATGTTCTTCAGGGCGTTCGCCACATACGCCTCCTTCTCGCCGACGGGCGCCACGTAATGCAACGCCGCGCGAGCGGCTTCCAGCCCTTCCGTACGCGCGATGACCCAACCTGCGATATAGGGTGAAGCCAGGCACCCGCCTGCCGTCGCGACGTTGCCCTGCGCGAAGAACGGTTGGTCCAGCACTTCCACGCCGGCTTCCTGCACCCAAGGCCTGGTCGTCAGGTCCGTGCATGCCGGCACGCTGCCGAGCAGCCCGAGCTTGGCCAGGACGAGCGTGCCGGAACACTGTGCGGCAATCAGTTGACGCGACGGATCGAGCGCCAAGCGTTGCATCAGCCCCGCATCGGCCACGACCTCGCGCGTGCGCATGCCGCTGCCCACGATGACGACATCGGCCGTGCGCGCCGCTTCCAGCAGCGATTGCGCGTGCACGGTGACGCCGTTCATCGACGTGACCTCCGGCTGCGGGCAGCACAAGGTCACACGCCAGTCGGGCTTTTTGACGCGGTTCAGTACGCCCAGGGCGATGATCGAGTCGAGCTCGTTGAATCCGTCGAACGTGAGGATGGCGATATGCATGGCTAGGCTGGGCGCGGAGCCCTGGCGGGTTGGGATGCCAGGCATGCTAGAGCGCGAAATCAATACAATCAAAAAATTGTCCTGAGTACATCGCGCCATGACCCAAGCCCGATATCAGTCGCTGGCCGACGCACTGGCCGCGCAGATCCGTGCCGGCCACCTGCCGCCCGGCACGCGTTTGCCTACCCATCGCCTGCTCGCGCAGCGCCATGGCATCGCGCTGGCCACCGCCACGCGCGTCTATGCTGAACTTGAATCGATGGGGCTGGTAAGCGGCGAGGTGGGGCGTGGCACGTTCGTGCGCGAGACGGCACTGCCGCGCAGCCTCGGTATCGATCAGCAAGCGGTGGCGGCCGGCGTGGTCGATCTGAACTTCAACTACCCCTCGCTGCCGGGACAGGCCAAGCTGTTGAGCCACGGCTTGCGCGAGCTTGCGGCCCGGGGTGATCTTGAAGCGCTGCTGCGCTATGCCCCCCACGGCGGCCGGCCCCACGAGCGCGCCAGCGTCGCCCGGCACCTGGCGAACCGGGGCCTGGCCGTCGAGCCTGGCAACGTGCTGATTGTCGATGGCGCGCAGCATGGGCTGGCCGTCGCGGCAATGGCGCTGCTGAAGCCCGGCGACGTGGTCGCGGTCGATGCGTTGACCTATTCCGGGTTCAAGGTGGTGGCCGACATGCTGCACCTGGAGTTGGCCCCGATTCCTGCGGCAGGGCTGGGCCTCGATCTCGACAAGCTGGAGCGCCTTTGCGCGCGCCGCCGCGTGCGAGCCGTCTACGTCATGCCCACGCTTCACAACCCGCTTGGCTGGGTGAGCGGCATGAGCTGGCGGCGCCGGTTGGCTGCCATCGTGCGGCGGTACGGCCTGGTTGCCATCGAGGACGCGGCCTACGCCTTTCTGGAAGCCCGTGCGCCTGCCCCGCTCGCAACGCTGGTGCCCGAGGCCACGCTCTACGTTTCAGGTTTGTCCAAGAGCGTGGCGACCGGCTTGCGTTTCGGCTTCATCGCCGCCCCGGTCGCGTGGGTGCCCAAGCTTGAACGCGCCATCCGCGCGACGACCTGGAATACGCCGGCCATCGTCACGACCCTGGCCTGCGCCTGGCTCGACGACGGCACGGTCGACCGCCTTGAAGCCGAGAAGCGGTGCGATGCGGCAGCGCGGCAGGCGATCGCGCGGAAGGCCCTGGCCGGGCTGACGTTCGTTGCGCACCCGGCGTCGTATTTCGTCTGGCTCGCGTTGCCGCCCGAGGTGCGGGCCGACCGCGTGGCCGCCGCCCTGCAAGACGACGGCATCTCCGTGTCGACAGCAGAGCCCTTCGCCACGTCGAAGCAGGTGCCCCACGCACTGCGCCTCGCGCTCGGTTCCGTCAGCCTCGACCGGTTGCATGCGGCCTTGCAGACGGTCAAGCATCGCGTTGACGAGCAGGTGTACCGCTGATGCCAGTCACGCCGGCCATGCTGAATTCCGCAGGCTTGAATACACTCTCGTCCGAACCACGATGTTGGAACATTCGAATGGCTTGGCCCATGAGAGAACACGGAGAACATATGAAGCGCTGGCTCGTGACGATGGCGGGATGGATGGTCTGCGCGTGCGCAACCTTTGGCGGCGCGGCGTATGCTGCGGACCCGGTGACGCTCATCGTCGCCGTGGGCGCGCAGCAGCAGACCTGGGAACGCGATGCGCTGCTGCATGACCAGCGCCTGACAAATGTCACCGTTGAAGACGAGAACCTGAAGCGTCGCCTGACCTTCAAGGCGATCCCCGTGACGGAGTTGTTCCGGGGCCAGTTGACCAGCCCGGACGCCAGCGCCACCACCGCGGCCAGCGATGGCTATGTGTCGCACCTGCCGATGCGTCTGCTGCTGGCTGACCGCGCCGACGGCCCGCGCGCCTGGCTTGCGGTGGAAGATCCCGCCGCGCCGTGGCCGATGCTCAAGGGTCAGGACATCGGGCCGTTCCGCCTGATCTGGACGGCGCCGGCAGCCAAGGCATCCGTGGTGAACGAGAGCCTGTGGACCTACAACATCGTGCGTATCGATGTGGCCGCTGTGCCCGAAGCGCGTTTCGCCGCCATTCGGCCCGCCGCCGGGCTGCCTGCTGATGGGCCCGTCATGCGCGGCTTCGCGACTTTCCAGCGCGTCTGCTTTTCCTGCCACACGCTCAACCGCGCGGGCGATGCCAACCTGGGGCCGGACCTGAACGTCCCCTACAGCCCCGTGGAATATCTGGGTGACGATAAGCTGCGCCACCTCATCCGCGACCCGCAATCGCTGCGCTGGTGGCCGAACGCGCGCATGTCGGCCATCGATGAGAAGACGCTCTCCGAGGCCCAGCTCAACGAGCTGCTGGCCTACTTGCACCACATGGCGCAGCGCAAGGCGATGGTCACGCACTGACGGCCGCGCTCGATGCCCGGTACGCCTGGTATTGAGGTGGAGGACATTGCCCAGCGCCACGGCCCCAATACCGGCGCGCTGGTGATGTGCTGCAATCGACCCGTATGCAAGGGCGCATGGCCGCTCGCTCAAGCCGCGCTGGCAATCGATCTGGCGGGATGACCGTCCACGAGAAATCTCATCATCAACGCTGTGCTAATGTGCGCGTGCACGCGCCGGCCGAGTGTTAACAAATAGAAATATGACGCTCTGCCGGTGCTGCTTCATTGCACTCTCTGGCCCGGGGGGGCCGACATTTTTGGCGAGCCGTTGATGAGCAACGATAGCGATCTGCATTTCTCAAACAACTACCGCGACCTGTGCATTCAGTCGGGAACGGGCGCCGGGTTCCAGTTCGAGTTTTATTGCCAATGCTGCAGCGACACCTGGCGCTCGTCGTTCGAGCCCTACCGCAGTGGCCAGGCGTCGGGCTGGATGCGCGAAGCCGGTGGCCTGCTCGGCGGTCTGTTCGGCGGGTTCGGCAATCAACTGGACAACGCGGCCGAAGGGCTGGCGCGTGCGGGTTGGGGTACGTCGCGGGATGCCGCGTTCAAGACGGCCATCGGCTCGGCACAGGCGCACTTTCATCGTTGCGCGAGCTGCCATCGGTATTCCTGCAGCCAATGCTGGAGCCCCGACACCGGCCTGTGCCAGAGCTGCGCCCCGGACCTCGCCGCCCAGGTGCGCGTGGCACGGCATGCCGGCACCATGGAGGCAGCCACGGATGCTGCCAAAGAGGCTGGCAAGGGTCAGGCGGCCGACGTGGAAATCAACGCCGCACGCACGCTCGTTTGCCCGGAATGCCATACCGAAACGCATGGCGCCAAGTTCTGCCCGCAGTGCGGCCACAACCTGACCGCCAAAACCGCGTGCGGACATTGCAAGACCGAACTGCCGGCCGGCAGCCGGTTCTGCCCAGAATGCGGTCAAGCTGCTTCGGGCGGCTGATGTACCGGCCGATTTTCTGAGCTATTCATTCGCCCACGCAACCAGCGTGGCGATGGTGTTCATGTTGCGCGCGGTCCCCGTCCTGGCGACGGGGATCTTCAGTTTGGAGTGCGCCATGCCGTCGCCGTAGTGCACGTAGATCTCTCGCACGCCAAGCGCGATGTCTTCTGCCTGGCGGCCGCTCACGGCTGCCAGCGCATCGGCCGGCGGCGGCGTATCGAGAAAGACGGCGACGGTCCGGTTGGGCGCTGCCGACTTGAACGGATTGCTTTCCAGCACGGCGGCCAGCTCCGCACCCGTGCGCACCAGGACGCCCACGGGCTTGCCGGCGTAGTCCTCCAGGCAACGCTCCAGCTTGGCCTTTACCGAGGCCTCGGACAGCCGGCTTTGAAAGAAGACGTTGCCGCTCGCAATGTAGGTGCGCACGTCGGCCAGCCCGATGGACTCGCACATGGCTCGCAGCTCTGCCATCGGCAGCTTGCCGGTGCCACCAACGTTCACGGCACGCAGGAAGGCGACGTAGATCGGCATGGGGTGTTCTCCTGAGCTTCACAATCTGTACATTTTGTTACCGGATTGACCGGATTGTTTAACCCGGCCAGCCACCGGCCCTGTATTCTGCGCCGCAACCCGTTGAGCCCGATTGCGTCCTGACGGGCTCTCAAGCGGTGAGCCGTTCACTTGTTGACCAACGTGAATGCTGCACCGAGCCTACATTTGCGAGCAAGGAGAACACCAGCATGTGGAAGAAGATGGCCCCCACCCTCATCGTGGCAACTCTCGCCGGCCTGACGGCTTTGCCGGCAGCGGCGGATGACCTGCGCAATGCACTCGGCGGCGCCCTGGGCGGTGCCGGTGGGGCCGCAGTAGGCGGTGCAGTCGGCGGGCAGACCGGCTCGGTGATCGGCGGTGCCATTGGCGGCGGTGCCGGCGGCGCGCTGACGGCGAATGGCCACGAGCGCAAGGGTGCCATCATCGGCGGTGCGGTCGGTGGCGGTGTGGGTGCTGCTGCTGGCAATGCCATGGGCGGCCGCACGGGCGGCATCGTCGGCGCGGGCTTGGGTGGTGGCGCAGGCGCGGCGCTGGGCGGCAACGTGCAGCGCAATTCGTATCCCGACCACGATGGTCGCGGCCGAGGTCATCGCCATCACGGTAAGCATCACCGCGACTAATCCGACGCATCCTCTGGGCGCTCGCGGCCGAGCGCTCGCGACCAACGACCGTGCCCGCGCACGGTCGTTTTTTTTCTCCTCCGCTCTGGCGAAGGCGCGATGCCTTCCAGAAATCGGTCGCCGGTGTTGTGCGATCGACCTACCATAGCCAGACGGGCGCGGTGCCGTGCATGCCGTAGCCGCCACGAAGGAGAGCGCCATGACGCAACGCTTCGACGCCATCATCATCGGAACCGGGCAGGCCGGTCCGCCGTTGGCCGCGCGGTTGTCCGCCGCGGGCATGAAGGTGGCCATCGTCGAGCGCGGACGGTTTGGCGGTACGTGCGTCAACACCGGGTGCATCCCCACCAAGACGCTCGTGGCCAGCGCCTATGCGGCACGCCTGGCGCAACGTGCGGCCGAATACGGAGTGGTGATCGGCGGTCCGGTCACGGTCGACATGCAGCGCGTGAAGGCGCGCAAGGATGAAATTTCCGGACGCTCCAGCCGGGGCGTGGAGCAGTGGGTCCGTGGCCTGGAGCACGGCACGGTCTTCCAGGGCCACGCGCGCTTCGAGAGTGCGCATACCGTGCGCGTCGGCAGCGATCTGCTCGAAGCTGGACGGATCTTCATCAACGTCGGCGGCCGCGCGCTGATTCCGCCCATGCCGGGCCTCGATCAGGTGCCCTACCTCACCAACGCGACGATGATGGACGTCGACTTTCTGCCCGAACACCTGATCGTGGTCGGGGGCAGCTACGTGGGGCTCGAATTCGGCCAGATGTACCGGCGCTTCGGCTCGCGGGTGACGATCGTGGAGAAAGGCCCGCGCCTGATTGCCCGTGAAGACGAAGACGTGGCGCAGGCCGTGCGCGAGATCCTGGAGGCCGAGGGGATCGACGTTCAGGTTGCCGCCAATTGCCTGAGCGTGCGGCGCGATGGAGGCAACGTGGTGGTCGGATTGGACTGCACCGGAGGCGCGCGTGAAGTGTCGGGTTCGCATCTGCTGATGGCAGTCGGGCGCGTGCCCAACACCGACGATCTCGGCCTGGACAAGGCCGGGGTCGAGACCGATGCGCGCGGCACCATCCGCGTGGATGAGCAACTGCGCACCAACGTCCCCGGCATTTGGGCCATGGGCGATTGCAACGGCCGCGGCGCGTTCACGCATACGTCCTACAACGATTACGAGATCGTCGCGGCCAACCTGCTCGACGATGATCCGCGCAGGGTGTCGGACCGCATTCCGGCGTATGCCATGTACATCGACCCACCCCTCGGCCGCGTCGGCATGACGCTGGCCGAGGCACGACAATCCGGCCGCAAGCTGCTGGTGGGCACACGCCCCATGACGCGCGTCGGACGCGCCGTGGAGAAGGGCGAGAGCCTGGGCTTCATGCGCGTGATTGTGGATGCGCAGACCCACGAGATCCTGGGCGCTTCCATTCTGGGTGTGACGGGGGACGAGGTCGTGCATTCGCTGCTCGATGTGATGTACGCCAGGGCGCCATACACCACAATCGGCCGCGCCATGCACATCCACCCGACCGTGTCGGAATTGCTGCCGACGCTGCTGCAGGAGATGCGGCCAATGCAGTAGCGCTGGGCTGCAGGAAAAAAAAAGAAGGGCGCCATCAAGGCGCCCCGCGTGTTGGTCGATCGCAGCGTGCGCCCGTCAGGGCACGACGGACAGGAACAGATACGCCGCAAAGATCGCCAGGTGAACCACACCCTGCAGGATCGTCGTGCGGCCCTTGCCGAGCGTGAGCGCCGAGACGACCAGCGTGAGCATCAGCAGGACCATTTCCTTTGGCCCCAGCCCCAGTTCGAGCGGCCGGCCGATCCAGATGAACACGGCGGCCACCGTGGGGATGGTCAGCCCGATACTTGCGAGCGCCGAGCCCAGTGCAAGGTTCAGGCTGGTCTGGATGCGGTCGGCATTGGCCGCACGCAGGGCCGCGAGCCCTTCCGGCAGCAGGACCAGGGCCGCGATGACAATCCCCACCGTTGCCGGCGGCGCCCCGGCGCTCAGCAGGGCGGCTTCCACCGACGGGGACAGCACCTTGGCCAATCCCACCACCGCCACCAGGCTCACCATCAACAGCACGGTGCTGGTCAGCGCCACGCGCATGGGCGGCGGCGGCGCATGCACGTCTTCGTTGGAACCCTCGGCGAGGAAGTAGTCGCGGTGGCGGATGGTCTGCACGATCACGAAGCAGCCGTACAGCACCAGCGACGTCACCCCGGCAAAGCCGAGCTGCGATGAGGTCATGACCGGGCCTGGTGTCGAGCTGGTGTAGTTCGGCAGCACCATGGTCAGCGTCACCAGCGCGGCCAGCACCGCCAGCGCCGCGTTGGCGCCGGGTGCCTGGAATGCCTGCTCGCGATGTCGCAGGCCGCCGACGAACAGGCATATGCCCACGATGCCGTTGCAGATGATCATGACTGCGGCAAACACGGTATCGCGCGCCAGCCCTGCCTTCTCGGGCCCGGACGACAGCATGACCGACACGATCAGCGCCACCTCGATCACGGTCACGGCAATGGCCAGGACCAGCGTGCCGAACGGCTCGCCCACCTTGTGCGCCACCACCTCGGCATGGTGCACGGCAGCGAAGACGGCCCCGGCCAGCGCAAGCGCCATCAGCGCGATCAGCCAGCCGGGCAGAGACATCAACGTGCCGGCCACCAGCACCACCCATGCGAGCAGGGGTGCGGCAATCGTCCAGGGGGGCAGCTTGTTGGAAGTCAGGGCCACGGAGTTCTCCTTGTTGTTGCCTCAAGCCCCGCATGCGGCGGCGGGCGAGGTGGGATGTGCATGCTGCCCGAATATAAAGCATGCATCTCCACCGGCCCGGCGCGGCCCCAAAATCTCACATCATTTTGCGGCTCCCGCTGCCGAGACTTCCTGGCTCCAATAGGCCGGCAGGGCGCCATACGGGTTGGGCAGCGTCTTGGACGTGAAATACACGCTGCCCGCGTCCTTGGCCGACGCGCTCTGCATGAAGGTCTGCATCTGCGTGGCTGACGCGGCGTACACGATATGCGCGAACCGGCTGGTCGGGTAGTTGGCCTGCCACGCCAGCGGTGCGTAGCTGGCGTAGTGCTTGGCGTTGTCTTCAAACACGACGATCTGGTCCGCCACCGGCAGGCTGGCGTAAATCTCAGGCACGTTGGTGCCTGGGTTGCCCGTGACCGCGTAGTTGGCCGACAGGCCCTTGATGTAGTTGTAGACCGACTGGTAGAACTGGATGTGCGCGGTGACGCTGTCGTCGGTCATTTCGTCGATGAAGAAGCCGTCGACCTGGTATAGCGCCTGATAGGTGTTGATGTCCTGCACCACGGCAGACAACGACCGGTTCGTGTATGACGTCGATACGTACCCGATCACCTTGCCGCCACTGGCGTGCACCTTGGCCACTGCGGCGACGTAGTTGGGGTCTTGCGTCGTGCCTGGGCCGCTGTTGGGGTTGAGGATGACGGTGGTCGGCACCGTCTTGGCCGTCGAAGCGAGCGTGCTCCATTGGGTCGCGCCGGTGCCGGACGGATAGATGTATGCGGGCACTAGGAGCCCTTCGGCCTTGGCATGCGGAGCGCCGATCAGCGTGCAGGCTGCAATGGTGGCCACCGCAGATGCGATGCGCGCGAGCGCGCCTGCCGAAGATGCCACAGCCTTCGTGGCGAATGCGGGCGCAAGCCCCCCCGTTTGTGTCGTTTTCATTATGTGCCTCCTGACCACGCAGAGGTCTGCGTGCGTCAATTGGCCCGCCGCCATTGCGGGTCAGCGGGCAACTGGCTGACTTCCCTCGTTTCCCCCGCGGGAAGTCCCTTTAGCTTTGCGTCGCCGGATCACTCCGGTTTTGCCAAACCTCTGGGCTCTTGCCCATTGGCCGAAGACTCTACCGGGCCTCCGATTTTCGGGCAAACACAGATTGTGCAAACGCACTATGTGAGCGCAGGAGCGTTGTCGGAAACCGACGGGTGCCTCGGTCGAGGGGGGCAATCCGCGGGGGCTCGCCCGCTAGGCCAGATGACGGACGGGAATGCCCGGATTGCCTGCGGCGTTGTCTTTCGCGCCGGGCCGCAAACCCAGCAGGAATTCGTTTGCGTGGCGCTGGCAGGTCGGCCGATCGGCGTGACGCGGACGACCGATTTCCGAGGGCGGTGTGCGGGTTTCATCCCGCTTTCCGGCTGCGGGTGCTAGTCTGGGCTCTCCCTATCCAACGGTGAGCTCGACTCGGAAAAGCGTTGAGAAGGGAGGGGGGAATGCGTTTTGCCCCATCACGACAGAAGCGTGTCGCAGACGTCTCGTCGTCAGCGAGCATGCTCCCGGAGACCGCATCCACCATGCAGACAGACGACATTCACCTGCGCCAGGCCTCTCTCGACGATTGGAGCGAGGTGGCCATGCTCCTCAAACGCTGCGGCCTGCCCGCAGACGACACCCAGGACAGTATCGAAGCCTTTCACGTGGCCCTGGACAAGGGACGCATCGTTGGCTGTGCCGCCGTGGAGCATGGCGGCCGATCCGTCGTGGTGCGCTCGGCTGCCGTCGACTTCGCCTACCGGGAGCGCGGCATCGCCAGTCGGCTGATCGAGACGCTGCTGCTGCGCGCACGCGGCACCGGCGCGCGTGAAGCCTATCTGCTGTCGACGACCGCGCCGTTGTATTTCGCGCGCTGGGGGTTCTCGCTGTTTCCCGCAGAGAAGGCGCCGGCGGAAGTGAGGGCATCGACGGTCTTCCGTAATGCTGAGCGCACTTCGGCGTTGTGTATGCGGTGTGACTTGCAGTAAGGCCGAAGCGCCTCAAGCGGTCAGCAGAAGCGGCACAACACGCTGATCAGCCAGGCTGTCGCTCCGTGTGCGCAACGGGAGCCGACACTGCGTGCGAGAGCCCGCCATTGTGCCGATTCCCTGAGGAGACCTCGATGACCGCATCTGCTGCCGTATCTGCCATCCTTGTGGCGCTGCTGCTCGGGGCGATGATCCCGGGGCCGAGCTTCGTGCTCGTGGCGCGCAACGCCATCGGCCTGTCGCGCCGCGATGGCCTGGCCACCGCGCTCGGGATGGGCACGGGCGCGTTGTTCTTCGGCGGCCTTGCGCTGGCGGGGCTTTACACGTTGCTGCAGACCGTTGAGTGGCTCTACATCGGCCTGAAGATGGCCGGCGGCGCCTACCTGACCCATGTCGCGTGGAAGATCTGGCGCGGTGCCCCGCACCCCATCGCGATGGACGATCCGCTCGCGGCGCAAGCGGGCCGCGGCGCCAGGTCGTTCTGGACGGGCATCACCACGCAACTGAGCAACCCAAAGACGGCGATCTGGTATGGCAGTATCTTTGCCGCGCTGCTGCCGCAGCATCCGCCGCTGTGGTGTTACTTCGTGCTGCCGCCGCTGGTGTTCCTGGTTGAGTTCGGGTGGTACACGATCGTTGCACTGTGCTTTTCGAGCCGTGTGCCGCGCGAGATGTATCTGCGCGCCAAAGCCTGGGTGGATCGGGTGGCGGCCGTTGCGATTGCGGCGCTCGGGCTGCGCCTGATCCTGTCCGCGCCCAAGGCTGGGTTGTGACGATTGGCGTCAGGGCGGTTTCACACCGACCTCGCCACCGTGTCACGCAGCCACTGATGCCCCGGGTCCCGATGCATCCGCTCGTGCCACAGCATCGACATCTCATACCCCGGCACCTCCACCGGCGGCTCGACTACCTGTAGCGCGCCGGCACTGCGCACGAGTCGCTCCGGCAGCATCGCCACGAGGTCGGTGCTCGCCACTGCGGTCATCACGAAGAGGAAGTGCGGCACCGACAGCGCCACGCGCCGTGTTGCTCCCGCTGCCTTGAGCGCTTCGTCTGTAACGCCGAAGAAGCCCCCGCCGTCGGGTGACACGATCACATGATCCAGCGCGCAGAACTGCGCCAGCGTCGGCCTGCGCTTGAGGCGTGGGTGGCCCGTCCGACCGACCAGCACGTATCGCTCGGTGAACAGCGCGCGGCGGCGCAGGCCGGGTGGGGCGCCGTCGGTAGTATGGAAGGCGAGGTCGATCTCGCCTCGCTCGGCCTGTTTCTCGATGTGCGGCGGCGCGAGTTCAAGAACGGCCAGTCGGGTGCCCGGCGCGGAGGTGCGCAGGGCGTTGAGCGTAGGCAGGATGATGGTCGATTCGCCGTAGTCGGTGGCGGCCACGCGCCACGTGTTCTTGGCCTGTGCCGGGTCGAACGGGCTGGCAGGTGCGACGGCCTGCTCCAACGCTTCGAGTGCCTGCCGCAGTGGTTCGCGCAGCGCTTCGGCTCGGGCGGTGGGACGCATGCCGCGCGGGCCGGGCAACAGCAGCGGATCATCAAAGATATCGCGCAGCTTGGCCAGGTGCACGCTCACCGACGGTTGCGAGAAGTTCAGGCGTTCTGCCGCCCGCGTGACGTTGTGCTCGGCGAGTAGCACGTCCAGCGTCACCAGCAGGTTGAGATCCAGTCGTCTGAGATTATTCATGGCTATGCCTGGAATATTAATTATTCATTTCCAATATACCTTGGCAACAGCCACCCTGGTGTCTTTCCAGACTGGAGTTGCCACCATGAATGTTCTGATCGTCTACGCTCATCCCGAACCCAAGTCGCTCAACGGCGCCCTGAAGGACTTTGCCGTCCAGCGCCTGGAGGCCGCCGGCCACACCGTGCAGGTTTCAGACCTGTACGCCATGCAATGGAAAGCCGCGCTCGACGCCGACGACAGTACCGTCGCACCGATTGGCCCGCACTTCCATCCGTCGCTCGATTCCAGGCACGCATTCGAGAAAGGCCTGCAGACTGCAGACATCGCCACCGAACAGGCCAGGCTGCGCTGGGCCGATGCGGTCATCCTGCAGTTTCCGCTGTGGTGGTTCTCGATGCCCGCCATCCTCAAGGGCTGGGTCGAGCGCGTCTATGCCTACGGCTTTGCCTATGGCGTGGGCGAGCATTCCGACGCCCACTGGGGAGACCGCTACGGCGAAGGCACGCTGGCCGGCAAGCGTGCCATGCTGATCGTCACCACAGGCGGTTGGGAATCGCACTACAGCCCGCGCGGCATCAACGGCCCGATCGACGACATCCTGTTCCCGATCCAGCACGGCATCCTGTACTACCCCGGATTCGACGTGGCGCCGCCGTTCGTGACCTACCGCACCGGCCGCATGGACGAAGCGCGCTTTGCGCAGACCACTCAGGCGCTCGGCGCGCGGCTCGACACGCTGTTCACCATCGAGCCGATCCGATTCCGCCCGCAGAACGCCGGTGACTACGAGATCCCGGCCCTCACGCTGCGTGCGGAGATCGCGCCCGAAAAATCGGGCTTTGCCGCACACGTTGCCTAGCCGGCCAGCGCTACAATTTCCGGCGTGCTGGAGGAGGGATCATGGCAGAACAAGACAAGCAAGCGGGGCGGGCACGCCGCGCGCAGGTGATGGGTGACGCGTTTGTAGAGCGGGCAATGAGCGGGCTCGATACCTTTTCGGCGCCGCTGCAGGATTGGCTCAACGAGCACGCGTGGGGCAGCACGTGGCTGCGTGAGGGCATCGACCTCAAGACGCGCAGCTTGTGCACGTGCGCCATGCTGGCCGCGCTCGGTCGCAGCACCGAACTCAAGGGCCACGTGCGCGGTGCCATCAACAACGGCGCGACTGCGGTGGAGATCCGCGAGGTGCTGTTGCACAGCGCCATCTATGCCGGCGCACCTGCGGCCATCGAGGCGTTTCGATCGGCGCGAGAAGTGCTCAACGAACTGGGCGTGACGATCGAGGAAGGACGCTAGCACCGGCGCGAGCGGCCTTCAACACAACACGCAAAGGAGTGGCATGGAGACCTCCGACGACGATCTCACGCGCTTTGCAGCGCACGGTGCTGCGCCGTTGCAGGCTGCCACGCTCCAGGGCCACGTGGAGCACGACGGCGCCCGCATCTGGTACGCGACCTTCGGTGCGGGCGCACCCGTGATCCTGTTGCATGGTGGCCTCGGCCATGGCGGCAACTGGGGATACCAGGTGCCGGCGCTGGTAGCGGCAGGCCACCGCGTCATCCTGATCGACAGCCGGGGGCACGGCCGCAGCACGCGCGACGCGCGACCCTACACCTACGAGGCCATGGCATCCGACGTGCGCGCCATCATGGACGCATTGGATATCGACCGTGTCGCCTTTGTCGGCTGGAGCGATGGCGCCTGCATTGCGCTCGTGCTTGCCATGCAGGCGCCCGAGCGCGTGGCTGGTGTGTTCTTCTTCGGCTGCAACATGGACCCCAGCGGCGCCAGGCCTTTCCAGAGCACCCCGGTCGTCGACCGCTGCTTCGGGCGCCACCAGAAGGACTACGCGGCGCTGTCGGCTACGCCGGCCGACTTCCAGGCGGTGGTTGCCGCCGTCACCGAGATGATGCAGACGCAGCCAAACGCCACGGCGACGGAGCTGGCCGCGATCCGCGTGCCCGTCACCATTGTGCAGAGCGAACACGACGAGTTCATCAAGCCTGAGCACGCGCAGTACCTGGCGCGGACCATTCCCGGCGCGCGGTTTGTGCTGCTGCAAGGTGTGAGCCATTTCGCGCCGCTGCAGCGGCCCGCGTTGTTCAATGATGCGATGCTGGCTTTTCTGGACGATCTACCGCAGGAAGGCTAAAGCGATCTGCCACTCAACCGGCCGCACTCGGCGTACCGTGCGCCGCCTTGATCGCCTTATGCCGTGCCTCCATTTCTTGCCGCAGCGCGCGGCGTTGCTGGGCGGCTTCAAAGCGTTCCTTCTCTTCCGCATTGGCGGGCACCAGCGGCGGCACGTCAGCCGGCTTGCCGTCGTCATCCACCGCCACCATGGTGAAGTAGCAGCTATTGGTGTGGCGCACGACCTGGTTGCGGATGTTCTCCGTGATCACCTTGATGCCGATCTCCATTGAGGTGCGGCCGGTGTAGTTGACCGACGCGAGGAAGGTCACCAGTTCGCCCACGTGGATCGGCTGGCGGAACACCACCTGGTCCACCGACAGCGTGACCACGTAGCGGCCGGCATAGCGGCTGGCGCACGCATAGGCGACCTGATCGAGCAGCTTGAGGATGTGACCGCCGTGCACATTCCCTGAAAAATTGGCCATGTCAGGGGTCATCAGCACGGTCATGCTGAGCTGGTGGGATTGCGTATTCATGGGACGCTAAAGCAGGAATGAAAGCTGGAAGGATGGGAAAAGCGGGGACGCAGAAATGGGTACGCGGCAAGCGTGCCATTGTGCCGTGTGCGCGCCGCGTTGTGCGACATCGCGCGACATTTGATGGCCACGCGCCACACCTGCCGGCGTGTTTGGGCGGTTGATGGGTAACCGCCCCGGCTGCGGAGGCCGTTTGATCCTGCGCAGGATCACCGCATGTTCGCACCATCTGGGGCCTGCACAGCACGCGGCGGCGCGCTACACTCAATGTCTTTCGCCGTCTCAGCACGCCCCTTCCCACATGACCGCGCCTGCTTCCACGCTTGCTCACGCGCAAACGCTTTCCGCCGAGCAACAAGCCTTCTTCAACGAATACGGCTACCTCGTGCTGCGTGGCCTCGCAAGTCAGCAGGAGTGCGCCACCCTGCTGGCCGCCGCGCAGGACGCCCTGGCGCGTGCGGTGCCGCCGGTAGAGCTGGAAGCCGATGTCGGCTATGCCGGCGCGCCCGCCTCGCGCGAGGCCGAGGGGGGCCACACCGTGCGCCGGCTGCTCGACGCCGATTCGCGCGGCACGCCCTATACGGAATGGGCGCGCACTGCGCGCGTTGCCGGGCCGATCGCGCAACTGCTAGGCGGGCCGGTGCACCTATCGCTCGCGCACCACAACTGCGTCATGACCAAGCATCCGGCCTTCGGCACGGCCACGCACTGGCACCGCGACAGCCGCTACTGGTCGTTCGCGCGCAACGAGCTGGTGTCGTCGTGGCTGGCGCTGGTGGAAGAGACCGTCGACAACGGCTGCCTGTGGGTCATCCCCGGCAGCCACAAGCTTAACCTGCCCGCCCAGCGTTTTGACGCGAAGCTTTTCCTGCGGCAGGACCTGCCCGAGAACCTCGAACTGATCGATACCGCGCGCCCCGTGCCGCTGATGCCCGGCGACGTGTTGCTCTTTCACTGCAACACCTTCCATGCGGCGCGTGCCAACCAGACCGGCGCGGTCAAGTTCTCGGCCGTGTTCACGTATTACGGCCCGGGCAACCACCCGTTGCCGGGCACGCGATCGTCTGCGCGGCCCGATCCGCTGGTCGGCTGAGGCGTGGGGGGATGTCTTCAACGTTTGCCTTCCCCCACTTGTAGGTGCATGGCGGACAGATTTGTGCCAAGTGCCTTTGCTAAGGTGGACCTCCAACAACCATGAACGGGGGAAACACCATGCCGATTCAGGAAGTGACACACGGCGCGCACGTCATTCTGATCGATCCACTGCAGCGTGACGACCGCCGTTGGACGGCACGTTTTCAGGTGTGCCGGGCCGGCAGCGTCGTGTGTGACTGGGAAGATGTCGAGATGCCCGAGGGCTTCATCTCTGCCCAGCTTGCCTTGAGCGCCAGCGTTTTGCTGGCCGAGCACCGCCTCTCCAGCCTGTCGTAAGAGAAACGCCCGTCACGCAACGGGCGTTTTTGCACGCACTTTTGGGCCGCTGGACCGCAGTTGGCGTGATTCCTTGGCGTGATCCGTTCGCCGCGTGCCAATGACCATCCACACCCCGCAGTCTGCACTTCGTCGCACCCTGGGCGACAGCCCCGACTTGCCTGCCTAGACTGCCTCCTGACCGCCGGCCATTGTCCGGCCACCCAGGAGACCTCCATGACTGCAGTGTTCCCGATGCCGCTGATGTTCCGCATGGGCGCCGCGCTGGCATTAATGCTGGCTGCAGCCGGCGCATCCGCCGCCACGCTCACCGTTGTCATTGAAGGTGGGCAGGGCCGCCAGGGCGCAATGCGCGCCGCCATGTTCCGTGACGTCGCCGGCTGGCTCAAGCCAGATACGGCCATCCGCGCCGACATTGCCGCGCTCGACAGCGTGTCGGGCACCAGCGTCACCTTCGTCTACCCGGACTTGCCGCCGGGACGCTATGCGCTGTCGGTCTTCCACGATGCCAACAGCGACGGCAAGCTCGGCACCAACCCAGCCGGCATTCCCATCGAGCCCTACGGCTTCAGCCGCGATGCGCGAGGCCGATTTGGCCCACCGTCGTTCGACGATGCGGCCATCGACGTGCAAGGCGACCAGCGCGTGACCATCCACCTGCATTGATACCGGGGCCTGCCATGCAACGCCGATCTTTCCTCGCGGCACTGGGCGCCGCACCGTTTGGCCTGACGCTGCGTGATGTGATGGCGGCGGAGGTCGCCCAAGACCCGTGGGCTGCCGGGTTTGCCGCGGCACGCGCGCAGCACCCGTGGCTGGCGGGCTATCAGGGCATCAGTGGCGACATGCCGACCAGCGCGCTCAAGGTGGAAGGCACCTTCCCGCCCGCACTGCGCGGTACGTTCTACCGCAACGGCCCGGCGCGCCACGAGATCGGCGGCGTGCGTTACCACCACCTGTTCGATGGCGACGGCATGATCCAGCGCTACGACATCAGTGGCCACGGTGCCATGCATCGTGGCGTATTCGTGCGTACCGACAAGTTCATCGCCGACACCGTCGCCGGCAAGCCGTTGCGCGCCGCCTTCGGCACCGCCAACCCGGACATGGAACCGGTCAGCTCGCCCGACAGCATCAACGTTGCCAACACCAGCCTCGTGATGCATGGCGACGAGATGCTGGCGCTATGGGAAGGCGGGTCGGCCACGCGCGTCGATCCTGATTCGCTGCGTACGCTGGGCGTGCAGACCTGGCGTGATGATTACAAGGGCATGCCGTTCTCCGCCCATCCCAAGGTGGAAGCCGACGGCACGCTGTGGAATTTTGGCGTGAGCAGCGCGGCGGGTTTGCTGACCATTTACTGCGTGGGTGCTGGCGGCGCGCTCAAGCGTGTGCAATCGGTGCAGGTGCCGGACATTGCGATGGTGCACGACTTTGCCGTGACGCAGCGGCATCTGGTGTTCCTGCTGCCGTCGTTCATCTACGACGCAGAGCGCTCCCGCGCCGGCATGTCGTACCTTGATGCGCATGTGTGGCGGCCCGAACTGGGCATGCGCGTGCTGGTACTCGACAAGGACGACGCCACCCGCATGCGCTGGCTGCAGTTGCCGGTCGGTTTCGTGTTCCACCTTGGCAATGCGTGGTCGTCACCGGATGGGCAGGAAATCCACCTCGACTACGTGCGTTCCGACGACGCCACCATCGTCACCACCACGCTGCGCGAACTGATGCGCGGGCAAATTCGACCGGCGCCCGGTGCGCGACTCACGCAACTGCATCTGAACCTGCGCACGGGCCGCGCCGAGCAGGTCACCACGGAACATGTGGCGGAGTTTCCGAAGATCGACACACGCCGCACTGCGCTGCGCCATCGCACGCTGTTCACCGTCGCCCATACTGCGCCGGCAGGCGGTGCGCACGCGCTGGCTGGTTTTGACACGATCATGCGTTTCGATACGGACTCGGGTCAGGTGCAGCAATACCGGTTCGGGCACCGCGCGCTGGTGGAAGAACACGTGTTCGTACCGGCCTCGGCCAGCGCCCGCGAAGGCGACGGCTGGCTGATCGGCACGGTGTTCGATGTGGATGCCGGCTGCACGAAGTTGACGGCGTTCGACGCGCGCAATGTGTCAGCCGGGCCAGTGGCCGTGGCGAGCCTGAACGGCGTGGCGCCACTCGGCTTGCACGGGTTGTTTCGTTCGGCTTAGAACCCGTTCACGATCGACCGGAAATCGCCTGACGCCAACGCCTGCGTCCAGATGGTTTGGCCTTTGACTTTCCTGCCCTATGCGGCGCCTTGAATTTCTGTCGCAAGGAGGAAAAAGGAAGGGAAACTGTCTGAGCGCAGCGAGTTTTTCCCTTCCCCTCCTTGCGACAGAAATTCAAGGAGGGGGTCGCCGCATCGGGCGCGCCTTTCTTTGCTGACTTTCTTTGGCAAGACAAAGAAAGTGAGTCAGCCCCGGCAGGGGATGAAACCGGGGATGCTCCGACAACGTCAACGCATTAACGTGATCACGTGCTGAGGTGCCGACGTTCAACGGAACGCCGGCTCGTCAAAGCTGCGCAGCTTGCGCGAATGCAAGGCTTCGACACCGTTCTCTCGCAGCAGCCGCACGGTCTCCATGCCGATCGCCAAGTGCTGGCTCACACGCTGGCGATAGAACAGGTTGGCCATGCCGCGCAACTTCAACTCGCCGTGCAGCGGCTTGTCCGACACGCACAGCAGCGTGCCATAGGGCACGCGTAGGCGGAAGCCGTTGGCGGCGATCGTCGCGCTTTCCATGTCGATGGCAATGGCGCGCGACTGGTTGAAGCGCGTGTACAGCGCCTGGTACTTCAGCTCCCAGTTGCGGTCGTCGGTGGAAACCACCGTGCCGGTACGCATGCGCGATTTCATGTCGGCGCCGGAGAGCCCCGTGATGCGCGCCACGGCCTCTTGCAGCGCCACCTGGATTTCGGCAATCGGCGGCACCGGCACCCAGGGCGGCAGGTCCTGGTCGAGCACGTGGTCGTCGCGCACATAGGCGTGGGCGAGCACGTAGTCGCCCAACTGCTGCGAGCGACGCAGGCCGCCGCAGTGGCCGATCATCATCCAGCAGTGCGGGCGCAGCACGGCCAAGTGGTCGGTGATGGTCTTGGCGTTGGACGGGCCCACGCCGATGTTGACCAGCGTCACGCCCAGGCGGTCGTCGCGCACCAGGTGATAGGCGGGCATCTGAGGCAGGCCCTTGATGCGGTGCGAATCGTCCGGCGCCGGCGTGCCGAGTTCGTGCATGGTGTCGCCGGGCTCGATAAAGCGGACGTAGCCCTCGTCGTTACCGTCTTCCATGAGCTTGCGGCCGAGGGCGGCAAACTCGTCGACATAGCGCTGATAGTTGGTGAACAGCACGAAGCGCTGGAAGTGTTTCGGGTGGGTGGCGGTGTAGTGGTACAGCCGCTGCAGGGCCAGGTCGACCCGCTCGGCGGTGAACATCGACAGCGGTTGCGGTTCGTCGTCCGCCAGGTGGTAGGTGCCGTTGGCGATGGAATCGTCGATCTGCGCGAGGTCGGGCAGCGTGAACGCGCCGCCGAGTGCGCGCGCCTGTTCGGGCGTGATGTCCACCGTGGACGCCTCCACCACAAAGGGCAGCGGGATCGGCCGGTTGCTCACGCCGACCACCACGGGGCTGTTGTGGTAGTGCAGCAGGCGCTCGATCTGCCCGCGGTAGTACTCGCGGAAGAGATCCGGCCGCGTGAGCGTGGTGCCGTACACGCCGGGATATGCCACCGTGCCCCACGCCGGCCGCGCGTCGCTCACGAGCGTTTTCGGGTCGACGGTGATGCCGAGATACGGGTAGCAGGCGGAAGCGTCGTCGCTGCAATCCTCGCCACGCGCGAAGGCGTGGAAGCGCTCGCGGATGGTCTGCGCGGAGCGCTCGTAGATGGCGGTGATGCGCTCGACGGCACTGTTGGCGTCGGTGCAGATTGCCAGGTCGTGCGCGGGATAGAGATGGGCGGTGGCGCGGGTATCGGTCATGTATTTGATGATACCGGCGTTTTGTGAACGCAAGATAGCGGTGTGGCTTACGTCACCGCATCCGAAATGGGGCGTGCACGCCAGCGCACGAAGCGCTTCCAGGTCGACATTTGGACCGGCTGTGCCGCAGATGCGCGCAGCCATTTGGGCAGCGCTTCGATACCGCTGCACAGCAGGAAATACAGCGCCGCCACGGCGCCGAACACTTCGGCCGGATACGCCACCGTGCGGCTGTTGACCTGGCTGGCGGCGGTGGACAGTTCCACCACGCCCACGATATAGGCCAGCGAGGTGTCCTTGACCGTTGATACCCACTGGTTGGCCAGCGATGGCAGCATGATGCGCCACGCTTGCGGCAGCACGATGGTCAGCAGGGCCTGAGCAGGCTGCATACCGAGCGCCAGTGCCGCGTTGCGCTGACCTACGCCAACCGCGCGCAAGCCGGCCTCCATACTCTGCGCGATATAAGAGGCGCCCACGGCGGCCAGCGCTGTGACAACCGTGGCGGTTTCCGGCACCGCCACACCCAGCGCCATCGGGATCAGGAAGTACGCCCAGAACATCAGCATCAGCACGGGAATGGCACGCAACGTGGCGAGTACGCCGCGCAGTGCGCGCGCCAGCCAGTGCAGTTGTGGCGCAGCGTCGAGCCGATCCAGCACCAGCGCGCAACCGACGCCCGCTGCCGTCGCGGCCGCACATGCCAGCAGCGCCATCCACAGTGTGAGCGCCGCACCCGACAGTGGCCCGTTCGGATACGGCCCGACCAGCAGGTAGCGCAGATGCAGAAGCAGGGCTTCGGCCGTCATGCCAGCGTTCCAGCCGTGGCAACCTGCGATGTGGCCACCCACCCGAGTTGCCGCAACACCATCGGCGCAGCCCATTGCAGCAGCAGGATTACGGCTGCGTAGAGCACCGTTGCCACGGCAAAGGCCTGGAAGGCGAGCAGCGTGTCGGTCTCCACTTGGCGCGCGCTGTAGGACAGCTCCGCCAGCCCGATGCCCATGGCCAGCGAGGTGTTCTTGATGGTGTTGGCGCATTGCCCCAGGAGCGGCAGCGCCGACACGCGCAGCGCCTGCGGCAGCACCACGCGCAGGAAGGCCGCATGCGGCGTGAAGCCGAGTGACAGGGCCGCCTCGCGCTGCCCGCGCGGAACGGCCCGGATACCGGCGCGCAGTTCCTCCGAGATGAAGGCGCCCGCATACAGTGCAATACCGAAGGCAGCCGCCAGGAATTCGAACGACGGCGCGGGCACCCGCCAGCCACCCAGCGCGACACCGCTCCATCCCGTGATGCTGCCGACCACATCCTCGCCCAGGAGCTGCGCCGCGCCGAAGTACCAGAAGAAGAGTTGCACCAGCAGCGGCGTCTTGCGCAGGAAGGCGACCAGACCGCGTGCCGGCAGATGCAGCCAGGGTTGGCCGCTGGCACGCAGCGCGGTCAGCAGCAGCCCAATGGCGAGCCCGCCGGCAATGGCCGCTGCCGACACCAGCAGCGTCATCCCGAAGCCCTCCAGCATCCAGCCGAGGTAACGTGGCGGCAGGGGCTGGAGGAAGTTCGGCAGGCTCAGACTCACTTGGTACTGCCGATGATGAAGTCGCGCGGCAGCGGGGCGGCGCTCTTCGGGCCGAACCAGCGGTCGTAGATGCGGGCGGCCGTGCCGTCTTTCTCCAGGCCCTGCAGAATCTGATCGACGGTGGCCGTCAGTTGCGTCTCGCCCTTGGGCACGCCGATCCCCATGGTCTCGCGCGTGAGCACGAACGGCGAGATCTCCAGTTCGTTGCGGTTCGGCAGCGTGGCCAGTAGCGCGCCGAGCTTGGCGCCGTCCTGCGCGAAAGCCTGGATGGCGCCGCTGCGCAGTGCGGTGAGCGCCAGCGGGGAATCGTCATACGCAATCACGCGGGCGGTGGGGTAGCCCTCGCGCAGGGTGGTTTCCTGCGTGGTGCCCTTGTCCACGCCCAGGCGGATGCCGTCTTTCTTCAGGTCGTCCGGCTGCTTGAGGAAGCCCTTCTTGGCGATGAACTGCAGGCCGCTGGCGAAGTACGGCGTGCTGAAGTCGATCTGCTTCTTGCGCTCGTCGGTGATGGTGAAGTTGGCGGCAATGATGTCGACCTTGCCCGAGGTGAGCAGCGGCACGCGGTTGGCCGGGTTGGTGGCGCGCAGTTCCAGCTTTACGCCCAGCTTCTTGGCGATCTCCCGCGCGTAATCGACGTCCAGGCCCACCGGCTGGCCGGTCTTGGCGTCGGCATAGCCGAACGGCGGGTTGGCGTCGAACACGCCCACGCGCAACACGCCGGCTTTGCGGATGTCGTCCAGCCGGTCGGCCCGGGCAGCCGGTGCGTGCAGTACCGCAACCGCCAGCGCCGCTCCGATGACCACGCCCACCGCCTGGCGCGATGCGCGGGCCAGACCCCGCAACGAGAAGAATCCCGAGAATCCTGCCTGCATGACAACCCCCTGAAGATTTTGAGGGGTCCAAGCGTAGGGTGGATGCTGCGCCGCGCAAACGAATTCGTTGGCAGATCGATATGCGTGCTGCACCGCTGCGCATCATTGCCGGAAGCATCCAGCCCGCATGGGGCTTCAGTTTTTACATTTGACGCCGATACGGTCTGACAGGTGATCGGGTACGCACCAAGCGTTTTGCCCACGGAAAAACGTACCCGATACACTGGCAAAAACGACACACAGACGGGGAGTGCAACGTGGATCAACCGGCTGACGACACCAGCCGCCGGCATCGCCGCGCTCGCGTGGAGTGCGGATCATGCTGATCGCCGCGCTGGCCTGCGCCGCCCTCGTTTCCATTGCACTGATCGGCCAGTCATGGCCGCGCCGTGACGATCCGGAAGTCTCCACTTTCATGCTCCTGGCGCTGGGCACCGCGCTGTGGAGCGGTGCGCGTCTCATGGAGGTCGTTACCTTCGACATGCCCGTGCGAGTGGGCTGGGCGAAGGTCGCGTACGTCGGGATCGTGATCGTGCCGGCTGCCTGGCTGCGCATGGTGGCGGGGCTTACGCGGCCGGAACTCAACGGATTGCCGTCCGTGCGCGTGGGCTGGGTGCTGGCCCTGCTCGTGGCCGCCGGGTTTCTCGGGCTGGTTGCCACCAACGAGCTGCATCGCCTCGTTTGGCTGGATGCGCGTTTTGTCCTCATCGACGGCGTGCAGCGCGCGGTGTTCGATCATGGGCCGATGTTCTGGGTGGCCACCGCCTACAACTACGTGCTGCTGGCCATGAGCCTCGTGCTGCTGACATTGCCTGTTAGCGAGGCGGCCAGCGCGCTATACGCGTCGTCGCGCACGCAGGTGCGGCTGGTTCTTGTCATCGGGCAACTGCTGCCGCTGGTGGCGCATCTGGCCTATCTGCAGCGTTGGACGACCGCCCTGGGCGGCGACCTGACGCCCGCGACCTTCGCTGTCAGCACCGCGCTGCTCGGCTGGGTCGTACTGCGCCCGCGCCTGCGTGACACCGCTGTCTATGCACGCGGCAAGATCATCGAGGCCATGCGCGACGGTTGCATCGTGCTGGCGCGCGATGGCGCCATCGCCAGCCTCAATGCCGCCGCGCGCCATCTGGTGCCCGCCGCGCGGCTGCATATGCCGCCGCCTGCGGTGCTGGGCGTGCCGGGCATCCTGCGCGAGTTCGAGCGTACGCGCCTGCCCAACCGGCACCAGGTCTGGTTGGCCGAAACCGGCCGCACGCTGGAGATCACGCTGGAGGGTCTGACCGACGCGCGTGGCCGTCACGTTGGCGTATTCCTGCTGCTGCGCGACGTGACAGTCGAACAGTTGCAGCGCGCCGGCATGGCCAGCGCCCAGGATGCTCTGCGCGGCGAGCTGCAACGCACGCAAGCCAAGCTGAGCCTGCTTGAGAACGACGTCAACCGCGACCCGCTCACGCACCTGTTCAACCGCCGCTTCTTCGAGACGCAGGCCCCGCGCCTGCTCGACCACGCGCGCCGCGACAGCCGCCCCGTCACGCTGGCGTTGTTCGATATCGACTGCTTCAAGCAGTACAACGACACGTACGGTCACCTGCAGGGCGACGATTGCCTGCGCATGGTGGCCGACACGCTTGGCACCGCATGCCGCCACCCCGACGATTTCATTGCCCGCGTGGGCGGCGAAGAATTCATCGCCATGCTGTTCGACCTGGGGCCGGACGACGCACGCCAAGCCGTGGCGCGTGTTGTGGCCACCGTGGCGGAGCAGGCGCGTCCGCATGCATCATCTGCCGTGGCGCCGTATGTCACGCTCTCGGCCGGTGCCGTTGCCTTCACGCCCGATGATGAACGACTGGACGCGTTGTTCGATCGGGCGGATGTGGCGCTTTACGAGGCCAAGCGCAATGGGCGCAATACGTTCCGGTTTCACCACGGCAGTCCTGGATTGCGCAGCGTGTCGGGTGGGGAGTGAGACGCTGAGCCGGGCGAACGCAGCTCGTTGCCTGCGCTGCATTTTGAATCCCACGTGTGTGAGGAGGAACACTGGCGAGCTTCAGGTGAAGCCGATGTCGTCGTATATCGGTAGGAGCGAAAAAAGGGGAACCATGTCTGCCCAGACTTGGGGCAGGGGCGTCCAATCTTTGGAGCCTGCCTGCGCCGATTCGGGCGCCATTTGGAAATCGCAAACGGAAAGGCTGCATGCGTACGAGTCCCCAAGGTAGCGGCACGGAGTCCTTATCGATCGCCAGCAAGAGTGAGCACGCCCTGGCGGCGAATGATCTGCCGGTGCCCATCCTGCGCTACGACGCGGCCGGCCAGCGGCTTGGCATGAACGCCGCCGCTGCCACGATGTGCACCATGGCCGCTAATCCAGCGGGCCCGTGCAGCGATGCGCAGTGGTTGTCCTCACAGAGCTTGCCGCGCTACCTGGAGGCGATCCGCACGGTGGCCGCGACGGGCGTGGCGCAGGAGATCGAACTCGCGTGCGAGCCGGTACTGGGCGCAGAGGGTGCACCTCGCAAGCATTACGCCGCCCGGCTCTGGCCCGAGCTGGCCTCGGACGGCAGGGCGGGCGTCGTTGTGGTCTGTTTCGAAATCACCGCCCGCAAGCAAGCCGAAGTCCGGCTCCAGGAGCGCGTTGCCTTTCTCGAATCACTGTTCGATACGATTCCGGTGCCCGTGTTTTCCAAGAATCGGGAAGGCAGGTATCTCCATCTGAACAAGGCGTTCGAAACGTTTTTCGGGGCTCGGAAGGCGCAGTTGGTCGGCAAGACGGTGTTCGAGATCGGCGACTACGAACTGGCCAAGATCTGTTTCGACATGGACGAAGCCCTGTTCAAGGCCGGCGGCATCCAGCGCTACGAATCGAAAGTGAGGAACGCGCGCCAAGAGCAGCGCGAGGTGGAGTTGAGCAAGGCGGCGTTCCATGACGCCGAGGGCCGGGCGGCTGGCCTGATCGGCGCGATCCTGGACATCACCGAGCGCAAGCGCGCGGAACAGGCGCTGGATGCGTCGCACGCGCGCCTGAAGAGTGTGCTGCAGACCATTCCGGACGTCGTATGGCTCAAGGACACCAATCACGCTTACCTGGCCAGCAACCACGCATGCGAGCGGCTGATCGGCAAGCCGGAGGCCGACGTCATCGGCAAGACCGACGACGAATTGTTCGACGCCGAATTGGCCGATAGCTTTCGCGCCCGAGACAAGGCCGCGATGCACGCAGGCGCCACCAGCGTCTACGAGCAGTGGCTTACTTATGCAGATACTGGCGAGCGCGCGTTGTTTGAGACGCGCAAGGTGCCCGTGCTCGATGCGGCGGGCAACGTGACGGGCGTGCTCGGCGTCGCGCGGGATATCACCGAGCGCAGGCGTATCGAAGACAGGATGGCCCGCCGGGAACAGGAATTCCGCACGCTGGTCGAGCACTCCCCCGACACCATCGCCCGCTACGGCAGCGACTTGCGGCGCCTGTACGTCAACCCGACGTTCGCCAGGCGGGTCGAGGGCGGGGAGGCGGCGCTGATCGGCAAGACGCCCACCGAGTGCCCGGGCGGGCCGAACACCGTGATCTATGAACGGGAGCTGCGCGAAGTCCTCGCCAGCGGCGCGGAGCGCGAATTCCAACTGGTATGGATCGGGAAAGACGGCAGGGAGATGTGCCGCATGATCAAGTTGACGCCTGAGCCCGGCCCGGACGGGACGGTGGGCAGCGTCCTTGCCGTCGGGCGCGACATTACGGAGCTGCATGCCTCGCGCAAGGCTATTCATCGGATGGCCTTCTACGATCCGCTCACCGGGTTGCCGAACCGTACGCTGTTCAACGAGCAGCTTCGACTGGCGATCAGCAGCGGTGTCGGCAGTGCGGTGGCCGCGCAGCCTGGGCTGGTGGGCGTGATGATGATCGACATGGACCGCTTCAAGGGCGTCAACGACACCCTGGGGCACGCAGTGGGCGACGACCTGCTGCGCGAAACGGCCGAACGCTTGCGCGGCTGTGTGCGCCCGACCGATACGGTGGCCCGTTTCGGGGGCGACGAGTTTGCCATCCTGCTGCCTGACGTCGGTACCCGCAGCGCCATGGAGTCGGTCGCTGCGGCCATCATCGACCGGTTTGACGAGCGCTTCGTGCTGGATGGCAAGGACGTGTTCGTCTCGTGCAGCATCGGCATTGCACTGTGCCCGAACGACAGTACCGATGCCGGCGATCTGATGAAGTATGCGGATTCGGCCATGTACCTGGCCAAGCGCTCCGGCCGGCGCGGCTTCCGTTTCTACTCGAAGGCGCTGACAACGGACGCCACCGCGCATCTGTTGCTCGAATCACAACTGCGTCACGCCATCGCGCGTGGTGAGCTGGCCCTGCACTATCAGCCCAAGGTGTCGTGCGCCAGCCATGAAGTGGTGGGCTCGGAGGCACTGCTCAGGTGGGCGCGGCCTGGCATCGGGTTCATTCCGCCCAATCAGTTCATTCCGGTGGCCGAAGAAAGCGGACTCATCGCCGATCTGGGCAGGTTGGTTCTGCGGGAGGCGAGCCGAACGGCTGCTGAATGGAATACCGGCGAGAAGCCCGGCGGGATGCCCCACAAGGTGGCGGTCAACCTGTCGGCCAGGCAGTTCCAGTCCGGTGATTTGGCGTCAGCGGTTGGCGAGATCCTCGCCCAGACCGGCTGCCGCCCCGAGTGGCTGGAGCTGGAGCTGGAGATCACGGAGAGCGTGCTGCTGGAGGAGGACGAAGCGATCCTGGACGTGCTGTTCGCGCTCAAGGCCATGGGGCTTTCCATCGCCATTGACGATTTCGGCACTGGATACTCCGCGCTCAGTTATCTGACGCGATTCCCGATCGACACGCTGAAGATCGACCGCTCATTCATCCACAAGATGATGACGGACCAGCGGCATGCCGAACTGGTCAAGGCCATCCTGTCGATTGCGCACTGTCTTGGCCTGCAGGTCGTTGCTGAAGGCGTGGAGACGACAGCTCAGGCCGTGTTCCTGGAGGCGAACGGCTGCCAGGTCGCGCAGGGCTTCCTGTACAGCAAACCGTTGCCCAAGCCCGACATGGCAGCGCTACCGCGGCATCTGTTGCCGGAGGTGGAGTTGGGGCAAGGCGACGGCGGCGGGTTTTCCGAAGATTTTGGGATGTGCGGGGACCACTGTGAATCGGAGCGGACTTGATGACGTTGGAAGCACCGGCGTTTTCTTGAGTTCAAGGGCGCAACCACATCGGATTGCGCGCCATGTCAGGCGGGGAATACGCCGGAAGTCCGAAGGGCGATGGCTCTTGCTTGTTACGAAATGAGATTGGCGTCGGAAGAATGGGCGCGTGTGCGAGATACGCCGCACATGCGCGGCTGCCGCCAGCAGCCATTCCATTCATGGAGTATGAGATGCCGACTGGCCAATCCATTGCTACAGTCATCGACCACTATTTGCGCAGTTCCGACCTGTCTGAATCTATTTCTGCGCAGCAGACCTTTCAGCACGCCTTCGACGTCTACTTGAAGGATTCCAACGCCTACGCCAACACGTACTTCGCCCGATATTTCGAGTGGCAAGGCGTGGTGCGCGAGCGCTGGTTTCACGAATGCATCGATGCGGACCTGCTCATGAGCGGGCGCGTGATCTTCGTGACCAAGCTGGCGCACCAGGAGTTTGTCGAGGAGACGTTTCCGTTCCAGCATGTGGAGTGCCACCTGAACACGTTCCGGGTCCAGCCATGCTCGTTCTATATGGTGTTCCGGTTTGTCTCGGGCGGACGATTGGTTTCGCTGGGGTATCAGCAGGTGGTGTGCGCCAACGCCGAGCGTGCCATCCAACGGTTGCCGGAACACGTGCGCCTGCGTGTGAAAGCGTATGAGTTGGACATGCTGCCGCAACTCGCGTAACGGAGTTGAAGACTTGAAGGTTAGATAGCAGGAGGTTGGGGAAACCGCATGGAGAACAGCGTGTATTCCCCAACCACGGATTCGCAGTGGATGCGACCACCGAAGGCCTGCATCACGCGCCGGCAGAACGTCAGGCCTACGCCAGAGCCCTTGCCGACGTGCTTGGTGGAGAAGAACGGATCGAAGATGCGGCGCTGTACGCTGGGCGGGATGCCCGTTGCGCTGTCGCGAACCACCAGCACGTAGCCGTCGCCGTCCTTGCGGGCAGAGATATCAATTTGTCCCTTGCGAGCGATCTGGATAGCGTGCAGAGCGTTTTTGAGCAGGTTGAACAGTACGTACACCAGCAGCGTGTCAGAGCCTAGAAAGTGCCAGTCGGGGCTGAACTCCTCGACGTGCACGCGTTCACGCTCGCCGGCCCGGAACGGATACTGCGCGACCGCCAATTCCACACATTCACGCAGGGAGTGCGCCGCAAAGGTGCGCCGGTCCAGGCGTTCAAGCGTGACGGAGGCCAGAGCCATCTCGATCACGCTATGCGCTGAGGCGACTTCCGATGTGATGGCCCCTGCCAGCTTGGAGACGCGCTCCAGCATGGCGGGATGCTGTGGCGGTTGGCACAGGCCATTGTCGATGGCGAGTTGATAACCACGGTACAGGTCGGGCCAGGCGCGGGCTATCTCGGCCGCTTGCAGCCGTATGGTGGTCAGCGGTGTGCGCACCTCGTGCGCGACCGTGGCCGCCAGCGCGTAAGGACGCATCAGGTCGAACTTGACGACGCCCACCGCGATGATGCCCAGTGCCACAGCCAGCGGCAGTACGCCCGGCGGATAGAACGCGACGCCGTAGTTGACCGCGTAGTCCACAGCGGACAGCGAAATCAGTCCCACTCCAAAGAGGCATGTCAGCAACCGCTTGCGTTTCTCGGCGGTCGCGTGCTGCTGACCCACGTAAAGCAGCCACATGCCGCGCGTAACCAGTACGGCGGTCTGCGCAATATGTACGGCCTCCAGCGGGCCTGCCTTCGGATAGAAGCCGAAGTGGAGGCGCTGCACGCCGTCGATCACCAGATTGGTTGTCAGCAGCAGCACGATCAGCACTGCGTCGAGACCGTAGGCGGCGATGAGCTTGCGCCGCTCGTTCGGACTTTCCGCCACTTCCACGGCAAAGTGGTAGAGCATGGTTGGCATCACCATGATGGCAATCCAGCCGAGCTTGGTGAGCACCTGTGCCGTGCCGGCGTCCTTGGTCTGGAAGAGGAACGCCCAGATGCCTTGCCAGAGACAGGTGAGCACCGCCATGCCGAAGAACGCCAGGCTCGCACGCGTGCGCCCGCGCGTAGTCAGCACGTAGACGCCGTAGAACAGGAACAGCGACGAGACGAAGGCGGGGAAGAGGGCGTACATAGAAACCGGAAGCCGGCGCTGCGGCCGGGGCACCAATGCCGACAAAGACTGTCGGCGACGCTCAAGGGTACCGGTTTTCAGCGCCTCCGAGCGTGCGTTCCGATCTCACATATTTTTCATTCTGGCTTAAACGAAGCCCTAAAAAGGCCACCGTGCAAAGGTTCCCTCCCAACGGGTGTGGCAGAAATCCCTACGCGGCCTCGACCATCATCGCGTCAATGGCAAACGAATAGTCAGGTGCCACCGCAAAGTACGCGCGCGCTTCATCGGCGGCGCGGTCGAACAGGTCGCGGATGGCATCGGCGCGGACTTGCGGTGTGCGGATGCGGGCAATCCAGCTATCGAAGGCCATCGTCAGTTTCCAGGTGCGCGGTGTCCCTGGCTGGAAGCCTGCTTCGGCCAGCATGGCCTGCCATTCCGAGACCCGATAGTCGCGCACGTGCGACGCATCGCGCAGCACCTCGGCGGTCTGCAGCAGCGTATCGAGCAGCGGCGCCTCTGGCGCAACGATGTCCACGATGACGAGCTTGCCGCCGGGTTTGAGTACGCGGCGCGCCTCGGCCAGGCCGGCGCGCACATCGAGCCAGTGGTGAGCGGAGAAGCGCGTGGCGACGATGTCGAACGCGGCATCGTCGAAGGGCAGGGTTTCGGCGCGGCCCGCTTGCGTGTGCAATTGCGCGAGACCGCGACGCGCGGCTTCGGCGGCCACCACGCCCAGCATGTCTTCGGACAGGTCATACGCCACCATGGCCGCCACATGCGGAGCCATGGCAAAGCTCACGTGTCCGCCGCCGCAGCCGAGGTCGAGCACCTTGGCATGCGGCACTGATTGCGCCAGCGCGGCCAGCGCATCGAGGTCGGCGCCCTGAGCGTGTACGGCGCTGGTCAGGTAGGCCTGGGCCACGTGGCCGAATTGCTGGTCGACGAGTCGGTGCTGCTGCATGACTGCTCCTTTCTTGTGGGGAGGGCGAGGAGCGGTCAGTGTAGGAGCGCGGCCCGTGCAGCGAAATTCGCAATTGACGAAGTGGGGTATCGCGCGTCAGCGGTTGGGGCGCGAACGCCTTCTCCTCAAACGAAACGGAACAGTTGCGCGGGCGTATCGACCAGCACCTTCTGGCGGTCGGCGGCGTTGGGCAGCAGCACGTCGACAAAGGCGCGCGCCTTGTCGTAGCTGACCTGCGATTCGTATTGCGTGTGCGGCCAGTCGCTGCCCCAGACCAGGCGGTCCAGACCGAGTGAATCTTTCAGGCGCGGCACGGCGGCAACGGCGATGGCCTCGCCGCGTCCAGCGTCTCCGTTGCGGTAGGCACCCGAGATCTTTACCCACACACGGCGCGAGCGGCCGGCGGCCAGCAACGCGGCAAAGCCGGGGTCGTCCACGCCGAGCCTGGGGTCGGGGCGGCCGAAGTGATCGACCACCACGTTCACTTGTGCCTCCAGCAGCGGCGGCAGCAGGGTGGGCAGGCGGCGGGCTTCCACGTGTAGCTCCACGTGCCAGTCCAGCGCATGCAGGTGCGCCAGCGCGGCCTGCCACGCGGCCGACCTCAATTGCGGGTCGGGCGCGCCGATCAGGTTCAGGCGGATGCCGACTATGCCTTCGGCGTTCAACTGCGCGAGGAAGGTCTCCGGCGCGGCCGGATCGATTACAGCCACGCCGCGCAGGCGCTGCGGTGCCTGCTTGATGGCCGCGAGCATGTAGCTGTTGTCCATGCCCAGGAAGCTCGGCTGGATCAGCGCGCCGTGCGACACGTCATGCGCGTCGAGCTGCGCCAGGTAGGCCGACAGCGGTGCGTCGTAACCGGGCGCATAACGGCGCGCATTGGCCAGCGGCAGGCCGCGCTCGAACACGTGCGCATGCGTATCGATGGCGGTGATGCGCGTCGTGCGCATTGTAGAAACTTCGCGCATGCTGTTGCTGGCGCATCCGGCAAGGGCTGTGGAACCTAGCATGGCAAGCAGCCCGGCGTTGAAGGCGCGACGCGTCGGCATGGGGTCTCCTGGTGTGATGTTGTGCGGATCATGACGAGGCAGGTCAGGCGGTGACGGCGGCCAGATCGCGGCCGCGCGTTTCGGGCAGCATCAGCACTGCCAACGCGACGATCGAATACGCGATGGCCGCATCGATGCCGATGGCGGTACCCAGCGACATCGACGCGCTCATCTTGCCCACCAGCACCGGAAACGCGGCGGACACCACGCGGCCGAAGTTGTAGCAAAAGCCCACGCCCGTGCCGCGCACGCCGTGCGGATACAGCTCGTTGAACAGTGCGCCCATGCTGGCCGGAATGCCGGCGGCAAAGAAGCCGAGCGGAAAGCCCAACACCAACATCGCGCCGTCGGACAGCGGCACCAGCAGATACACCAGCACAGTGACCACGCAGCAGCACGAGAAGAGCAGGATGTTGCCGCGCCGGCCGATCATGTCCAGAAGCCAGGCGCTCGCCACGCAGCCGCACCAGAACGCGAAGATGATCACCGCCAGATAGCCGCCCGTGCCGAGCACCGACAGGTGGCGCTCCGTCTTGAGGTACGTCGGCAGCCACGTCATCAGGGCGTAGTAGCCGCCGTGCGCGCCGACGCCGAGCAGCCCGCCGATCAGCGTCATGCGCAGCACCTGCGGGCGGAAGATGTCGAGCAGCGGAAAGCGCGAAACCGGCATGGCATCGGCGGTCGCTTGCGTTTTGACCGCGGGCACGGGCTCCTGCACGCCCCGGCGGATGTAGATGATGAGCAGCGCCGGCAACAGGCCTGCGGCAAACATCACGCGCCAGGCGATGTCCGGTTCGACGAGGGAATACGTGAGCGCGTACAGCAGCACGGCACCGCCCCAGCCTACGGCCCACGCGCTTTGCACGGTGCCCATCGCCTTGCCGCGGTGGCTGGCGCGGATGCTCTCGGCCATCAGCACGGCGCCCGCTGCCCATTCGCCGCCAAAGCCGAAGCCCTGGATGGCCTTGAGCACCAGGAACTGCTCGAAGTTCTGCGCAAAGGCCGAGGCGAACGTCGCCAGCGAGAACCACAGCACCGTGAACTGCAGCGTGCGCACGCGGCCGAAGCGGTCGGTCAGCGCGCCGGCAATCCAGCCGCCCAGGGCAGACGCCACCAGCGTGACGCCCGATACCAGCCCGGCCTCGGTCTTGCCGATGTGCCATGCGGCAATGATGGTGGGAATGACGAGGCTGAACATCTGCACGTCGAGCGCATCGAGTGCCCAACCGCCAAAGCACGCCCAGAAGGTGCGCTTCTCCCCTTTTGAAATCTCCTTGAACCAGCCGAACATGCCGTCTCCTCCGGGTGACGTGAGCGACACCTTGAACACGTATTGCTCTAGTCATCTATATGAATAGATGAATTGTAGGGTCGGCAATCTGAGGGCGCAGTCGGTGTTAACCCGCGCGGATAGGGCTACGCGGCGGCGGCACGCGCGTCCGCTAACACCTTCAGGCGGGCCTGCGTGGTTGGGTCGTTCAGCACAGTATCGGCGGGGCCAGGAAGGCGCCGGCGCCAATTGGGGTGTGTGTGGATGGTGCTGGGCAGGTTCGGCTGCTCTTGCAGGCCGAGCAGGTCTTCCATCGGCACGATGGCGAGCGGCACGGCTGCGGCGGCGGTATAGGCGACAGCGGCGGTGGCGAAGTCGTCGGCGGTGGCGGCGAGGAGGGCAGTCGTTTCTGTGGAGATTGCCACGCCGGCTTGCTCCAGCGCTGCCTGCAATGTGGTGATGCGCAAGGGTGCCGCCCCGGATTGCTCGACCGCCTTGTTATGGTGCTCGAAGGCTTCCACCAGCGCACGCCGATCCGCCATGCGCTGCGTGTGGGCCTGCGCTTCGTTCATGCTGGCCGGCAGCAGACCGAGCTTGCCATGCCAGCGCAGATCGTTGCCGGTCCACCAGCTTGCCAGCGTGGGCAGATCGTGCGTGCTGGTCATGGCGACGGAGGTGCGCGCCCAGGTTTGCGGCTGGCGGAACGGCTGGCCGGGCAGACGCTCATCACGCTCGAACCAGAGGATGCGCATGCCCAGCAGCCCGTTGCCCGCGAGGTGTTCGCGCAGTCCGCCCTGCACGGTGCCCAGGTCTTCGCCGATAACCACGCAACGGTTGCGCCACGACTCCAGCGCAATCAGCCGCAGCAGGTCCTGCAGCGGGTAGCGCAGGTACACACCGTCCAGGGCGCGCGCGCCTTCAGGAATCACCCACAGCCGCATCAGCCCCAGCACGTGGTCGATGCGCACGCCACCAGGTGTGGCCATGATCGCGCGCAGCATTTCGATGAAGGCTGCAAAGCCGTGCAAGCGCATGGCGCGCGGGCTGAAGGTGGTGAGGCCCCAGTTCTGCCCCTGCGTGTTGAACACATCGGGCGGTGCGCCTACCGTCACGCCCATCAGCACTTCCTGCTGCCGGCTCCAAACGTGGCTGCCCGCGCTGTCGGTGCCGATGGCCAGATCGGCGATCAGGCCGATGGCCATGCCGGCGTCTTCGGCGCTGCGCTGCGCGTTGTCCAGTTGGCGGGCTGCGGCCCATTGTAGAAACAGGTGAAAGTTGACGGCATCCGGATGGTCGCGGGCAAAGGCGCGCACCGCCAGTTGTGATGGCGATTGATACCCCGTGGGCCAGTGCTTCCAGTGCCAGGTTTGCGGCTGATGTTCGCGTATGTGGGCATCGAGCGCTTCGAAGCGCGCGTGGTCCAGCAGGCGCTGGCCGTGTGCGGCGCGGAAGGCTTCAAAGGCATCATGCAGGCGGCCAGCGGCACCGTCGCCGGCGGCAACCTGCTGCTGCATCTGCCGATGCAGCGCGCGCAGCACGGTCAACCGGGCCGTGGCGCTGGCCGACCAGTCGATCAGGTTCTCCGCTTCCAGCCGGGCGTAATCGTCGGCCAGTCCGCAGTCCGCCACCGCTTGCCGCACGGCCTGCATGCCGAACAGCGCAGCGGGGTCGATCATCGTTGCATTGAGAAACAGCCGGCTTGATGGCGAATAGGGCGAATAGCGGTGCGGATCGGCGCTGAACATGGCATGCACCGGGCTCAGTGCCAGCGCATCGGCGCCGCGTTGCGCCAGGCTGCGGGCGAGGTCGCCGGCCCCCGTGTAGCTGCCCAGCCCGGCCGACAGCGCAGGCAACTCGCCGCTTGCCCGCAGGCCATACAACTGAGCCGAACTGCCCCATAGGCGGGCGTCCTGCGCCCGCCCTTGCGCATGCAACGCGTCGGCCACGGCATAGCAGCGCGGGGGGGCGATGGCGAGCATGCATTCGATGTCGCTGTCGGCGCCGGTATCGATGCGCAACCGGTGATAGCCGGCGGTTGGTACAGGCGCCAGCAGCAGCGTCGTGTGCTTGCCGCCGGCGCTTGCGCGGACGATGCCTTCGGCGCTGCCGCCGTCTTCGTAGTCGATGCGGTAGGGGCGGCCCGCCAGCGTCGGCAGCTGACGCGGGGCAGTCTCCAGCAGGATCGGCTGGCCGACCACGCCGGTGGCCAGTGCAGGCACCGTCAGGGTGTTGGCTTCAGCCTGCAGGCGTGCGCGGCTGTCCGCGACTTCGGTGGCGGTGCCGGCGGGCAGGCCCAGGCAGCCCAGCACCGTGCGCAGGACTTCGTCGCTTACGCGCATGGCGCGGCCGGCAGCGTCTTCCCAGTCGACTTGCAGGCCGGCCTGTTGTGCAAGCTGGTGCAATGCGTTGTCGGGCGTGGCGTTCATGTTGGGCACTCAGGCGGAGGGCGATGGCGACAGCAGGGCGACACAGGCGCGCGCAGGTACTTGGTGCGTGGCCAGCATGGCGGCGGCGCCGTCGCGCGATTCGTACAGCAGGTCGGCCGGGTTGCCGGCCAGCGCGGTCGGCAGCGCCACCGGCTGCTGCCCGAGGTTGACTCCGAGCGTCAGCACGCTGCCGTCACTCAGCCGCCAGCGTGCGAGCGCCCCCGTTGTGCCGAGCGGAACGGCATCCAGCGCGCGCGTGCCCACCAGCCGCGGCACGATTTGCGCGTGGCGCAGCGCCAGCAGCCGGTGCGTGCGGTTGAGCCAATCGAGGTGCTCGGGGTTGGTGAGTTCGGCTTCGCCCGGCCAGGACGCCAGATAGGTGCGCTCGTCGTTTGGGTCGGGAATGCGTTCGCGCTTGAACGGATCGGAGAACGCCACGAATTTGCCGAAATCACGCCGCCGGCCTTCGCGCACCGCATCGGCCAGCACGCCGTGGTGGCTGGTGAAGTAGTAGAACGGGCGCAGGCTGCCCCACTCCTCACCCATGAACAGCAGTGGAATCTGCGGGCACAACAGCAGCAGGGCCTGCGCCGCATGCAGCGCCTCCGGGTGTGCGAGCCGCGTGAGCCGCTCGCCGAGCGCGCGGTTGCCGACTTGGTCGTGGTTCTGCAGATAGAGCACGAAGGCGGTGGGCGGCAGGGCGCCGCTGGGCTCGCCGCGTGGGGCGCCGTTGTGCAGCGCGGAGGGCTCGCCCTGGTAGCAGAAGCCGTCTTGAAGTACGCGCGCCAGACGCTTGGCGGGCGCGTCGGCGTAGGCGGCGTAATAGGCTTCACGCTCGCCTGTGAGCAGCACATGCAACGCGTGGTGGCCGTCGTCGTTCCATTGGGCTTCGAATGCTCCCGCGGACGATTTGTCGGACACAGCGCCGGGCACCGTGGCCCCGCGCAGCAGTGAAGCCGCGTTGTTCTCGTTTTCCAGCACGAGGTGCACATGCCGCCCCGGCTCGACAGCCATCTGCACGCGCGTGGCTAGTTCGACCAGCCAGTCGCGTTCGCCAATCGCCTGCACGGCATCCAGGCGCAGGCCGTCGAAGCGATACTCCATCAGCCACATCAGGGCATTCTGGATGAAGAACTCGCGCACGGTCGGCTGGCGGAAATCGAAGGCGGCGCCCCACGGCGTGTGCGCACCTTCGTGGAAGAAGCGGCGCGCGTAACGGGCAAGGTGATTGCCGTCGGGGCCGAAGTGGTTGTAGACCACATCGAGGAACACCATCAGCCCGAGCCCGTGCGCGGTGTCGATCAACGCCTTGAGTTCGTCGGGCGTGCCGTAGCTGGCGTCCGGCGCGAAGGGCAGCACGCCGTCGTAGCCCCAGTTGCGTGCGCCGGGAAACTCCGCCAGCGGCATCAGCTCAACGGCGGTGATGCCTAAGCGCGCCAGCTCGGGCAGCCGGGCGCGCACGCCATTGAATCCGCCCAGTGCGCCGACGTGCAGTTCATACAGCACGGTCTCATGCCACGGCCGGCCTTGCCAGCCGGGGTGTCGCCATCGGTAGCGCGTGGGATCGACCACCACGCTGGGGCCGTAGATGTCTTGCCACTGGGCGCGCGCGGCCGGATCGGGCACGCTCACCGTCAAGCCATCGCGGTCGGTGATGCTGTACCGATAGCAGACGCCGGCGCTCGCTGGCGCAATGGCGCTGTACCAGCCGTCGGGCTCGGCATCCATGCGTACGGCGCTGCCGTTGTGGTCGGCGTCGATCTCGATCCGCACCTCCACGGCATCCGGCGCCCACAGGCGGAAGCGCGTGCGATCCGGGCCGAGGCACGTAGCGCCGAACGGCAGGTCGTGCGTGAACTGCGTGGGAGGTGCGACGTGTGATGCGGGAGCGGCTGCGGTCATGGCGTGGGTTCTGGGTTGTCGCCGATGGGCGTGAACGGGTTTTCGGCGGGTTCGCTTTCCAAGCCAAGCAGGCGCCGTGCCGCGCGCACGAGCCCGGCCAGCGGAACCGGCAGCCACGCCGGCCGGCCGGTCGTCTCCGCATCGAGGTGGTGGGCTGCGTCTTCCAGCAGGAAGAGATCGAGCAAGGCCGGGTTGATGGGGGCGCCGCCGGCTTCCCCTCTGGCCGCCACATAGGCTTGCAGGAAACGCCCGGCCGCAGCGGTGCGGAAGCGTTCGAGCAACTGGTCGCGACGCTCCTGCGCTGGCCCCGTTACGTGCTCCGGAGCCTGCCGCATGGCCTCGATCACGTTGTCCAGCGAGTGCAGGAGGCTCGCCACATCGCGCAGCGGGCTGTCCTTGCGGCGACGCACTTCCACCGGCAATGCGGGGTCTCCACCAAAGTCGATCAGGAACGCATCGCCCTGCGAAACCAGCACCTCGCCGAGGTGGAAGTCGCCATGCAGGCGCGACAGGACTGTGCCAAGCCCGGCCTGTGCCGATGCCCGGATCGCCGCAGGCAAGGCATCGCGTTGTGACAGCAGCCATTCGGCTGGCGCGTGAGAGGCGTGCGCGTCCTGCCAGGTTTCCACATGGTCGAGCGCCTGCGTGACCTGCTCGCCTACGCGTGCCGTCCAGTTGCGCACGTCGGCCTCGTCGGCCGCTCGCGTGCCGAAGTGCGGGTTTTGTGTCGGCTGCGCCAGCACGGCGTGCAGTTCGCCCAGCCGCGTGCCGATGGCGCCAATCTGCGCCAGATAGTCGGCCAGTGCCTCGTTGATATCGGTGCGCGCTTCAGATGCGGCCATCGGAGCGACCTCGCCATCGCCTGACGCGATGGCTTCGCTCTGCACGGCCAGTTCGTCGATGGTGCGGCGCAGGTAGTCGAGCGCCCAGGTCCAGGCATCGCCCTGGTTGGGCACGTAGCGTTGCAGGACGACCAGCGTGGCGGGCTCGCCAACAGGGCCTGCGTGGGTGATCTCGCCGATCAGCGCAGCAGTATTGGCGTAACCGGCGCGGGTCAGGTAGCGCGTCATCTCCGCTTCGGGGTGCGTGCCCGCCGACACGTGGCGGATCAGCTTGACGATGACAGCATCGCCAATCACCAGTGAGCTGTACGACTGCTCCGCCGCCTGCCACCGGATCGGGGCATCCGGCGCCAGCGGCATGGCGGAGGGTTCCGCATCGATGCCCGGCTCAGGCACGAAGTGCACCGAGCCGTCGCTGGCATCCAGCGTTGCACCGCGCACGAGGTTGGCGAGCAGCGCGCGGGCGAAGGTTTCGGTGGCGAAGGCATCGGTCAGGTAGCCGACATGGCGGCCACGACGCACGCGAGCGAGCGCCAGTTGCACCGGCAGCGCGGGCAGCGTGGCGGATTCCCACGCAATCGACAGCGGCAGCAGGTAGCGCGCGATGCGTTCGACGCCGTTTGCGTCGCCCAGCGTGACGACGACTTCGTTGAGGAACATCTCCGGCCGTGTTGCGCCCGCCAACGGCCGGTTGGTGGACGAGGCATCCACTGGCACCGACGCGCCCCAGGCAAAGCGTGCACTGCGAAGCACGCTCTCGTGGTCGCCAAACCAGCGGCGCATGGGCAGGTAGGTGGGCAGGATTTCACGTTCGACCACCTGCCGGTGCGCTTCGCGCTGGCGCATATCGGCCAGTGTGTCGAGTCCGGCGCGCAGGACCAGCGTGGTGAACTCGGGCAACTGCTCGGCCGCCGGCTGCGCCCAGTTCGGGCCGGGCTCGTTCTCGCGCAGTTCCAGCCAGAAGAAGGCATACGGCTGAAGCGTCAGCAGGTAGGGGAGTTGCCCAACGGGCGGAAACGCCGTGCCGCCGATCAGCTCGATCGGCACCCGTTGCGCATAGTTCGACAGATCCAGTTCCACGGCCTGCGACGCGCGGGACAGGTTCGCCACGCACAGCATGGGCGGCTCATCTTCCAACACACGCACGTAGGCCAGCACCTTGCGGTTGGACGGCTGCAGGAAGTGGATCGAGCCGCGCCCGAACACGCGGTGACGGCGGCGCGTGGCCAGCATGCGTCGCGTCCAGTTCAGCAATGAATGCGCGTCGCGGCTCTGCGCTTCCACGTTCACCGACTCATAGCCGTACAGCGAGCCCATGATGGCCGGCAGCACGAGCTGTTCCGGGTCGGCACGCGAGAAGCCGCCGTTGCGGTCGGGCGACCACTGCATGGGCGTGCGCACGCCGTCGCGATCGCCCAGGTGGATGTTGTCGCCCATGCCGATCTCGTCGCCGTAATACATGACGGGCGTGCCGGGCATCGAGAACAGCAGGCTGTTCATCAGTTCAACCCGCCGGCGGTCGCGCTCCAGCAGCGGCGCCAGGCGGCGGCGGATACCGAGGTTCAGGCGCGCGCGGCGGTCGCTGGCGTAGACCTCCCACAGGTAGTCGCGCTCGGCGTCGGTCACCATCTCCAGCGTCAGTTCGTCGTGGTTGCGCAGGAAGATGGCCCATTGGCAGGTGCTGGGCACCTCCGGCGTCTGCCGCATGATGTCGGTGATCGGGAAGCGGTCTTCACGTGCAATCGCCATGTACATGCGCGGCATCAGCGGGAAGTGGAAGGCCATGTGGCATTCGTCGCCGGCGCCGAAGTATTCCTGCGTGTCTTCTGGCCACTGGTTGGCTTCTGCCAGCAGCAGGCGGTGCTTGAACTCCGCATCCATCGCCGCGCGCAGGCGGCGCAGCACGTCGTGCGTCTCGGGCAGGTTCTCGTTGGACGTACCTTCGCGCTCCACCAGGTAGGGCACGGCATCCAGGCGCAGGCCATCCACGCCCAGGTTGAGCCAGAACTTCATCACCCCGATCACGGCCTTGAGCACGCGCGGGTTGTCGAAGTTGAGATCGGGCTGGTGGGAGTAGAAACGGTGCCAGTAATAGGCGTTTGCCACCGCATCCCACGTCCAGTTGGAGGGCTCGGTGTCGATGAAGATGATGCGCGTGCCGGCATACTTCTTGTCGTGATCGGACCATACGTAGAAGTCGCGCAGCGCCGAGCCCGGCTTGGCTCGCCGCGCGCGCTGGAACCACGGGTGCTGATCCGACGTGTGATTGATGACGAGTTCGGTGATGACGCGCAGGCCGCGCGCATGCGCCTCGGCAATGAAGCGGCGCACGTCGGCCATGGTGCCGTAGTCGGGATGAACCCCGCGGTACTCGGCGATGTCATAACCGTCGTCGCGGCGCGGCGAGGGGTAGAACGGCAGCAGCCAGATCACATCGACGCCCAGTTCGGCGATGTAATCGAGCTTGGAGATCAGGCCGGGGAAATCCCCGATGCCATCGTTGTTGGAATCGCAGAACGACTTGACGTGCAGCTGGTAGATGACGGCGTCCTTGTACCAGAGCGGGTCATCCACCAGCAGCGCGGTCGGGTTGCGCGTCATGACAGCGGATCCTCCATGGGCCGGCGCGGCATCCGACGGCAAACGTGCGTTCGGCCTGAAGGCATGAAGCGGTCGGCGAGCGGCGGGTTGGCGAATTCACTGTCTGTGCAAATGCCGTGCCCGCAGGGCTGCGGCCTGCGCGCGGCCTGCAGAGCCCGCCAATTTCACGGGCGGCGGCGTGCGCGGCGGCCCGTTCCCGGGGTGCGCCGAGCGCAGCTTGCGTGCCGATTTGTAAATTTGGCCGTGTGCGCATCGGAAGCCTTCACTGCATCTGTGTATAATAGTATTTTGCAATCGAATCGATCGTATCAATCAATTTGTGCAATATGACGGGGCCGCGATACGATCACTCCCGTCGTCAACCCAGTAACCAACCAAACCACTATGTCGCTGATCAATACTCAGGTTCAACCGTTCAAGGCCCAAGCTTTTCACAACGGCAAGTTCATTGAAGTCACCGACGAGTCGCTCAAGGGCAAGTGGTCCGTGCTGATTTTCATGCCGGCCGCCTTCACCTTCAATTGCCCGACTGAAGTCGAAGACGCTGCTGACAACTATGCCGAGTTCCAGAAGGCTGGCGCCGAGGTCTACGTCGTCACGACCGACACGCACTTCTCGCACAAGGTGTGGCACGAAACCTCGCCGGCGGTGGGCAAGGCCCAGTTCCCGCTGGTGGGCGACCCGACCCACGCGCTGACCAACGCCTTCGGCGTCCACATCCCTGAGGAAGGTCTTGCCCTGCGCGGCACCTTCGTGATCGACCCGCAAGGCACGATCAAGACGATGGAAGTGCACGACAACGCCATCGCCCGTGACGTGAAGGAAACGCTGCGCAAGCTCAAGGCTGCCCAGTTCGTCGCCAACAACCCGGGCAACGTGTGCCCGGCCAAGTGGAACGAAGGCGCCAAGACCATCAAGCCGTCGCTGGACCTGGTCGGCAAGATTTAAGCGAACCTGCCCACGGTCCTACTGCGCGGCCCGATCTTGGCTCTGCGATGCTCGCCGTACCCATGTACGGCTGCGCTTCTCGAACCAACCTCGGGCCGCTCGCTACGGACCGTGAACAGGTTCCAAGCGGCGTTGCCGCTTGACCGCGGCGGCCGGCACTGCCGGCCGTTTGCTTAAGGGCGGCGGTATGTGTCGCGCCCGGTTACGGACTCACAACGAATAAAGGAAGTCGTCATGCTGGATGCTGATGTCAAGGCCCAACTGAAAGCCTACCTCGAACGCCTCGTGCAGCCCATTGAGCTGGTCGCCTCGATCGATGACAGCGAGGGCGCCCGCGACATGATGGATCTGCTGCGTGATGTGGCCGAGCAGTCCAACATGATCGTGCTGACCGAACAACGCGACGACGCTGAACGCAAGCCGTCGTTCCTGATCCGCCGCACCGGCTCCGATGTGAGCGTGCGCTTTGCGGCCATCCCGACGGGCCACGAGTTCACCTCGCTGGTGCTGGCGTTGCTGCAAGTGGGCGGCTATGCCCCCAAGCTCGATGCCGACGTTATCGAACAGATTCGCAATATCGAAGGGGATTTCCGCTTCGAGACCTACATGTCGCTCACGTGCCAGAACTGCCCGGATGTGGTCCAGGCGCTGAACGTGATGTCCGTGATCAATCCGCGCATCCAGCACGTTGCCATTGACGGTGCGTTGTTCCAGGGCGAAATCGAGGCGCGCAAGATCATGGCCGTGCCGACCGTGTTCCTGAACGGCGAAACGTTCGGCACGGGCCGCATGGGTGTGGAAGAGATTCTCGCCAAGATCGACACTGGGGCTGCCACGCGTGACGCCGAAAAGCTTGCGGCCAAGGCACCGTACGAAGTGCTGATCGTCGGCGGTGGCCCGGCCGGCGCCGCTGCCGCTGTGTACGCGGCACGCAAGGGCGTGCGCACCGGTGTGGTGGCCGAGCGCTTTGGCGGCCAGGTGCTGGATACGATGGCGATTGAAAACTTCGTCTCCGTGCAGGAGACCGAAGGGCCGAAGTTTGCCGCCGCGCTGGAGCAGCACGTGCGCCAGTACGAGGTCGACATCATGAACTCGCAGCGCGCGGTCAAGCTCACGCCGGCCGCCGCGCCGGGTGGTTTTGCCAAAGTGACGCTGGCCAACGGCGCGGTGCTCAAGGGCCGCTCGATCATCCTGTCGACCGGCGCGCGCTGGCGCAACGTGAACGTGCCGGGCGAGCAGGAATACAAGAACAAGGGCGTGGCCTACTGCCCGCACTGCGACGGCCCGCTGTTCAAGGGCAAGCGCGTGGCCGTGATCGGCGGCGGCAACTCGGGCGTGGAAGCGGCCATCGACCTGGCTGGCCTGGTGAGCCACGTTACGCTGCTGGAATTCGGCGATCAGCTTCGCGCCGATGCCGTGCTGGTGCGCAAGCTGCAAAGTCTGCCTAACGCCACCATTGTCACCAACGCGCAGACCACCGAGATCACCGGCAACGGTGAGCGCGTCAACGGCCTGCGCTACACGGACCGCACGAACGGTGCCCAGCATGAGGTCGCGCTTGAAGGCGTGTTCGTGCAGATCGGCCTGGTGCCCAACACCGAATGGCTCGATGGCGTGGTGGAGCGCAACCGCTTTGGCGAGATCGTTGTCGATGCACGTGGCCAAACCAGTGCGGAAGGCGTTTTCGCGGCGGGCGATTCGACCACGACGCCTTACAAGCAGATCATCATTGCCACCGGCGATGGTGCGAAGGCTGCGCTGTCGGCGTTCGATCACCTGATCCGGGTACCGTTGGCCGAAGCGGCCTGAGCCTGAACAAGAACTTTACGACGCAGCCGGACCGCGCGAGAGCGGGTCCGGCTTTTTTTTGTTCGTTCGGGTGAATTCTCGCGGGCCGCTGTTCTAGGGGGGGGCTGCTGGTAGCGAAGGTGAATCAACGGATAGGAACGCCCTTGACCATCCAGCGCTGATCGGCCGCAGCGCTCGAAGCCCATCCTTTCATCGAAGCCGACGGCCTGTCGGTTTTGCTCGTTCACGTCGTTAGACAAGTTGGGGTGGCGCCTGAGTGCGTCTTCCACCAGCAGGCGGCCTACACCGGATCCACGATGCCTTGCGTCGATGAACAGAGCCTCCATGTGGTGCGCGTTGCCCATCCTGCCAGCCCTTCCTCTTAGGCAGGGTTTTCAGAGGGATTCAAAAACATCTTGTAATACGAATCATTCGCATTTATAGTGTGTCCATCGACAGCGCTGCTGCTGATGGGCCGGCCCCACAAGGTCGCCCCGAGGCGCAACGCATCGAACCGAATTCCGCTGTGAGCGCGCCAGCTTTTTTTTTGTGCCCGGCGCCCCCGGCAACCGATCTTTTGTGGGGACCGCTCTGATACACAGAGCGTTTGGCAGTAGCCAGCCGCCCGACAGTCGGGAAAGCACTCAGACCCCGCTTTCCCGACTGCGACTTTCCCGGGCCGCCAGCCATGCCGTTTTTTTCCAGAAACACCGTCCACGGGATTGCAACGTCGTTTCTTGCCAGCTGTCCGCCCCGCCAGTACCACCCAGATTCACACCCCCAACGCCATGCCGAATTCGACCGACCTGCGCCGGGCAGGGCTCAAAGCCACGTCGCCGCGCGTCAAGATCCTGGAAATCCTCGCCACCGGTACGGATCACGGCCGTCACCTGAGCGCGGAAGACGTCTATCGCCAGTTGCTGACGTCGGATCTCGACATCGGCATCTCCACGGTTTATCGCGTGCTCAACCAACTGGTGGATGCCGGCGTGCTGTTGCGTCACACATTCGAGGCCGGCCATGCGGTGTACGAGATCAATGAGGGTGCACACCACGATCACCTGATCTGCCTGTCATGTGGCCGCGTGGAAGAGTTTCACGACGATGCCATCGAAGCACGGCAGGAGCGTGTGGCGAGCGAGCGTGGTTTCGTGCTGCGCGAGCACGCGTTGGCGCTGTATGGCCTGTGTCCGGCGTGCCAGGCCAGCGCGGGTGTGTCGGAGGCCACAGGGCACGCTTCACACTGATGTGATCCCGTAACGCCTGGAAACATCATCGGCGGGATTATGGCGAAACTCATCCGGTGCCACGGGTTCCAACAGACCGTGTTATCCAGGAGATGCCAATGCGACGCCGTCTGAAGTCCGAGGATGAACTCAAGACCCTGCTGGCCCGCTGTGTCCAGCAGCACCCCGAATGTGCCCAGTGCGAACTGCGCGCCATGTGCATTCACCGCTCCGATCACACCGGCTGCAACTGGAGCGCCGAGTTCGACGTCCTGACCGATGACGACGACGCGGCCATCCGCGGTCTGTTGGTTGCCAAGCGCCTGCTGACGCGGGCGCGCACGCAATACAACGTGGCGCGGTAATTCAGCCCTTTGCCTGGCGGGCGATGCGCTCAAGCAGTTCGCGGGCGCTTTCGCTATGCCCCTGCTGCGCCAGCAGGCGCGCATTCAGCACGAGGTTTTCCAGCACCAGCTTGGCGATGCTCGCCGTCAGCGAGACGATCACTTCGTCCTGGCTGAAGTGCGCATCTTTCATCTGCGTCAACTGGTGCGAGACCAGCCTGCAGACCAGGCCGCGCAACATCTGCTCGTCGAAGGGCAGGTTGGCGAAATCTACCGGGTCTTCCTTCTCGACTTCCGCAATCAACTGAACCAGCAGTTCTTCGGTCATGATGCGTCCCCCGTTCAGGTGAGGGTCAGTCTACGCTTGGGGCTGCAAAAACAAAACGGGCCCGCGCGATGCGGGCCCGCTGGTGTTGCGACGCTGCGTCGCTCGTGGCTACTTGCGGCGCACGAAGCGGATCGGCTGTTCGACCGGTGCGGATGAGTCGCCCGAGGCGCAGCCGCTGCAACCGCTGCCGCACGCGCTGCCCGAGAGCGGATCGGAGTGGCACGACGGCGCTTCGCCCGGCGTGAGCAGCCGCTGCCCGACAGCGCGCATCCAGCCCGGCCGCGACGGACGATCACACCAGCCCGCCATGCGCGCCATCGTGCGCGCACGCATGGCCGGCGCATAGCGGCCGGTCATCGACAGCGCGCTCAGTGCCACCACCGTGGCAACGACTCCGGTTTCGACAATGTGGTACACGCTCATGTCAGCACCCGTGCGATCTGATAGGTGGCGAAGGCGGCCAGGTAGGCCAGTGCGAAGAGGTACCCGGCGGTGGAGGCCATCACCTTCCACGAGTTGGTCTCGCGACGGATGGTGGCCAGCGTCGAAATGCACTGCGGCGCGTACACGTACCACGCCAGGAAGGCTAAAGCGGTGGCCAGCGGCCATTGCTGGGCGATGACCGGTGCCAGTTGCGCGGCGGCATCTTCATGGGTAGCCGACAGCGAATATACCGTCGCCAGCGCGCCCACGGCCACTTCGCGCGCGGCCATACCCGGAATCAGGGCGATGCACATCTGCCAGTTGAAGCCGATCGGCGCGAACACGACTTCCAGCGCGCGGCCAATGTAGCCGGCAAAGCTGTAATCGATGGCCGGCCCGGTGGCGCCCGCCGGCGGCGACGGGAAGGTCGACAGGAACCACAGCAGCACCATCATCTTGAGGATGACCGTGCCGATGCGGCGCAGGAAGATGCGGGCGCGCTCGACCAGGCCGACGATCAGGTTGCGCACGCTGGGCAGGCGGTACGACGGCAGTTCGAGGATGAGCGGGTGCTCGTTGCGGTCGCGCTTGAGGTACTTGAGCACGTAGGCCACCGCCAGCGCCGACACGATGCCCGCCATGTACAGCCCGAACAGCACCAGCCCCTGCAGGTTGAACACGCCCCACACCTGCCGCACCGGAATGAACGCGCCGATCAGCAGCGCATAAACCGGCAGCCGCGCCGAGCACGTCATGAGCGGCGCAACAAGGATGGTCACCAGCCGGTCACGCGGGTCCTGAATCGTGCGCGTGGCCATCACGCCCGGAATCGCGCAGGCAAAGCTGGAGAGCAGCGGGATGAACGAGCGGCCCGACAGCCCCGCACCCGCCATCAGCCGGTCGAGCAGGAAGGCCGCGCGTGGCAGGTAGCCCGATTCCTCCAGCGAGAGGATGAACAGGAACAGGATCAGGATCTGCGGCAGGAACACCAGCACGCTGCCCACGCCGGCGATGATGCCGTCGACGATCAGGCTCTTGAGCATGCCATCGGGCATCACGGCGCCGATCCACACGCCCACGGCCTGCACCACGCTCTGAATGCCCTCCATGAGTGGCTGCGCCCACGAGAACACCGCCTGGAACATGAAGAACATCAGCACGGCCAGCAGGATCAGGCCCATCACCGGGTGCAGCACAATGCGGTCGAGCCGGTCATCCAGCTCGGCTGTGCTGCGCGGCATGGTGACGGCGGTGTCGAGCAGGCGTTTCACCTCGACGTGCGGATCGGCGTCGGCCGGCAGCCCCACCGGCACGGCCGGCAGTTGCTCATGATCGATATGCGCGACGAGCTCCGCCGCTCCATTGCGCTTGATGGCGACGGTCTGCACCACCGGCACGCCCAGCGCGGCTTCCAGCTTGGAGCGATCGATGCGGATGCCGCGCCGCTCGGCTGCGTCCACCATATTGAGCGCCAGCACCATCGGCAGGCCCAGCCGCTGCAACTCCAGCACGAAGCGCAGGTGCAGCCGCAGGTTGGTGGCATCCACCACGCAGATCAGCAGGTCGGGGCGCGGCTCGCCGCGGAACGTACCCAGGCAGATGTCGCGCGTGATGGCTTCGTCGGGGCTGGTGGCGACCAGGCTGTAGGCGCCGGGCAGATCGAGAATCTGTACATGGCGGCCCGACGGTGCCGTGAAGCGGCCTTCCTTGCGCTCGACCGTCACGCCTGCGTAATTGGCCACCTTCTGGCGGCTGCCTGTCAACAGGTTGAACAAGGCGGTCTTGCCACAGTTCGGGTTGCCGACCAGGGCGACGCGCAACGCGGGCGAGGAAGAGGAGGCGGGAGAGGCTTGCATCTGCATGAAGGCCGTGAAAGACGGGGGCCGGAAACCGGGGCCGTTGGCGACGGGCTACGCCGCCTCGCGCACCTGCGCAGGCGGGGCCGTCTCTGGGGCGGCGACAGTCGTGGTGGCGGGTTGCGTGGCCGCTTCGGCGCGCAGGCGCACGCGGGCGGCCTCCTGACGGCGCAGCGCAAAGCGCGTAAAGCCGACCTGCACGACCAGCGGATCGCCGCCGAACGGGCCCACGGCCACTACGCGCACCACTTCGCCCGTCACGAACCCGAGTTCGCGCAGGCGCTGGCTGATGGGATCGGCGGGCTCACGATCTTCAACGTGATCCACCACCGCCGTCGCCCGGCGGGAAAGCTCGGAAAGCCGCATCGTGCGTGATTGTTGACGTGTTAATCAGTGAAAGCGACGTAAATGCGAATCGTTTTCATTGTATCGCAACATCTTATATGACGGGCTGCGGCACGGGGTCGCCGGGATGGATATTTCGGACGAGGGGGGCGGGCGTTGCGCCGAACGCACAAAAAGCGGTGGGGCGCATGCAAAACCGATGCCGGAGCAGGGTTTTTCCCAAATTACCCTATCCTGGGTATTGGCGGGGGAGGGGATCATTGCCTATGCTTCAAACGCGCTGAACTTCCCCGTTCAAAGCGTATTCTTGAAGCCACCGGGTACCGCTATCCGGTGGCTTTTTTCATTGGTGCCTGCCAAGTGTAGGCCATTCAATCGCTGGCGATGGCGCCGCGACCTTCGTCCTTGGCGCGGTAGCACGCAGCGTCGGCGCGCGCGAGGAATGCGGCGGTATCGGCATCGTCGGCGCGCAATTCCACCACGCCCTGTGACAGTGCGATCTCGGCCCGCGCACCTGCCGCCAGCACCGGTTGCCTTGTGAGCGCTGCGCGGATGCGGTCGGCAAACGTGATCGCGGCCTGCAAGTCGCAATTGGGCAGGATCACGGCGAATTCATCGCCGCCCAGGCGGGCGACATGGTCCTGCGTGCGCGTGTTTTGTACGATGCGCTCCGCCACCCCGCGCAGCACGTCGTCACCTGCGGCATGGCCGTAGCGGTCGTTGATGGCCTTGAAGCCGTCCAGGTCGATCATGATGAACGCCATCGGCGCGCGCGTGACGGGGTTGCTGTTGCGATGCGCCTCGAATTGTGCGCGCAAGGTCGCGTCGAAGCCGCGTCGGTTGAGCAGGCCGGTCAGGACATCGTGCGTGGCGTCCCAGGCAATGCGCTGTACGGTCTCGCGCGTGGCCGAGACATCGCGCAGCACCAGCACCCCGCTGCCCGAGGTGCCCGGCAGCGGGCCCCAGGAGAGCTCCACGTCGTGGCGCCGTCCGTCGGGGCGCTCCAGGCGCAGGCTGCCCGATAGCGTGCCGCCCGAGCGCAGCAGTTGCGTGGGGATGACGCGCCGGCCGCTGTCATGTTCAAGCAGATGCAGCAGGCGGTTGACCGACTGGCCGACCGCGCGTGCGGGGTGCATGCCGACCAGCGTTTCGATCGCACGGCTCGCGTGCGTGACGATGCCGTCGCCGTCGATCGTGAGCAACGGTTCCTGAATGGCATCGAGCACCAGCAGCGCAGCGCGCACCTCTTGCTCAAGCGCTTCCTTGGCGTGCTGCTCCCGCGTGCTGTCGACCACCGCGACGATCCAACCCGCCAACGGCGCACCCGCTCCGCCGATGGGCCGGGCTGTCAGCAGCACCGCACCAGTGCCGGCGCCTTGCCCCGTGGCGATGACGACGGGCTGGTCGGCCAATGCCAGCGGCGCACGCGGCAGGTGCGAGAGCGTGGTCGCCACGGCCTGCGCCGCAGGCGAGACAGCGTCGCCGCTCTTGGCCTGCAGCGCCTGGCCGATCGCCTGCGCGCTGGCCCCCAGCAAACGCTCGAAACGCACGTTGGCAAACGACATCACCAGCGTGCGATCCAGAAAGGCCAGCCCCACCGGCGCCTGCTCGGCCAGCCCGCGGAAGAAGGCGACATCTTGTTCGCTGGCTTCCCGCGCCTGCTCCCAATACCGCGCGAGGCGGCCGATGAGGGCGGCCAGCGCCCCGACCTCGGTGGTCGGGTCGAACGAGGCGGCTGCGGGATCGGCCAGTTCGCCCAGGCGCGTGAGCGGGCCGGGCGGCTGCGCATCATGCAAGGGTGGGCGTCCGGAGGCTGGCGCCACCGGATGGATCGGCATGCCGGCTTCCACCTCGTGGCGCAGCCGCTCCAGCGGGCTGATCGCGCGCTCGATCCAGAACCACGCAAACAGCAGGCACACCGCCCCGAAGGCGAGGCCGGCGGCGATGAGCGTGCGCGTTGTGCGTGCGGCGCCCGCATAGGCTTCCCGTGCCGGCCACCAGACGCCCACGCTCCAGGGCACGGCGTTCAGCCGGCGGTAGCCGACGATGACGGGCGACTGGCCGGGCGGGGTGAATTCGGTGCTCCGGCTCCAGCCTTGCGCGGGCGCGCGTGCCGACTCGGGCGTAGCCGCAGCAGCGGCCAGGTCGGGCGCCTGTTGCAGCAGGCGCGAGCGGTCCGGCGCGACGATGTACCTGCCCCCTTCCGACACCATCACCAGACGCCCGGTGCGCCCCATCCGCACGGCTTCCAGATCGGTGAACAGGGGGTTGCGGGACAGTTCGATCGAACCGATCACCAGCCCCGCGAAGTGCCCGTCGTCGCTGTGCAGCGGCATGGCAAACGAGGCCACCGGGCGCTTGCCGGCCGGCGCGAAAAAGGGCTCCGGCAGATAGAGCCGCTGCGTGTCGCGCACGGTCTTGAAGATGGGGTGGGTGGCCATGTTGCCGCCACGGCGGTTTGGCAGCCGCGGCGTGTCGGCCAGGATGGTGCCGTCAGCGCTCACCACCAGCACATTGTCGAATGCGGCGCGCAGGTCCGCGTGGGCATCCATCCAGGCCTGGCCGTCGGCCGGCGTACGGGGGATGCTTGTGGCATCGGCTGCGGCGGACAGACGATCGATGATGTCCGCCAGGCGCGCGTCGATAGGGTGCACGGCCTGCAGCATCGTCTGCTCCAGACGGCTGTCGATCTCCTGCCGCGTGTCGTCGTAGACCGTCGAGACGGCCACTGCGATCAGACCTATAAGAGGCACCAGCGCGGCAATCACGACGCCCGGTAGCAGGCGGAACAACAGGCGGCGTGGAACGGAGAGCGGGGGCGTGGTCGACATGTGCCCGGATTTTAGAGCCAGTTCGGCCTGTGGGAAGCCGAAATGTCAAGAAACACGGTCCGATTGCAGCAGTTCAGTGCACGCTTTCCACAAGTTGCGTGCGATAGGAATTGCAAGCAAAATGCTTGCGCACTGCGTCAGCCGTCCGGCACGATGCTGCAACTGCTTCGTGTGCCAGGGGACGGTTCCTGAGCCGCGCATCGTGCAATCGCTCTCATACCAAGGCTCTACCGGTCAACCAAGTGCCGAAGCACGCTTTTTTTCCCACCACGCTGCGCGGCCGCTTACTTGCACTGGCTGCGGTGGCCGCCTTGCCGGCCATCATCGTGGCGATTGCCGGCGTGGCGCTCTACCGTGACCGGCTCAACGACCATCTCGCCCAGCACCTGACCCACGAGACCGAAGCCGCCGCTGCACGCGTCGGCATGGTGCTGTCCAATGCGGACGAACTGCTCTCCGTGCTGGTGGCCGATGACTCGGCCCTGCGCATGGATCAGCAGGAATGCAGCCGCTTCGTCAACCGCGTCTTCCATAACCAGAGCGAACTCGCCAACCTCGGCATCATCGATGCGCACCGCAAGCTGGTGTGCACGCCGGAGGCCGCCAAGCTCGGCATCGATGTGTCGGACCGCGACTACATCAACGAGATCATGGCGACCGGCCAGCCGGCCATGTCGACCTTCGTAACGGGGCGTGCTTCCAACCAAGCGGTGCTCGTATCGGCCCGGCCGATGTTGGGCGCCGACGGCTCCATCCGAGGAGTGGCCTACGCAGCCGTACGGCAGACCGCTCTGATCTCGGCGGCGGCCGGCGGTTTGGCGGGCGCGCCGGTCTATCTGGTGGACTCGGCCGGCAACGTGCTCTCGGCCAACGGCACGATGACGGCCGCCCAGGTGCCGCCCATCGTGCGCGGCCCGCTGGTGACCGCAGCCGGTCAGCAACCGGGCGCCCCCGTGCTGGTGGACGACGCCGACGGTGTGCGCCGCGCCTACGCCGCCATGGAGGTGCCGCACGCCGCTGCCGGACGCCTGCGCATCGTACACGGCGTGGAGGCGACCGACATCATTCGTCAGCAGCGCGATGTCACGCTGGCCGGCGGCGGCGCCATCCTGCTGATGGTTGTGCTGCTGCTGGCCCTGATCCAACTGGCGATGCGACGGCTGGTGCTGCCGCGCGTCGATGCGCTGGTGGACGCGGCGCGCCATTACGCGGCGGGCGATTTCTCCGCACGCGTGGCCGAGCAGGGCGCCACACGCGACGAGCTGTCGCTGCTCGAGCGCACGTTCAACGAGATGCGTGCGGCCATTCAGCGTCACGACGCGACCGTTCACCGCCTGACCGAGCGCTTCCAGCGCGTGGCGCGCGCGACCAACGATTGGATCTTCGACTGGGATCTCGCCACGGGAGAATCCTGGGCCAACGCCAGCCTGCACCGCTTGCTCGGCAGCGATGCACTGCTCGGCCCCGGCGGGGGTGAAGGTGATGGTGACGGCATGGGTGGCGGCACCTCGCGCACGCTGACCTTCCACCAGTTCGTGCATCCGGAAGATGTGCCGGCGTTCGGCAACGAACTGCGCACGGTGCTGCATTCGGACCGCGATACCTGGCACCATGTGTGCCGCGTGATCGACGCCAATCGCGCCACGCGCACGGTGGAGATCCGCGCAAGCCTGTATCGCGGCAAGGATGGCCGTGCCGTGCGCATGGTCGGCGGTGTGAGCGATATTTCGCAGCGCTCGGCCATGGAGCAAGAACTGCGCGCGAGCGAAGCCAACCTGCGCGTGGCTGAGCAGATCGCGCAACTGGGCAGTTGGCGCTGGGACGTGCTGCGCGATTCGACCACGTGGTCTTCGGGAATGTACGTGCTGACCGGCGTGCCGCCGGGCGCGCCGCCCGCCTTCGCGCAGCAGGCCCAGTTCTTCACTGCCGAGAGCTACAACCGCCTGCGCGAGGCCGCCAGCCGCGCCGTCACTGAAGGCGAGCCGTATTCGCTGGAGCTGGAGATGATCCGCCGCGACGGCGAACACCGCTGGGTGCTGTCGCGCGGCAACATCGAGCGCAACGAGCGCGACGAGGTCGTGGCGCTCTTCGGCACCATGCAGGACATCACCGAGCGGCGCGACTCCGACGAGCAGTTGCGCCTGCTGCGCCGCGTGGTCGAATCCGTGCCCTCGGGCATCACCGTGGCCGACGCGCAGCAGCCGGATATGCCGCTGGTCTATGTGAACCCCGGTTTCGAGCGCATGACCGGCTACCGCGCCGAAGAGGTGTTGGGCCGCAACTGCCGCTTCCTGCATTCGTCCGAGCCGGGGCAGCCGGCCTTGAACGAAGTGCGTGCCGCCCTGCGCGACGCCAGCGAGATCCGCGTGCTGCTGCGCAACTTCCGCAAGGACGGCCACCCGTTCCTGAACAACTTCCTGCTCTCGCCGGTGCGCGATGCCAAGGGCGCGGTCACGCACTACGTCGGCCTCCAGGACGATGTGACCGAGCAGGAGATGACGCGTGCGCGTCTGGCGCAGCACGCCACCATCGATTCGCTCACGGGCCTGCCCAACCGCACGCTGCTGGCCGACCGCGTGCAGCAGTCGGTCGAGATGGCCGCACGCCAGCGCAGCCGCTTCTACGTGGTGCTGGTCAACATCGACCGCTTCAAGGTCATCAACGACAGCCTGGGCCACCTGCTGGGCGACGAGGTGCTGCGTCGCGTGGCCGAGCGCCTGCGCGATGCGGCCGACACGGTCGACACCGTGGCGCGCTTCGGCGGCGATGTGTTTGCGCTGGTGATCTCGCACGCGGGCTCGCATGGCGTTGATTTCGGTTTCGATCTGTTTGCCGAGCCGATTCGCGTGGAAGGACACGAGGTGTTCGTGACGGCCAGCATTGGCGTGGCCGAATATCCGGCACACGGTTCGGATGCCGATGCCCTCATCCGCCATGCCGAGATGGCGATGTACTTCGCCAAGCAGAACGGTCGCAACCGGCTGGAGTTCTTCGCGCCCGAGATGGATATCGGCGTGTCGTACCGGCTGAACCTGGAGCATCAGATCCGGGCCGCCCTGGAGCAGGGCCAGTTTCGCCTGCTGTATCAGCCGCAGATCGACACCAAGACCGGCCGCGTGTGCGGGCTGGAGGCGCTGATCCGGTGGATTCACCCGACGCGCGGGTTGCTGCCGCCGGCAGCGTTCATTCCGGTGGCCGAAGAGAGCGGGCTGATCGTCGAGATCGGTAACTGGGTGCTGGCCGAGGCCGCGCACCAGCGCGCCGAATGGCACGCACGCGGTCTGGGTGATGAGTTGACGATTGCCGTGAATGTGTCACCGCTGCAGTTCAAGCGCGGCACCGTGCTGCCGGCACTGCTCAAGCTGCAGCGGCAGTACGGCCTGGGTTCGGGCTTCCTGGAGCTGGAGGTGACCGAATCGATGCTGATGGAAGGCACCGAGCGCACCATTGACGATCTCACGGCCATCCGCCAGCTCGGCGTGCGCATCGCCATCGACGATTTCGGCACGGGATATTCGAGCCTGGCGTATCTGAAGCGCCTGCCGATCGACCTCATCAAGATCGACCGCGCCTTCGTCAAGGACATCGACCGCGACTCCGATGACGCGGCCATCTGCTCGACGGTGGTGGTGCTGGCCCACAACCTGGGCGTGAAGGTGTGCGCGGAAGGCGTGGAAGACGCGGTGCAGGCCGCCTTCCTGACCGCACACAAGTGCGATGCGTTGCAGGGCTACTACTTCAGCGGGCCGTTGCTGCCCGATGCGGTGGTGGCGCTGCTGGAGCGCGATACACGCTTTACGGTGTAAGCGTAAGCACCAGCCGGGGCAGGATCACGCCCGGAACACCGCCACCGCGTGCTTCAGGTCTTCCGACTGGCGCGCCAGCACCGAGGTGGCTGCCGCCGCCTCTTCCACCAGCGTGGCGTTCTGCTGCGTGACCCCATCGAGCTGCGAAACCGATGCGTTGATCTGCGCGATACCGCTGCTCTGCTCGCGCGAGCTGGCCGAGATTTCCGACATGAGCTGCGTGACGGTCCGCACCGACTGCACGATCTGCGTCATCGTGGCGCCGGCCGTATGCACCAGCTCCACGCCGTCGCGCACGGATTGGTCGGACGCGCGGATGATCTCCTTGCTCTGCGCGGCAGCCTGTGCGCTGCGCTGGGCCAGGCTGCGCACCTCGCCGGCAACCACCGCAAAGCCGCGGCCTTCCTCGCCCGCGCGGGCGGCTTCCACGGCGGCGTTGAGCGCCAGGATATTGGTCTGGAAGGCGATGCTCTCGATGGTGGCGATGATCTCGGTTACGCGCTGGCTGTCGGCGCGGATGGCATCCATGGTCTGCACGACGCGCTGCACGACCTGGCCGCCGTCGGCCGCGATGTTGGAAGCCTGCTCGGCCAGAGTGCTGGCTTCGCGGGCGTGCTCGGCATTCTGCGCAACCATCGACGTGAGCTCTTCCATGCTGGAGGCGGTTTCCTCCAGTGCGGCGGCCTGCTGCTCGGTGCGGGCGGAGAGGTCGTGGTTGCCCGCCGAAATCTGCAGCGTGCTGTGCGCGACGTTGCTGGCGCCATGCTGGATGTCGCGCACGATGGACGACAGGCTCGCGCGCATGGTGCCCATGGCGCGCATCACCTCGCCCAGTTCATTGCCAGTGCGCACTTCCACGGTGGTGGTCAGGTCTCCGGCGGCCAGGCGCGTGGCCAGCATGGCCGCTTCTTCCAGCGGGCCGATGAGCGTGCGCGCCAGCAGCACACCCGAGATCGTTGCCAGCCCAGCGCAGCCCACGCCGGTGAGCCACAGCCAATCACGGCTGAACACCAGCCACGGTGTGCCGTGCAGGTCGGCGGCCTCCAGCGCGAAGTGCGCCCATACCGTGCCGATCAGGATGGCCATGGCAATCAGGCTCTGCAGCCCGATCACCTGGAAGCGCAGGCTGTCGCGCCGGAACAGGTTCAGGCCGCGCCGCAAGCCGGTGCGCAGGATACGGCCGGCACGCACGGTGTACGACGTGTCGCCCTCGTTGATGGCCGTGTAGGCACGTTGCGCGCGCGCAATCTGCGCGGGCGTGGCCATCGAGCGCACCGACGTGTAACCGGTGATGGCGCCGTCCTGGAACACCGGCGTGACGTTGGCGAGCACCCAGTAGAAGCCGCCATCCTTGCAGCGGTTCTTGACTACGCCGCGCCAGGCCAGGCCCGCTTGCAGCGTGGCCCACAGATCGGCGAAGGCAGCTTCGGGCATGTCGGGATGGCGCACGAGATTGTGCGGCGCGCCCACGAGTTCCTCCTGCGAGTAGCCGCTGATGCGTACGAACGCCGGGTTGGCAAAGACGATGCGCCCTTTGAGGTCGGTGCGGGAGATCAGGTAATCGGTCGGAGCGAGCGAGGTTTCGGCTTGGGTGACCGGCAGGTTCTTGCGCATGGTGGTGCCGCGCTTCGTGGGCGCGGAGAAGCGAGATAGACGGAAGTCCTCCCTTGCAACGGCAGGCCGGATGCCGGCTAAAGGTGACGCAAGTGATGTGATTTGACTTGGATCAAATCGGGTGGGCTGGTGGCGTTGCGGCGCAAACAGGCACGGCTGTTGCTAAATGAAGCGCAAACACCGAAGACGGAGGCGCAAGGTGCACAAGATCTGTGGGAACGTCGAGATCGTTCCGCGTGTGATTCCTGCCGGCGCGCGTGGCTGGGCGGCGCGCATCGACGTGGTGTTCCGCAGCGCGGAGGGCCAGTTGTTGATGCGTTCGCAGCCGGTGCAGCCGAGTTGCACGTTCGGCTCGCCGCGTGAGGCGATGGATGCGGCGCTGCTGCACGGGCAGCGCCTGCTGCGTGACTGGGTGTGCGAGGTGGGGCAGTCTGAGCCAGAGTCTGAGCCCCGGCACTCGGGTCAGCGGGCTTCGAGCGCCTTGCGTTCCTCGCGCGTGAGGCCGGCTGTCCAGTAGCCCTTCGCGTCGATGGCGTCGCGCGGTACTGCCCAGGTGTCTTCGAGGAGCGTGCGCACCTGTTTGAGCAGCGAGGCCTCGCCGGCCAGGAACACTTGCGGCGTGCCCGGCGGCATCGGCTGCGCGCTGAGGGCGCCGACCATCATGGCGCCCGCATGCGCGGTGTCCGCCTCGATCCAGTGGATGTCGCGGTTGCGGGGGTGCGTGGCGAAGCTGCCTTCCAGCGGCAGCCGCGCACGGGCATCGCCGATGGCGATATAGGTCTGCACGTGCGAGCGCTCCGGCAGTCTCTCCAGGATGGCAAAGATGGCCGGCAGCGCAGTCTCGTCGCCGACGAGCAGTGTCCACGGCACGGTCGGATCGGCACGGAAGCCGCGCTTGGGGGCCGCGAATTCCACTTCGTCACCGGGTGCGGCGCTTTCAAGCCAGCGGGCGGCTGGGCCATGCTGTGCGGCCGGGGTTTCGTCGTGCACGACAAAATCGATTTCCAGCTCGCCACGCGCGGCATGGACGTGGCGGATGGTGTATGCGCGGCCGAGCGTGCGGCCAGCGCCGTGCGGGAACATCAGCTTGATGGAGGCGCCGGGCGCGGCCTGGGCCAGATCGGCCAGATCAGCGGCCGTGACGCCGGTGAAGACCACGCGCCGCATGCGGGGCGACAGCGTGTGGATGGCTTGTACGCGCATGCGGCGCAAAGCGGGTTTGATGGGAGCAAGCAGCTGTGACATGAGACCTTGTGTGCGGTGGAAGGCGAACATCGTTGGGCTGCGAAAGAAAAAGAGGCGGTATGTGGAGGGGGGCGGGCGATGTTGGGTCGCCCGGCCCGACCCGCGTAGTTCACCGCTCTCCGGTGATTTCCTTGAGGGCGCGCAGCAGGATGTCGGCCACGCGCTGCTGTTCGTCGCGCGAGGCGAAGCGCTTTTCCATGAGGGCGAACTTCAGGCGCCAGCGCGCGGTACGCAGCGGGTCGTTGCCCGTGTCGGTCCATTCAGCGGCGGAGTCGGTTTCGCGGTCGAAGGCCATGGCCTCGTTCATGCGTTTGACGCGCTCGCCCATGGCGCGCAGTTGCGCGAGGATGGCGTCGGCGCTGTGCTGCCGCTCGGCCAGCCACGTCTCGCCTTCGGGCGTGATGCCGTAGCGCTTCTTGTTGCCCTCGGCGGTCACGGAGGCGAAGCCGTGATCCTCCAGATACGACAGCGCTGGGTACACCATGCCGGGGCTCGGCGTGTAGAAGCCCAGCGAGTGCTCTTCCACCGCCTTGATGAGCTCATAGCCATGGCGCGGCGCGCCCTTGAGCAGCGCCAGCAGCACGAGCTGCAGGTCGGCCGAACTCAAACGGCGGCCACGCCAGGGGCGGCCGCCCTCGTCGTCGCCCTCGCCGTAACCGCCGGGGCCGCCGAAGCCTCCCATGCCGCGCCCAAAACCATGCCGGCCGTGGCCGTGTCGGCCCATCATCATGAAGTGCCTTTCCACCCACAATTTGTGGTGACGCCCAAACCATCCGTACATCGTCGTTCTCCTACTGAACATCATCAGATATATCTTAAGATACATCGGATGATAGTGACGACGATCCGGAAGTCAAGGACGGCGACAAGAAAATCTGCGCGAGTGCGGCTCAGGCCGCCGATGCATCTCCGCCCAGCGTGGCGACATGCACCAGCCAACGCCGCACAACCTGCTCTTCTTCGGAGGAGAACCCCGCGCACAGGTCCTGCTCGATCCCGCCCGATCGTTTGCGGCAGGCGTCGAGCAGCGCCAGGCCCTCCGGCGTTACGTCGATATGCTGGATGCGGCCGTGCACCGCGTGTGGCCGGCGCGTGATGGCGCCGCTGCGCGCCAGATTGGCGACGATCACGCTCACGGTCTGCGGTGTCAGCAGGGCCAAGCGGGCGAGGTCGGCGTTCGAGATGCCCGGGTAGGCGCGAATCATTGTCAGCACTAGGAATTGCGGCAGCGTGACGCCCACGTCGGCCATGGCACGCTCCATGCGCAGGCGGTGCGCGGCGCTGGCCTGGCGCAACAGGTAGCCGAGATAACCCTCTTCGCCGCGTTTGCCCTGGCCGGGCGAGGGGATGGGAGTGCTGTTTGTCGCGTTGTCCACGCTGGCCGCAGGGGAGGGCTTGCTCATGATATAAGAGCTCGAATATGATGTTCGAGCGCTGATATTACCACTCCTACAACCCCAACCACACAGGAACCAGACATGCACGATCTCTCCCCTCGCATGGATTACGCGGAATTTGCCGAAACTGCCGTGGGTGTGTCGGCGGCACTGCAGGCGCTCGGCAAGGCGGTGGACGCCTCCGGGCTGGAAAAGCCGCTGACGGAGCTCATCAAGGTGCGCGCCTCGCAAATCAACGGCTGCGCGTTCTGCGTGCAGTTCCACCTGAACCTGTCGCGCAAGTTGGGGGTGGCAAGCCCCAAGCTGGACCTGGTGGCGGTCTGGCGCGATACGCCGGCGGTGTTCACCCCGCGCGAGCGCGCCGCACTGGCCTGGACAGAAGCATTGACGGCCCTGGCGCGCGCGACCGGGCACGGCGTGGAAGACCATGAATATGACGCCGTGCGCGAGCATTTCTCCAAGAGCGAGGTGGCCTTCCTGACGGCCGCCATCGCCAACATCCAGGCGTGGAACCGCATTGCCGTCTCGATGCGCTTCGCGCCTCCCGTACCCGCCTCCGCCACTGCACAGGCATGACCATGGACACCATTCGCCCCATTGAAGACGAAGCCGCACTGCGGGCATGCTTTCCCGTCATGCATCAACTGCGACCGCACCTGGCCGATGCCGACGAACTGGTTGCGCGCTGGCGCCGTCAGGTGGAAGACGGCTACCGCCTCACTGCTGTCTGGCGCGATAGCACGCCCGTCGCGCTGGCCGGCTATCGGTTGCAGGAGAACCTCGTCTATGGCCCGTTCATGTACGTCGACGACCTCGTCACCGATGCCAATCTGCGCAGCAGCGGCCTGGGCAACGTGCTGATGGACCATCTCAAGGACGAGGCGCAGCGCCTGGGCTGCGCGCGGCTCGTGCTCGACACGCCGCTGTCCAACGTGCTCGGCCACCGCTTCTACTACCGCAACGGCTTGCTGGCCGGAGCGCTGCGCTTCGGCTTCAGCATGCAATCTGGAGGTGTGCGGTGACGACGCTGTTGCATGTGGCCGTGAGCCCGCGCGAAGGGCAGTCGCACAGCCGGCGCGCGGCGCAACTCGTGCTTGAGCAACTGGCGCAAGCTACCGCCGGCTTGCGGGTCATCGAGCGCGATCTTGCGGCGACACCGCTGCCGCATCCCGATGCGGGCTTTGTCGAGGCCAGTCTCATGCCCGACGCCCATCGCACCGAGACGCATCGCGCCCAACTGCGCTTGTCCGAAACGCTGATCGGTGAACTGGAGGTGGCAGACGCCGTGCTGATCTCGACGCCAGTGCACAACTACACCGTGCCGTCGGCGCTCAAGGCCTGGATCGATCTGGTGGTGCGGCCCGAACGCACATTCCGCCGCACGCCCACGGGCAAGGTTGGCGTGCTGGCAAACCGCTCGGTGCTGGTGGTGTCTGCGTCGGGCGGTAACTTTGATGGCGCTCATGCGCAGACCGACTTCCTGATGCCCTACCTGCGTTATGTGTTTGCCACGCTCGGCATCTACCAGGTGGAAGGTATCCGCCTGCAGAACATGGGCCGTGGCGCCGACGCTGTCGCGCAGGCGTTCGAAGGCTTTCGCCAGGAGTTCGCGGCGCGGCTGTTGCTGGACCCCTTGGGCGTCTAGTGCACGGTGCCGCCGCTTAGTTTCAGATCGGCGTGTGTTGCCAGCGCGGTGCGCACCGCCGTGCGTATCCCCTTGATCTGCGTGTCCAGCGACAGGCTCGGCCGGCCTGCATGCCGCGCGGCCAGTTCGGGCGTGGTCGGCACGTGGATGAAGCCGCCGCGCACCTGTGGCGCGCGCGTGGTGATGTGATGCATGAGGCCGTAGAAGAGGTGGTTACAGTTGTACGTGCCGGCGCTTTGCGATACCGCTGCCGGCACGCCAGCCTCGCGCAGCGCGTGCACGATCGCCTTGATTGGCAGAGTGGAGAAATACGCAGTGGGCCCGTCTGCCACCACGGGCGTATCAACGGGCTGATTGCCCGCGTTGTCCGGAATGCGCGCGTCGATCACGTTGATGGCCACGCGCTCCACCGAGATCTCCGCCCGCCCACTGGCCAGCCCAAGCGCCAGCACCAGTGTGGGTGACGTTTCTTCAATCGCTTCCACCAGTTTTGCATTGGCGACCCCGAACACGCAGGGCAACTGCCGCGCCACGATGGTCGCGCCGTCGATCTGCTGACCGTCCAGCGCTTGCGCAATGTCCCAGGACGGATTGGTCGGGTCGGATTCGAACGGCTCGATCCCAGTGATGAGGGCGGTGGTCATGCAGATGCTCCTTGCTCAAATGCATAGGTATGCAACTAATTGGCGTTGAAAAAGGGGGCTGATGCCGCCCCCGGGTTTGACTACGTGTTCAGTGCGCTGCGGACATCGCGGATGGCCTGGACCGTGTCATCGAACGCGTTGGCACCCACGTGCTCGCGCAAGCGCCGCGCCACCTTGGCGCTGGCGGCTTGCAGCGCCGCCTCCAGCGCGCGGGCTGCCGCGGTGGGAAACAGGTTCCACTCGCGGCCATCGTCCGCAGACGGCTGGCGTTCCACCAGCCCCTTGGCGACCAGGCCATCGACGAGCCGCGTGGCTGTCGGCCGCGCGATACCCAACACCTCGGCCAGCTCGCGGTTGAGCACGCCGGGCCGCTTGAGCACCACGCGCAGCACGAACCCTTGCGGCGGCGTCAGGCTGAATGGTGCGTACGCGGCGGTCCATGCACGCTCGACGCAGCGCGCCAGTGCGGTGGTGTTGAAGTACAGGCAGTGATCGAACATGTGCGGCAGTCTAGCGAGAGATCGTTAGGGATGCAATGAACATTTCCGTTGATGAATCGACTTAAGGCGCGGCTTCCGTCGCGTGCGCGAGCAGTTTCAGCGCCTGCACGAAATAGGCGCGATCATGCGGTGCGAGGTCCTGCATGGCTTCGGACAGGCGTTGCATGGTGGTGTGGGCGATGGCGAGGTCGCCGTCGGCGTGGGCAAACCATGCCCGTTCGAGCAGCAGCCCGCTGACCTGCACATGACCGTAGCGGTGGCGGCCGCTGTCGTGCTCGCGCAAGCGCAGCGCGGCCACATCGGCCCAGCGTGACGGCCAGTAGCGTGCGTCGAAGGCTTCGGCAAACGGGCCGGCCTGTGTACGCAGATCGGCCAGCGTGAGCGGGGCGCGGTCTGCGCTGGCGCGTGCGATGCGCATCAGGGCGATGGCGTTCCATGCCGATTGCAGCGGCCCGCCGTTGCGCAGCGCTTGCCACTCGCTCATGGCCAGCCAGCGCACGGCATCGACGGTGCCATCCGTGTGGATCGGATGGTCCAGCGCATCACGCAGCAGCCAGCACGTCATGCCAAGGTTGGCGGCGACCTGTTGCACGGCATCGGCGGCCTGGCTTTCCAGCGCGGCCGCCAGTGCGGTCTCGAACTGCGCGACGATGCGCTGCGCCGCCTGCGCGCGTGCCGCAGAGTCGCCGTCTGCGGCATCGGCGTAGAGCAGGCGTGCGCGCTCAATCAGGGCGCTCAAGTTGTTCCACTCGAAGCGGATCTGCGGGTGATAGCGCAGCAGGCTGCGGCCGGGCTCGACGTCGGCCAGGCGGGCGAGCAGGCCGGCAGCCAGGTCGAAGTCGCGCCGGTCGTACGCACACCACGCGGTGACGATGCGCTCCATCGCCGCGAGGTAGTCGTTGCCGAGCACGTGGCGCTGGCGGCGGTGCGCGCGCAGTTGCGAGAGCAGGGCGCTGGCACGCGTGGAGTCGCCCAGGCGGCGCGCGGCCATCGCCTCGCTCAGGGTGACAAGGGCGCGCTGGAAGTCGTTGTCGGCCGCGTCGCCGGCGTGGCGCAGGGCGAGCAGGGCGCCGCCGCGCTCGGCGTCCGATGCGCCGGTGCCGGGGTTTAGCGCATGCAGCAGGCGGCCTTCGCGCATGGCGTGGCGGGCGGTCAGGAAGGCGTGCCAAAAGGCGGGATTGGGCGTGCCGGGCGCGGGCCCGGAGAGGGCGCTGGCAGTGGTGTCGGCGGCGGTGTCCGTCGCGCTTTCCGGCCCCACCGCGATGCCGAGGAAGGCGCGTACGTCCGTGTCATCGGCGACGCACCCTTCGACCAGGCAGACTACACGCGCCGCGTCTTCGGGCGTGAGCCAGAACGGGCCTTGGCTGCGGCGATCGGCATTGAGGAAGCGCGGCTCGCGGTCACGCTGTTCGCCCCAGCCGGCCTGCACGCCCCAGTTCTGCCAGTCGCGAAAGGCACGGCTGATCACCATGCGCAGCGTGCTGGCGTCCGACACCACGCCGCGCAGGTCCGCCAGTCGCACCAGCGGCTGCTCGGGCGTCAGGCGGTGCGCGTATGCGAGCCGCACCAGCAGCCACAGGCTCTGGAACGGTGCGCGCCGACCGTCAACGGTTTGCGGTGTGGTCAGTTCGATGCGAAGGGGCGGCAGCGTCATGCGGATGCAGCAAGGCGAAGCGGAGACTAGGCCGCCATTGTGCGCCAAGCCGTTTGTTACAGGCGTTACGCGCGTGACATGCGGTGTGCCGTTCACGCTGGCGAGCGCGCCGCTCCCTCCCTACGATGCGCAGCGCCGGTGCCTGCCGGCAGCCATCCACAACGTTCTAGGAGCCCCTATGTTCCCTCGCTGGTCGAAAACCTTCGCGCTGGCCATGACGGCCTGCGCCTTTGCGATGGGCGTCACCACCGCCCGCGCTGAACTGGTCGTGCGCGACGACCTTAAGCGCATGTTCGACGAGGCTGGTGTCTCTGGCACGTTCGTGCTGATGGATATCAGCGCCGATCGCACCTACGTAGTGGACCCGGCACGCGCCGCGCGGCGCATCAACCCGGCATCCACGTTCAAGATCCCGAACAGCTTGATCGCCTTCGATACTGGCGCCGTGCGCGACGACCACGAGGTGCTGCCTTATGGCGGCAAGCCGCAGCCCTACAAACAATGGGAACACGATATGGCGTTACCCGAGGCGATTCGCGTATCCAACGTTCCGGTCTACCAGGAGGTGGCGCGCCGCGTCGGGCACGAGCGCATGCAGGCCTATGTTGATGCCTTTGACTACGGCAACCGCCAGATCGGCAGCGTGATCGATCAGTTCTGGCTACGCGGCCCGCTGGAGATTTCCGCGTTTGAAGAGGCGCGCTTCACCAGCCGCATGGCGCTCAAGCAATTGCCTGTGAAGCCGCGCACCTGGAACATGGTCCACCGCATGTTGCTGATCGAGCAGAAGGGCGATGCCTCGCTGTACGCCAAGACGGGTCTGGCCACCGAATATCAGCCGGAGATCGGCTGGTGGGTCGGCTGGGTCGAGCGTGCCGGGCACGTCTACGCATTCGCGCTGAATATCGACATGCCTCGCGAGGGTGATATGGCCAAGCGCATTGCGCTGGGCAAGCAGTTGATGTCGGCGCTGGGGGTGTGGCCGGCACCCTGAAAGGGCGTTTTCGGGGGGGGGCGTCTGACCCGCAATCAGGGATGCCCAGAATCCACAATGAGATTCATTCAGAGGACGATAAGAATCGTAAAAAACTATTGCACCAGCCCGTCAGAGGACGGGCGGGTATAACGCATCGCCCAAGGGTCGGGCATCGGGGGGCCTCATGTTCAAGGTCTACAGGGCAATCGCCGTCGCCACGGCGGCGGCCATCGGAGCGAGTGGTGCGCTGGCAGGCGGCAGCCAGGACGGTGTGATCTATTTCACCGGTGCCATCGTCGAGGCTGGGTTCCGCGTGCAGCCCACGCAGCAGGCAATCGGTGCGGGCGAGGGGTTGCAGGCGCGCACGTCCGCGTCCGGTGATCAGGTGGTGTTGGACTTTCGATCGGCTGCGGTGCGGGTGGTGCCGATTGCGGTGTCGGTGGAGGCGCGCTCGGCATCATCGCTCAAGGCCTTGCGGGTGGGCGATGCGCGCAGCAAGGCGGACCTCCTGGTCAAGTACGGCGGCTTCAAGGCTAACTTGCTGGAGGCAAACAACGGCACGCTGACGGTGTCGCGCTCGCCGGGAGCGGAGCCGGCCCTGGCGGTGGTGACGCTCGCCTACCAGTAAAGAAAAAGGCGGGAATCTTCCCGCCTTGTTTGTTGGCCGCCGCGATGGCGCTTCAGCGTTTACAACGCCACCGGCCCCACCGGTGACTGGAACGGGTGATATTGGTACAGCCATGTTTCCGACAGCGGCTTGCCATCCACGCGCAGGAACAGGCGCATGTCCACCGGCTCCTTGCCGTCGACCGTCAGGTCGAACTGCGCACGCCAGTGGCCCGGCACGCCATTCGGCACGGCTTCGGTAAACACATACGAGAACGTGCCGCGCGAGGTGGAGAGCACTGCCTCCGGTTTGACGCCGAAGGGCAGCTTCTCCAGCGGACCGCCCTTGAACTCCACCATGAACTTGCGCACGCCGTGCGGACGCGGCTGGCCAGGCTGGCCGCCGTTGCCCAGGCGCGTGGCCACGCAGCGCGCCAGCGGCGTCGGATACGGCTCGTCGGCCAGCCAGTGCAGGCGATAGCGCAGTCGATACTGGCTACCCGCGCGTGCCGGCGCCTTCGGCACCCACATGGCGACGATGTTGTCGTGGATCTCGTCGTCGGTCGGGATCTCGATGAGCTGCACCGCGCCTTCGCCCCAGCCTTCCAGCGGCTCGACCCACAGGCTCGGGCGGCGCTCGTAGTGCACACCGTCCTGGTAGTTGTTGAAGTCGCGATCGCGCTGCAGCAGGCCGAAGCCGCGCGGGTTGTTGTCGCCAAAGGCGGAGGCCATCGTGCGCGGCGGATCGTTCAGCGGGCGCCAGATGCGCTCGCCGCTGCCGGTCCACAAGGCCAGGCCATCGGAGTCGTGCACTTCGGGGCGCCAGTCGGTGGCGGTGCCCTTGGCGGTTTCCGAAAACCAGTACATCGACGTGGCCGGCGCGATGCCAAAGCGGTCTACGTCCTTGCGCAGGAAGATGGCCGTGTCGATGTCCATGACCACGCCTTTCGTGCGGTGCATGACAAAACGGTATGCACCCGTGATGCTCGGGCCGTCGAGCAGCGTGTAGATCGTCACGGAATCGGCACGGTTGTCTGCCGGCGTGTCGAACCACACGTGCGTGAAATTGGGGAATTCTTCAGGCTTGCCGGCCTGCGCAACGTCGAGTGCAATGCCGCGTGCGGAAAGGCCGTACTGGTACAGCTCGCCGATGGCACGGAAGTACGACGCGCCCAGGAAGGCGACCCAGTCGTTCTTCTTCCAATTGAGCTTCTTCTGGTCGCCCAGGCGGCTTTCCTGGAAGCGAAAACCTGCGAAGCCGCTGCCGCGCGGCAGCTTGCGCGCGGGGCTGTCGGTGGGCATGTCGAAGTACGACTCGTCGTAGACGATCTCACGCGCGGCGCCTTTCTCGACCACATGCATGCGCACCGGCGCGCGGAAGAACGTGCCCAGGTGGAAGAACGTCACCGGAAACTGGCCAGGACCGTCGGCAAACAGCGCGTGGGCGGTATCGAACTTGATCTTGCCATGGGCTTCGTAGTCGATCTTGGCCAGGATGTCGGCCGGCGCGGTGACAGGCGGCGTGTACGGCTGACCGGCCATCGTGCGGGCGCGTTCGATCAGGGAGTCGAAAGAAAACGGCGCGGCATCGCCAAGTTTGACGCGGCTGGCGGCCAGCGCCTCGGGCGTGATGCCGAGTGCCGCCAGCGTGGCGGTGAGGGAAGCGGAGGCAAGGAGGGTGCGACGCGTGACCATAGGTGCCTGTAACGTAACTTTGGAATCAGACTAATCCGACATGTTAACGCGGGCAGGGGTTCCGGCCAGGCGATCGGGCGAGACTTATACTTCGCTCATTGCATCTACAGAACAAAAACAACATGCTGGTCGATTGGAATGCGCGCCCCTGGCGTGGTCGTTTTCTTCTCGGCTGCGTCGCCCTGGTTGTGATCGGGGCAGGCAGCAGCTATCTCGCCTATCAAGACGGTGAACATCTGACGGCCGGGTGGTCACGCACGAGCCTCGGGGCCGCCGTTGCCGCCATCGGGCTGCTTGGCCTGCTGCTGTTTGCCATTGGCCCCACGGCGCGTCGGGAGCGCATGCTGTTCTCCGCAGCGGCAATGCGCTCGCGCCGGGTGCGCGTCTCCGGCTGGGTGGCCTCGTTGGTGATTGGGGCGTTCGTCTTTGCTTACGTCTACGCGGCGACCCGCGTATAACCAGCGGACGGTTTGCGCCGACGTTCACGCCGCTGAATCGACCGTTCGTCGCAAGGCGTTTGATTGACGCTGCACGGTTGACGATACTGCCCGCAACCGATCCGGATCGATTCGATGGGAGCCGTCATGGCGCAACCACATCGCAGTCTTGGCTGGCTCGCCCGTGCGGGCGTTGCGTTTGTCTTGGCCGTATGCACGCACATCGCGCTAGCAGCGCCACCGTGTGAGGCCCCCGCCCAGCTGAACGATGGCTGGCTGACCGAAGCCAGCGCCGCGGCCGGCTTCGATGCCGACCGCCTCTGTGCCGTCCTGCGCAACCTTGCCAACGGCGAGGCCAACATTCACAGCCTGCTCGTTGTCCGCCACGGTCGCCTGGTGGCGGAGGCCTATCACGCCGGCAAGGACGAGCGCGTGAAGGATCTGTTCCGCACCACGCGCACCTTTGATGCCACCACCCTCCACGACATCCGCTCGATCAGCAAATCGGTGACGAGCCTCCTCTGGGGCATCGCGCAGGGCGAGGGCAAGACACCGCCGCTGGGCACGTCGGCGCTGTCCCTGTTTCCTGATCTGGCGGACCTGAACCGCGATGGCCGAGAGGCAATTACGCTCGGGCAGATGTTGTCCATGTCCAGCGGTCTGGCCTGGAACGAGTGGCGCGCTACGAGCCTGTTCAACAACGACGAGTTTGGGCTCTTCTGGCATACCTCGCAGGTGCGCTACGTGTTCGAGCGGCCGATGGCGGCACCAGCCGGGATTCAGTTCAATTACAACGGCGGCAACACGGCAGTGCTGGCGCAACTGCTGGCTGAGCGCGTTGGCATGCCGCTGCCTGAATATGCGCGTAAGCAGCTCTTTGAACCGCTGGGCATTGCCGACTGGGAATGGGTGGAAGACTACCGTGGCCGTCCGCTGGCGTTTGCCGGTGTGCGCCTGCGCCCGCGCGATCTGGCGCGCATCGGCCAGCTCGTGCTGCAGCACGGCCAGTGGAACGGCCAGCAAGTGGTGCCCGCCGACTGGATTGCTGAATCAACGCGCCCGCACATCGACACCGGGATCGAGCCCGGCTTGCAGTACGGCTACCAATGGTGGCTCGGCAAGGTGGTGGTGAATGGCACCGGGCAGGCGTGGATCGGGGGCATCGGCAATGGGGGCCAGCGCCTGTGGATCGTTCCCGGGCTCGACATGGTGATCGTCACCACGGCCGGCGACTACAACCAGCGCGCAAGCTGGAAGCAGGTCGAAGCACTCTTCGAACAGGTGATGGCGACGGCGCTGCCAGCGCCACCCGCCCCTAGGTAATTGGTGCTCGGTTCAGAGGAACCGGTCGAGGATCTTGCGGCTGGGCTTGTCCAGCCCGAACTGATCGCGAATCAGGTAATGGATGCCGTGGCTGTCGGAGATCAGCAGCGTGCTGCCGGTCAGGCGGCGGATGTCCTCTTCGCCGCGCAACACGAGGTCGGTTTGACCCCGGTCGGTCTGCACGGTCCACGTGCTGGGTGTGGCGTAGGTGGATACGCCGACGATCTTGCGGATCTCGGGCATGAATTCGCGTGCGGCCAGTTCGGCTTCGATCAGCGCACGCGTTGGTGCGGGTAACGCATCGAGCCGGGTGATCCACGCCAGCTCGCGGCCATCGGTGCTCATCAGGCTCACGCCATCGTCGGCGGCGGAGATCGGGAACGCGCGTACGGGCACCACGCCTTCGTGCGAAGTGCCGTCGGCCTGGGTCAGTACAAGCTTGCCAAGGCTGTTGCGGCTCAGGGTGAAATCGGGCATATCGGCGGGCGTCTGCATGGCAGTCTCTCCAGGAATCATCATGACTGCGTGTAGGCTGGCTCGGCAGCATCCACGTGCTCGCCGTCGCTCGTCATGCCGCTGTCGGCGTCGACGTTGCGGGCCTGTGCCTGATACAGCTTGTAGTAGGCACCTTCGCGCGCGAGCAGTTCGTCGTGGTTGCCCACTTCGACGATCTGGCCGCGGTCCATGACCACGAGGCGATCGGCCTTGCGCAGCGTCGACAGACGGTGCGCGATGGCGATGGTGGTACGGCCCTGCACGAGGTTGTCGAGCGCCTTCTGGATTTCCTTTTCGGTGGTGGTATCCACCGACGAGGTGGCCTCATCCATGATCAGGATGCGCGGGTTGATGAGCAGCGCGCGTGCAATCGAAATACGCTGCCGTTCGCCGCCCGACAGCGCCTGGCCCCGTTCGCCCACCAGCGAGTCATAGCCATGCGGCAGACGCAGGATGAATTCGTGCGCATGGGCGGCACGCGCGGCGGCGACGATCTCCTCGCGCGTGGCGTCGGGCTTGCCGTAGGCGATGTTGTCGGCAATCGTGCCGAAGAACAGGAATGGCTCCTGCAGCACGAGGCCGATGTTGCGGCGGAATTCCGAGATGGGCAGCGAGCGGATGTCAGTGCCATCCAGGCGGATCGCGCCTTCGGAGACGTCGTAGAAGCGGCAGATCAGGTTCACGAGCGTGCTTTTGCCGGAACCGCTATGCCCCACCAGGCCGATCATCTCGCCCGGCTGGATCGACAGGTTCAGGCCGCGGATCACTGCACGGTTGCCGTAGCGGAAGCCAAGGTCGCGCAACTCGATTGCGCCGTTGACCCGATCGAGATGCACGGGCTTGGCCGGCTCGGGCACGCTCGACACGTGGTCGAGAATGTCGAAGATCCGCTTGGCGCCAGCCGCCGCCTTCTGCGTCACGGAAACGATGCGGCTCATCGAATCGAGGCGCGTGTAGAAGCGGCTGATATACGTCAGGAACGCCACGAGCACACCCACGGTGATGGCGTCGTGGCTGACCTGCCAGATCCCGAAGATCCAGACCACCAGCAGCCCCACCTCGGTCAGCAGCGTCACGGTTGGGGTGAACAGCGACCACACCGCATTGACCCGGTCGTTGATGGCCAGGTTGTGCTTGTTGGCCTCGCGAAAGCGCGCCACCTCGCGCTTTTCCTGCGCAAACGCCTTGACCACACGGATGCCCGGGATCGTATCGGCCAGCACGTTGGTGATTTCCGACCAGATCCGGTCGATTTTCTCGAAGCCGTGGCGCAGGCGGTCGCGGACTAGGTGGATCATCCACGCAATGAACGGCAGCGGCACCAGCGTGACCAGTGCCAGCCACGGGTTGATCGAGATGAGGATCGCTGCCGTCATCGCGATCATTAGCACATCGGTGGCAAAGTCGAGCAGATGCAGCGACAGGAACACGCTGATCCGGTCGCTTTCGGAGCCGATGCGCGCCATCAGGTCACCTGTGCGCTTGCCGCCGAAATATTCGAGCGACAGTTTGAGCAGATGCTCATACGTGGTGGTGCGCAGGTCGGCGCTGATGCGCTCGGAAACGCGCGCCAGCAGGTAGGTGCGCGCCCAGCCCAGCGCCCACGCCACCAGCGCGGCGCCAAGCAGGCCGGAAAGGTAGAGCGTGACCAGGCTGTAGTCGATCGGCTTGCCGTTCTGGTACGGGATCAGCACCTTGTCCATTAAGGGCATCGTAAGGTACGGCGGCACCAGGGTGGCGGCCGTCCCCAGCAGCAGCAGGGCGAAACCCGCCAGCAGTTCCCACCGATACGGTTGGGCGAAGCGCCACAGGCGCAGGAGCGCCCACGTGGAAGGCGGCTGTTCCAGCTCGCGGCTGCATTGCGGGCAGGTATCTTCGTCGGGCGCAAGCGGCGCCTTGCAGGTCGGGCAGACGTCTGTGTCGGCTTGCGCGGCCTGTGCGCCCTCGGCCAGCAGGTCGCGGCGTGCGTCAAACACGTCGGTCAGCCGCAAGGCGTCGGGGTTATGACCCAGCGTGTACCGCCAGCTCCCCAGGCGGCGCTGGCCGTCGGACAGTTCCAGCGTGCCCACGCCGGCGTGGTCGCTGTGCGAAAGCGTCATGCCGGGCACGATGTCCCAGCTCTGCAGGCCCTTTTCGCCGGGTGCCTGCCCGATCAGGCGACGATTCGTAACAGCCAGCCACCCTTGGGTAAAATGCAATCTTGCGTCCAAGTCCAGCTGTAGCCTAGCCAGGACGGTTTCCTCTGGAGCCAGACTTGTGCCGAGTTCTGCACTCCAAGGATCTTGAGCGCGGGCGAAAGCGGGGGCGGACAATGGGGAGGGCTGGGTCATGATCGGCGCAAAAAACTCAAAAAGCGCGTCCCAATGGCCCAAAATGGATAAAGGACGAACATAAATCGGAGCAATGGCGCGGGATCGCACGTCTGGCGGCCCGCAATTTTTGCTCGCAAGTATACATAGCCGAGTGAGTCGGGCGTGTGCTGCACTGCACAATACATGCCAGACTCAAGAGGTCAACGCCGAAGCCGTTGTAACGTTACTGAAAGGTAAGGCTTCAATTCACCGGGCATTTCGCCCACTGCCTCAAGCTAATTTGATGAAGAAGAAGGACATTGAGATTCTCGATGTCATGTCGCTGCGCGGCCCGAATATGTGGACATATCGGCCGGTGCTGGAGGCGTGGGTCGACATTGGTGAACTGGAGGATTTCCCCTCCAACACGATTCCGGGGTTCTACGAGCGCCTATCGACATGGCTGCCGACGCTGATCGAGCATCGCTGCAGTCCCGGCGTGCGCGGCGGCTTCCTGATGCGCCTGAAGGAAGGCACTTGGCCTGGCCACATCCTGGAACACGTCACATTGGAGCTGCAGAACCTGGCCGGCATGCCGGGCGGCTTCGGCAAGGCCCGCGAGACGCCCATCCGCGGCGTCTACAAGGTGATCGTGCGTGCCTGGCATGAAGACGTGACCCGCGCCGCACTGTTCGCCGCGCGTGATCTGGTCATGGCCGCCATCGAAGATCGCCCGTTCGACGTGTCCGCCACTGTCGAGAACCTGCGCAACCTGGTGGATGACCACTGTCTCGGTCCGAGCACGGCGTGCATTGTGGATGCCGCCGATGACCGCAGCATCCCGTCCATCCGCCTGTCGGACGGCAACCTCGTGCAGCTCGGCTACGGCGCGCGCCAGCGCCGCATCTGGACGGCCGAGACCGACCGGACCAGCGCCATCGCCGAATCGATTTCGCGCGACAAGGATCTGACCAAGAGCCTGCTGGAGTCATGCGGCGTGCCGGTGCCGGAAGGCCGCATGGTCGACAGCGCCGAAGACGCCTGGGACGCCGCCGAAGACATCGGCGTGCCCGTGGTGGTCAAGCCGTATGACGGCAACCATGGCCGCGGCGTCTTCACGAACCTGATGACGCGCGAGGAAGTGGAAACCGCCTATGCGGTGGCCATCGAGGAAGGCAGCGGCGTGATCGTCGAGCGCTTCGTGTCCGGCAACGAACACCGTTTGCTTGTGGTGGGCGGCCGTCTGGCGGCGGCGGCCATGGGCGAGACCGCTTCGGTCGTCGGCGACGGCACCTCCACCATCGAGGCGCTGATCGAATCGCAGATCAACTCCGACCCGCGCCGCGGCAATACCGAAGAGTATCCGCTGAACCCCGTGCGCCTGGATTCCGCCGCACGCCTGGAACTCAAGCGCCAGGGCTATGCCGACGGCAGCGCGGTGCCGCCGGCTGGCCGCTCCGTGCTGATCCAGCGCAACGGAAACGTTGCGTTCGACGTGACCGATCGCGTGCACCCGAGCGTGGCTGCGCACGCGTCGCTGGCCGCGCGGGTCGTCGGGCTCGACATTGCCGGCGTGGATCTGGTGGCCGAAGACATCTCGCGCCCGCTGGACGAGCAGCGCGGCGCCATCGTCGAAGTCAACGCCGGGCCGGGCCTGCTGATGCATATCCGGCCGGCTCAAGGCGAACCGCGCCCCGTGGGCCGCGCGATTGTCGATCACCTGTTCCCCGAGAAGGATGGCGTGCAGGACGACGGTCGTATTCCCATCGTTGGCATCACGGGCACCAACGGTAAGACGGTCGTTGCCAAGCTGGTCGCGCAACTGCTGCAGCTTTCGGGCAAGCACACCGGCCTCGGTTGCAGCGACGGTCTGTATCTGGATCGCCGTCAAGTCGAGGCGGGCGGCCGAGGCGATCGCGCCGCCTGGGATGCGTGCCATCGCATCCTGATGAACCGCGCGGTGGAAGCCGCAGTGTTCGAGAGCGACAGCGGCATGATCCTGTCGCAAGGCCTGCCTTACGACCGCTGCCAGGTGGGCGTGGTCACCAACTTTGGCCGCCCCGACCACCTCGGCGACTTCTATGTCGAAGACGAAGATCGCATGTATAGCGTCCTGCGCACGCAGGTGGACGTTGTGGTCAAAAGCGGCGTGGGCGTGCTCAATGCCGCCGACGAGCGCCTTGTCGAGATGGCCGAACTTTGCGACGGCGAGGTGATCTTCTTCGCCCTCTCGGGTGACCTGCCTGCCATCGCCGCGCACCGCGCCGCCGGCAAGCGGGCCGTGTTCGTGCGCGACGGCAAGGTGGTGCTTGCCACGGGCACGAGCGAAACGGCGCTGGCCGACGTGTCGGCGATTCCGCTGACCTACGCGGGCCGTGTTCCGTTCCAGGTCGAAAACGTGCTGGCCGCCGTTGCTACCGGCTGGGCGCTGGGTATTTCGAACGACCTGATGCGTGCCGGCATTGTCACGTTCGACGTGGGTCAGGTGGATGTGCCTGGCCGCTTCACGCTGATCCAGCACAGCGGCGCCACGATCGTCGTGGATGACGCGCGCAACGCGTCGGCCCTTGATGCCTTGGCTGTCGCGCTGGAGCAGTTTCCGGCCGAACGCAGGACGCTCGTCTTCGGTGCCGGCCAGCAACGCCGGGACGAAGACCTGGTGGCGCAAGGCAAGGTCATCGGCGAGACGTTCGACCGCGTGCTGCTATGCGAAGACACCAGCGTCAAGCGTCCTGACCAGTCCGAACCTCAAGCGCGTGCGCTGCTCAAGAAAGGGCTGAGCGAAGGCCACCGCGTCGCCGAGATCGCTGACGAAGGCCCGCGCCGGGATGCCGTGGAAGCGGCGCTGTCGAAGCTCAAGGCAGGCGACTTGCTGGTTCTGCAATGCGACGAATGCGCGATCGAAAGCACGGTCGAGCAGGTGCACCAGTGGATGGGCCGCGCGGAATACCGGGCCTGATATCCAAAGCAGCCCAAAGCACAACGGAAAACCGATCGTATGGAAGTTTCTCGTATCCGGGCCTTGCGCGGCCCGAATCTCTGGTGTCGCCACACGGCCATCGAAGCCATCGTGGCCTGTTCGGACCAATCTCACCTGCTGGCGAATCTGCCGGGCTTTGAAGACCGCCTGCGCGCGCGCTTTCCGGCCATCGGCCCACTGCGGCCGGATGACGAAGCCGGAGCGCCGTCGATGGCGCACGCGCTGGAAGTCGCCGCGCTTGGTCTGCAGGCCGCCGCCGGTTGCCCGGTGACGTTCAGCCATACCGAGCCCACGCTTGAACCCGGTACGTACCAGGTGGTGGTCGAGTACAGCGAAGAGGATGTGGGCAGGCTCGCGTTCGAGCTGGCCGGCCAACTCTGCCTGGCCGCGCGGGACGACCAGCCGTTCGATCTGGACGATGCGCTGCATCGTCTGCGCGAGCTTGACGAGGACGTGCGCCTGGGCCCGAGCACCGGTTCGATCGTCTACGCCGGCGTGGCGCGTGGCATTCCGTACCGCCGGCTGACGCAGGGGTCGATGGTGCAGTTTGGCTGGGGTAGCAAGCAGCGCCGCATCCAGGCCGCTGAGACCGACATGACCAGCGCAGTGGCCGAATCGATTGCGCAGGACAAGGAACTGACCAAGACCCTGCTGCATGCGGCCGGCGTGCCGGTTCCGATGGGCCGATCAGTCGGCAGCGCAGACGAGGCGTGGGCGGCCGCGCAGGAAATCCACGGCCCGGTGGTGGTCAAGCCGCGCGACGGCAACCAGGGCAAGGGCGTGGCGGTGCGCATCCGCACGCGCGAGGAAGTGATGGCGGCCTACGAAGTGGCGGCCGACATCTCGTCGGACGTGATCGTCGAGCGCTACATCCCCGGCCACGATTTCCGCCTGCTCGTGGTGGGCAACCAGCTTGTGGCGGCAGCGCGCCGTGACCCGCCGCAGGTCATCGGAGACGGCAAGCACACGGTGCGCGAACTGGTTGAAGAGGTGAACCGCGACCCGCGCCGTGGCGAAGGGCACGCCACCTCGTTGACGAAGATTCGCTTCGACGACATTGCGCTGGCCACGCTCGCCAAGCAGGGCCTGGGCGCCGACGCAGTGCCGCCCAAGGGCACGCGCGTGGTCTTGCGCAACAACGCGAACCTCTCCACGGGCGGTAGCGCCACCGACGTGACCGACGATGTCCATCCGAGCATCGCTGCGCGCGCCGTGGCGGCTGCGCAGATGATCGGGCTCGACATCTGCGGCGTGGATGCCGTGTGCGAAACGATGCTCAAGCCGTTTGAGGACCAAGCCGGCGGCATCGTTGAAGTCAATGCCGCGCCGGGCCTGCGCATGCACCTGCAGCCGTCGTACGGCAAGGGGCGCGCCGTGGGCGAGGCGATCATCTCGACGATGTTCCCCGACGGCGAAGACGGTCGTATTCCCGTGGTGGCGGTCTCCGGCACCAACGGCAAGACCACGACGGTGCGCCTGATCGCCCATCTTCTGGCCACAAGCGGCCTGCGCATGGGCATGACCGGCACCGACGGTATCTATATCCAGGGCCAACGCATCGACACAGGCGACTGCAGCGGCCCGCGCAGCGCCCGCAACGTGCTGCTGCACCCGGACGTGGATGCCGCCGTGTTCGAAACGGCGCGCGGCGGCCTGCTGCGCGAGGGCCTGGCCTTCGACCGCTGTGACGTGGCCGTGGTGACCAACGTCGGCGAAGGCGATCACCTGGGCCTGAACTACATCAGCACGGTCGAAGACCTGGCTGTGCTCAAGAGTGTGATCGTGCAGAACGTGGCGCCACACGGCATGGCCGTGCTCAACGCTGCCGACCCGATGGTCGCGGGCATGGCCGAGGGCTGCCCCGGCTCGGTCACGTTCTTCGCGCATGACGCGACTCTGCCGACCATGGCGCTGCACCGCGCGCAGGGCAAGCGCGTGGTGTTTGTCGATGGCGACGAGATTGTGGCTGCCGAAGGCAACACTGAAGTCCGCATTGCGCTGGCCGACATTCCGCTCACGCGCAACGGCACGATTGGTTTTCAGGTCGAGAACGCGATGTCGTCGATTGCCGCCGCCTGGGCGCTCGGCATCGACTGGGCGGTCGTCCGCCGTGGGCTGGCCACGTTTGTCAACGACGCCGCCACGGCGCCGGGCCGCTTCAATGTGTTCGACTACAAGGGCGCCACGCTTATCGCCGACTACGGCCACAATCCCGACGCCATCCAGGCGTTGTGTCACGCCGTGGCAACGATGCCGGCCAAGCGCCGTTCGGTGGTCATCAGCGGCGCCGGTGACCGCCGCGACGACGACATCCGCAGGCAGACGCAGATTCTCAGTGGCGTGTTCGACGACGTCTTGCTGTACGAAGACCAGTGCCAGCGTGGCCGTGCAGATGGCGAAGTGCTGGCACTGCTGCGCGAAGGGCTGCAGGGCGCTGAGCGCACCAGCTACGTCGAGGAGATCCGCGGCGAATTCCTGGCGATCGATACGGCTTTGAGCCGGCTGCAGCCTGGCGACCTCTGCCTGATCCTCATCGACCAAGTGGAAGAGGCGCTGGACCACATCGCCAAGCGTGTCGCTGAATAGGTGAAGACGCCAGCGGCCGTGCAGATGTGATGGCGGTCGCTGGTGGTGCATCCACGGTTTCGTCCCCTGCCGGGGCCGACTCACTTTCTTTGTCTTGCCAAAGAAAGTAAGCAAAGAAANNAAAGGCGCGCCCGATGCGGCGAAAGACGCCTTGAATTTCCGTAACCGTGCGGGGAAGGAGGCAAACTCGCTTCGCTCAAACAGGCCTCCTTCCTTTATCCGCCCGCTTACAAAAATTCAAGGCGCCGCATAGGGCAGGGACCGGCCAAACCGTCTGGGGGCGTGTGCTGGCGGCAAGGTGAAATTCGGTCGGTTATGAGCCGCTCCCACACCACCGGCACTTCGAGCGGCGTTGGCCTATGATGGCGCCACCTTCTGTCTTGCCTGCCATCATGTCCGAATCCATCACGCTGGCTCCGGTGGAGCTGGCCAAGTCCTACCGCCTGCTCAACCACGGGCCGACCACGCTGGTCAGCAGCGCCCACAACGGCGTGCGCAACGTCATGGCCGCTGCCTGGGCGATGCCGCTCGACTTTGATCCTCCCAAGGTGCTGGTCGTGGTCGACAGCCGTACGTTGACGCGCGAGTTGATCGAAGCCTCCGGCGTATTCGCGCTGAATATCCCCACCCGCGCCATTGCCGAGACGACGCTCGCCGTCGGCACGCTCTCGGGCCGCGATGGCGACAAATTCGATACGCTTGGTCTGGCCAGCGTCCCCGCACGCACCGTCGACGTGCCGCTGGTGGCCGGTTGCGCAGCGTGGCTCGAGTGCCGTGTCATTCCCGAGCCGCACAACCAGAAGCGCTACGACCTCTTCATCGGTGAGGTGACCGCCGCCTGGGCCGATCCGGCGGTGTTCAGCCACGGGCGCTGGCATTTTCCTGATGCCGGGCATAAGACCGTGCACTACCTTTCAGGTGGTGCGTTTTTCGAGACCGGCGATGGGTTTGTGGTGGAGGCCAAGCAACCATGATCGACATCGCCATCCGTCCGCTGGCCACAGAGGATGCAGAAGCCTTCAAGGCGCTTCGCCTGAAGGCGATCCAGGACGCCCCCACCGCTATCTGGCCGACCCAAGATGAGGAAGCTGCGCGCACGTTGGATGAGACGCGCGGCCGCATCCAGCCGACGGGGCACCAGGTCGTGTTTGGCGCGTTTGCCGGGCCTGCGCTGATCGGTATTGCCGGGCTGCGGCGAGAGCCGTTGACGCAGGTCGCGCATAAGGCGGTGCTGTGGGGCGTGTTTGTCGACCCCGCGCATCGGCGCAGCGGCATTGCCGGACGGCTTCTGGATGCTGCCATCGCGCACGCCCGTGCGGCCCGCGTGCTGCAGATCCAGCTCTGCGTGAATGCAGAGAACCCGCGCGCGCAGGCGCTCTACCGCAACGCCGGCTTCGAGACCTTTGGCATCGAACGCCGTGCCATGCGCGTCGGCGAGCGCTTCTATGACGAAGAGCACATGGTGTTGTGGCTCGACGGTGAGGCGGACGGCAACGCTGCATGGTAGACGACTTCAGCCGCGCATGACCGGCAGGCTGGCGCCTACGGCGTGGTCGATCAGGCAGCGCCAGGTGCCGTCCGTCTGGCGGCGGCAGACTGCTGTGCAGTTGCCTGCGGCAATCCGCCCGCACGCGGGCCTTAGCGACTCAGTCCGGCCGCACGCGCTCGTGCCCGGCCGGTTGCGCCATCCGGTAATCGGTCGGCCGCATGCCCGTCCATTTGCGGAAGGCGCGGTGAAAGGCGCTCGGCTCGGCAAAGCCGACAGCTGCTGCAATGTCGGCGATGGTGTGGCGCGTGTCCTGCAGTTCGCCGATAGCGATGTCGCGCCTCAGGTCGTCCTTGATCGATTGATACGTGTGGCCTTCCTGCTTGAGGCGCCGCCGCATGGTGGCTTCGGCCACGTTGAGCTTGAGCGCCATGGCGTCAGACGCCGGCCAGGCCGACACGGGCAGCGTGCGCAGCATCTTGCGCACGCGCGCGGCAAACGAATCGGGGTTGCGGTATTTGACGATGAAGCTACCGGGCGCGTCACGCAGAAACACCTTGATGGACGCGGCTGTCTGGACCACCGGCAAGTCCAGCAAGACCGGGGAGAGATCCACGTAAGACGCCTCCTGCGCGAAGGCCATGTCGTCGCAGAACATCAGGCGGTACTCCTGCGCATCGGGCGGCACCGCACATCGGAAGCGCGCCGTGATGAGTGGAATGCGCCGGCCGACCAGCCAGCAGAGCAGGCCGTAGACCATGATGAGCCATGTGGCGTAAGTGAACATCGGCGGCACGCGCGTGCCCTTGCGATGCACGAAGAGCAGGCGCACGTGATGCGCATCTTCTTCGATCCGCACATGCAGATCATCCAGCACCAGCCGCAAGAAACCCGTGGCCCGCTGCAGCGCCTGCCGGCCCGTGCGCGCGGTGAGCGCTGCTTGCGTCATCGCGACGAAGCTGCCCCAGCGCATGGGGTGGGAGTCCTGCCCAAAGAATTCGTCGTCCATCGCCTGGGCGATGCCGGCCCACAGGGCGCCGTACTGCGCCGATGACACGCGCCCTTTGGGTGACGCGAGCATCTGCGGCGCAATGCCGGCCGCGGCAATGAGCGGCTGTACGTCCACCCCGCGCGCCTGCGCTCGCTTGAGCGCTTCGTTGACGAGGCTGACGGCGACTGTCCCCTTCTCGTTGTTCTTCATCGTTGTTGCGGGTCTGCCATGCCTGCAGAGCTTGGCGGAAGGGCGGGCGGACCGGCATGGCAAATCCGCTCACACAAGTTGATCGTGACGGGCATCGAAGCCGCCCCGTCGCGTGCCTACACTTTTTCCCCATCGAATGAATGCGCCGTAGGGCTGCACAGTGTAAGGCGCCTGCACACGCAGCGTCATCTGGCGTTGTGCGATCGGCAAGCAGAGGGCAAGCGATGGACGATTTCTATACCGAAGAACAGCGGATGATCCACGACGCCGCGCGCGACTTTGCCACGGAGCGCTTGGCGCCCTTTGCGGCGCAATGGGATCGCGACGGCGAGCTGCCCGACGACGTGGTCCGCCAGATGGGCGAGCTGGGGTTGCTGGGCATGATCGTGCCGCCGGAATGGGGCGGTTCGTACACCGACTACGTGGCCTATGCGCTGGCGCTGGAGGAGGTGGCCGCAGGTTGCGCGGCCAGCGCGACGATGATGAGCGTGCACAACTCAGTCGGCTGCGGCCCGATCCTGAAGTTCGGCACCGAGGCGCAGAAGGCGCACTACCTGCCGGACCTGGCCGCCGGCCGCGCCATCGGCGCGTTCTGCCTGACTGAGCCGCACGCAGGCTCCGAGGCCAACAATCTGCGCACGCGTGCCGTGCTGCGCGATGGGCACTGGGTGCTCAACGGCAACAAGCAGTTCGTCACCAACGGGTCGCGTGCCGACGTCGCCATCGTGTTTGCCGTCACGGATCCGGAGGCCGGCAAGCGTGGAATCTCTGCCTTTATCGTGCCGACCGATACTCCGGGCTTTCACGTCGGACCGCCCGAGCACAAGCTAGGCATTCGCGCATCGGATACCTGCCCGATCACGCTTGAAGACTGTGCCGTGCCGGAAGAGAACCTGCTGGGCGAGCGTGGCGAGGGGCTGAAGATCGCACTGTCCAACCTCGAAGGCGGGCGCATTGGCATTGCCGCGCAGGCCGTCGGTATTGCGCGGGCGGCATTCGACGCGGCACGCAACTACGCCAACGAGCGCATTCAGTTCGGCAAGGCGCTGCGTGAGCATCAGACGATTGCCAACATGCTGGCCGACATGGCCACGCGCCTGAACGCCGCGCGCCTGCTGGTGCATCACGCAGCACGCCTGCGCAGCGCAGACAAGCCCTGCCTGTCCGAAGCGTCGCAGGCCAAGCTCTATGCATCCGAACTGGCCGAGGAGATTTGCTCCAACGCCATCCAGATCCACGGCGGTTACGGCTACCTGGCCGATTACGCCGTCGAGCGTCACTACCGCGACGCACGCATCACCCAGATCTACGAGGGCACCAGCGAAGTCCAGCGGATGGTGATCGCGCGGCACGTCTAGTGACTTGACACTGGAACGTCCTGCGCATCATCGGCCGAACACGAAAGAGCGCCTACGCGCCGACCAGGAGACGACGATGAACGAAGTGGCATCTGCAGCAAAGGGCTTTGTGGAAGCGCGCGATTTTCTGCTGCGCCATCGCACCGACTACGACCGCGCGTACCGCGAGTTCACCTGGCCGGTGCTGGGCGAGTTCAATTGGGCGCTGGACTACTTTGACGTGATGGCGCGCGGCAATGACAACCCGGCGCTGTGGATCGTCGACGATCCACAGGATGCCGGGCAGAAGCTTTCGTTTGCGCAGATGTCCGAGCGCTCGTCGCGCATGGCCAACTTTCTGCGCGGGCTGGGCATCGTGCGCGGCGACCGTCTGCTGTTGATGCTGCCCAACCGCGTCGAGCTGTGGGACGTGATGCTGGCGGCCATGAAGCTGGGCGCCATCGTGCTGCCCGCCACCACGCAGCTTTCGCCCGATGACGTGCGCGACCGCGTGGAGCTTGGCGGCGCGACCACGGTGGTGGTGGATGCGGCCGAGCTGCACAAGTTCGACAAGGTGGATGCCGGCGTCAGGCGCATTGCCGTGGGTGCGCAGCGCGATGGTTGGGTGGCCCTTGCCGATGCGTACAGCGCGCCTGCCGAGTTCACGCCCGATGGCTCGACCAGGGCGACCGACCCGCTGCTGCTGTATTTCACTTCGGGCACCACCTCCAAGCCCAAGCTGGTCGAGCACACGCACCAGAGTTATCCGGTCGGCCACCTGTCGACCATGTACTGGATCGGCCTGCAACCTGGCGACATCCACTGGAACATCAGTTCGCCCGGCTGGGCCAAGCATGCCTGGAGTTGCTTCTTCGCACCGTGGAATGCGCAGGCCTGCGTGTTCGTCTACAACTACGCGCGCTTCGTGCCGAAAGACACGCTGGACGTACTGGTGCGCTTCAATGTGACCACGCTGTGTGCGCCGCCCACCGTGTGGCGCATGCTGGTGCAGGAGCCGCTGGCATCGTGTGCCGTGAAGCTGCGCGAGATTGTCGGCGCGGGCGAGCCGCTGAACCCCGAGATCATCGAGCGCGTGCGCAGCGCGTGGGGCGTGACCATCCGCGATGGCTTCGGCCAGACCGAAACCACTTGCCAGATCGGCAACACACCGGGCCAGCCGGTGGTGCCGGGCTCGGTGGGGCGCCCGCTGCCGGGCTACCGCGTGGAGCTGGTCGACCATGACGATCAGCCCGCCAGCGAAGGCGAGATCGTGCTGCCGCTCTCGCATCGGCCGCTGGGCCTGATGCAGGGCTACGCCAACAACGCCAAGGCCACCGCCGAGGCCATGCGCAACGGCTACTACCACACCTCCGACGTGGCCCTGCGCCGCGACGATGGCTACTTCGTCTACGTGGGCCGCACGGATGACGTATTCAAGTCGTCGGATTACCGCCTGAGCCCCTTTGAGCTGGAGAGTGTGCTGATCGAGCACGAGGCCATTGCTGAAGCCGCCGTGGTGCCGAGCGCCGATCCGCTGCGCCTGTCGGTGCCGAAGGCCTTCGTGACGGTGCGCCAGGGTTACGAAGCCGGCCCTGAGCTGGCGCGCGCCGTGTTCCTGTTCTCGCGCGAGAAACTGGCGCCGTACAAGCGCATCCGCCGCCTGCAGTTCAGTGATCTGCCCAAGACCATCTCCGGAAAGATTCGCCGCGTCGAACTGCGCCGGCTGGAGTTGGAACGCACAACTGAGCCCGCTCGCCTGCCTGGCGAGTACTGGGAAGAAGACTTCGCCTGATTCGCCCATTCCGCATTGAACCCGCCACCGATTGTCTAGGAGACCCCATGAGCGCCGTTGCTTCCCTCGCTTCCGCCAAGCCCGCTGCACACCAGGACACCCCGCCCACCGTCAAGCTGCTGATCGGCGGTGAATTTGTCGAATCCAAGTCGAGCGAATGGCGCGATGTGGTGAACCCCGCCACGCAGGAAGTGCTGGCGCGGGTGCCGTTTGCCACGGCAGATGAAGTTGACGCAGCCATCCGTTCGGCCCATGCCGCATTTGCCGCGTGGAAGAATACGCCGGTGGGCGCGCGTATGCGCATCATGCTCAAGTTCCAGGCGCTGATTCGCGAGCACATGCCCCGCATTGCCCGCACGCTGACGGCTGAGCAGGGCAAGACGCTGCCCGACGCAGAGGGCGACATCTTCCGCGGGCTGGAAGTGGTCGAGCACGCCTGCTCGGTCGGCTCGCTGCAGCAGGGCGAATTTCTGGAAAACGTGGCCGGCGCGGTCGACACCTACACGCTGCGCCAGCCGATTGGCGTGTGCGCGGGCATTACGCCGTTCAACTTCCCGGCCATGATCCCGCTGTGGATGTTCCCGATGGCGATCGTGTGCGGCAACACGTTTGTGCTCAAGCCGTCGGAGCAGGACCCGCTGTCGACCATGCTGCTCGTCGAGCTGGCACTGGAGGCGGGCATTCCGCCGGGTGTGCTAAATGTTGTGCACGGCGGCAAGGACGTGGTCGATGCGCTGTGCACGCATGAGCATGTGAAGGCGATTTCGTTTGTCGGCTCCACGGCGGTCGGCACGCATGTGTACCGCCTGGGCAGCGAGCATGGCAAGCGCGTGCAATCGATGATGGGCGCGAAGAACCACGCCGTGGTGCTGCCCGACGCCAACCGGGAGCAGACCCTCAACGCACTTGTCGGCGCGGGTTTTGGTGCGGCGGGGCAGCGCTGCATGGCGACGTCCGTGGTGGTGCTGGTGGGTGCCGCCCAGCAGTGGGTGCCGGATTTGATCGCCAAGGCCAAGACGCTCAAGGTGAACGCCGGCGTGGAGCCGGGCACGGATGTCGGCCCCGTCGTTTCGCGGGCGGCCAAGCAGCGCATCCTCGGCCTGATCGAATCGGGCGTGCAACAGGGCGCCACGCTGGCGCTGGACGGCCGCAACGTGCGCGTGGCCGGTTATGAAGACGGCAACTTCGTCGGCCCGACGATCTTCACCGATGTGAAGACCGACATGGATATCTACACCAACGAGATCTTCGGCCCCGTGCTGTTGGTGGTGACCGTGCCCACGCTGGACGAGGCCATTGCGCTGGTCAACCGCAACCCGTTCGGCAACGGCGTAGGCTTGTTCACGCAGAGCGGCGCATCGGCGCGCAAGTTTCAGAGCGAGATCGATGTCGGCCAGGTCGGCATCAACATCCCGATTCCGGTGCCGGTGCCGTACTTCAGCTTTACCGGCTCGCGCGGCTCCAAACTGGGCGATCTGGGCCCGTACGGCAAGCAGGTCGTGCAGTTCTATACGCAGACCAAGACCGTCACCGCGCGCTGGTTTGACGATGCGGTGGATGCCGGCGGCGTGAACACCACCATCAGCCTGCGCTGACCAGCCAAGCGGAGACCACCATGAAGATCGCATTCATCGGCTTGGGTAACATGGGCGCCCCGATGGCGCGCAACCTGCTCAAGGCTGGTCACACGCTCAGCGTGTTCGACCTGAACGCGCAGGCTGTGCAGTCGCTCGTGGAAGCCGGCGCCACCGCTGCCGCATCGCCCAAGGACGCCGTGACTGGCGCCGACACTGTCATCACGATGCTGCCTGCCGCGGTGCACGTGCGCGGCGTATTGACCGCACCGGACGGCGTGCTGGCCGGCATCTCGAAAGGCGTGCCCATCATCGATTCGAGCACCATCGACCCCGCCAGCGCCAAGGCACTTGCCGCGCTGGCAGCCGAGCATGGCAATACCTTTGTCGATGCGCCGGTCTCGGGCGGCACCGGTGGTGCGGCGGCCGGCACGCTCACCTTCATGGTGGGCGGCAGCGCAGCGGCGTTCGAGCAGGTGCGCCCGGTGCTGTCCGCCATGGGCAAGAACCTCGTGCATTGCGGTGACACCGGCGCGGGCCAGGGCGCGAAGATCTGCAACAACCTCGTGCTCGGTATCACCATGGCCGGCGTGGCCGAGGCCATGTCGCTGGGCGAGGCGCTGGGCATCGACCCGAAGGTGCTCGGCGGCATCATCAACACGTCCACCGGACGCTGCTGGAGTTCGGACACGTACAACCCGTTCCCGGGCGTGATCGAGGCCGCGCCGTCCTCACGCGGCTACACCGGCGGCTTCGGCACCGACCTGATGCTCAAGGATCTGGGGCTGGCGGGTGACGCAGCCAAGTCCGTCCGTCAGCCGGTCTACCTTGGGGCGCTCGCTCAGCAGCTTTACCAGACCGTGAGCAGCAAGGGCGATGGCAAGCTGGATTTCTCCGCCGTCATCAAGTTGTATCGCCAGGAAGGGGCTGCGTGATGATCGAAATCGACACTCTGCACAATGATGCAATCGCGTTGTTGACGCTCAAGCGGCCGCCTGCCAACGCTTTTACGCCGGAAGGCCTGCTGCAATTGCAATCCACCGTCGAGCAACTGAATGCGGATGCCCGCGTGCGTGCCATCGTCATCACCGGCGAAGGCCCGAAGTTCTTCAGCGCCGGGGCCGACCTCAACACCTTTGCCGACGGCAATCGCGATGTGGCCCGCGAGGCCGCCGCGCGTTTCGGCGCCGCATTCGAGGCGTTGCAGAATGCGCGGCCCGTGGTGATCGCCGCCATCAACGGCTATGCGATGGGCGGCGGGCTGGAGTGCGCGCTGGCGTGCGACATCCGTATCGCCGAGCAGCATGCCAAGCTGGCTGTGCCCGAGACCGCCGTGGGCCTGCTGTGCTGCGGCTGCGGCACGCAGACGCTGCCGTGGCTGGTGGGCGAGGGCTGGGCCAAGCGCATGATCCTGACCGGCGAGCGCGTCGACGCACAAACCGCGCTGCGCATCGGTCTGGTGGAAGAGGTGGTCGACACCGGCGCCGCGCGCGAGGCTGCCATTGCCATGGCGCAGCGTGTGACGACGCTCAGTCCGCAGGCCGTCACCTTCAGCAAGCAACTGATCCACCAGGCGCGCAACGGCGTGCCGCGTGCTGCAGCGCTGGCTGTGGAACGCGAGCGCTTTGTCGACCTGTTCGATCACCCTGACCAGCGCGAGGGCGTGAACGCCTTCCTGGAGAAGCGCGCGCCGCGTTGGCACACCCAGACAGCGCGCGAATCGGAGACGCTGCAATGAGTGCAGTCCAGATGCAGGTGGCGCAGCCTGATGTGGCGGCCGCCGAGCCCGAGGTGCTGATGCGCGTGGTGAACCGCGTTGCCATCATCACGCTTAACCGCCCGTCCGCGCTCAATGCGCTGTCGCACAGCATGGTGCGGCAGTTGGCCGTGCTGCTGGAGCAATGCCGCCATGACGACGGCATCGTCGCGCTGGTGTTGCGCGGCGCCGGCCAGAAGGGCTTTTGCGCAGGCGGCGACGTGCGCTCGCTTTACCAGCTTGCGCAGCAGGGCCGGATGGACGGCGACGACGGCTGGCTGCAATTCTTTGTCGACGAATATCGGCTCGACTACGCGCTGCATCAGTTTCCGAAGCCCATCGTGGCGCTGCTCGATGGCATCACCATGGGCGGCGGCATGGGCCTCGGGCAAGCCGCGCGCCTGCGCGTGGTGACCGAGCGCACGAAGATGGCGATGCCCGAGACGCGCATCGGCTTTCTGCCCGATGTGGGTGCTACGCGCTTCCTGAGTACGATGTCGCCCGAACTGGAGCTGTACGTCGGGCTGACCGGCGTGACACTCTCCGGCGCCGACGCGCTGCATTGCCGCTTGGCCGACATCTGCGTGCCGACCGAGTGGCTGGCGTCATTTGAAGAACGGCTGCAGCACATGCCGCACGATGGCAACCTGATGCAGGCGCTGCGCCGCGTGTTCGAGCCGCCGTGCAACATCGTCCCGCATGCCGTGCTGGCATCGGCCATGCCATGGGTGCAGCGCTATTTCGATCGGCGCTCGCCGGTCGACCGTATCGTCGCCACGCTGCGCGAGAGCCTCGATCGTGAACCCGCCCGCGAGCCACGCCAATGGCTGCAGGCCACGCTCGATGCCATGACCTCGCATTCCCCGACCATGCTGCACGTTACGCGCGAGGCGCTGCTGCGCGGCCGGCAGATGACCCTGGCCGAGTGCTTTCGGATGGAGCTGGGCATCGTGGCGCGCGTGATCGAGGAAGGAGATTTTTGCGAAGGCGTGCGTGCGCACCTCGTCGACAAGGACCACCGCCCCGGCTGGACACCCGCCACGCTGCCGCAGGTGCGGCCGGAGCGGGTGCGGCATTTCCTGTCGTCACCGTGGCGTATCGATGCGCATCCGCTGGCGGGGCTCGGTGCGTGAGAGGGCGATGGAGGTGATTGAACGGCCTTAAATGAGAGTCGCCGCACACTTCAAATGTCGGGGATGCCGCGTCAATCGCCTTCGTGACAAATTTTCGTCATAACTTGCGTGTAACTTACGCAGGAGAGGTCTCCCTCACGTTCTCATCGTACGCAGCGGCTTCCGCTGCGTTTTTTTTTGCCGACTGAGAGGATCGACGCGCATCGACTTGCATGCCGGTTTCGCAGATCGGACTGAAACAGCACTGCATTCTCCGCCCGTAAACCGGCATCGCGCTTGCGAAATACGCCGTTAGCGTCAGAGGATTGTCCAGATTCAGGGTGAACCCGCTGGCCGCCTAGCTGTCGCTTGGCAGCGAATCGCAGGCCATGGCCGTCGGCTGATGCGCTGAGCCGGAAGCGAGCGCGATCACACGCGTCGTTGCCGGTCACCCCACCACGCATCGCGCAGGCGCCGCTTGGCGATCTTGCCGTTGTCGTCGCGCGGCAGTGCGGTGGTGAATTCAATCTGGCGCGGGATCTTGAACCCGGCAATCTGGCCACGTAGCCAGTCGATCACAGGCTCGGCCTGCAGCCCTTCGCGTTCGGTCTGCACCACCGCGACGAGGCGTTCGCCGTATTCGTCATCCGGCACGCCAAAGACCGCACAGTCGACCACGTCGGGGTAGCGCAGCAGCGCGTGCTCGATCTCGGCCGGGTAGATGTTGACGCCGCCCGAGATGACCATGTCCGATGCGCGGTCGCACACATACAGGTAGCCGTCGGCATCGAGATAGCCCATGTCGCCGAGCGTGACCAGGCCGTCGCGCTCGATCTTGGCGCGTGCGGTGTCGTTGCCGCGGTAGGAGAAGTCGGGGTAAGCAGGCTGGCGGCTGTAGATCAGGCCGATCTCGCCGGTGGCGCATGGCGTGCCGTCTTCATGCAGGATGCGCACCTGCGCGTCGCACACCGGGCGGCCGGCGCTGCCGGGGCGCTCTGCCGCGTCGCGCGGGTCCATTACGGTGATCATGCCGGTCTCGCTGGAGGCGTACGTCTCATAGATGACGGGGCCGAGCCAGTCGATCATGCGGCGCTTGATCTCGGGCGCGCACGGGGCGCCGGTGGAGGCCACGAAGCGCAGTGAAGACAGATCGTGGCGGTTGCGTTCTTCCTCCGTCAGCTTGAGCAGGCGCACGTACATGATTGGCACGAGGTAGACGGTGTCGATGCGGTAGCGCTCGATCTGCTCAAGCACGCGCAGCGCATCGAAGCGCGCGTGCAGGACGAGCACCTCGGCCATCTGCGCGGCCTGCTGGGCGAAAAGGCTCGGGGCGCTGTGATAGAGCGGCGCCGGCAGCAGCGCGCGGCAACCCGGCACGATGCCGAAGGTGGCGGCCACCACCGCTCGTGCCTGCTGCAGATGCGCGTCGAGTTGATCGAGTGGCACAGCCTGGCGTACCACGCCCTTGGGCCGCCCAGTGGTGCCCGACGTGTAGGCCATGTGCCCGCGCGGCGATACCAGCGGCCCGTCGTACGGCGTTTGCAGCGCAAGCCAGTTGGCGTAGCCGTCGGCACGGTCGGTGCCCTCGGCATCCACGCGCAGCAGTTGCACGTGCGGCGGCAGCAGCGGCTCCACCGCATCCACCAGGTCGCGATGGCCGATCAGCACCTTGGCGCCGGAGTCGCGCACCAGGAATTCCACCTCGGCCGGCGTGAAGTGCCAGTTGATCGGGCAGAAGTGGCAGCCGGCAATGCGGCACGCGTGCATCACGTCAATGTAGGCGGGCGCATTGCGCATCAGCACGCCGATCACGTCGCCTTCCTGCACGCCCATGCGGCGCAAGCCGCCGGCAAGCGCTGCGCCGCGCGCAAGCAGGGTATCGGCGTCGATCGGGCGATCTTCAAAGATGAGCTGGGCGGTCATGCGTGTCTCCTGACGGTACTTCCTTCTTAGAAGCCGCTTCAGAATGATTCCGGCGTCGTTGCACAGCCTTGCCGTACTCAAGTACTGTCTGCGGCTGCACGCCTAGCCAGAACCGCTTCGCTTCATTCTGAAACGGTTTTTTATATGGCTGGGAGCATGCCGGATTGAACCGCACTGAACAATCCGCCTACGATTGCGCACACTGGTGAATGCCATTGAACAACAAAGCCCGCCCCGGCGAGATGCCCCGGGGCGGGCTTTTTTTTCATGTATTGCCGACGATTTGCGGGGAGGTTTCAGCCTTTCCACGCAGCATCGATGGCGGCGATGTCGATCTTGGTCATCGTCATCATCGCGTCGAATGCACGCTTGGCGGCCGCGCGATCGGGGTCGCTGACCGCTTTGGTGAGGACGCGCGGGGTGATCTGCCAAGAGATGCCCCACCGGTCCTTGCACCAGCCGCAGGCGCTCTCCTGGCCGCCATTGCCGACGATCGCATTCCACAGGCGGTCGGTTTCGGCCTGGTCGTCCGTCGCGATCTGAAACGAGAAGGCCTCGTTGTGCTTGAACACCGGGCCGCCGTTCAGCCCAAGGCAGGGAATGCCGGCGACCGTGAATTCGACCGTCAAGACATCGCCCTGCTTGCCGCTGGGGTAGTCGCCCGGAGCACGGTGGACGGCGTGGACAGCGCTATCGGGGAAGGTTTCGGCATAGAAATTTGCGGCGTCGAGGGCGTCGCGGTCGTACCACAAGCAGATCGTGTTCTTGCTGGTCATCTGGGTCTCCTGAAGCGCCGGGCACCGGCGTCCGGCACGGTGACGTCACTCAAAAACGCGCCTTGGGCCAGCGCCAGTGACCGGCCCGTCGCGGACGCTTCACACTTCAGCAATGACTATGCCACTCGCAAATGCGCCACCTTGCGTTGCTTGCATCACACGAGCATTGCGGCGGGGGCACACCGGTCAGCGTTTTAGCGAGTCGAAATCACGATCGCTACGCGTCGGTTCTCCGCTCGGCCTTCAGGCGAGTTGTTGTCTGCAACCGGATTCTGCTTGCCCGCGCCGATTGCCTCGATGTCTGAGCGTGCCATGCCGGCACTGGCGAGTGTATCCGCCACGGCGCTGGCACGTTGCAGCGATAGCCGCTGGTTGTAGGTGTCGCTCCCGGTCGAATCGGTATACCCGTAGACGCGCACCCGCGAAATGCCGACGTCAATCAGCGTCCGGGCAATGCGTTGAACAATGCGCTGCGCTTGCGGCTGGATCGCAAATGCATTCGTTTCAAACAGCAGCCGATCGTTGATGCCGAACTCGAAACCCTCGGCGCTTTCATTGAAGCCGGCGTTTTTGAGCGCAGCGATCTGCGCTGCGCTCAGGCCGCTTTGTGGCACGCTCTGGCACCCGGCCAGTGCTCCCAGGGCAAGCAGGACAATGGCGACCATGGCCCGCAGGCGCCATGCACTTGTTATGCCCGTCATCTGCAGCCTACGCGTTTGATGCATGCCTCTCCCCCAAAGTGATGTCGGCCCGCTCGCTTTGCTAAGTCGAGCTCCTCGCATTGCTTGATCGTGTCACGATGTGCCGCCCGCGGATAGTCCACAGTTTTGACTAGGGCCGCGATCTAATCTTCTGCCAGACGCGAGGTGCTGGGGCCAACGCGTTTGGCGGCATACATCGCGGCGTCGGCACGGCGCAGCAGGCTGGCGACGTCGCGAGCGTGCAGTGGGTACAACGCGATCCCGATACTCACGGTGGTCGTGACCTGACGGCCGGCAGGCAACGCGATCGGTTCCAGCATCTCGTCATGCACCATCTGCGCGACGCGGACGGCATCGTCAATCTTGCCGATGCCGGGCAGCATGACGACGAACTCGTCGCCGCCCAGTCGCGCAACGAAGTCGCTCTGCCGCAGCGGCGCGCGCAGCCGCGCCGCAATCGCAACCAGCACGGCGTCGCCGGCATCGTGTCCGAGCGTGTCGTTGATCTCCTTGAAGCGGTTGCTGTCGATATACAGCACCGCCACCATCGACCCTGAACGATCAGCGCCGGCAATTGCATCGTGCAACCGCGCTTCGCAAACCGCGCGATTGGGCAGGCCGGTCAGGCTGTCGTGGCTGGCCTGATGGGCCAGCGTGGCGTTCTGCTCGCGCAACGAATCCTGCCAGGCTTCGAACTCGTCCAGCAGGGCATTGAAGTCGTTGCCGAGCTCTTGCAACTCCACGATTGGTGTCACTGCGACACGACGCCAGAACGCGCGATCGCGACGTACCGCGTGTGCGACCGCAGCCACCGCACGCAACGGGGCGACGATATCGCGGTGAACGTTTCGCGCAATCGTTGTACCGATGCCGAGGATGATCACAAGGCATGCCAACACGCCGCCCATCCCGCCGAGCAGGAATTCGGCAAATTGGTCGCCCCGCCCCCGCACTTCAATCTGTCCGAGTAGCGCGCCGTTGTGCGTCACCGGCACCGTAACGGCGCCCGGCAAGCCAAGCCGTGCCACGCCGTGCACGAAGCGCGCAAGCGAGCTGTTATCCGCATGCTGCCAAAGAGCGAACGTTTTGCCGTGCGCATCGAAGACGCGCACTTGCGAAACGTCCTCCCCGCCGGCAATGAGTGCGATCGCTTCCTGGGCTGCGACGTTGTCATTGAAGACGACGGCGGCCTCGACGGTGTAGGCCATTGAGCGGGCCAGCAGCGTCAAGTTGTTTTCAGCATACGAGCGCAGCGCCATCCCCGCAACGAAAACCAGCACGATCGTCGCGAGTGAGACTGCGGCAATGGCCAGACGCAGGTACGTACGTCGCAGCACGCGCTCCAGCGACGAGCGCCCCGCCGGCTTCGCCGAGGTCACGGTAATTGGCCTGTTCGGCGCGTCCGGATGCGTTTCCGGGTTGCGCATGGCTATTGCCCTCCGGGCTTGCGCGCGAGTTTCAGGACGCTCGGGCTGACACGCACGCTGCTACGCGCGACGCGATCGAGGTTGACGTCGAACGTGACGCGATCCGCGCCGATATTCAGGCAAAACATCGCGCCTTGCGTGCAGCTATCGTCTCGCTCGCTGATGGTCAGCACCGGATAGCCGGCGATATCGGCCACCAGTTGCTGGCGCTCGTCGTTCGGCAATTCAGCCAGATACAGGGCATCGCAACGGGTGCCGACGGTGTGGTCATCTGCGCGAACCGGTTGGGTGACGATGCGCGGCGTCGGCGGCGACGCAGGATTTTCCGGCATGTCCAAGATGAACCGCGTTTTTCCGGCCACGCATAGCCGAACGTCGGTGCGCGGCGCCGGCCAGCGTGCGTAACTGATGATGCCGAACACGGTTTGCTGCACTGCGGAGTCCTGCGCAGTTGAAGGCGTGACGGCAAACACTGGCCGCAAGCCAAGCTGTCCGGCCGCTAGCAGCAAGAGCATTGCGCTCGCCCGAACGCCAATCCCGCCGCGCTTTCCGCGTGCGACGGCTACGGTGGTCGCTGCACTATTTCGTGTCATGGCGTTGCTGCTGCATGTCTTGGATAGTCGAGCCTGGGAAGCGCTTGAAACAGGCGCTTGATCGCTGCCTTCAATTTGAACAACCTCCCATGTTGGCGCGATCCTGAGCAGTCTAATTTGAAATGAGGCCGCTGCCGACCCTGAAACATCCCGCTGAATCTGTACGAACAGAAAAACGCCCATTGTCCATGATCGACGCGCCCTTCAGTTCGGTGCAATCCCGTTTTTTGCCTACACTGATTTCGACTCCGCGCTAACGCTGCAGTCCGAAGCCGATGCGCAGTGGAGCCGTTTGAGCCTGTCTTTTGGCGCTCGATGCGCTGACGGCTGCTTGGGCAGTGCTCATGTCGGCAACCCGGAGCCGATCGAAATCGCTGTCTTGCCGTCAAGCTACGAAAATGCTGGCCACGTCTGGTCGTCATGGGTCAGAGCGTCGCGACCGAACCCTGCTGTATTTCGGTTGGCTGACCCTGTTCATTTATCTGGCAACGCCGGCCGGTTCCCTGGTTGATATCCAGACGTCGTACATACTTAAAAACCAGTTGCACGCGACGGCGCCGCAGATCTCGGCATTCCGGCTGGTGACGGGCATCCCCGTGTATTTTGCGTTTGCGTTTGGCCTCGCGCGTGACCAATGGAATCCGCTGGGGTTGCGCGATCGTGGTTTTTTCCTGATCTTCGCGCCGGCAACCGCGGCGGCATGCATCTGGATGGCATTCTCGGGGTTCTCCTACGTGAGACTCGTTATCGGGATGCTGCTGGCCATGCTGTCGTTCCGATTGGTCGCCGCGGCCTATCAAGGGTTGATCGCTCTGGTGGGCCAGGAGAAGCTCATGTCAGGGCGCCTGAGCGCTCTGTGGAACGTGGTCAGCACCGTCCCGGTTGTTGCGGGAGCGTTCGCTTCTGGATACGTCTCCGATCATCTTGCCGCGAAGCAGGCCCTGTTTCTGGTGGCGGCGGTCAATGTCGCGATTGCAGTGTTGGGGCTCTGGAAGCCCGTTTCCGTCTTCGGCCATCTCTACGAGAAGCCCCAAGCCAAGGGCGCCGATTTCGTCGGGAATGTCCGGCGGCTGGTGAAGCATCAGGCCGTCTATCCGGCGGTGCTCATCTGCTTTCTGTGGAACTTTGCGCCCGGGTCGGCCACGCCGCTGCAGTTCTATCTGACCAATGAGCTGCATGCGTCGGATTCCATTTATTCGTACTACAACGGGATCTTTGCCGCCGCGTTCATCCCGACATTCTTGCTATACGGCTTTCTCTGCAAGAAGGTACCGCTGAACAAGTTGCTGTGGTGGGGAACGATCGTCGCGGTGCCGCAGATGATTCCGCTGGCATTCATTGACTCGGCCAATCTTGCCCTTGTATTGGCAGCGCCCATCGGGCTGATGGGCGGGGTCGCCACGGCCGCCTACCTCGATCTCGCGATGCGGTCCTGTCCGCCGGGTCTGCAAGGCACCTTGATGATGCTGGTGGATGGTGTTTTTGCGCTCTCGGCGCGTGCCGGCGATCTATTGGGTTCATGGATCTATGCCAGTGGCGCAACGCACGGGTTCACCTACTGTGTGATCGCGACGACCGTGGTGTACGCGCTGATCCTGCCCTTGATTCCGCTGGCACCGAAAGCACTGATTGCGACCAGGGATGGCGAACCCAACTTGGAGGTCGAGGCACAGGCGTTGAATGCGGTTCGCGAGACTGAGCCCACATAAACTTCCGCGGGTGAGAACTACCCGGTCGCTATCCTTGCCGATTGCCCGCCACTGTCGACGCCCACTGACTTTGGTCTCGACAAAAATGTGCGCGCGGTGGGCTTGCCCGATGGTGAAGCAATAGAAATGGCGCGTTGGGTCATCCACCCCGTCGATCACGGCCGTGTAGACTCGGGCGAGTTCAACGGGAACATGGGCAATGCAACTTCTTGACCACGTATCGATCAGCGTCCCTGATATTGAGACGGCGCGTCCCTTCTACGATGCCATCATGACCGCCTTGGGGGCTCGCAAGGTCTATGACCGGCCCAACGCACTCGGTTACGGCGAACGTTGTTCTGCGGAAGACACCGCATTCACCTTTCTGGCGGTGTATCTGGATCCGGCAGAAGTCGGGAATAACAAACGGCACTGGTGCTTCAAGGCCCCTTCCCGTGAACATGTGGATGCGTTCTTCCAGGCTGGATTGTCAGCGGGCGGGCGGTCTGATGGCGATCCTGGACTGAGGCCTCACTACCACCCGGATTACTACGCGGTGTTTCTGGTTGATCCGGCGGGAAACCGCGTCGAAGCTGTGTGCCATGGGGTGCCGTCAGCATGAAATGCCCCCCAGTGTTCACAGGTCATGCGGGATAGCTAAGGCAGAGACAGCCGTCGAATAAGCAAAGAAAAAAACGGTCGTTTGCGCTCCTGACTGCTCCCCATATGCTCGCCGGAGACCAACCCTCCGGAGACGCAGCCATGACGCAGCAATCGCTGACTACAGCCCCCGCCTGGAAACTCGACACCGTGGCCGTGCACGGCGGCTACAGCGCCGACCCGACAACGCGCGCGGTGGCTGTGCCGATCTACCAGACCGTCGCGTTTGCGTTCGACGACACGCAGCACGGTGCCGACCTGTTCGACCTGAAGGTGCCGGGCAACATCTACTCGCGCATCATGAACCCGACCAACGATGTGCTGGAGAAGCGCATCGCGGCGCTGGAGGGCGGTATCGGCGCGCTGGCGCTTGCATCGGGGCAGGCGGCCGTCACCTACGCGATCCAGACAATTGCGGAGGCGGGCGACAACATCGTCTCGGCCAGCACGCTGTACGGCGGCACCTACAACCTGTTCGCGCATACGCTGCCGCTGTCGGGTATCACCACGCGTTTTGCGGACCCGCGTGACCCGGCCTCGTTCGAGGCGTTGATCGACGACCGCACCAAGGCCATCTTTGCCGAGACGGTGGGCAACCCGCTGGGCAACGTTACCGACATCGCCGCGCTGGCCGAGATCGCGCATCGGCGCGGCTTGCCGCTCATCGTCGACAACACGGTGCCCACGCCATACCTGACGCGGCCGTTCGAGCATGGGGCCGACATCATCGTGCATTCGCTCACCAAATACCTGGGCGGCCATGGCACGAGCCTGGGCGGCGCGATTGTCGACTCGGGCAAGTTCCCGTGGGCGCAGCACAAGGCGCGCTTCAAGCGCCTGAGCGAACCGGATGTCAGCTACCACGGTGTCGTCTATACGGAAGCGCTGGGTGAGGCTGCCTACATCGGGCGGGCGCGCGTGGTGCCGCTGCGCAATACCGGCGCGGCGCTGTCGCCGTTCAACGCCTTCCTGATCCTGCAGGGTATCGAAACGTTGGGTCTACGCATCGACCGTATCACGCAGAATGCCGCACGCATTGCGCAGCATCTGCGCGGCCACGCCAAAGTGGAGTGGGTCAACCACGCCAGCCTGGAGGATCATCCGGACCACGCACTGGCGCAGAAATACCTGTCCGGCAAGGCGCCAGGGCTGCTCACGTTTGGCGTGAAGGGCGGGTTTGCGGCGGGCGCACGCTTCCAGGATGCACTGCAGTTGTTCACGCGGCTGGTGAACATCGGGGATGCCAAATCGCTTGCCACGCATCCGGCGTCGACCACGCACCGGCAGCTTTCAGAGGCCGAACTGGCCAAGGCCGGCGTGCGGCAGGAGACCATCCGGCTGTCGATCGGCATCGAGCATATCGACGACCTGCTCGCCGATCTGGATCAGGCGCTGGCGTCGGTGTGATCGGGCGTAAAGCCGCGCAGGCTCAAGGCTGCGCCGGCGGCTCCGGATAGGCTTGCCGCAACGCCCGTGCCAGCGCGTCATACAAGCGCCCGCCGAGCGCAGTCAGGACGTGGCGGTCCCGCGTGAGCAGCGAGATGATGCGCTCGGGCATTGGCTGATCGGTCTCGATAAAGTCGATCGTCTGACGGATGATGGGCGAGCGCGTCGATTCGCTCGACAGCAGGAGCAGGGCGTCCGATTTCCAGCACAGCTCAAGCAGCAGCGTCATGGAGTTGCACTCGACCACGCGTTCGGGCAATGCGAGACCGGCATCGGCAAATAACCGGGATAACGGCGAGTGCTCGTCAGCAAGCGAATCGGGGGCAAGCCACTCTTCCTTTTGCAAGGCATGCAGGGGCTGGTGGCCGCGCAGCGGGTGGCCCTTGCGTACGCCGATCAGCGTCTGCGCGCGGCAGACCACGGTGTGGTCGAACCCTCGTTCGTTCGTCTGCAACTGAGACGTCAGCGCAAAGTCGATGGCGCCCTCGCGCAGCAGTTCCAGCAATTGGCCTGGACGTGCCTCCAGGATGCGCAAACGCGCGTTGGGAAATTCGCGCCGGAAGGTCACGAGGCAATCAGCCACCGGCCCGATGAGCGCGGTGACGGGGGTGACGCCCACCGTCAGTTCGCTCGTCACCGCCCCTTTCATGTCTTCCAGGTCTTCTCGTGCGCGTTTGACGCTTTCGTTGATCAAGCGCGCATGCCCGACCAGGCGCTGGCCGTACGGTGTCAGCCGGATACCCTTGCTGGAGCGTACGAACAGCGTTGCGCCCACGCTGGTTTCCAGCTCCTTGATCGCCTTGCTGAGCGCGGGCTGCGTGATGTGAAGCAGGCGCGAAGCCTCCTGGATGCTGCCCGTCTCGGCGACGGTGACCAGTGCGCGTAGCTGGTTGAGCTTCATAGGTGTCCTTGATACACGGCGCAGGGAAGGGTTGGCATGCCGCACCGCCAGCCAGCAACTGTACTGCGGAATCCTCCTGGGGCGGCCGTTGGACTAGCCGGGCAGGCTCGGATGCGCGCCCCCCCCCCGCCATAGCCAACAGCTATAGCCATGAAAAAAAGCGAGGGGCGGAATCGGGCCGACAGCTCCTACTATTGCCCTTCAATCCAGCGCATTGCGGGACGCTCATAGAAGCCCGCCCGACTGGAGGAGACATCGAGATGGACGCCCAGATCGCCGTGCCCGCAGGCGCCCCGCGCCAGGGCACCACCGCCGTCACCCCGCATTCGAGCCGCGCCGTGGTTGCCGCCGCCATCGGCAACGGGCTCGAAATGTACGACTTCACGGTCTATAGCTTTTTTGCCGCCACCATCGGGCGGTTGTTCTTTCCGTCGAGCAGCCCGCTGGCGTCGTTGCTGTTGTCATTCGCCACGTTTGGTGCGGGCTTTGTCATGCGTCCGCTGGGCGCGGTGCTGATCGGCAACATGGCCGATCGGCGTGGCCGCAAGGCTGCACTCACACTGACGATTGCATTGATGACGGCGGGCACCGCGCTGATCGCCTTCACACCCAGCCACGCGACGATCGGGGTGGCGGCAACGGTGCTGGTGGTGCTCGGGCGCTTGCTGCAGGGCCTGTCGGCCGGTGGGGAAATCGGCGCGGCGTCGGCACTGCTACTGGAATCGGCCAGCAAGGGCCGGCGTTGCTTCCTGGTGAGCTGGCAGGCTGCCACGCAGGGGGCGGCGGCACTGCTCGGCGCGTTGAGTGCGGCCGGTGTGAGCGCCGTCCTCAGCCCCGAGGCTCTACAGAGCTGGGGATGGCGGCTGCCGTTCTTGCTGGGCTTGTTGATCGCGCCAGTCGGCATGTACATCCGCCGGCACCTGAAAGAGACGCACGAGGCTGCACCGCATGGAAGCGTGGTCGACGTGCTTCGCCAGCATGCGCGCACGTTGGTGCTGGGCATGCTGCTGATGACAGGGGCCACTGCGTCCATGTACATCCTGATCTTCTACATGCCCACGTATCTGATCCATTCGTTGCACATGCCGCCGGTCACGGCGTTTCTCACAGCCTGCGTGGCGGGGTTGACCATGCTGGTCATGTCGCCGCTATTTGGTCTGGTGGCCGATCGCCTGCCAACACGAAAGCCGATACTGTATGTCGCGTCTGCGGTCAGCCTGTCGTGCACGTACCCGGGCTTCGTGCTGCTGTCTTCCGGCGCGGGGTTGGCACTCACCATGGTGCTGATTGCGCTGGGTGTGACATTCATGGCGGTCAGCAATGGCGCGGGCGCAGCGCTGCTGATGGAAGCCTTCCCGCGCCAGCATCGCGCAACCGGCATGTCGGTGATGTACAGCCTGGGGGTGACCCTGTTCGGCGGGTTTGCGCCGCTCATCGTTACGTGGTTGCTCGGCGTGACCGGCAACCCGATGGCTCCGGCCTGGTATCTACTGGCCAGCAGTGCAATCAGCCTGGGCGCGCTCACGCTGTTCCCGACGTATCCCGGCCGCGACTGAGATTGATGCCGCGCCATCGTTGCCTTTACGCAGTCCGCCTTTGACCTCGCACCATGTACCTCGATCCGAATTCATCCAGCATTCCCCAGGCCCTGCACGTGGGCGCTCACCGCTTTGCCGAACTGCGTCATCGCATCCATGCCAATCCGGAATTGGGCGCCGACGTGCCGCACACCTCGCAGCTCGTCGCCAGCCTGCTGCGCGAATGGGGCTATGACGTGCACAGCGTCGGCGGCCACGGGCTGGTGGGGCAATTGAAGGTGGGCAACGGCACGCGCACGATCGGCCTGCGCGCCGACATGGACGCGCTGCCGATGCAGGAGCGCACAGGCTTGCCCTACGCCAGCCAGGTGGCCGGTCGCATGCATGCGTGCGGCCACGATGGCCATACCGCCACGTTGCTTGCGGCTGCCGAACACCTGGCAGCCACGCGCAACTTCAACGGCACCCTGAACCTCATCTTCCAGCCCGATGAAGAGGGACTGACCGGTGCCGTGGCCATGATGGAGGACGGCCTGTTCGAGCGTTTTCCGTGTGACGCCATCTACGCCTTTCATAACGCGCCTGGCTTGCCGCTGGGCGTGGCCGTGGTCCAGAGCGGCCCGCTTGGTGGCTCTTCGGACCGCGTGACGGTGACGTTTAGCGGGCGTGGCGGCCATGGCGCCATGCCTAACCTTGCTGTTGACCCGACGCTTGCGCTGGCGGCGTCGGTGGTGGCGTTGCAGGGCATCGTCTCGCGCAACGTTGCACCTGTGGATGCGGCTGTCATCAGCGTTGGGCAGATGCAGGCCGGGACGACCCATAACATCATCCCCGAAACGGCCATGCTCAAGTTGAGCGTGCGCGCTACCAAGCCGGAGGTGCGCGAGCTGCTGGAGACGCGCATCCGCGAGGTCATTACGCACCAGGCCGCATCCTATGGCGTGCAGGCGGAGATCATCTACGAGCGGCTGGTACCGGCCATCTGCAATACCCCTGAGCAGACCGCCATCGCGCGCCGTGCCGTGGCGAGCGTGCTGGGCGAAGAGCGCGTCATCCAGGTACCGCCGTCCTCGCAGATGGGCAGTGAAGACTTTGCCTGGATGCTGGAGAAGCGCCCGGGCTGCTACTTCGCGCTGGGCAACGGTTTGGGCGGCCAGTGGGTCGGCTGCTCGCTGCACAACGACGGCTACGATTTCAACGACAAGCTGATCCCCATTGGGGCGGCATGCTGGGTGGCGCTGGTGGAGGATCAGTTGCGCGCCGAGGGCTGATGCGCGGGTGACTACCCCCGCCGCACCTGCCGGAATACCAGCGCCATCACCAGCAGAAACGGCACACCCACCACCAGCGTCATGCGGAAATCCGTCATCCATGCCGTGCTGACGATGATGGCCGCCATCGCGACGGCGCCCATGATGGTCAGCACCGGGAAGCCCCACATGCGGAACCGCAGCGTGCGCCCTTCGCGTTCCACCGCGCGGCGGAAACGCAGGTGCGTGATGAAGATGACGAGCCACGTAAAGAGCGCGCCGAACATCGCCAGCGCCATCATCAGCAGGAACGAGTGGCCCGGCAGCACGACGCTGAGCACGGCCGCGAGCGCCGCGCCGGAGCTGGACACGGCCAGCGCGCGCAAGGGCACGCCACGTTGACTCACCACACCTAGCGCGCCGGGCGCCTGCCCGCCGCGCGCCAGGCTAAACAGCATGCGCGTGGATACATACAACTGCGCGTTCATCGACGACAGCGCGGCGGTGAGCACCACGAAGTTCATCACCCCCGCGCCGCCGGCAATGCCCAGGATCTCCATCACCCGCACGAACGGGCTCTTGCCGGTGCCGGCCTGCTGCCAGGGCACGACGGCCAGCATCAGCGCGAGCGTGCAGAGGTAAAAGAACACCAGCCGGAACAGCGTAGAGCGGAACGCACGCGTGGCGGCGGCTTCGGGCTCGCGCGCCTCGCCGGCAGCCACGGCAATCAGCTCGATGCCGAAGAAGCTGAAGATGCTGACCACCGCGCCAAACCACACACCTTGCCAGCCGTGCGGCGGGAAGCCGCCCGCGTCCACGTAGTTGTGAAAGCCGATCGGGCCGCCTGCGGGCGCACGGTAGATGGCGTAGCTCGCCACCACCAGAAAGGCGACGATGGCCACCACCTTGATCATCGAGCACCAATATTCCGCCACGCCAAACACGTCGACGCTGCTGGCGTTGATCCACACCAGCACGGCAGAGAACCCGACGATCCACACCCACGCCGGCACGCCCGGAAACCAGTACGCCATGTACACCGCCACCGCCGTCACCTCTGCGCCGATCACGAAGACGACCGCCGCCCAGTATGCATAGCGCACCAGAAAGCCGGCGAGCGGGCTGACATAATGCTCGGCATATGCGCCGAACGAACCGGTGGTGGGGTGGGCGACCACCATCTCGGCCAGGCAGCCCATCAGCAGCAAGGCAATGACCGCGCCGATGGCGTAGCTGGCGATCACGCCGGGGCCGGCCAACTGGATGGCCGCACCGCTGCCCAGAAACAGGCCTGTGCCGATCGCGCTGCCGATGGCGATCATGGTGAGTTGCGCAGATGAGAGGCGATGCTGCAGGCCGCCTTCGCGTGCGGCCAGCGCTTCGAAGCTGCCGGTGGCCTTGGTCATGGTGTCGATGCTCGGGAAAAGGCCAGGATAATACGCCCACGCATGCAAAACGCCCCGCGCAAGGGCGGGGCGTTTTGCGTAACTTCAACGGCTGGCCGGATCAGCGTGCCACGGGTTTGGCGTACTGGATCGGAATGTCCACCCGCGCCTGTGGCAGTGCCTTCATGAGCTGCGTGCGCGCATTCACGGCTTCCTGGAACGACGCAAAGCGTAGCGTGCTGAGGTTCATGTGGCCGTAGTACTGCGTCGATACCGGCGATGCGGAAAGCCCTGCCGCCGCCTGCCGCACGCTATCGACCGACACCTGCGACACCACGACCTCGTTGCGGCTCTCTCCCACCACGCCGCGCTCGTTGGCGACCTGGGTGACGGCGCTCGACGCCGCGCCGGCAGCCTTGGCCCGGGAGCCGGTGGAGAGCACCTTGAACGACTGCGATTCGATGTGAACCACCGGCGCACTGGCATATTGCGACAGCTCTTGCGCCGACAGCCGCTTGCCGACCGTGAGGTCAGCCGAAGCCGCCTGGCACACCGTGGCAACCGAAAGGAGCGCCGCCAGCGCAGCAGTCTTGAAAACAGATGGATTGATCATGTTGAAAGGTCTCCCGGCGGCTTACTTGGCGGCGATCACGCGGTACTCGACAGCGAGCGGCGTGGCGAGGGTCACGGTCTGCGTACCACCTTGCGGTTGATACGTGGTGCAGGCGTTGGTCGGTACGCCGCTCACGGCGTAGACCTCCCAGGTGCCTGCGGCGTTCTCGCCGTAGAAGGCATAGCTGCCCAGGCCGTAGTTGCTGACGCTGCTGACCCCGTTTTCATAGTAGCCGTTGTACGGCAAGGACAGCGCCGACACCGTGCCCGACGGCGACTTCACGAAAAAGCCTACGCTGCCGACGCAGACCGAGCCCGAGACGCGCAACTGCAGCGCATCCACCTTGTCAGCGCCCGTCACATTGAATTGGCCGAGCTTTTGCACGGAGCCGTAGTTCAACTGGTTGACGTTGCCGAAGGCCGCCGCGAAATTCGGCACCGACAGCGCGGCCGGCCTGTAGGTGGTGGTCGCCTTGGCCATCTTGACGGCAGCAGATGCATCGGCCAGGCCGAAGCCGTACCAGGTTGAATACGCGTTGCCCGCGCCGTTGGTCTGCCAGCCGTAGTCCAGGCGGGCCGTGGTGGCGCCGTCGGTGAGCGTGGCGCTGGTATCTGCGGTGGCATTGCCGGTACGCAGGTCGATCCTGACGTTGCGGCCGTCGCGGCTACCGTAGTCGGGGTCGATCTTGCGGGCGGTAGCGCGCAGGATGTCGCGCACATCGCGCCAGGTCAGGTTGGGGTTGGCGGCCAGCATCAGCGCCACCACGCCCGACAGCGTGGGCGTGGCCGCCGACGTGCCGTTCATGCTGGAGTAGTTGCAGTTGGCGTTGTCCTTGATGTTGGTGGCCGAGCCGCCCACGGCAAAATCATTCGGGCCAGTGACACCGTTGCGGCTGTAGCCGCGTGCGCAACCGGAAAGATCGGTCGAGAAGATCATCGGGCCGCTGCCGGTTTCACCGTACTTGCCGCCGTTGCCGAATTCACCGCCCAGACCGGTGATCCAGTTGACGGCACCCGCGTTCGAGTAGCTCGACTTGATGCCCATGGCATTGGCCGCCCCCACCACGATCACGCCGGGTTCGAGCGCCTCGGGGTCGTTGGCTGGGTTTTCGCAGCCGATCATGCCGCTGTTGCCCACGCCGGGACAGGTTCGCGGTGGTAGCGTGGGGCCGTCGTTGATGCTCTCATACTCGTTGCCGGAGGCCTTCAGCATGACCAGGCCCAGGCCGTTGCGCAGGTTCGGGAAGGCGCGCACCGCCGCCTGCGTAGACGTTGCCGTGTCGTACTCCAGGGGCGCAGGCGGATTTGCCCCGTACGATGCATTGATGATGTGAGCGTTCTTCGACCAGTCAGCGCCACCATAGGCTGCATTGGTGTCCGGGTTGGCCGCGTCGATGTAGCGTGCGCCGCCCAGCGTCGCACGCGGGGCAATGCCCATGACACCCTTGCCGTTCTGCGCTGCGGCGATGATGCCGGCCACGTTGGTGCCGTGCGCGTCGATGATGTTGGCCGGAATATTCGCCGGCGTCGGGTCGCTCATGCCGTCGTCAAAGTTGTACGTCATCGACGTATTGACGTTGGCCGACAGGTCTTCGTTGCGAATGTCGACACCGTCATCCAGCACCAGCACGTTCACGCCCTGGCCCTTGATGCCGGCGGTGTGCGCATCTTCCACGTCGAGGTCAGTCGTGCTGTTGGCGACCAGGCCGAACGCGGCAAAGAAGCTCGTGGCCTGCTTGAGCGCCCATTGGTAGGCGTAAAGCGGCTCGGTGCTGCCGGTCTGGCACGCGTACTTGACGTCGACGCCGGTTTCCGCGCAGCCCGATGCCGGCGTGTTGCCGCCGGTGTTGCCGGCATTGCTTGCAGTGCTGCTTGGCGAATCTCCGCCACCGCATGCAGTCAGAGCCGCAGCGGCAAGGAGCGTCAAGACCAGCGTTTTCCCCGTAATGCTCTTCACGAGACCCCCGTTTGTCGTTATGCGTTATGCGTTGTGTGTTGTGCAAAGGACGGTATGTCCATCATTTTCCGGACCTGTCGGGCGAAGAGAGCGCACGAAATCGTGCTCGCCGCAGACGCATGGGCGCCGATCAGGTCGGGCCGGATGCTCGCATGCGCGCTGTGGAGGATTCAACTAAGAATGCGGAGCTGGCCGCGGATTGGTGCGGCCGTCGCGAGAACCTGTCAGCGCGTCTCAGGGCAGACGCGCACAGGAGGTGGGTTATGTGGGGACGTGAGCCTGTTAGGCGAGCCGCCAGGTTTCAGCGCATCTGTGTGAGCCAGGTCCGCCAATCCTTGTGCTGCATGAAGGGCAGGGCGGCGGCACGGCCTTCGTGCGCCAGCATGCGGGTTTCGCGCGGCGACATGCCGGAAGCGTGTCGTCTGCCGTGACGATGCCCGGGTGCACGGCCACGCCGATGCTCTTCGTGAGCTTGCCGTGCGTGCTGCCTTCGTTGGGCTCGCCAAGGGCCAGCGCGTCGACGCGCATTTCCCAGAGTGACAGGGCTGTCAATGCGGTCTGCGCCAGCGACAGTGCCGAGGCACCAACGATCAGCAGGGGCGAGCGCCGCAGGAAGGCGCTGATGGCGCGCTGTAACGGCATGCGCGTAATTGTAAAAAGATTGAAATCGCTGTGTTGAATTGTGTACCGAACTCCACTTGGCTTCGCAATATCGCCTAGCGCGTTTGTCGGGTTAGCAATCGTTTGCGTGTGGTATTGGTGCTGATTCTGATCAAGGCGGTTAGCGCCTCAGGCGCATGGCTTGCTGAACCGTAGCTGAGTAGGGTTCGCGCCGCATGCATATGGGCAGCCGGCAGATATTCGCCAATGACCCCTGTTACGCCCCCTTTGCCTATTCTGGGTAAGCATCCTTGGAGAATGTCATGCCCGACGATCGCGCTTCGTCCACCCCCAGCCCCACGCCCGCCAACTCGCAACCGCCCGGGTCCGACTCGCATGAGGAGGCCCTGCTGGATGAGGGGCTGGAAGAAACGTTTCCTGCCAGCGACCCGGTATCCATCGATACCGGTAAGCACGGGGTGTCGCCAAAAGCGCCAGCAAAAGCGCCGGGGGCTGCTCCCAGGCCGTAAAATGCGGGTTGCGTGTCAACGGAACGGTCCGACGGGTGGTTGTTATGACGGACCGTATTGCGTAGCACCATAAACAACGTGCGAATCCAGCACGCGCGAACACGCGAGGGAAACCGGTGCGCCGGTCGGAAGCGGTTCCGGCCAGGACGACAACAAGCCAGCACCGGCAAGTCGGGTCCAATCATGATGTCGGTGCCGCGCATGCGGCCTCGGCTGTCGACCGGGGGATGGTCTCCGGGCGTTTTGCTTGCCGCCGTCTTCCGCCAGCGCGTCTCGGGGTTCGTCCAAGGTACCGCGCCAGCCTCCGCCATCTGCCATCCAGGGCCAGGGCGGGGGCGTCGCCCTAGCCAGCGGGATATCGTTTTTCACCATGCCTGACGCTGCGTCAAACGACGCCAGTCAACAACCGCGCCGATCGTCGACCGGCCCGGCCAGTCCGACCAACCGCGCCGCGCCCGCCGACGGCGCCACTTCTGCCGCGCCTGCCGCCACCTCGCGTGCGGATGCGCGCCCTGATTCCGGCTTCGGCCTGGGCGGCTGGATCGTGACCGGCATCGTGTTGATCCTCGGTGCGCTGGTGTTTGACAGCCTGTATGCGTTGCTCGACGACGTGCATTACGCCGACCTGGTCGCCGCACTGCAGAACACGCCGCGCTCGCACCTGTGGCTGGCTATCCTGGCCACCGCTGCGAGTTATCTCGCCCTGACCGGCTACGATGCTTCCGGCCTGCGCTATGTCGGCGCGAGCGTGGCGCCGGCCACGGTCGCCACCACATCGTTCATCGCCTATGCGCTGGGCAACACTGTCGGCCTCGGTTCGCTGACGGCCGGGTCGGTGCGTGCGCGCCTGTACACGGCGGCCGGCCTCGATGCGGCCCGCGTGACCGAGGCGGTGGCCTTTGACGCCAGCGCGCTGGGCGTGTCCACCACGGCGTTCGGCTCGGTCGGGCTGTTGTGGGGGGCGTCCCACATTGCTGCCATGACGCACCTGCCGGCCTCGCTGCTCGAAGCGGTTGCGCTGCTGGTGCTGGCAGGAGTGATCGCGGTGCTGGCGCTGTGCATGCGGCGGCGTCACGTCACGCTGTTCGGACGGTGGGAAATCCGCCCGCCGCCGCCGGGGCTGGCCGCACGCCAGTTCGCCATCTCTGCGGCGGACCTGAGCGCGGCGGCGGCGGCGCTCTGGGTGCTGATGCCGGCGGGTGCGGTCGACCTGCCCACCTTTGTCGCGTTCTATGCACTGGCCGTCACGCTGGGCGTGTTGAGCCAGAGCCCGGGTGGCCTGGGGGTGTTCGAGGCCGTCATCCTGCTTGGCTGCAGCGGCCACGCACCGCCGGCCGAAGTGCTGGCCGCGTTGCTGTTCTACCGCGCCATCTACTTCCTGCTGCCGCTGGTGGTGGCCGCCGCCATGCTGGGCGTGTTTGAACTGCGCTCGGGGGCGGGGGCACCATTCGGCCGCGCGGCGGTCAAGCTGTCGCCCGGTCTGCTGGCTGCGCTGACCATGGTGGCGGGCGTGATGCTGCTCGTCTCCGGCATGACCCCGGCCAGCGACGAAGCCGAAGATCTCCTGCGCATGCATGTGCCGCTGTTCGTGGTGGAAGCCTCGCACATGATCGGCAGCGTGGCGGGTCTCGTCATGCTGTTTGTCGCCCGTGGGTTGCTGCACCGGCTGGATGCCGCGTGGTGGGCGGCGCTGGTGCTGTCGCTGCTCACGGGCGTGCTGGCGCTGCCCAAGGGCATTGCCGTGTCGGAAATGGTGGTGCTGGTTACGCTGGCGGTGCTGCTGATCATCTCGCGGCGGCAGTTCGACCGGCCGTCGTCGCTGTTCTCGCAGCGGCTGGAGCCCGGCTGGCTGATTGCCATGGCGTGCGTGTTTGCGGCCTGCGTGTGGATTCTGTTCTTCGCCTACCGTGAAGTCGCTTACGCCAATCAGCTCTGGTGGCAGTTCACCTTCGACGGCGATGCACCGCGTTCCATCCGTGCGCTGATGGCGGTGGCCGTCACCGGGCTCGGCTTCGGCATGTGGCAGCTCTTCCGCCGCGAGCCGGGCGTGACCACTTGCCCGAGCGCCGAAGAGCTTGCACGCGCGGCCGAGATCATCCGCAAGCAGCCCGCCGCCGATGCCACGCTGGCGCTGATGGGCGACAAGAGCCTGCTGTTCTCGCCGTCGGGCAACGCTTTCATCATGTATGCCAAGCAGGGGCGCTCGTGGGTGGCGCTGTCCGACCCCGTGGGCGCGCAGGGGGAGTGGCCCGAACTGATCTGGCGCTTCATCGAACTGGCCGATGCGCACGGTGGCCGCGCCGCGTTCTACAAGACGCGCCCGCAGACGCTGCCGCTGTACCTCGATGCCGGCTTGCGCGCCTACAAGCTGGGTGAAGAGGCGTATGTGTCGCTGCCCGAATTCAGCCTCAAGGGCTCGCGCCGTGCCAACCTGCGCCATGGCGTGACGCGCGGCGAGCGCGAAGGGCTTTCCTTCGAGATCGTGCCGACGGAGGGCGTGCCGGCTGTGCTCGAAGAGCTGCGCGCCATCTCCGACGAATGGCTGCGCAACCAGAACGCGCGCGAGAAAGGCTTCTCGCTCGGTGCATTTGAAGACCGCTACGTGATGAGCCAGCCGGTGGCCATCGTGCGCCGCGAAGGCGCCATCCTCGCCTTCGCCACGTTGATGTGCCCCGATGTGCTGCGCATTGAAGCCAGCGTGGACCTCATGCGCCAGCGCGCCAGCGTACCGCCCGGCACCATGGATTTCCTGTTCGGCAAGCTGATCCTGCACTTCCAGGCCGAGGGCTACCAGCGCTTCGGTCTGGGCATGGCGCCGATGTCGGGCATGGTTGAGCATCAGCTTGCGCCGCGCTGGCACCGCTTCGGACGGATGATGTTCCGCCACGGCGCGCGCTTCTACAATTTCAGAGGGCTGCGCAATTTCAAGGACAAGTTCGAACCGGTGTGGGAAGCCCGCTACCTGCTCGCACGCGGCGGGTTGGCGCCGCTATTCACATTAACGGACGTTGCCGCGCTGATCGGCGGCGGGTTGAAGGGAGTGATCTCCAAATGAATGGCCACGCACCGCGCACGCAAGAGGCGCGGCACAGGGGAGTGAACAGCAGTGGATGGCACGGCTGGTGGGGTTGGCGTCTGGCTGCAATCGGCATGGCCATCGCCTCCAGCCTGGGTAGCCACTGGGCCACGGCTGCCGATGCACCGGCAGCCGCCTCCGCACCCAAGCCCACGCCGGTGCAAGGCCCGGTGCTGGTGCCGCCCGTCGGCATGACGGGCGCCAGCGGTGTCACGGCTGCCCCGCCGCAGGGTGATATGCCGCCGCGCCTGCAGATGAGCGCGGCCGCAGTCACCGCCAACAAGGCGGCCAATGGCGGTGTGCTGGCGCTGCCCGTGGTGGCGCCAGCCACACCGGCCGCCGTTCCCGGCGTTGCGGAGTTTGTCACGCACGGCCGATTTCGCGACGTACCGGTCTACAAGCCCAAGGGCGAGATCCGCTCCGTCGTGCTGATGCTCTCGGGCGATCTGGGGTGGACCGCCGAGGCCTCGCGCATGGCGCAGGGGCTGGCGGCACAGGGTGTGCTGGTGGCGGGCCTGTCCACGCCCGCGCTTTTTGCCAGCCTGGAGGCCGACCTGGGCGATTGCGCATTCCCCGATGGCGACCTCGAAAACTTCAGCCGCTTCCTGCAGGCCTACGAGAAGGTGCCGGGCTATTACCCGCCCATTCTCGTGGGCGATAACGAAGGCGGCGCGCTGGCTTACGCGATGATCGCGCAGGCGCGGCCCAACATCTTTGCCGCAGCCATGTCGATCGAGTTCTGCCCGGTGCTGGAGCTGCGCAAGCCGCTGTGCAAGGGTGAGGGCGTGCACTTCAGCCGCCGCATGAGCGAGAGCCGCACCACGGCCAAACGCACCAAGCCGCCCGAGAACGCAGGCGTTGTGCTGCTGCCGGCCACCAGGCTGTCGGCGCCGTGGGTGGTGCTGCAGTCGAGCAACCCGACCTCATTCGCACGTCGCTCGGGCCCGCTGTGCGAGGCGCGCGCCACGCACACCTTTATCGAGACGATCTCGGGCGCGCAATCGGTCGCCTTGCCGGCCGTGCAATCTGCCGCGCCGGGCGGTACCAACGTGCCTCCGGTGACCGAGAGCGAACCTTTCAAGGCGGCCTTCGCCAGACTCGTCGCGCAGCGCAAGCCGCCGCCCCCGCCGCCGCCCGCAGCCGTGTCGGATCTGCCTGTGATCGAGGTTGCCGCGCAGCCCGGCACGTCATCGGAATTGTTTGCCGTGCTGCTGTCGGGTGACGGCGGCTGGGCGGGGCTGGACAAGGAAGTGGCCGCCGCATTGTCGAAGTCGGGTGTGCCGGTGGTCGGCGTCGATTCGCTGCGCTACTTCTGGACGCCGCGCACGCCGGCCTCCGCTGCGGCCGACATCGACCGCCTGATGCGCTTCTACGGCGCGCGCTGGAAGAAGGGCAAGGTGTTGCTGATCGGCTATTCGCAGGGCGCGGACGTGCTGCCCTTCATCGTCAATAGGTTGCCGGCCGCGTCGCGCGAGCATGTGGCGCTGGCCGTGATGATGGGCCTGGGCAAGCGTGCGGATTTTGAATTCCACATGACCAACTGGATGTCGAGCAGTTCATCGGGGTTGTTGATCCTGCCCGAGGTGCAGAAGCTGCCCACAGGCCTGGGCATGTGCATCTACGGCAAGGATGAGAAGGATTCCAATTGCCCCGGCCTGGACCCGAAGCAGGTTCAGCTCGTGAAGCTGCCCGGCGGTCACCACTTCGATGGGGATTACGCCAAGCTGGCGCGCATCATCCTCGACGGCGCGAGCCGGCCGGCGGCTACGCGCTAAGCCGCTTCCTGGGCGGGGCTGCGTCGTGCCGCCCCGGGTGTCATCCCGTTGAACCGCTTGAACGCCCGGCTGAACGCCGCCTCCGACTGGTAGCCCAGGCGGTTGGCGGCTTCGGCCAGCGGCAGGCGCTCTTCCTGCAGCCAGCCCAGCGCGATCTGCATGCGCCAGCGAGCCACGTACTGCATGGCGGGTTCTCCTACCAGCCGCGTAAAGCGCGCGGCAAATGCCGAGCGCGACATGGCGGCCTCGCTGGCTAGCGCGCCCAACGTCCATTCCCGCGCGGGCTCGCGGTGGATCAGCGCCATCGCCCGGCCGATCTGCTTATCCTGCAACGCCCCCACCCAACCGCTGCGCGCGGCCGGATCGCGCTCGATCCAATCGCGGATGGCGAGGATGACGAGAATGTCCGCCAGCCGCGTCACCATGGTTTCGCCGCCGGGCTGCGGCGTGCGTGCCTCGGCGGCCATGAAGCGCAGCGTCTGGTCGATCCACTGTGCGTGCGGCGACTGGCGGCTGTCGATGCACAGCGCCGCCGGCAGCAGTGCCGCCAACCGTTGCGCGGCGGGGTGGCCGAAGCGAACCGCGGCGCAGATCATCTGCGCGGGCTCGCCGCCGCCGCCGTGGCGCAGCACTTCGTAGCGCTCGCTCATCAGCTCGCGCGGCAAGTCGAACAGGCCAGCGCAGGCCACGCCCGGCTGGCTGGTCAGCCGGTGCCCGGTGCCGCGCGGCACGATGGCCAGGTCACCGGGGGCAAGCTGGCGGGGCGCTTCGCCGTCCAGCTCCAGCCAGGTGCGGCCGCTGGCGACCACATGCAGCATCATGCAGTCGGGCATGGGCGGCAGAGCCAGCCCCCACGGGGCGGAGAACTCCGAGCGGCAATAAAACACACCACTCATGCGCAGGAAGTGCAGCGCTTCGCCCAACGGGTCGATGTGGGTCCAGGGTGGCGGCGTGTTCATGAATGTGAGTGGCTCCCGGCGAGCGACGCGCACATTGTGCGCCGATCTGGACGATCGAGCAGTAACCACGGACGTCGGATCACATCAGGAATGGCTCCGATTTCCATACTGGAGGCAGTCTTTCACTGCAACGTCTCCAGGAGTTCTGCCATGCCGATCGTCCAATCCTCTCCCGTTTCCTCCGTCCTCGTTCTGGGCGCTACCGGCAAGACCGGTGCGCGTGTCGCCCAAGGCCTGCGCGCACGCGGCGTGACCGTCCGCGAGGGTTCGCGCAACGCCACGCCGGCCTTCGACTGGGAAGACCCGAGCACCTGGTCGGCGGCGCTGGCCGGCATGGACGGGGTCTACATCACCTACCAGCCCGACCTCGCCGCGCCGGGTGCCGAGGCTGCCATCTCTGCGTTTGTCGATGTGGCCAAAGCGGCTGGCGTGCGCCACCTCGTGCTGCTCTCCGGCCGGGGCGAGCCCGCCGCACAGCGCTGTGAGGCCATTGTGCAGAACAGCGGACTTGCGTGGACGCTGCTGCGCGCAAGCTGGTTCAACCAGAACTTCAGCGAAGGCCATCTGCTGGAGCCCGTGCTGGCTGGTGTCATTGCGCTGCCTGCCGGCAACGTCGCCGAGCCGTTTGTCGATGCGGGTGATCTGGCCGACGCCGCCGTCGCCGCCTTGAGCGATGCGCGCCACATCGGCCAGTTGTACGAACTGACTGGCCCGCGCGCGCTGACCTTTGCCGAGGTGACCGAGATCCTGAGCGATGCCCTCGGCCGCAACATCCACTATCAGCCGATGGAGACAGGCGCGTACGTGGACATGCTCTCCGACTACGTGCCGCGTGACTTCGCAGAATTCCTGGGCGGGTTGTTTGCCGAAGTGCTCGACGGCCGCAATGTGCATGTGGCCGATGGCGTGCAACGTGCGCTGGGCCGGGCGCCGCGTGACTTTGCCGACTACGTGCGCGAGGCTGCCGAGTCGGGTGTCTGGGGTGCGGTGGACGCGCTGCGCTAGGCGGCGCCGGCCGTTGCGTTGGTTGCCAATGACTGCACGCACTCATCCACGCTCAACTCATGCAGCATCTCGGGCCGCAGCGTGTCGTCCGTGGCGCGTTGCAGGGCGGTCAGCGCTCTTGGCTTGAGCCGTACGAACATCAACTGCAGGCCGCGCGCCGCGCATTCGGCGGCAAAGATGCGCAGCGCTTCGATGGCCGAGCCGTCCACGTCAGGGGATTCTTCCAGGCTGAGCATGACAGTGTGCAGCGGAGGCTCTTGCGGCTCCCGCAGCAGCGTGCGCACCGTGCCCAGCACGCGCTCGGTGTTGGCGAAGAACAGGGGCACCTCCGGCCGCGCAATCAACACGCCGGGCAGCGCCTTGGCTTCCGGGTGCAGGGACACATCCACGAAATCGTGGCTCTCACGCAAGCGGCCGAGCACGCTCACGTTGGGCTCCGAGAGCTTGCGAAGTGTCAGCAGCAGGCTCACGCCAATGGCGGCCAGCAGCCCGTGCAGCACGCCCAGCACCAGCACGGCCAGCAGCGCGGCAATCACGACCAGGCGGTCCCGGTGCCACGTCCAGTACGGTTTGAACACACTCGGATGCAGCGAATGGCTGACCGCAAAGATCACGATGGCCGCCAGCACCGGCTCGGGAATGCGCGCGAGCTGCGGCAGGAACAGCCACACGATCAGTGCCACCACGGCTGCCGCACAGAGCCCGGCCAGCCGCGACTGCGCGCCTGCCGCTTCGTTGGCGGACGTGGCCGAATACCCCGCACCGACCGGCATGCCGTGCAGCAGGCCCGAGAGCAGGTTGGCGCAGCCGAGTGCCACCAGGTCGCGGTTGGCGGAGATGCCGTCGCCGTGCTTGAGCGCGAAGTTGCGGATCGAGCCGTACGACTCGGCATAAAGGATGAGCAAGAGCGCAAAGCCCAGTTCGGCGCTTTGCATCCACGCTGTGCGGCTGAGATTGGGCACGCCAAAGCTGATGTTCTGCAGGTCGATATGGCCGACCATCGCAATGCCATGGGCGTGCCAGTCAGACCAGTAGCCCGCCGCGATGGCCAGCACGATGACGACGAGCGTGGCCGGAATGCGGCCTCCCCATCGCCCAAGGCCGAACAGCAAGGCGAGCGCGATGGCGCCCAGCGCGGTGCTATACGGGTTGGCGCCGGCCGCGCCGCTTACAAGGTCTAGCGCCATGCGCGGCGTATCGCCGTGGTGCACGGCCACGTCGAGGATCTTCGGCAATTGCTTGATGGCAATGGTCAGCGCCAGCCCGAATGTGAAGCCGCGCAGCACCGGCCGCGCGATGAAATCCGACATGCCGCCCAGCCTGGCCATGCCCGCCAGGATGAACAGCAGCCCCGTGGCAATGATGAGCGCGGCCGCCAGCGTGAGCGCCGTCGTGCCGTTGGTGCCCGGCTCCGAGAGCACTGTCGCAAACAGCACGGCGGCCGACGACGATGTGGCCGAGACGATGGCAAAGCGGCTCGAGCCGACCAGCGCATACACCACCAGCCCCGAGAGCAGCGCGATCAGGCCGGCCTGCGGTGGCAGGCTGGCGATGCCCGCATACGCAACAGCTTCGGGCAGCAGCAGGCCCGCAATCGAGAATCCGGCGATGACGTCGCGCAGCATGCGCTGCCGCGGCGGCAGGGGTGATTCGCCTAGCGGCACGTAGTGCTCGGGGTGCTGGAGGGCGGTGGCGGGATGTTCGTAGCGGGGGGGCATACAACGCTGCGGTGAGGCAACAAACGGTGAAGCAACAAAGGAATACGCCGCGACCCGGGTGGGCCGCGGCGTAAGGGATGCGCTCCTGGCGCGGCTTACTTTGCGCAGGCCTTGCCGTGGCTCGGGCGCATGCCCTGGGCCTTGGCGTCGGCCTCGGTCATATATTCGCCCTGCTTGGTCTTGCCGTAATAACGGTCACCCGGGCAGTGATAGACCTTGGTGCCGGAATTGGCCCAGACCTTGTCCGGGCCGCCACCGGGGGCAGCACCGGTGGCCGCTGCTGCTGGCTTGGCAGGCATGGCGGCAGCCGGCTTGGCCGGTGCGGCTGCTGGTGCTGTGGCCGGCGCTGCAGCCGGTGCCGTCGGCATGGCCGCAGCAGGCGCAGCGGCAGCCGGTGCGCTGGCGGCGCTGGCTTTCTTGTCGACGCCGCCATGGCCGCGGCAGGCGCCCTTGAGCGTTGCGCCGGTGTAAGGCGTGCCGTCTTTGCAGACCGCATGGACAGCGGCGGGTGCTGCAGCCGGTGCGGTGGCAGGCGCCGCTGTGCCCTGCGCAAACGCCGAGCCCATCACCAGCGCGCCCATCGAAAACATCAACGCAGACAGTTTCATGTCGAGACCCTCAACGAGGCACGGAGATACGTGCGTAATCGAATAACGCCAGGCCCGGGCTTGCGTTGACCAAACCGAGGGTTTGCCTGAAGACAAATGCTCCGGTGTTGATCATTCCGCAACAGTTGGCGCGGTTTGTGTGTCAGTTGTCGGCCGACCGGTCCCAGCATAGGCGAGATGACATGGCAGGGCGAGGTTTCAGGCAAAGCTGTCGACACCCTGCACAAGGCGCTGGGCCAAACGTGGCTGGCGCAATTGTTCAAGCCACCACTGAAGCGCGCGGCCCTCGCCATCGCCGCTGCGCCAGCCGACGTAGAGCACGTTCGGCTCGCGCGGGTCTGCCGTGCGTTTTTCCACCAGCTCGCCGCGCGCGAGCAGCGATGCCACGCGGTGCCTCGGCAACCAGCCAACGCCCAGGCCGTCTCGCTGTGCGAGCGTCTTGGCGCGCATGCTGGGTACGGCCAATGTCGGCTGTCCGCCGAGCATGCCGTAAGCGCGGCCTGCGGTTGAGCGCGCTGAGTCGGCCACCACCACGGCGCGATGCCGGGCGATTTCCTCGCGCGTAAGCGGCGCCTGGATGGTCGCCAGCGGGTGCCGTGGCGCCACGGCAAACACCCACTCCACCACGCCAAGCTCGAACCACCCCAGGTTGGGAATGGCCGGCGGCTCGTTGGTGGCGCCGATGACGAGATCCGCACGGCCGTCGCGCAGCGCTTCCCATGTGCCCGCCAGCACCTCGTGCGTGATGCGCAGCGCCACGCCCGACTGCAGCGCATCAAACGCATGCATGGCTGGCATGAGCGATTCGAACTCCAGCAACTCGTCCGTCACGATCCACAGCCGGTCTTCCCAGCCGTTGGCGACCTGCCGCACGCGCTGCGTAACACGCGACACGTCCTGCGCCAGCCGCGCAGCCTCTGCGGTGAGGAGTTGCCCGGCACGCGTGAGCTGCAGCCGATAGCGACGCCGGTCAAACAGCAATGCATCGAAGCGTTGCTCCAGTTGCCGCGCCGCGTACGACACGGTCGATGGTGCCTTGCCCAGTTGTGCCGCCGCCCGCGACAGGCTGCCCGTCTGGCGAATGGCTTCCAGCAGGGCCAATTCTTCATTCGACAACATGTGCAATTCCTTCGAACGTGTCGATCGTTCCGATCGTATGGCAAACCGCCAGCCCGCGTCCACACTGCAGTCACGCGATTGTTCAAGTTCAACTTTCCTACTGGAGGGCATCATGAATCGCTTCGAAGGCAAGACTGTTCTGGTCACTGGCGGCAACAGCGGTATCGGTTTGGCAGCCGCCCGGGCATTTGCGGAGGAAGGCGCACGTGTGGTCATCACCGGCCGTGATGTAGCAGTGCTGGAAACGGCGCGCGCCACGCTGGGTAACAACGCCATCGCCATCCGCAATGAAACCGGCACCGCAGCCGCCGCGCGCGACCTGGCCCGCCAACTGACCGAAGCCGGTGTGCGGTTGGACGCAGTCTTTATCAACGCAGGCATGGCCCGGTTTGCATCGTTGGCTGAGGTGGACGAAGCCCTGTGGGACGCTACCTTCAACGCCAACGTGAAGGGTGCGTTTTTCCAGATCCAGGCGCTGCTGCCCATCCTCAACCCGGGCACGTCGATCGTGCTCAATGGCTCGATCAACGCGCACATCGGCATGCCGAATTCGTCGGTGTATGCGGCGAGCAAGGCGGCGCTGATCTCGCTGGCGAAGACGCTGTCGGGTGAGCTGATCGGCTCGGGCATCCGCGTGAACGTGGTCAGCCCCGGCCCTGTGGCGACGCCCCTGTACGGCAAGCTGGGCCTGGATGCCGACACGCTGGCCGCCACCGCCGCCCAGATTCAGGGCCAAGTGCCGCTGGGCCGCTTCGGACAGCCGGCCGAGATTGCCGCCACGGTGCTGCATCTGGCGGCGCCGGAATCGGCCTTCATTGTCGGCGCGGAAATCATTGCCGATGGCGGCATGAGCCAACTGTAGAGATAGAGCGTTGACGAAATGTCAGCAATTGACGTATTGTCAGCGCCATGACACTCGCCGAAGAAAACCACCTCCTGCTGCGCGAAGGCCGCAAGATTGTCGAGGCGCTGGGCAAGACGCTCGCCCCGCTGGTGGAGGTCGTGCTGCATGACCTGACCGATCCCGACCATTCCGTCGTCGCTATCGCCAACAACCTTTCCGGCCGCCAGGTGGGCGACGCCGCTACCGAGATGGGCCTGGCGCGCGTGGCCGATCCAGGCTTCCCGGAGGTCATCGAGAACTACGCCAACCGGTTTCCCGACGGGCGGCCGGCCAAGAGCACGTCCATCGGCCTGAAGAACAGCCACGGTGATTACGTGGCTGCCATCTGCCTGAACATGGATGTGTCGATGCTGAGCGCCGTGACCGCTGGCCTCACGCAACTGACGCGTATTGATGTGGCCGCGCCGCCGGTGCCGGAATCCCTCACGTCGCGCCGCGTGGAAGACGTGCGCGCCGCGCTGGAACGCTTTGCCGCCGCGCGCAACACCACGCCCATGGCCCTGACGCTCGACCAGCGCCGCGAGGCCATGCGCGAGCTGGCCGACAGCGGCCTGCTGAACTTGCGCCGCGCGCTGGCCGAAGTCGCGCAAACGCTGGGCGTGGCGCGCTCCACCGTCTACACCTACCTTCCCGAAAACGCCTCAACCTGAGCCCGCCATGAGCCTGCCCATTTCCTACGACGACGTTGTTGCCGCGCACGCCCGCCTGCAAGGCGTCGCCCACAAGACGCCTGTGCTCACCTCCAGCACTGCCAACGCCATGACCGGCGCCGAGCTGTTCTTCAAGGCCGAGAGCTTCCAGCGCATGGGTGCGTTCAAGTTTCGCGGGGCGTACAACGCGCTGTCGCAGTTCACGCCGGAACAGCGCAAGGCCGGCGTGATCACGTTTTCGTCGGGCAACCATGCGCAGGCCATCGCGCTGTCGGCCAAGCTGCTGGGCATGCGCGCGGTCATCGTCATGCCCAAGGACGCTCCCACGATCAAGGTGGAAGCCACGCGCGGCTACGGCGGCGAGGTGGTGTTCTACGACCGCTACACCGAAGACCGCGAGGCCATCGGCCGTAAGCTGGCCGAAGAGCACGGACTCACGCTGATCCCGCCGTATGACCATCCGCATGTGATGGCCGGGCAGGGCACGGCCGCCAAGGAACTGATCGAAGAAGCGGGGCCGCTCGACGTGCTGCTCACCCCGTTGGGCGGCGGCGGGTTGCTCTCGGGGTGTGCCACGGCGGCGCGCACGCTAAACCCGGCATGCAAGATCATCGGCGTGGAGCCCGTGGCCGGCAACGATGGACAGCAGAGCTTCCGCAAGGGCGAGATCGTCCATATCGATACGCCCAAGACGCTGGCCGACGGCGCGCAGACGCAGCATCTGGGCAACTACACGTTTGCCGTGATCCGCGCGCTGGTCGACGACATCGTTACCGTGAGCGATGCGGAGTTGGTGCGCACCATGCAGTTCTTCGCCGGCCGCATGAAGATGGTCGTCGAACCGACCGGCTGTCTGGCCGCCGCCGCCGTGCTTAACAACAAGGTGGATGTGCGCGGCAAGCATGTCGGCATGGTGATCTCGGGCGGCAATGTGGATTTGCAGTTCTTCGCCAAGCTCGTGCTGGGTGAGGCAGTGAGCGCATGAGTGGCGCCCGCTACCTCAACGCGCCAGACCTGCGCCCGCCCGCCGGGCACTACTCGCACGCCGTCTGCGCCAACGGCTTCGTGTTCGTGGCCGGGCAAATTCCGGTCACGCCCACGGGCGAGAAGCTGGTCGACGCGCCGTTCGAGACGCAGGTGCGGCAGGTGCTGGCCAACATCGACGCGGTGCTGGCCGCTGCTGGCACCAACCGCTCGCGTCTGGTGCAGGTGCGCGTGTACGTGACCGACATGGAAACGCACTGGCCCGCCTTCGACGCCCTCTACCGTGCGTGGATCGGCGAGTTACGGCCGGCCCGCGCCGTGGTGCCGGTGCCGACGCTGCATTACGGCCTGGCTGTGGAAGTGGAGGCGACCGCGCTGGCGGGCGTCTGATGCTACACACCACAGATCGAGCAGTGCTTGCCGCCGCAGACATGCAGCACGCTGTTGCGGTGGCCCGAGCCGCTGGCAGAGCCCGGCCCGGTGACGGGCTTGCCTGCCAACTGCTCGTGTAGCGAACTGGGCTGCCAGCGGGCAACCGAGCGCAGGGCCACACGCCCGCCCGTTGGCATGGGGGCGGCAGGTGTCTCTTCGCCGCAATACGGGCAGGGCGTGGGCGCCCGCAGTTGCGCGGCGGGAATCAGGCGTTCAAAAATGCCCTCGCAAGCGGTACAGCGGATGTCATATAGCGGCATGGATGGCTCCATTGATGTGCCGGCCCAGCGGTACACGCCGCGGCCGGCGCGCGTCAGTTATCGGCGTCAGGTTGGCTTGCGGCCCCAGTGCGACTTATCGTTCAGCATGCCTTTGGGGGTGATGTCCTGATCGAAGATCGCAGTGGGAATCGACACCGTGCACGCACAGTTCGGGATGTCCACGATGCCGCCGATGCGGCCCTCCACCGGCGCAGCGGTCAGCAGCATGTAGGCCTGGCTGGCAGTGAAGCCGAAGTGAGTGAGGTAGTCGATGGCCTTCAGGCATGCCTGCCGATAGGCGACGGTGGCATCCAGGTAGTAGTTCGTGCCGTTTTCCACGCTGATGCCCTCGAAGGTCAGCCACTGGTCGTAGCGTGGTTTGACCGGGCTGGGCATGAAGATGGGCGCGCTCAGGTTGTACTTGGCCATGCCGCCCTTGATGAGGTCGAAGCCGACGCGCGTGGCACCGTCCATTTCGATTGCGCCACAGAAGCCGATCTCGCCATCGCCCTGTGAGAAATGCAGATCACCCATCGAGAAGCCGGCCCCCTTGACGTACACGGGAAAGAAAATGCGGGTGCCGATCGACAGATCCTTGATGTCGGTGTTGCCCCCGTGCTCGCGCGGCGGCACGGTGCGCGCGGCCTCGCCTGCCATGCGATCGAACTCGGCGCCGGACACGCCGCGCAGCACTGCGGTGCGCGGGTCTGGCGGCTGGGCCAGGCCCTTGGCGGCCAGCGGTGCCTCGCGGCGGTTCCATTCGTCCAGCAGTTCGCGGGAGGGCAGGCAGCCCATCAACCCCGGGTGCGTCAGGCCGGCCAGCCGGACACCGGGAATATGACGCGATGTGGCATAGACGCCTTTCAGGTCCCAGATGGCCTTGTCGGCATCGGGAAAATAATCCGCCAGGAAGCCGCCGCCGTTGGATTTCGCGAACACGCCCGAAAAACCAATCGGCGTGACGGGCTTGATGTCGAGCAGGTCCACCACCAGCAGGTCGCCTGGCTCCGCACCTTCGATGTAGAAGGGACCGGTGAGTGGGTGCGCGCGCGTCAGGTCGACGTCGCGCACGTCGTCGACCTTGTCGTCGTCGCGAATCTGCGCGTCGAGAAAATCCAGCGATTCGATGATGATCTCTTCACCCGGTTTGACCTTGGACAGGAACGGGATGTCCGGATGCCAGCGGTTGTGGCCGAGTTCGGCCTGCTCTGCCAGCGGCTTGCCGGGCTGGATCTTGAAATGCTGCATGGTGGTTTCTCCTCAGGGAAGTGGCGTCAGGCGTGGGGGATGCCATCGATGGGGCATTCGGGCGTGCCGGCGGTGCGGCGGGTGAGGGCCTCCACCTGCGCACGCGCGGCAGCCGGATCGTTCACCCAGGTCTTGTAGAAATCGAAGGGGCAGGCGGCCACGCCTTCGGGTGTTTCACCCGAGTTGATGGTGCCGGTGTAGCCGCGGTGCAGGAGCTTATAAAGATGGTTTTGCGATTGCAGATGCTTGCGCGCATCGCGGATCAGGCCGACCGACAACTCGGCGTACTGGATGCCCATCTCTTCGGTGCCGCATTCGCCCAGCGTGCGGCCGTCGAATCCGACGATGGCCGAGTGCCCGAAATACGAATACACGCCGTCGAAGCCGGCCGCGTTGGCGACTGCCACGTAGACGTTGTTCATCCACGCCATGGCTTTGGACACCATCACTTGCTGCTCTTTGGCCGGATACATGTATCCCTGGCAGCGGACGATCAGCTCGGCGCCCTTCATCGCGCAGTCGCGCCAGATCTCGGGGTAGTTGCCGTCGTCGCAGATGATCAGGCTGATCTTCAGGCCCTTGGGCCCTTCCGATACGTAGGTGCAGCCACCGGGGTACCACCCTTCGATCGGGCACCACGGCATGATCTTGCGGTACTTCTGCACGATTTCACCCTGATCGTTCATCAGGATGAGCGTGTTGTAGGGCGCCTTGTTGGGGTGGTCTTCATGACGCTCGCCGGTGAGCGAGAACACGCCCCACACCTTCGCCTCGCGGCATGCAGCGGCAAAGATGGCGGTCTCGTCGCCGGGGATCGTGGCTGCCGTCTCATACATCTCGGCGGCGTCGTACATGATCCCGTGCGTGGAGTATTCGGGAAACACCACGAGGTCCAGCCCGGGCAGCCCTTGCTTCATGCCGACCAGCATCCGGCCGATGTTTCGCGCGTTCTCCAGCACCTCCGCTCGGGTGTGCAGGCGCGGCATCTTGTAGTTGACGACGGCCACGCCAACGCAGTCCTGGCTGCTCGAAATGTCCCCGTGACGCATGGTTGCTCCTATGGTGTGAAGATGGGTCAGACCGAGAGGTATCGGCTGATGGTGGCGGCATCGACCTTGTCGCGCGTTTCTTCGTAGACGAAGCGGCCTTTGTCGATGACGAGAAAGCGGTCGGCGATATCGAGGGTGAAGCTGAGTACCTGTTCCGACACGATGATGGTGAGCTGCCGGAGCTTGCGGATCTCCTTCAGCGCCCGCGCGATGTCCTTGATGATCGACGGCTGGATGCCCTCGGTCGGCTCGTCCAGCAGCAGGACCTTCGGGTTGGTGGCCAGTGCGCGGGCAATGGCGAGCTGCTGTTGCTGGCCACCCGACAGGTTCCCGCTCTTGCGCCCGCGCATGTCGTACAGCACGGGGAACAGCGCATACAGTTCGTCTGGAACGCGCCCCCCGGCAGACGCCGGCAAGCCGGTCTGGATGTTCTCCAGCACGGTCATGCTCGAAAACATCATGCGACCCTGCGGCACGTAGGCAATACCGCGCGCCACGCGCTGAAAAGAAGGCAGGGCCGTCAGTTCCTGGCCGTCGATCGACACGCTGCCCGAGCGCGTCGGAAGAATGCCCATCAGGGTTTTGAACAGCGTGGTTTTTCCCATGCCGTTGCGGCCCATCACGGCCACAATCTCCTGCGGTGCCACCTGCAGGTTCAGGGCATGGAGCACCTGGCTCTGGCCGTATCCGGAAACGAGGTCGGTCACGTTGAACATGTGCGGCTCCGGGGCTCAATGGCCCAGATAGACTTCAATGACTTTCGGGTCGGCCTGCACCGCATCCATGCTGCCCTCGGCCAGCACCTTGCCCTGGTGCAGCACGGTCACGCGGTGGGCGATGCTCTTGACGAACTCCATGTCGTGCTCGATGACGAGCACCGAGCGGCCCTGGCTGATGCGGCCGAGCAGTTCCGCGGTTTTCTCCCGCTCCGACACGCTCATGCCGGCAACGGGTTCATCCAGCATCACGAGTTCCGGCTCCTGCATGAGCAGCATGCCGATCTCCAGCCACTGCTTTTGCCCGTGCGAGAGCAGGTCTGCCTGCTGGTGCAGCAGGTCGTGCAGGAAGATGTCGCGGGCCACCGCTTCCACGCGCTCCACCACGTCGGGCGTGCGGCGGAAAGCAAGCGCGCCGAGCACTTTGCGCCCGCGCGGGAATGACATCTCCAGGTTCTCGAACACCGTCAGGTTTTCGTAGATGGAGGGGGTCTGGAACTTGCGGCCGACACCCGAGCGCACGATGTCGTGCTCGCGCATCTTCGTCAGCTCCAGGTTGTTGAAGCGGATGCTGCCGGAGGTGGCGCGCGTCTTTCCGCAGATCAGGTCCAGCACCGTGGTCTTGCCGGCGCCGTTGGGGCCGATCACCACGCGCACTTCGTTGCGGTCTACGTACAGGTTCAGGCTGTCCACCGCCTTGAAGCCATCGAACGACACCGTCAGGTCTTCGATCGCCAGCACGGGCTTGGGCATTTCCACGCCGATCGGTTGGGTCATGATGGTCTCCGGGTTTAACCTTGCGCGGTGGCGCCGGGCGCCGGTTTTGCCGCTGCGCGACGGCCTTGCAGCAGCCGTGCGATCCATTTGCGGCCGTGGCTGTCGTACAGGCCGGCCAGACCGTTGGGGAAGTACATGACCACCGCAATGAATAGGCCGCCCATCAGGAACAGCCACAGCTGCGGGAAGGACTCGGAGAAATACGTCTTGCCGAAATTGACCAGCAGCGTGCCGTAGACCGCGCCGAGCAGCGACAGGCGTCCGCCCACTGCGGCATAGATCACCATCTCGATCGACGGAACGATGCCGACGAACGACGGCGACATGAAGCCCACCTGCAGCGTGAACATCGCCCCGCCGATGGCCGACATGGCCGCCGCCACGCAGAACACGAACACCTTGAAGCTGGCGACGTCGTAACCGGAGAAGCGCACGCGCTCTTCCTTGTCGCGCATCGCCATGAGCAGGCGGCCGAGTTTGGAACGCAGGATGAAGCGTCCGAGCACGATGCAGCCCACCAGCAGGCCGGCGGTCACGAAGTACAGGATCAGCTTGGCGGAGTCGGTGCGGATGTCCCAGCCGAGCAGCGTCTTCAGATCGGTGATGCCGTTGACACCGCCCGTCCAGCCCTGCTGCCCGATGATGAGGATCGACAGGATCGCCGCGATGGCCTGCGTGACGATGGAGAAATACACGTCGCCCACGCGCCGCTTGAACATGGCGATGCCGATCAGCAACGCAAGCAGCGTGGGCACCAACACCACTGCGACCACCGCGAAGCCGAAGTGGCGGAACGGCTCCCAGAACAACGGCAGGGCGGTCAACTGGTTCCAGTCCATGAAGTCGGGAATGCCGGGAGTGGACTGGATCTTGGTGCTGACCGGGTCGGAGGCTTCCAGCTTGAGGAACATCGCCATGCAATAACCACCGAGCCCGAAGAACACGCCCTGGCCCAGGCTCAGGATGCCGCCGTAGCCCCAGCACAGCACCAGGCCGACGGCCACGAAGGCATAGCTGAGGTATTTGCCGATCAGGTTCAGGCGGAACACGTCAAACGCCAGCGGCATGACGACGAAGATGACAGCGCAGAGTACGGCCAGGCCGAGCCAGTCGCGCTTGCGCTCTAGCCATGAATGAAGCGTGGGGTTCATGTCGGACTCCTTATTTGCGGACCTTGACCGAGAACAGCCCCTGGGGCCGCATCATCAGGATCAGGATCACGGCCGAGAGCGTCAGCACCTTGGCCATCGAACCTGTGAGGAAGAACTCGGTGGTCGATTGCGTCTGGGCGATGGTGAAGGCCGATGCGATGGTGCCCAGCAGGCTTTGCGCGCCGCCAAACACCACCACCAGGAAGGTGTCGACGATGTACAGCGACCCCGATGTCGGGCCAGTCGAGCCGATAGTGGTGAACGCTGCTCCCGCCACCCCGGCCACGCCACAACCCAGTGCGAACGTCATGCGGTCGACGCGCCGCGTGTCGATGCCGACCGCACCGCTCATCACGCGGTTCTGCACCGTGGCACGCACTTGCAGGCCCCAGCGGGAGCGGAACAGCAGGAGGAACAGCGCACCGGTCAGCAGCGTGGTCAGCGCCATCACGAATAGGCCGTTGATCGGGATATCGATGCCGCCGCCTGGCGAGACCGACCCCATCAGCCAGTCGGGCAGCGCCGGGCTGACCTCCTTGGCCCCAAAGATGGAGCGGAAAGCCTGCTGCATGGCGAGGCTCAGGCCCCACGTGGCGAGCAGCGTGTCGAGCGGGCGGTTGTAAAGCCGCGAGATCATCAGCCGCTCGACTACGTAACCGATGGCCGCTGCCAGTACGAACGACAGCAGCACGGCTGCGAAGAAGTAGTACGGCTGCAGTGCTGGCGCGTAGCTGGCGGTGAGCGTCGACAGCAGGTACGTGGTGTACGCGCCGATGGTGAGGAACTCGCCGTGGGCCATGTTGATCACGCCCATCTGCCCAAAGATGATGGCTAGCCCCAGTGCCATCAGCAGCAGCACGCAGAAGAACGACAGGCCGTTGAAGCCCTGCATGGCGAAGATCGCCCCGAATTCCGACAACGAGGTCATGGCGGCTCCACGAAAACGATGGATGCGGTGGGAAGCGGTCCGTCCGGCTTGCAATCTGGATGCGGCCGGACCGCGTCTGTGGTGGGTTACTGATAACCCTTCGGGAACGGATTCGGTTCGATCAAGCCCGACTCGTAGACAACCTTGAACTGGCCATTCGTCTGGACTTGCCCGATGCGCGTCTTGCTCCACAGGTGGTGGTTGGCATGCACCTTCACGTAGCCTTCCGGCGCGGTGTTCAGCTCGATGCCGGGCGAGGCCGCGACCACCTTGTCGACGTCAAAACTGCCGGCCTTCTCCACCGCTGCCTTCCACAGCCACGGGCCGAGGTAGGCCGCCTGCGTGACGTCGCCGATGACGGCCTTGGCGCCGTACTTGGCCTTGAAGGCCTCGACAAACTTCTTGTTGTTGGGGTTGTCCAGGCTCTGGAAGTACTTCATGGAGGCGTAAAAGCCGGCCATGTTCTCGCCGCCGATGCCGAGCAGTTCATCCTCCGTCACGGACAGCGTGAGCAGCGTCTGCTTGTCGGCGGTCACGCCAGCCGCCTTGATCTGCTTGTAGAAGGCCACGTTGGAGCCGCCAACCACGGCTGCAAAGATCACGTCCGGCTTCTTGAGTTTCATCTTGTTGATCAGCGAGCCGAACTGGGTGTTGCCCAGTGGGTAGTACTCCTCGCCCACCACCTCGCCGTGCAGCACGTTTTCGATGTGCTTGCGCGCGATCTTCATCGACGTGCGCGGCCAGATGTAGTCGGAACCGACCAGATAGAACGTCTTGGCCTTCTTTTCCTTGGCCACCCAATCGAGCCCCGCCAGGATCTGCTGCGTGGCTTCCTGCCCGGTGTAGATCACGTTCTTGGATTGTTCGAGCCCCTCGTAGAACGTGGGGTAGTACAGCAGGCCATTGTCTTTCTCGAACACCGGCAGGACGGCCTTGCGCGAGGCCGAGGTCCAGCAGCCGAACACGGTGGCGACGCGGTCGGCCTCGAGCAGCTTCTTCGCCTTCTCGGCAAAGGTCGGCCAGTCCGACGCGCCGTCTTCCTGGATGACCTTGATCTTGCGGCCCAGCACACCGCCCGCGGCGTTAATCTGGTCGATTGCCAGGCGCTCAGCCTGGATCGATCCGGTCTCGCTGATTGCCATGGTGCCGGTCGCCGAATGCAGTTGCCCAACGGTGACCTCGGTGTCGGTCACGGCCAGCTTGGTGGTGTTGATCTTGGCGGTCGGGTACGACTGCGCGAGCGCGGCGAGCGGCGTCGCCAGCAGCGGCGTGACGGCAAGACACAAGGCGAGGCGCCGAAGGCGCGAGGGGTGGCGTGACATCTTGGTTTCTCCCGGTTGCGGATGGTGGTCGGTTTGAACAGGCATGGGACGAAGCCTAGGCGGGGCCCACGATTGCCGGAATACGTCAACTGACGTACAGCGCAGCCGCGTTGCACGGCGCGATCATCTGCGAGCAGGAGCACGCCGACACAACAAGACTGAACCGGGCGCGAACCACGCGGAACGGAACTTGCATCGCCCGCCACGCCTGCTCGCTTAGGGCATGAAGCCCAGGCGCGGTTCACCGAAACGGGGAGCGTTCGTGCACCAATCTGGCACCCAGCGCATCGTCAAGATCCGCCGTGACTACAACACGTGGGTCGCAGACGAGACGCTGGAAGACTACGCGTTGCGCTATACGCCGCGGGGGTTCCGCAAGTGGTCGGAATTCCGCGTGGCCAACACCGCGCTGGGAGCCACGTCGTTCCTGGCGCTGGAGGCCATTGGTGGTTCGCTGGCCATCAACTACGGCTTCACCAACGCGTTCTGGGCCATCGTAGTGGTGAGCGTGCTGATCTTCCTGACGGGCCTGCCGATCAGCTATTACGCCGCACGCTTCGGCGTCGACATGGACCTGCTCACACGCGGCGCCGGCTTTGGTTACATCGGCTCGACCGTCACCTCGCTGGTGTACGCCACCTTCACGTTCATCTTTCTGGCGCTGGAGGCAGCCATCATGGCGCTGGCCGTGCAGCTCTATGTCGGCCTGCCGCTGCCCATCGCCTATGTGCTGTGCTCGCTCGTGATCATCCCGCTGGTCACGCATGGCATCACGGCGATCAACCGGCTGCAGAGCTGGACCCAGGTGCTGTGGCTGGTGTTGCTGGTGCTGCCTTACGCGGCGGTGCTGCTGCACAATCCGCGTGCGTTTGCCGATTGGCCGAGCTTTGGCGGCTTGTCGGAGTCGGGGCGCGATTTCAACCTGCTGGCCTTTGGCGCCGGCTGCACCGTGGCCTTTGCGCTGATCGTGCAGATTGGTGAGCAGGTCGACTACCTGCGCTTCCTGCCGGAGAAGACGCGCGCCAACCGAAGCAAGTGGTGGCTCGCCTTGCTTGCCGCCGGACCCGGCTGGGTGGTGCCGGGTGCGCTCAAGATGCTGGGCGGCTCCTTTCTCGTGTTCCTCGCCATCCAGCACGAGGTGGGCACTGCGCGCGCCGTAGAGCCCACACAGATGTACCTGGTGGCTTATCAGTACGTGTTTGGCTCGCCCGCGCTGGCGATGGCCGCCATGGCGCTGTTCGTGGTGGTCTCGCAGATCAAGATCAACGTTACCAATGCATACGCCGGGTCGCTGGCATGGTCGAACTTCTTCGCGCGCCTCACGCACAGCCATCCCGGGCGCGTAGTCTGGCTGGTTTTCAACGTGCTCATTGCGCTGCTGCTGATGGAGCTGGGGGTGTTCGAGGCGCTGAGCGAGGTGCTGGCGCTGTACGCCAACGTGGCCATCGCATGGATCGGCGCGTTGGTAGGGGACCTCGTCATCAACAAACCGTTGGGATACAGCCCCGCACACATCGAGTTCAAGCGCGCTTACCTGTACGACGTCAATCCGGTTGGCGTGGGCGCCATGCTGATCGCCTCGGTTGTTGCGACGCTGGCTCACCTGGGGTTGTTCGGCGCCGTGACCGAAGCGCTTTCGCCGTTCGTCGCGCTGGGCATGGCCTTCCTTTGCGCGCCGCTCATCGCCGTGGCCACGCGCGGCCGGTTCTATCTGGCCCGCACCGTACATGAGCCGACCGGTACCGCGCACGAGAACACCGGCGCGATGCGCTGCGTGATCTGTGAGAACGTCTTTGAGCGCGAGGACATGGCGCATTGCCCGGCCTACGCTGGCAGCATCTGCTCATTGTGCTGTTCGCTGGATGCGCGCTGCGGCGATGCCTGCAAGCCGCACGGCCGGATGTCCGCACAGATCACCCAGGCCTGGCGACACTGGTTTCCGAACACTGAACTTCCGCGACTGCACGTGCGGGTGGCGCAGTACGCTGCAGTGCTGCTGATTGTGCTGGGCTTGCTGGCAGGCGTACTGACACTGATCTACTACCAGACCGCCGTCACACTGAGCGCCGATCAGTCGGCGTTGCAATTGCTGGCGCGCGGCTACCTCAAGGCGTTTTTCGCGCTTGCGCTGGTGGGCTGCGTCGCCGCTTGGTGGTTGGTACTGGCCAAGGAAAGCCGCAAGGTCGCGCAGGAGGAGTCCAACCGGCAGACCATGCTGCTGATGCGCGAGATCGAAGCTCACCGCAAGACCGACGCCATGCTGCAGCAGGCCAAGCAAGCTGCTGAGTCGGCCAACCGGGCCAAGAGCCGCTATGTGACCGGCTTGAGCCACGAGCTGCGCACGCCGCTCAACAGCATTCTCGGCTATGCACAGCTACTGATGCGCGACGCGTCGATTCCACCTGCACGCCGCGAGGGCCTTGCCACCATCTTCCGCAGCGGCGAGCACTTGCTGGCGCTGGTGGATGGCCTGCTGGACGTTGCCCGCATCGAGGCCGGCAAGCTGCAGCTCGACGTGAGCCAGGTTGCGTTTCCCGCGTTCCTGACGCAGATCGAAGCAATGATGGAGCCGCACGCTTCCGACAAAGGACTGGTTTTCCGCATGGAGTATGCAGGCCGCATTCCCGAAGCGGTACGCATGGACGAGAAGCGCGTACGTCAGATCCTGATCAATCTGCTCGGCAATGCAGTGCGCTTCACAGAGAGCGGTACCGTGTCGCTGCATGTGGCCTATGCACGTGAGATTGCCACCTTCGAAATCCTCGATACTGGCATCGGTATTGCCTCGGAAGAGCTGGAGCGCATCTTCCAGCCATTCGAACGGGGCGCCGCAGCGCAGGCGCGGGACAACGGCGCGGGTCTGGGTTTGACCATCTGCCGCATGCTGACCACGCTGATGGGCGGCCAACTGAGCGTGGACAGTGTTCCCGGGCAGGGCACGCGCTTCACCGTGCGACTGTTCTTGCCGGAGGTGCGCGAGCCGCGCGCGGCGGACCGCATCCGTCACGTCAGCGGCTATCGCGGCGAGCGCCGGACTGTGCTGGTGGTGGACGATCAGCGTGAGCAGCGTCGCATCGTGGTCGAGGCACTAGCGCCGCTCGGTTTCACGCTGGTGGAGGCCGCCAGTGGGCCCGAGGCGATGCGCCAGCTTGGCACGTTGCCGGTTGATCTGATCGTGATGGACGTCTCGATGCCGTCAATGGACGGATTCGAGGCCAGCCGGCTGATCCGTCAGCATGCGTTGAGTATTGCACCGATCCTGGTGCTGTCAGCCAATGCCTTCGCCGGCGATCGTGCGCGCGGTGCCGCCGCCGGCTGCGACGATTACCTTGCCAAGCCGGTGCATCTGCCGCACCTACTCGACAAAGTGGGCGATCTGCTCAAGCTCGATTGGATTGTCGACGGCGAGGTGGCTGCCCAGGCACCACCGCCCGTGCGCGTGCAGCCATCGTTGCCCGCAGAGCTGGTCGCACGCCTGCGTCCATTGCTCGAGATCGGCTACATCAAAGGTTTCACCGAATTGCTCGACGAAGCCGAGCATCGCGATCCCGACCTTGCCGGTGCGCTGCAACCCGTACGAGCGGCAGCTCGCCGCTTCCGGTTGGCTGAACTGGACATCTTGCTCAAAGGAGCCCGCTCAGATGAACACAGCATGGATTGACCACGGTGGTGCGGCGGGGCTGCATGTGTCGTCGGCCCCGCAGGCGATAGGGCCTGCCATTGCTGGCCCCGGAGTTGTGCTCATCGTTGACGACACACCAGACAACCTGGCGCTACTGTCCGATGCGCTCGATGCCGTTGGCTACACCGTCTTAGTGGCGCTGGATGGTACGAGCGCGCTGGAGCGTATTGAGCGGTTGGCACCTGACATCATCCTGCTGGACGCGGTCATGCCCGGCATCAGCGGCTTTGAAACGTGCGAACGCATCAAGGCCAATGCGCGCCACGCACAGATTCCGGTGGTTTTCATGACGGGGCTGACGGAAAGCGAGCACGTCGTGCGCGGTTTTCGTGCGGGGGGCATCGACTACGTCACGAAGCCCATCCGCCCGGAAGAGGTGCTTGCGCGCGTCGCAGCGCATCTGGAGCGCGCGCGTGCCCACCGGCAGGCAGACGAAATCGTTGGCTTGGGTGGGCGCGCGGCCCTTGTGGCAGATGTGCGGGGCATGATCCATTGGCGCAGTTCGCGGGTCGCGCCCTTGTTCGCCCGCTTCTACCCGGACCACGACGATGCACGGCGCCTGCCATCGGTGCTGCAACAGTGGCTGGCGCACAGCGTGGAGCCGGCCGGCGCGCCGGAGGCGGGCCGGCTCGCCGAGGCGGGCGACGGCGTGCGGCTGGTGGCAAGACTGGCCGGCCCCGCGCCGCACAGCGCTTGGGTGATCCAACTGGAGGAGCACGACGACCGTAAGGCGGGTGACCGCCTCGTCGCGCGGTTTCGCCTGACCGCGCGTGAGGCGGAGGTACTGCTGTGGATCTCACGCGGCAAGACCAATCGCGACATCGGCGACATCCTCGGCATGCGCCCGCGTACCGTCAACAAGCATCTTGAGCACATCTTCGAGAAGCTGGGTGTCGAAACACGCGCGGCGGCGGCGGCTCTCGTATTGCAGTTCCAGCCAGGCTGAATATCCGTTGAGCCACGTCAGCTTTGTGATACGGCCTGGTTGACCTTCGGTCCTTTGCCCCACAATCTTGCAAAATATCTCGCAGCGCTCGCCTGGGTGTCGCATATGCGCATTGCAGGCAACACAGAGCACTGGACGAAAGCAAGAGGGGACGGCATGGGCACAGCAGCAGGGCAGTTGGAGAAGGGCGACGTACCGATCGGGCAGCCACTGCCATTCGCGTTGACTGATATTCACGGTCATCTGCTGCTCAAGGCGGGCACCGTGGTGCCGGATGTCGGCGCGGTCCGGCTGCTGTTCCAGCATGGTCCCGTGATGGCTGCTGCTGGCGATACGGCCTGCGCGCCGCCCGCTGAAGCCACCGAAGGCAAGCCGCGACTGGCCGCGACTGGCCTGACCATCGGCACCGTCCTGCAGGTGCAGGAGAAATCCGCACCGCTGCGCGGTCCGCTGTCATGCCGCCTGATCGGCTACATCGAAGGCGAGGCGCTGTTCATCACGCAGCCCGTCGATACCAAGCGCACGCTGCGGCCCGAGGTGCGCGATATCTTGCTGCTGCGCGGTTTTTCCGGCCGCGCGGTGGTCAGCATGATGTGCAGCGTGGTGGCGGTGGTGCAGTTTCCGTCGCCGTACATCGTGCTGTCGATGCCGGCCAAGGTGCACAAGGTGCCGCTGCGGCGCGCCAAGCGCGTGCAGGTGCGCATCGGCGCCACCGTGCGTTCGGAAGGGCTGCCCGCCTCGCCCGCCGATCGTGTGGCGGTCATCCGCGATATCTGCCTGAACGGTGCGCTTGTGCAGAGTGCTGGCCAAGTCTTCCATCCGGGGGATCGGCTGGCGCTCGATTTCAGCGCTTACGTCGATGGGCAGCAGGAGGATTTCTCCATCACGGGGCGTGTCGCCAGTGCCTCGCTGGTGCAGGGCGCGGCGGCTTCTGCGTTTCCATCGTTCGGCGTGGAGTTCTTGCTCTCGAAAGAACAGACCGCGCGGCTCTCGCGCCTGATCATCGAGCGACTCGACGAGTAGACGGCGGCTTACGCCTCGTCAGCCAGCATCGTCTCAAGCAGCCACGCGCCGGCCTGGCCCAGCGTGCGTTTGCGCGACCACACCGCATCCACCAGCACATGGCGTGGCCAGCCGCGTGCACGCACCTCATGCAGGCGCTCGGCTGCGAAATGGTCTACCAGCCAGCGCGGCAGTTCTGTCCAGCCGAAGCCCAGCACCGCCATTTCCAGCAGCATCAGGTAGCTCGGCGCCGACCACCGGCGCGGGCTGCGCACGGGTGCCGCATTCGCGCGGGGCCCGACCGGATCAACAAAGGTGTTCAGCCGCAGCTCGCGCGCCTCGCGCAGCGCCGTGTGTGGCACTTCCTTGTCGCCATACCGGGCCAGCGGATGCTGCCGCCCGACAAACAGGCCAATCTCCGAGCGCTCGGAGATGGTGGCCGCGCCGATATCGGGCGGATACGACGCCTGCGCCGCCACCAGTCCGAGCTGCGCGCGGCCCTGCTGAATGATGTCGACCACGTCTTCATCCTCGGCGATCAGGCATTCGAGTTCGAGCTCGGGGTAGCGCTGCTCGAGCGAAGCGAGCGTCTGCTCGTAGCGATCGGACTGGTAGGTGTCGGACATCACCAACGTGAGGCGCGCCTCCAGGCCGCCGGCCATCTGCGCGGCCAAGAGGTCCATCTGCTCGCCGGCGTCGAGCACACGGCGCACCTGCGCAAGCATGGCGCGGCCGGCTTCCGTGAGTGTCGGCTGGCGCGTGCTGCGGTCGAATAGCGTCAGGCCCAGGTCGATCTCCAGGTTGCCGATTGCCTCGCTGATGGTCGACTGGCGCTTGCCCAATTTGCGCGCCGCCGCCGAGAACGAGCCGAGCGTGGCCGCCTCGGCAAAGGCGAGCAGAGCTTCGGAGGAGTGGCGCATCGGTAGCTCCAGAAGGATGAATCGATCGGCTCAATATATCGGAAAAACCGATGCTATCGAATTGGATTGATGGTGCCGTACCGATGAAAATTCAGGTCATTCATCGGAGTGTTGTTATGCAAGTCATCAAGAAATCCCCAGCCGAGCGCATCTTTCATGCGCTGGCCTTCGAGATCATCGCGATGCTGATCTGCGCGCCGCTGTTCAGTTGGCTGACGGGCTTGCCGCTCGCACATATGGGCGTACTGACGTTGATGTTCGCCGTGGTGGCGATGGTGTGGAACATGGTGTTCAACACGCTTTTCGAACGCGTCGAACGCCGCTATCAGCTTGCGCGCACCATGGCCGTGCGGGCAGTACACGCCTGCCTGTTCGAGGGCGGCCTGGTCTTCATGCTGGTTCCGCTGGCTGCGTGGTGGATGGACGTGAGCCTGTGGGAAGCGCTTGTGCTCGACATTGGCATCATGCTGCTCTTCCTGCCTTATACGTTCTGCTTCAACCTCGCGTACGACCACTTGCGCGCACGCTGGATGGCGCGCCGCGCGATGGCTTGATGTTTTCGGGGCGCCGCGGACTAGGGCAAACGACGCAGCGTGGGGGCGGGTACGCTTCCTATAATGAAGTCCCTTTCCATGACGGGCGCACTGGCCGCGAGCCGCTGCGCCCGTATTACGTCCACTGCTGGTCTATGCTGCGATTTGTCGCCGTGCCATCCCATGCCTCGGCAATCGTGCTGCGTCGGTGCTATGTGGCGGCCTGCGCGGGCGATGCCGTGGGCGTAATGAATGTCGTGCGCGATGTCTGCGGCGCGGATCATGCCGCGGCCATGATCCGTTGGCGCGTCGATGGACGTTGGCACTGGGTGGCATCGCAAGGCGCGCATGCGGCCGACATGTTGTTGCATGCCACACGCGGCGATGGCGTGGACGGGTGGCCCGTGGCCGATGCGGAAGTGCGCGGCGCGATGTGGCTCGACTATCGTTCGCGGGGCGTGCCGTTGTTGACGAGGCAGCGAACGGCGCCGCTGGCGTTACTGCCGCATCTTGCGCAGGCGCTGCCGCTATGCTGGCAACGCGTTGCCGCGCGGGCAGGCGTGGCGCTCGCACAGCCTGCCAGCCTATGGTTGACGGATGCGTTCCACCTGACGCGCCGCGAAGCCGATGTGGCGGATCTTCTCGCACGCGGTGCCGATCCTGCGTGCATCGCGCGCACGTTGGGCATTTCGCTCGATACGGTGCGCACGCATCTCAAACACGTCTACCGCAAGACCAACACGCACAGCCAGTGTGACGTTGTGCGGTTGTTGCTGGCGTCGGCTGCACGCCGCTAATCGCGGTGCTGGGCAAGCGCGCTCCTGCCAAGTCCTGCCTGGCTTCGCGCGGTCGTATTGCAGCGCAGAAAGCGCGGTGCGCAACGTCAGGCGGTTGCCATTGGCGGCCGTTCAGTGGTCGGTGTGCCGTCCTTGAAGAGGGTTTGCAGTTGCGAGCGCAGCTCGGGTGTATCGGTGTGCTTGTGCACCGATACAGCGTGCTGCACAGCGGCCTCCAGTAGTTCGGCATCGCTGTCGGCGCTGATGGCGACCGAGCAGTTGTTCTCGCTGGGGAAGGCGCGGCAATCAATGTAGCGGCGGCCCATGATGAGACTCCTGAAATCGCGGTAGCCGGAGTGCAGCGGAATGCGGCGGGTGCCGGTCGCGCGTACCCTCGTTATAGGTCCGCCACGGGGGAGCGTCGTCACCTGTGTGGGGTAGACCTGTTCAGTCAGCCACCTTCGCCCCACGCTCCTTCAGCAGCTCGCGCAGCACCGAGCGGTGGCAATGCGCTTCCTCTTCGCAGTAACACCCGATCGACAGGTTGGTCTGATGCGACAGCGCCGCCAGCATATCGAGCAGGCGCGATGCATCGCCGTCGCGCATCTCGGCGCGAAAGTGGCGCACGAAGGTCTGCCAGCCCTTGTCTTGCTGATCCTTGTCGTGCGCGGCCTGGGCTGCCTGGGCCTGCTTGACGAGCTCGGGCGTGGGGGAGAGCAGCGGCATCCACACGTCGTAGAAATCGCGGCTGGCGAATTCTTCCTTCGGGACGCCGCGCGGCGGGCGCCGCACGGTGCCGATGCGCAGGCCTTCATCGGGGAGGCGCGGCTCGCCGAGCCGGACGATGCGTAGGGTCATGGAATGTCTCCGTGCGAATGCTGCGCGCCGTGTGGTTACGAACCCAGCCGGCTCTGTACCGTCGGGAAGAACAGGTCTTTCCACGATGCCGGTTTGTTCTTGAGCGTGCCCACACGCTGCATGAACTCGGCGTAGTGTGCCACGCCCACCGGCGTGGTCGTGAAGCGCGAGTCCGGATCGTCGAGGATCTTCTTCACCTCGTCCGGCGAGCTCTTCACTTTCGATTGCGCGATGTAGATCTGCGCGGCCTTGGTCTTGTCCTTGGCGATGAGCGCGTTGGCCTCGTCCAGAGCGGCCACGAAGGCGGCCGACAGCTTCGGGTTGGCCTCGTAGAACTTCTTGCTGGTGTAGGTCATGTCCAGCGTGATGTTGCCGAGCACGTCCACGGTGTTGAACACGCGGTGCAGGCCGGGCGCGGCGGCCTCGGTATAGGAGAACGGCGGCGAGGCCATGTGGCTGTTGATCTGGCTGCCGCCCGCGAGCATCACGGCGGTGGCGTCCGGGTGCGGCAGCGGCACGGTGATCGGGTCGAGCTTGTTGAACTGCTTGTCGCCGAAGGTCTTGGCAGCCGCCATTTGCAGCACCACGGCGGGCAGCGAGGTCTTGATGCCGGGTACGGCAATGCGGTCCTTGTCGGAGAAATCGGCCAAGGTTTTCACATTCGAGTTGCGCGTCATCAGGTACATCGACGATGAGCTGAGCGACGACAGCCCGCGCACTTCCATCGCGCTGCCGCAGGTCTTGTCCCACAGCGTGAGGAAGCCCGGCACGCCCAGCGAGGCGATGTCCAGCGCGCCCGAGAGCATGGCGTCGTTGATGACGTTGCCGCCATCGAGGATGCGGTAGTTGACCTTGACGTCGCCGAGGCCGGCGGCCTTGGCCTGCTTTTCGAGCAGGTGTTCGCTGGCCATCACCATGATGGGCAGGTAGAGGATGCCGTAACCGTGGGAGATGCGGACTTCGGTGGCTTCTGCGTGGGCGGTGCTGATGGCGCTGCTCAGGAGTGATGCGGCCAGTGTGGCGGCCATGGTCAGGCGGAGGACGTTACGGCGGGGTTGGTGCATTTGTTGTCTCCTTGTTGCTCTGTTGGTCTTTATGTTTGTTGGTAGTGCATTTTTTGTTTCATCCCCTGCCGGGGCTGACTCACTTTCTTTGTCTTGCCAAAGAAAGTAAGCAAAGAAAGGCGCGCCCGAGATGGCGACTTCCCCTTGGATTTGTGTCACGGGGAGGGAAAGGAGCCAAACTCGCTGCGCTCAGACAAGGCTCCTTCCTTTTTCCTCCCCGCGACAAAAATCCAAGGCGCCATCTAGGGCAGGGTACGGCCAAACCGGCTGGGCGCTTGCGTTGTGCTCTTGCTTAGTTCTGCATGCCCCAGCGTTTGACGGTGCGGGCTTCCAGTGTGCGGAATACCAGGTTCTCTACCAGCAAGCCGATGATGATGACCGTCAGCAGGCCGGCAAAGACTTCGGGAATCTGCAGTTGGTTTTTGTTCTCGTAGATGTACCAGCCGAGGCCGCCCTGACCGGAGCTGACGCCAAACACCAGTTCCGATGCGATCAACGTGCGCCATGCGAAGGCCCAGCCGATCTTCAGTCCTGTGAGGATGGACGGGAACGCGGCGGGAATCAGGATCTTGGTCAGATACCCCATGCCAGAGAGCCCGTAGTTGCGGCCCACCATGCGCAGCGTGTTCGACACCGATAGGAAGCCCGCATGCGTGTTGAGCGACACCGCCCACACCACCGAATGCACGATCACGAAGATCAGGCTGCCATTGCCCAGGCCAAACCACACCAGCGCGATGGGCAGCAGGGCGATCGCTGGCAGCGGGTTGAACATGGCGGTGAGCGTTTCCAGAAAGTCTTGCCCGAGCCGGTTGCTGATGCCGAGCACGACCAACGCGCAGGACAACGCCAAGCCGAGCGCGTAGCCCGCCAGCAGCGTTTGCATCGACGTGCCGATGCGAGCGAACAGTGTGCCGCTGGCCAGCCCTGCCCACAGCGCCTGCACCGTATCGGAGAAGGTCGGCATCAAGAGCGGGTTGTCGAGCCAGCGTGCACCGCCTTCCCACACGAGTGCCAGCGCAACGAGGATGACCAGCTTGCGCAGCCACGCCTGCTCGTACAAGCGTTCGGCAATGGAGAGCGGCTTTTCCACCACGCCGATGCGATCGAACGCCACGGGCGTGCTGTAGACGGGCGCGCGGTTGCTGATGTCGGCGGTGGCCGGCATGGAAAGGGTCTCAGTCTGCATGGGTTTCCTCCACCGTGCGGGCGAACAGCATGTCGTGGATCTCGGCTTCGAGGGCCTTGAAGCGTTCGGGGTCATCGTCACCGCGCGTGAGGCTCGGCAGCTCGGCACGTACCTGGCCCGGGTGCGGCGACAGGATCAGGATGCGACTGCCGCAGCGGATCGCTTCCGGAATCGAGTGCGTGACAAACAGGACCGTGAAGCGCGTCTCGTCCCACAGTTGCAGCAGTTCGTCCTGCATCTTGCGGCGTGTGAGCGCGTCGAGTGCGGCAAAGGGCTCGTCCATCAGCAGCACGTCGGGTTCCATGGCCATGCCGCGCGCGATGGCCACGCGTTGCTTCATCCCACCCGACAGCATGTGCGGATGGTGGTCGGCGAACTTGCTGAGGTTGACCTTGTGGATGTAGTGCAGCGCGCGTTCTTCGGCTTCACGCGCTCCCAGCTTGCCCGTAGAGAGCAGCGGGAAGAGCACGTTCTCTTTCACGGTCTTCCACGGCAGGAGCTGGTCGAACTCCTGGAACACCATCATGCGATCCGGCCCCGGCTTGGTCACGGGCTGGCCTTTCAGGCGGATCTCGCCTTCGGTGGGCGTGAGGTAGCCGCCGATGGCTTTGAGCAACGTCGATTTACCGCAGCCCGACGGGCCCAGCAGGATGTAGCGCTCGCCGGGATAGACCTGGAAGTCGACGCGGTAGGTGGCCGTGACCAGGTGCTGGCGTGTCTTGTACTGCAGCGTAACGCCGCGCACATCCAGCAGCGGTGGTGCTGTCGGTGAGTTGGCCTGCATGATGCTGTCTCCTGCTTTTGCTTTGTTGGTATGGGTCTGCGGCGGCTGCGGCGCTATCGGATGTCGACGTGATAGCGGAAGTGCGCCGCCGCGCCGCGCGAGCGGCGCCACTCCAGCGGCACGCGGTCATAGCCGCGCGCCACACGCTCGATCACCATGACCGGGTCGCCCGGCTTGATGCGCAACAGGCGCGCGTAGGTGGCGTTGACGGCTTCGGCGGTGAGCGTTTCTTCGGCACTGGCGACGATCTGGCCGCAGTGCGTTTCGTACAGCGGATAGAGCAGGTCGCCAAACGCGTCGAGTTCCAGCGTGGCAAGCGGGGCGAAGCGGTCGTAGGGCAGCCAGATCTCTTCGGCCAGCAGCGGCGCGCCGTCGAGCAGGCGCAGCCGTGTGAGGCGGATAACCGGCGCACCGGCCTCGATTTGAAGGCCCGCAGCGGGCGCGGATGGAGCGTCGAGCACATCGCGCTTGAGGATGCGGCTTTCAGGAATGCGTCGCTCGCCGCTTTCACTCTGGAAGCGGAAGAACCGGAACAAGGAGCTGGCAAAGCTGGCACGCCGCACGAAGGTGCCGCGGCCCTGGAAGCGTTCGAGCAGGCCTTCGGCCACCAATACATCGACGGCTTTGCGAACTGTGCCGACCGCCACGTTGTACGTCTTGGCCAGCTCGGCTTCGGTGGGGATGGCGTCGCCCGGGCGCCAGTGCTGCTGGGCGATCTGCGCGGCCAGGTCGTCGCGCAATTGCTGGTAGCGGGGCAGGCGGAGATCAGCGGGCATGGTGTGGTGAATGGGTCAACTATTCATCTATATGACTAGGCATTGTAGGGAGCTTGGTTCCCGTGGGCATTACAGGAAAACCCGCAGGCCTCCGTGTCGGGTTGACACAAAGACCTGCGGGTTGTGGGATGTCGCGGCCACTTCTAAGCGGCCGCTTGATCAGCTTTCCGTTTCGCGACTAGCGCGTGGCGGTGGCCGAAGCCGGCAGCGGTTGAGCTTGTTGTGCCTTCGGGCGGCGCAGCAGGCGCAGCGCATACAACGCCAGCACGAGGGCACCGATGGCGAACACGATGTCACCCGGCACACGCAGCCAGACCAGCGTTTCCATCACCTTCGAGTGCACCACTTCCGGCGAGCGGGCGTACCACATGCCCTTGGTGACACTGGCCCAGGCCTGGTAGATGCCGGCCGGCAGCAGCGACATGAACACCATCATCGCCAGGCCGATATTCAGGCCCCAGAACGCGGGCTTGAGCAGGCGATCGGCATGCAGGCTGCGCGCATACAGGCCGCGCAGGCAGAACAGCATCAGGCCGATACCCAGCATGCCGTACACCCCGAACAGCGCGGCGTGCCCGTGGGCGGCCGTCATGTTCAGGCCCTGCACGTAGTACAGCGAAGCCGGCGGGTTGATGGCAAAGCCCAGCAGGCCCGCGCCAACGGTGTTCCAGAAGCCCACGGCGACGAAGCAGAGCACCGGCCACTTGTAGGCGCCAAGCCATGCCGTGTCCTTGGTGCGGCGATAGTTCTGCAGCGCTTCCAGACCGATCAGCGTGAGTGGCACCACTTCCAGCGCCGAGAAGACGGCACCGACAGAGATGATCGACGTGGGCGTGCCCGTGAAGTACAGGTGGTGCAGCGTACCCAGGATGCCGCCGAACAGGAACACGATCGTCTCCGCCACGATGGCGCGGTTGGCGCTGGAGGCACGGATCAGGCCCAGGCGCGTGAAGATGAGCGCGATGACGGCGGTGGCGAACACTTCAAAGAAGCCCTCGACCCATAGGTGGACGAGCCACCAGCGCCAGTATTCGATCATCGAGTAGTGCGTGTGTTGGCCCCACACCAGCGAGGTCGAATAGAAGCCGCCGATGCACGTGGCCGACAGGAACACCATGGCGATCAGACCGCGCGATTCCGACGGCGTCTTCAGTGCCGGCCACAGTGCGCGGCCCAGCAGCACGACCCAGAACAGCAGCCCGACGAACAGCAGGATTTGCCACACGCGGCCCATGCTGGTGTATTCCAGGCCCTGGTTGCCGATCCAGAAGCCGAAGTCTGCACCGCGATGTTGCAGCGTGCCGAGCCAGCCCGTGGCAATGGAACCCACCACGATGAAGATCAGCGCCCAGAACAGCACGTCAACGCCGAGCTTCTGGAGCTTCGGTTCACGCCCCGAAAGCAGCGGCGCAATGTACAGGCCCGTGGCCAGCCATGCCGTGGCAATCCACAGCACGCCAAGCTGCGTATGGACCGTGCGGCTGATCACATATGGCAGCACCTGCGCCAGCGGAATCCCGAAGAACGACTCGCCTTCGACCGCATAGTGCGCGGTGATGGCGCCCATGCCGATCTGCACCAGCATCAGGCCGATCACGGCAAAGAAGTACTTGCGCGTGGCCTTCATCGATGGTGTGGCGACCGCGTTGAGGAACGGGTCCGCCGCCAGCGGCTTGGCCTCTTCCTCATGCTTGCTGCTGCCGTGAATCCACAGCATGGCTGCAATGCCGCCCAGCAGCAGGATGATGCTCACCATCGACCACATGGCCGCACCGCCGGTCATGGTGTTGCCAACCAGCGGCTCATGCGGCCAGTTGCTGGTGTATGACAAGTCGGTTTCGCCCGGGCGGTCGGTGGCGGCTGCCCACGACGTCCAGAAGAAGAACGCGGCCAGCGCCTCGCGGTCTTCCTGCTTTGGCAGTACGCCAGTGCCCATCGCATATTGATCGCGCAGCGTGGCGAGCGACGGATCGGTGCCGAACAGGCCCTTGAAGTGCTGTGCAACGTCTTGGATGGCGCGGGCACGGTCTGGCGATACGGTGATGCTGTCGTGCGCGGCGTCATAGGTATTGCGGCGCATCTCTTCCTTCACGGCCGCATCGACGGCGGCTTGCTGTGAAGCCGTCAGCGGTGCGGTCGTGCCGAATTGCTGTTGCGTGCGGATTGTCTGCAGGGTGGTTGCCTCGCGGTGCAGCCAATCGGCCGACCAGTCGGGCGCCACGTAGCTGCCGTGGCCCCAGACGGTGCCAAGCTGCTGGCCGCCGGCGGCCAGCCATGCTTGCTGGCCACGTTGAATCTGCTCGCCCGTGAACAGCACGTCACCGGCGGTGGTGACGACCGCTTGCGGTATCGGCGGCGCGGCCAGATAGATTTGCCGCCCCAGATAACCGAGTGCCCCGAATGACAGGACGAAGATCAGGCCGAGCCACCGCCACAGCCTACCGTTGGTTTTCATGACAAGGTTCCTTGCAAGGGTGCAATAGGGAGAAAGCGTTCAGGCGCCACCGCAACTGCCGCAGCACTGGCCCGTGCTGGCGGCGGAAGCCTTTCTGGTAATGGCGACACGCCACGTGTGTGGGCCGCGCTCCAGGTAATCCCAGGCAAACTGCCCGGGGCGCTCGACCTGGAACTGAGACTGCAGCGGACGCGGATCGTGGTCGTTGATCAGCTCCAGGCTTTGGCCGACGTCAAGCTTGCCAAACGAGGAGAAGATCAGCGGATGGCGATCGCGCGGCGCCAGCACGCGGAGGTCGAGTTGGATGGAAGGCGTGGGCTGCGTCATGGGTGCTCCATTCAGGTGGTTGCTCGCATCGCAAAAGATGCATTTGGAATGCATCGATATTAGTGGGCGAGGTGTGGTCAGTTATTGATGTATATCAGATACCTGTTTTGCCGATGCTCTTGATGTCGCATCCGGAAAAGGGCGGCTGCAGTCGTTTGCGCTGCATCAAAACCCTACTGGCGGACGGGTTCTAACGTGGAGCGGACGACACAACACGGACAAACGGGGGAATAACATGAGCCGTCTTCAAGCGGTCCGCGGTCTGATGCGCGCGGGCCTGATTTCCGCAGTGCTTGGGGCACTGTTGACGGGCGCCGTTGCGCGGGCGGCGACCCGACTGCCGGGCGATTTCGGGCCGCCGCGTGGCGAGCCCATCCATGCGGTGCTGACAAGCCCGCCCAACGTGCCGCCAGCGGTCAACCGCAATTACCCGGCCAAGGTCATCGTGGATCTGGAGGTGGTCGAGAAGGAAATGCAGATCTCCGAAGGGGTCAGCTACACCTTCTGGACGTTCGGCGGCACGGTGCCGGGCAGCTTCATCCGCGTGCGGCAAGGCGACACGGTGGAGTTCCACCTCAAGAATCACCCGAGCAGCAAGATGCCGCACAACATCGACCTGCACGGCGTGACGGGGCCCGGCGGCGGCGCGGCATCGAGCTTCACCGCGCCCGGCCACGAATCGCAGTTCACCTTCAAGGCGCTCAATGAGGGCATCTATGTTTACCACTGCGCTACGGCGCCGGTGGGCATGCATATCGCCAACGGCATGTACGGCCTGATCCTGGTCGAGCCGCCGGAAGGCCTGCCCAAGGTGGACCACGAGTATTACGTCATGCAGGGCGATTTCTACACCGCCGGCAAGTACCGTGAGAAGGGCCAGCAGCCGTTCGATATGGAAAAGGCCATCGACGAACGCCCGACGTATGTGCTCTTCAACGGCGCGGAAGGCGCGCTCACGGGCGACAAGGCGCTGCATGCCAAGACCGGCGAGACGGTGCGCGTCTATGTCGGCAACGGCGGGCCCAACCTGGTGTCGAGCTTCCACGTGATCGGCGCCATCTTCGATCAGGTGCGGTACGAGGGCGGCACCAACGTGCAGAAGAACGTGCAGACCACGCTGATTCCCGCAGGTGGTGCGGCCATCGTGAAGTTCACGGCCAAGGTGCCCGGCAGCTACGTGCTGGTCGACCACTCAATCTTCCGCGCCTTCAACAAGGGGGCGATGGCCATCCTCAAGGTCGATGGTCCGGAAAACAAACTGGTGTACTCGGGCAAGGAACTGGACTCGGTGTACCTGGGCGATCGTGCTGCCCCCAACATGACGGCCGTCGCAAAGGCGACCGAGGCATCGGCTTCCGGCACGCTGACGGTGCAGGATCAGGTGCAGGCGGGCCGTGCGCTGTTTGCGGGCACGTGTTCGGTGTGCCACCAGGGCAGTGGCATCGGGTTACCGGGCGTGTTCCCGCCGCTGGCCAAGTCGGACTTCCTGGCGGCCGACCCGAAGCGGGCAATGAGCATCGTGCTGCATGGCCTGAACGGCAAGATCAAGGTCAACGGCCAGGAATACGACTCCGTCATGCCGCCCATGACGCAGCTCAACGATGACGAGGTCGCCAACATCCTGACCTACGTGCTCAATAGCTGGGACAACCCGGGCGGCCGTGTGAGCGCGGAAGAGGTCAAGAAGGCGCGTGCCCAGCCTGCACCGGCCAAGGCCGTGGCCGAGCACTGACCCGATCGCCTGATCGCCATGCCCAGCCTGACCTTGCAGATTGCAGCCGTGCTGGTGGCGCTGGCAAGCGCCATCGCGCAGGGTGCCACGTATGTTCGGCTGCCCGGCGGCGACTTCGACAGCGTGCTGCCGCAGAATGCGCCGGGGCAGCCGCAGCGGGTGCGCATCGAGCCGTTCGAGCTGCGCACCACGCCTGTCACCATTGCAGAGTTTCAGGCCTTCGTGCAGACCCACGAAGCCTGGCGTCGCGACCGCGTGCCCGAGGTGTTTGCGGGCCCTTCTTACCTGCTCGACTGGGCAGATGCGCAGCATCCAGATCCGCAGGCATTGCCGCAAGCCCCGGTGACGGGCGTGAGCTGGTTTGCCGCGCGTGCTTACTGCGAAAGCGAAGGCGCGCGCCTGCCGACGTGGCTGGAATGGGAATCCGCCGCAGCCGCTGACGCCACCCGCGCCGACGCGCGCGACGATCCGCAATGGGCGCAGCGCATTCTGGGCTGGTACGAGCGGCCGGCGGCGCGTGTGCTGCCACCCGTGGGCGGCCCGGTGGACGTGCACGGCGTGCGTGACCTGCACGGCCTGATCTGGGAATGGGTCGACGACTTCAACGCGCTTTTCATCGCTGGCGATAGCCGCACGCAGGGCGACCCCGATAAGCAGAAATTCTGTGGCGCAGGCGCCATCAGCATCGTGCGGCGCGACAGCTATGCCGTGCTGATGCGCGTCGCGCTGCTGTCCTCACTCGGCGGCGCAGATTCCACGGGCAGCCTGGGCTTCCGCTGCGCCCGATCCATCAATGGAGACCATCCATGACGCTTTTCAACCTCATCCGCAGGGCCTTGCTGACCACGCTGCTGGCAGCAACGGCTGCTGGCGCATATGCGGCAGCGCCGCTCGCGTCCGGCTCCCTGTATCAATCCGACGTGGCGCTGACCGACCAGAACGGCCGCGTCTTCCATCTGGCCGACCTGCGTGGTGAGCCCGTGCTCATCAGCATGTTCTACTCGTCGTGCCAGATGGTGTGCCCGATGATCTTCGAGACCATCCGCGCCACGCTGGCCAAGGGCGGCAAGCCTGCGCAAGACGGTGTGCGGGTCGTGATGATCACAGTCGATCCTGAACGCGATTCCGTTGCTGTGCTCAAGAAGACCGCCGCCGACCACGGCGCAGATGATCGTTGGCAACTGGCCCGTGCGGACAGCCGTGGCACGCGTTCTGTTGCCGCGTTGCTGGGTATCCAGTACCGGCGCCTGGCAGACGGCGACTTCAATCATTCCAGCACCATCCTGCTGCTGGATGCGGAAGGGCGGATCAATGCCCGCACCAACACGCTGGGCGCGGTCGACCCGAAACTGGTCGAGGCCATGCGCAAACAGGTGGCCGTCCAGCACTGAGCTGGCTTGGTCAACGCTTCATAGCTTGGCGTACGCCACCACCTGTTGAGTTTGCACGCCAAGGCCATCCACACCCAGGCGCATGGTGTCGCCGGCCTTGAGATAACGCGGAGGCTTGAAGCCCATGCCCACGCCTGGCGGCGTACCGGTGCAGATCAGGTCGCCGGGGTGCAGCGTCATGAAGCGGCTGACGTAGCTCACAAGGTGGGCTACGCCAAACACCATGGTCGCCGTGTTGCCCTTCTGCACATGCTCGCCGTTGACTTCCAGCCAAAGGCCGAGCGCCTGCGGATCGGGCACCTCGTCGCGCGTGACGAGCCACGGGCCGACGGGGCAGAAGGTGTCGCAACCCTTGCCCTTGTCCCAGGTGCCGCCGAGTTCAAGCTGGAACTCGCGTTCAGAAACGTCATTGACCACGCAATAGCCCGCCACGTGCGAGAGCGCCTCTTCATGTGAGACGTCGCGCGCGGTCTTGCCGATCACCACCCCCAGCTCGACTTCCCAGTCGGTTTTCTCAGAGCCGCGCGGCAGCATGACGGCATCGTTGGGGCCGTTCAACGCGCTGTTGGCCTTGAGAAAGACGATGGGTTCGGCCGGCGGTGCCATGCCGGCTTCGGCGGCGTGGTCGGCATAGTTCAGGCCGATGGCGATGATCTTGCCGATGCCGCTCCACGGCACGCCAAAGCGCGCGTCCGGCACGACCGGCAACGCGGCCACATCCACTCGCGCCAGTTGGGCCAGCGCGGCGTCGGACAACTGCTGCGGCCCCAGATCGCTCAGCACGCCGGAGAGGTCGCGCACGCGCCCCTGCACGTCGATCAACCCCGGGCGTTCCGCCCCCGGTTGGCCCACACGGACAAGTTTCATCGGTTTCCCTTGGTTGCGTTCTTGGTCTGGGCCGGTTCGGCCAGGCTGCGTGCGACCACGCTCAACACTTCCTTGGCGGTGTTCTCGGAGTGCTGGCGCAGCACCTGCGCCAAGCGCGGGCGGCCAGGTTCGCGCAGGGCGGCCATGATGGCTTCGTGTTCTTGGTGCGATTCCTGCCAGCGCAGCATGTCGGCGTTGGCGGCGCCACGTGCGCGGTGCACCTTGCTCATCAGCGTCGCGTAGATGCCGGCCAGCACCGGGTTGGCCGCGCCGTCAATGATGAGCTGGTGAATCTCCTGGTTGACGCGGAAGTACTCCGTGCGCCGTCCCGCCGCGTGCGCATCCAGCATGGTCTGGTGCTTGCGCTCCAGACGCGCCATGGCCACCTCGGACAGGCGCGCCGCCGCCAGTTCGCCGGCGGTGAATTCCAGCCCGTGCAAGGTTTCGAAGGTGGCGCGCAACTCATCAAGATCGAGCGGAGCCACGCGGTAGCCGATGTACTGCCGATGCAGCACCAGGCCCTCGGCCACCAGCACCTTGAGCGCCTCGCGCAGCGGGGTCTTGGAGACGTCGAACATCTCGCAGAAGGCGCGCTCGTCGATGCGGGCGCCGGGTGGCAGTTCGCCCTCTTCAATGAGGGTGCGCAGGCGCGTGGCGATTTCGGCCGACATGCCGAGCGTGCGCAAGCGCGTGGATTTGAGCAGCGGTTGAGTCACAGACGTCACCAAGATGGGGAAGATGCACCATAAAAGGCTATCACACGCCAAGATTGTGCATTGTGAATATATAAAAATCAATGACTTACATATGTTGTAATTACAGATTACGTATCCTATACTCGGTCACGTTGCGCAACACATATCAATCAAACCACCTCAGGAGGTCGTTTCGACAAGCGGCGTCTGCGGCAAACTGGCGATCAGCCGGGGCCGTCTGACACGCTTCTCGAAGCGGCCTCAGGAGCGACCAAGGAGACTGCGTAATGGAAACCGCAAGCCAGGCCGTGGCGCTAACGGAGACGAAGAGCTCCGTGCGCTGGAAGATCTTTTTGATGATGTTGATGCTGATCTCCATCAACTACGTCGACCGCGCATCGCTGTCGGTGGCGATGCCGCTGATCGCCAAGGAGTTCAACATCGGTCCGGCGGTGCAAGGCCTGCTGCTGAGTTCGTTCTTCTGGACCTACGCCTTCATGCAGATCCCGGGCGGCATGCTGGCTGATCGCTTCGGCCCACGTGTCGTGATTGCCGGCGCCACGCTGGGCTGGGGCTTCTTCCAGGCGATTGCGGCGGTCTGTACCGGCTGGGTGCCGCTGCTCATCACGCGTCTGGGCCTCGGCGCTGCGGAAGGCCCGATCTATCCGGCCGGCGGCAAGCTCAACGCCATCTGGATGACGCAGAACGAGCGCGGCCGCGGTGCGACGCTGCTCGACGGTGGTGCGCCGCTGGGCGCGGCATTGGGCGCGCTCATCATCGCGGGCCTGATCACCGAGTTCGAATCCTGGCGCACCTCGTTCGTGGTGGCCGGTGTCGGCACCATGGTGGCGGGCTTCTTTGCCTGGTCGTACATCCGCAATCACCCGCGCCAGCATCCGGCGGTCAACGAGGCCGAAGCCGCCTACATCGAGGCTGCGCACGCCGCCGACCACGCCGCCGAGCCCGCCAACGTGAGCGGCAACGTGCTGGACTTCTTCAAGTACCGCTCGGTGTGGGGCATGTTCTTCGGCTGGATGTGCTTTAACGCGCTGTTCTACGGCCTGCTGACCTGGATGCCGACGTATCTGTCGAAGGTACACGGCCTGGACATCAAGCAGATGGGCGGTGCGGTGTTCACCATGTTCTTCGCCGGCTTCGTGGGGGAGATGGTGGGTGGCTGGATTGCCGACAAGTGGAAGGCCGCCGGTGCATCGCAGGCCAAGGTGCTGCGTACGCTGTTCGGCATTGCCTCGGTGCTCGCCACCGTTGCCATCTATGCCGTGGCGCGCATCAAAGACCCGGCTGTCGTGGTGTTGTTGCTGTCGATCACGTTGTTCTTCCTGCGCTGGTGCGGTCTGTTCTGGTGCATCCCGTCCATCCTGGGCACACGCAACCGCGTTGGCTTCCTGGGCGGCACGATGAACCTGGGCGGCAACGTGGCCGGTATCGGCATGCCCATCATCGTGGGTGTGATCGTGCAGGCCACCGGCTCGTATGACATGGCGCTGACGCTGTTTGCCGCCGCCGGTGTTGGCCTGTTCATCTGCTCCGCGCTGCTGATCGACTACGGCAAGAAGCTGCCGATCTGAGCAACGCGATGCCTCGCGATTCTTCCCGCTGAACAACATATTCACGAGCAAGGCCCGGCGCAGGGCATTCCGCGCGCCAGGGCCATGCCAACCACGAAGACGATTCCCATGACCAAACGTACTCTGCTCGGCATGCTCACGCCGTCGTCCAACACGGCGTTGGAGCCCATCACCAGCGCCATGGTGAGCGGCCTGCCCAATGTCAGCGCGCATTTCTCGCGCTTTACCGTGACGGAAATCTCGTTGCGCGATCAGGCGCTGGGGCAATTCGATCTGGACAAGATCCTCAACGCGGCCACGCTGCTGGCCGACGCGCGTGTCGACGTGATTGCCTGGAACGGCACGTCGTCCGGCTGGCTCGGCTTTGAGAAGGACGAGGCGCTGTGCCGCCAGATCACAGAGGCGACCGGTATTCCGGCCACCACGTCGGTGCTGGCGCTCAACGAGATACTCGCCAAGACGGGTGCGCGCGACTTCGGCCTGGTCACGCCGTACCTGGACGACGTGCAGCAGCGCATCGTGCAGAACTACGCCCGCCACAGTTTCCGCTGCGTGGCCGAGCGGCACCTGGACCTGCACGTCAACCACAGCTTTGCCGACGTGAACGAAGACACCATCCGCGCCATGGTGCGCGAGGTGGCGCAGCACAAGCCGGCAGCCATCACCACGTTCTGCACCAACCTGCGCGCAGCCCATCTCGTTGAAGAACTGGAAGCAGAGACGGGCATCCCCGTCTACGACACGATCTCGACCGTGGTGTGGAAATCGCTGCGGCTGGCCGGCGTAGACACCACCGCGCTGCGTGGCTGGGGCCGACTGTTTGCCGAAGTCGCCTGAAGGAGTGCCTGCATGTCCACTGAACTCGATCTGGTGATCCGCAACGCGGATGTGGTCACCGCCTCTGACCGCTTTACGTGCGACATCGGCGTGCGCGATGGACGCATCGCCGTGCTTGGCAACGGCTTGCAGCGCGGCGCGCGCGAAGTTGATGCCAGCGGCCTGTTGGCACTGCCCGGAGGCGTCGACGGTCATTGCCACCTCGATCAGCCCATGCCCGACGGCTTGCGCATGGCCGATGACTTCTTCACCGGCACGCGCGCGGCCGTCTGCGGTGGCACGACCACCGTCATTCCGTTTGCCGCGCAGGAAAAAGGCGGCTCGCTCAAGGCTGCCGTAGCCGACTATCACCGCCGCGCGGAAGGCCGCGCGGTGGCTGATTACGGCTTCCACCTGATCGTTGCCGACCCGACGCCCGAGGTATTGCGGCACGAGTTGCCCGAGCTGATCCGCCAGGGCTACACCTCGTTCAAGGTCTACATGACCTATGACGACCTGAAGCTGTCCGATCGCGAAATGCTGGCGGTGCTCGAGGTGGCCAGGCAAAACAACGCGCTGGTGATGGTGCACGCGGAAAACGCCGACTGCATCTCATGGCTGACCGAGAAGCTGGTGGGCGAGGGCCGCATCTCGCCGCGCTTCCATGGTTTTGCGCGCCCGGCCGCCGTGGAGCGCGAAGCCACACACCGCGCCATCACCTTTGCCGAACTGGTGGATGTGCCGATCCTGATTGTGCACGTGTCGGGCAAGGAGGCGATCGAGCAGATCCGCTGGGCGCAAGGCCGGGGCCTGCAGATTCTGGCCGAGACCTGCCCGCAGTACCTTTACCTGACGGCAGAAAACATGGGCCTGCACGGCGACGATGGCTACGAAGGCGCCAAGTGCGTCTGCAGCCCGCCGCCCCGCGACCCCGAGAACCAGGCGGCGGTGTGGCGTGCGCTGGCCGGTGGCGTGTTCAGTGTGTTCTCTTCCGACCACGCGCCGTTCAACTACGACGACCCGCAGGGCAAGAAGCTTGGCGGCCAGGCGCAGCCGTTCGATCACATTCCCAATGGTGTGCCCGGCATCGAAACGCGCCTGCCGCTGCTGTTTGATGGCATTGCGCGCGGCAAGCTGTCGCTGCATCAATTCGTGGAGTTGACGTCATATCGTCCGGCGCGGCTGTATGGCCTGTACCCGCGCAAGGGCACCATTGCCGTGGGGGCCGACGCCGACATCGCCCTGTGGGACCCGGCGCGCCGCGTGCGCATTACCAACAGCGCGTTGCATCACGCAGTGGACTACACGCCGTATGAAGGTATCGAAGTGACCGGCTGGCCGGTGCACTGTTTCTCGCGCGGCGAGATGCTGGTTGAAGATGGTCAATACCTGGAGCCGGCACCCGGGCGTGGGCAGTTCCTGGTGGCGGGCGCGCCATCTTTGGTTTGAGCGAGGCTTTCAGAGGCTCATCATGCGTATTCTGGTCGTCAATCCCAACATCTCCGAGAGCGTGACAGAGCTGATCCATGCAGAGGCGCAGCGCTCCGTCTCCCCGGGCACCGCACTCACTATGGCGACGGCACCGTTTGGCGTGGCCTACATCGAAACGCGCTTCGAGGCGCTGGTAGGCGGCTACGCCACAGCTTGCGTGGTGGCGGAGCACCATGGCCAGTTCGACGGCGTGGTCGTAGCGGCGTTTGGTGATCCCGGCCTGGCCGGCATCAAGGAGCTGTGCGATGTGCCGGTGGTCGGCATGACGGAGGCGGCACTGGCCAGCGCGTGTTTGCTGGGTCAGCGCTTTTCCATCATCGCGATCTCGCATCGCATTGAAGCGTGGTATCGCGAGTGCGTGGCTGCCAATGGGTTGTCTGCGCGGCTGGCAAGCGTGCGTTCGTTGCAGCAGCCGCTGCGCGACATCGGTAGCGTGCAGGAAGACCACGCGGCACGGTTGGAAGAACTCAGCTTGCAAGCCGTGCGCGAGGATGGCGCCGACGTCATCATCGTGGCCGGTGCCCCGCTAGCGGGGCTGGCACGCACGCTCAAGGACCGCATCCCCGTGCCAGTGGTCGACGGCGTCTCCAGTGCAATCCGACATTGCGAGAGTCTGATCGCGCTGGCGCCGAAGGGCCCGACCGAAGGAAGCTTTGCGCGTCCGCCGCGCAAGGCAAGCCGTGGCCTGCCGCCTGCGTTGTCTGCGTTGCTGGCCTGAACGCGAGACTGTCTTTTGTTCTTGGCGCTGCCGGTTCTCCTGCGCGGAGACCGGCGTGCTGACTTCCCCGAGGCTTCAGTGCAGCCCTCCTAGCGCCGCCTCCATCCGGTCGGCAGCAAGCGCAAGCTGTGCATCCGATGTGGCATAGGACAGCCGCATGAAGCCGGCCATGCCGAAGCCCGATCCGGGCACGACGGCCACACCTTGGTCCAGCAGGTAGGCAGCCAGCGCAACATCGTCGTTGATCGCGCTGCCGTCAGGTGCCTTGCGCCCGATGAAGGCCCGCACGTCGGGAAAAAAGATAGAAGGCGCCTTCCGGCGTGGGAGTCTGCAGCCCATCGATGGCGGCAAAGCGCTGCAAGAGCAAATCCCGCCGGGCCTGGAAGATGCCGCAGCGGCGCGCGACCTCTTTCTGTGGCCCGTCCAGCGCGGCAACCGCCGCCGCCTGCGAGATGGAAGACGTATGCGAGTTGATCTGCATCTGGATCTTGGTCATCGCCTCGATCAGGGGGCGCGGCCCGCAGGCGTAGCCCACGCGCCAGCCCGTCATCGAGTAAGCCTTGGATACGCCGTTCACCGTCAGGATGCGCGGCGCAAGGTCTGGCGCCACCGCTGCCAGCGTGGCAGCGCGGCGCCCATCGAACAGGATGTGCTCGTAGATGTCATCCACGAGGATGAAGAAACGCTGATTGGCACTGCGGCGCAGCACGTCGGCAAATTGCCGCAACTGGTCGGCCGTGTAGGCCGTGCCGCTCGGGTTGCTGGGTGAGTTCAGCACGAACCACTTGGTCCGCAGCGTGATGGCCGCGTCGAGCGTTTCGGGCGCAAGCGCGTAGCCCGTCTCGGGCGATGTGAGCAGCGGCCGAAGCGTGCCGCCGTTCATGGTGACGATGTCGGCGTACGACGCCCAGTACGGCGCCGGAATCAGGACTTCGTCGCCGCGGTTCAACGTTGCCGGGAACGCCTGGTAGATCACCTGTTTGCCGCCGCCGCCAACGCTGATGTCCGCTGGCGTAAAGATCAGGCCGTTATCGCGCGGCCAGGGGGTCTCGGTGGTGGCGTCGCTGGCGTTGCCGGAGGATCATGCCGGCGTGGTGGTCCGCAGGATCACGCCGCGCACGTCGCGGCGCGTGGGGCTGGCCTGCCTGAATCAGGGCCGCCTGTCGCCGGCCGCGGCGGCGCTGTGGCGTCAGGCTCAGGCCATCAAGCTGCGTCGGTAACGCGCCTGGCCAGATACGATGCAATCTTTCTTTCTGATCGAAACCGCTGCTTCGCCATGTCCCTCCGCGCACTGAGAACGCTCGTCGCCATCGCCCGCCACCGGACGTTCGCCCGCGCTGGCGAAGCCGTTGGGCTCACGCAATCCGCCGTCAGCCTGCAGGTCAAGTCGCTGGAGGAAGAGTTCAACGTCCGCCTGTTCGACCGCTCGCGCCGCGAGCCCGCACTGACGGAGGCCGGCCGCATCGTGCTGGCCCAGGCCGAGCAGATCCTGGCCTTGTACGACCGGATTCCCGATGCGCTCAGTGACGAGCGCGCATTGGTCGGCCGGCTGCGCATCGGCGCCATCCAGACCGCGCTGTCCGGGCCGCTGCCCAATGCGCTACTGACCCTGCGGCACGATCACCCGGGGTTGCGCGTGCACGTGGCGGCGGGGCTGTCCGCCGAGCTTGCGCAACGGGTTGCCGATGGCGAGCTGGATGCCGCGATCACCTCGCAGCCGGTCAGGCCGCACCCGGCGGAGCTTGTCTGGTCCACCCTGTATGAAGACCGCTTCTGGCTGCTGGCCCCGCCGCAGTATGCGGAGCAGGACGCGCGTACGCTGCTCACCGAGTTGCCGTTCATCCGCTTTGACGCCCAGGCGTGGGCGGGCCGGATGATCGCCGCGGAGTTGCAGCGGCTGGGCGTACGGGTGCGCGAGGAGATGGTGCTCGACAACAAGGACACCATCGTGCGCATGGTGGCGAGTGGTCTGGGCGCCGCCGTGGTGGCGCTATCCGATTCGGTGCTGACCCAACTGCCGCCGCTTGCTCGCTTGCCTTTCGGTCAGCCGCAACTGCACCGGGCGGTGGTGCTGCTGGAACATCAGTCGCGTCCGGCGCAGCGTTTTACGCAGGCGCTGGCCGATGCGGTTGTCGCTTCTGCTATGAGAATTTCTCGTTGATTGGACGATAAATCATAATTATTGCTGCTGTCACGGCGTGATAGCTTGGCGGTGTTCCAGTTTCCTGTTCTTGCCGAGCATCGTCATGCTGTCCTGCAGATTTCCCCTCGTCCTATCCGCCATGCGCGCGGCCCGTTGCACGGGAGCACGCTCATGACCGCCGCGATCCTGCTGGCACTGGCGCCGGTCGCCCTCCTGGTTGCGCTCGGCCAAGGGCTCAAGCGCACCACCTTCATCGCAGAGGCCTTCTGGCCGCAAGCGGAGCGGCTCTGCTACTACGTCCTGCTGCCCGCCCTGTTCATGCACGGGCTGGCGAGCGCCAAGATGCAGACGTTGCCGGTGCTCCCGCTGGCGGGCACGTTGATCGGCGCGACGGTGCTGGTGGCGGTGGCGCTGGTGCTGGCCCGGCCGTGGATGCGTGTGGACGGCGCCGGATTCACATCGGTGTTCCAGGGCGCGGTGCGCTTCAACAATTACGTGGGCGTGTCGCTCGCCGCCGGGCTTTACGGCGCCAAGGGCATCGCGCTGGCGGCGGTGTGCAATGCGGCCATCGTGCCCACCGTCAACTTGCTGTGTGTGCTGGTGTTTGCGCGTTACGGCTCGGTGCGGCTGAGCGGCAGGGCGCTGGCGCGGCAGATCATGACGAACCCGCTCGTGGTGGCCTGCGTGATCGGGATCGCCATGCAAGCCGCCGGCCTGCACGTGCCTGCCGTGATCGAACCGGCGGTGCGCGCGCTTGGCGCGGCCTCCATGCCGCTCGGTCTGCTATGCGTGGGCGCTGCGTTGAACTTCGAGGGCGTACGCTCCTGGGCGCAGCCGGTCTTCGTGTCGTCGGCCGTCAAGTTCCTGGCCATGCCTGTGCTGACGCTCGTCGTCGGCCATGCCATCGGGCTGACCGACGCTGCGCTGATGGTGGCATTGCTGTTTCAGGCGCTGCCCACGGCTTCGTCGTCCTACATCATGGCGCGCCAGCTTGGCGGCGATGCCTCGCTCATGGCGGGGATCACGGCAGCGCAGACCGTGTTGGCCGCTGCGGCCATGCCTGCCGTGATGACGGCGCTGGTGCTAACGCCGGGTTTGCCGCAGAGGTTGATCTCGGCATTGTGAGCACCGGATGCGGATCACGCCGCCGGGCGCTCACCCATCGCGCGCAGGAAAGTCTGCTGCGCGGTCAGCAGTTCCGGATAGGTGAGCGTGCGGTAATCCAGCCCATGCGCGCGGGCGATGTCTGCCACGCGCGCCGCCAGCGCGGGATAGTGCCGATGGCTGTAGGTCGGAAACAGGTGATGCGTCAGGTGCCAGTTGAGGCCGCCGAGCCAGTAGCCGATCCACGCTGGTTGCGGCTGCCAATCGCACGCCGTGTGAAACGCATGCTCGTGCCACGTGTGCGGCAACTGGCCTGATTCAGGCGGCAGATAGAACGTCACGTCAGCCCAGTGCGTGCCCAGGATCAACGCCACCAGCACGCACGACGCCAGCATCTGGCCCACAAAGTAACCGAACGCCACCCAGCTCCAGCCGAGGCCGAGCCGGTGTGCCACCCAGGCCGGCACCACCACCGCCACCGCGAAGTGCGCGGCCTTCGCGCCCAGGAAGGTCAGCCAGCCGCGCAGGCCGGGCAGCACGCGATCCGTCTTGAGAGGCGTGAGCCCGAAGCGGTCCGACCAGTCGTAGATCCAGTTGATATACGGCAACGACAGCGCGGCGATTAACGGCCAGTAGCGATGCTGGTAGCGGAACTGCGGATACCACGGCTGGAACGGCGTCTGCCGCAGGAAGCGGTTGGCGGCGGTGTCGAGGTCGTAGTGCTCCACGTTGGCATGCGCGTGGTGGTAGTGCACGTGGCGTACGGTCCAGTAGGCGGGTTCGATGCCGAGCGGGATGGCGATCAGGCGGATCATCGCGCGGTCGAACCACGGCCAAGGCGAGAGTGCCCGGTGCGCGCCGTCGTGCAGCACATTCATCGCCACCATCATTGCGAGGAACGGGAAGGCGAGATAGGCCAGCACGAAGGTGAGCTCGCTCGTCGCCGTGACCATGGCGGTGTAGAGCAGCGCGGTGCAGGCGGCCAGAAAGAGGCCTTTGGCGAGCATGCCGATGTCGGCGAAGCGATGGTCGCCGTGCGCCTGCAGGTGGTCGTGCGCAGCGCTGCGCAGATCATCGGCCAGCGACGACGAACGCGGCGAAGCATGGCGGAGCTTACTGAGATTCGGCATGAGGTGGAGAAGGCAGAGATGCATCTGCGCGCAGCACGTGCCACAACCCGCAGACGAGGCCATGCGCACCCAGCGCGACGGCCAGCGTATCGGACAACGCATCGCCCGCGTCGCATAGGCCGGTCATCAGCACGGGCAACGCGAGCGCCAGCAGCGGCCACAGCCAGCGACCCCAGGTGCGCCCATCCGACAGCCCCCCCAGCGCGAGCGTGAGCAGCAGAATGAGCGCGAACCACACGGCCTGCCAATGGCCGGGCCACAGGCCATCGGTGCGCACGTAGTTGATCACCACGCCAAACAACAGCACGCCGCCGGTGGCGATCCAGCCGGCGGGGGTGGCACGCGCATCGCGCTGCAGGTGCGGGGTGCGCAGGCCCAGCCACTGCAGCGTCGGCACGATGTTGGCCCAGAACGGATTGTCGCTGTGCGTGGGCTTGTGCACGCCATAGCGGATCGGCACGTCGGGCAGCGCACGCTGGTAGGTGCCGAACAGCTTGTCCCACAGGAGCAGCGTGCCGCCGAAATTGCGGTCGATGTATTCCGGGTTGCAGCCGTGGTGCACGCGGTGGTTGGCGGGCGTGACCATGACGTGGTCCAGCACGCCCGAGCTGCCGACCAGCCCGCAGTGGTTGTAGAACTGCACGGAGTAATGAAACCCTGACACCATCACGAACATCTCGGGCGTCACGCCCAGCAGTGCCAGCGGCACAAAGAACGGCAGCGAGGTCAGCGACGACAGCCACGCGTTGCGCACGCCCAGCGACAGGTTGAAATGCTTGCCTTCGTGATGCACGGCGTGGACGGCCCACAGAAAGCCGAACCGATGGTGCATGCGGTGCAGCCAATAGAAACCCAGGTCCCACGCGACGAAGGCAAACGCCCATCCGACGATGGGGTGCCAGTTGTCCACCCAGTGCCGGCTGGCATTGGCGTACAGCCAGGTGAAGCCGGCGACTTCCAATCCGCGGCACAGCCACATCAGCACATGGCCCGAGTTCAGGTTGAGGATGACGTCGCGCCACGGCAGCGGCTGGCCGCGCCACCATTTGAGCGCGGCCAGTTCCAGCAGCACGCAGCCGAGCATCAAGGCCAACGGCAGGGCGAATGCATTCATGTCGATATCGGTTCGATCGAAAGTGTTCGGGCACGCCGCGCCAACCATTGACTGGCGGCCACGCCGCACAGCACGCCCACGGCCACGCCGGCGGACAGGTCGAGCGCAACGTGCCGGCGCGTCTGGATGGTCGCGTACAGAACGCCGAGTCCCCATGCCGCTGCCAGCAGCGAGCGCAGCGGCTTGCGCGCATCGGCCAGCGCCCAGACGGAAAGCAGCGTGAGGGCACCATGTAGTGAAGGCAGGCAGTTCTGGCTCGAATCCATGGCGATCAACATGCGCTGCACGCTGGCCGGCAGCGATGCATCGGCCAGCGGTGGGTAGTGCAGCGTGGTCGGCCACAGCAGGAACACCGCGCCGCTCGCCAGGGCGCTCATCTGCATGGCGCGCTCCAGCCACGGCAGCCGCCGCGCATCGGCCAGCAGATAGGCCAGCGGCACCAGCGCAAAGAACGACAGGTACAGCCAGATGCCCGACGCGCTGAACGGAATGGCGCGGTCCAAAGCGGTTTCCGGCACGATCGTTCCAGCGCCCTGCAGCACGCCGCATGTGCCATAGACGAGGCCGACCGAGCACCAGCCGAGCGCCATATGGCGCAGGCGTGTGGCGAGCGGGTTCATCGTGCCGTTTCCTTGAAGGGAAGCCGGACGATGCGGCGGCGCTTGGCGGTGAAGTCGGCGCTCATGTCTTGCGGCGCGGGGTGCCATGTCACACGTGTCATGTCGACGCCCTGGCGCATGAAGATCTCGGCAAGGTGGGCCCGGCATGCCTGCGCGACGTCGGCATCGGTCGGGCTGATGGAGAGCGCCAGCGTGCGTGCATCCGTCTGTACAAGGCGGTAGTCTGCCCGCAGCGGCAGCACCTGGGCCAGCGCGCGCGAGCACACGTCTGCAAACAGCGTGATGGTGCCGCGGTCGCGTGCGGGCAGCATGAGCGTGTCGTCGCAGCGGCCTTCGATGCGTTCGATGGCCATCGCCGGGTTGCGGCAGGGGCAGGGTGGCAGCGCTGGGTCGCGGCGGATCAGGATGTCGTCGAGCCGGTAGCGCACGATGGGCTGCGTGCTGCGCGTGAAGTCCGTGACGATGGGCACGAAGCGGCGCTCGTCCAGCCACTGCGGTTCGATATGCACGTGAGCCTCGTTCAGATGCAGCGTGCCGTGCGAGCAGGTGGCGCCCAGGAAACCCTCGGTGGCTTGGTAGACCTCGCCGACGTTGCCGAAGGCCTGCTCCAGCAAGACGCGGTCCATCGGTTCGAGCACTTCGGCGCCGGACAGCACTTGCGCCGGCGCAATGCTCAGCCGGCCCGCGAGCTTCTCCAGCGCCAGCGCCCGCAGCACCTGAGCTGGCCCTACGATGATGGTCGGCCGCAAGGCGTCCAGCGGCGCCCGATGCGAATCGAACGGCGCAAACAGATCAAAGAACGAAAACGTCAGCCACGGGTTGCGCACCGCCGTATACAGATTGTTGTTGGCCCGCAGGAACAGCGCGACGCGCTCGCCATGCAGCAGGCCGCGCGGCAGCAGCTTGGCGAGCAGGATGCCGGCCCACTGCGCGCGCTCGGCGGGGCTGACCACGAACACGCCGCGCCCGCCCGACGTGCCGGACGACAGGCCGACCGAATGCGCCCCGACCATCGGCCGGAAATCGCGTGACTGCTCGGCCCGGCGCGCGCAGGCCAGCACGTCGTCCAGGCGCAGGCCGGCGGTGTTCATGGCGTCGAAGTTGGCCATCATCGTGGCCTTGTCCATCAGCGGCCAATCCTGCATCGGCTTCGATGCAAACGGGCGGAAGTACGGGCTGCGCATGAGTACGCGTTGCGTGAAGCGCGCAATCTGGTGCCGTTGATGCGCTTCCAGCGCGGCACGGTTGGCTCGCTGTAGACGACTCTGCAACCGGCGCGTCTGCCAGTACGACCACAGCAGGCGGTGGAATGCCGTCACAGCGCGCCCTCGTGGGTGAGCAGAATGCGCACGTGGCCGCCGGCGTTCAGCGCGTGCAGCTTGCGCAGCGTGTCGAAGTACGCGTGGCGGTCTTCCATGATGGTGTAGGCGAGCACCGATGGCCCGCGTAGTTCGCGATAGCTCAGCGGTGACCAAGCGGCATCCGCGGCCAGCAGCACCCAGCCATCGTTCGTGCGCACGAACGCGCCCAGGTGCCCGGCAGCGTGCCCGGGCAGCGGCACGAGCAGCACCTTGCCGTTGCTGTCGGGCAGCGCCCAGGCCGAGGTGAATGGCGCAAGCTCAGGCGGCAGCGCCACCTGCTCGAACTGTTCGACAAAGCGCGTGCGCGTTTCGAAGTCTTCGGGAATCAGCCCTGGTACGAAGGCACGCCGCAGCGCAGATACGCCGCGTAGCGCGCGCAGATGCATCCAGCCTTCGCCCGAGCAGACGATGGGCACGTCGGGAAAGTCGCGCAGACCAGCGACGTGGTCGCCATGAAAGTGCGAGACGATCAGCCCGTCCAGGTCGGCCGGCCGCAAGCCATGCTGTGCAAGCTGCGCGACCATCGAATCAGACGCATCGAAGTACACCGGTGTGACCTTGCGATAGATCGCAAATACACCGCTGCGCGTGTGATCGTGAAAGTGCGAGGCGTAGCCCGTGTCCCACAACCAGCGGCGGCCAGTGGTTTCGATCAGCCACGCGCGCGCCGGAAACGCGCAGGTGCGCAGGCCCGCGCCGCGCAGGGCCACGCACGCGGTATGCGTGCAGTAGCCGGCTTCAAAGACCGTCAACGTTGCCATGTTCGCGTAACCAGTGGGCTGTGCGGCGGATGCCTTCGGCCATGTCGATGGGCGGCGTGTAGCCGAGTTCGGTGCGCGCGCGGTCGTTGGCGAGCGTCATGTCGTAGTGCAGCGCGGCGGCGCTGTAGCGCGTGAGCAGTGGCTCGCGATGTGTGACGGCACTGGCCGCTTCCATGAGTCGGGCGCCTACCGCCATGGCCGCATACGGCACGGTGCGGATGCGGTAGCGCAAGTCGAGCTGCTGGCCGAGCAACTGTTCGAGCAGTTCGCGTAGCGTGGCCGGAGCGTGGTTGGTGATGTTGTACGCGGCGCCGGAGGGCACGTCGGCCGACGTGGCGCATTGCATGGCGTGCACGACGTTTTCAAGATAGGTCAGGTCCATGCGTGCGGCGCCGCCTCGGGGCAGTGGCAGCACGCCGCCGCGCAGCTTGAGCAGGTGCAGGATGCGCGGCAGCACCACGCGGTCATGCGGGCCGAACAGCCCGCGCGGGCGCAGGATGATGAAGCGCGTCGTGTCTTGCGCAGAGGCCTGCTTCTGAATCGCGTCCTCCGCCAGCATCTTGGTCGCCGCGTAGTGATTGGCGAAGCGGGCGGGGCGGTAGGTTTCGGGCAGATCGGCGTGGTGCTGGTAGTCGAAGTAGATCGACGGCGTGGAGATATGTACGAAGCGCCGGACGCCGTGCTTCACGGCACCTTCGGCCAGCGTCGCCGTTGCACGCACGTTGGCGGCATAGAAGTCGTCGTAGGCGCCCCACGGCGACGACAGCGCGGCGCAATGCCAGACCGTATCGACGCCGTCGAGCAGCGTATCGAGCGCGGCTGGGTTCAGGCGGGCAAGGTCGGCTGGAACGTAATCGGCACCGCGCGCAAGGAAAGCCTCGCGCTGCGCTGCATCGCGCCCGGTGGCCCGTACGCGCGCGCCTTGCGCCAGCAGCGCATCAACCGCATTGCGGCCCAGCCCGCCCGTGGCGCCGGTCACCAGTGTCGTCATGTCGTCAGCACCATGCCGCCGAGCGTCAGGCCCGCCGCCGTGCCCACCAGCAGCACCGGGCGGCCGGGTTCAATGCGCCGGCTGGTCATCGCCTCATGCAGCGCGGTGGGGATCGACGCGGCCACCTGGTTGCCGTGCTGCGCGTAGATGTCGACCAAGCTGGCTTCGGGCACGCCCAAACGTTTGCGCAGGTGCTGCATGCCGAGGTGGCTGGCCTGGTGCGGCACCACAACGTGCATGTCGCGCAGCGTGTAGCCGCTGCCCGCAAACATGCGGTCAAGAAAGCCGTCCATCAGTTGCGAGGCCAGCTTGAACACGCGCTTGCCATCCATGTGGAACAGATAGTCGGCAGGGTGCGCGCCGGTGCGCGGGTTGCGGCGCGTGCCGCCTGCGCGGATCTCGCAGAAGGTCTTGCCGGCCGGGTAGGTCTCCATGCGGTAGGCGTAGATGCCGGCGGTGGACGCAGCAGGCGCGGCTTCGACGATCACGGCTGCTGCGCCGTCGCCAAAGATCAGCGCCGTTTCGGCGTCATCCCAGTTGATGCCGCGCGAGGCGAGGTCGGAGGCCACCACGGCAATGCGCCGGTATGTACCCGTTGCCAGCAGGCTGGCCGCCACGTGCAGTGCGGCCAGGAAGCCCAGACAACTGGCATTGACGTCAAAGGCGGGCGTGCCGGCCGGCAGCCCGGCAGGCTCCAGGATGCGCGCGGCGGTGTTGGGCAGCGCCTGCTCCTGCACGCCCGAAGCGGAGATCAGCAGATCGATGGATGCGGCGGGCACATCGGCGCGGCGCAGGGCATCGCTCACGGCGGCGCCGGCCAGGTCCGTCTGATATTCGGCGAGTGTGGCGTGGTGGCGTACGTCGATGCCCGACTTCTTGCGCACGTAACCGGCTGCGTAGCCGAGGCGGGCGTCCAGTTCGGCAGACGTGACCCGTTGTTCCGGCAGCGCCTTGCCGGTGGAAAGCAGATGAATCGGCAGCATAGATGCGGGCGCGTGGAGTGCGTGCCCTGTTCCTCTTCCGGCTGCGTCAGGTCAGGCGAGTCGCAGCGTAATGATCTTGTCTGTTGTGCCGCGATTCTAGCGGTTGGGGGCCATGCTGCCCGGTGAAGATCGTTAAAAAATATTGGGTCGTCAGGCACCGTAGCCGCGCAGCCGCTCGAGGTTGACCACCGTCACACCACCGTATTCCAGACGCACCACGCCGTCCTTCTCCAACGCCTTGAGCGATTGGTTGGCCACCTGCCGTGTCATGCCCGAGAGCAGGCCGAGTTCTTCTTGCGTGATCTCCAGGTGGTCGCCTGCGCCGGGGTAGAGCACCGGGTTGAACAGCGACGCGATGCAGCGCGCCAGGCGAGGTGTGGCGTCGAGCAGGCGATCGTATTCGAGCAGCGCCATGAAGTGGCCGAGGCGCTCATTGAGCTGCTTTACCAGGAAGCGGTTGAAGGCCACGCTGTTTTCCACCAGCCACATGAAGGTGGTGCGCTCCATGAAGGCCATGCGCGTGTCGCGCAGCGCGACGATGTCATAGCGGCGGGGCTCGTTCTTGAGCACCGTCCCTTCGCCAAACCAGCCGCCGGCCGGCACGCCGGTAAACGTGACGCTGCGCCCTTCGGGCGACACCGTGCCGATCTTGATGAGGCCCGTGACCACGCCGGTCCAGCTCTCCAGCAGCGTGTTCTTCGGGCAGATGCATGTGCCGCGTGCGTAGGTCTTCTCGACGATACCGGCGCAGGCGCGGTCGGCCTCGTCAGCGGGCAGGTCGATCGACCACGCGGCGATGTGCGCCAGCCGTGCGCGGCTGATGCCGGGGCGCACGTTCGTATCGTGATCAGCCACGCTGGATGCCCACCGGCAGGTTGCTTATGCGCAGTGCCTCGGGTGTGGTGAGCCAGTCGGAGCGCAGGCATTGCAAGAAGAGTGCGGTGGCGTCTTCTCCCCAGAACAGCTCGCCGTTGTGCGCCAGCGTGGGCACACCAAACACGCCGAGCGCGATGGCCGCATCGGTGTGCTGGCGCAGGGCGTCCTTCACAGCAGGCTGTTCGACGGCAGTCACGCCCTCCGGAAAGCCGACGGCCTCGCACAGTGCGGCAAAGCCTTCGGGCGAGCTGACATCCTGCCCATCGCGCCAGATGTGCCGGAACACTGCGCGCACCGCTTCCAACGAGCCGCCCATGGCAATCGTCAGCCGCAGCGCCTTGATCGGGTTGAACGGATGCGCGGGCGGCATGCGGAACGGAATGCCCAGTTGCTGCGCACGGAACAGCGCGTGCCGGTACGTGAATACACGCTTTGGCGAGATCTCGGCCGGGCCTTTCTGGCCCCAGTGGCTCAGGATCGCGCCCAGCACCGCCGGGCGCGGACGAATGACGATGTCTGCGGGCAGCGCATCGAACTGCTCCAGTTGCAGATAGGCAAACGGCGAGATGAGATCGAAGAACCAATCGACGGTGGACTCTGGCATGGGCGTTCCTTAGGCCTCAGGCGGCGCGCATCTGCAGCAGCGGCGCCAGCGTGAATGGCGCCGCGGTCATGGCGCGGATGTCGTCGAGTGTCGCATGCGAGAGGATTTCGCGCAGCACGAGTCCCGTCTCGGTCACGTCGAACACGGCGTGCTCCGTGACGATGACTTTCACGCAGCTCTTGCCCGTGAGCGGCAGCGTGCAGCGCGGCAGGATCTTCGAGTTGCCGTGCTTGTCGGTATGCGCCAGCGCGGCAATCACCTTGCGTGTGCCATAGCACAGGTCCATCGCCCCGCCAATGCCGGGCCACCACTTGCCGTTGCGCTGGCACGCCCAGTTGGCGAGGTTGCCTTCGGCGTCCACCTGCAGGGCGCCGAGAATGGTCACGTCGAGATAGCCGTTGCGCATCGCACCGAGCGATGTGGCGAGATCCATGATGGCTGCGCCCGGAGGCAGCGTGATCGGCTCGCAGCCGGCGTTGGTGAGATCGCTGTCGATGGCGTCCGGCGCCGGGCGTCCGCCGAAGCCGAACGCGCCGTTCTCGGTGTGGAAGATGACGCCGGCATCCGCGTCCAGGTAATTGGCCGTGAGCGTGGGGATGCCCAGGCCGAGGTTGACGACTTCGCCCGCGCGCAATTCCTGCGCGCAGCGGGCGGCGATGCGGTGCTTAGGCGTTTCGGGCAGAGCTTGCATGGTGGTCTCCTTGGCGCTTCGATGTGGGGCGATCAGGCTTCAGCAGACGCGGGAAGGCGGCCGAGCTTGGTCCAGTGCTGCTTGTAGAGCGCGTGCTGGTTTTCCAGCGACAACCCCTGCACGACTGCATTGACGAACACGCCGGGGCACCCCACGCGCTCGGGCGGGATTTCGCCCACCTCCACGATCTCGTTCACCTCGACGATGGTGTAGTCGCCTGCCATGGCGATGTCGCGCTGATTCTGCAGCGCCGTGCCGCGAAACTCCACGTTGCCGAAGATGTCGGCGCGCCAGCCTTTGATGATCGACACGTCGGCGCGCAGCGGTGGCTCGACAAAGCACGTGAGGCCGTCCACCGTGATCGTCGGCTTGGGCGTGCCGCGCTCGGGAAACATGCCTGGCTGGTCGAGGATGCCCACGCCCACCGGCACCAGCGCGCCGCCCAGGCCCAGGGCCCCGGCGCGTACCTTCTCGGCCCAGGTGCCCATCGGGAAGAACTCGGTCACACGCACGCTGTCGGTCAGGTAAGCCTGCGTCGACTCATCGGTGGTGCCGACGTGCGTGCCGATGAACTCGGCCAACTGGCCCGAGGCAAACAGCTTGGCTTTGAGAAAGCCGCCGCGCAGCCCCGGCGTGTTGGTGATGAGCGTGAGCTGCCCGATGTTGCTGGCGAGCAGTGCCTCGATACAGCAGGCCGGCTCGCCGGCGCCCACGAACTCGCCAAGCATCAGCCGGCTGCCGCTGCGGACGTGTCGGATGGCCTCGTCCACGGAAAGAACCTTGTTGGCGTAGCGCATGGTGTCTCCTGTCGTTGCCGAACGCCGTTGGGTATCGGGCCCGGCTTGCGGCGCAGTGTAGGAGGGGGCTCGGCTTGCCGATGTCTTCTGGATGACATTTGCTCAGGGTTTGCTGGGGGAGCATCCCGTATAGTTCTGTGGCATTGCCTGGGTGATGCCGACTGAACAAATCGGCCTCACCGCTGTCGCACCAGGGCCGGCCAGGCCCTGTCCGGTCGCCCTCCCGCCATTCCACACGCCTGAACTTCACACGGAACGCATGCACGTCGAGACCCCGCTTATCTCTACCGTCATCGGCGGCCTGGTGCTGGCCTTCATCTTCGGCACCATCGCGCAGCGGCTGCGCATGCCTCCGCTGGTGGGCTATCTGGTGGCGGGCGTGATCGCAGGGCCGTTCACCCCAGGTTTTGTGGCTGACCAGAGCCTGGCGCCGCAATTGGCAGAACTGGGCGTGATCCTGCTGATGTTCGGTGTCGGGCTGCATTTCTCGATGAAGGAGCTGATGGCGGTCAAGGCCATCGCCATTCCGGGCGCGCTCGGGCAGATTGCACTGGCCACGATGATGGGCATGGTCCTGGCATGGCTGCTGGGTTGGGGGTGGGGGCCGGGTTTCGTTTTCGGACTGGCGTTGTCGGTGGCAAGCACGGTGGTGTTGCTCAAGGCGCTGGAAGAGCGGGGGATCGACAACACGCACGAAGGCCATATCGCAGTCGGCTGGCTGATCGTGGAAGACCTGGTGATGGTGGTGACGCTGGTATTGCTGCCGGCGCTCTCAGGTGCGCTGGGCGGCGCCGGCAGCGCGTCGGTCAGCGTATGGGACATCGCCAAGGTCCTGGCGATCACGCTTGGCAAGGTGGTGGCGTTTGCCGCGCTGATGCTGGTGGTGGGCCGCCGCGTGATCCCCTGGATGCTTGAGCGCATTGTCATGACCGGCAGCCGAGAGTTGTTTCGCCTGGGCGTGCTGGCCACCGCGCTGGGCGTGGCCTATGGGGCGACGGTGCTGTTTGGCGTGTCGTTTGCGCTGGGAGCGTTTTTTGCGGGCATGGTGCTGGCCGAATCCGAATTCAGCCAGCGCGCGGCGGAAGAATCGCTGCCACTGCGCGATGCGTTTGCGGTGCTGTTCTTCGTGTCGGTGGGCATGCTGTTTGACCCGCGCGTGCTGATCGACGATCCCTGGGCGGTGCTGGGCACGGTGCTGATCGTGGTCGCGGGCAAGTCGTTGGCAGCCTTTGTGGTGGTGCGGGCCTTCGGTCATGCCAACCGGACGGCGCTCACGATCTCGGCCAGCCTCGCGCAGATCGGCGAGTTTTCGTTCATCCTGATCGGCTTGGGTATCAGTCTGGAGATCCTGCCAGTGCGTGCACGTGGCCTGCTGCTGTCGGCGGCCATTTTGTCGATCCTGCTCAATCCACTGATGTTCGGCATCATTGACCGCCTGAACAGGCGTGCCGCGGTGGCCGAACCGGCCCAGGCAGAATAGCGAATCCACCCGAGGCCGCGCGGCGGTCGGCGCGCCTGCCCAACCCGTTTCTTGAGCGAGGAGTCCACATGAGTAATCTGACTATCGGTGTGATCGTCGGCAGCCTGCGCAAGGCGTCGTTCAACCGCCAATTGGCGAACGCGCTGATCGGCCTGCTGCCGGCGGAGGCCACGGCCAGGTTGATCGAGATCGGCGAGCTGCCGCTGTACAACCAGGATTTGGACGGCAACCTGCCCGAGGCCGTTCAGCGCTTCAAGGCCGAGGTGGCGGGCGTGGACGCTCTGCTGTTCGTCACGCCGGAATACAACCGCGGTATTCCGGGCGTGCTGAAGAATGCCATTGACTGGGGTTCACGGCCGTACGGCCAGAGCGTGTGGGGCGGCAAGCCCGCGGGCATTGCCGGGGCATCGCCAGGGGCGATCGGCACGGCGCTGGCGCAGGCGCAATTGCGCAACGTGCTCTCGGCAGTCGGCGTGCAGATCGTGCCGTTGCCGGAGGTGTTCTTTCACTTTGCGGGGGAGCCCTTCGATGCCCAGGGCGGGGTGACGGAGGCGCGAACGCGCCAGTTCCTGCAGGGGTTTGTCGACCGATTCGTCCAGTGGGCGGGCGGGAGGAACGCCTGAGGCGCGCCCGACGAATCGATCGGTTTGTATTCAAGGCCGGGCAGGGAGGGGGCTCCTGCTCGGCCGTTTTACTGACGAGGCGGGTCTCAGGCCAGGAAAGCGGCGGCGCTGATGAGCCAGCCTGCTGCGACGCAGCTTGCGATCCAGGCGGCCATGACGGCGCCAATATCCAACCATTTCATGATTGTTCTCCTTACAACACTTGCATTGCATGTCCAGGCAGTCGATATCTGAACAAGTGCGCGAAGTTTAGGTGTTGCGATGCGGAAGAACAATACGATTCGGAGTGAACAGACTGTTCCAAAGGTAAGAACAAATTTCAGGGCTTGTGTGGCGTGGTCTGCGCTGGCAGTCCGGCAGATCATCTCGCGGTTTCCTGATGTTGCAACGCAAAAAAAACCTTCGGCATGGTTGCCATGTCGTGCCCCGGCTGAGGCTACTTCGTACGGAAGGTTGCGGCTACCGCATCGGCAAAGCGGGCCTCTTCAGCAAACTCCGGCCGGCCGAGCCCGGCTGTGCTGATCACGCGCAGCAGGTACACCGCACCATTGCAGAAGAAGGAGGCGTACCCACGGACCATCCCGGTCCTGCCGTTTGAGGTATGCCACTCCAGTAGATTACCCGGCGCTCGCCCAGCAGCCGCTGCGCGGGCGGCCTGCGGTGGACCAGGCGCACCGCCCACGCGGGCTGGTCGCCATGCACACGCGATTCCATGTGGTTGAGCAGGATCGCCAGGTCGCGCGGTGGCCGCGCTTCCAGGTATCGCGGCGTGCCCTTGTCGAAATCGGATTTGCGCACCGTCACCAGGCCAAACCTTCAGACGGCGAGGCCTGTTGCGCAAACACCAGGCGCGACGGCCCGACGGGCGAACTGATGGTCTCGGCGACGGCGGGGGTGGGGCTTCGCTGGTCAGCCGCAGGGGCCTCCACGTGCGTGGCAGGGCGATGGTCGTGTCGGTGTCGACGTGCAGGACGACCGGGCTGGCAAACTTGGCGGACGCAACGCAGCCACAAGGTGCCAACCCCGCAAGCGCCATCCACACGGCAAAGCGTGTGCTCGCGCCGATTCCTGGCGCTGTTCTCCCCCGTTTCCCAACATGTCGGCTGGCACTGGGGGGCGCCAGCACTGCGTGGCGGGGCATCGAATGGATTAGTCCGCATGGCGGGGTGAGGGGTGGCTCCATCAGATTGCCTGCCGATGGCTCTTTTCACAGGGCCACGACATTCGGTACGGTGATACATCGCTGTTCTGTTGTCCCGATGCCCGCTCTCGTATGACTGCCACCACGCTCAATTCTTACCAACAACCGATCGGCACAGCCCTTCCGGATTGGGGCCCTCGCCCGCTGCCACCGCATACGCCGTTGGCCGGTCGCTACTGCCGACTGGAACCGCTTGATGCTGCGCGCCACGCCGACGGGTTGTTCGATGCCTTTGACCAGGCGCAGGACGGTCGCGACTGGACCTACCTGATGGAGGGGCCGTTTGCCGATGCGGACGCGCATCGCGCCTTTGTCGAGCGCATTGCGGCGCGGCGCGATCCGCTGCAGTACGCGGTGATCGACGCGCGCACCGAGCGTCCGATCGGCACGCTGGCGCTGATGCGTATCACGCCCGATCACGGCGTGGTGGAGGTGGGGGCCGTCACGTTCTCTCCATTGCTGCAGCGCACGCCGGCCTCCACCGAGGCGCAGTACCTGCTGATGAAGCACGTGTTCGACGATCTCGGCTACCGCCGTTACGAGTGGAAGTGCGACAGCTTGAACGCGCCATCGCGGCAGGCCGCGCTGCGGCTGGGCTTCCAGTTCGAGGGGATCTTCCGCCAGGCGGTGGTCTACAAGGGCCGCAGCCGCGATACCGCGTGGTTCTCCATCATCGATGCCGAATGGCCCCAGTTGCGGGCCGCGTTCGAGCAGTGGCTTTCGCCGGAGAATTTTGATGCCGCGGGCCGCCAGCGCGCGTCGCTTACCGCGCTGCGTTCGTCTTAGCCTTGACCCGCTGCACGTCTATACCGTCGCACCGGTCTGGCACGGGGCGGCCCCCCCCGAGCGTGGTTCAAGTGTCGGGTGAAGATGTGTCGGCATACATGCCCCGCAGGGCGAGCGCGCGTTCGGCTTCTGGCAGGGCCAGGATCGAGCGCGCGAAATCGATCAGCGCCCGGCAGCGTTCGGCCGGCGCCGCCGTGTGGCGCAGTGCGGGCACCGTCAGCATGCGTTGTTCTTCCAGTGGCAGCGCGGCCACCGCCAGTTGCAATACCGGCAAGGTTTGCGCGCGGGTGACAACAGGGGCGTGTTCCGGGTCGGCCGCCTGTACCAAGTCGGAAAACAGGGCCCGCTCGCGCGTGACCAGGGCGCGCGGCAGCCGCGCAGCGGCCGCGCTGGCGTCGGCTGTTCCATCCAGGTAAGCCACGCAGGCTTCAGGGCTCACGCGTTGCAGGGCCTGGGCCTGTTCGATGGTCAGTTGCGCGTTGGCAAACAGCAGCGTGTCGGGCGCGGTCGGGATCAGCGCGTGATACAGCTTGACCGATTGCGCGTGCAGCAGGGCCATCACCTCGGCGTCGCTAGCATTGCGCTGCAGGTCTAGCCAGATCGTGTCGATCAGGCGGCTGAAGTGCGCGGGGTACTTGCGCTCCAGTGCGGCATAGAGTGCTGCGCCGCGCAGTTCGGCGGCCAGCGCCTCGCGGCTGCCCAACTGCGTGGCCATGGTCGCGTATTCGCCGCCCGGCGAGACACGCGTGACGACATGGTTGTCCAGCAGCTCCTGTGTGGCGGGAAACCACATCTGGTCAAACGGCGTGTCCTGCACTCGGCGCACGAACGCGTCGGGCAGGCCAGCGGCTGTGTAGGCGCGCCAGAGTTCGTTGTCGGTGGCGCCGGGGGTCTGGTCATGGTCGGCGCCGACTGCGCGCGGGCGGTGGAATCCGATGCGCGCACTCGGCGCGGCGGCGCGGTCTTCCCCGGCCAGGAACGCCATCGTGCAGGCTGACGCGCAGGTACGCTCCACATAGGTGCGCAGATGATGGCGGCGGATGACATCCGCCACCAGCGTGCCTTCGCGCAGCCAGCCGCCTTCGGAGCGCAGCACGACGGCTGTGGCGCCGGGCGTCTTGCGCAACGCGGCTTCCAGCGCATCGGCCGCGCCGTCGTTGATGCCGCCGGTGAAGAGGATGGCGCGCCCGTCGCGCTGCGGCATCACCGTGAAAGGCGAGGCAGCCTGTTCGCCCAGTGCCGTGCGCAGATGCGCGTGCAGGCGCGGCAGATCGTTGATGACGCGCGAGCCTGTGCCGATGGCGCCCAGCGCGATCATCAGCTTGGCGACGAATGGCCACAGGTTCGTCATTCCGGCCCGTCGGCAGCGTGCCTGTTCATGCTCGGCTGAACGCCAGGTGCCAACCACGGCCCAGACCCACAGCGCCACACCCAGGATATAGATGACCAGCAGCGCCGATGAGGCCGCGCGTGCCGGCGCATTGTGCGCCAGCGCGTGCGTGACGCCAGCGCTGAGTGCCACGACGCCGAACTGCATCAGCGCGGTATGCAGCCAGTACGAACGGGCGAGGCTGTAATCGCCGCGCCAGTGGCGGGCGAAGAAATTGCGGGACGGGGCGTGCGCCGGACGCGGATCGGCGGGGGTGGTCGGGGGGCGGGTGTCGCTGGCAGCGAAGGTCATGCGGGTTCTCGATGCCGCGTGTGGCAGGGCCGTAGGGGCGTTTGGGGGATTATCACCGCCGGCACCCTGGGCTGGCGCCCCCTCGTTGGTCGGGAGGGGGGGGCGCGATTCGGCAGGTGCGTCACAAAAGTTGGGCTGCTGCTGAAATGCCGAAGCGCTCTAGGCTCTGACCGATACCAGCGGCGGCTCTGCCGGAGCGATCGCTTCGGCGCTGGCCGGGTGGGCGGCCTGTGCTGCCTGGCGAGCGTGCAACCGGGCATCGGCCAACGAAGACGAGCCGGCGATCTTGTCGGTGGTGCGCGCCTTGGCGGGCGCATCGGTGTTGGCGGACGACGTGCTCTGGTGGTTTTGTAGCGCGTTTTCGGCTTGCTCGAGCCCCTTTTGCGCCTGCAGGCGCGCGATTTGCGCCTGGACAATCTGGATTTGCTGGCTCAGCAGTTGCGCCTGCTCTTGAGCCCGGTCGGCTGGAAGCCCTTGTTTGGGCAAGTCCGTCAAGGATTTCTGCAGGTTCTTGAGTTGGCGCTGCAGACGATCGATTTCTGTGGCCGAACTGCTCCCGCCGCCCGAGGCGCCGGTGGCCGCAGTGCTGGAAACGGAAGAGGAAGAGAGTTGCATTGCCATCTCGCAGGTCAGTACGCCCTTGATCGGATGGCTGGCGGAAAACTTTAGGGTCCGGCGCAGAAATTTTTGTGGTTTCTGCGCCGGACCTTGGGGGAGCGCGGCTGAGGAACAGCCGCTTTTTCGACCTTACTCAAAGACGCGCACCTTGGACGGGGCCGCTGCATCGACCGGTTCGCGGGCCTCGCCGCTTGCTTCGCGCGGCGCCGGGAAGCCCCGCACCTGCTCGAAAGCTGCGTCGACACCTCGGCCGCCAGCGAACGCGATGCCGCCTGCATCACGTGCGCCTTGTCGAGCCACTTGAAGCGGTACGACATGGCGCGGTCGTTGTTGTTCTGGTTGGTGAAGCGCACTCGGACGACCATGCGGCCGCCGCGCTCGGTGGCGCGCAGGGCGGAGACCTTGATGCAGGTCATCTCACCCTGGGCTTTCGACGCGTGCGGCGATCGTGTCGGCAGCGGCGGGCGTGGCGGTCAGGCGGGCGGTACCGGCGGCAAAGGCTAGCGCGCATGCGGCTGCGCGGGCGGCAGGCGCAGGCCACGCGGAAACTGCAGGAGAAACGGAACGGACATCGCTCGTGACTCGGTTGAGGTGACGAAACGAAAACCGCCCGCGCTCAAGCCGAGCAGCAGGCGAGGGGAGCGGCTTACTGCGCCGACGCGCCGGAACGGGTGGCGACTGCCGCCGACGTGCGTGCCGGTGCGCCGCGCCGCTCAGCTGATCTCTAAACCCTAGGCTCCGCCACAACGCCCCAGATGCCGATGGGCGTAGCGGGCAACCTGTTCGTGACGCACACCCCGCTGGGCGCGATGTTCGTGATCTCTGTGCGTGGCGAACCGTAGAGCTCCGCCCGGCCATGCCTGAGCGTGCGTAGGCGCAATCGCGGAAATTCGTGCGTCTCCACCCTGGGCCGCAACTACAGCACTTATCTGACGCTCGCCGGTCGGGCGCGTGCTTCCGGCTCCCTTTGTCGACCTGGCAAGCTTATCGGGGTGGTGTTTTTGTCTTTGTTAACAAGACGCGTCTTCTGTGAGTGGACAAAACGGTAGGAGCAGTCCTACAAAATAGCCATTTGACTGTAGGAACGGTCCTACAGGATGAGCCGAAAAACGGCCGGAATTGTCCTACACGATCTGTAGGACGAGGTAAGAAGTGTCCTACAAACTGTTAACCCGGCATCCGATGCTCACAGTCGCGAAAGTGCGACGCCTTCCCCGTTAATTTTTGGCGTACTTAGGCAATAATATTGCTTTTTTTGTAGAAAGATTAGGGTAAGTACGTGTCAAACGCCTGATTTGACGCATCGTCTATCCAGCCTCTCTGCGTCGGCAATGGCTTCATTTTCAACGTTTATTAACAGTTTTGTAGGAATATCGCCTACAAGAAAACGGCGTACCCAACCCCTCCAAGGTAGGGGGCTCTCCTTCTTTACTTAGCCCGGTCTGAAACCCACAATGTGTTCAACAGAAAACAACTTCGCCATGTCTTCAACGACGTGAGTAAGAAGTAGGCAGGAAGTATCGACAACGGTACGACTGCCAAGATCATCTGGTCCGTGGGGATCGGTGCAGCCCGGAGAGGGATGGCGCGAAACGACAAAGCGTCACCGGACAGCATCGTGCGAGATCAGATGCAGGTTGTACTTTTACTGCACACGACGGGACATACATGGACACGCAAGACATTGTTTCTGAGATCAGCGAGCTGAATCTCACCTACTTGATGCTTGCCCAGCAGATGCTGGCCAAGGATCGTGATGCCGCGCTTTTTCGTCTCGGCATCTCTGAAGAATTGGCTGACATCCTGTTGACGATGTCGCCCGCGCAGATCGTCAAGCTCGCCAGCACGAACATGATGCTGTGCCGTTTCCGCTTCGACGATCACGCCATCCTGGGTCTGGTGACCCAGCCGCACCGTGACAAAGGCCTGCAGCAATCGCAAATGTCGATCCTGCTGGCACGTCAGGCGGTTGAACAGATCAGCTGAGCCGTGTTTGGGCGGGTTTGCCGCCCGGTTCAGTGGTCGCGAGAAGTTCGGGTGGGTAGCAGAAGCAAAGCGGGAGCAGTGCCATGCGTCATACCAGCGTCATGAATGAAGTTGAGCAGATCCACCTTGCGGCGGAATTGATTTCGCTCGGTGCGCGTCTACAACTGCTGGAACAGGAAACCACGCTCAGCCGTGAGCGTCTGGTCAAGCTGTACAAGGAAATTCGCGGGGAATCGCCGCCCAAAGGCATGCTGCCCTTCTCGGCAGACTGGTTCCTGACGTGGTCGCCGAACATCCATTCGTCGATCTTCCTGAATATCTACCGTTTTCTGGGCGAAAACAGTCGCAGCACTGGCGTACGCCGCCTGATTTCGGCCTACAAGCTCTACCAGGAACACATTCATGTCCACGAACAGGAAGAGGTGCTTTCGATCACCCGCGCGTGGATGATGCTGAAGTTCTTCGAAGGGAAGATGCTGCACACCGTGAAGTGCAAGCGCTGCACCGGCCATTTTGTGGCCCACGCAGACGACCTGCACCACGATTTCGTGTGCGGGATGTGCCAGCCGCCGTCGCGCGCAGGGAAAAAAAAGCGCGCTGCTGGCCAGGTCGATGCGATCGCAGACAAGACGATCGACGCCTGAACGGCGCTGACGGGGCGTACGGGAACTCCGGGGAACGACGGGAAATACGGGAGCGCCGGGGGAAGACGGGAAATACGGGAACAAGCCGGCTTGTTCGGCACATAACAAGACAGAACAGAACACAGAGCAGGAAAAGCACAAGGGCTCAGACAGCACAAAAGGGGAAGGGGGTAGGCCGGTCGCCGCGAAAAGCGGCAGACCGGCATTTTTTTTGCCGCCGCGCGTACAAGCGTCGGAAAAAAGGGACGGAAAGCGCTTTCTCCGTCCCTTTTTTCTTTTGATCCGCCTAGAGGGGGTTGTCGGGTGGCGCTCAAGCCGCCCGTTTTACTGCCGTTTTGGGTAGCGAAGGGCATGGCAGATCGGTTTTTTGCTCGTTCTCCCCCATGAAGGAGGGCTGCAAAACCCCGCTCCAAGCCTTCAGTTAACCGGGGCGATGCCGTTAATCCCCTTGTATTGATCGCAGGATCGCCCATTCAGGAGTTTGCCCCCGTGCTAGTCGCCATCGGTTACATCGTGATTCTCGCCTCGGTGTTCGGCGGCTACATGCTGGCCGGAGGCCACCTCGGACCCCTGTTCCAGCCGACCGAGCTGCTGATCATCTTCGGTGCCGGCATCGGCGCCTTCGTCGTCGGCAACGACAAGAAGGCGATCAGCGCAACGGTCAAGGCCATTCCGGGCCTGTTCAAGGGCTCGAAATACACCAAGTCGCTCTATATGGAAGTGATGGCGCTGCTGTTCGTGGTGCTGTCCAAGATCCGCCGCGAAGGGATGATGTCGATCGAGGCCGACATCGAAGCCCCGCACGAGAGCGCGCTGTTTTCCAATTACCCCGCCATCCAGGCCGACCATCACGCGCTGGATTTCATCTGCGATTACCTGCGCCTGATGGTGGGCGGCAACCTGAATCCGTTTCAGATCGAAGCGCTGATGGATCAGGAAATCGACACCCACCACCACGAAGCCGAGCAACCAGCCCGCATCATCACCAAGGTAGGCGACGCCATGCCGGCATTCGGCATCGTGGCCGCCGTGATGGGCGTGGTGCACACCATGGGCTCGGTCGGCCTGCCGCCGGCAGAACTGGGCAAGCTGATCGCTTCCGCGCTGGTCGGTACGTTCCTCGGCATCTTGCTGGCGTACGGCTTCATTGGGCCGCTGGGTTCGCTGCTGGAGCAGCGCGCCGAAGAGTCGACCAAGTTGTTCCAGTGCATCAAGGTGACGCTGCTGGCGAGCATGAACGGCTATGCCCCGGCGATTGCCGTGGAGTTCGGCCGCAAGGTGCTGTTCTCGACCGAGCGCCCATCCTTCGCAGAACTGGAAGACCACGTGCGCGGCGCCAAAACGGCTTAGCGTTGAACCCTTGAGACAGAGCGTGGCCCACGAGCCACGCCGCTAACGACGCAGCACAAACCGACGGGAACGGACCATGAGCAAGTCCAGCACGCCTACCTTCATTGTCATCCGGCGCAACAAGAAGAACGCACACAGCCACCACGGTGGCGCGTGGAAGATCGCCTATGCCGACTTTGTGACCGCCATGATGGCGTTCTTCCTGCTGATGTGGCTGCTCAGCTCGGTGACCAAGGCTGAGCTCTCTTCCGTCGAAACGTATTTCCGCACTCCGCTGAAGGTGGCGCTGTTCGGCGGCGCCGGTTCGGGCGACCAGTCGAGCATCCTCAACGGCAGCCCGGCCATCAAGCAGAACATGCCGCAGCCGAACCCCAGCCCGAGCCCGACCGTGCAGCGCCAGCGCAATATTCGTGACGAGAGCGACGACGCGGCGCTGAACAAGCTCAAGCAGAAGATTGCCGAGATGGTCGAAACGAACCCGGTGATGAGCCAGTTCAAGCACCAGTTGCTGATCGACATGACCAGCGAGGGGCTGCGCATCCAGATCGTCGACCAGCAGAACCGGCCGATGTTCGCCAACGCCAGTGCCGAGGTGCAGCCGTACATGCGCACCATCCTGCGCGAGCTGGGCGCGGCGCTCAACGACGTGCCCAACCCGATCAGCCTGTCGGGCCACACCGATGCCACGCAGTACGCCACCCAGCACGGCTACAGCAACTGGGAGCTGTCGGCCGACCGCGCCAACGCCTCGCGCCGCGAGCTGATCGCCGGCGGCATGAAGCCGGCGAAGGTCAGCCGCGTGGTGGGGCTCGAAGCGTCCGTGCCGCTGGACAAGACCAATCCGTACAACCCGATCAACCGCCGCATCAGCATTGTCGTGCTGAACAACCGCACGGCCGAGGCGGTGCGTTCGGGCGGAGTCGAGCCGGTGGCCGACCTGCGCAACGACGGCAAGGACACGCTGACCGATGCCGCTGCGCGCGCGGCCGGTGTAGCAGGCGCTGCCGATGCAGGCGGTGTGGCGGGCGCGACGGGCGCAGTCGGAACAAGCGGCGGCGGTGGCCAAGCCAAGCCATAAGCGCCGAGGGGAGAAATCAGCCAAATGAGCGAGAAACACATCCTGGTGGTGGACGACTCCACGTCGATCCGCCGCATGATTGCCGCGTGCCTGCGCGAGTGCGGCTTTGCCGTGACGGAAGCCGCTGACGGCACTGCCGCGCTCGAACTCGTGCGCAAGCACGCGGAAGGCAGCCACCACCTCGTGATTACCGACCAGGTGATGCCGTCGATGGATGGCCTCACTCTCATCCGCGCGCTGCGATCGCTGCCGACCTACGCCGACACCCCGATCCTGATGCTGACCACCGAGGCCGACAGCACGATCCGCGACCAGGCGCGTGCCGCCGGCGCAACGGGTTTCCTGCCCAAGCCGTTCGACCCGGAAGGGCTGACGGATTCGGTGATGCAGTTGTTCGAATGGCATGCGCAGACCCACAGGTCTGCTTCGACGCATTAAACGAAAGAGACCACGACATGAATCTCGATCTCAGCCAGTTTTTCGGCGCCTTCTTCGAAGAAGCAGAAGAGCTTCTTGTCGATATGGAGCGGCTGCTGCTCGATCTCGATCTTGCCAACCCCAGTTCCGATGATCTGAACGCCATCTTCCGTTGCGCGCACTCCATCAAGGGCGGTGCCGCAACTTTCGGCTTTACGCACATGACTGAGCTCACCCATGTGCTGGAGTCGATTCTGGATCGCGCCCGCACCGGCACCCTGCAGTTGCGCGAAAACATGGTGGATGCCTTCCTGGAAACGAAAGACGTGTTGAAAAGCCAACTTGATGCCTACCGGCAAGAGCACCCAATCGATACGGCCACGCTCGAATACATGGTGGCCAAGCTCAACAGCCTGACCGCCGAGGAAGGCGCCGTCGCAACTCAGCCTGTGCCGGCAGCGCCGGTAGCCGTGCCTGCGCCGGCGGCGGTCGAGCCCGTCGCGGCAGAGCCGGAAGTGGCGCCTGTTGTGGCGGAGGCCGCAGTTGGCGACATCGATGGCGGCCTGGACATCAAGCTCATCGACGTCTCCAACGAAGACTGCGAGCTGATCGTCACCGAGCTCAAGCACCTGGGCACGGTGTTCAGCCACGCGCGCAACGGCCGCAACAGCGACATCGTGCTGCAGAGCACCTGCACCGCCGACGACATCATCGCGGTGAGCTGCTTCATCATCGATGCCGACCAGATTGTCATCACGCCGCACGTGGGCGCTGCTCCTGCCGCCGCTGCCGTACCAGTGCTCGAAGTTCAGGTGGCTGCCCCGACGCCCGCTGCCGCGCAGACCGAGGCGCATGCTCCAGCCGCCAACGAAGTCGCACCGGCGCCTGCCGCTGCGGTCGCTACCCCGATGCCGTCACGCCCGGCTGCCGCCGAAAAGCCGGCGGTTGCGGCGGAAACGTCGATTCGCGTTGGCGTGGAAAAGGTCGATCAGCTCATCAACCTGGTGGGCGAACTGGTCATCACGCAGGCGATGCTGGCGCAAACCGCATCGTCGTTCGATCCGGTGCTCAACGAACGCCTGTTCTCCGGCCTCTCGCAACTCACGCGCAACGCGCGCGACCTGCAGGAAGCCGCCATGTCCATCCGCATGATGCCGATGGACTACGTATTCAACCGCTTCCCGCGCTTGGTGCGCGACCTGGCCCACAAGCTGGGCAAGCAGGTCGAGCTGTCGACCTTCGGCAAATCGACCGAGCTGGATAAGGGCCTGATCGAACGCATCATCGATCCGCTGACGCACCTCGTGCGCAACAGCCTGGACCACGGCATCGAACTGCCCGAGGCCCGCGTGGCCGCCGGCAAGGACGCGGTGGGCCAACTGCTGCTCTCCGCTGCACACCAGGGCGGCAACATCGTCATCGAGGTGAGCGACGACGGCCAGGGCCTGAACCGCGACAAGATCCTCAAGAAGGCGCGCGAGCGCGGGCTGGCCGTGTCGGACAACATGACCGACGACGATATCAACCAGCTCATCTTTGCGCCGGGCTTCTCCACCGCTGACCAGGTGACGGACGTGTCCGGCCGCGGCGTCGGCATGGACGTGGTCAAGCAGAACATCCAGTCGATGGGTGGCTATGTCGAGATCCAGTCGCAGCGCAACAAGGGCACCACGATCCGCATCGTGCTGCCGCTCACGCTGGCGATCCTGGACGGCATGTCGGTCAAGACCGGCGACGAAGTGTTCATCCTGCCGCTGTCGAGCGTGGCCGAATCGCTGCAGCCGCGCCCCGAAGACATCAAGGCCGTGCCGGGCGGCGGCCGCCTGCTCAAGGTGCGCAACGAATACCTGAGGCTGGTGCCGTTGCACGAGCGCTTCCGCATCACGCCGTCGATTCCAGATCCGTCGGAGGGCATCGTCGTCATCCTGGATTCGGAAGGCAAGAAGATCGCCCTGCAGATTGACGAGCTGGTCGGCCAGCAGCAGGTGGTGGTCAAGAACCTCGAAACCAACTACCGCAAAGTGCCGGGCATCTCGGGCGCGACCATCCTGGGCGATGGCAGCGTGGCACTGATCGTCGACGTGTCTGCGCTAATGCGCGAGACGCGCGTGGGCCATTCAGAAACCGCCACGCGTGCCGTTAGTGCCGAGAAGCAGGAGGTGGGCGAAGAGCCGGGTGGCCGGTTCTCGACCGAGGCGATGGCCGCAGCATAAGCGTCCGCGCTTTCCCGGGTGGGATCAGCCGCCTCACAACACATTCAATCGATTGGCCCGGCAGGGCCGAGGGGAGCCGCAATGAAAGTCAAGGAACATGCGATCGGGGAAGACACCGGCGGGGAGGAGTACCTGGCCTTCACCCTCGGGCGCGAAGAGTACGGCATCGATATCCTGAAGGTGCAGGAGATCCGTGGCTATGAGACCGTCACGCGCATCGCCAACGCACCCGACTTCATCAAGGGCGTGATCAACCTGCGCGGCATCATCGTGCCGATCGTCGACCTGCGCATCAAGTTCCAGCTCGAGCGGGTTGAATACAACCAGTACACCGTCGTCATCATCCTGAACCTGAAGGATCGCGTGGTTGGCATTGTGGTGGACGGCGTGTCGGACGTGCTGACGCTGCAGAGCCAGCAGATCAAGCCGGCGCCGGAGTTTTCGGGCGCGCTGGATACGGAGTACATCCGCGGCCTGGGTTCTATCGACGAGCGCATGCTGATCCTGGTGGACATTGAGCATCTGCTGATGTCGGCCGACATGGCGCTGTGTGACGAGGCCGAGGTGGCCTGATCGCCAAGGCGTCAAGAGAACAGGCGGCAAGCGACAAGACACCATGCGACGGAGCGCAATGCGCATCCGCCAGCAAACGAGGTGCTGCGCGGGAAGGGGAGGAATATCGTGTTCAGCAGAATGACCATCCGGCTCCGGCTGGGGCTGATGATGGCGGGCGTGGGCATGCTTGCCGTCATCGTGGGCGTGACGGGCCTGATCGGCATGCGGCACGCCAATACCCGTGTGCAGGACACGTACACCGTGCAACTGACCGGCGCGGTGGCATTGGCTGAATCCGATTCCAACCTGTTGAGTTTCCGGATTGTGCTCGACCGGGCGGCCATGGCACCGGGTGCTGCGGACGTGGGCAAGACGATCGAGCGCGCCAGGATGTTCCTCGGCAAATCCGATGACGCGTGGAAGCGTTACCGCGCACTGGCCACCACGGCGGACGAGCGCAAGCTGGCGGATGAGGCAGAGGCCCTGCGCGGTAGGTTCCTGCGCGACGGTGCCCAGGTGCTGATCCAGGCGATCCAGGCTGGTGACCAGCCTGCCGTGACCAAGACGGTGATGGACGTGATGCCCGTCCTCTATCGCCCGCTGGGTGACAAGGTGGCGGCGCTCAATCGCATGCAGATGGACATTGCGCGCGCCAGCTACGAATCCGGCCAGCGCGAGCACAGCAGTCTGAGCGCGCTGACCTCCGGTGTGCTGCTGGCCGGCATCGTGGTCGGCGGGCTGCTGACGTGGGCGTTGCGCCGCTCGATCACGCTGCCGTTGGCGCGCGCTGTCGAGCAGGCCGAGCACATTACGCAGGGCGATCTCACGCACACCATCCGCGTGGATCGTGTTGATGAGACCGGCCGCCTGCTGCTGGCGCTGCAGCGCATGCAGGAGAGCCTGCAGAAGATGGTGGGCCAGGTGCGCGCGGGCTCGGATTCGATTGCCAGCGCGACCCAGCAGATCGCTGCGGGCAATGCCGATTTGTCGCAGCGGACCGAACAGCAGGCCTCGTCGCTGGAGGAAACCGCGTCGAGCATGGAAGAGCTCACGAGCATCGTGCGCCAGAACGCCGACAACGCGCGCCAGGCGAGCCAGCTTGCCGGCAACGCGTCGCACATTGCCGTCAAGGGCGGCGAGGTGGTGGGCCGGGTGATCGACACCATGGCCGGCATCAACGAGAGCAGCAAGAAGATCGCCGACATCATCGGCGTAATCGAAGGGATTGCGTTCCAGACCAACATCCTCGCGCTGAATGCCGCTGTGGAAGCGGCCCGCGCAGGGGAGCAGGGGCGTGGCTTTGCCGTGGTGGCGGGCGAGGTGCGCAGCCTCGCGCAGCGGTCGGCCACGGCCGCCAAGGAGATCAAGGAGCTCATCAGCGATTCGGTCGGCCGTGTTGAGAACGGCTCCACGCTGGTGGCCGAGGCGGGCAACGTGATTGAGGACGTCGTTGCCGCAGTGAAACGTGTGACGGACATCATGGGCGAGATCAGCTCCGCGTCTGACGAGCAGAGCGCGGGCATCGAGCAGGTCAACCTGGCCGTCACGCAGATGGATGAAGGCACGCAGCAGAATGCCGCGCTGGTGGAGCAGGCCGCCGCCGCCGCGATGTCGCTGCAGGAGCAGGCAGACGGGCTGCGTCAGGCCGTGGCGGCTTTCCGTACGCATGCCGGCGCGTCTGCCAGTCAGCAGACCCCAGCCGTTGCGCCTCGCGCGGTTGCGCCGGTCGCCGGTACGCCGGCTGGGCAGGCCAAGGCCGCGCACCGCCGTGTCACCAAGCCTGCATCGGCGCGCAAGCCGCGTGCGGTCGTACATGACAGCGCTGAACCCACGGTGGACGCCGCGATTGCGCCGGCTGCCGAAGAACAACAACACGTGCGCCCCGCAGCCGCCAAGCCGGCCGCGCCAGCGCACACGTTGCAGACACCCAAGCTCGTTGCCACAGGTGGCGACGATAGCGATTGGGCGACCTTTTGACCATGTATGCATGGGATCTTCGCTGCTCGCGAAAGCTCTCTCGTGCGTGTTTGTGGTGTGCAGCCTGCCCTTCGGGGCAGGTTTTTTTTTGCCTGGGCTGGTGCTTACCGAAAAAAGGGGCGATCCCCCACCAAGGTGGCATGGCCCACGGCGGTTCTAAAGAGCCGTCCCCCATGGGCCGATACCGGCTATAGGGGCATCTAAAAAAGAAGAGGGGTAGACAACATGGGTTGGATCAAGCGCTTGCCGGTCTCGACAATTCTGACTGGCGGATTCCTGATCGTGGCCGCCATGGGCGCGGCCATCGGTGGTTTGGGCATCGTCACGATTACGCAGTTGACCCACGCCAGCGAAGAGCTGGCGCAGAAGCAGATGCGTGCCATCACGCAGATGGGCAGCGCCGCCAACAGCCTGGCGCATGCCAGCCGCGCGCAGACCGCGCTGTTGATCGCCACGACCATCACCGAGCGCAAGACGCTCAGCGGTCAGATCGGCGACAGCATGCAGCACCTGAAGGACGGCGTGGACAACGTGCGCCCGCTGTTCGTCTCGGATGAAGGCAAGAAGATGATCCGCGAGGTGGAGGCCATCTACCCCGTGTGGAGCAAGCGCATGAATGACTTCGTTGCGCTGATGGACAAACAGGGCCTGGACCCGACCCAGTTCGACAGCCGCGTCACAGCCGAGAACGTCGGCCTGCTGGACGACACGGCGGCGTTTGAGAAAACGCTCGACAAGATGGTCAAGCGCGTGGAGGAGGTGTCCGCAGCATCCACCGTCAAGGCGCGTGAAGACGCGCAGCGCTCACGCCTGGTGATGATGGTGCTCGCGTGTGCCGGTGCGCTGATCGGTATCGTGCTGGGCCTGGTGATCGCGCGCCGGCTGTCGCGCCAGTTGGGTGGCGAGCCTTCGTACGCCGCCGAGATCGCCCGCCGCATCGCCGCCGGCGACTTGGCCGTGCACGTACAGACCCGCCCCGGCGACCGCGACAGCATGCTGTTTGCGATGGCACAGATGCAGCAGCACTTGACCGGCACCATCAGCAATATCAAGAGCTCGGCTGACTCCATTGCCAGCGCGACCAAGCAGATTGCCGCCGGCAATGCGGATCTGTCGCAACGCACGGAAGAGCAGGCCAGCTCGCTGGAGGAAACGGCTTCCAGCATGGAAGAGCTGACCAGCATCGTGAAGCAGAACGCCGACAACGCGCGCCAGGCCAGTCAGCTTGCCGGCAACGCGTCGAGCATTGCGGTCAAGGGCGGCGAGGTGGTGGGCCGCGTGGTCGACACCATGGCCGGTATCGACGCGAGCAGCAAGAAGATTGCGGACATCATCGGCGTGATCGAAGGGATTGCTTTTCAGACCAACATCCTGGCGCTGAATGCGGCGGTGGAAGCGGCCCGCGCCGGCGAGCAGGGACGTGGCTTTGCCGTCGTGGCAGGCGAGGTGCGCAGCCTGGCGCAGCGGTCGGCCACGGCCGCCAAGGAGATCAAGGAGTTGATCGGTGATTCCGTGGGGCGCGTGCGCAACGGCTCGGCCCTGGTGGCGGAGGCGGGCAGCGTGATCAACGAGGTGGTTGTAGCCGTCAAGCGCGTGACCGACATCATGGGCGAGATTTCCGCCGCGTCGGACGAACAAAGTTCCGGCATTGAACAGGTCAACCAGGCCGTGAACCAGATGGACGAGGTGACGCAGCAGAACGCCGCGCTGGTCGAGCAGGCCGCCGCCGCCGCGCTGTCGCTGGAGGAACAGGCGCAACTGCTGCGCAATGCCGTGTCGTCTTTCCGCACCGACGCATCGGCCGAGCTTGCAGCACATGCGGCGCAAGCGGCTTCTTATGTGCCGGCCGAGGTCGCCAAGCCGGTGGTGCGAAGCGAAGTCCGCCCCGAGGGCAAGACGGAGGTCGTCCGTTCGGTCGCCCGCGCGATTGCTTCGCGCAAATCGGACCGGTCGGCCAAGCCGGTGCCGACTGGTGCCGAGGCACCGACTGCGGCCGAAGCGCCCGCCGTTGCGTCGGATCAAGTCGAAAAAGAGCTGCATGAGGCACATTCAACGACTGTGCCTGCAGTGGCCGCCGCCGTTTCGATGGCTGTTGCGGCGCCAGCCCTCAAGCTGTCCGCCGCTTCTGCCGATGATGATGAATGGAGCACGTTCTGACGCCTGCGCCTCGCCCGGATCACATACAGCACCCAGGCGTGGCACTCGCGGTAACGGTGCCCACCATCGACTGAAAGCGGGCACCGAGACCCGCGCAATTACGGGGTAGTTACGAGGTAGCAATACATGGCACAAACCTTGGCGCCAGTTTCGCCGACGCTCGCGTCGCGTGAGTTTTCGTTCACGGCGGAAGATTTCGCCCGCATCCGCAGCCTGATCTATCGCCGTGTCGGCATCTCGTTGTCCGATCGCAAGAGCGAGATGGTCTACAGCCGTCTGGCCCGCCGCCTGCGCGTGGTCAACCTCGGCTCGTTCCGCGATTACCTCGACGCGCTGGAGAACGGCCACTTGCCTGACGAGTGGGAAGCCTTCACCAACGCGCTCACCACCAACCTGACCGCGTTCTTTCGCGAACAGCATCACTTTCCGCTTCTGGCCGAGCACGCCAAGGGCAAGCGCACGCCGTTCTCGGTGTGGTGCTCGGCGTCTTCCACGGGTGAGGAGCCGTATTCGATCGCCATTACGCTGGCCGAGACCTTCGGCACGATGAACCCGGGGCAGGTGAGCGTGGTCGCCTCCGACGTGGATACCAACGCGCTCGCGCGTGCCCGCGCCGGCATTTACCCGATGGAGCGCGTGTCGGCGTTGTCTGCCGACCGGCTCAAGAAGTATTTCCTGCGCGGTACTGGCAAGCAGGAAGGCTATGCCCGCGTGCGCCCTGAGCTGCAGGCCATGATCGACTTTCGGCAGATCAACCTGCTCGACCGCGATTGGCCGCTCACGCAAAAGTTCGACGTGATCTTCTGCCGCAACGTGATGATCTATTTCGATAAGCCGACGCAGGCCAAGATTCTGGAGCACTTTGTCGATGTGATGAAGCCGGACGGCCTGCTGTTTGCCGGCCATTCGGAGAGCTTCCTGCAGGTCAGCAAGGCATGGTCGCTGCGGGGCAAGACCGTGTACGAAATCGCACCCGAGGTGCGCGCGAAGATGACGGGGGCGCGATGATCGAATTCGGCAAGAAGGCCGTGCCGCGTTCATCCGTGGCCGACATGGCACGCAACGATGGCGGCGCCAATAGCGGCATGAGCGCAGGTGCCATGGCCACGCTCGCACAGTCAGCCGCCAGCACGCACGCGTATTACGACACCACCTTCAGCCGCCGCGCCATGAAGGTGCTGCCTGGCGAGTACTACGTCACCACCGAAGACCTGATGCTGGTGACGGTGCTCGGCTCGTGCGTGTCGGCCTGCGTACGTGACAAGATTCTCGGCATCGGTGGCATGAACCACTTCATGCTGCCTTCGCGCAACGAGGGGGAGTCGATCCTTTCGCCCTCCATGCGCTACGGCACGCACGCCATGGAAGTGCTGCTCAACCAGCTCTACAGGGCTGGTGCGCGCCGCGAACACCTGGAGATCAAGGTGTTTGGCGGCGCGGCCGTGCTGGCCGGCATGAGCACGCTGGACGTGGGCGAGCGCAACGGCAAGTTCGTGCTCGAATTCCTGCGCAACGAAGGGCTGCCCGTGGCGGCCAAGGACCTGTTTGACGTGCATCCGCGCAAGGTCTACTTCGTGCCGTCCACCGGCCAGATCATGGTGCGCAAGTTGCGCTCCCAAGGCTCGGCGGCCGACCTGGACAGCGAAGCGCAATACGCCAGCAAGCTGTCGAAATCCATTGCGACGAAGCCAACTTCGCGCCTGCAACTGTTTACGTAATCCCGTAAATCCTGAGACTTGCTTCCAACATGAACGACAAACGCAAGATTCAGGTGCTGTGCATCGACGATTCCGCACTGATCCGCAGCATCCTGAAGGAAATCATCAACAGCCAGCCCGATATGGAAGTGGTGGGCGTGGCGCCGGACCCGATCATCGCGCGCGACCTGATCAAGCAGACCCATCCGGACGTACTCACGCTGGACGTCGAAATGCCGAAGATGGACGGCCTCGACTTCCTGGAAAAGCTCATGCGCCTGCGCCCGACGCCGGTGGTGATGATCTCGTCGCTGACCGAGCGCGGCTCCGAAGCCACGCTGCGCGCGCTGGAGCTGGGCGCGGTGGACTTTGTCGCCAAGCCCAAGCTGGGCATGCGCGACGGCATGAACGAATACGCCGACCAGATCGCCGACAAGATCCGCGCGGCGGCCCGGGCCAAGCTTCGGCCCCGCACAGCGGCACCTGCCGTCGCGCCTGCGCCGACGCACGCCGCACATGTTCGCGCAGAACCCGGGACAGCTCCGCATATGAGTGCTCCGGCCGCTCTGGCCACCCCCGCGCGTACCCATTTCTCGTCGACGGAAAAGCTCATCATCGTGGGGGCTTCCACCGGCGGCACCGAGGCCATCAAGGATTTCCTGCTGGAGATGCCGCCCGACTGCCCCGGCATCCTGATCGTGCAGCACATGCCGGCCGGCTTCACCACGTCGTTCGCCAAGCGGCTGGACGGCCTGTGCCGCATCCGCGTGAAAGAGGCGGTGCACGGCGAGCGCGTGCTGCCCGGCCACGCCTACATCGCCCCGGGCGACATGCACCTGTCGCTGGGCCGCAGCGGCGCCAACTACGTCACCGAACTGGACCAGGGCCCGCCGGTCAACCGTCACCGCCCGGCGGTGGACGTGCTGTTCCGCTCTGCCGCGCGCAACGCCGGCGCCAACGCGCTGGGCGTGATCCTGACCGGCATGGGCAAGGACGGCGCGGCCGGCATGCTGGAAATGCGCAACGCAGGTGCATATAACGTCGCTCAGGATGAGGCGTCGTGCGTGGTCTACGGCATGCCCAAGGAAGCCGTGGCCCACGGCGGCGTGCACGAGGTCCTGCCGCTGTCGCAGATCGGCCCGCACGTGCTGGCCAAGCTGTCGGCCCATGGTCGTGTGACTCGTGTGTAACGTATAACGTGCAGGTCCGGTGGTTGCGGGGCGCAGCAGTTGGGCGCCCTGCGGCGTTCCAGCGCTCAAGAAACGGCTCCAGGCGCCGATAACACTGCCAAGGTAGTCCCGAAACCCCCCAATTCAGTTAGTTTGCGGAGATTGTGTCCATGGACAAGAGCCAGTTCCGATTCCTCGTCGTCGACGATTTCCCGACGATGCGCCGGATCGTGCGTAACCTGCTCAAGGAACTCGGTTTTTCCAACGTCGACGAGGCCGAAGACGGTGCTGCCGGCCTGGCCAAGGTCAAGGAGGGCCGGTTCGATTTCGTGATTTCGGACTGGAACATGCCGAACATGGATGGCCTGCAGATGCTGCAGAGCATCCGCGCCGATGCCAACCCCATCATCAGCAAGCTGCCCGTGCTGATGGTGACGGCCGAAGCCAAGAAGGAAAACATCATTGCCGCTGCCCAGGCCGGCGCCAACGGCTATGTGGTCAAGCCGTTTACCGCCGCCACGCTGGACGAGAAGCTGGGCAAGATCTTCGAGAAGATGGAAAAAGCGGGGGCGTAATGAGCGAAATGCATGATGGTGCTCACCCTGGCGCCCTCGCGAGCGCAGCCGAAAGCGTCAACCCGGCCGACATGCCGGAAATGCTCCAGCGCATTGGGCATCTCACGCGCATGCTGCGCGAGAGCATGCGCGAGCTGGGCCTGGACAAGGGTGTGGAGAAGGCTGCGTCGGCCATCCCCGATGCGCGCGACCGCCTGAACTACATCGCCAACATGACCGAGCAGGCGGCCACCCGCGTGCTCAACGCCATTGACGCGGCCCGCCCCGTGCAGGATGCACTCGAATCCGACGCCGAGGCGCTCGTTACCCGCTGGCAATCGTGGATGGACCGCCAACTGGGTGATGAAGAAATTCGCGATCTGGTCGGCCAGACCAACGGCTTCCTGCGCAGCGTCCCGCAAAAGACGCGCGACACGAACCAGCAGCTCATGGAAATCCTGATGGCCCAGGATTTCCAGGACCTGACCGGCCAGGTGATCAAGAAGGTGCTGGATGTTGTCCAGCTCATCGAGAGCCAGCTTGTCGGCATCCTGCTCGACAATGCGCCGGAACATCTGCGCGTGGAAGTGGGGTCGACGCTGCTCAACGGCCCGCAGATCAATCCGGATCATCCGGACGTGGTCGCCAACCAGGAACAGGTCGACGACCTGCTGGAAAGCCTGGGGTTCTAAATCTGCATTGCTGCGGGCCCTGCGCCCTCGCTTGGCGCGGGCACCGGCATTTGTCCACTTGGTCCGCCACAGGCGGGCGGCCGTGTCTGGTCGACGTGCCTCAGTGGTTCCCTAGCGCGGCTTGGGCCAGCATGGCTTCGATCTGCGCATCCTTTTCCTCCCAAAGCTGCGCAAGCCAGCGGTGAAACTCGCTGCGGAACGCCGCATCGGCGGTGTAGTCGCCCGCGCAGAGGCCGGCTGGGATGGGCAGTTCGCGGATGTGCACCATCACGCGGCCAGCCCGGCCGCTCGCCAGCGTCCAGAAGCTGGGCGTGCCATCCGGATAGGCAATGCTGACGTCCAGCAGCGCCTGGAATTGTTCGCCCATGGCGTTGAGCGCCAGGGCCATCGCCCCAGCCTTCGGCTTGAGCAGATGGCGGTATGGTGACGACTGCTCCCGATGCTTGGCCGCGGTGTAGCGCGTGCCCTCTGCAAAATTCATGACGCTGGTGGGCACGTGGGCAAACTTGGCGCAGGCGCGCCGCGTGGTATCGCGATCTTGATCGCGCAGTTCCGGATGCTTGCGCAATGTCGAGCGCGAGTGCCTGCGCATGAACGGAAAATCCAGTGCCCACCAAGCCAGTCCGATCACAGGTACATAGATCAACTGCTGCTTGAGGAAGAACTTCAGCAGCGGTATGCGCCGGTTCAACACGCGCTGCAGCACGAAGATATCGACCCAGGAGCGGTGGTTGCAGTTGACGAGGTACCAGCCGGCGTAGCGCAAATCACTGACGCCTTCCACGCTCCAGGGCTCGCGTTGCAGTAGGCCGATCCACACGTCGTTGCAACTGATCCAGCTTGTGGCGATGCGATTGAGCAGCGGGTCGATCCGCCGCCGTACCGCTGCCGCCGGCACAAGCAGCTTGAACAAGGCGAGCAGGAACAGCGGCATGCTCCAGAACACGGTGTTGAGTGCCAGCAAGAGCAGACTGAGCAGTCCCAATCCGCAGGCCTGTAGCGAGCGGATCAACGGTGTGTTTGGCGTAGGCGGCGGCGATGAAGGCCGCGTGGGTTCGGATATCGAGGGCACGATGGCGCGTCTGGACCGGGATGGGTTGATATTAGGCATGACCAACAGTGTCGTGCAGACGTTGTCGCGATGCCTTGGCCTGCATCAGGAAACATGATGCCTCGAAGCATCGGCGTCGAACATTCTGCCTTGCTCGATGGCTCGCGACGCTGATGGTGACGGCATGCGCGGCGGCGTGGCAACTTGCGGCGATGACACGACCTGGGCGGATCTTGCAGGCGATCAGAAGGATGCCAAGAGCCGTGATATCCCAATGGTATTTCCCTGCCCGCCGTAGGGACGTTTGCACCTTATAACGGCTCACAAAGCCTTGCCCTGATTGGCGTCAAGGCTTGAAGCGGCATTCATTCCTACCATGGTCATGGCCTCTTGGCGCCACTGTTCTCACTCCTTTTGATTTGAGGTATCGACGTGCTCATACGACCTATCACCATTGCTGCCCTTGTGGGGTTCACCTTGCTGACGGCATGCAGCAAAAACGAAACTGCTTCGGCAGCCTCCACCGTCGCTGCGCCCTCTGCAACTGTGGCTGCAGCGCCCGCACCGGCGCAAGCAACGCAGGCCGCCGCCGGCGGTGTCGAGAAGGGAGAGAAGGTCTATAAGTCCACCTGTGCGATGTGCCACGGCACCGGTGCCGGCGGCGCGCCGATGTTCAAATCGAAGGACGATTGGGCCCCTCGCATCGCGCAGGGCAAGGACACCCTTTACGATCACGCGCTGCACGGCTTCACGGGCAGCAAGGGTACGATGCCCGCGAAAGGCGGCAACGCATCGCTCAGCGATGACGACGTGAAGGCGGGGGTGGATTACATGACGTCGAAAGCGACGTAACGACATCGCCCTCGGGCAGGTATGACGGCGCTCCTGGTGAGCGCCGTTTGTTTATGCTTGCAACAGCGGGTCGACCAGCACGGCATCAATCACGGCGCGCACGTTGGCCCAGGGCTCCGCGCTCGGGTGGGTCAGGCGATCTTCGCGCAGTACGTCCGACGCATCGTGCAGATGGTTCGGGAAGGTGGCAAGGGTGCGATGCAGCGGCGCGGTGTCGATGCGTAATTGCGCATCGCCCCAGCGCCACGCGATCGCGTATTCCGACGCAGCGGGGTAACGCAGCTCGAGCAGAACGCCGTTGTTGAGCGAGACCAGCAAGGCGTCCTGGCACAGCGTCGGGGGTTCAGCCAACACCGCACCGTAGTGCGCTTCCAGTGCCTCTTTGAGATCGAGGTGGTGCATGATCAGCCTCCCATGCGCGCCAGCAGCGCCTTCAGTTCAGCGGTGACGTCTTGCCTGGCGGTAGCAAGCGCGAGTGAGCCGAGGTAATGCTCATAGGCCGGATGCTCCGGCAAGTCCGCCGCCGCGATACGCGCCAGCAGATCACCTTCGTCGTTCACCCCATAGGGTTCGAGCAGCTTGCGCCGGATTTCCCGCAACTCGTAGGACAGGCGGCTGAGCTGCTCCATCTGAACAGCATCATCGGGCGGTAGATTGGCAAAGTAATCGATCATTTCGTGTTCTCTGGGGCGGTTACATCTGGTGGTCTTTCAGTACGCCACCGTCGAGCTGCGCCATTTGGGGCGTAATTTCATTGAACTTGTAAACCTTGCCGCCTTGATGCATGGCGAAGGCGTCGGCATCGGCCTGCGTGGCAAAGGACGCAAATGTGGCGCCCATCGATCCGCGCGCCTTCGATCCGACCACGTAGAACGCGGTGCGGGCGTCGATCCAGTGGCCCTGCGGCGTGTTCCAGTCTGTCTTGGCCATGTCTTGCACGTACATGGCGAGCATGTGTCGCTGTTGTTCGGGGCGCAGCACGATCGAGAACAGCTCGATGGTGTCGCAGAAGAAGTCGGGGCCGCCTTTGTCATACAGAATCTGCGCCTTCGGGCCGGGGAAGTCGGCCACCGTCATGCCGTCGAGGCTGCAGGGTGTGTCGCGAGTGAGTTCGACCGGATCAGGCGTGGAGGTGGCGCTTTGGCAACCGGCCAGGACGATTGCGGTAGCGAACAGGGCTGTGCGCACACGGCGGCGCAGAGTGGATACGGAAGGTTGCAGGGTGGGTTTCATTTGCGGAATCTCCATGCGGCCACGGCGAGCGGGGCGACGATCCAGGCGGTCATGAGGGAGCCGAGCACGAGCGGGTCGGCCATGCGCTCGGGGAATACGGTCGCCAGACCGTAGAGTGTTCGGACTTCGTCAAAGCTGAAGATATTGAGGATGCGGAAAATGTCTGCCGGATTCAGCAGCATCAGGTAGGGCAGGGCGTCCGATCCCAGCTTTCCGCCCGTGGCGATCAGTGCCCCGAGAAGCAGCAGATCGAATACCAGCACGAAGAAGAACCACAGCGCGATGGCGACACCGCTTGCGCGCGTGCGGTCGGCGGCGACGACGGACACCAACAGGGCCAGGCTCAGGAAGGCCATGCCCAGCAGCACCGAACTGAGCATGAAGCCGGCGTAGTGATACATGGCCGCGAGTGGTAGCTTCACGGCCAACAGTATCCCGACCACCCCAAAGCCGACGACCGTGGAACACGCAAGCGCGGCCGCCAGGCCGAGGTATTTGCCAAGCAGCAATTCGACACGGGTGAGCGGCATGGAAAGCAGCAGGTCCAGCGAGCCGCGTTCGCGCTCGCCCACGATCGCGTCAAAGCCGAGAATCAACGCAATCAGCGGTACGAGATAAATCACCAGGCTGACCAGGCTGGCGATCGTGACTTCCATGCCGCGCAGCCCGACTTCGCCTTGCTGTGCCGCGCCGAAGTAGGCGATCACCAGCGCAAACGCCGTCAATACGGTGGTCACGGCCAGCACCCATCGGTTACGGATGCGGTCGTGGAATTCCTTGGCGATGACGATGCCGATCTGCCGGGGTTCGAGCGTCAATTGCATGGGCGGCCTCAAGCAGGTTGGCCAAGGAGCACGTCCTCGAGCGAGGGTTCGCGCAATTGCAGGTCGGCAAGTGTCGCGCCGAGCGTGGATAGGGATTGCAGCAATGGCATCTTCGCCTGCCGTGGGCACAGCACCGTGGCGCGCGATCCATCCATGTGTAGTTCGCATCCTGGCGCGGCCGCGAGCGCGCGCCGCAGGGCGGGCTCGGCATGTTCAGGGCCGCCCGTCAGCCGCAGGTCGAACCACAGCGGCAGGGCCATCGATTCGCGCAATGATTGCACCGTGCCCTGCGCATGCACGCGTCCGTTTTTCATGATCGCCAGGCGGCCCACGCGCTCCTGGATTTCCGACAGGATGTGCGAGGTCAGCACGATGGTCACGCCCTGCGCCTGCAGTTCGCCCAGGGTGCGATAGAAGTCGCGAATCCCCTGCGGGTCCAGGCCGTTGGTGGGCTCGTCAAGGAACAGGAGTGTGGGCTGGCCGAGCAGGGCCTGGGCGAAACCCAGGCGCTGGCGCATGCCCTTGGAGTAGCCGCGCACGCGGCGGTTTGCGGCATGGGTCAGCCCCACGCGTTCGAGCACGCGAGCGCAATCCGTTCGCGGCGCGCGCTTGAGCGCAGCGAAGAATTCCAGCGTTTCCTGGCCAGTCAGGTTGTCGTAGAACACCACGTTTTCCGGCAGATAGCCAACGTTGCGCCGCACCGACCGGAAGGTGCCACCGCGCATGGGCTGGCCCCCGATGCGCACGTCACCCGCGGTGGGCGCCTCCAGGCCCAGGAGCATCTTGAACAACGTGCTCTTGCCTGCGCCGTTGTGGCCGATCAGGCCGAACAGCTCGCCAGAATGCACCGTCAGGCTCACGTCCGCCACGGCTTCGATCTCGCCGTAGCGCTTCACCAGTTGCCTCGCTTCAATCATGCTTGTTCACCCACGCGCGCCAATCATTGCCCCGTGGACGCATGCGGGGGCTGGCGTCGACCACACTGGGCGAGCGCAGCAGCGGGAATTGCTCCGAGATCAGCTTCAACGTCTGTACCGCGGGGCTATTGAGCAGCAGCTTGGCGCTCGGAAAGCGCCACAACAGCCGGTCCATCAGATCGCTTGCGCGATAGGGCACGTCGCCACGGCCGTCGCCGTTGCGGTCCCATCCGGCATAGTTGCTCCAGTAGTTGCCGCTGCGCCCGCCCCAGGGCTCGTCGCGTGTGGCAACGTAGCGCACCTGTTCCTGGTTATCGATGAAATCGTTACCGTCCACTTTGTTGTGAATGGACCCGGCCCATACGTGCATGCCGACCGTATTGCCGATGACGAGGTTGTTGCTTAGCACGTTGTATTCGGCGTCGTAGACGAAGAAGCCGCGCAGGTTTCCGGACACGACGTTGTCTTCAATGACCGAATCCTGGATGGTGCGCAGCATGATGCCGTGGTCGGTGTTGCCCCAGGCGCGGTTGCCGCGCACGATCTGGCGGCGCGTCATCATGAGCGCCAGGCCGCCGCGGTTGTGGTAGGACTCGTTGCCCTCCCACACGTTGTCGTTGGAGTTCATGTAGTGCGTGCCATAGCGCACGTTGTGAATGCGGTTGGCACGAAACAGTGCGTGGTGCGAGACATCGACATAGATGCCGTCACGCGAAAAACTGATCTCGTTGCCGTCGAGCTGCGCACCCGTCGTGTTGTAGAGCTGGATGCCGTTGCCGCGCTGGGCGGAAGGGTAATCGCGCTTGCCGGCAATCACGTTGCCCACGATGCGCACATCCTTCACGCCCTCGATCCACAGGCCGAACAGGTTGTAGGTGAGCTCGCAGTGTCTGACCGTGGCGCGATCGGCGCCGGGTTGGATGTAGATGCCGGCGTTCTGCGCGCCGAGGTCGTCGCCGCTGTCGCTGACGATCAGGCCATCGATCGTGACGTCCGGCGACGTGACGCGGATCACGTCGCCGACAAGGCCGCCGCTGATGGTGGGGCGGTCGATGCCTACCAGGGCCAGTGGTTTGTCGATCCGGACCGGGCCTTGATACCGCCCGCGCTCGATGACGAGGGTGTCCCCTGCATGCGCGAGCGTGACCGCCTGCGAAATCGAACTGCCGGCATGCACGCGAACCTCTGCACCGCAGGCCGCAGTGCAGACCAGCAGTGCCGAGATCGCGCAGAAGAGGCGGTTCAGTACAGCCATTTCAGTTGGGGCAAGGTTTGCAGCGCCGGCAGCACGCCCACCGCCTTCATGGCAAGGAAGAGTCCTGCGCCAATCAGCAGGTTCTTCATGCCGACATAGGCTGCCATGTCGGCCCAGGAGGCCGTGCGCAGCTTGTAACCCCACCACGCGCCTTCCTTCACATAGGGCTTGCACGCCATGCGCATCACAAGTTCGTAGGCGGACCAGGCCAGCCACCAACCCAGCACGATCCCCTGGCCAAGCCTGCCGCCCGCACCGAGCAGCCACGCCCAGGTGACCAGCACGGCCAGGCCAATGCCGGCGGCACGGAAGAACAACGGGTGGCTGAGGAATTGCCGGTTCCAGGGGAAGAGGTGGTCGGTCAGCTCACGACGCAACCGGGCGAGGATGCCCACAGGTGGTGGCGGCAGCGAAGCCGGCGCCGGCGCGATGGGTTTGGGCGGCGCGCTTGGCACCGGCTGGATCGGAATGTAGTAGCCGTCGGCGCCGATCGGTGTCAGTTTCAAGCCGGCGCTCGTGCGGTGCTTGCGCTCCTTGACCAGCGGAGGGCACGCATGATCGTCGTAATACATGACCATGCAATCCAGGCACAGCAGGCATTCGCGCTGGTCGATCTTGCCGTCGCGTCCGATGGCTTGCGATCCGCAGCCAGCCTCGCAGGCGCGGCACGGGCCGCACTCTTGCTTGCGCTTGAGACCCCACCACCGGAACGTTGAAGGGATGGCGAGCGAGGCGCCCAGCGGGCACAGGTATTTGCAGAATGGCCGCTCGATGAACAGGGCGGCGACAGCCAGCACGCTCCAGAACGTGACGAAGGGCCACGTCCGGTTCCAGACGCCGACCAGGAACGTGGTCTTGAACGGCTCGATCTCCGCCAGCTTCTCGGCGGTGCCCATCGAGTAGAACGACATCCCGAGCAGGCCGGCAAACACACCGTATTTGATCCACTTGAGCTTGTCGTGCAGCGCCTTGGGCAACGGGAACTGGAAGCGCGCAAGGCCAAGTTTGCCCCCCACCTTGTAGAGGATCTCACTCAGCGAGCCGTAGGGGCACAGCCAACCGCAGAACATGCCGCGGCCCCAGAAGAACACGCTGATGATGATGAACCACCAGAACAGGAAGATGAACGGATCGGACAGGAACAGATCCCACCGCCACTTGAAGAGAATGGCGTGGAACCATGTCAGCACCTGCGTGATGGACGGCTGCGCCATGAGATGGAATCCAGCGAAGCCAATGCTCGTGGTCCACAGCGCGTACTTGGGCCAGGAGACCCAGCGCTTGTCCTTGCGCCTGGAGCGGCGCACCAGCGTGTCGCGACACGCGTACACCGCGCCCGCGCCAATCAACAGGAGGGCGAACAGGCCGATCTCGACGGCGCGCGCCTTCCAGATCTGCAGCCAGGGCGGAGCGGGGCGGTCGTACTGCGGCCGCCCGCCAACCAGCTCATCCGCCGGGAGCCAGTATTCCTGGTCGAAGCTTGTGAAAGTCTTTGCGCCGGTTTCCGCGTCCAACTTGTTGGCCAGGAACACCAGCTTCCACGGATACGCCGACGAAAACCCCGGGCTGCGGATGATGAAGATGCCTGACTCGCGATAGTCCGGCGCACCGGTTGCGCGGATGCCGTAGAGGTTCTGGTAATCAAGGTCCCGGAAGGTGAAGGTGTCGGTATCCTGGGCGACCTGGATGCGGTCGAAGATGCCCCCGCGCACGAAGCCGGAACCTTTGAAACTCTCCGTGCCGTTCGACGCGATGAAGATCGCGTGTTCGCCGGCTTTCAGGCTCGACATGAGCGATGCGTAATTCGCATCGCCCAGGATGCTGCGCCCTACGACAGGTGCACTGACGTCACCGAACACCATATCCACGTAAGGCTGGCCGTTGGCCTGCAGCCCAACATCTTCGGGGTGCACGGTCAGGCGCTGCACAGCGCCTTGATCCAGCAGCGCCTTCCAGCTCAGGGGCTGACTTGCCTGCGTAAATTTCGCCTGGGCGCGCCGTTTGGGAGTGATGATTCCGGCCTGTTCGGCCGCGGCCTTGCCGCTGCGCAGAATGACCTGATTCTCGGACATCACCGTCACGGTCGCGCCACTGATCGCGTCGAGTTCGACGGCGCCCTCGCTCACTGCGTGGGATTTGCCGATCTCGATGCTCCCCCCGACGAACTTGCCGATGTACTGCGCGGTGAAGTGTGTCAGTTGGGTTTCTGGAATGCCCAGCAGAAGGATCGGCTCGGAGTGTCGCAATACCTTGACGCCCGTGATCACGCCGTGCGCGTCCATACCCATCAGCGTAACGATGGGTTTGCCCGAATAGCCGGGCATGTCAACGATGTCGGTAGACAGGAACGCGTAGCCGACCAGTTGGCGTTTGCCGGCCACGTCGCGATAGCCCTCCACGTAGGGGGGGTGTCCCTTACGCGGTGAGAAGCTGCTGGCGCCTGGCAGCACATCCGTGCAGGGCACCATTGCGCACAGGTTCGGGTCGGTCGATAAACCGGCGGGCAGCGGCGCCTCATAAGCCATGCCGCTGATGCCCGCCAGCGCGGACGTGTCCATCGCACAAGTGGCGGCAATCACCGCCAATCGTGAGAACAGGTGTTTCATACGTCCGCCTTCTCCCTTATGCCTCAACAAGCATGCGCGAGCGCATTTCCAGGTGCAGCGCGTGGCAGAAGTTGGTGCAGTAGCACCAGTAGACCCCTGGCTTGTCGGCCTTGAAGGTGACCGACTTGGTTTCCTGCGGGTTCACGATGAAGTTGATGTTGTACTTCGGGATGGCGAAGCCGTGGGTCAAGTCCTCCACCTTGTCCAGGTTGGTGAGGATGATCGTTACCTCATCGCCCTTCTTCACGGTGAACTCGCGCAAGCCAAAGGCAGGTGCCTGCGAGGTTAGGTAGACCGTCACCTGCTTGCCCTTGCGTTCGACGCGGCACTCCTTCGGGTCTTTCACCGCGTTCGGGAACTCATCGATGTTGTAGACCTGACGCGTCTTGATGATGTCGCGGCGGATGACGATCGAGTCGTGCGGCTCGGAATAGACCGCATGGTCTGCCACGAGCTTCATCTTGTCGCCGGAGATGTCGATGAGCTGCGCTGTTTCCGGGTGCAGCGGGCCGACCGGCAGGAACCGGTCTTTCGAGAACTTGTTGTCCGAAATGAAGAACTTGCCATCCGGTTCCTTGGTTTCGCCCATCGAGGTGAAACCGTGGCCCGGCTGGTAATTGACGTCGATGCGGTCCACCACCGGCACGGCGGTCTTGTCGCCCTTGAACGCCTTGATCGCCGCTTCGAGGTTCCATTTGACGATCTGGCTGTCGAGGAACAGCGTGGTATAGGCATTGCCGCGGTTGTCAAAACCGGTGTGCAGCGGGCCGAGGCCGATCTCGGGTTCGGCGACGACGCAGTCGCGAGGCTCCTTGAGTTCGCCGTTGAACCACTTCAACACGAGGTCGTGTTCGATCAGCGTTGCCGTCGGCGACAGCTTGCCGGAACAGGCGTAGTACTTGCCGTCCGGGCTGGCATTCACGCCGTGCGGGTTCTTGGGCACGGGCACATAGCAGGTCAGCGCGGTCTTCGGGTCGGTGTTGGCGGCTTTGGTGCCATCGACGACAGGGACTTTCGAGGTGCCGATGGTGAAGGTCTTGCCGGCTTTGACCGCGGCTTCGATCCGTGCAACGTTGAAGAAGACGCACGCGTCGCGCTCGGCGGACATCATCTCTTCGTAATGCACACCGCCTTCGGTGTTGTACTGGTTGGAAGCGGCGAGCTTGCCGTCATAAGACGTGGCCACCAGGTCCATGTTGCCGTCGACCTTGACCTGCCAGCGGGGCTCCATCGTCTCCGCGTCCACGCAGGTGAACAGGCAGAAATATTTCTTCGGGTCGTTCAGATCGCGGCCGTCATTGGGCTGCGGAATGTGAAACTCGTTGCCGCAGAACACTCGGGTGGTGTGATTGATCTTGTCATCCACCGGGTCCCGCTTGTCAGGGAAGACGCCGTGGAAGCCCTGCACGTTCGGCAATTCGACAATCTTGTCGCATTCCATCGTGTCCATGCGCACCCGGGCGAGCCGGCTGTGGATCTTATCGTTGACGAAGATGTATTTCCCGTCGTACGTGCCGTCGGTATAGGACGGATGCACGTGGTGGGTATCACCGGTCCAGTACTTGAGCGTTCCGTCCGGATTGGTGCCCATGATCTTCTTCGATTCGTTGGTGATGCCCCAGCCCACCAGGCAATCGATGTTGAAGACGGGTATGCGCTTGAAGCAGCGCCCCGAGGGCAGACCGTAGATGCGAACCTCACCCGAGTGGCCGCCGCTGGAGAACGCGTAGTACGTGTCCAGCTGGCCGGGCGGCACTTCGTACTTGCTGTAGTCGACGCCGCCGGCTGCGCTCGCTTTGCCATCCGCCGGAGCCGCTGCCGCAGGCGCGTCCTTGTCCGTGCCTTTGTTGCAGGCTGCCAGGCCGGCGGACAGGCCCACGCCGACCAGACCCGCTGCCGTCCGGTTCAGAAAGCTGCGTCGTGTCGGGCTCACCGGAATCGGATTCTCAAAATCATTGTTGGATAGGCTCATCTCTTACGCTCCCTCAGAATTGGAAACCACATTAACAAACCGCAAATTTTCGCTATTGACAGCAATCAAAGGTCAGTGGAAACCCATCAATTCGAATTGAATCGCAACGAGCCTTATTCAATTGACCGTTGAAAATTGGAATAACCTATTCTTTATAAGGCTATTCAGATATGAATGAATGTGGCGATAAGGTTGCGCTTTGTGCGGGTTGCAGTGCGGATCAGGTTGATGTGGCAGGGCGGCCGCCCAGCGCAGAAAACGCGGTTGTCATACGGTCTTGATGGCGGCCATCGGCATCGCGCAGGATGAAGTAGGCGGCCAGCCCGAGTTGCTCGGCAACCTCAAGGCCGCGTTCGGGGCCCAACACAATCAGCGCCGTGGCGTATGCGTCGGCAATCGCACACTGCGACGCGGCCACGGTGACGGAGGTCAGGCCATTGGCAATTGGGTGGCCTGTACGTGGATCGATCTCGTGTGAGTAATGCTGCCCATCCTGCTCAAAGCAGATGCGGTAATCGCCTGACGTCGCCATGGCCAGATCGCGCAATGGCACGACGAATCGTGCACGGCGCGGCAGCCCCCGCTGAGGCTCTTCAATACCGATTTGCCACGCGCGCCCATCATGGCGCCGGCCCTTGGCGCGCACTTCTCCGCCCACCTCGACCATGAAATCAGCGATGCCAAGCGCGTCAAGCGCGATGGCCGCCTGGTCCACGCCAAAACCCTTGGCGATGGCCGATAGATCGGTGTAGACGCGAGGGTTGGCTTTCGTGGCGGTGCGCGTGCGCGCGTCGATTTCCAGCGCGCCGGTGCCGACCGCGCTCCTGAGCATCGCCAGCTCTCGCGACGTTGCCACACGTTGAGCCTTTTCCGGCCCGAAGCCCCACAGATTGACGAAGCTCCCGGCAGTGACATCGAACGCACCATCCGTTGCGAGGCTCACCGATCTCGCCATCTGCAATACGCTGATCGTATCGGCGGACAACGCGAAGGGGCGCCCGCCCGCATACCGGTTCAGTTGCGACAGTTCCGAGTCGGCCCGATACGTCGACATGCGTTGATCAACAGCCTGGACAGCCGCATCCACGGCTGCACGCGCCGCATCGAGCAATGCCGTGTCATCAATCGATGGAAGCGCGAGCCGCACGTGATATGTCGTGCCCATCGTGTGGCCTTCGAAGGCATATCGATACCGCGCGGGCGGTGCGCTCGCGGCCGGACTGGCGGTCCAGCGCAGCGTGTGCGCCGGGCCGGCGAGCCCGATACTCGGCAGGATTCCACGGTGGGGCAGAGTGCAACGGTTCAAGATTTCACCGCACGTGTCAGAAGCGGCCGATGGTAGCGCTATGCCTGCAACACAGATTGATGCGCATCAATTGACCGAAATGCCCGTGGCTAGAATTGATGCAAATCAAGTATTGCGGATGCATTTTTTATCCACAATGCAATGTCGGGTATTTTTTTGGCGTTTTTTTTGCTATGCAGAAATGGGAAACGCAAATGCCGGAAAAAAGGCCGATTTAAAAATGGGCAACATCAATTCATGCCATCGATCAATTTAGAAGATTGGCATCGCCGATATGCTCGACATCCTGGCGTTGGCTGGCGCTGCGACTGCCGATGGATTCGGCCATGCCACGCCGATGGTGTCGTCGTTCCGTTTCTTGTTGGTGGGAGAGCCGCACCTGCTCGCCTCCCATGGAGCTTTCACTTGTGATTCGCCGCTGTCATCTTCTGTCCAGAACCGTCTTTGCCCGCGGCATCAGCGCCGGTGGATGGAGCGGGTTATGACGACGCGCCGCCCGATGCTGGCGCTGGCCGCCTTGCTTGCGACTCTCTGGTCCCTTTGGTGGTTTGTGGGACGTGCAGACCGTCGGGCCGAGCCGCAGTTGCCTGAGGAGATCTGCTTTGTCGCGCCGGCCGTGCCTTACGATCCGCGGTCCGGACTGCATCCACATGCCCCGCGTCCCATTCCCGCCAGCGCGCGTTGCCCCGTCTGTGGGGTGTTTCCATCTCGCGCTCCTGAGTGGGCGGCGCAACTCATTTTTGCCAACGGCGATGCGTACTTCTTCGATTCGCCCATGAGCCTGTTCATCTACCTGCGAAACCTGCAGCGCTACGCACCAGGGCGACAGGCCGCGGAGGTTGCCGCCAGCTACGTGCATGCCACGGGAGACGGCGGATGGGTTCCGGCACAGCAGGCTGTTTATGTGTGGGGGTCGGCGGTTCTGGGACCGATGCGGCGCGGCAATCTTCCAGCGTTTCGGAATCTGGCGGACGCGCAGCAGTTCATCGCGCGAAATGGTGGCGTGGTGGTGCGTCCGGCGGATATCACGGCCGAACGGTTGCAGGATTTTGAGCCGCACCGCGTGCATCGCGCGGCAGACCGGGGTTAGGGTGTCCGGTGTGTCTGCGCAGCCATGGGCCAATATCGCAAACCTGGTGTCTCGCACGTGCGCGCTGATCACGGTTCGGGAGCCCGTGCCACCACGGGGCTGGCGCGCAACTGTCGAATGCCGTAGACATCCATCAGCAGGCGCTGAGGGGGCCAGTCCCGCGCAGCGTCGGTCAGCCGACACTGTTTGTGTCGGCTTTTTTTCGATAAGCGTGCTTTCAAGGCGTCTTCTTTGCGTTTCGATGGGCTGATCGGGGCCGGATAATGTGAGCGTTCATCCATCCCTCGCACATCCGGCATGTCCGACGATAGCGATCTCGAGAAAACCGAACCCGCCTCACCGAGGCGCCTCGAGCAGGCGCGCGAGGAAGGCGACTTTCCCAGATCACGGGAATTGGGTTCGTTCGCCCTGCTGGCGGTCAGCGCGGGCGGGCTGTGGGTGATGGGCGAGTCGATCGTGCGCGCTGCGTCATCGTTTCTGGCGCGCTGCCTGGAGTTCCACCGTTACGACTACACCCGCGCGCAAGACCAATGGATCTACGTGGGGGCGCAGTTCACGCCGCTGGCCGTTGCGCTTGGCGGGCTGGTGCTGATGCTGATTCTGGCGGCGCTCACGCCGCTGGCCCTTACGCGCGGGGCGATCTCGTTCAAGCCGCTGGAGCCGGACATCACGCGCCCATTCAAGCTACAGGGCCTCAAGCGCATGTTCTCGGTAGAAGGGCTGCTTGAACTGCCCCGGCTGCTGCTCAAGCTGCTGCTGCTTGGCGGCGTCGGCTGGGGGCTGATCCTGCATTACCGGGCGGATTTCATCGAGCTTCCCCAGCAGAGCCTGAGCACCGCCATGCGTGACACCATGCACGTCGCCGGCGTGGCCTTCCTCTGGATGGCCGCGGTGATGCTGCTGGTGGCTGCGGTGGATGTTCCCCTGGCGCTGTGGCAATACGCCCGCAAACACCGCATGACCAAGGAAGAAGTGCGCAAGGAGCACCGCGAGTCCGAAGGCGACCCGCAGCTCAAGGGCCGCATCCGCGCCATGCAGCGCCAGGTGGCCCAGCGCCGCATGATGGCCGACGTGCCCAAGGCCGATGTGATCGTCACCAACCCGACGCACTACGCGGTGGCGTTGCGCTATTCCGAGAAAGAGGGCGGTGCGCCGCGCGTGCTGGCCAAAGGCGCCGACCTGGTGGCGGCCAAAATCCGCGAACTGGGCACCGAGCACAAGATCCCCATCCTGGAAGCGCCGCCGCTGGCGCGGGCGCTGTACCGCCACACCGAGATTGGCCACCAGATTCCCGAGGCGCTGTACGCTGCCGTGGCAGAGGTCCTGGCCTACGTCTACCAGTTGCGTCGCATGCACCAGGTGGGCGGCCGCGCCCCGAAGCGCCCGACCGATTTGCCGGTGCCGGCCGATATGGACCCGGGGCCACAGCCGGGCCCGGAAGACGAGCCGGTTGATCTGTAAACAGGCAGTTCTTAGGCGGGCGGCGGCCGTTGCCGCTTCCGCACCCCCCGGTGGGAGGGTATTTCGAAGAAAAGCCGCCTTTTGGGCGGCTTTCTCGCTTCTTCGATTTGGCAGCGCACCGGGCAAGATGGCATCCATCGAAAAGTCCCCCGCAGCACGCTCCTGACGATGAACGCCGCACTGCTCCGAGTATCAAGCTTCCTGCGCCAGGGCGACTACCGCTCGGCCGCCGGTCCGGTGCTGATCATCCTGATCCTGGCGATGATGGTGCTGCCGCTGCCGCCGTTCATCCTGGACCTGTTGTTCACGTTCAACATCGCGCTGTCGATCATCGTGCTGCTGATCAGCATGCACACGCTCAAGCCGCTGGATTTCTCGTCGTTCCCGAGCATCCTGCTGATCACCACGCTGATGCGGCTGTCGCTCAACGTGGCTTCCACCCGCGTGGTGCTGATGGAAGGCCACACCGGCCCCGACGCCGCCGGCAAGGTGATCGAAGCCTTCGGCCACTTCCTGGTGGGCGGCAACTACACCGTCGGCATCGTGCTGTTCGTCATCCTGGTCATCATCAACTTCATGGTGATCAGCAAGGGTGCGGGCCGGATCGCCGAGGTCAGCGCGCGCTTCACGCTCGACGCCATGCCCGGCAAGCAGATGGCGATCGACGCCGACCTGAATGCGGGCCTCATCCGCGAAGACGAGGCGCGCCGCCGCCGCCAGAACATCGCCCAGGAAGCCGAGTTCTTCGGCTCCATGGACGGCGCCAGCAAGTTCGTGCGCGGCGACTCGGTGGCGGGCATCGCCATCCTGCTCATCAACATCATCGGCGGCCTGGCCGTGGGCGTACTGCAGCACGGCATGGACATCGGCCACGCCGCCACCAACTACACGCTGCTGACCATCGGCGATGGCCTGGTCGCGCAGATTCCGGCGCTGGTCATCTCCACCGCGGCGGGCATCATGGTCAGCCGCGTGTCCACCGACAAGGACGTCGGCCAGCAACTGTCGAGCGAGCTGTTTGCCATGCCGACGGTGCTGATGACCACCGCCGGCGTGCTCGGCCTGCTGGGCCTGGTGCCGGGCATGCCGCATTTTCCGTTCATCCTGTTTGGCGGCTCGCTGGGCTATCTGGGCTGGTATCTGAAGAAAAGGCGCGAGATTCCCGAAGTCGAGCCGGTGTTGCAGGCCATTGCCCCGGTCGACACGCCGGAAGCGAGCTGGGACGACGTTTCGTGGGTCGACGTGCTGGGCCTGGAGATCGGCTACCGCCTGATCCCGCTGGTCGACAAGAGCCAGGACGGCGAGCTGCTGCGCCGCATCAAGGGCATCCGCAAGAAGTTCACGCAGGACATGGGCTTCCTGGCGCCGGTGGTGCACATCCGCGACAACCTGGAGCTGGGTCCGTCGTCATACCGCATCACGCTCAAGGGCGTGGAGATCGGCCACGGCGAGGTGCAGCAGGGCAAGTTCCTGGCCATCAACCCGGGCGGCCAGGACGGGCTGGGTGGGCACGGTGCACACGGCGGGCGCCTGGGCACGCAACTGCCCGGCACGCCTACCGTGGACCCGACTTTCGGCCTGCCCGCCATGTGGATCAGCGCCGATGTGCGCGATCGCGCCCAGGCCGAGGGCTACACCGTGGTCGATTGCAGCACGGTCATCGCCACGCACGTCAATCAGTTGATTTACACCCATAGCACCGAGCTTCTCGGCCGTTTGGAAGTGCAGCAGTTGCTCGATCATTTGGCCAAGGAAGCACCGAAGCTGGTCGAAGACGTTTGCCCCAAGCTGTTGCCCGTCGCGACCGTGCAAAAGGTGCTGCAGAACCTGCTGGACGAAGGCCTGCATATCCGCGATATCCGCACCATCGTCGAAACGCTGGCGGAACACGGAGGCAGGACGCAAGACCCCGCCGAACTTACCGCCGCTGTGCGGATCGCGCTGGGCCGGGCGATCGCCCAGCAGCTCTTCCCGAACAAGACCGAAATGCAGGTCGTCACGCTCGACCCGAATCTGGAGAACATCTTGCTGCAAAGCGTCGTTGGCTCGAATGCCGGCCCGATCGAACCGCAACTTGCTGATTCGCTCATGCAAGCGGCTGCGGATTCGTCGCGCCAACACGAACAGATGGGCCAGACGGGCGTCCTGCTGGTGCCGCCCGCGTTGCGCCCGATGCTTGCACGCCTGTTCAAGCGTGCCGCACCCGGCCTGCGCGTGCTCTCGCACGCAGAAATTCCCGATCACCGAACGATTAAGGTTGTCGCCATGCTTGGAGGCCGCGCATGAAGATGCATCGATTCACCGGACTGACGTCGCGCGACGTGTTGCGCAAGGTCCGCGATCAGTTGGGCGACGACGCGCTGATCCTCTCGAATCGCGCCGTGCCCGGCGGCATCGAGGTGATTGCCGCCTCCGACACGCATCTGGATGCCCTGATCGACACGCAGTCGACTGCTCCCAAGGCAGCGCAGCGCCGCCCCAGCATGCCCGCACCGATTCCCGAGGCAGCGCCTGCAGCGGAAGCCGCCACCACAGTTGCCGCCGAACTGCGAGCGCTGGCCCAGGCCGAATCGGCACCCACGGCGGGCGTTGCAACGAATGCGCTGGCCCGCCTGCGCAACCGCTTTACCGCAGCGCGCCGCACCGCAATGGCGCAGGCACAGGCACAGGAAGAGGCACCGGCAGTCTCGGCAGCCGCGACCGCCTCTACCGCCACGAGCAAGCCCGCCGGCCGCACGCTGCAGACCCGTGTGGATGACGACGTGACACTCGGCACGGAGGCCGACGATCCGCTGGTGGCCGCCACCCGCATGCTGGCAGGCCTGTCGCTGGATCGCGCCAACGACGACGCGGCGCAGACGGTTGCCAGCACCGCCCAGTTCATCGCCCGCCGTGCCGTGGCGCTGGACGACGAGCCCATCGAACCGGTCAAGCGCCCGGCCGCCCGCCGCGAACGCGCGCACGAACAGGAGGAGCAGCCGACCACGCTGCGGTCCTTTGCCGAACGCGTGGAAGCCCAGGCACGCGCCGCCCGTGCAGAACAGCAGAAGATCGAGGCGCACAAGCCGGCCGACCTCTTTGTCCGCATGGAGGACTCGATGGCCAAGCCGGACGCCGATCACGACATTCAGCAAGACGACGTGAGCCTGCAGCGCTCCGACATCAAGGCGGATTTCAAGGCCGAGACCGACGCCATGACCCGCCGCATGGTCGGCGAGATCGACGCGCTCAAGAGCACGCTCAACGACGCCATGTCGAGCCTCGCCTCGCTGGGCGTGAAGCTGGGCGATCCGGTGCGCACGCGCCTGTTCCAGACCATGCTGAACGCGGGCTTCTCTGCACAGCTCACGCGCTACGTGCTGGAGAACATGCCGCAGCACGACACGTACGAAGCCGCGTTGGACTTCGTGCAGCGCGCCATTGAGAAGAATCTGGCCGTGGTGCCGGATGAGAACAGCCTGCTCGACCAGGGCGGCGTGTTTGCCCTGATGGGCCCGACCGGCGTGGGCAAGACCACCACGACCGCCAAGCTGGCCGCGCGCTTCGTGCTGCGCCATGGCGCATCGCGCGTGGCGCTGCTCTCGACCGACAGCTACCGGATCGGCGGCCACGAGCAACTGCGCATCTACGGCAAGATCCTGGGCGTCTCGGTGCATGCCGTGAAAGACGCGCAAGACCTGAGCCTGGCGCTGAACGATCTGCGCGAGAAGCACGTCGTGCTGATCGACACCATCGGCATGAGCCAGCGTGATCGCGCCGTGTCCGAGCAGATGGCCATGCTGCATGCCGTTGGCCCGTCCATCAAACGCCTGCTGCTGCTGAACGCCGCGAGCAACGGCAAGACGCTCGATGAAGTGGTGGGCGCCTACCGTGACGCCAACCTGGCCGGCTGCATCCTGACCAAGATCGACGAGGCGGCCTCCGTGGGGCACGCGATGGACGTGATGATCCGCCGCCGCCTGCCGCTGCACTACGTGTCGTACGGCCAGCGCGTGCCGGAAGACATCGCGGTGCCGAACAAGAAGCTGCTGATCCATCGCAGCTTCCGCGCCGGCGCCGAACAATCGTCGTTCTCGCTGGATTCGGACGAATCGCTGCTGGTGGCGCAGGGCGCCGCGCGCGGCCGCGAACCCGGCCTGGCTGCTTTCGATTTCGCTTGAGAACGACAACAGGGGGCCTGACATGACGACTCCATTCGTCAAGGACCAAGCCGCCGGGCTGCGTCGCATGCTCGGTCAGGCAGCCAGCCGTCGCGTGCTGGTGATCGGTGCGCAAGAGCAGGTCGATGACTTTGTCGACAACCTGCGCATTGCCCTGTCCACCCTGGGCCGCGAAGCTGCCGTGGTGAGCGCACAGACCATGCTGGCCGTGGCCGGCATGCTTGAACAGTACGACGACACGGCCGACGTGACTCTGATAGCCGCCGATTTCGGCACCCGCGCGCTGGGCGCCGTGGCCGAATCGTGCGACGACGTGCTGCTGACCTTCTCCGATAGTCCGGAGGGCATCAAGAGCGCTTACACGCTGCTCAAGAAGACGGCAGTGCTGCAAGGCGGCGCAGGCATCCGCACCGTGGTGTGCGGTGCGCATTCGGTCGATTCCGCAGTGCGCGTGTTCAACAACCTGGCCAACACCGTGGGCCAGTACCTGAACACTCGCATCGATTTTGCCGGCTACCTCCCGGAAGACCGGCACGTAGAACTGGCGCTCTCGCTCGGCAAGCCCGTGGCGAGCGCGTTTCCCGCATCGCCCTCGGCCATGGCCTTCCGCCAGCTCGCCGAAGAGATGCTGAGCTGGGCCAGCAGTATTGACGCCGGGGCCCAGGCCGACGACGGCAGTGAGCCGTTGCGGGGGATGGTATCGGCGCAAGAACCGGCTCAGGCGGCCACCCAGCCAGCGGCAGATGAGTCGGTGCAGACAACGTCGATCCCGACGCCCCGCGTCACCGCACGCGCGGCCGAGATGGTTTATTGAGGCGCACCATGAACGAAGCGCCAAAGGCAGGCATGGATATGTACACCGCAACCGGTCGCAAGACCAAGTCCGACGAGATGGCCACGTACGCACCGCTGGTGCGCCGCATTGCCAACCAGATGATGGTGAAGCTGCCCGCCAGCGTCGAGCTCGACGACCTCATCCAGGCCGGCATGATGGGCTTGCTCGACGCCCTGTCGCGCTATGAGGAAACGCAGGGCGTGCAGTTCGAGTTCTACGCCGCCCAACGTATTCGCGGCGCCATCCTGGATGAGCTGCGCGGCTCCGACTGGCTGCCGCGCGGCCTGCGCCGAAATGCCCGCACGATCGAGCAGGCGATCCAGAAACTGCAGCAGCAGAAGGGCCGAGCGCCCACTGAAACCGAGATTGCCGCCGCGCTGGGCATGTCGCTGGCCGACTACCAGAAGCAACTGGTTGAATTGCAGGGCAGCCAGCTCCTGTACTACGAAGATTTCGACCGCGAAGACGCCGACGCTTTCATCGAAAACCGCGCCGCCGAGAACGACGCCACGCCGCTGGACCAGTTGCTGGACCACGACCTGCGCGAATCGGTCGTGGCCGCCATCGAGGGACTGCCCGAGCGCGAGAAGCTGATGATGAGCCTGTATTACGAGCAGGACCTGAACCTGCGCGAGATCGGTGCCGTGATGGGCGTGTCGGAATCACGCGTGTGCCAGATCCACAGCCAGGCCATCGCCCGTATCCGCGCACGCCTGCGCGATCGGGCATGGCTGCCGACACCGGGCTGATCAGCAGCCAACCAGCTTGCTACTGCGCGGCCAGCGAGTCATCTCGCAGCCGCGCTTTTTCTTTGGGCAGTTCGGTGACAAGGCGTGCCGCCTCGGCATGCCATACGCGCGTTTCGCCATGGCGGAACAGGGTGAAGCGTTCGTGCGGCACGTTACGTGCGGCCAGCGCGTTGGCCAAGTCGGCGATGGGCTGGTCCAACGGTTCGTCCGTCAGCGCAAAGGTGCCCCAGTGAATGCCCACCGCCTGCCGCGCGCCGATGTCGTGCATGACCTGCACGGCCTCGGTCGGGTCGATGTGCTGGGCCTTCATGAACCAGCGCGGCTCGTAGGCGCCCACGGCAATGGCCGCCACATCAAAGTGGCCGAAGCGCGCGCCGATGTCGCGTGTGTCCTGCGAATACCCCAGATCGCCCGAAAACCAGAAGCGCAGTTGCGGATGCATCAGCGCCCAACTGCCCCACAGCGTGTGGTTGCGGTCATACAGCCCGCGCGCGGACCAATGCTGCACGGCGCAGAAGTGCGCGGTGAAGGGGCCGAAGCGCGCTTCGTCGTCCCAGTCGAAGCCGCGTACGTTGGGGTTGTTGCCGGTGAGGCGCGTGCCGCGTACGTTGCGCGCAAACCAATGGTCGATGCCCAGTGGCACGAAGAACATCGGCGCACCGCCCAGCTGGCGCATCAGCGCGCGCACGCTGGCGCGGTCGAGGTGGTCGTAGTGGTTGTGCGAGATCAGCACCAGGTCGATATGCGGCAACTGTTTGAGCGACAGGCCCGGTGGCTGGTGCCGGAGCGGGCCGGCAAACGGCAGCGGCGAGGCGCGCTTGGAGAACACCGGGTCGGTCAGCACGTTCAGTCCGTCGATCTGCAGCAGCAGCGTTTCGTGCCCGATCCAGGTGAGTTGCGGCACGCGGGGCGGCTGGTGCACGGCGGCCAGGTTGGGTGCCACGCAGGAGAGGTCCCGCGTGGGCGGCCTGGGCAGGCCGAGGCGACGGCGCTCGCGCTGCCATTGCCAGAAATCGCCGCCGGGGCGCGGGTGTGGGTAGCGGTTGCGGAATCCGTCCGGCGTGTGGTGGGGCTTGGCCGAATCGTAGTGAGGATTTTTCATATCACCGTAACGCCCGCATCGAAGTTCGCTGGGCGATGCTTCGGTTAGATGCTGCAGGTTGATCAAGGGCTTGCATGCGTCAACCGGTACCGGGGCTTTTCAGGGCTTGACCCGGTGCATTTCTGTACCGCGCCTGCTCGGCAACCGGGACGCGGGTTCTCTACTGTGGCGTCGCCATGGCAAAGATCAGGTTCATCGTGCCCATCACGGATGCAGTGCAGCCCCGGGCATCGGCTGGTGAACCTTGGGGCACTTTGTGGTGCCCGGCTTCCGCCGCAAGATTACCCCAGCGGGTCGCGAGGCGCTCAGCCGTCCATCAAACCAGCGTGTTTGCCTCGAACGGGGTGTAAACTGCGGCCTTTTTTGGCACTCGTAGTATGGCGAAAGGCCAGCAAAGCAGGGCACTCAATGGCCCCGAGCTGATCCGCTTACTTGCTCGCCTGACGGACGTTGACGTTCCTGATTCGGGGCAATCACTTGCAGACCGGCTGAGCCAATGGCTCAGTTGGACCGATGCCATTACGCTGTCGGCAGCGCTCAGCGCAAGCCCGCCGGCTGTCGCCCCCGGCGCACGGCCTGCTGGCTCGGACGCAGAGACCATGTGCGGCCGCGCTCGCACCGCATTGGTAAAAGCCATTGCCGCCACCTGCACGCCGGATGCCAGATCAAACGGCGTTGCGCGCACGCCGGTGCACAGTGCAACGGCCGCGACTGCTGCGATGGTTGAGGCTGTTGACTATGCGGATTTCCGTCAGCGGTACGTCTCGATGCAGCAGGCGATGGAGATGGATATCGGCAACCTGCGTGGCCGCCTGCGGCGCGCAGTTGCTGCAAAGACCCCCGGTCTGGCCCGGCTCGCCGTGCTGGATGCCAGCATGGAGCAAGCACTCAGCATGCATGAGCGCACGCTGCTGGCCTCCGTGCCCACGTTGCTCGGACGGTACTTCGAGCGCTTGCGCGCGACCGAACAGCAGCGGCAGGCCGATCAGGCGGATACCCTGGACGAGCGCGCTTCTTCGGCTTCATCCAGCACCTGGGTGAACGCTTTCCGCAAGGATATGCAGAGCGTGCTCCTCGCCGAACTGGATGTTCGTTTTCAACCGGTCGAAGGGTTGCTCGCAGCCCTTCGCACCCGCTAGGGACACTATGTCCAGACATCACCTGAATCTCATCGTCTTCGTTGCCGGGCTGGCTGCCCTGGGTTGGATCGCCACCGGCTATATCGTTGGTTCAAATCCACTGGCCTTTGCCGTCACGATCGTGATTGGCGCCGTCTACCTGGCTGGCGCGCTGGAGCTGCGCCGGTATGAGCAGGCCACCGGCACCGTCGCACGCGCTGTTGCCGGGCTGACTGAGCCGCCCTCGAAGCTGAGCGTCTGGCTTGAGCAACTGCACCCCAGCCTGCGCAATGCAGTGCGCCTGCGTGTGGAGGGCGAGCGCATCGGGCTGCCGGGGCCCACGCTGACCCCGTATCTGGTTGGCCTGCTCGTCTTGCTGGGGATGCTGGGCACATTGCTTGGCATGGTGGTGACCCTCCGGGGCACCGGTGTGGCCCTGGAAAGCGCAACGGACCTGCAGGCGATCCGCGCCTCGCTGGCTGCGCCGGTCAAAGGGCTGGGATTTTCGTTCGGCACGTCGATTGCCGGTGTGGCGACATCCGCCATGCTGGGGCTGCTATCCGCCCTGTGCCGGCGCGAGCGGCTGCAGGCGGCTCAGGCGTTGGACGCCAGCATCGCAACCACACTGCGCATCTATTCGCACGCGCATCAACGCGAAGCCACCTTCAAGCTGCTGGAACGGCAGGCCGACGTGATGCCCGCCCTGGTCGACCGGCTGCAGGCGATGATGACGGCGCTGGAGCAACAGGGCGCCACCAGCAGCGAGCAGCAGATCGCCCGGCAGCAAGCCTTTCTCGATCATGCGGAGGCAGCCTACAGTCGCCTTGCTTCCTCTGTCGGGCAGGCCTTGAAGGAGAGCGCCGCCGAGAGTGCCCACATGGCCAGCGCGGCGTTGCAGCCGGTGGTTGCATCAACCATGGCCGGGCTCGCACGTGAATCAGCCGCGCTGCACGACACGGTCACGCATGCCGTGCAGCGGCAGCTCGATGGTCTGTCGACGCGTTTCGAGACCACGACCGAGACCGTCGCGGGTCTCTGGAACCGCGCCCTGGTAGAGCATCAACGCTCCAGCGAGGCGCTGGTCGGGCAGTGGAGCACGACCCTGGACCGGTTTGCCGATACGTTCGAGCAACGTTCGAACCGTTTGCTCGACGGCGTTTCTGAACGCTTGGAAGCTACGGCGGGCAGCCTCTCCGGCACCTGGAGCGATGCGCTTTCGCGGCAGGAGCAAGCCCATGTGGAACTCGCCAGCCGAAACCAGCGCGCGCTGGAGGCGGCCTCCGCCACCTTGGAGCAACACGGCGCATCGCTGCTGCACGCGGTGGGCCAATCGCATACCGCGCTGCAAGCCGAGCTGGCCGCAAGCGATCAACAACGGTTGGCCGCCTGGGCCGAGACGCTCAATTCGATGGGCGCCAAGCTGAGCCAGGCGTGGGAGACGGCGGGCGCCGGCACCGCGCGCCGCCAGCAGGACATCTGCGACGCGCTGGCGCAGACCGCACGCGACATCTCCGCACAAACGCAGGCGCACGCCAGCGACACCATCGCCGAGATTTCACGGCTCGTGCAGGCCGCATCGGAAGCGCCCAATGCCGCGGCCGAGGTGGTTGCCGAACTACGGCAGAAGCTGTCCGACAGCATGGTCCGCGATACGGCCATGCTGGAAGAGCGCACGCATCTGCTGGGCACGTTGGAAACGCTGCTGGATGCGGTAAACCATGCATCCACCGAGCAGCGCTCTGCCGTTGATGCGCTGGTCGGCGCCTCGGCCGACCTGCTGGAGCGTGTCGGAACCCGCTTCACCGATCGCGTTGAAGCCGAGACCGGAAAGCTCGGGGCGGTTGCGGCACAGGTCACTGGCAGCGCTGTCGAAGTGGCGAGCCTGGGTGAAGCCTTTGGGATGGCCGTGCAGGTGTTTGGCGAATCGAACGACAAGCTGGTGGCCCACCTGCAGCGGATCGAAGCCGCGCTGGACAAATCCCTCACCCGCAGCGACGAGCAGCTCGCCTACTACGTGGCGCAGGCGCGGGAGGTCATTGATCTGAGCATGCTGTCGCAGAAGCAGATCATTGAAGACCTGCAGCGGCTCGGCAGCCAGCGGGCGTTTGCCGGAGCCGAGGCGGCATGAACGACGAGATTGACAGTGGCCAGGAGCTGGCGGCGCCGGTCTGGGCTGCATTTGGCGACCTGATGTCGGTGTTGCTTGGCGCCTTTGTCCTGATTCTTGTGGGCGTCGTCGGCGTGCAGTTGGAGCTTTCGTCCAAGCTGGAGCGCGAGATCAAGCAACGGGAGGCGGAAGCGCAGCGCCGCAAGACACTGGAGCAGGCGCTGGCGGGTCCGTTGGCGGCGGGGCGGGTGACGCTCGTCAACGGGCGGATCGGCATCAACGGCAGCGTGTTGTTCGCGCTCAACTCCGACCAACTGCAGCCTGAGGGGCGGGCGCTGTTGAAGAGCCTGGCTGGGCCGCTGTCCGCCTATCTCAAATCCCGGGACGAGATCCTGATGGTGAGCGGCTTTGCCGATGACCAGCAGGTGAGGGCAGGCAACCGCCACTTTGCCGATAACTGGGAACTCTCCGCAAAGCGCGCGCTGACTGTGACGCGCGCGTTTATCGAAGAGGGCATTCCCGCTTCGGGCGTGTTCGCGGCGGCGTTCGGCTCCGAGCAGCCCGTCAGTTCCAACGCAGACGATGAGGGGCGCGCCAGGAACCGGCGCGTGGAAATTGCACCGGTTCCGCGGCAAGCGGCTTCCAACGGTGGGCCTCGTGCATAGCGAAGAGTCTTCCACCCAAGCCGTGCTTGATCGCTGGCGTGAACGCGGCGCGGATCGCCTGGACCCGGTTCGCTTCCGGTTCATTGCGGCGCTGCATCGGCGCGCGGCTGGCCAAACCGGCGAGGCGCGGCGCATCCTGGACGAAAGGCTCGGACAACTGCTGGCGGCTTACCAAGACACACTCGAACAAGCGGCACCCGTGCCTGATGCGGTTGGCGGTGCGACACCCGCCAGCGCGCCTGTTCACAGCGCGCTGGCCGCATTGCTTGGCGACATTGCCGGCCGCGCGCGCGCAGATGGCGGCGGCCACACCGCCAACGCTTCCCCGCGCCGCCCCGGCGGTTACGCGGCGGTGGAGTTGCTCGATGACTTCCGGCAAACCTGGGCCCGGGTCAGCGCCGAGCATCAATTGCGCCAGTCGCTAGAGCAGGTGCCGACGAACGCCGGCCCCCTCAATTCCAGCAACCTGGTGCACCGCTCGCTCGTGTTGATGCGTGAGCTGTCACCGGACTACCTCCGGCAATTCCTGTCATACGTCGATGCGCTTTCCTGGCTGGAGCGGATGAGCGGGGATGGCGCCGCGTCGAGTCACGAGGCGGCGCGTACCAGCGGCGGCAGGAAGAGCGCGCGAAGCCGATCGCACTAGCGCTCAGCCGCCATTGAGGCCGTGCTCGACCGCATACAAGGCCACTTGAACCCGGCTGGTCAGGTTGAGCTTCTTGATATGGCGTTACTCGATCAGCCGCTGGGATAACTGGCCCGCAACATTCCGGGCGCTTTATCTCCGTTTGTGTGTGTTCCGGGAGGACCTGATGGAACACATCCATCTGAAAAATAACGTTCTGTTTGACGGAGCGGCTGGATCGAACTGGAATGGTTTGCCGAATTCACGAACGAAGCGCGTGCATTGTCTGATGCGCCGGCTGGGTTTCGATCCACGCCGGATGGCACGGCAGAAAGCCAGAAAGGACCACACTCTCAAGTCTCAATCCAAGCCTGTGAGTGAGCGCGCTTCATGGCGGCGGATTCCGCAGACGAAAGCGCCTGCCCGCATATCAAGGAATTTCAAGTTGTGTTGGTTCTTGAACTTTGGATACGAGCCCGCCTAGGCTGAATTGGCCTCGCGCAGGCGCGCCGCACAACCATTCTCCGTGCAGCTGCGGTCGTTCAATCCTCAACATGGAACCATCATGTATCCAGATCATCCATTGGCCGGACAACCCAATGTCAACGACAGGCGCGATGCGCGTCAAAAAGGGGGGGCGTCAGACCGTTGACGGGCTGCCATGCTCTAGGCCAGGCCGTTCTGTTGGCCGACGCCCGGTTCGCCACCTTTGCCCTCCAATCTTCGCCCCTTCATTGCCATGCGCCGCCCCGCTTCATGCTGGGCTCTCCGGCGCGGCAGATCAGCGGCCGCGCCGTGTGGCTGGCGCAACTGCCCTCGGGCGCCATCGTTGGCATCAATGACCACCGGTTGATCGGCGAGACGGCCGAACTGGCCGATCTCCATCGTCGACGCGGTTACATGCATGGGCGCTGGATGCGCGGCGTGGTACGCATCGGCTCGCAGGCAAGGCAGGTTGGCGGCGGCGCGGGGGACTGCCACTACGCCGTCGTCGAGCAGGCCGGCGTGCCACTGCAGCGGCAGACCGCGCGCGGATGCCGCGGTGTTTTCACGCCGCCCACCGTGGTTGGCGGATGCGGCCCGGCAGGCCAGGTTGACGGCATGCTGGACATGATCTGGCTCGACCGTGTCCTGCATCTGGAAGGGGGTCTGGCAGTTCAGGCAAATGGGGCGCGGGCGAGCCTGCCGATCCGCCAGTACCAGCCGGAGATCGGCAAGACCTGCCACGGCGGCAGCCCGCTCGGCGGCAACATCTACGATCTGATGCCCGTGGTGGCCGAAAACGGCATGCTGCGCTGCGTCATCCTGTACCGTGTGCGGCTCGATTCCGGTGTCCCCTACCAGGGGGTGGCGATGTTCGAAGCACACATGCGTTTCGGAACGCAAAATATGTACACAAAAAACGGTGCAAATTGTTGACATTGGCGAGGGCGCTCCCCAAGATACCGGCAAATACGCGGTATCACGCCATGCAAATGCCGGTAGACGGCCCCCCGGGCCCGCTCTATCCAAGCACGCCCCCGGCACGTATCCGAGGGCGGCCCCAGGAGACAAGACCATGCGCCAATCCCCCGGCCAATCCTCGCTTTCGTCCTCGACCCGCATCGATCCCGTCAACGAACGCCTGCCGCTGCCGCGCCTGTTTGCGCTCGGGCTGCAGCACCTGCTGGTGATGTACGCCGGCGCGATTGCAGTGCCGCTGATTGTCGGCAATGCGCTGGGTCTGCCGAAAGACCAGCTCTCGTATCTCGTCAATTGCGATCTGTTTGCGGCTGGCGTCGGCACGCTCATCCAGTCGCTCGGTTTCCTGATCTTCGGTATCCGCCTGCCGGTGATGATGGGCGTGACCTTTGCCGCCGTGGCCCCGATGATCGCCATCGGCATGGAGCCCGGCATGGGGCTGCCCGGCATCTTCGGGGCATCGATCGTCTCGGGCGTGTTCGGCATCGCGGTCGCGCCGCTGATGGGCCGGCTGCTGGGTCTGTTCCCGCGCGTGGTGACGGGCACGGTCATTATGCTGATCGGTTTTTCGCTGCTCTCCGTGGGCATCAACTGGGCTGCCGGCGGCCAGCAGACGATTCCGCAGGTGGTGGACGGCGTAAAGCACATGGTGCCCAACCCGGCCTTTGGTGATCCGTTCGGGTTGGCAATTGCCGCGCTGGTGCTGGTGACGATCCTGCTGCTGACCAAGTTCGGCAACGCGCTGCTGTGCAATATCGCGGTGCTGCTGGGCATCGTGGTGGGCACGCTGGTGGCGGCGGCCTTCGGCAAGGTGTCGCTGGCCGACGCAAGCGCCGCGCCGCTGATGACGCTGGTCACGCCGTTCTACTTTGGGGCGCCCAAGTTCGAGCTATCGGCCATCATTTCGATGTGCATCGTGATTGTGATCACGCTGGTGGAATCGACCGGCATGTTTCTCGCGCTGTCGCACGTGGTGGGTAAGCCCATCTCGCGCAACGAGCTGACCAACGGCCTGCGCGCCGACGGCCTGGCAACGGTCGTGGCCGGCGTGTTCAACACGTTTCCGCATACGTCGTTCTCGCAGAACATCGGGCTGGTATCGATCACGGGCGTACGCTCGCGCTACGTGGCGGCGGCTGGCGGCGTACTGCTGATCGTGCTGGGGCTGTTTCCCAAGCTGTCGTACGTGGTGGCATCGGTGCCGCAGTACGTGCTGGGCGGCGCAGGCATCGTGATGTTCGGCATGGTGGCGGCGGCCGGCATCCGCATGCTGGGCATGGTCGATTTCCAGAACCAGCGGCACAACCTGCTGATCATCGCCGTGTCGGTCGGCTTTGGCATGATGCCCACGCTGGCGCCTGCGTTTTTCCACCACTTTCCAGACTGGACGCGCCCGATCACCCACAGCGGCATCGTGATGGGCACGCTAGTGGCGGTGGTGCTCAACGCGTGGTTCAACGGTATCCGCGGCACGCACGAGGCGATGCACGGCGCGGCAGCCGCAGCGCATTGATTAGCGCATCCCGCACGCAGGCAACACCCCGCTCTCAGGCGGGGTGTTTTGCTTTGGCGACACCAGCCTGAGCGCAAGCGTTTGCTTTGCGGTGGCTTTGTGGAAAACGCATCGGTTTCACGTTCCTGCAAATAAGCCACCTTAGGTTGAGCCTGATCTTCGGGGGAAGAGACGGGGGAGCCATGCAAGGGCTATCTGGACGATTCGAGAAAACGGACGCGGGGCGCCAAGAGATCGCCACGCGCGGCGGCACGCTGAGCCGATCAAACCGCGCGCTGCTGATCATGGTGGACGGCCAGTCCACCGGTGAAGACCTGGCCGCGCGTGCCGGTCAGATCGGCCTGGGGGCGCAGGCTGTGCTCGATCTGCTGCAGGCGGGCTTCATCCGCGGCCTGCCGGATGCCGACACTACGCCGGTTGCCGAGCTGGCTGCCGCGCCCGAACCCGAGGAGGTGCCCAAGCCCGCCGTGCCCAATCGCAAGCGCTCGCTGGCTGCGGCACGCATGTACCTCATGGACATCGCAGCCCGCACGTTCAGCTCAGCAGAACACCCGATTCGCGTGCAGTTGGTCGAGGCGACTGACCGAGCCTCTGTGGAAGGCGCGTTCGAGGCGCTGTTGGCCGCGCTGCGCGAGGCCACATCGGCGTCGATGGTGGAGCAGGTCGAGACGTCTTTCCGTGGCTTTCTGCCGGCCGAGGAAACAGCCTGCTGAACTGAACGCGTCTGGCTTCGGCAAGCGGCGTGATGACGCAGTGACCCCTGAAGTCATGAAGCCGCTCCCAGCAAGCGGAGCGGCTTCATGAGCCGACATGGGGCCCGCGCGATATCAGGGCTGGCTGCCGCCACCGCCCTCCGGATATCCGCGGCCGCTGCACGGCTCTGCCTGCGCCGACGGTACGGAGAGAACTGCAAAGGTTCCAACGGTGCCGCCAACCACGGTCAGCAGGGCAACGCCGAGCAGGAAACTCTTCATCATGCGTTTCATGGCTTCTCCCTGAAGTGGCTGGCATCGGCCCCTGAAGTCTAGTTCGCCTGAGAACCAGAACAAATACGAGATTCGTGGTGTTCATCAGGCGGAAAGCGCAAGGTGTCACTCCGTCACCATGCCGTCTGCGGCCGTGTGATCAAGCAATCTTCTGCGTGACCTCATCTTGCAGCAGGCCACGCGCCCGCTGGTTCGACTTGTAGATGTTGTCGCGCGCCGGCGCTGCGCCGGTCTTCACGCTGTGCACCCATTCCTGGGTCGACATCACGGCCGCAAAGCGCGACTGCAGCACCACGCTGAACACGCGGTGGATCTCTTCCGCACTCGCGAAGCCCGCTTGATTGCTGTACGGCACCGAGCCCGACGCATCATGCAGGAACTCGACCGCCGTGCCGTTGTGCAGCGCATGGTTGATGGTCGAGGCATCGCAGTTGTGCGTCATGTAGCCGACCACGGTGAGCGTGTCGATGCCGCGCGCTTGCAGCCATTGCGCGAGGTCCGTTTCCGGATAGGCGCTGGGCAGCAGCTTGCGCAGGTAGTGGTCATGCGGGCGCGAAGCCACCACGGGGTGCAGTTGCCAGCCATCGGTGTCGATGGCAAACAACGGCGAGCTGGCGGGCGAAGTTTGCTGCACGACGATCACCGGAATCCCTGCCTCGCGTGCGGCATCCATGGCAACGCCGACATTGGCGACGGTCTGCTGCGGGTCCGGATACTCGATCGGCAGGCCGCCGGTGAAGTATTCGTTCTGCACATCGATGACGATCAGGGCGCGCTTCGGGGTGGCGTTTGCAGTCATGGCTGACTCCTCTTTGGTTGGTTGAATCGGGCTGTTGTGTCAGCCCGTGGACAGCATCTTCGCCCACGGTTATCCTTCCCAAAAGTGGCCCGGAAGACAATCACCGATGAAATCGGGCCAAACCAATGGGAATGCCATGAACCCCCCGGAAATCGCCGTTCTGGCCTTCAACGACATCAGCCCGTTCCACCTTTCTGTGCCGTGCCTGGTGTTTGAAGACCGAGTCTGGGCGGGCTTGCCTGCCTACCAGCTCAAGATTTGCGCGGGCGAGCCGGCCAAAAAAGACGGCCTGCGCACTACCGCCGGATTTGCCGTGCAGACCGACTTGACGCTGGAAGATGCCGCCCGCGCAGATGTGCTCATCGTGCCGTCGTGGCGCGACACGGATGAGCGCCCGCCCGCACCCATGGTGGAAGCTGTGCGCACTGCGTATGAGCGGGGCGCGACGGTGGTCGGCTTGTGCCTGGGGGCGTTTGTGCTGGCAGAGGCGGGGGTGCTCGACGGCTTTGAAGCGACCACGCACTGGAGCGCAGTCGAGGCGTTCTCGCGGCGCTATCCGCGCGTGAAGCTGAAGCCCGACGTGCTGTATGTGGATGCCGATGAAGGGCGCCTCGTCACGTCCGCCGGTACGGCTGCCGGCCTGGACTGCTGCCTGCACCTGGTGCGCCGCTGGCATGGCGCCGAGGTGGCCAACCGCATTGCGCGGCGCCTGGTGGTGGCGCCGCACCGGCAGGGCGGGCAGGCGCAGTACATCGAGCAGCCATTGCACGATGCACCGGGCGGTGATCGTCTATCGGACTTGCTGAACTGGACCGTGGCCAACCTGGCCGAGCCGCACACGCTCGATTCGCTGGCCGAGCGCGCGGCCATGAGCCGGCGCAATTTCACGCGGCGCTTTCGTGATCTGACCGGCACGACGGTCGGCCAGTGGCTGCTGGCGCAGCGCCTCGCCTATGCGCAGCGCATGCTGGAAACCACGCGCCAGCCGGTGGAGGCGATTGCGCAACTGGCGGGCTTCGGCAGCGCGGTGTCGCTGCGCCAGCATTTCAGCCGGACGTATCACACGTCACCGAGTGCTTATCGCACGCTGTTTGCGCAGACCTGAAGAGAAGGCTGTTTGCCGATGGCCTTACTGGCCCAGCTCATGGCCGATGATGGCCCCCGCCGCCGCACCGCCGATCGTGCCGGCCGGGCTATGCGTGAGTTCGTGGCCCGCCACCCCGCCGGCCACGGCGCCGCCCAGCGTACAGGCAGACAGCGCGGGCACCAGCGCGGCCGCGATGCAAACCAGTGCCGATTTCCATGCGTTCATGATGTGCTCTCCTGATAAGGCCGACCGTTGCAGCGGCCGATACCGTCAGTCGAGCAAAGCGCGTGCCGCGCTCACGTGAACAGCGGCGAGACCGACAGATGCGACAGCGCAATCACGATCACCTGCGCAATCACCAGCAGAATGAGCGGCGAGAGATCCAGCCCGCCCAGCGGCGGCACTACGCGACGGATCGGGCGCAGCAGCGGATCGACCAGCGTATTGAACACCGCCCCCATGGGCGAATGCGGCGCCGCCCACGACAGGATGGCCGATGCAATCGTCACCCACACCAGCACGTTGAAGGCCCACTTGAGCACCGTAAACAGCGCCGCTACAAAGCCCATCGGCACGAGGGCCAGCGGGCTCACGCCCACCGAGGCCACCAGCAGGAGCAGATACACCACCGCAGTGGCATACGCAGCCACAAGGCACGACCAGTCGATATAGCCCGTGGCCGGAATCACACGGCGCAGCGGGTGCACCAGCCACCCCGTCAACTGGAAGATCGCCTGCGACAGCGGGTTGCGCGGCGACAGCCGCACCGCCTGCGTCCAGGCGCGTATCAGCAGCGCAGCACCGAAGAGCGTGAAGATCGTGTCGAGCAGAAAACGCGTGATATCGCCGAACATGCGTCCGGATCTCCTATGGTCAGGTGAGGCAAAAGCGGCGAGGCAAACAGGGCTCGCCCAGGGGCGCGTTATTGTCGCATGGGACCCTGACAGCGGCCTGCGTACGGTGCTGTGCAGCGCACAAGCGGCACGCGTTCGCGGCGCTGTCACCTGCCTTGGCGTATCGTGGTGGCGCGTTCCATTTCGGCAAGGAGGCAGATCATGAGCCAACGTACGCTTCGCGCCCTGTACAGCGCTGCGCTGTTAGCGCTGGCGAGCATGTCGGGCATGCCCCAGGCGTATGCCCAGGCCGGCTCCTTTGCCGTGCAGTCTCCGGCATTTGCTGACAACGGCGTCATGGACCGCAAATACGCCGGCAAGAACCCCGCCAACCCCAACTGCACGGGCGACAATGTCTCGCCGCCGCTGGCCTGGTCCAACGTGCCGGCCGGCGCCACCAGCCTGGCGCTGATCGTGAGCGACCCACAAGGCGCGGGCGGCCTGGGCGTGAATCACTGGATGGCGTACGGCATTCCCGCCACGCAGACCGGGTTGCCCGAGGGCGCCGGCACCGGCGATGCGCTGCGCATGGGCCAGAACACCGTCGGCAAACCAGCGTACCTGGGGCCTTGTCCGCCCAAGGGCACGGGCATGCACCATTACGTCTTTCTGCTGATCGCCACCGATCTTGCGCCGGATGCGCTGCCCGCCGGGCTCACCCGCGCCGAGCTGGATGCCGCGCTCAAGGGGCACGCCAAAGGCGCCACTGCATGGATTGGCCGCTTCGGCAATTTCTGAAAGTCCACCAGCGACGCTCTTGAAAAGGTTGCTTCGCGCAACTATATTGGTTGCTCGATGCAACTAATTGAGGCTGCCATGGATTTCATCGAAGCCCCCACCCAACCGCGCGAGCAGACCATTCGTGAGCTGCGCGAAGTCTCGCGCAAACTCGTGCGCGAACTCGGCTTCATGCGCAACACGCTGGCCGAGAGCGATCTGCCGCCTTCCGCCGTGCACGCCATCCTTGAGATTGCCGGGGCGCCCGGCATTCAGGCGCGCGACCTGGCCGAGCGCTTGCGCCTGGACAAATCGAGCACCAGCCGCCAGGTCACGCGCTTGGAATCCGACGGGCTGGTGGAGCGCCGCGCCTCCAATGAAGATGGCCGATCTTCCGAGCTGTACCTGACCAAGGCTGGCCAGCAACTGCGCCGCAAGATCGACGCGTTTGCCTCGGATCAGGTGTCGAATGCGCTGCGCCATCTCACGCCAATGGATCAGCAGCGGCTGGTGGCATCGCTGTCGCAGTACGCCAGTGCGCTGGCCGATGACAACGACCACAAAACACCGCCCGCCGCCGCCAAAGCCGGCATCCGGATCGTTGAAGGCTACGTGCCCGGCTGCATTGGCGACATTGCCAGCTTGCACGGCCGCTTCTACGCGCAGCACTGGGGGTTTGGCGTGTTCTTCGAGCGCCGCGTCGCCACGGAGCTGGCCGCCTTTGCAGAATCGCTGCCCGACAGCAACAAGGCGCTCTGGTTGTGCGTGGAGAACGGCCGGTGCCTGGCATCTCTGGCCATTGACGGCCACGCCGACAACCGCCTCGCGCATCTGCGTTGGTTCATCGTCGACGACGCATTGCGCGGCACGGGCATCGGCCGCGAGCTGATGTCGCGCGCCATGCGCTTTGTCGACGCGCGCTTTGATGAAACGTACCTCGATACCTTCAAGGGGCTGGATGCGGCTCGTCACCTCTACGAGTCGTTCGGCTTCACGCTCACGCGGGAGCAAGAGGGCACACAATGGGGCAGTGCCGTGGTCGAGCAGCAATTCCGCCGCCGCGCCAAGGCGCGAGGAGACAGCAAGTGACACCTTCCATCAATCTGGACGCCTACTTCAACCGTATCCAGTGGGGCGGCGACACCCGCCCAACCTACGACACGCTGGCGCAGTTGGTGCACGCCCACATGCGGCACATCCCATTCGAGAATCTCGACGTCTTGCTCGGGCGCGGCATTCGGATTGATCTGGATAGCGTGCAGCGCAAACTCGTTCACGCGCGGCGAGGTGGCTACTGCTTTGAGCACGCGACGTTGTTTGCGGCGGTGCTGGAGCAACTCGGTTTCCAGCCGACCCGCCACTCGTCGCGCGTGGTGCTGCTGGTTCCGCGTACCGAAGCGCCGCGCAGCCACATGTTCCTGACAGTGCCGTTGCCCGAAGGCACCTTCGTGGTCGACCCCGGCTTTGGGGCATTGGCGCCACGTGTTCCGGTGCCGCTCGTCGACGGCAAGCAGGCAAACATTGATGGCGAGTTGCATTGGATGGCGCGCGATGCAGACCGCTGGGTGCTGCGCGCACAGGTGCGCAGCGACACGCCAGTCGATGCGTGGGTCACCACACTGGAACAGGACCACCCGATCGATTTCGAGATGGCGAATCACTACACGTCGACGTATCCGGCGTCGCCGTTCATGAACCGCATCCTGATGCGCTCGCTGACCGACGAGGGCCGTGTGACGGTGATGAACCGCGACGCCACGATCTGGCGTGGGGACACGCCGCACAAATTCGAGCTGGAAGATCGCCGTGCGTTGCGGGGGCTGCTGATCGAATACTTCGGCATCGACCTGCCGGAAGTCGAGCACATGCGCGTGCCCGGCATTCCGGAATGGGCCTGATTGACGTGGAGTAGGGCGGTTGCCGCCCGTCAGCCGTTGCGGAACAGGAAGCTGTAACCGTTGAGCGCCGGTACCCCGCCCAGGTGCGCATACAAGACACGAGAGCCCGCCGGAATCTCGCCCCGGCGGATCAAGTCGATCATGCCCTGCATCGATTTGCCCTCGTACACCGGGTCTGTCAGCATGCCCTCGGCGCGGGCGCATAGGCGGATGGCGTCCAGTGTTTCTTGCGACGGCAAACCGTATTCTGGGTACGCATAGCGCGTTTCGAGCACCACGTCGGCATCGGTAATGTCGCGGCCCAGGTCTACCTTGTCCGCTGTCTGCCGCGCAATGCGCAAGATCTGCTCGCGCGTCTGCTCCGGCTTGGCGGATGCGTCGATCCCGATCACGCGGTTCGCTCGCCCGTCCGCCGCAAAACCCACCACCATGCCCGCCTGCGTGCTGCCCGTGACCGAGCACACGACGATGGTGTCGAAGGTAACGCCCAGCGCCTTCTCCTGCTCGCGCACTTCCTCCGCAAAGCCAACAAAGCCCAGGCCGCCCAGCGGGTGGTCTGACGCACCCGCCGGAATCGCATACGGCTTGCCGCCCGCGCGGCGCACGTCTTCCAGCGCCTGTTCCCAACTCTGCTTGAACTCGATGCCAAAGCCGGCATCCACCAGCCGCACGTCCGCACCCATGATGCGTGAGAGCTGGATGTTGCCCACGCGGTCATACACGCTGTCGAACCAGTTCACCCAGTTCTCCTGCACCGTCACGCAGCGCATGCCCAGATACGCCGCCACCGCCGCCACCTGCCGCGTGTGGTTCGACTGAATGCCGCCAATGGTGACCAGCGTGTCGCAGCCCTGCGCCAGCGCCTCCGGAATCAGGTACTCCAGCTTGCGCGTCTTGTTGCCACCAAAGGCCAAGCCGCTGTTGCAGTCCTCCCGCTTGGCGTAGATCTCCACCTTGCCGCCCAGTTGCGCAGACAGGCGCGGCAACGCCTGGATGGGCGTCGGCCCGAAGGTCAGTTGGTGACGGGGAAAGCGTTGCAAGTTCATGCGCATCACTCCGGTTGGGTTGATGCGTCAATGCTAGAAAAGAACACACGAAACAGGGTTGTGAAGATCGGTGCATTGACGCATCATGGCACGCAGAATTAGGTACGGTGGTATCTGAAATTGTGTAAAGGCGATGTTTATGGCAACAAAATTGCGTGCAAGGACCAAAGCTTCGCCCAAGTCGGCCAAGTCATCGGCCCCGTCGCCCGAGCTGGATCGCACGGACAAAGCCATCCTGCGTGCCCTGCAAAAAGATGCGTCCATCAGCAACGTGGCGCTGGCCAAACGCGTGAACCTGAGCCCGGCCGCATGCCTGCGCCGGGTGGAGCGGCTCAAGGCTGCCGGGGTAATCCGAGGGGTGGTCGCGCTGCTCGATCCGCAAGCGCTGGGGGCGAGCACGGTGGTGCTGATCGGCGTGGTGCTGGACCGCTCCACGCCGGAATCCTTCGCCGCCTTTGAGAAGGCCGCGAAGACCATCTCCGGCTGCATGGAGTGCCACCTGGTGACGGGGGAGTTTGATTACTTCCTGCTCATCCGCACGCGGGATTCAGAAAGCTTTACGCGGCTGCATGCGGAGCAACTGCTGTATCTGCCGGGGGTGCGGCAGGTGCGGTCGTTTATGGGGTTGAAGGAGGTGGTGAGTCGGACGGAGGTGGTGGTTTGATTTGACGGCTTTCGACCCATCTCCGCCGTTCAGCTTGTCCGGACAGAACAACGGCAATAGCTCCAGCTGACTAGCCGTTCTTCGCCCGGTGAGCAAGGAAGGCAGGTCTGGACCGCTAAGCATTAAGGTCGTGCGCAGAAGAAGAAAGCCTCCTTGTCCGTAATGAGCAATCGAACTGCTGGCGATGCCAGCGAGAAAACGCGCTGAGTTCAGAGAAGCCCAGCAGCGTGGCAACTTCGGACATGCTCCGTGCCCCCTCGAGGAGGTAACTGGCCAGCAGTTCGCGCCGCATCGAATTCACCAGCGACTTGAACGTCGTCTCTTCAGCAGCCAAATGATTGGCCACGGTGCGGCGATCGACGCCCAGTTGGTGCGCGACAATTTCCACGCGGCAATGCCCGCGCGGTAACAGCAGAATCACTAGCCGTCTCACCCGCTCCGACATGCTGGTCAGTGGCACGTGGTCCGCCTCCAGCAGCCGCTCGGAGTAGCGGGCCATGACGGGGTCCGCCCCCGGATTTGGCGCTTCGAGATCCCTGGCGTTGCAGACGATGTCGTTGAATTCCTGCCCGAACAGAACCGGGCACCCGAACACGCGTCGATGCCACATCACATTGGCGGGAGCCGGGTGGCGGAACGTCACTGACCGGGGGTGCCATCCCTCGCCGAGAAAGATGCGTAGCAGGCGGAAGGTCGTCCCCATGGCCAGCTCAGTGGACTGGCGCGGAACACGGCCACCCTCGGAAAGGATTTCCTCGCGGATACAGATCAGGTCACCGGTTTGCACCAAGGACACGGTCATCGCCGCATGGTGCATATGGATGTATTTGACCAGTACCTCCAGTGCATGGCGCAGGGTTGGCTGGTCCCTCACCAGCAGGCCAAGCGGGCCGAGGTTGGACAGGCGCCGCGACAGCGCCATGCGCAAGCCGAAAGCGGGCTCATGACCGCGCTCAGCCGCCAACTCCACCAAGGTTGCCGTCAAGTTTGACGGCAATGCGAGGTCGGGGTCAGACAGACAGTTGGGCGGCAAGCCCACTTCCGCCACCAGAGCGCGGGCATCCAAACCGCACGCGTCGGCGACTTGCTCGAAGTTGGTCAGTGCGGCCGAGCGCACTATCGGCGCGGTCATGGTTATCCCCTAATTTCCCGAATAGTCAAATTTCTTTCTCCAAACGTCAAGTCAGGAGAAATGCTGATCCGCAGAATGCAGCTCACAAATGCCGCATCAGCGGCGATATAGCCACCAGTAGGAGACAACCATGAAAGTCATTCCGCTCACCTGCGCGCTGGGTGCCGAAATCCAGGGCGTCAATCTTGCCGAGGCCGGACGCAATGCGGATCTCGCTGGCCAGATCAAGGAATTGCTGCTGAAACACAAGGTGCTGTTCTCGCGCGATCAGGTCATGACCGATGCCGAACATGCAGCGCTCGCGCGCATCTTCGGCGAGCTTGAAGACCACCCACTGGCACCGAGCACCAGCAGTGAGCCCGGCATCATCCAGATCTGGAAGACACCGGAGAGCCCCCCCGAACGCTACGAGAACGCCTGGCACCACGATGCGACCTGGCGCGAAATGCCACCGATGGGTGCTGTACTGCGCTGCCTTGAGTGCCCGCCGGTGGGCGGCGACACGATGTGGGCCAACATGGAACTGGCCTACGAACGTCTGCCTGACTCCATCAAGGAAACGATCGAAGGCCTGCGTGCTCGCCACAGCATGGAGTCGACATTTATGGCGGCCAAGCCGGCCGAAGAGCGACTTGCGATGAAGGCCCGCTTCCCTGATCCGGAGCACCCGGTAGTGCGCACCCACCCCGAGACGGGCAAGAAAAGCCTGTTGACGGGCGGCTTCCTGACCCATTTCACCAACTACCACACCGCTCGCAACGTGCGCTTTGGTCAGGACTTCCATCCCGGCATGTCCAACCTGTTGGAGTACCTGGTTAGCCAGAGCTTCGTTCCCGAATACCAAGTGCGCTGGCGCTGGAGCCCCAACGCCATCGCCATCTGGGACAACCGCTGCACCCAGCATTACGCCGTGATGGACTACCCGCCGTGCGTTCGCCGCATGAACCGCGCCACCATCAAGGGCGATCGCCCCTTCTGACTGAGGCCCGACATGGATCGTGCATTGAATCTCGAACTCACGCACAGCTACGCCCAGGTCGGCGAGGTGCGCTTGCACTATGTCAGCGGCGGCCACGGCCCGGCGATGGTGTTCCTGCATGGCTGGCCGCAGACCTGGTACATGTGGCGCGACGTGCTGCCCGGCATGATGCAGCACTACCGCGTGGTGGCGGTTGACCTGCGTGGGCTGGGCGACTCGTCACGCCCGAACGGTGGCTACGACACCAAGACGGTCGCGCAGGACGTCTGGCGTCTGATGTACGACGTGTTGGGCGAGGAGCGCTTTTACGTCGTCGCCCACGACTGGGGTGGCCCTGTGGCCTTTGCGCTGGCGGCTCAATACCGCGAGGCGGTGCGAGCGCTGGCCATCTTCGATGCGCCAGTGCCCGGTGATGGCTCTGCGCTGAACGGCATTCCTCGTTGGCATTACGGTTTCCATGGCGAACCCGATTTGCCGGAAGCACTGGTGGCAGGACGGGAAGACGTCTACCTGCGGCATATGTTCCGCAAGGCGGGCGCGCGCCCGGACGCCATCTCGGAAGATGCGCAGCGCGAGTACGTGCGCGCCTATTCGCAACCGGGTGCGATGCGTGCGGGCTTCAACTATTACCGCGCCATGGCACAGGATGCCCGGGACAACCAAGCGGTGGTACGCGAGCGCGGCAAGCTTCCGATGCCCATTCTCGTCTATGGCGGGGGCGCACCCAATGTCGGTCGCGGATTCTTTGCGATGGATTCGTGGCAGCGAATGGCCAGTGACGTGCGCGGCGGCGTGGCGCCCGACTGCGGTCATTGGATTCCCGAGGAAAGACCGGCATGGGTAGTCGAGCGTCTGCTGGAATTCTTCAACACAGTCCAGCAAGAGGAAGCCCGAGCGGGTTCCACCACATCCCCGAACCTCATTTCTCCCAACCAGCAAGGAGCCGTCATGTTTTACGAAACCATTGATACCGCACTGATCGACGTTGAAGCGCTGCCCTGGATTCCCTTCACGCCCTACAGCGACAAGTTCTTCCTCAAGCTCATCAAGGTTGACCCAATCCGCGGCGAATGGATCACCTTGCTGAAGATTCCTCCGCATTCCGAACTGCCCCTGCACCATCACGCCGGCACCGTCATGGTGTCAACCCTGAAGGGCTGCTGGAGATACCTCGAACATGACTGGGTGGCGACCCCGGGCAGCTTTGTGTTCGAGACTGCAGGCTCGCGCCACACGCCCGTCTCGGTTGGCGAAGAAGAAGTTGTGACGCTGAACATCGTCCAGGGCGACTGGAACCTGCTGTCTCCGGACGGCGCGGTTCTCGCGATCGAAAACTGGCGCAGCATGATGGATCGCTATCTTGCGTTCTGCAAGAAGGAGGGCATCGAGCCGATCGACGTGTCGAGCTTCAGCGTCTAACTGCGTGGCAACCCGGCGATTTTGAGGCAGGCCCCAGGCAATGGGGCCGCACCCGACGAGTCGCTGGCTAGTTGGCACGCGGCGCCTGACAAGCAGTTCGCCAAGTTGCATGGCTCCTGAAGTCCCTTCCACATCGAACTTGTGTCCGGTGCTCGCGCGCAGCCACCCAAGCACTGTTGCACGTTGCCACATCTGCCTGCCTTCTAGGGGACGATCATGCTTTGGAAAAGCCATCCTCGCGCCGTCATGGCGTGCCTACTCGCACTCCACGTGCTTGCGCATATTGACCGCAACATGCTGCTGGGGTTCTCGCCCCAGATCACTCGCGACCTATCGCTGAGCAACGCCCAATATGGACTACTGGCCGGTGCAGTCTGGGTGCTGAGTTATGGCGTCATGGCTTTGGTCATGGGCTCTCTTGCAGACCGCTACAGCCGCACGCGGGTGATGGCCGCTGGCATCCTGATCTGGAGCGTCTGCACTGCGGCGTCTGGCTCGGCGCGCAGTTTCGAAGCCATGGTCGCAGCCCGCTTTCTCGTAGCCAGTGGGGAAGCCGCGCTAGTGCCGGCAGCCGTGTCGCTGATCGCCGAATTGTTTTCCGCGCGCCGCAGAGGTTCCGCCATGGGGGTGTTCTTCACGGGCATTCCCCTGGGCATTGGGTTCAGCTTCGTGCTCGCAGGCACGATCGGCGCGACGCACGGCTGGCGCGATACCTTCTTCAGCTTGGGGGTGGTGGGCGCCGTAGTGGCTCTGCTCATCTCGATGCTCAAAGATGAACGAGGCGGACGCACGATGGACGAGGCCGAGGAACGTGGCGCACCGTTGCCGCAACAACTCAGAGCGGTCTGGTCCGTGATGCGAGGCAACCCCATGCTTACCCAGACGGTGGCGGGCTTCGTCCTGATTCACTTCATTTTCGCTGGGCTGTCGTTCGTACAGTTGTGGCTGGTCCGTGAACGTGGCGTCGACCCCGCTGGCATCGCCCGCCAGTTGGGTATGTTGCAGATCGTTTTCGGAACGCTGGGGGCACTGGGCGGCGGCGTCTTGAGCGACCGGCTGGCGCGCTACGTTCCCGGAGGTCGGGCAGGCTTCATGGCGTTGCTGGTGTTGCTCTGCGTTCCGCTACAAGTAGCGTTCCGCTTCTCGACGGCCGGCTCGCCCTTGTTCTACGTCGGCATGTGCGCCGGACTCTTCCTGCCAATGGCCCTGTATGGCCCATCCCTCTCGCTGATTCAGGAGCTCACGCCGGCGAACATGCGTTCAACCATCACCGGTGCCGCGATGCTGCTAGTGAATATCGTCGCCATCGCCATCGGCAATGCGCTCGTCGGTGCCGTCAGCGACTCCCTGACTGCGGCCGGATACGCACAGCCCCTCACTCTGGCGCTCTTGGGCAGCGACCTACTGTCCTTCCTGGCCCTGTTCGCTTTCCTTTTTGCAGCAAGAGGAATACATCGCACGGCGCCGGTCTGCGCCACCGTCTACTAAACGGTCTAGAAGGACTGGCCCCACGTCGCGAGGACCGCATGCTGTGCCAACCGCGCAGCGGCGGAGACTCGCCCTAGTCCTCTCGGGTGAAGCGCTAAGGCCGGACCGACACGTCGCCCATCCGATCCAGCGCCCCGACGCTAGATATCTTTCTCTGGAGAAATGCCCATGCTGGGACAAATGATGCAGCATCGCCTGCTGGTGTCTTCGTTACTGCGCCATGCCGAGCGTCACCACGGTGGTCAACTTGTCGTTTCGCGCCGCGCTGAGGGCGACATCCACCGTTACACCTATCGCCAACTGGCTGCACGCTCACGACAGCTCGCCAATGCCCTTGCCGCCTTGGGCGTGAACTCCAGCGATCGCGTCGGCACGCTCGCCTGGAACGGGTACCGCCACTTGGAGCTGTACTACGCGGTCAGCGGCTCTGGCGCCGTGCTTCACACACTGAACCCGCGTCTGCACGCCGACCAGCTTGTCTGGATTGCACAGCATGCCCAAGACCAGGTGCTGTGTTTCGACCTCACTTTCCTGCCCCTGGTCGAATCCGTTGCCGACCGTCTGTCGAGCGTGAAGCACTTCGTGCTCATGACCGACCGCGCCCACATGCCACGCGAGTCCAGGATTCCCAATCTCCTCTGCTACGAAGAACTGGTCGCCGCACACGACGATCACTTCGATTGGCCCGATTTCGACGAGAACACCGCCTCAAGCCTGTGCTACACGAGCGGCACCACCGGCAACCCCAAGGGCGTGCTTTACAGCCACCGTTCGACAGTGCTCCATAGCTACGCCTCAGCCCTGCCCGATGCGCTTAATCTCTCCGCGCGCGACACGGTCTTACCCGTCGTGCCGATGTTTCATGTCAACGCCTGGGGACTGCCTTACTCGGCTTGCATGGTGGGGGCCAAACTCGTGCTGCCGGGGCCAGGTCTGGACGGCCAGAGCCTCTATGAACTGTTCGAATCCGAAGGCGTGACGCTATCCGCTGGCGTACCAACAGTCTGGCAAGGGCTGCTAGGCCATGTACAGAGCCAGGGCCTGCGTTTCAGTACGATGAGGCGCACCATCATTGGCGGCGCAGCCTGCCCGCCCGCCATGCTTGCAACCTTCGAAGTCACCCACGGTGTGCAAGTGATTCACGCCTGGGGCATGACCGAACTCAGCCCGATCGGAACCGTTGGCGTTCTCAAGAGAGAACAGCTCGCCTGGCCGGAAGAGCAGCGTCGCGCCGTGCAAGCCAAGCAAGGGCGTGCCATCTTTGGGGTCGACATGAAGATCGTCGATGCCCAGGGCCAGGAGCTGCCGTGGGACGGCAAGACTTCGGGCGATCTGCTGGTGCGGGGGCCGTGGGTCGTTTCGGCGTACTTCAACGCAGGTGGCGACAGTCCGCTGGTCGCGGATGCCGCCGGCGACGGCTGGTTCCCTACCGGCGACGTAGCGACCATCGACGCCGAGGGTTTCATGACCATTACCGACCGCTCCAAAGATGTGATCAAGTCCGGTGGTGAATGGATCGGCTCGATCGACCTGGAGAACATTGCCATGGCTCACCCCGCCGTCGCCATGGCGGCCTGCGTCGCCGCCCACCATCCGAAGTGGGACGAGCGACCGCTGCTCATCGTCGTCAAAAAGCCCGGCACCCAACTCACCTCCAGTGAGCTGCTGGGCTTCTACGAGGGCAAGATCGCCAAATGGTGGACCCCCGACGACGTCGTCTTCGTCGACAGCATCCCGCTGGGTGCCACGGGAAAAATGCTCAAGCATCAGTTGCGCGACCAGTTCCGGCACCACCTCCTGCCGGCGGGATGACATCGGCCTGAAGAGGGCGAATGCGCTGCACTGGCCGCGCATTCGCCACTGTCATGGAACCGCCGAATGGTTATCAGAACGGTCGGCATCATCGGTGCCAGCCCGCGCCACAGTGGGGCTCGAGATGTTTCCTTCCTTTTCGCACCTTGAGTGCCATTTCAAATGAAAGTTCTTGTCGTTCACGCTCATCCGGAGCCCCAGTCGTTCAGTTCGGCGCTGGGAACAGCTGCTGTGGAGACACTCCGCGCAGCAGGCCATGAAGTCTTCGTCTCGGATCTCTATGCGATGGGCTTCAACCCGGTTGCGTCGGCCGCTGACTTTGGCAAGAGAATCAAGCCGGATTACTGCGTCTATGCGCTTGAGCAGCGTAATGGTGTCGAGACGGAAACGATCAGCGCTGACATCCGGAACGAGTTGGACAAGCTCCTGCAATGCGACCTGCTCATACTGAATTTCCCGCTGTTCTGGTTCTCAACGCCCGCCATTCTGAAAGGCTGGATTGATCGCGTGCTTGTGTCCGGCACCGTCTACGGTGGAAAGCGCTTCTACGACCGTGGCGGGCTGCGTGGCAAACGTGCCCTGGTAAGCGTGACGCTGGGCGGGCAGGAGCACATGTTTGCAAGCGATGGCGTACACGGCCCGCTGGAGGGAATGCTGAAGCACCTGCTGCAAGGTACGCTGGCATATACGGGGCTCGACGTGCTCCCGCCCTTCATTGCCTGGCACGTGCCTTATGTCACAGACGACGACCGGGCAGCAATGTTGACGGCCTGGCGGGAACGCCTTCTGGCGCTCGACGGGCAGACCCCACTTTCGTTTCCCAGCCTCAACGATTTCGATGAAAAGCTTTATCCGCTCGGAAACCGGGCATAGGGCAAGACACCCGATAAACCCAGTCAGCTATTCCACCAGCGCTGTTTGTGCCCACGCCGCACGACCGAAAGCAGATGCAAGCGACTCAACTGTTCGCGCGGCTGGCGACGATGATGCTGGCGAAGCTACGCAGGCCGACAACTTCATCGAGGTGCAGGCCGCCGCGCGCGAGCAGGGCATGCCACTCCGGGAGGGTGCGCTCGCGCCCGCGCGTACCCATGAACATCTGCATGTCGATTCCCGTTATTGCCGTGTCAGCGCCGGTATCTGGCGCGACCATTTCCATCAGCGCGATACGTGCGCCGCTGTTGCCGCAGGCGGCAGCGACGTTGCGCAGGGCAGTGGCGGCGGTGTCGTCGTCAAATCCATGAAGCACGGCGGAGAGCAGATAGAGGTCGCGGCTGTCGCGCGCGGGCGGAACGCCCCGGAGCACGTCGCCAGGCTCGAAGCTAAGCCGTTCAGCACCGCCGTGCTTCTGCCAATGGCGCTTTGCCTCTTCGATGACCTGCGGGCGGTCGACCACGAGCGCGGCTAGATGCGGATGACGCTTGAGGATGGCGAGCGACTTGCTGCCGCGCGAGCCGCCGACATCGATGATGCGGTCGACGCGGCTCCAGTCGAAGTCGGTGGTGAAGCTGTCGCCGGCCAGGGCTTCGACGCTATCCATCGCTTCGGAGAACAGCTTGTCGAAATCAGGATGGTGGTCGAGGTAGTCGAACAAATCCTCGCCGTGTGAGAGGCGGAACGGGGGCACGTCTTCGCGCACGCCGCGCTCAAGTTGCTCGAACCAGGGGCGGCTCATCGGTTCCGAGTTGTGCATCAATACCATCGCGCGCACGCCCTGCGGGTGGTCTGTGCGCAGGTGCGCTGAAACCTTGTTGTTGCGGAAGGCGTTGCGCGTGGGCTCCTCAAAGACACCGATGGCAACCAGCATCCGCAATAGCCGCGCGAGCGCTTCCGGTTGCGCACCCACGCGCGCTGCGATCGCGTCCGCGCCGAGTTTCTCGTCGCCCAACTGTGTGGCGATGTCGAGCCGCGCCGCCACATAAAGCGCACGTGATTGCCAGAACGCTGAACCGATCTGCACCAGCCGAAACGGCGGCGGCATCATGCGGCTGGGGAGCGCCTGCAGCCAGGCGCCGAAGCGCATCGCGGCGGCGAAGCGCCGCACGCCACCAGCATTGCGTTGTAGGGACACGAACCTATCCTCTATCTGCAGTAATTGCGGCTGGGCCCACCGAGAACAGTCCGCTGTTGAAAGCGGCGAGCTTTTCCAGAAAGGCGGCGTCCATCGGCCGCCCCATCTGCTCCTCGAAAATGCCTTTCAGCAGCATGGGTGTCATGGCGAGGCTAACGAAGGCCATGCGCACGACGTCCGGATCGACGGCCGCGGCGACCAGCCCCTGGGCCTTCAACTCAGAGACTTTGCGCGCGCCGCGAGTGCGTCCGCGTTCGAGCAATTGCTGGATGAAGCGGCGGCCCGGCCCTTGGTTGAGCGCCAGCACTTTGAGGATCAGCTTGGGGAATTCCGGCCGCGCCGACATGGTGTCGTAGTAAAGCTTCAGGAAGCTGGCAAAGCCATCGGCCGACGCGAGCATCGGCCCGTCGAGTACGGCCAGCAACGGCGCGAGCGTCTCGCGGATCATCTCCTCGTAAAGCCCTTCCTTGTTGCCGAAGTAGTAGCGGATCATCGAGACGTTCGCGCCAGCCTGATCGGCTATCAGGCGCGTCGTGACACGGTGGTAATCGTCGGCGAGGAAGCAGTCGAGGGCCGCCTTGAGCAGCCGTTCCCGCACCGAGTTGGAGGGGGCCATATCGTCCATGCGGAGTAGATTAGCACCGGCGCATGAATGCGCCGCCGGCTTCCGTCAATCAAGATCCGGCACTTGATTGACGAACACTGAGCCACCGGATGGTTGTCAAAATGTTTTGACACCCCCCTCTTGGAATGCGTTGCCAGCGACCGCTCCTGGTTGCGGATTCAACCGGTCGATGGCTTGCCAGCAAAAACCGCCAATTGAGCGTCGAAAGCCCGCTTGTAAGCGGGCCGCGCTTCACCACGGGCCACATAGGCAGCGAGGTTCGGAAACGCATCCAGAATGCCCGATGCTCTTAGTCTGAGCAGCACCGACACCATCAACAGGTCGCCCGCGCTGAACGCGCCATCAAGCCAGTCCGCATCGCCCAGCCGGGCAGAAAGTTGGCGTAGCCGATGGCGGATGCGATCCATGACCAGTGGCAAGCGCTCCTGAGTCCAGGGCTTATCGCTCTCCAGAAACTTGGCGGTGACGAGTTCCAGGATCGGCGGCTCCACGGTGTTGAGCGCCGCAAACATCCATGTAATCGCCCGCGCCCGGGCATTGCCATCGTCCGGCAATAGACCCGCATGGCGCTCGGCAATATGGAAGACGATCGAGCCTGTCTCGAATAGAACGAGATCGCCCTCTTCATAGGTGGGAATCTGGCCGAACGGATGCAGGCGCAGATGCGCGGGCTCCTTCATCGCATGGAACGAAACAAGGCGAACGTCGTAGGGTTGGCCCGCTTCTTCAAGCGCCCAGCGAACGCGCGTATCGCGCGCCAGTCCCTTGCCGCCATCGGGCGACCGTTCGAATGCAGTAATGATTGGGGTCATTGGAGCGCTCCGGGTGATTGCGTGGCTTCATTGATAGAAGCTAAGGCACTGACGACTAATGTCAACATGGGCCACTCTCCACGAGTGCCGCAACGAGGCGCTTCGCAGACGTGACATCGGCGGTCTCTAGGAGGCGCGCCGACTGATAGTAGAAGACCCAGCCGACATCGAACGCTTCGATTCGGAAGTCACGTTGATGACGGGCGAATTGCGGCGAATGTTGACCGATCTGATCGATCTCCTGGGCGGCGATCAGCACGATTCGATGCGTCAGGTAGCGGTAGCTTGAACGACAACTGATCGAGGCCGTCAGTGAGGGAGCGGCGCATAATCCGGAGCAGAGCCTACTCGTCATGGGCCGGATCGCCGCGTGGTGCGGGTAGCATCATCAGCCCCTTGGCTGCCGCCGCTTCAATCGAATTGAGAAGGAATAGATGAACAGCAAAGCCGTCACCGCTGCCGTCGTTGTGTTGGTTGCCGCCGGGGTGCTCGCGAGCTACGCGAGTCCGTACTGGACCCTGCACCAGATGCGGGCAGCCATCGACGCGAAAGACGTGGGTGCGTTCTCCTCCTACGTCAACTTTCCAGCAGTGCAAGACAGCATCAAGTCGCAGCTCACGGCGTCGATGCGTAAGAAGCTCGGGGGCGCGGGGGAAGCCGACGACAACCTGTTCGCCAACCTTGGCATGGCCATCGGCGCGGGCGTCATCAATCGGATGGTGGACGCACTGGTATCGCCTGAAAGTGTGATGGGGATGATGGCGCGTGGCAAAACCTCGGCCTCCGGTGCACTGCTCGGGCAGTTGCCTCCCCAATCAAGCGATGCCGATTCAGGCACGCCGCAATCCGCCGCTTCGCGCGACAACGATGCAGGTGGCAGCCAGAGGCCGGACTACTCAATGCGGTACGAGAATTGGTCCACCGTCACTGCAACTGCCAAACAGGGCGACAAGGAGCAAGGCAAGTTCATTTTCCGACGTGATGGCCTGCTGTCATGGAAGCTGGTCGGGCTAGACATGCACATGGACAACTAGCCGCGGTTTGAAGGCGCTGGCTTCGGTAGTGGCGAAAGCGTTGGAACGACAGGAGCGGGCGCCGTGTCCATGAGCTCGGCCGGGTACTTCAGGCGACCGGCTTTCGCCAGACGCTGGCGAGCCAAGGCTGTTGCTCGCGTGGCAAGCCGGCGGGCCGGTAATAGTGCTCGAGTTCGATGAATCCCGCATCCGCCATGTACCGTCGCCATGCTTCGAGATCGTGGAAAGCGCCGTAGCGGCCGTGGCTCCAGCCTTCCTGATTCGCTCCGCGCGGATTGGAGCTGAAGAGCACGCCGCCGGGCTTCAGCGTTGAGTGCAATTGCCGCAGCACGGGCGCCAAATCCTGACTCGGGACATGGAACAGGGAGGCGTTGGCGAAAACGCCGTCAAAGCGTTCGGCCGGCAAATCGAGGTGTAGAAAATCCTGCTGCCACACCTCGCAGCCGGTCTCATCGCGCGCCATCGCGACGAAGCGTTCGGCACCATCGAGGCCGACCACGCGATGGCCCAGCGTAGTGAAGGCCTTGAGATCTCGTCCCGGCCCGCAACCAAAATCGAGGATCGCAAAAGGCGGCTCGACGGCGATATGACGCAGTAGCGCGTTGATGTTCTGTGTGACGTCATGGTCGCTTGTACCTTTGCGGAAATCATCCGCGTGCGCGTTGTAGTGCTGCAGCGTAACGGCACTGATTTGTTCGAGCTCGCCAAGGGTGAGTTTCATGGGCCTGAGTAAAGGTGAAGTGGATCGAAGCCCGGGAAGAAAAGAAGCAGCTTCTGGCGTCTTTTAGGGAGCAGCAATCGTGGCTTCGGAGCCCGACAATGGTTAGGCCCCCGTCTGCCCCTGGCGCCGCAGGACGAAATGCGTAGCCTTCTCCGACGCTACGGATTCAACGCACGCATATCCCAGCGCACGCAAGTCAAGCCCTTCGAACAGCGGTTCTCCCTGGCCGAGCAGGACCGGCGAGACAGCAATGTGCAGTTCATCAATGAGGCCTTCACGAAGATACTGCCGGATTGTGTTCAGCCCGCCGCCAATCCGCACATCCATTCCGGCAGCGGCCTCGCGTGCGCGGTCGAGCGCCTCGCCGATGCCTCCTGTGACGAAGTGGAACGTCGTGCCGCCTTCCATCTCGATGGACGGGCGAGCATGATGAGTCAGGACGAAAACCGGAACGTGATACGGCGGGTTGTCTCCCCACCACCCTTTCCAGTTTGTGTCCGGCCATTCCCCGCGAATGGGTCCGAACATGTTCCGCCCAAGAATCCAAGCCCCGACATTCTGAAAGCCACGGGCGGCGAAATCATCGTCAACCCCGGTCGTACCGCCGTCCTTGCCGAACAAGGCCCGCTGGAACGTGCGTGTTGGGACCAGCCACTGGTGCAGTTCCGTCCCGCCAACGCCGAGCGGATTGCTCATGTCTTGATTTGGACCTGCTCCGTATCCGTCGAGTGAGATAGTGAAGCCATTGACGCGAACGCGTGCCATCGTTTGTCTCCGCTTAGACGCCTAATGTTCGACATGAGTGGCGGTCGGAAGCCGACGATGTCGGCTGTAGGACATCCGCTCGACGGAGGGATTAGGCACCTGCTGTACTACTTGTTCGAATTTCCGAGTACTTAGCATTCCACCGCACCACTAGCTTAGCGCGCTGCGCGTGAGTGACCCAAGTGAGGTTTTCTCTTGCATGTGGATCGCCGTTGAAGCGGCTTGACGTACCGCTTGATCCTTCCCGCGAAGCTATCGTCGGGTTGCGGGGCGGAGGTGGTGGGGTGAGTTGATCGTCTTCGGCAAGGAGCCGCCTTCCGGACTTGGGCTTACGCGAGAACAATCGGTCGAGCTATCTAGTCACGTTGCAGCTAATTTTGGTTGCCCTCACCATCATTATTGTGTGGTTCATTTCTCTCTACCAATGTGGTGAGACGGAAGATCGCCATAGCGGTTGCTAGAGCAGTGAGGATTGCATACATGAAGAGGGCGAATCCTACAAAATTGCCGATCGGTGCCACCCAGTCATGCAAGAAGTCGATATTTCCAGTAGCGCGAAAAATAAGCACACCAAGTCCTCGACTCTTGCTCAGGCCGAAGTCCAGTCCTTTCGCAATGAGGGCCGCCAGAAGCGCAGTTAGTTGAACAACAATGAAATGTGCGAGAGACGCGCTTATTTTCACGTATGGACTTGTATCGCCATTTTTCCGCAGCATGATCACTGCCCGGAAACGCTCATCGCCGAACCCTAGCACAATCGCATATGCGCCGATGGCAAAGCCGATCATAGTTGGCAAAGCGGCGATGGGATCAACCCACCATGCGCTGCTTCTCCAGAGGTGACAGAGCAGCGCTGCTAGAACGATAGAAGCGTGGAGATATGGAGAGGTTAAAACCGCCTTCTTTCCTCCATATGCATTCCAGTATCGACTGAATATCCCTCTCACACCCCAGTACGATCTTCTGAGATCGTGCAGCATCGCTTATCCTTAATTTGGACGATGAACGCGACGGATGCGCGCAAGGTAGCTGTTTGCCGCATTCAAAAGAGCGGTTCGAACCGTTTCGACGTCTGGATCGTAATTTGACGGTGCGAGCATTGGGTGTTTCTTTGTTGAAAACGTCGCGACCTTCCCACCCTCTGTTGCTCCCCGAGCTTCAACATATCCGTTGGCTTGAGCTACTTCCGACAACTGCCGAGTGCCTTCATTCGGTTGCAACGATTCGCCCTTTTCCGCCACCAAAACCGTCACCATCGTGGCAGCATTCTGTTCCGCCAACCGCTCTTTGATCTCCTGTTCGAGGTCCTCCCAATCGTCAGGATTGGGTGGCGTAATCACGATATGCAGTTTGCGAAGGTCTGGTAGAGCGAAAATTCGATCCAACGTGTCGGCTGCAGGTATGACGGTCACGTTAATCTGACCATACTGCTCCGCAAGGCGAGGTTGATTCAGAAGCTCGCGAAAATATCGTCCAGCATCCACAGGGCCGAGATGTTCGCCTGTTTCGCGACTAATGAAGAACAATCGATGTGAAGGTGCATGGAATAGAAATGGGAAGGCTTCTAACCCAGGTTTCAAATGCTCAGGCACGTTAAGTTCTGCCAAGTCCTCCTCTTCCGCTGGAGCTTGCTGAACCATGTTGAGCCATTTCCCCGATACTTTCAGGTCGTAGAATTTGAAGATTTCTCCGTAATAGAAATCGTTTTCCCCTCGTACATCGAATGAGCCAAGAATTCCAGCGAACTGGCCCCGAATTTTAATGACGCGCTTACTTCTATATGCCTTCTTCATCAATTCGACGTATCTGTCGGCGTTGTGCGGCTCAGGCATAACTACATTCAGCGCGCCGATGATTACTGTTCTCATTTTTATACCTCCCCTCTATCTTTTATTCCGATGGTCCTCGGTGTAATTCCGAGCTGAGAGATGGTAGCCCGAAACTGAGGTGGTGGCGACTGGTTCGTAATGGATTTGTAAATATGGTTTCCCCGCCCGCCCGGGGAAAGCACTACATCTTTTTATCTACCCCCGCCCCCGCGAGAGCTCCTTCAACAACTCCCACCGATACAAATCCACCAACACCCCTTCAAGCGTGGTCAGCACATAAACGCCGATGCCGTCCAAAAACCCCGCTTGATACTCCGGCGATCTGTCGCAGATGTGTATCTGAAACTCCCACCGCAACAGCTTCGGCTCGAAGTGCCGATGCAGCTTCAACCCCGTTTGCGTCCGCTGCAAGAACTCGCGCGCAGCCAGCGCACCTTGCAGATATTGACGGTTGATTTCGAGCGTCATCGCACACCTCTGCAAACGGCGTGGCGATTGATGCGAGGCGGGGAGGGGAAAGTCGCGGAGCAGCGTCCGCAAGAGGTGGATACAGCTTGAGTCGGTAATGCCATCGTCTTGTCCTCCAACTGGTTGAGTAGGGGAGCCACCCACCACGAGGGGTGGGCGGGCACACGACAAGGTCTGCAATACCGATCAAGACAAACCAAAAAAATCGGCAGGGCCGAAGCCCTCCCTGCCGGGCCCGCCCATATAGGCGAACGACGGCACGCAAGGGCCTAACGGCACTCGCGGATTTGTCTTGAATTCGGGATTGCAGTCCCGGCTGCGCCTTTTTCGCGCAAGCGGGCCGAGTTTAACGGCCGCTCAGCAGCCTGGGCAAGTCAGGGTTTGTTTCATGACTGGCGCCGAGCACAGTGCTCGAGGCGCCAAGCTCAGAGGTCCAATCGCCGAGAAAAAAGCTCGGAACGTCGAGCTCAGAGCTCCAACCGCCTAGAAAAAAGGTCGGAACGTCGAGTTCGGAACTCCAATCGCCGAGAAAAAAGCTCGGAATGCCGAGAAAAAAGCTCGGAACGCCGAGCTCGGAGCTCCAAACGTCGAGAAAAAAGGTCGGAGCGCCGAGCTCGGAGCTCCAATCGCCGAGAAAAAAGGTCGGCGCACAACGCTCGAAGCGCCGCCCGTCAGGCTGTGCGGGAGTGTCAGGATTTCCGT
>NZ_DBMV01000032.1 GCF_002298975.1 Ralstonia sp. UBA689
ACACGAAATTACTGACAGGCCCATGCTGGCGAGTTCTTCACGCTCGTCGGGCCGTCCGGCTGCGGGAAAACGACCCTGTTGAGGCACATTGGCGGTTTCCTGGAGCCCGATGCAGGCGACATCCTCTTCGATGGCGCAGACATGGCGGGTGTCGCGCCGGAATGCCGGCCCATTCACACCGTGTTCCAGAGCTACGCTTTGTTTCCACACATGACGGTGGCGGGAAACATCTCGTTTCCGCTGCGCATGCGCAAGGCGCCTCGCCAGGAGATCGCGCAACGTGTAGCGGCATTGGTGGAAGACGTACGCCTGCAGGGCTACGAAGCCCACTATCCGCACGAGCTTTCCGGCGGCCAGCGCCAGCGGGTTGCCATCGCACGGGCTCTGGCGGCCAACCCGCGTCTGCTGTTGCTGGATGAACCGCTGTCAGCACTGGATGCGGCCTTGCAAGCGCAGATGCAGCACGAGCTGATCGCCTTGCAGCAGCAGATCCAGGTGGCGTTCGTGTATGTGACGCACGATCAGGTGCATGCATTGGCGCTTTCGCAGCGTATTGCCGTCATGCAGGAGGGCCGGATCATTCAGGTTGGCACGCCCGAGGCACTGTATAGCCACCCGGCGTCGCGCTTCGTTGCTGGTTTTATTGGCGCCTGCAACTTGTTGGAAGGGACGGTGCAAGCCAATGTCGACGGATTTGCGCACGTCAGCGTCGACGGTATCGGCTTGACGCGTGTTCCGGCAACCGAAGCCGTGACGGCCGGCAGCCGCGGAACGCTTGCGATTCGTCCGGAGCAAATCCTCCTGCGGCATGTCGAACCGGCGCAAACCAGCACGGACGCAAGAAGCAAGGGCGAGGCCATCATGGGGGGGACGATTCGCGGTCGGCTCTATCAGGGCGACGTCACGCTGTATACGGTTGAACTCACCAGCGGCCTACGCCTGCAGGCCTTGATCGCCAACGCGGTATTGGACGAGGCCAGCCAATTCCGGCAAGGCGATCCGGTCGAGTTGAGCTGGCCTGCGGCATCTGGGGTGTTCCTGTGCCACTGATGGATTGCGGATCGCCATGAAACCGCACGCGGACGGGTTGATGCGGTACCTGGCATGGGGTGTGCCCGTGCTGTATCTGCTCGCCCTGTTTGCGTTGCCGACCGCCATCATGCTGGCGGCAGCCTTTCGTCTGCCCGGGGAAAGCGGAGGTCTGGTGCCATTCTTCTCGACCGAGGGTGGGCGCGTCACGCTCACCGAAGCCGCGCGCCAGGGCCAGTGGCAGGCGTTGTTCACGCTCGACAATGTCGAGACCCTCTTCAGTAGCCCCATCTATGCCTGGCTGTTCCTGAAGTCCGCCGGCTATGCGGCGCTGACGACCCTGATCTGCTTGCTGGCTGCCTATCCGCTGGCATGGGTGATTGCCAAGAGCGTGGAACAACGGCGGAATCTTTTGCTGCTTCTGGTCATCCTGCCGTTCTGGTCCAATTTTCTGGTGCGCATCTATGCATGGATGATCATCCTGAGTCCGCGTGGCTACGTCATGCGTGGCCTCAACGGGCTTTTGATGTGGCTGGGAGCGCAGCCGATTCAGGTGCTCTTCACGCCTGCGGCGGTGATCGTTGTGTTGGTGTATGTGCATCTGCCGTTCATGGTGCTTCCGCTTTACGCCAACCTGGAAAAGCATGACCCTCTGTTGCTGGATGCCGCGCGTGATCTCGGTGCCAATGCCTGGCAGCGGTTCTGGCGGGTGACCTGGCCGCTATCGCTGCCCGGCGTATGGGCCGGCGCGGCGCTGGTATTCATTCCTTGCATCGGGATGTTCGCAGTCCCGGAATTGGTCGGCGGCACGCGAGCGATCATGATCGGCAACCTGATCAAGCAACAATTTCTCGATAGCCGGGATTGGCCGCTGGGCTCCGCACTTTCGCTGACGTTGGTGGGTGCGGTGCTGGTGATCATGGGCTTGGTTTCGCTGGCTGCCCGCCCACGCCGAGGCGGAGTGGCGCACGGCATCCGTCGCATGTTCGCCGCGCATCAGCGGATGCCACGCGGCGCCACCCCTATGCCGATGGCGCGGAGGAAGTTGCCATGAAGAAAGCCCATCAAGGCTGGCCATGGGCGTTCGGCACCGCCGCCTATGTCTTCCTCTATGCACCGCTTGTGCTCGTGGTGGTCTATTCCTTCAACGACTCACGTCTGAACGCCGAATGGACGGGCTTCACGCTGACGTGGTATCGGGTCTTGGCCAACGATGCGGCCATGCTGCGGGCGGCGGGAAATTCTCTGCTGATCGGCATTGCCGCGGCATGCTTTGCCAGTGCGCTCGGCACCCTTGCGGCTTTCGCACTGTATCGATACCGCCCGCCTCTCCTGACGTTCTTGGTGATTGCGCCGATCGCCATGCCCGAGGTGTTGATGGGCGTTTCACTGCTGCTGTTCTTCGCGGCCATCGATCTGGAACTCAGCCTGCTCACGGTCATGCTGGCACACATCACGTTCTGCATCGGCTTTGTCGCCGTGGTGGTGCGCTCGCGCCTGGAAGGGCTGGATGACAGCCTGATCGACGCGGCACGCGATCTTGGCGCCACGCCCATGCAGGCGGTCTGGCATGTGGTGCTGCCACTGATTCTTCCGGGCGTGATCGCTGGCGCCCTGCTGGCGTTCACCCTGTCCATGGACGACTTTGTGGTGACGTTCTTCACCGCCGGCGCGGGCCAGTTGACGCTGCCGATCCAGATCTACTCCATGATCCGCATCGCAGTCACGCCGGAGGTCAATGCTGTCTCGTCCATCCTGATGCTGATTACGCGTGCAGCCTCGCTTGCCGCATTTCGTATCTCACGCGATATCTGGAGGGCAGGTCAATGAAGATGGATCTCTTTGGGAGAGGCGGTCAGGCGGGCTTTTGCGGACGGGGAAGATGGCATTGCAATCTGCTGCTTAGCCTGCTGCTTGCACTCCCCATGCAATGGGCGTTGGCCGATGCGGAATTGAATGTGTTCAACTGGAACAACTCGCTATCCATGGACACGTTGGAGCGGTTCCAAACGGAATGCCGCTGCAAGGTCAACATCACCTATTACGGCTCCATGGAAGAGGCACTGGCCAAACTGGCTGGGGGCGCGCGTGGTTTCGATGTCATTGGGCCAAGCAACTACGGGATTCCGGCGCTGGTGAGGCTCGGCCTGCTGCAGCCGTTGAACAAGCAGGCCATTCCCAACGCCGTCAACATTGATCCGGCTTACCTTGATACGCCGCTGGACCCGCATAACGTGTATTCATTGCCCTACGACTTCACCATCACGCTCATCGGATACAACGAAACGCGGCTGCGTGAGCTCGGGCTGAACGCGGCGTCGTGGTCGCTGGTGTTCGATCCCAAGATCCTGGCCAAGATCCGGGGGAAGGTAACGGTGCTGGATGATCCGCGCGAAGTGATTGCGGAGGCGTTGCGCTACAAGGGCTATTCGGCCAATTCGACAGACCCAGCGCAGTTGCGCGAGGCAGTTGCGGCCATCCGTGCCGCCTTGCCTTATTGGGCTGCGTTCAACAGCCAGAGCTACATTCGTGAGTTGACCGTGGGCAATATCTGGGTGGTGCTGGGCTATTCGAATGACATCTTCCAGGCCAAGATGGACGCCAAGCGGGTCAAGCGGCCGTTTTCCATCGGTTATTCCTTGCAGAAAGAGGGGAACGGGATGACTGGCGACAGCTTTGTCGTGCCCAAGTCCGCCAAGCATCCCGAGCTTGCGCATCAGTTCATCAACTTCATGCTGCAGGGGCAGGTTGCCGCACAGTTGACCAATACCCTCGGCTCCGGCAACCCCAATCGCGCTGCGCGCCCATACATTCGCCCGGAGCTTCTGTCCGAACCCACCATCACCCCAGGCCCGGAAGAGCGGAAGCGGCTCGAGCAACTGACCGATCTCGACAGCCAGACGCGCCGAGCCTGGAACCGCGCATGGACGGAGTTGAAGATGGGGCGTTGACGAGGATGTCAGCGCTATGGCTGTAGTCTCTCTGCTTCGTCAGACCTCGCGCGCCTGTGGTCCGGCACGCTGGCAAAAGATCGCAGCCAGTTCGCCCATGCGCGGATCGCCCGCCAGCGCTTCGATGGTCGTTGGCAGGCGCTGGCGCCAGTTGGGGGCCTCGTCACCCAGTCCGGGCAGGTTTGCCTGGCGTGCCATGCCCACCACGTCTTCAATCTGGACGATCACGAGCCGGCTGGCGCTGGCCGCGAGGAATCGGTGCATGGCGAGAGTCAGTGCCGCCGCATCGCCGGTTTCTCCGTATGGCGCGAGCGCCGTGCGTAGCGCGTTCAGTGTCTGGCTGCGTTCATTGCGAGCGGCATCGGCCTGAGCAGGTGACGCGAATAGCTTGCGCGCCTGGCGTTCGTCCAGGTCCGCGCGGGACAGGAAGCCCGTAATGGTCGGCAGATCGTGCGTGGAGGCTGAAGCGACCGCCAGCGGTGCATAGTCACTTGGCGGAGTGAAATTGCCGCCATGGCCACGCTCAAAGTATTGAACGCGATAGCCAAATATCCGGGCTGCGGCCATGCGTTCTCGCAGGCCGGGCGGGACATTGCCAAGATCCTCGCCGATCACCATGCAGCGATTGCGCATGCTGGCCTCCGCCACCCGCTGCAATAGCGCGTCGAAGGGGTACACCACGTAGGCGCCCTGGTCGGGGGACTCGCCGCGCGGTATCCAGAATTGGCGCATCAACCCTAGAACGTGGTCGAGGCGGATGGCGCCGGCGTCGCGCATTGCCGCATCGAGCAGCGCATCGAACGGTGCGTAGTCAAGTTCAGCAAGCCGCAGCGGTTTCCACGGCGGTGCGCCCCAGCGCTGGCCCTTGGGGGCGAAGGCGTCCGGCGGCGCGCCAAGCTCGGCATCCAGCGCCAGCAGTCCGGGCCACGCCCAGGCCTCGGCGCTGTGTAGATCCGTACCCAAGGCCAGGTCGGCGATCAGGCCGATTTCCATGCCGGCGCGACGTGCCCGGCTCGCCGCCTGTTGCCATTGCCGACGGGCCTGCCATTGCAGAAAGGCAAAGAACTCAACGCGGGACTGATGCGAGTCTTCGAACGCTGCGACCGCATCGGAATCCGGCGCACGGAACGCTGCCGGCCATTGTGCCCACGGCACTGGGCGGCCGTGCTGTTGCATGACCCATTCATCCAGCGCTTCGAACAGGGCATATGCGTGCAGCGGTGCGCCAGCTTCGCGCTGGAACTGCAGGAAGGCCTTGCCTTCTGCGCTTGGCGTCGCGCCCAGATGGAGGCGACTGAAAGCATCGTGCAGCAGCGCGAGTGCCTGCAGCTTGAGTGCGGCAACGGCCGGGTAGTCGACGAGTGCGGCTGATTCAAGGCGCGCGAGTTCGGCACGAATGTCGGTTCGCCCAATGAAGCTGAGGTATGCCGGCGGCGGTTCGGCCCCAGCCGCCTGCTGGACCGAGATCAGCAAGGGATTGAGCATCAGGCGGCTGCTTGGCGCATAGGGCGAGGCACAGTGAGGCCTGGATAGCGCGAGCGCGTGCACTGGGCTCAGCAGGATGCCGGCTGCGCCGGCGCGACCGGCAACGTCGATCAGGCGCGCGAGATCCTCGAAGTCGCCGATGCCCCAACTCTGGGTGGAGCGTAACCCATAGACCTGCGCGGAGAGTGCCCAGCGCCCCGGTGCTTCAGCCAGGCCGGGGGGCAACCAGCATGTCGGCGCGGATTCGGATGCTGCGACGCTTCGGGCTTGACGCGGGTGTGGTGTCTCGCATGCGGCCGCCTTGATCAGCCTGACCAAGGCTTGTGCTGGCACCTGCCGCCGGATGCCGCTGATATCGGTGTACTCGTCGAGAATGCCGGCCTTGCGTGCGCGCATCGCCAACACCTGCGGCACGCCGAGTTCGCGCACGCCAGACGGCATAAGGGCGAGCAAGCCTGCGGCGGGAACGGCAACGGTGTCGCCGCCACCATGCAATGCGGCTGCCTCCGGATACCCGGGCGCCGCGCTGTCCAGCACGCGAATCCAATCGTGTCCGTCGTGGGGCGGAGGGAGCCGGAAATGCATCGGATGGCCGCCAGGGTTCAAGGCGAGATACAGTTGCGCGCGTGCGCCATCCGCATCTGTACCGGTGGCAGCGTCAGTGAGCAGGACGGCGAGACCGCGCTGCGCGTCGTGGCTCCAGTCGTCCTGCGTCAGTTCGTGGCCGTCCGCGCGTAGCCAGGCGATGTCTTTGAGCCCGGGGGCGTCAGGAAGCGGATGGCCATCGAAGAATCGGGCGTCCCTCAGGCGTGGCAGCCCGCGGCGAAGGGAAACGGCCCGATGCACGAATGCGACGAGGTCGCGCTGCGGGTCTTCCAGTGCTGACCAATCCAGCCAACTGATCGGGTTGTCCTGGCAGTAGGCGTTGTTGTTGCCTTGCTGGGTACGGGACAGTTCATCGCCGGCCAGCAACAGGGGCGTGCCGAGCGAAAGCAGCAGCGTCCCTAACAAGGATTGGCGCAAGCGCCGCCGATGCGCGAGGACATCCGCTTTGTCGGTATTGCCCTCGACGCCGCTGTTGCTGCTCCAGTTGCAATTGTTGCCATCCCGGTTGTGCTCTCCGTTGGCTTGATTGTGTTTGTGCGTATAGGCAGTCAGGTCTGCAAGGGTGAAGCCGTCATGCACGCAGACGAAGTTGACGCTCGCATTGGGCGATCGGCCGCTCGCAGCAAACAGATCGCTCGAACCGGAAAGGCGTGTGGCAAATTCACCCGTCATGCCGTGATCGCCGCGCCAGAAGCGTCGGGCGGCATCGCGGTAGCGGTCATTCCATTCCACGAACGGGGCGGGGAACTGGCCAAGAAAATTGCCCGACGCACCTAAGTCCCAGGGTTCAGCGATGAGTTTCAATTGGCGCAGATCGGGGTCGTCAAGAATCGCTTGCAGTAGCGGCGCCTCTGGGTCGAACACGCCGTCGTGCCCGCGTGCGAGCGCTGGGGCAAGGTCGAAACGAAAACCATCGACGCCGATCTCGCAGGCCCAATAGCGCAGCGCGGCGTGCACCAGGTCGACCACAACCGGCTGCGACAGGTCGAGCGTGTTCCCGCAGCCCGTGAAGTCCTGGTAGAGCGCTGGCCGGTCGGGCAACAGCCGATAGTAGATGCTGTTGTCGAGTCCTCGGTAAGCAAGTGTCGGCCCGCGCGCGCCCCTTTCGGCCGTATGGGCGAAAACGACGTCGAGGATGATCTCGATACCGGCCTCGTGCAGGCGATCGATGGTGCGGGCGAACACAGCCACGCCACCTTCGCCGACGTAGGGTTCGTGCATCGCCAGTGGCGCGATCGGGTTATAGCCCCAATAGTTGTGCAACCCGTGATTGACCAGGTGCGCCTCATTCAGGAACGCCGTGACGGGAAGCAATTCGATGGCGGTCACGCCCAGTGTCTTCAGGTGCGCGATGACCGCAGGCTCGGCCAATGCGGCAATCGTGCCGCGCAGTTGCGATGGCACGCCAGGGTGATGCATGGTGAAGCCGCGCACGTGCAGTTCGTAGAGCACGGTGTCGGCCCAAGGAGTGAGCAGCCTTGGCGGCCTCGCCCGGCGGGCAAGCTCAGGCGGCGTGATGACGCGGCATTTGGGCACATATGGTGCGCTGTCGCGAGCGTCGAAAGACAGCGCACCGTCGCCGGCGTCGTCGGCTTGGTAGCCGAACACCGCATCGTGCCAGACAAAGGTACCGCTCAATGCACGGGCATAGGGATCGAGCAGCAGCTTGTGCGGATTGAAGCGATGGCCTTCAGAAGGCCGATAGGGGCCGTGCGCGCGGTAACCGTAGACCAAACCTGGGCGGGCTCCGGCAAGGTAGCCGTGCCAGACATCGCCAGTGCGTGATGGCAGCGCCAAGCGATGGGTTTCGTGCTGCCCTGCGTCATCGAACAAGCACAGCTCCATCTTCTCGGCATGCTTGGAGACCACAGCAAAATTGATGCCTTGCCCGTCCCAATGCGCCCCGAGTGGCGAGGGCGTTCCGGCATCGAGAATTGCGCGCGGTGCCATCGACTTGCCTAGCCTGGAGGAAGCAGGATCAGCGCGCTCAGCGGCGGTAGCGTCAAGGCGAGCGAATGGGGCTCGCCATGCCACGGCATCGATGCGCTGTTTGCAATACCGGCGTTGCCGAGGCCGCTGCCTCCGTATTCGATGGCATCGCTGTTGAACACCTCGCGATACGCGCCTGCAACCGGAACGCCGAGGCGGTAGTCGAGGCGAGGTACTGGTGTGAAGTTGCAGACGATCACGGCGAAATCACCGGGGTGGCTACCGATCCGTCGCCACGCCAGCACGCTCTGGTGGCTGTCGCTGCAGTCGATCCACCGGAAGCCACGGTCTTCGCAGTCGTTCTCATGGAGGCAGGCCAGCGTGCGGTACTGCCGATTGAGGTCGCGCAGCATGCGCTGCACGCCAGCATGTGCGGGATTGCTGAGCAAGTCCCAGTCCAGTTCGCTGTCGTGGTTCCATTCGCGCTCCTGGCCAATCTCTCCGCCCATGAACAGGAGCTTCTTTCCCGGCTGCGTGTACTGGAACGCCAGGTACAACCTGAGGTTGGCGAGCTGCTGCCACCGATCGCCCGGCATCTTGCTGAGCAGCGAGCGCTTGCCATGGACGACTTCGTCGTGCGAAAGCGGCAGCACGAAATTCTCGCTGAAGGCGTAGAGCAGTCCAAACGTCATCTGGTCGTGATGGAAGCGCCGGTGCACCGGGTTGTGTCGCATAAAAGCCAGCGTGTCGTTCATCCATCCCATGTTCCATTTGTAGTCGAAGCCCAGGCCGCCCACATGAGGCGGACGGGTGACCAGCGGCCAGGCTGTGGATTCCTCGGCAAGGGTGATGGCGCCGCCTGGTGCCTCGGTGTGCACCTGTTCGTTGAAGCGGCGCAGGAACGCGATGGCATCGAGGTTTTCGTTGCCACCCAAAGCGTTGGGCAGCCATTGCCCCGGCGCACGGTTGTAGTCCAGATAGAGCATCGAGGCCACTGCATCGGTGCGCAGGCCGTCGATGTGGAATTCACGCAGCCAATACAACGCGTTGGCGATCAGGAAGTTGGCCACTTCGCGCCGCCCGAGGTTGTAGACCAGGGTGTCCCATTCACGATGGTGTCCGATGCGCCGATCCTGGTGCTCGTAGAGGCAGGTGCCGTCGAAGCGCGCCAAGCCGTGCGAGTCCTGGGGGAAGTGCGCGGGCACCCAATCCAGCAAGACGCCGAGCCCCGCTTGGTGAGCCCGGTCAACAAAGCGGCGAAATGCATCGGGTTCGCCCCAGCGCGCGGAGGGCGCGAATAGCGCAGTCGGCTGGTAGCCCCAGGAGCCAGCAAACGGGTGCTCGGCAGGCGGCAGCAGCTCCAAGTGGGTGAAACCCATCTCCGCGGCATAGGGCACCAGCGTTTCGGCCAGTTTGTCGTAGCTGTAGCTGCGGCCGTCGGCATCGCGGCGCCAGGAATCCAGATGCACTTCGTAGACTGCAAGTGGCGCATCGGTTCGCTGCGCCTGGCCCCTGCGTGTCATCCAATCGGCATCAGTCCAGGCAAACGGGATGCCGCCGCACACGCGCGAGGCGGTGGCAGGCGGCACCTCGGTCTGAAAGGCATAAGGGTCGGATTTGAGGAGGAGATCGCCGTGGCGCGTGCGCACCTCGAATTTGTACAGCGTGCTGTCGCCGATGCCGGGTAGGAAGATTTCCCACACGCCGCACTCGATGCGTTGCCGCATGACATGCACACGCCCATCCCAATGGTTGAACGGGCCAACGACGCTCACGCGCAGGGCGTTGGGTGCCCAGACAGCGAAGTTCACACCTTCAACGTCATTGAGTGTGCAGGGATGTGCACCCAGCCGCGTATATGCGCTCCAGTGCGTGCCCTCCGCCAGCAGATGACAGTCGAGTTCACCCAGCCACGGAGGGAACGCATAAGGATCGTGAATCTCGCGCACGCCATCGGCGTCGGTCACGCGCAAGCGGTAGTCGAAGCGGCCGTGTGGCGCGTGAATCGTATTTGCAAAGAAGCCGCGCGGATCGATCTGTGCCAGGACAGCGCGCACGGTTCCGTTTCCGGGTTCGATCACTTCCACGCTGCTCGCGTTGGGCAGCAAGCAACGCACCGTCACCTGATCCTTTGCCGGGCCCGCGTGCATGCCGAGCACCGCGTATGGATCGCCATGCTCGCCTTGCAGCAGGCGTCTGACGTCGGCGCGGCTGGTTGCTGTGACGGGCAGATCCCCAGCGATGCCACGCGCTGTGAGCGCTGCACGATGTGTCGAACGCAAGCTCGCCCCCCTTTTGGTGGAACACCGTACTGCAGTGGGCCGCTGAACGGCACGGCAACCGGCTCCGACACGAGCGGCACATATTCGGAAAACGGTCCCGCGCGGGCTATTCTTCAACGCGGACAAGCGGCGCCATGACCATCATAGATGGCGTGTGAGAAGGCGATAAAGATCATTGCCGAGGCAGATCGCGGGCGAAGGTGGCTGACTCCATCGCAATGCTGGGCGAGGACGCCAAGACGGTGGCATTCGCAGAATTGTTGATATGGCCCGCTTGATCCCAATCAACGCATTGCTCGCACCAGCTTACAGAATGACATTTCGACAAGAGGGTAATCAGGCCATCTTGAATGGAGCGTCAGCCTATGGAGACAACGATCGCTGCTGCGACTCCGCGCTCGCAGTGCAGCTCCCACCAGGATGGCGCGATACGGCTGCTGTTTGTGGCTTCCGAGGTCTTTCCGCTTGCCAAGACAGGCGGGCTGGCGGACGTGTGCAGCGCACTTCCCAAGGCACTCTCTCGTCTTGGCACCGATGTGCGCTTGCTGATGCCGGGCTATCCGAGCGCATTGGAGCGTATCGTTGCGCCGCACGTTGAGGCGGACTTGGGCGAATTGCTGCCTGGTACCCGTGTTCGCTTGGTTTCCGGATGGATGCCGGATTCAGACCTTCCTGTATGGCTGGCCGACTGTCCGGAACTGTTTGGCCGCACCGGTACCCCGTACCAGGATGTGGAAGGGCGCGACTGGGAAGACAATGCGCTGCGCTTTGGCACCCTGTGTCACGTCGCCGCCAGAGTGGCGTTGGGTCAGGGAACCCCGGGCTGGCGGGCGGATATCGTTCATGCGAACGACTGGCATACGGGGCTGGTGCCGCTCCTGCTGTCCTTCAGTGGGCCCAAGCGGCCTCGCACCGTCTTTACCGTGCACAACGCAGCATTCCAGGGCAACTTCCCGCTCGACCAGGCCGAGCTGCTCGGCCTGCCGCAGGGGGTGCTGGGCGTCAGCGGAATCGAGTTCTACGGACGGCTTTCCTTCCTCAAGGCGGGCGTCCGGTATGCAGATAAGGTGACCACGGTCAGTCCGACCTACGCGAGGGAGATTTGCTCGCCCGAGTTTGGCTGTGGCATGGAAGGCGTGTTCAAGGCCAGGGGCCGCGACCTGACAGGCATCCTGAACGGAATCGATACCGAGCTTTGGGACCCCCGCACCGACCCTCACCTGCGGCACCATTACTCAAGCGACGATGTGCGCGGCAAGCGATCCTGTAAAGCCGAACTGCAGAAAGGCGTGTCATTGAATGCCGATACATCCGCACCGCTCGCCGTGTTCATCAGCCGCCTGACCGCGCAGAAGATGGCGGACGTCGTGCTGGAGCGGTTGCCTAGGATGATGACTTCGCATCCGCGGCTCCAGTTTGCCGTGCATGGGCGGGGGGATCGTACGCTGGAGGAAGGCTTCACCACGCTTGCGCGCCGATACCCGGGGCGCGCGTCGGTGCAGATCGGCTATGACGAGGGGCGTGCGCATTGCCTTCACGCCGGCGCCGACATACTCCTGCACGGGTCGCGCTTTGAACCGTGCGGACTCACCCAGATGTACGCCATGCGCTACGGCACGATTCCGGTCGTGCGCCGGGTTGGCGGCTTGGCCGACAGCGTGCTCGATGCGGACGCGCATGATCAGCCCGTCTCGAGCGCAACCGGTTTTGTATTCGACGCGGCCACCAGCGAAGCCATGGAAGCCGCGCTCTCGCGCTGCCTGAACTTGTATGAGACGCGCCCCAGGAACTGGTCGCGGTTGCGAAAGCGAGCCATGTCTGTGGACTTCGGCTGGGCGTGCTCGGCCAGGGCCTACGCGCGTATCTATACGGAACTGACAGGCAAGCGTGCTTCGATGCCCGTGCAAGTTCCGTCGTCTGGGCCTGAGGAGAACGACGAGGTTTCGGCCGAACCGCAGGCGCCGATGGCTGACCAGCCGCCGGCCAGCTAATTGTGTTGAGGGTGTCTTCGTGTATGCGTTTCTGCCGCGCGTCTTGCCAGAACGTCTCTCGGCGTTGACCGAGCTGGCTCTGGATTTGCGCTGGACCTGGAACCACGCACTGGATGCGCTATGGAGAAGCGTCGACCCGGAGCTGTGGGAGCGCAGTCACAATCCGTGGGTCATCCTGCAGAACGTGCCGCAGGACCGTCTTGACGAGCTCGGACAGAACGGTGCCTTCCTGGAAGAGCTGGAGCGCGCCGTCGAGAATCGTGCCCGCTATCTTGGCGACCCCGGCTGGTTTTCAAAAAGGAGAACCGCCGACAGCCCACGAATGATCGCGTACTTCAGCATGGAGTTTGGCCTGAGCGAGGCGCTTCCGCTTTACGCGGGCGGGTTGGGCGTGCTGGCAGGTGACTACCTCAAGACCGCGAGCGACCTCGATGCGCCGGTGATCGGCGTTGGCCTGCTTTATCAGGAGGGCTATTTTCGCCAGATCATCGATGCCGCCGGGGTGCAGCGCGAAGCCTATCCGTATAACGATCCGACCAATTTGCCGATACAACCCGTGATCGGCCAGGACGGCGCGTGGCAGAAGATCGCATTGGCGTTGCCCGGGCGCAATCTGTATCTGCGGATCTGGCAGGCCAACCTTGGGCGTACGCGTCTGTACTTGTTGGACAGCAATGACGTGCGCAACGGTGCCGCCGATCGCGGCATTACCGCCAAGCTCTACGGCGGCAGCGCGGAAATGCGCCTGCTTCAGGAAATCGTGCTGGGCATCGGCGGCTGGACAATGCTCGAGGCGCTCGGCATCGATGTCGAGGTATGCCATCTCAACGAGGGCCATGCGGCGCTGCTCGTGCTGGAGCGTGCCCGACGATTCATGGGTCGCACCGGAACATCATTTCGCGAGGCCCTGTGGGCCACGCGGGCCGGCAATGTCTTCACCACACACACGCCGGTGCCAGCCGGATTCGACGCTTTCCCGCCATCGCTGATCTATAGCTACGGCCGTGAATATTTCAAGGCATTTGACCTTTCGCTGCGCGAATTTCTCGCGCTGGGTCGACGGAATCCCTTGGACGATCGGGAACCATTCAACACGACGTATCTGGCGCTGCGCGGCTGTGCACAGGCCAGTGCCGTCAGCCGCCTGCATGGAGAGGTCAGTCGACGCCTGTTCAGTGAGTTGTATCCGCGCTGGCCGCTGGAGGAGGTGCCTGTGCGCCATGTCACAAATGGCGTACACGTGCCGTCGTGGGACTCGGTATGGTCGGATGATTTCTGGACTTGTGCGTGCGGCAAGGACCGTTGGCTTGGCGCAACTGACGAATTCACCGAGCCCATATCCGCCTGCTCCGACGAGGCCTTGTGGACACTGGCCGCCAAGCAGCGTCACGACCTGGTGCGCCATGCCCGAGAACGCCTGGCGTGGCAGCTGGGCCAGCGTGGCGCCTCGGTGCAGGAGGTGTCGGAAGCGGCGCAAGTTCTCGACCCCAATATCCTGACGCTTGGGATGGCACGCCGTTTCGCCGCATATAAGCGGCCGAATCTGCTGCTGACCGACCGGGCGCGTCTGGCACGTCTGCTGACCGATGCGCAACGTCCCATGCAATTGATCATCGCCGGCAAAGCACACCCACAGGACGAGGAGGGCAAGGCGTTGATCCAGGAGTGGTTTGAATTCACGCACCGCCCGGAACTCCGCAGGCACGTGGTGCTGCTGGAAGACTACGACATGACGCTGGCGCAGCAGTTGGTGCAAGGTGTGGATATATGGATCAACACGCCGCGCAGGCTTTGGGAAGCGTGTGGCACGAGTGGCATGAAGACGCTATGCAACGGCGGGCTTAACGTGTCAAAACTGGACGGCTGGTGGGCCGAGGCTTACCAACCGGCATACGGATGGGCGATCGGCGGCCAGGAAGAATGCAGCGACGAAGCCGATGCCCAACATTTGTACCAACTGCTCGAAGAGGAAGTCGTGCCAGCATTTTACGAGCGCGATGCGCTCGGCGTTCCGCGTAGCTGGTTGCAGCGCGTGCGCGGCAGCATGGCGCACCTGGCGCCCAGATACAGCGCGAATCGGATGTTTGTCGAGTATCTGGCGCGCTTCTATCAACCTGCCGTTCACACGTATCGGCAGCGGAGCGAAGGCGGGGCATGCTTGGCGCGCGCATTGCATGCGTGGGACCTCGCGCTTGCCACCGAATGGCATCAAGTGCATTTCGGAGCCGTTGAGACGAAACGCGAGGGTGACCAGTGGAGCATCTGCGTTCCCGTGTACCTGGGCGAGATTGCGCCTGATTCTGTGAAGGTCGAGTTGTATGCCGCCGCCAGCGGAGACCTGCCTGCCGAATGTATCCCCATGGCGTCCGGCGGACCGATCGCGGGCGCGATCGAAGGGTACATCTTCTCCGCCTCGCTTCCAGCATTGCGTCCGGCGGATCACTACACGCCGCGGGTACGTGCCTGGCATGACAACGCGTTCCTTCCTGCGGAATCCGCGCTGATCGCGTGGCAGCGCTGAGCCTGGCGGTAACGGACGACGGATTTATCGGTTTGGCCAGCAGCAACCAACCAGGCAATCGCACCGGCTTGCCGTACGGCGAAGGGTCGTGCGAAGGATCGTTGTGCAGGAGGCCAACGATGGAAACCTCAAAGATGATCGCAGCGCTGTTCGGATGGCGATGCGAGCTGTTCAGGCCACCGGTGTGATGGCCGCCGCGGCAATCATTATTTTCCTGCTTGGTGCATTCCTTTCCTTCAAGGCATACCCTCGCGAATGAGGAAATCCGGTGACGCCGATTGACGGAATCGTCATGCCTCTTCGTTGCCGTTGCCGTTGCCGTTGCCGTTGCCGTGCTCGTCGATGAGCGGGCGGCTGCGGCGCGGCATCTCCGAATCGAGTACGAGACGGCCGTGCACGCGGCCCTTCATGCGCGTGACGTGGTGCGTGCAGTCTTCCATGTGCGTGCTCATGAGTTCGCGAACGCGCTCAGCGTCGCGCGCGCGGGCCGCGTCCAGAATCTGCCGGTGGAACTTGACGTTGGATGCGCCGAACTTGGCGTGGTCCTTGGGCGAGGTCTCGTTGCCGAACACCACAAGCTGCCGAATCATTTCGTTGATCAGCTCGCAGCAGAACCGCAGCATCGGGTTGGGATTGGCTGCGGCCAGGATGTCGTGAAAGCTCAGGTCTTCCTGGCGCTGGTCCAGCGGCGCGGCGGCCTTGGCTGATGCAGGGTCGCACAGGTCGATGGTGTGCTCGAGCGCGTGGAAGTCGTCGTCCGTGAGGTGCGGCACCGCGCCGGCGGCGAGTTCTGGCTCCAGCAAGCGGCGCACGGTGTAGACGTCCGCAATGCCGATGTCCTTGAAGAACAGGTAGTTCTGCATGAGCTGGAACGTGCGGTCCAGCGGCACCTCGACGATCGTGCCGCCGCCGGCCGGGCCCGTGCTCACGCTCACCAGCCCCTGCACCTCCAACGATTTCAGCGCCTCGCGGATGGTGCCCTTGCTCACGCCAAAGGTCTCCTGCAGCTTGATCTCCTGCGGGAGCTTGTCGCCCGGCTTGAGGTTGCGCTGCGTGATCAGCCGCTTGAGTTCTTCGGCAACGAGGTCGGCGCGCTTCTGCTTGCGGATGCCGATCGACGCCGTCTTGCCTGCTCCGAGTGTGGCCATGGATGTCCGTTCCTTGTTGCGCGCATTCTAACTGCGGGGCTTCGGCCGGCAGCGCATCCGGCTGGTGCATGCATGCCCACTGAGCGTGCGTGCGCACTGCTTTTCTACATCCTCATGCGCGACCGCAACCTTGCGCACCTTGGCGTAAACACCGACGCCTCCGTCGTTGACGCGGCGCCGATGCGACTTCTATGATGATTTCGCCTATTTATCATAACAAATATAAGAAACTGGTCCGGTTCTTGCTCGACTCGACGGTCGGCGAAAACCTCGCCGGTGAAGGCCAGGAGGAGGCGCCGCTACGGTGGCTCCAAGCGCTTGTTCTGTCCCACACACGAACCCAAGGAGTGCGCTTTGAATCGTCGAGACTTGCTCAAACTGGCGGCGCTGTCCGCCGTGCCCGCGTCGCTGCTGCAGGCCCGTTCCGCGTTTGCTGCCGATGCCATCGAACTGGGCTGCCCGGTGCCGATGTCCGGCGCCTTTGCCGCCAATGGCAAATTTGCCGACTTGGGCATGAAGCTGGCCGTGGAGCAGTACGGCAAGGTGCTCGGCCGCCCGCTGGCTTACAGCGTGCTCGACACCGAGGGCAAGCCGGCCACGGCCGTGCGCAAGGTGCAGGAACTCGCGCAGCAGAAGAGCGCGCGCTACTTCGCGGGCGGCATCCTCTCTTCCGAATCGCTGGCGATGGGAAAAGAGGCGGAGAAATTTGGCGGCGTGTTCATCACCACCGCCGGGGCGGATGAGATTACCGGCAAGGACTGCAACCGCGCCACGTTCCGTTGGTCGGTGCCGACCTACGGCGCCATCGAGCGCACTGTGCGCCCGCTGATCGAATCCCTGCCGAAGGCCAAGCGCTGGTACACCATCACGCCGCAGTACGTGTTTGGCGACGGGCTGCTCTCAGCGGCCAAGAACATCTTCAAGGAAAAGGGCATCGAGCATGTGGGCAACAGCTATCACGCGCTCACCGAGAAGGAATTCAGCGGCTACCTGACCAACGCGATGGCCGCCAAGCCCGACGTGCTGCTGATTCTCAACTTCGGCTCGCAATCGTCCGACACGCTGCGCCAGGCGGTGAGCTTTGGCATGAAGAAGAACACGACGATCCTGGTGGCGTGGGCGTCGGGCCTGGAGCAGTTCGAATCGCTGGGGGCGGACCTGTGCGACGGCGTGTACTTCGGCGCGCAGTACTGGCACGACGTGGATACGCCCGCCAACCGCGATCTCGTCAAGCGCACGCAGGCTGCGTTGAAGATGAACCCGAACTACAGCCTGGCGGGCTCTTACACCTGCACCAAGATCCTGCTCGACGCGATGGTCAAGGCAGGCAGCGCCGACCCGAAGGCCGTGATTGCCGCGCTGCAGGGCATGAAGTACGACGGCCTGACGGGCCCCGAAGAAATTCGCGCGGCCGACCATCAGGTGCTCAAGAACTACTACCTGCTCAAGGGCAAGCCCAAGAACCGCATGAAGGACAAGGACGACTTTGCCGAGGTGGTGTCGGTTGGCAAGGCGTTCCTGCCGGTTGAACAGACGCAGTGCAAGCTGGCCTGAGGGTCTGATCTGCCGCTCGCCCGGCTTCAATTGCTGAAGCGCGGGCGCTTGTCTTCCTGAGTGCCATTTCGGTCAACGCAATGAACGTCTACCTGCTCCAGGTCGTCAACGGCGTGGGGATCGGCATGCTCTACTTCCTGCTGGCAGTGGGGCTGTCGATCATCTTCGGGCTGTTGCGCTTCGTTAATTTCGCTCACGGCGCGTTCTATGCGCTGGGTGCGTATCTCTGCTTCGAGGCCCTGCAACTGGGCATGAACTTTTGGCTGGCGCTCGTGCTCGCGCCCATTGTCATTGGCGCGCTGGCCTGGGTGACGGAGAAGGTGCTGCTGCGCCACGTGTATGCGCAGGCGCACGAGTTCCACATCCTCATCACGGTGGGGCTGGCGCTGGCGGTGCAGGAGCTGATCATCGTTGCATGGGGGCCGCTGGGTGTGGATGTGCCGCCGCCCGACGCGCTGCAGGGCGTGGTGATGTGGGGCGATTTCGTCTACCCGAAATACCGCCTGTTCGTGATCGGCTTTACCGCCGTGCTGGCGCTTGCGCTGTGGTGGCTGCTGGAGGGCACGCGCCTCGGCAGCGCGGTGCGCGCGGGCAGTGAATCGACCGAGATGGTGTCGCTGCTCGGCATCAACGTGTTCCGGCTGTTCAGCCTGATGTTTGCGCTTGGCGCAGGCACGGCCGCAATGGCAGGTGTGCTGGCTGCGCCCATTCGCGGCGCGGAACCATTCATGGGTGTGGAGGCACTTGGTATCGCCTTCGTCGTGGTGGTGGTGGGCGGCATGGGCAGCTTTGCGGGGGCGCTGGTCGGCGGCCTGCTGGTGGGCATCGTGCAGAGCCTGATGAGCACGCTGTGGCCCGAGGGCGCGCGGCTGATGATCTACGTGGCGATGGCGGCCGTGTTGCTGCTGCGCCCGCACGGCCTGCTGGGGAGGGGATGATGCAAGCCGCATTCCAAGGACTCTCGCGCCACCGCTTCTGGTGGCTGGCGCTGGGCGTGACGTTGCTGCTGCCGTTGGTGTTGACCTCCGGCACGCTAGCCACCGAAGTGCTCGTCTACGCCATGGCTGTCGTGGCCTGCAACCTGCTGCTCGGCTACACGGGGTTGCTGTCGTTCGGGCAGGGCATCTTCTTCGGGCTGGGTAGCTATGCGGTCGGCATCGGCCTCACGCAGTTGGCTTTGCCGATGCCGGCGGCGCTGGGTTTGGCGGTGGTCGTCGGTGCGATCGTGGCGGCGGCGGTGGGCTGGTTTGCCATCCGCCAGCGCGGCACGTATTTCGTCATGCTCACGCTGGCGTTCTCGCAGATGTTCTACTTCCTGGCCTACACCACGCCGTCGCTAACGGGCGGGGATAACGGCCTGCTCGATATTCCGCGCCCGGCTTTTGCTGGGTCGCCGTGGGCGTTCTACGCGTTCGTCGCGGCGCTGTTCCTGGTGGTGTTCTTCCTCGTGCAGCGCGTGACCGAATCGGTATTCGGCCGCACGCTGCTGGCGATTCGCGACAACGAGGAACGTGCGCTCGCCGTGGGTTACAACGTGCGTGCATTCAAGCTGCTAGCGTTCGTCATCTCCGGTGCGGTCACCGGGTTGGCCGGCGCGCTGCACGCCATGCTCACGGGCATCGCGCCGCTGGCCAACATCGACTACCACGTCAGCGAAATGATCCTGGTGATGACCGTCATCGGTGGCACGGGCAATGTGTTTGCCTCGGTGCTGGGCGCGGCGTTCTATGTGCTGCTGTCGGATTGGCTTTCCACGTTGTGGCCGCGCTGGCTGATGCTGCTCGGTTTCCTGTTGATTGCGGTGAGCCTGTTCATGCAGCGCGGGCTGTTCGGACTCGGGCAGAAGCTGTGGCAACGCTTGCGCACGGCACGCACCGCACCGGCTGTTCAGGAGGAACGCGCATGAGCACCACGCCCATCCTGCAAGCCACGGGCATCGTCAAGCAATACGGCAAGTTCACCGCGCTGGGCGGCGTGGATTTGTGCGTGATGCCCGGCACGGTGCACTCCGTCATCGGCCCCAATGGCGCGGGCAAGACCACGTTGTTCCACATGCTCACGGGCACGCGCATGGTCACTGGTGGCAGCATTGTCTTCGACGGCCATGACGTGACGCGTGAGGCCGACTACCAGCGCGTGCAGCGCGGCATTGCACGTTCGTTCCAGGTGACGAGCCTGTTCCCGAGCCTGTCCGTGCGCGAGAACCTGCGCCTTGCGGCGCTCGGCACCACGCCGCGCCGCGCAATGCACGGCTGGCGCCTGCCGCACGGCGATCTGGCCTGCACCGATACGGTCGGCCGCGTGCTTGATCGGCTCGAACTGCCGCGCCTGGCCGATACGCCCGCCGCCGCGCTCTCGCACGGCCAGCAACGCCGGCTGGAAGTGGGCATGGCGCTGGCCGCCAACCCGCGCGCCATCTTCCTCGACGAGCCGACTTCCGGCATGGGCGTGGACGACCTGCCGGCCATGAAGGCGCTTATCCGTGGCTTGGCGCACGACCACACCGTCGTACTGATTGAGCACAACATGGACATCGTGATGGACATCTCCGACACCATCACCGTCATGCAGCAGGGCAAGGTGCTGATGGAGGGCACGCCCGATGCAGTGCGCGCAGACTCGCGCGTGCGTGCCGCCTACCTCGGCAACATGATCACGGGAGGCCAGAAGTGACAACGACGGTGATCCTCGACGTTGAAGACCTGCACGGCTATTACGGCAAGAGCCACGTGCTGCAGGGCGTGGCGCTCGCGGTGGGCGAGGGCGAACTGGTGACGCTGCTCGGCCGCAATGGCGCGGGCAAGTCGACCACGCTCAAGGCGATCGCGGGCGTGGTTACGCCGCGCGGCGGGCATGTGCGCTTTCGCGGCAAAGAGATCGCTGGGCAACCGCCGCATCGCATTGCCGCGCAGGGGCTGTGCCTGGTGCCGGAGCATCGCGGCATCTTCAAGCTGCTGACGGTGGAAGAGAACCTGAAGCTCGGCGCGCGGCGTGATTCGCCCTGGCAGTTGGCCGACATCTACCGCATCTTCCCGCGTCTGCACGAGCGGCGGCGCAACGGCGGCGCCAACCTCTCCGGCGGCGAGCAGCAGATGCTGGCCATCGGCCGCGCGCTGATGAACCACCCGCGCCTGCTGATGCTCGACGAGCCGGTGGAGGGGCTGGCGCCCGTCATCGTGGAAGAGATCGTCGCGCAGTTGAAGGCGATCAAGCAGGCGGGCGTGTCCATCCTGCTGGTCGAACAGAACCTGGAAGTCTGCACGCAACTGGCCGACCGCCACGTGATCATCGAACAGGGCCGCGTGGTCTACACCGGCACCAATGACGCTTTCCGCGCCGACGACGCCATCAAGGACCGCTATCTCGGCGTTGGCCTGGCCGCCTGACCAGAAGAGACAACATGACGACAGATACCCGACTCCAAATCAACGGCGCGCGCCTGTGGGACACGCTCATGCAGCAGGCGCGCATCGGTGCTACGCCCAAGGGCGGCGTGCGGCGCCTCGCATTGACCGATCTCGACCGCCAGGGCCGCGACTTCTTCGTCGCGCAGGCCGAGGCTGCCGGCTGCACCGTGCGCGTAGACGCCATCGGCAACCTGTTTGCGCGCCGCCCCGGCCGCAACAACGCGCTGCCGCCCGTGATGACCGGCAGCCATATCGACACGCAGCCCACCGGCGGCAAGTTCGACGGCAACTACGGCGTGTTCGCGGGCATCGAGGTCGTGCGCACGCTCAACGATGCGGGCATCGAAACCGAGGCGCCCATCGAAGTGGCCGTGTGGACGAACGAAGAGGGCTCGCGCTTCGTGCCGGTGATGATGGGCTCGGGCGCGTTCATTGGCGAGTTCGCGATGGATGCCGTGCTGGCCGCGCAAGACCGTGACGGCGTGACCGTGGGCGAGGCGCTGTGCAGCATTGGCTACGCGGGCAGCGAACCTGTGGGCGGCCGCGCCGTGGGCGCGTATTTCGAAGCGCATATCGAGCAGGGCCCCGTGCTGGAAGCGCACGGCAAGACGATTGGCGTGGTGACGGGCGCGCTCGGCCAGCGCTGGTACGACGTGGTCTTGACCGGCATGGAAGCGCACGCCGGCCCCACGCCCATGGAACTGCGCCGCGATGCGTTGCTGCCGGCAGCAGAACTGGTCGGCATCGTCAACCGCATCGCGCGGGAGCGTCCGCCGCATGCGCGCGCCACCGTGGGCTGCCTGAGCGTGCATCCTGATTCGCGCAACGTGATTCCGGGCCGCGTGTCGATGACGATCGACCTGCGCGCGGCGGACGATACCGTGCTCTCCGACATGGATGCCGTGCTGCATGACGCCGTGGCGGAACTGCGTGCGCGCAGCGGTATCGACATTGCGCTGCGCCAGGTCGTCTACTTCCCGCCGCAGCCGTTTGACGCGACGCTGGTGAATGCAGTGCGCAACGGCGCGCGCCAGCTCGGGTTGTCGGAGATGGACGTTATCAGCGGGGCGGGGCATGACGCGGTCTACCTTGCGCGCGTGGCGCCCACCGCCATGATCTTCGTGCCCTGCAAGGATGGCATCAGCCACAACGAGATCGAAGACGCCCGTCCCGAACATCTGGAGGCCGGCTGCAACGTGCTGCTGCACGCCGTGCTGCAAGCCGCTGGTCGCCCCTGATCTGCACAACCATGCGTATCCTGATCGCCCGCTTCAATCACGAAACCAACACGTTCTCGCCAGTGCCGACGCCGCTGGCGTCGTTCCATCCGCACTACGGCGCTGATGCCTACCGCGCCGCCAAGGGCACGCGCACGGCGGCCGGTGCATTTATTGACCTGGCCGAGGCGGCGGGCGCCGAGATTGTCGTGCCCGTCATCGCCGGCGCCAACCCCAGCGGGCGCGTGGCCGCCGAGGCCTACACCGCGCTGTGCGACGCCATCGTTGCCGCCGCGCCCGGGTGCGACGCGCTACTGCTCGACCTGCACGGCGCGATGGTCGCCGAGAACAGCGACGACGGCGAGGGCGACTTGCTCGAACGCCTGCGCGCGGTCGCGCCCGATGTGCCGATTGCCGTTGCGTTGGACTTGCACGGCAACCTCACGCAGAAGTTCATCGACCTGGCGGACATCGCGGTCAGCTTCAAGACGTATCCGCATGTCGACATGTACGAGACGGGCGCACACGCAGGCCGCCTGTTGTTTGACAAGCTGGCCGGACGCGCGAACCCCGTGCTCGCGTGGCGCCGTTTGCCGATGGTTACGCACACGCTGCGCAGCCGGACCGACGAGGGTGCGATGCACCGTGCAGTGGCGCTGGCGAAGCAGGCGGAGGCCGACGGCATGCTGGCCGTGTCGATTCTCGCAGGCTTCGGGCTGGCGGATATTGCCGCGCCGTGCCTGTCGGTCGTGGTGGTCGGCAATGGCGATGCCCAAGCCGCCGATGCCGCCGCGCAGCGCATCGCCGATGCGATCTGGGCCGGCCGCGAAGGCTTCGTCTATCGCTCCGAACCGCTAGCCGATTCGATTGCGCGTGCCGCCAAGCTGGCGAACGGCCCCGGCAGCGGCCCGGTACTGTTGCTCGACCACGGCGACAACTGCATGTCGGGCGGCACATGCGACGACATGCACGTCCTGCACGAAGCCTTGAGGCAAGGGTTAACGGGCATTGCCGTCGGCCCCGTATGCGACCCCGAGGCCGTCGCCGCAATGATCGACGCGGGCGTGGGTGCCACTGTCACGCTGCCGGTGGGCGACAAGGTGCCGCTTGTGCAGTTGGGCGTGTATCCAGTGTCGCGTGCGCTGACGGGCAAGGTCGCTGCCATCAGCAATGGCGAGTACGTCATCACCGGCCCGACCTACACTGGCCAGCGCATCCGTATGGGGCGCACGGTATTGCTCGACATTGGCGCGGCACAGGTGGTCGTGACCGAGACGCCGCAAGAGCATTGGGACGTCGGCATCTTCACGCAAATTGGCGTAGACCCACATGCGGCGCGTTTCGTGCTACTGAAGTCGCGCATGTATTGCCGGCCGGTATTCGTGCCGATGGCAAAAGCCGTGGTGGAGTGCGACGGCGGCGGCGTGACCAGTTCGGACTACGCGCGCTTCCCGTTCGCGAAGGTGCAGCGGCCGGTGTATCCGCTGGATGCCGTGGCGGCGGCGTAACGCTGTGGTCTGCCGCGCGCCTCGGTTATGCGCTTATTGTTCCTTCGTGTCGGCCGTTGTTTCAGCAGCCGGAGCGGAGGCGGCTTCCGCAGGCGGGTCTTCGTTCTTGATGACATAGGATGGGTTGCGCACCCAACGGCCCAGGTCTTTGCCGATGGCAATTGCGCTGCGCTCCAGGATCGAGCAGGTGCCCTTGAACCCGCCCCACAAGCCGCCCAGCGTCCAGCGGTTGATCTTGGTCTGGCGTACGACCTTGCCACCGTCAACCAACGAGGCCACCACCGTGATGGCCTTGGGCCCCGTCCATGCGCCGCCGCCAACCCCCAATACGTGCGAGATCTGCAGGCGCAGCACCTTTGCCTCGCCCGCGCTGGTGCCTGCGGCAATAGTCACGTTGTCGGTCTTCTCGATCTTGCGCAGCACATCGCCTACGCGGCGCGCCAGCATGCTTTCGATCTGGCATTCGTCTTTGACCGATTGCACCACGCCGGCCTCGGGCAGGTACGTGATCGGGGTTTCCAGCAGAACCTGATCGTTGGCGAAGGCGGTAGCACTCGACAGGCACAGCGCAGTCAGCAGCAAGCGTTTCATGGCGATGGTGGATTTGAAAAGGTGTGAGGTTGTTGAAGGGGGGGAAGAATAATGCATAAGCAGGACAGAGCGGGTGAGTGCGAAGAGGGGTATGCCGGCCGTGGTGCGGGCTGGACGGCCTGCTTTCGATCAAGTACTCGTGCCAGGGTGGGGTGACGTAGCGGCTTCCCAGAACCGCTGAGCGCGGAACGGGTGAACATCCACGACGGGGGTCTCGCCCGCCATCATTTCAGCAATCAATCGCCCGGTGATCGGGCCCAGCGTCAGGCCGTGGTGCGCGTGGCCGAAGGCGAACCACATGCCGGCATGGCGTGGTGCGGGCCCGATGATCGGCAGCATGTCGGGCGTGCAGGGGCGGGCGCCCATCCACGGTTCGGCGTCGATGCGTTCGGCCAGCGGAAACAACTTGCGCGCGACGGGCTCGACGGCGTTCAACTGCACGGGCGTCTTTGGCGCGTCACGGTGCGCGAGTTCGGCGCCGGTGGTCAGGCGGATGCCGCGTGCCATCGGTGCGAGCACGTAGCCGCCGTCGGCATCGAGCACGGGGTGGTTCAACCGCATGCCCGGCGCAGGGGCGTAGTGCATGTGGTAACCACGCTTGACGGCCAGCGGCAGCCGGTAGCCCAGACGTGGGGTGATCACGTCCGCCCACGGGCCCAACGCCACGACGACGTTGTCGGCGCGAATCTCACCCTGCGCGGTTTGCACCAGCCACGGAGCGTTGCTTGTCAGCGTCTTGGCATCGCCTTCGAACAGGCAGCCGCCGATTTGCTCGAAGTATTTCGCATATGCCGTCACCAGCGCGTTGGGGTCGCTCACGGCATCGGAATCTGTATAGCGCAGCCCGCCCAGCAGCGAGGGGTCCAGATGCGGTTCGGCCGCCCGCAGGCGCGCGGGGTCAAGGGCTTCGTAGCCGACGCCGTATTCACGGTGCCAGCGCTCCACGGCGCGTGTTTCTTCGTCCTGCGTGGCGGCGTTGCGGAATACCTTGATCCAGCCGATCGGGCGGATCAACGCGTTGGCGCCGGCCGCCTGCGCCAGTGCGCGATGTTCCGTCACGCTGTGCGCGATGAGCGGCGCATACGCCCGCGCAATGGCCGCGTGCCGCGCCGGGTGCGAGTTGCGCCAGTACTGCCACAGGAAGGGCAGCAGGCCGGGTAGGTCGCCCAGGTGGTAGTGCACATCGGCCGACGTATTGCTCGCGTAACGCAGCAACGTCGGCAGGTCACGCGGGAACGCATACGGATAGACGCCCTCGCGCTGGATCAGCCCCGCGTTGCCGAACGAGGTTTCATTGCCCGGTGCCTTGCGGTCCACCAGCGCGACAGCGCGCCCGCGCTGCTGCAGATGCACGGCCACCGACACGCCGACAATGCCGGCGCCCAGCACGAGGGTGTCAAAGCGCATGGGAGCCTCAGCCCTTGGCCAGCGCCGTCACGGCGATCTCAACGTCAATGCCCGGGCGCATCAGGCCCGACTGCACGCAGGCGCGCGTAGGCGCGTGGCCGGCCGGCACCCAGGCTTCCCAGGCGGTGTTCAGCTCGGCAAAGTGCTTGGCGTCGGTCAGCCAGATGTTGGCGGTCAGCAGGCGCGTCTTGTCGACACCGGCTTCAGCCAGCAGCTTGTCGATGCGGGTGAGGATGTTGTTGGTCTGCTCGGTGATCGACTTGAAATCGATGTCGGGCACTTGGCCTGCCAGATGCACGACGCCGTTGGCGATGACGATCTGGCTCATGCGGGCGTTGGTGTGGAGGCGTTGGATATCGGACATGGTGGAATTGGGGAGAGGGTGAAAAGAACGCCGATGGTAGCGCGCTTGGCTGACGGCGGCATGCACTTGGCCGCGGGCCGCGCATGCTAAAGATTGGGTTGGATATGTGGGCTCGGCATGCACTCGTGCGACCGTGGGCGCAAGACGTTTTCTACTGGAACTTGATACAAGCAAAGCCCACCTGCCTCGGCCCCGTCCATGTACGACGTACTTGTGGCTAGCGCGCATGGAGATCGGTGACGAACTTGATCTTCATGGAGGCGGTGCCGTTCTCCTCGTCCACGACGCAGAAGCTCTGGCTGAGCAACGATTCCGTTTCAAGGTGCTGCGACCGGATGTGCGTTGTTGAGGCGTTCATAGACGACCGAGGGGCATTACGCGGGTTCGATCGGGGAAAAGAGCCGATCAACCATCTCATCCATGTATTTGGTCAGTAGGTTTCGAACTGCCGCAGGGTAATCCCATTGCTCCGTGAATAGGTAGTAGTTCCGGCCATACCTGCCTCTCATGCCTAAAGAAAGTACCTGCCGTGCGTGAGCAACGGTACTGTCGACCCCCAATGTGAGGAAGTAATGATCCGGCCCCAGGGTGATGGGTTCAGCAACGATCGCTAGCTGCGGCGCCGTAACTGCATACGTGAAATCGGTATCGAAGGGCGCCTCGCTGATCGTCTGACTGTCGTTCATCAGCTCATCACTGAAGACTTGCTTCACCGTATACCCAAGGTTTTCCAGTCGGCGGGCCACGGCGTCCGAGAATTCCGCCGAGAGCGTCTGGTTGGTCATTGATGCGTAGATTGCCTTTATGTAGCCAGGCTTGTTGGCCCATATCGATTCCATATGTTCTTTCGTCGCGAAGGTTGAGGGCAGGACAGCAAAGCCGACGTCCTTGTCCGTCTTGGGCGCGAGAACCGTCACGGTTTTGAGGCTGCGCAGCAGCGTCAAGTCCCGGCTATTTCTTTCCTCTTTGACTTTCTGATAGGCCTGATAGCGGGCGATCCGCGCACAGCCAGGGGTGAGTAGTGCCAGACCTGCAAGGGTGAGCAGGCGCCGTTTGCTTTGGAGTTCGGTTTTCATTTTTTCTTGTTTTGATATGGCTTGCGTTTATCGAACGCAATTGAACAGCTATCAGTACATGGGTGGGGAGGCGGCGCCGTGCCACGTCGCATCAAGACAACACGCGCCTGCCGTAAATCCACTCGATGCTGCCGTATGGCGCCAGGCGATTGCGTTGATTAAGTTCGTCCCGCGCCCTTCACGTTGACGTTGTAGCCACCGGCCCCGGCTGCAATGCAACTTTGCTGGACCACCGAGGCATAGGTGCTGTCGGTCTTGCCTTCGAAGTGGTTGGCACTGCCCGGCACCAACGAGCCAGCGCAGATCGGCGGAATGCACAGGCTGACCTGCGCACCCGTGCTAATTGCAGGCTGGGCTTAGGGATACTGTGCACGCCAGCGGCAACATCGAGGCCTTTTGATAAGCAGAAGGTGGAGAAGCAACAGGCGTTTGCGCCCAGACGAAAAAGAGCCGCCGCTGGCGGTTCGTCCAGCCATGTTGGATGGGCCGTTAGACGCTGCCACCGAAAAGCCGGTGACGGAAGGACCATGGTGAAGTCGATTCGACTCGCGCAGAGACTGACGATTCGTGACGCCCTGCCCGCAAGGGGAACGCCGGCAGCACGCAATGCTTCTGCGGCTGCCGGGGCGCATGATGCCCCGGCGGTCCTGTTTCCCGTTAAAGCAGTCCCATGGCCTTCAGCGTGCTGGAATAGAACGCCCCGAGCTTGCCGACGACCTCCGTGCGCAGTGTGGGATCGAGGTGCGGCGAGTGGCCCGCCTCCATGACGTGCTGCTGCACACCGCGTCGCTCGTCCGGCTCCAGTTGGAAGGCATCGAACATCAGGCTGGTTGTGTAGAAGGGCGATACCGCATCGTAGTAGCCGTCGATGGTGATGACCTTGAGGTCGTGGTTCAGCAGGATGCCCGCCAACAGGTGATAACCAGACGTATCTGTCTTGGTGGGTTTGAATGGCAGGTCAGGCCTGGTGACGGTATCAACCCAGCTGGCGCGCGCCATATCGGAGTTGTCGACTACAAAGTCTGAGCCGACGTTGAACTGCAATTCCTTGCGCAGATAGTTGTTGACCGCATCCTTGCTTACGGTGACGGCGGCTTCGGCCTGGCCGGCGGCGAGAACGGTGCGCGTGTTCCGCATGCCAAGCAACTGGTTTGCGTTGCCGAGCAGGTTCTTCGATATCAAGGCTGCGGTGCCAAAGGTGTCCAGAAAATCCTGTGCGGTCTGCGGGACCGTGCCCCCGGTGTAATTGGCGACCCGCGTGGAAAGTTGCGACCATGCTGCGGAGGCATCGGCGGCAAGTTTCGTATCCCGGCTGAGCGACCAGAATTTCGCGTATTGGCCTTCGGAGAACGTGCGCAGATCCTGGCGGAATACCGCCTCAGATTTGACGACTTCCCTGCCGGCGGATTTGCCGTGCCGGCGCGCAGTCATCGCGATGGTCGGCAGCAGCGCTTGGCCTGCGGGGAAAATATAGCGCTGGTCTGCCGAGACAGTCCGATGCGCCGAGACATCTGAGTTCCACTGGGGCGAGATCAGCCCAACGCCATTGACTGCGATGCCGTGCAGATCCTTCAGCGAGAAGTTGACGAGCGCGGCTCGCATGGCGCCGTTGCCGTCGCCCAGCAAGAACTTGGGCGATGCCACGCGATTGTTGACATCCAGGTAGCGGAAGATGAACTTGGCGTCGGCGCTGGCGCCTTGATCCCAGTTCCAGAAATCTGCATTGGTCTTGCCACTGAAGGCCATCGAGTAGCCGGTGCCAACCGGGTTGACGAACACCAGATCGGATTGCGCGAGCAGCGTCGCCTCGTTATCGGCCAGTGCCGTATCCGTTGGCGAGGCCAACTTGCGCGGACCAAACGCATTGAGCATCAGGTTGGCGGACGATCCACCGATTCCATCGCCAAAGAGAAAGGTAATGGGCCGCTGCAGGGCGGGCGCTTCATCTTTGGAGAATGCAACATACGAGATCTTGGCGAGCGGCTTGTTGGACCCCGATTCGCGGATCAACAGGTTGCCAACCGTTGCGGTGTATTGCAGCGTCACACCGTTGATCGTCATCGTGTGATGTGTGACAGCGGTAATCTCGGTCAGATCGTTGGCCGTGCCTGTTGCGTCAAGAGCAAACGTGTCGCTTCCAGTGTAAGGCTGGTCCGCCAGCTGCACCGAGGTGGCGGGGGGCGATTGTGTGGTGGGTGGCGTGTCCGGGGCTGCCACCGGGGCGTCTTCACCGCCGCCGCAAGCGGCAAGCAGCAACGCGCAGGCCATCGCAGAACAGGTGGACCTGGTGTGACGGATGAAGGGAGTGGATTGATGAGATGCGATGCAGTCGTGCCCGATCGATTTGCGTATCAGGGCCCTGGCTGAAAAGGTGGCATTCATGGAGCGTATCCGTAGCAAGGAAGTGGGTGGCGATGCGTGACATCGCCGTAAGCAGGCGTTCGGGTTCGCTGCATCGCGCCGGCTGGGGCGCGACGCAGCGTGAACGCGTGGCCGTGCGAGGTGACTGTTCGCGCGACCATGAAGGGCAGTGCCAATCGTTGCTTTACACAGCTGTGAACCGTGCAGGCGAAGCGCTACTGCGTCGGCTTGCTCAGCGCCGCGTTGTAGAACGCCTCGAGATCCGCACGGATGGTCTGGCGCGCCTTGTCGTCGGCGTATCCCATATGGCCCGCTTCGAAATACCGGCTAGAGACATTGCCCTTGAGTTCGGCCGGCAGCACGAGGCTTTCGATATCCATCTGCGTTTGGAAGAAGGGCGTCACCGTGTCGTAATAGCCGGACAGCGCAATGACCTTGAACTTCGGGTTATCGATCAGCGCCTGCTGGAGATCCGGTAGTGAGTTGATCCGGTTGGTCTTGCCGGACGGGTCGATGTGTTTGGGATCCGATACCCACGTGCCCATTGGCCGCCTTAAGCTGAGCCCTTGATAGAGCGATGCCGTGCTGTACTTGAGTGTGTCGTGTACATAGGCTGCGCGTGTTGTGGCGTGGGGCGAAGCTATGTCACCGATAGCTGGGTCAGAGAGCAGATAGCTGCCGACAGCGGCTTTAACGTCACTGGTATTCGATGTGCGTGAGTCGTATTGCCCGAGCACAACGCCAGGAATCAACAGATTGACTAACTTGGCCTGATCGGCCACAAACGCGCTAGTAACGGGGGCAAACGCAATGCGCAGCGCTTGCGGGCCAGCATAGGCTTTGATTTGTGCTGCCAAGCCGGCGTTCTGGGAGAGGGGCAAAGTCATGAGATCCCCGGGACTGCTGCTTTGTGCGAGCGCTGAAACCTTTTTGCCGTCCAGAACCTCCACATGGAGATTCTTCCACGCGGACGAGGCCTCCATCCACTTTGCCCAGCCGCTAGCAGTGCAACCAACTTGGCTTGGATTGCTTATGCAACTGTTTCCCCTCGCTTTGAGCTGTCTTTCAAGGTCCGGATCTTGGCTGCTGTAGATGCGTAGAAGCCCACTCAACGAGCCATACGGTGCCCACTCCTTGTACATGGCGGCAACCGCCGGATCTCGAGCCAGGGCGATGGCTTCTGCGCGGAATTGCTCCAGGCTTTTCTTCCTGTTTTCAGGGCTGACGAGCGAGTCCGCATCCGTGCGACTCTGACTGTGATACCAAGCCGTGATCGCGGCGGTGGGAAAGAACGGGTCTGTCACGTTTGCGGTAACTTCGTCACCGTAGTGGTTCAGCGCGGGCGAGAAGAGAACGGTGCCGGCAAGCGGCTGCTTGACCTTGTTCATCAGGTAATAGCTCATCATTGCGGCGCGTGGGCCGCCGTACGATTCGCCAAAGATGAAGACGGGCGACTGGGTCCGTCCGTTCACCTTGAGATACCGCATGACGAACTCCGAGTCGACTTTGACGTCGGCATCGGCGTTCCAGAAATCGGCATTGGTCTTGGGTGCGATCGCGGATGACCAGCCAGTCCCAGGCGGATCAAGAAAGACGAGATCAGTGCGGTCGAGCAGCGTTTCGGAGTTGTCTTCAAACGCGTAGGGGCCGAGCGGTGTAGGCAACGGCGTGCTCGTGCGCACGCGCTTCGGCGCGAACGAGCCCATTAGCAGAGTTTCTGCGGGCGAGCCGGGGCCGCCGTTGAAGAGAAAGGTAACCGGGCGGGTGCCGGCGTCTTGGCCATCAAGCGTGAAGGCGACATACGAGATGGACGCCTGCGGCTCGTCGGTCTGCGTATCGCGCGCGACCAGGTGACCAACCTTGGCGGTGTAGCGCAGCGTCTTGCCACGCAGCGTGGCTTCGTGGTGCGTGACGGCGGCGCCCTCCTTGAGGGACGTGATATTGCCCTTCTCCGTCATGTCGTAGATGACATCGTCGGCATAGGGCTCGTCCTTGGCCAGCGGTGTCACGCCCGGTGTTGGCGTCACATCCGGGGCCGTCGTGACACCGGGTGCTGTGGAGGCGCTTGGTGCATCATCGCCGCCACCGCCGCATGCGGCGAGTAGAAACAAGAGTGCGGCGCCGGCAACGATGCCGTGGAATTTGGAGTGATGGATAAGCCGGCCATGGGCGATGCTGTCGGTGTGCAAGACAGCCACAGCCCCTGGCTGTTTGTCTCTCTTTGTATGGACCAATTTCAAACCTCCCTCTGAGTGTGCTTGTGACTTGAGGTGATGGCACGTTGCGTTCTATGTGAAGTCGGCAACCGTTCGACGCGGGTTTTCGCATCGCGACCACGACATCAACTGCTCCGCAGCTGTGCGGATTCGGACGTGATGCTTTTGAATGAACAGGCAAGTGAGGCGCTCGATGCAGCGTCGCGATGTTCGGGGTTTGTTGTCTCCTTGTGTGGTTGAGCGATACGGGGCAGGCTTGTGGCCGCATGACGTCCAGGTGCAAGCCCCTTGTGGGGGCTTGCACTGCGTTGTGACGATCCGTGTTCATGCGTAGCTTGCGTTCGCACGCGACCTTGTGCAGGCCCATCGCAACAAATCTTTGCGAAGTTCGGGAACCTATGGAAGCAGCGCGAAATTGAATTTGCCGTGGCGTTGCCAACTGGGGGGCGTGAGCTGGTAGACATGGCGCGCGGGAGCATGTGCGTTCGCTTGCGGACAGAAGACCTAGCCATTCGAGACGAGAGCCTCGTCGGTCAGGCGATACAACACGCGCGTTACCCCCCAACTGTCAGCGACCGCGGTATGTCTTCCCCGGCGGCCCGCAAAACTTGAG
>NZ_DBMV01000044.1 GCF_002298975.1 Ralstonia sp. UBA689
CTTAACTGAACGGCATTAGCCCGCTAGGGGCGCCCTTCCGATGCAGCAAAAGGCGAGCCTCAGTGCATCATCATGTTGGCGTTCATGTTGTGCATGACCCACAGCGAACCGACGATCACGATCGCCAGGATCAGCAGCGTGAACAGGAAGGCCATCACGTTCCAGCGCTGAGCGGACGAGCCATCCAGGTGCAGGAAGTAGATCAGGTGCACGACGATCTGCACGACCGCCAGTGCCATCACCGTCACCAGCACGGTGCTGTGCGAGTAGCTGCCGTCCATCACCATGTGGAACGGGATGAGCGTGAGGATCACCGCCAGCACGAAGCCGATCAGATAGCCCTTGACGGTGGCGTGGGCCGCGCCGCCGGCAGCGTGACCGTGAGCCTCGCCGTGCGCGGCGGCAGCCGTTACGTTGGTCTGTTCCATTTACATCGCTCCCAGCAGATACACGACGGTGAACACGCCGATCCACACCACGTCCAAGAAGTGCCAGAACAGGCTCAGGCACGCCAGGCGGGTCGATTGGGTCGGGGTCAGGCCCTTGGCAGCGATCTGCCACATCAGGACGGCGATCCACAGCAGGCCGCTTGCCACGTGCAGGCCGTGGGTGCCCACCAGCGTGAAGAACGACGACAGGAACGCGCTGCGGTTCGGGCCCGCGCCTTCAGCGATCAGGTGGTGGAACTCGTTGAGTTCCATGCCGACGAACGCGGCGCCCAGCAGGAAGGTGATACCCAGCCACAGCATGACCTGATCCTTGCGGTTGGCCTGCAGGCCGACCATCACCATGCCGTACGTAATGGACGACACCAGCAGGATGCCGGTTTCGATCAGCACGTACTTCAGGTCGAACAGCTCCTTGCCGTTCGGGCCACCGGCTGTCGCGTCGCGCAGGACACAGAACGTGGCAAACAGCGACGCGAAGATGATCAAGTCGCTCATCAGGTACACCCAGAAGCCGAAGACCTTGGTGTCTGCGGCATCGTGGTGGTGCGCATGATCATGCGCGTGGTCGTGGCCGGACGTGTGACCGTGCGCGGCGTGACCGTCTAGAACATTGGAAGCCATGGTTTAAGCCTGCGAACCGATACGTTGGAAGTAGGCCGACTCGGTCTCGTGGACCTCTTGAGCGGGCACGTAGTAATCGATGTCGTCGTTGTTGCTGCGGAGGATGAAGCTGCCGATCATGCCGACCAGACCCAGCACGGCCATCCACCAGATGTGCCAGATCAGCGCAAAACCCATCACGATCGAGAACATGCCGATGAAGAAACCGGCGCCGGTGTTCTTCGGCATGTGGATCTTCTCGTAGCTGGCTGCAACTTGCGTCGGCACCTCGCCGCGCGCCTTCAGGTCGGCAAAGGCGTCGACGTCACGGATGACCGGCAGGGTCGGGAAGTTGTAGTGCGCCGGCGGCGACGACGTCGCCCACTCCAGCGTGCGGCCGCCCCACGGGTCGCCCGTCAGGTCAGCCAGCGCATGACGATTGCGGATGCTGACGAAGATCTGGATGAGCTGCGAAGCGATACCGCAGGCGATGATCGCGGCACCGATCACGGCGACGATCAGCCACGGCTGCCAGGCCGGGTTGTCGGTATGGTTCAGACGACGCGTCATGCCCATGAAGCCCAGCACGTACAGCGGCATGAAAGCCATGTAGAAGCCGACGAACCAGCACCAGAAAGCACGCTTGCCCCACTTCTCGTCCAGCTTGAAGCCGAAAGCCTTCGGGAACCAGTACGTGATACCAGCCAGGTAACCGAACACCACGCCACCGATGATGGTGTTGTGGAAGTGAGCGATCAGGAACAGGCTGTTGTGCAGCAGGAAGTCGGCGCCCGGCACGGCCAGCAGCACGCCGGTCATCCCGCCGATCACGAAGGTGATCATGAAGCCGATCGTCCACAGCATCATCGAGTTCAGTTCGACGCGGCCGCGGTACATCGTGAACAGCCAGTTGAAGATCTTCACCCCGGTCGGGATGGAGATGATCATCGTGGCGATGCCGAAGAACGCGTTGACGTTCGCGCCCGAGCCCATGGTGAAGAAGTGGTGCAGCCACACCAGGAACGACAGCACGGTGATGCCGGCGGTCGCCCACACCATCGACGTGTAGCCGAACAGCTTCTTGCGCGAGAACGTGGAGACGATTTCCGAGAACATGCCGAATGCCGGCAGGATCAGGATGTACACCTCGGGGTGACCCCAGATCCAGATCAGGTTCACGTACAGCATGGCGTTGCCGCCCAGCTCGTTCGTGAAGAAGTGCATGTCCAGATAGCGGTCAGCGCCCAGCAACGCCAGCGCCACGGTCAGCACCGGGAAGGCGGCGACGACCAGAATCATGGAGCACAGGGAAGTCCAGGTGAAGATCGGCATGCGCATCAGCGTCATGCCCGGCGCGCGCATCTTGAAGATGGTCGCGACGAAGTTCACCCCGGTCAGCAAGGTCCCCAACCCGGATATCTGTAGCGCCCAGAGGTAGTAGTCGACCCCCACGCCCGGGCTGTAGGCCAGTTCCGACAGCGGCGGATACGCCAGCCAGCCGGTGCGCGCGAACTCACCGACACCCAGCGACACGTTGATCAGCACCACGCCTGCCGCGGCCAGCCAGAACGACAGCGTGTTCAAGAACGGGAACGCCACGTCGCGCGCGCCAATCTGCAGCGGCACGATCAGGTTGATCAGGCCCGTCATCAGCGGCATGGCCATGAAGAAAATCATGATCACGCCGTGCGCGGTGAAGATCTGGTCGTAGTGCTCAGGCGGCAGATAGCCGGCACCGCCGCCCGAGGCGACCGCCAGTTGCGAGCGCATCATGATGGCGTCGGCAAAGCCGCGCAGCAGCATCACGATGGCCAGAATGCAGTACATCACGCCGATTTTTTTGTGATCGACCGAGGTGATCCACTCATTCCAGAGGTACGTCCACTTCTTGAGGTAGGTGATCAGGCCGAACACGCCCGCGCCACCCAGCAGAATGGCCGACACCGTCACGACCACGATGGGCTCGTGCAGCGGAATGGCCTCCAGACTCAACTTGCCAAACATCGTCAACCCCTAGGAATTCTTGCGCGCGGCGGCGGACGCCGGCAGGGCGGACTGCACCGGCAGCGGACGCGTTGCCGCTTCAGCCGTGGCCGTGGTGCAGTTGGCGCCTTCGAGCGCCTCGTCGAGCGTCAGGACCTTGTCCGAGTCGCTCATGTATTTGTGCAGGATGCTGTGATAGAGCGTCGGGTCCACCGAGGCGTACATCGCCGGCGGCACCTTCTCGCTCGGCTTGGCCAGCTCGGCGTAGCCTTCCTTGGTCAGGTTTTGCGACGACTCACGAACTTGCTTGACCCAGGCGTCGAACTCTTCGTTCGTCATGGCCGTGGCCTTGAACTTCATGCCCGTGAAGCCCGAGCCGCTGTAGTTCGACGACATGCCGTCAAACACGCCCGTCTCGTTTGCGATCAGGTGCAGCTTGGTCTGCATGCCAGCCATGGCATACACCTGGCTGCCGAGCTGCGGGATGAAGAACGCATTCATCACCGTGTCGGACGTGATCTTGAAGTTAACCGGGGTGTTGGCCGGGAACGCGAGCTGGTTGACCGTCGCGATCTTCAGTTCCGGATAGATGAACAGCCACTTCCAGTCGAGCGAGACGGCTTCGACGGTGATCGGCTTCACATCCGACTCGATCGGCTTGTACGGATCAAGCGCGTGCGTCGAACGGTAGGTGATGACGCCCAGCACGATGATGATCAGGCACGGGATCAGCCACACCACGGCCTCGATGGCGTTGGAATGCGACCAGTCCGGCTCGTAGCGGGCCTTGGTGTTGGTGGAGCGGTACTTCCACGCAAACACCAGCGTCAGCACGATCACAGGAATGACCACCAGCAACATCAGGCCGGTCGCCACCAGGATCAGCGTCTTCTCCTCCGCCGCGATCATCCCCTTCGGGTCCATGACCGTCAGGTTGCAGCCCGCCAGCAGGAGCGGGAGGCTTGCGGCCAAGAGCCGCTTCATATGTGGAACGAGTGTGTTCTTCATGTCTTGCACAGTTGCGCCGGCGACGCTTACCAACATCACGGAAGCCGAACAGCCCAAACAACGGGCCATAGGCGGAAAACGCGGGAAATGAGAAAAGACCGTACTGGAGGGACCCCGGGATCACCCGGGTGCCACAGCGGATCTTCGATCACATCTGGCGCCGGTCAGGGAGAAGCTGAACCCAGCGCACCCCTCTGGCGAGGCGGACTTCGGCCATGGCTGGCATGGACGAGGATGAACACCGCCGCATCGCACAAGGCGACGGATGACAGTCGGGGCGCGGATGGAGTCGGAGCAGGCACTACGTCATGCGCTTGTTGGGGCAAGCGCGGTTGGAAGTGGAATGCGGGCGCGATCTTACCGCCAGACAGCGCTTCGGATTGCTCAATTTGCCCAGGCAAATAGAAATCCAGACCGATTGACAAGCGCAGCCCGCCAAGCACGGCTAGGGTTTACGCGGCTTTGCGGGTAAGCAAATCGAAAGTGGATGTTGTTGCACTGCGACAATCAGCCACAGTGGTGCGCACCCCACGGCGCCCCCAGATGTGCGCCCCAGCACGTAATTGCAAATAAGAATCCATCTCATTTACAATCAAGCGCTTTCCTGCCTCGCATCGCCGACCGGTGTCCTGCGATTCCTCCGTCCCGCCCTTGCTCACTGCACTCGTCCGTCATTACGACGAACTGGTCGAGCTGCTGCGCCGGCGTTTCGGGGCTGACCGCAGCCTTGCACGCGATGTCGTGCACGACGTGTGCGTGAGCCTGCTCGCCGAACCGCCCTGCCAGCCGGTCACCACGCCGGTGGCCTACCTGCGGCGCGCAACCGTCAACCTCGCCATCGACCGGCATCGTGTTGAAACAGCCCGCCGCGCCTGGGTCGACAGCGCCGACGAACTGCCCGAATCCGCAGACGAGGCTCCCGGCCATGACCGCCACATCGACGCCGGCCGCGAACTGGATCGCCTGTCGGCAGCCATTGCTCAATTGCCGCCGCGCTGCCGGCAGGTTTTTGTGCTGCATAAGATCCACGAGATACCTCAGGCCGAAGTGGCGATACGATTGGGGATTTCGCGCAAGGCGGTGGAGAAGCACATCCGGCTGGGCATGACGGCCTGCCGCGCCGCGCTTGACCGCCCCACTCCGCGCTGAACATCCACCCCGCATGCCCCACACTCCCGACGACTTCTCTCGCGAGGAAGCCAGTCTGGCGCGCCACCGCAGCGCGTTGCGAGAGCGCTTTGCCTTGCTGGAATTGCCGGCGCGCGCACCGCACCGGCGGGTGCCGATGGTGGTTGCCTGTGTCGCCACGCTGCTCGGTGCGCTGCTGTGGGCCGACCCGGCCTTTCACACGCAGCGCTACGCCACCGCGGCCGGCGAGCGCCAGCACCTGACGCTTGCCGACGGCACCGAACTCACGCTCAACACGCGCACCGTCGCCGAGGTCGAATGGCACCTGCGCACGCGCCAAGTCCGCCTGGTCGACGGGGAAGCGTTCTTCGACGTCGCACACGCGGCGTGGCGACCTTTCCTGGTACGCGCGGGCGACACGACCGTGCGCGTGGTCGGCACCATATTGAACGTGCGACGTGCCGATCCGCGCGTAATGGTCACGGTGTTGCGCGGCCGCGTGCACGTGGAAGATGCCTCGGGCGATGCCATGCTGCTCAGCGCGCGGCAGGCGGTGGAATCCGTGGGCGGCATGCTCACAGCCCGCGCCGCACCCGACCCCGCCGCCGCCGTTGCTTGGAAGGACGGCAAGCTGATGTTTGAGCGCACACCGCTCGTCCAGGTGCTGGCGGACATCAACCGCTATCGCGCCGCGCCTGCCACGCTGGCCGACCCCGCACTCGAGCGCCTGCAGATTTCCGGCGTATTCGACAGCGCCCGCACCGACGCGCTGCTCGATCTGCTGCCCTCGATCCTGCCGGTCACCATCCGCCGCGAAACGGACGACACGGTGCGCATATTCGCCCGCAGCGTCGCCCGCTAAAAATCTGCGTGCCGAGGTAGGGATGCCCGGCGCGCGGTTCGTCTACTCCCCTGTGACCGAAGACCAACCAACACACGGGGAGCTTTTACAGTGATTCGCCTTCAACGACGCATGCCGCGTCTGATTACCGTGGCCGCAGCCGCACTGCTGGCCGGTGCCGCCTTTGCGCAGACCCGCATAACCATCGACATCCCCGCCGAGCCGCTCGATGCCGCGCTCAATGCATTGGCGCGACAGGCCGGCGCACAGCTTGTCTTTGCGAGTTCGCTCACAGCGGGCAAGACCGCGCCACACGTGCAAGGCCAGTTGAGCGTGGAAGAGGCGCTCGACCGGTTGCTCGCGCAGTCGGGCCTGATGGCGCGCCGCCAAGGCACCAATACCTTCACCATCGAAGCGGCGAGCGCCAGCGCGCAGGTCACGCTGCCGGCCACCGTGGCGACCGCGCGTGCGCAACCGGAATCCGCCACCGGCCCGGTACGCGGCTACATTGCACAGCGCAGCGCCACCGGCACCAAGACCGACGTACCCCTCGCGGAGATTCCGCAATCGATCAGCGTGGTGCCGCGCGACCGCTTCGAGGCGCAGGGCGCACAAAGCGTGAACGAGGTGCTGCGCTATTCGGCCTCGGTGTCGTCTTATGGCGCGGGCACGCGCTCGGATTGGTACACCGCCGTGCGCGGCTTCGTGCCGGCGACCTATCTGGATGGCCTGCAACTGCCCAACACCATCAACTTGGCAAGCTGGCGTGTCGACCCGTGGCTGATCGAGCGCGTGGAACTGCTGCGCGGGCCGGCGTCCATTCTGTACGGCCAGGGCGACCCTGGCGGCACCGTCAACATCGTCACCAAGCAGCCAACCACCGAGCCGATCCGCGAGATCGAGGTGCAATATGGCAGCCACGCGCGCAAGCAGGTGGCCGGCGATTTTGGCGGCGCGCTCGATGCGGACGGCAAGTTGTCGTACCGCCTCACGGCCGTAGCGCGCGACGGCAACCTGCCCTTCGGCCCATTCAAGGATCAGCGGCTGATGGTTGCGCCCTCGCTCACCTGGAAGCCATCGGCCGACACCACGCTCACGCTGCTGGCGAGCTATCTGCGCGACAAGACCAACGCTTCCGACAGCTTCCTGCCCGCGAGCGGCACCATCCTGCCGAACCCCAACGGCAAGATTCCGGCCACGCTATTTACCGGTTCGCCGGATTTCGATGCGTACGAGAAAACGCAGTATTCGCTCGGCTACCAGTTCGAGCACATGCTCGACGACACCTGGACGGTGCGCCAGAACACGCGCTACATGCACCTGAAACTGGACGACCGCATGACGTACGGCGTGGGCCTCGACCCGAGCGACCGGACTCAGCGCACGATGTGGCGCTACGCCGGTATTGCCCAGCCAAGCTATGGGCGGCTCGACGTCGATACGCAGGTACAGGCCAAGTTCACCACCGGCATCGCGCGGCACACTTTCCTGACCGGCGTCGACTACCAGCGCCAGACCACCAAGGACCCGCAGACCTACGCCCTCACCTCATCGCTGGACTTGTACAACCCCGTGTATGCGCCGTTCGACTGGTCGATCTTCAACGGCTCGGGCGCGTCGCCGCAGAACATCCAGCAGAAGCAGACGCAACTGGGCGTGTACCTGCAGGATCAGATCAAACTGGGTGAACGCTGGGTCTTCACGCTGGGCGGCCGCCACGACTGGAGCGACATGCGCACCGACGACCTGCTCGCCGGAACGAACACCAGCCAGCGCGATTCGGCCTTCACGGGCCGCGTGGGCGTGGTGTACCTCGGGCCGTATGGGCTGTCGCCGTACGTGAGCTATTCAACGTCGTTCAATCCCACGATCGGCACGGACCGCAACAACCAGCCATTCAAGCCCTCCAAGGGCAAGCAGATCGAGGCCGGCATCAAGTTCGCACCGAGCAGCAAGACGTCGATCACGGCGGCGGTATTCCAGATCCACCAGACCACCGTGCTCACGCCCGACCTGAACGACCCGACCGGCATACACAACGCACAATCCGGCGAAGTGCGCTCGCAGGGCATCGAGCTCGAAGGCACGACGCAACTGCTGCCGGGCTGGAACGTGATCGCCAGCTATACATACCAGGACGTGCGCAACACCAAGGCCAACGACGCGACGCTCAACAAATGGCCGATCGCCATCCCGATTCCACGCCAGATGGCCGCGCTGTGGACGGACTACCGCATCCGCACAGGTGTGCTGCAAGGCGTGGGGATCGGCGCCGGCATGCGCTACATCAGCCCGACGGCCGGTGCGCCCGACAACTCGCTCAAGGTGCCGGGCTACGCGCTGTTCGACGCAGCCATCTTCTATCAGGTCGGCCACTGGCGCCTCGCCCTCAACGGCACGAACCTGGGCAACCGCGAGGTCATCTCCGGCTGCTACGACGCCACGCGCTGCATCTACGCCAACGGGCGCACAGTGCTGGCGACAGCGAAGTACGCCTGGTAACGCCGATCGGCATCACCCAAAGGAAACGGGCCACACATGGGCCCGTTGTCCTGATTGCCTCATTGAGTGACCAGCCCTGCGATGCGCACCAGCACCAACCCCGCCGCCACCACGAGGTAGCCGCGCAGCACGAACATCCACGTGCGTTTGAGCGGCGTCCAGCGTGCCGGCGTGAGCTGCTCCAGCGGCGGCATGGTCCAGTGATTGCGGTCCAGCACGCTCACACGTTGCGGATGATGCGGCCGATGGTTGCGCCGCTCGATGCGCCACAGCACCAGCGACATCACCACGGCGATGATCGATCCTCCGATCAGGATCGCGCCGATCTCGAACTCGCCGATGCACGGAAACAGCACGGCCGCCGTCAGGATGACGGAGAGCATCACCAGCACGGCGACCACACCGCCGGTGAAGATGTTCATGGCACGGCCGTTCGTCCACGGGCCCAGCACGGCCTTGTCGTTGCACAGCAGCAGCAGGAACACCGTGGCGCTCGGCAACAGCACGCCCGCCAGCGATTGCACCGCGTTGGTCAGCAAGCCCAGCGGCACGCCCGGCGTCAGTACCAGGCCGGCTGCCAGCAGCGTCAGGCCGAAGTACACAGCGTAGAAGCCCTTGGCCTCGGTCGGCTTGCGATGCAGCGAATGCCGCACGGCAAACACGTCGCCAATCGCATAGGCCGTCGACAGCGACACCGCGCACGCGCCGATGATGCTGGCATCCAGCAACGCAATCGCAAACAGCACGCCGGCCCAGCGGCCCGAATGGCGCTCCAGACCTTGCGCCGTGCCCAGCGCATCGGTGTAGTTTCCGAACTCCGGCGTGTCGTCGAAGGCCTGCGCGCTGAACGCGATCATCGCCACCGCCCCGGCAATCACGAGCACGATGCCCAGCCACAGGTCAGCGCGCTCGTAACGGATGAAGCGTGCAGTGATGCGCTTGTCGATCACGTAGCTCTGCTGGAAGAACAACTGCCACGGCGCCACGGTCGTCCCAACGATGGCAATGATCAGCAGCATCACCTCGGCCAGCGGTGCACCGGCCGGTAGAGCAGGCACGAAGAAATCGCGAGCCACCTGCCCCATCGGCGGATGCACCATCAGGAAGACGGGAATCAGCGTCAGGCTGCCCGCCACGAGCGCGAGCGCGAAACGCTCGAAGCGGCGGAAGTCGCCGGTGGACGCCGCGAGCATCACCAGCGCGGCCGCCGCGCACACGCCCCAATGGCGAGGGATGCCAAGATATTCCAGTGCCAGGCTGATGCCGATGAACTCCGTCACCAGCGTCAGCGCGTTGACGAGGAACAGGTCGATGACAGAGAAGCTGCCCCAGAACTTGCCGAAGCGCGCGAAGATCAGCCGCGCATGGCCGACGCGCGTGACGGCGCCCAGGCGCAGCACCATCTCCTGATTTACGTACAGCACGGGAATCAGCAGCAGCAGCGTCCACAGCAGCGTGGTGCCGTAGTTCTGCCCGGCCTGCGTATAGGTGCCGAAGGCGCCAGCGTCGTTATCGCCAACCATCACGATCAGGCCAGGCCCGAGGACGGCCAACAGCGTGCGCAGGCGTGCGCGCCAACTGTCGCGCGCGCCGGTATCGTGATGCGCGATGGTGCCGAGTGCACCACGAATGTCGCCCACGTGCGCGTCGTCGAGTGCGGCATGATGTGGTGGTGCGTCGATGCCCGAAGTCATTTGGGTCATATCGACCTCCGATTGAGTTGGTTTGCGTTGTTGGATTACCAGTACGTGCGCGACAGCCGGATGGCGGCGGCAGCGTAGCCTTGGTTGGAAAGGGGTTGGCCGTCGTCGCCGGCGCGCCGGTTGGACTTGACCAAGGTGGCCGATGAAGCGTCGGCACGCTCGGGCGCACCGGCCCGGGCTTGCACGAACGGCGAGCTGAACGGCAGAGCGATCGCCGAGAAACGACGGGCGGGGATGTTGAATTTGCGCATGACGCACTCCTGGCCGCACGCGCACGGCATGCGGCAATCGCCACGCACGGGGCGTCGTACCCCCGCGGCGAATTCGAACAATTCAAGGAGCGATGCGGACACCGCTGCCTTGCCTGGGTGGCAAGTCAGCAGCAGGGAACAACCGTGCGGCGGACTCGCCTAGTGGAAAAAAGATGTCGGGTAAGGTCGACTCGGACTGTCCATATGGGTCCTCCTGGGTTTAGATGCCGTTGCAAAATGAAGTGAAGCGGTTCTGACGGTTCAACGCCGACGCAGACAGTACAAGGCGTACGGCAAGGAGGGGTTGGGCCGTCAGAATCATTTTGCAGCGGGCTCTTAGAATTCGGCGTGGGCGCGGATGCCAATGAACTTGGCGGGGCCGCGATCCCGGTTGTAGCCAGGGTTCTGAATGAGCTGGAAATCTGGGCTGATCGCCAGGCCCTTCGCCAGTTGCACGCTGTAAAACACCTCGAGCACGCGCTCCGGGCCGTAGTTCAACGTGCCGTCGCCCAGAAACGCACCGTTGCCGCCAGCTGCCAGGTACGCGCGATGATCGGGCCCCAGCATGTTCTGCGCATATGCCACGCCCAGTACATCGTTCGGCCGGCCCCATGCGGCACCCCTGAGCAACCCGCCGAATGACACGCTGCGGCCGGCCTCGGTAAAGGCATAGGTTTCGGTCTTGTCATCCGACCAGCTCAGGCGGGTGAACAGGCCCAGGTTTTCGCCCACCTTCTGCTCGAACGAAAGCCCCACGCCCACCTTGGCGCGCTCCTTGCGCACCAGCCCGACGTCGGGTGCGCTGTCCGTGGCGGCGCCAAGCGAGATGGCATCGTCAAAGCGGCCCATGCGCGCCTGATTGCGCCAACCGAGCAAGCGCACCTTGCCGTCCTGACCAAACAGCGTGTAGCTCTTTTCGAGCTCCACCATGTCGCCGTAATGCTTGAGGAAGCGCGTGTCGAGCGGCAGGCCATTGGATTCGACAGGTTGCAGAAAGCGCCCCGCGCGCACAGTCCAGCCGTTCTCGCTATCGATGTACTCAAGCGCCACGCCCCAGTTGTAGCCGCGCGCATCAGCCGGATAGTCGAACGATGGATGCGTCATGAATGACCAGTTCAGGAACTGGGTGCGCGGGTCGTGCGCATATTCCACCGCATCGAACACATCGAGGACGGGAAAGTTACCAGCCGTCAGCACGACGCGGCGCTTGTCGACGATGTCGGCAAACTGGTTGAAATCGGCGTCGATCTTTTCGGTGTCGCCACCCAGGCCCCAGGTCTGGCGCAGGAAGGCGCGGGCGCGGTACAGCATCGGATTGGCACCCGAAGTCTTGGCGAGTTCGCCGTTGGGCAGACCGGCCATGCCATGCAGTTCTGAAAACGCCACGCCCTGCGAAACTTCGGGGTTGAAGTGGAACTCGGCCCCCTTCCACAGGCGCATCCCCAGGTCGAGCGTGGCCGTAAACGAGTAGCTCTTGGCACGGCCGGCAGCGAGGCTGTTATCGCCGCTATAAGCGGCATCAAAAGCGGGCTTGCGCTGCCAGACATAGGTGGTCTGGCCATGAAAGCCGAAACGATCGTCCAGCTCGCCACCGGCGATCAGCGGGGCTTCGTCAGCCGCAGGCACCGAGGCCGGTGCGCCTGCAGCATGGGCCACCGACACGGCTGACACCATGGCCGCGACCACCATCAGCACGCGAACCCAAACCAGCGGGCGAATTGCCACCCAAACGTATTGCAGCATCGAGAGAAACAACATCAGACCTCCCTCGTCCGTTTCTATGACGGACGTAGGCGTACGCCGACCGCCATCCTCGTGTGAGCGGCGCGCAAACGCACGCGCAACCACGTGGCCGTGTCGGTACAACAATCGAATGAAGGAGAGAGGCTTGTACGGAGAACCCGCACAAGATCCACTACCTGCCGTGCAATGCGGCTAGGCAGTGGTGAGGCACGATTGGGCGCCCGAAACTGTCTAGCCGTTCAACGTGCGACCCAAGGTCGACTAGAACAACTGTCCATGGAGATCACTCCGTAGCTTTGACGGGGCGCAGAGTAACAAAGTGTGGATCGGGTCGGCAAGCGTTTTTTGGAGGGATGCGAAGTGCATTGCGCGACGGCGACAACGGTGCGATTGGATCACCAAAGAATGACCTCACGCGCACTGGGGACAGGTCCGTAACTGGCGTATCGGCGCCGTTTGCGGGCACTACGATCGACGTAGACCTCCTGCCGGAGACATCCTCGCAATAATCACGCGAACCAGCAAGGAAATCATCATCGATGCATGGCGCGCATTCGCTTCGCGCGAGCCTGCCAGCATTGCCGATTGCTTCACTGCGGACGCGCAATGGCTCGCGCCCGAGGGCAACGCCACCGCGGTCGCACTCGCGTGCACGCATCACATGATCGGCCGCGAGGCGATCGTGCACTTCCTCACCGTGATTTTTCGAGGCTGTTCGTGGCAAACGTCTCTGTGCAGTTCAGCGGCATCCATGCGGACGGGGACACGGTGATCGTGGAAGAGCGCATGCGCGCGACGCTCGCGAATGGGCGGCAGTATGACAACACGTACTGCTTTGTCTTTACGCTGGCGCAGGGCCGTATTGCCTTTGTGCGGGAGTACATGGATACGCGGCGAGGGGGCGGCGTGCATTTTTGGGCCGGCCGCGCACGCATAGCCTCAGCCGGGACGGACACAAAAGAAAACGGCCTCCACATGGGAGACCGTTTCGCAAAGCTGGTGCGGCTGCAGGAATGGAATTCATCTAGCATATCCATGCTAAACAAGGATTTTCTAAATTCGCCGATTCTTCCATGCCCCCAAATATGCCCCCAATTCTCGGGAACACTTTGGTTCGATTGTGAATCTGCGTACGGCGCACTCAATGGGCAAGCTCGACACTCACGGCGACAACTGACAGTTGGACAAGATTTTAGCCCACCGTACTGCACTGGACGAACCCTCGGCTCCGCCCACGGCAAACCCGCCGCTGGATCAGCAGCTCACCCTAAACGATGGGTGTCGCTTGCAGGCTAGCCACGTCCGACGAAAGGCTATCTGTCGGCTATGCCTGATCGTCATCCGCCCTGGCCGTGGCTTTCCCTTCCCAAGTTCTCAATGATCCGCTTGCGGTGGTACTGCCGCTGGAATGACCAGCAAAAGCTCAGACTCATCCTCCGCGATTAGCAATGGGAAGACAGCGGTTAATACAAATCCGAACCGCAGGCCCAAACGGGTGCGCCTTTACTGAAAGAACCAGACTGGCGCCTATGTGCCGAAAACCAGGTGATGCGTTTAGCCCGAAAATCGATCGGCGCCGTCCGGATAAATGCTCGTAAAGCCCGTTCACATCACCCAAGATACGGCCGCTCCGCAGCAAAGAGCGCGCGCTGTGCGAAGGTGCGCCATTGCGCTGGAGCGCGATCTCCCATCACGGTGATTCCCGCCACCAAGGCCTGGGCGTGCAATACCACGGGCAGGCCGTCCAGCGCACGCTCTGCCGCAGCGGCATTGCCCTGACGCGCCAGGGTGAGGAAGCGATCCAGCCGGGCTGACAGATCCGGAATCTCGTACCGGGTGGCTTGCGCAGCCAAGAGCGCCTGGATGGCTGGCGTTGCAGTCGACGGCCCTGCGGCGAGCGCCAGAATGGCCGTGTACTCGTCAATGCCCTGGTCGACGGGCAGGGCACGAGCGCGTTCGCACAGCGCGGCCACAGCGCCAACCGAAGCGGCCGCCATCCGAAGCACATGGGCGTGGGCTGGTGTGCCTGCGGAAGCCGATACCGCCTCTTCCAACTTGCCTCTGGCGATCAACGCAATCGGTTGATACGCGCCAGGCGGCAACGCTGCACCCGGCTCGTACATCAGCACGTCCCGCACGGCGGGGGACTGCCCCGCCAGCTCTGCCTGTCGGGATTTGGCTGCTTCCGGGTCCACTAGGCGTGCCATCCGCAGCAATTCGATGCTGGCCGATTCACGCAGCGCCGGGCTCTTGGATTGGGCCACCTCGTAATCGACCAGCGCATCACGGTAGCGTCCCTGCGTGGCGGCGTGCCAGCCGGCGGCGTTCGCGTACCACGCAGCTTGCGGCCACCGCCGATGACCGGCCTCAAACGCCGCATCCTGCTCGGGGCCGGCCGGCAAGCAACGCGTGGCGAGGTAGGCCAGGTCCGGCTGATCTGGCGCTTTGTCGGCCAGAGCCCGTTGCCGCGCGCACACGGCGTCGCGGGCGGCCGTGCCTTTCGCGGCATCCTGTTCAAACCGCAGCGCCACCACGTCGATCGGAAAACGCGCACGACGGGCCGCAAAGGCTTCTTCGAAGCCCGGCACTTCGCTAGCCAGGCTCAGCCAATCAACCAAATAAGTAGTGTCGGGCGCATCAAAGCGGACATGCGACAAGAGCATCGGCGCGGCGGCAGACTTGTCCTTCAGCGCCCCGACCAGCGTGCTGGGGGTAATGTCGCTGGAGCCCTCTAGCACCGTACGGATGCCGCCGGCACTGTTCGATTCGATGCTGGTGGGCGGAGCTGCAAACACCACGTCGGTGGTGGCGGACTGCCAGCGCTGCGGCGACAGCAGGCGCGGCGGTACGGCAGTGGCCGGGCCATAGGTGGCTGTCCACTGGCGCAACGGTGCGGCACTCGCCACGGTGTAGACCAGATTCTTGTCCGCGCGATTAATCGACACATGAAAGGCTTCGATCGGATCGCCGTCTTGCGTTTGCGCGGCCACCGCCAAGTCACGACCCACATGCACATTCACACTGGCGTGCGCATTGGGTGCAAGCGCGACCCGCTGGCCGTCAATGGTGGCCATGACCGGTCGGGCCAAGGGGTTGTAGACAAACACCGTCGCCTCGTCCATCGACCAGCCAAACAGCAACACAGCCCCCACGATGCCGATGGCCACCACAGCCCGCGCCAACCCGGGGAAGAACCCACTGGCGGAACGAAAACGCTCCCACAAGTTCGGCTTTTCGACCCGCTGGATACGTTCGGCGTCGATGACCAAGGTGTCGTAACCGGGCGGAGCCAAGGGTGTCTCAGCAGGTGCATCGGCAAGCGGCTCGCCACGGGTAGCCGCCGCAATGGTGACCTCAGCCCGCAACAACTCGCCCAATGTGACGCGACCAAGTCTCGACAGGCAGCCTACCGCATGGTTCACCCAGCTATCCGCGTAGCGCAGCCAATCGTTGATGTTGTCACGCACGGGGCTACCCAGGCCGAGTTCGCCCAGCATGGCAGACCAGCTTTCTACCCCAAGCTCGGCCAGCACCCGCTCGCCTGGCTTAACATAGGCTGTCATGCGAAACACCTCATAGAGCGCCCGTTGTACGGCTTCCGCGCTGGCCAGCACATCCTTGACACCGCGTTCGTTGACGGAGCCGGTTGTGGTCACACGTTGCCAGCAACGTGCCAAGGCGGCTTGCGTGTCGCGTAGCTCGGCCTCGGTGTGGTGAGCGTAGTGCAACACGTGCAGCAGCCCTTTCAGGTAGGGGGGCCACTGCGGCGACAGTTGCTCGGCATGGGCCTGATGCAGGCTGCGTACCCGTTTGAGCACGGCGGCCAGACGCGCTCGCACCTCGGCACGCTCGGCACCCACCGCATCGATGGTCGGTTGCAGCTCGCTCGGCTTGAGAATGCGGCCGCGATGGCGGATCACACCATCAGCGGCGGTATACACACCATCACGCAACGAGCGCAGCAGCGCATGCTCTTGATCCAGCGCTCGCAGAGCTTCCAGATCCTCGCTGATAGACGGCGGATACAGGGCATCCAGGTCAAGAGTGCCATCTGCGGGCACTTGCGCGTACAACTCATGCGCGCGTGCGGCATGGCGCGTAACAGGGAAGCCGAGATAGATGCCGCGATAGTGCGGCTTGAGCTGCTCAATGGCGAATTGATCGTCGAGCTTCTGCAGCGTGATATCCGGCTCGACCACAGAATGCGCGGTCTCGCCGATCAGCTCTTGCGTCATTCGCTCCCGCAATGCTTGCGCATTGTCGAAGATGGCCCAAGCGCTGCGGGTGTCCTCCGGCGCCGCCAGATAGACGCGCTTGGCGTTCTCCTCACGCTCATGGTTGAGCGGGTGGGTCGCCCACATGCGCGGCGGCTGTGCCAACTCCGCCTTGAAGACGCGAAATGCAGCTGCGTCACCAACAGACACCTGCGGCCGCTGGCCGTACGCAGGGTCGTTGTAGATCAGCCCCAGCCGGGCCGCGATGGCCTCCTGTACAACAAACACGTCGCGCGGTGGACGCTCGGCACCGGCTTCCCCACGCACGAAACCCACGGCGCGCTCCCACGCGTCGTCGGCGACTTGCAACCGGTGCAGCGCGTGGATGAGCGCATCGCTACCGGTGAGCGAAACCGCCACCAGATCGGCCTGCATCTCCATCTCGCGCGACAGCGCCCGCTGCACGATCATCACGAGGCGGAAGCCCGTATCCACGATCGAGCGCAGCGACCAGACGATGAGGCTTAGAATCCAACCGACCCAAGCCACCCTATAGTCAACGCGCGACAGGCCGCGCAGAAAGCCATCCAGCGCGTCACGCTTACCGACGATATGCGCCGCAATCTGCTGGGTGGTGTAGACCCACCGTCCCAACGCCATGGAACGCTGCGCGAAATGCCCGAATTCATGTGCGCAGACCGCTTTGAACTCGCTCAGGTTGAGCATGTTGACCAGCCCAAGGCCGATCTCCAGGTTCTTGCGCGACGGAAACACCAAGTTCATCAAGGACAGGTCGTAGAACACCGCTGCATTGACCCGCCCACTCACGAACACCTTGTGCGGTCGCGGTGCACCGGCATCGTCTGCCACCTGATCGAGAAAGCTGAACAGCCCCGGCTGCTCGGTGCGCTTAAGCTCAATGACGCCCCGGTACTCGCCCTTCTTGATGAAGAACAGCGCCTTCACCAAAAACACAGCCAGGAACAGGCTGGACGCACAAATGAGCATATCGACGGGGCTCGAATGCACATTGAGCGCCAGCAACCGGTTGATACCGATCGTGACAAACCAGACAGTCAACGCGAGGTACAGCACGATAAACGTCAGCAACCCGGCCACAGCTAGCCAAGCTTTGCGTTTGTAGGACACGCTGGGCCGCGTGAAACCGGCCGGCACTTCGGAAGGACCTGTAGGGTAGACGGGGTTCATGGTGACCGGACAGACTGACAATGATGTGGATGAAATCACTGCACTAGCGTTGCCGCCGACAACCCTCGGGCAACCGCGTCACTGTGTAAGTCACTGTGTAACCTTGGCCTGTTTAAGGAGTGCGCCGACGATCTGCACGGTGGCGCGCTCCAGTTCCGCTGCTTCCAGCGCCTGCTTAATTGCCGGCTTGGCTGTCTCGAACGCCGGCACTTGCGTCGGCCGCACCGCGTCCACCTTGACGATGTAGCGCTGATTGCCCGCCTCCACGGCTGCCGCACTGGCGGCACCGACCGATAGCGTCGAGATCTCGCGCGCCACTGGTAGCGGCAGGTTCTGCACCTTGCCTTCTTCCACCGGCACCTTGAAGCTCACCCAGTCCAATTCGCCGCCACGTGCCTTGTTCGGTGCGGTGCTGTACTGCTGAGCAAGCTTGGCGAAGTCGGTGCCCTGCTTCAGTAGCGTCATCACTTGCGTGGCCGTCACGTCGTCGCCGACCTGAATCACACGGGCCTTGTATTCCTTGTCACCCAAGCTGGAGACGATGGCGTCATAGCGGGCCTTCACCTGTTCGTCGGTCACAGGTGCCGGCTTGATGTTGTCCTTCAACCAAGCCTGAGTGATAGCGGCATCGTGGGCTTCCTGCACGGCCTGCTTGACCGCTGGCGATTTCTCATAGGCAGGGTTCTTCGCTGCTTGTTGGCGGAACAGTTCACGCGCGACCAGTTGCTGCTTCAGCGCCAGGACCACATTCGGGTTAGCTGGCACACCAGCTTGCGCCACGGCACGGTCGAGTTGGGCCTGCGTAATCTGCGTGCCGTTGACGATGGCCACAACGCCCGCCGGAACCCCATCAGCCCACGCTGGCGCTACCGTCACGGCAGCAAGTACCAACAAGATCGCGCTTGCACATTTCACAGATTGAATCGAACCATGCATGTTGTTTGTCCTTTAGAAGATTCCGACCGAGATCCGTGTGTCAAGCTGTGGATACCTGTCGGGATGGCAAGATGTTCAAGGGGTCGCCAAATTTTCACTTACCAGCCCCCGATAGACGGCTGCAATTGCGCCTACAACCAGCAATGTGGCGACCACGCTGACGCATGCCTGCACCACTGCGGCCGATAGCGTCGTGGGGCCACCGAAGACAGACATTTGTCCGGCGACCAACATCAAAAAGGACACGACGATAATGGGCACCACTGCGGCAGCAGTAACCATGAAAACGAACCAGAATCGTCCGGCCGTAGCGTTCCAAGACAGGCGGAATGGGGTCTGGCTTGCTCCGATGGCCATGGCAGGCAAGGCTAGGACCAGTCGGTAATAGAAGTGGTACATCGCAAGCACGGCAATGGAGCCAACCGATCCCAATACCGAGCGCAGCTGCGCGCCTAGCAAGGTGGTTCCACTCACCAGCGCCGTCAGAGCAAAAAATGCCAGGGTCCCGCCCGACCACCATCGTTCATTGCGATTTCCCTTTAGAAGCAACCGGTAACCGGCCACCTGCAAAGGCGCGGTCACTGACGTTTGCAAGATCGGCGAAATGATCGTGATATGCCACCACTGGAACCTCCAGGGCCCAGCCCCAAGCATCGCGAGTAGCCACGGCGCTGCCGTAGCCATGACCAAGGCCACAGCAGTCAGCCCGACAAGCAACGGATGGGCCGCCGGTATTTGGAAGGCCGATCGATAGGCGTTCCTGATGGTCGTGATTGTTGGGCTCATCAATAGGTCCAGTTCAATGTCGCCAGCAAAACGGTCGGCTTGCTACCTAGTTCAGCAGGCTGGACAAGTGCTCGGCCAAGCAGCAGTTCACTGGTCAACACGCTCTTTCCATAGGCTGCCGACAGACGCACACCAAGGCCCGTACCGGCTAAGTACTGCCAATGCTGCGTGGCCACCAATTGCGTCTGCCCGCCATCCAGGAATGCATACGGCTCGATGCGCACGCCTGCCATTGCGGGCGCGTTGGCCCACACCACTTCATTGCGCAATGTCAGCCCTCTGTCACCACTGATGATGCCCTCGCGGAAGCCGCGCACCGAACTCATGCCGCCAGCAAAAATCTGTTCCGAACCAAACAGCGCCACATTCGACCACTGCGCCGACACCTGTCCGCGGTAGGCCAGGGCTGCGTTTCCGATCTTCGGCAGCGGCAGTTGCGTGCTGGCATTGCCGTCGAGCTTCCAGAACTGGCTGTGCGCCTCTTCGCGTGTGATGTCTGGAGCGTCACGGCTCGCGCTGAGCGTGCGCATACCCCGCGAGAGCCCAGCTTCCCATGTCGCGTAGGCGCCTTGGCTGTCCACGGCGAACTTACGCAGCCCATTGATCGCTACGCGCAGCACTGTCAGGTATTGCGGGTCGAGCAGCAAATTGTTGACTTCGCGTTCAGTGCGGCGATGCGTGAGCGTGACATCGAACGCCGTGCGGCCGGCTGGATCGCGCTCGATAACCCGATTCCAACCGAAGGTGTGCGCGAAGGTGCGGCCGTAGACGAGCGCCGTGTCGCCAATCAGATTGTTGTATTCGGAGATCGAGCCGGTATAGCTGAAGGTGTTGTAGCCGAACGGCACCGCAGCCGAGGCGATGGCCGCGTTGGTGTCGGTCGTACCGATGTAGGACACGGACAACGCTTCCTGAAAGCCCAGGGCATTGTCCGCATCGATACCGGCACGCAATCGCGTAATTCCTGTCGCTCGGCTGCCGTAGTTGTCGGTACCGACGTTGAATCGGAAGCGGTCACCTGGCTGGTTGCTCAACGCAATCACGGAACCGCCCGGACTCTGGCCCGGCAGGATTTGGACTTCGGCCTGGTTGCGGCGCAGACGGTTAATCTGGTCAACGCCCTGCTCCAAGTCCGTGAGCTTCAAGGTATCGCCCACCGTTGGCATCGACCAGACTGTGCCTGCATCGGTCAGCCATCCGCCATTCTGCGGGCTGCTGGCGGTCGCTTGATTAGGAGCAGAGGTCTTGACCGTCTTGCCGTTAATCTGGAGGCTTTCCACCTTGCCCGGCACCACAGCAATAGTCAGCACCCCATCCTTGAGGTTCTGCGGCGGCAAATACGCGCGTGTGGTGACAAACCCCTGCTGCACAAACGCTTCGGTAAGCTTGCGCAGCAGCAGATTGATGCGGTTCGTGCCCAGCTCGTGATTGACGAACGGCTGTGTGATGCTCTCCACCGTAGCCGCGTCCAGTAGGGTGTTGCCGGTCAACTCGATACGGTGAATATCGAAGGTCGTGCCGAACTCGACTACGGATTCGACGGTCGCAGATTCTGGCACAGCTTGCGGCACTTGAATTTGTGGTGCTTGCTGGGTGGCTTCACGGCGACGCTCGGCTTCCTGGCGCTCACGTAGCGCACGCTGGGCAGGGTCTTCCAGCGGCGGCGTCTGGGCGTGGGCAGTGCTGGCAATCAGCATCGCCGCGATGGTGGCGGGCTTGAACATCATGCGCATTTGCTTCACCGCCACAACCACGAGGTCAGGCCAACGGGCGACTCGATCGACACCGGTTGACGCGACTTGGCACGCACGGTCACAATGCCGCCGCTCGCCGTCACGGCTTGGCCGTCGAAACCGCCTCCTTCGATCTGGCCTTGTCCGTTGATGGTGAGCGCCCCACCCAGCGCCAACCAGCTACCACCCACGTCGGTGGCATACAGCCGCGCCCACGTATCCCCGAAAAACGCCTTGAAGCCGCGATCACGCGCAAGCGCCGTGTAGCCAGTGATGCCGACCGCTCGCACCTTGGGAGCCGTGACGGTCATGTTGCCAACGGACAGAACCTGACCGCCGATGTTCTCAGCCAGCGTCCCGGCGTTGATCGTCAGGTTGCCACCTGCCGAAATCGTGCCGCCCGTGGTCGATACCGTGCTGGAGGCACTCTCCCGGCAGAAAATCATGCAACTGCGATAGAAGTGCGCGCTACCGGTTGCGAGCGCTTCATTGTGGAAGGTGTTTGCGGCAGTGATGGCGATATCAGCGCTGCCGTTGGCAAGGATCTGGCCCCCGGTATTCGTGACATTACGTCCGCTGATGGTCGTTCCAGTTTGCGAAACCAGATACGGCACCTGCCCCGTCTGTGGGATGGAACCGTAGTCCACGTCGAAGCCCGAACTGTGGTTGCGCAAGAACAGCCAGCGCGTGCCGCTGCTGGTCCACGTGGACGGTTGCTCGCCGTTGGCGCCTGTGGTCTTGTCCAGCAGGTTCTGCACGTCGCCATGGGCAACCAGGGTGAGCTTGGCGTTGGACAGGATGCGGCTCTGGTGGTTAACAATGTCACCACCGGCACGCAGCACCACATCGTCGTTCTGGCCGAAGATGATGCCTTGCGTGCTGGCCGTCGCGTCATTGCGAATCGTGCCGCCTGCGGCCAGCGTGACTGCACCCTCAGAAGCCGCTTGGCTCGTGTTGCGCGTCTTACCCTGGATCAAACCGCCGGTGTTGGTCAAATCGCCATCACTCTGGATCAGCACACCGCCATTGACGGCTGCAACCGTAGCGGGCTGTGAGGATGATGCGATGGTGACGCTGCCGCCGTGAATCGTGGCGTTGCCTGCGGCGATCACGCTGGAATCGGTCTGGCTACACGTGCCGGACGCATTCAGCGAGACATCGCCACCTGACGACTGCACTGTGCTGGCATTGCCGCTGGCGGACGTAAGCGCGATGGTGCCAGCCTGAATCGATGTGCCGCCGACGCCATCAATCTTGCTGCCGGCGATCTGCACGGCGCCGGGTGCGGTGACCGCAATCGTGCCCTGCTGCGAAGTCCATTGGGATTGTGCTGTGCTGTCCGCGTTGAGCGACAGGGAAGCGACCTGGGCGACAACGTTTTGTGCGGCGGTCAACCGCGTTGCCGTCATTGACACGCCCTGTCCGGCGTCATTGAGCCCCACGCCTCCGGTTGCTGTCAGCGTGCTGTGGTCGATGGTGATGGGCTCGCTGTGAACCTGTCCGGCGCTGCCGATCACGATGCTACCTGTCTGGCTGCTGGTCCCTGCCGCCAAGGTGCTGCTATCCAGATGCACCGCATTCGACGCGATCTGGATGTTGCGGTTGGCGGTGAGCGCTCCATTGCCGGTTAGGCCAGCCGAGTTGACCAGCACATCGTTGGCTGCTTGAACGCTGCCGGAAGCCAGTTGCAGGTTGCCGGTGCTGCTGATGACGAAATCGCCCGCTGTTGCATAGGTGGCGCCCGCATTGCGCACACCGGCACCCTGGTCCGTGGCAATCAACTCGATGCGGCCACCGGTGAGGGAGCCGCCCGAGGCAATGTCGATGGCATAGCCCAGCGGCGTACCGGTGCCGGTGCTGCTGTAGCTGATCCACGGATCGAGGTTATCGGTCGGTGAGACGCTCGTGTCAACTTCGGCACGGCTGTCGCCAGCGACGATACGCACGCGGCTGTTGGGGTTGGTGAAGCTGTTCTGCACAGCGCCCGCCACACGCACCTGCTTAGCAATCAGTTCCAGGTTGAGCATCGTGCCGGCTAAGCCACCCGAACCGATGTTGATCGCACCAGAGTTCGTGTTGAGCACCACGTTGCGCTGCAACTGGCCTGCGCTATTGGTGAAATCGTTGAATGACACCTGCCCCGTGGTGAGCGCGACGTTACCCGTGTTGGTGAACGAACCACCATCCACCGTGATGCCGTTGGGATTCGCCAAGATCACGTTGGCGCGTGGACCCAGCACGGCGATGTTGCCCTGGATCAGCGACGGGTTGGTGCTGGTGACCTGATTGACGATGGTACGGGCCGCGACCGTCGTGTTGTTCAGGTCGGCGCCTGCCGTGCCGACGTTGAACGACGTGTAGGTGTTATGCGAGACGCCTGCGACGCTCGGGGCGATGTTGACGGTCTGGCGGCCGTTGGCGCCAGTGCTCACCGTCGTGGCAGTGCCGCCGTCAGCGACGATGCCGGCCGCTACAGCGATGGGCGGCATGAAGACGGCACAGAGGCCGAGAACCGCGGCCAGCTTGGCTGGACGGAATGGTAACTGCACGAGACTCTTCCCCTAAAACTGCTTGTTCTACCGGTCCGACTTGGCACGCATTCCAACATCCACGAACACAGCAACACGAATATCGACACGCACTCCGGTCAGTCAAATCGGCCAACTACAGCTCATTGCCGAAGGCTTCAACGACTGCCGTCTGATTGCTTGTTCACCGCATACGCAGTAGTGCCAACACCGCTCCAAAGAAATACCAACCAGCCATCCTCGGATCGTATGTCCTTTGTGCTCGACTGCATTCTGGCCAACATAGGCGGATGGTATTCAAGCGCTCCCGACTCCGCCCTCGCGATGGCAAAGTGCTGCGCAAGACCCGGACCTGAGACTGCACACCTGATCACATCCGCCTCCTTTCCGCCAAGGAAACTAGATTTCCACGACAGCGCGTCCACAGTGCCACTATTCAGCACTGTGCAGCGCGTCAGAGCCATCTCGCGAGCGTCAGCGACATCGCCCTGTATCGCCACGGTGCCCGACTGCCCATGTAACGCCAGCTCAATCTGCTGCGTGCCGACTCGATCGCCGGAAGAATCGAGAACAAGGAAGCGCCCACTAAGCGCCTTACTTAGCTCGACACCGGGCGGCTGCGAGGCGCACCCGCTCAAGAATATCGGCGACAGAACAAGGGCTGCCGAAAACAGGCTTGGTTTGAAACACAGATTTCTCACAAAATTCCTCGTCAATTGGTCAATCCTGTCGACTTGGCGACACCTACATGACCAGCATCTACTTTGCTGCGGACTTCACCAACTCACCGGTATAGCTCAGCCCCGCAAGCTCTTCCACGGCATCTTCTTCCGACTCCTGCGACAACACCACGCGGCCAACGACAATGCCCACTGATGGCGAACTGCGCACGTATTTGGTTTCGCCGCTGCTCAACGTCAGGTGCAGCGTCTTCTCGGTCTCGGTAGCAGCCGACACAACGTACTTGCCAGCGGGACGGTCGACGAAGAAGAAGCCGCCCGGCTTCGACACGCCCACCACCTCGCCGTTTAGGCGAATGTCCGGCTGAACAGCCGCCCCGAGCATCGACGATGAGCGCAAGAAATAGATGCGACCCTCGCCCGCCTTGAGCGTGGGAATCGAAGCTGCCATGTCCGCATGTTTGACACCGGAGGCGCACGCACCTAATAGAAAAGCAGCAGCCAGTCCGATCAACAGCATCCGAGCAAATTGCTTCATACGAAATCACCTCATTAAGATGGCATTGAAATCTGTTACCGCAGCCAGCCGCAATTTTGGCGGGCGCCAAAGCTGATCCGCGCGCTAAGTCAAGCCCATCAAACGGCCGAGACGAACTCGGGCCGTGGCGCTTTGTACATGTCGTCGTGGGCTCTAAGCACAGTCTGGAGGGCTTTGGCGTCTCGGCGTCGCGCAATGCCACGTTTGAGCACAGCCGTGCAAAAAAGCATTCCCGGCGGAGTGCCCTCTCAGAAGGCCATGTATTTCAACTAAATTCGATCTTGCAGTCGCTTAACTGAAATGATTCGCCGTCACTCACTACGAACCGGTCCCCATCGATCACCCCCAATAGGAGATGCAGACCTCTTGCACCAGTCTCTATGTCCTTCCGCCAGCCCTCAATATCGCCGTGATAGCCAATCGCGTGAAACAAGACCCCATTTTTCGTGGTGATCTTGCAGCCACGCTCATTCACTCCGCCACCAGTGGCTTGAGGAGGACTGGAAAACATAGTCAGGCTCTTAAATTGCTTTCGAAAATTATTCTTACCGTCATCAGAGAAATAGACGATTTCGACACCATCAATAGGTATCGCACCTGGCACCAGGCGCGCATCATTCCTCTCAAGCTTCCCACCAAGCGCAGCCTCAAGACGTTCAAGTCGATCTGTCATAAACATCCCCTTATTTAACAGGTGTAATCAAGAATTTGAAATTCTTGACGCCAGCATCGCTAAACACCTTGCTGTAGTAGGCGGCCAAATCTGGACTGTTTGTGTGATAAACCACCCCACCCTCAAAGCCCGCTGCATATTTTTGCGCTTGCGCAACCATATTTTCCTGCTCCGCAACGGCCCATGGTGCTCTCCCATATTCGCTGTTCGGGTTACGTAGTGACGTAGACCAATCATCGACATATTTTGCTTCAACTGCAGTGACCTTCCCATTGACGGTCGTAACGTCATCGGCGACACCGTTAACCCGCTGCCCGTTGACTATAGCCGTGTACTCACGATCTGCGAGCGGGGCGTTGTTATACATGTTCTGAACGGCACTTTCATACGTTTGTGCTTTGTCAACCGCTCGACTACCGTTGACCGAAACGCTGTCTGTGGTCGGGAACTGATTGCCACCGTTTCCGTTGTCGTTTCCGCCATTGCTGTTCGACGCTATCGCATTGCTTGGCAAGCCTGAGCTCGGCGTTACGACCGGCGTCACTACCATGCCGCACGCACCTGGGCCTGCTGGGCAAGGGACCGCTGTTACAACCGCTCCTGCGGTAGGCGGCAAATTGTTGTTCCCAGGCTGCTGATTGCTCGGATCTCCTGCTTGGGCATCCCGTCCATTGCGGCTTCCTGTGGATAAGAAAGTTCTTACCCCTTTCACAAGGTCACGCGCACCTTGAAGCACAGATCCCGCAAAATCCACCGGAGACAAGATAATCCTCTTGCCAGCCGTCGCGTTGTTGACCGACTCGTTCTGCGCCCCATTGACTGCCGACAACGCATTCGTGCCCAGGGCACTCGCCAGTCCGCCACCCGCTAGCATCGCAATCGCCGTGATTGCCGCGTTGTAGTTGGTGTTGTCATAGCGGATGGTCTGCGTCACCGTCCCGTTACCGTTGTCGGTCACAGTGGTGGTCTGCGTGCCGTCGTACAGCGCATCGCGCACCAGCGGCGCTACCACCGCGCTGGCTGCCGCACCCACCGCTCCGCCCGCGCAACTTCCGCCACTTAGACTTTGAGCGGCACAGCCGACGAGCGCGTGGGCTGCTATGTTCATCGCAATGGTGCCGGCGTCGGCGTTGGGCATACCGATGCCCGGGATTTCTGCCCCAATCGCGTTGGCACCCAGTGCCGCCGCGTCGCTTACCAAACCATTCGCGAAGGCCCGCCCGAAACTGCCGCCATAGGCGACGGTGTTCACCCCAGCACTGATAGCCGAGCGCACCACACTGGCCTCCGCAAAACGGACGAAGCTCGACTGCGCCGCAGACCAGTCCCCTACGCTGATGTTGTTACCAATCGTGGAGACACCGGCACCCTCTAGATTCAGCGCCGACAACGCGCCTTCCGTGAGCCCAGCAGTCACAGCAGAGATCGCACCTGCCTCAAGTGCGCTCCCCCAATCCACGTGGCCTGTGGTCAGAGCCTGGCTGGCAACGCTGGACAGCATGCCGGCGAGCATCATGCCCATGAGCCCTGCACCTGCGCCCGCCGTTACGATCGAGACCGCTACGGCTACGATTGCACCCACCCACGTGGGGAACGGTCCCTGCTCCTTGATGAAGTCCTGGTGGATGTCGTCCTTGGCCGTGCCACTGGTGTAGCCCAAGCCAAGGTTGGACTTCATTTGCGCAATCAGCGCATCGGTAGCCGCCTGATTGGTCGTGCCATCCGCGTTGCGTACGATGAAGGCATCGTTGATCGCGTTGATCGCGTTGGCCTGCACGTTCAGGTTCACCGCGGACATGAAGCCGCCCGGCTGCACCTGCGTGCCCGTCTCCTGCAACCAACCGCCATCGACCTTGTAAGCCGACGTGCCGATGTCAACCACGTTCGGCGCGGCGTCGATGCTGCCCGCCTTCACGTTGAGCGTGTCACCGGCCATCACATCGCCAGAGTTCCGCAGCGTGCCGTCAACGTTCAGGTTGACGTTTTGCCCGGCGATGACGCCGCCTGCGGGCTGTGTGATGCTGTCCGCATAGCCTTGCGGCAAGTAAAGCTGCGGCACCAGCGCGCTCACCGTCGGGCACGAGGTGCTTGCCACCGTGTTGCAGTTCGGGTCTGGCACCTGCTGCGTCACGTACCAAAGCATCGGCTTGTCCAATTCGGCAATCTGCTGTTGCGTTAGCGCTTGGCCGAGTTGGATGTTGTGCGCCTTCGCGTAGTCAGCTGCGTCCTTGTACAGAATCAGCTTCTCTTGGTCCGTCACCGACAACTGATTCTGGTTGTCGTAGGTAAGGCCGCTGATGAAGCTGTTCTGCCCCGTCTGCTGCAAGGCCGCCTGTTGCAGCTTCTGATCTTCGGTGAACGGATCAAAGTAGAACGGCGTGCTCCCCGGTTGCAGATTGGCCGGCAGTTGCGAGAGCAGCGTATTCGGCGTGACGCCTGCCAGCACCGAGGTGGCAGCAGTTCCGTTCACATATGTCGCACCGTTGACGCTCGAAGTGGGCGTCGTGAGCGTGCTGCCTGCCACCGGCGCATTGAAGTGCCATTTGACCTGCGTACTACCCGGCGCGCTCGGCGTCGTTACGATGGCTGGCTGGAAGCTCCAAACGGGCGCTTGCACTGGCGCAACGTTCGCCTGCGGTGCGCCACCAGAAGCACCGGAAGTCGATGGGGTCGATCCGCCCGACTGCGCTGTCGGCCCACTACCAGTCGTGTTCGCTGTCGGCAGTGCACCAGTGGGTCCAGACGGCGGCGCCAGCGAGATGACTTGCTGACCTGCCACCGTCGGCGGCGTCGGCTGGTTCGGGTTCGTGATGCCGTTGGTCAGCGCAGCACCGGTCACATCGACCGTGTTGCCCAGCAGATTGCCGGTGTTCAACACCTGCCCACCGGAGGTCACCGACAGCGCATTGCCGGCTTGGATGCCCGACGGCAGGTTGCCCAAAACAGCCACGCCATTCGTGTAGTGGCGCACGTCCGAACCGAACCACCCAGTCTCCTCAACCCACACGCCGTGCCAGTTCGCATTGAGCGCGATGCTGCTGTTGTCGATGCCGCCAGCCATGCTGACCGTAACATTGCGGCCACCGGTAATGAGCGCCCCATTGTTGGAGAGCGTCGTGCCCGACAGGTTGACATCGCGTGCGGCAGAGATGACGCCCGCAGGTCCTGCCTGGGTCATCTCGTCCGACGTACACTGGCTTTCCTTGTAGGTGCCGGCACCCGGGTTGCAGCCACCGGCATAGCTCGGATTTTGGTTGCCGTAGCTCTTGTGCAGCGTCACTGGCGCCATGGTCGTGTTGACCGCGGTCGGCGCGCTGATGGTGATGTCGCCCGCTGTCGACTGGATCGCACCGGACTTGTTCGTCAGCCCAGTGGTCGCCGTCAGCGTCACGTTGCCAACGGCGGCGAGCGTGCCGTTGTTGTTCTGGATGTTCGCGGCATTGACGGTCAGCGTATCGCCGGCTGCGACCGTGTTGGGCGTCTGCTGCCAGGCCAGGGTATCCACGTGGGCACCGCCTTCCTTACAGGTGGCTGCCCCGGGCAGACAGCCTGGCGTGGTGGTGACCTGACTGGTATAGCCACCTTGGTTCGTAAACGTGCCCGGCGTGGTGATCGTGACCTTCTGCGCGGCAGCCAGATCGCCTGCGTTGACCAGATCGCCTGTGCCCGTCAGCGACAGATTGCCGCCGCTCAGAATCTGCCCGGCCTTGCCGAGCGTCTGCGTGACGGACGACTGGCTCGGTGCCGTGGTGGTGGCGCCCGATGCATCCTGGGCCAGCACCACCGGCGAGGCGGTCGGGATAGGCGCACCGCAAGTGTCACACGGCCCCGGCGCCGCCATCGGCTCGCCATACTGCAACTGGTAACTGGACGGGTAGCCAGCAATGTTGCTCTGCCCGATTTTCTGGAGCTGGGCGATGAAGGTCGCGTAGTCGTTCGCGTTGACCGTATCGGTGACGCTGTTGACGAGTGCTGCCGAGCGGCCGTTGTCCAGTGTCCCGACCTTGAGCGTCACGTCACCCGCCGCCTGGAGCAGCCCGCCCTTGTTGGAGAGGCTGCCAGCCGTGATGTCCATCGCGCGGCCAGCCACGATCTGACCAGCGGTGCCATCGGCCTGGCGAATGATGGTGCGGTCAACCGTCGGCAGCCCCAGGGTCTGGGTCGCCACATAACCCGTCGTCCAGTCGCCCGTGCCGTTGCCTTGCATGGAGACCGGCAGCACATGCCACATGCCGACGTAGCTGAGCGAAGCGCCGTTGTCCCCGCCACCTGAGTAGATACCGACAGCCCCAATGGCGATCTGCAGTGCCGCGCCATCGGGCGTACGCGCCAGGTCACCGATAGTGAGATTCGTGGTCGCGCCCGGCGCGACGGGGCTGGAGCAACTGTCGCAGTTGCTCATACTCACCCACGGCGCATAAGTACCAATGATGGTGGAGTTCAGCAGCGAGTCATTGACGATCTTGCTGAAGCTGCTACCGGCATCGACCGGTGCGCCACGATCGTTGATGACGTTCTGGGCGGCGATATGGATATTGCCGTTGGCGCCAATCGTGCTGGCGGTGTTGTTCAGCGTGCCGGAGAGGTCGAATTTGATGTCGCCGTTGGCTTGTGTCTTGCCACCCCGGTTGTCGTAATCGGAACCGGTGACGGCAATGTTGCCCAGCGCCTCAGCGGTGCCGCTATTCTGGATGTTGCCCGCGAGCGCCAGATTGCCGTCCGCGTGAATGGTGCCTGAGTTGGTGAGATTGCCCGCCGACAACGAGACGTTCGAGCCGCCTACGATCTGGCCGCTATTGGCCAGCGTGCCGGCGGTGGACAGCGACAAATCGCCCGCCTTCTGGATCGTGCCGCTGTTGGTGATGCCCTGCGCGGCGTTGATCGCCACGTTGGAACCCTGTACGTTCCAGGTCTGCGTGTTGTTGATCGACTGGACCGCCAGGGTCAGGATGTTGTTGGCGTTGAGCGTCCCGGTGCCGGCAGCGGACGGATCGAAGGCCTGATTGGGCGTGTTAAGCGTCAGGTCGTTGCCAGCCAGCAGTTGGCCTCCGGCATTGTTGAAGCTGCCGGCGCCGCCATTGACGCTGAAAGTCATGTCACCCGTGGTGGGCGACTTGCCGGTCAGGTCGCCCGCGAAGAACGTGCCGCCCTGGTTGCTCTTGAGGGTGGCTGTCGTGACGTTCAGCGTCTGCGCGCCGACCACGAGCCCCTTCGCGTTGTCGATGCTGTTGGCCGCGTTCAGGTTGACGGTCTGGCCGCCCACCGTGCCCCGGTTCACCACATCGGTCGCGTTGACCGTAAGCTGGTTGGCGGCGAGTGTGCCTGTGTTGGAAAGCGTCCCAGCAGTGACGGTCGCCTGCTGCGTGGCGAGCGTCGAGCCCTGGTTGGCAATCGTGGCGCCGGCCAGCTTCAGGTTGGTGGCGTTGCTGTTGCCGGTCAGCGTCAAGCTGTTGGTGGCCATCGCATCCAGCGTGCCCTGCACAACATTGGCTTGGGTTGCTGGTGAGCCAAGCGTGATGTCGGTGCCGCCCAGTGTTGCGTTGCCGCCCACGTAGTTCAGTTGCCCGACGGCGAGCGTCTGGCCGGCGCTGGCTTGCAGATCACCGCCAGTCTGAACTTGACCGGTTAGGGTCGTGTTCTGGCCGCTGGTGATCGTCGTCTTGCCCAGGCTCGCCAAATTGCCGGAGACCGTGGTGCTGCCGTTTTGCGACGCGAGAGTCGCGCCCTTACCGGCGTAGACGGCGCCGCCCACGGTCAGGTTCTGCGCCGCGCTGGCGTTGACGTTACCGTTGTAGGCCAGAACCGAGCCCGTACCGCTTAGTTGCCCGGTGTGCGCGTTCAGGCTGACGTTGCCGCCTGTGCTGGCCGCCGTCCCGTTGACACTCAAATTGCGTCCGGCCGTGGTGGTCAGATCACCGCCTGCGATCGCGCCACCGTCCAAGGTGGCATCGCGCGTAGCGGAAATCGACACGCTGCCCGGTGCGCTAACCGTACCGCCCAGATGCACGTCACCCAGGGTTCCCGTGCCGTTGGCCGTCAGATTGACCTGGCTGCCCTTCACTTGACCGCCCAGGTCGATGCTACCGGCCGTTACGCTGGTCGTCTGTGCAGCGCTCAGGTTGCCTGCGCCGGTGACGGTTTGTGTGGCATTGAGCGTCGCATTGCCGCCTGCGGCAATATCGCCTGCCACAGCGACGGATTGACCGGCAGTGACGGTGGTATTGCCGGTGCTCGACAGCGCGCCATTGACGCCAACCGTATTGCCTGCTTGCAAATTGGCATCGGCGCCGCTACCAACCTGACCGCCAACGGTGAGGTTCTGCCCCGCGTTGAGCGTCAGCGTGCCGTTGCTGCCGATCTGGCCAGCCGTGGTGAGATTGTTGCCAGCATTGACGGTTGCCGTACCCGCTGCGCTGACCAAGCCACCCAGATTCGTATCGGTGCCCGAGGTAACGTTCAGGTTGCCCGGGGTGATGACCGCACCATTGGTTGTCACAGCGCCCGTGCGGCCCGTCAGGCTGACGTTGCCCGTGGTGCTGCCGACCGTGCCGCCAACGGTGAGATTTCGCTGCGTGGCGAGGTTCAGGTCGCTATCGGAAACCACACTGCCGGTAACGGTAGTATCACGCGCGGCAGAAAGCGTAATCGTGCCCGGTGCGCTGACGTTGCCGCCCAGGGCGATGTCACCGATGCCGTCATGGCCTGCGGCTTGCATCGTGATCTGGTTTGCGGTGACATCGCCGTTGATACCGATACTGCCGCCCGCCTGGATACCGATGGCTTGGGTCGCCGTAAGACTACCTGCGCCGCTGACGGTGTTGCCTGCGGTGACGTTGAGGGTGCCGCCAGCCTGCGTAGCGCCGCCCAGATTAGCGTTCTGCCCTGCGGTGAGTGCAATGTTCTTTGCAGCGTTCAAGGTGCCGGCTGTCGTGATGCTACCCGCCACCGCATTGATGGTGGCGTTGCCATCTGCCGTCGTAGTGCCTCCCAGGCTGACGTCCCGCCCCGCGCTTGCGTTGAGATTGCCTTGTGTAGTGACCGCACCCGAGGTGGACAACGTACCGTTGGTGGCCCCGAGCGTGAGATCGCCTACGCTGCCGATGGCGCCGGCCACGGACAGATTGCGACCCGAGTTGACCGACGTGGTACTGCCGCCGGTCAGTTGACCGGCGATCGCAGTGTCGCGGGCGGCCGAGAGCGCAACGGCGCCAGGAGCGGAAACGTTGCCGCCCAGCGTTAGGTCGCCGGTACCATCCTGACCTTGGGCAGTGACGGCAATGGTCGAGGCGTTCAGATTGCCGGTCAGATTGACGCTGTTGGCTGCCGTAGCCGAAAGCGTCTTGGCGGCGGAGAGATTACCGGCCCCCGTCAGGCTGCTGCCAGCGTTCAAGGTCAGGTTGTTACCGGCTTGTGCCGGGCCGCCGACGCTCACATCCCCATTCGCAGAAACAGAAACATCTTGTTGGGCTTTAACGGTGCCGGTCGTGGAAACCGCGCCGGTGGACGTAATGCCGACATTCTGCTGCCCATAGACGTTGCCGACCGTGACGTTGCCGTTGCTGTCGATGTTCACATTCGACGTGTTGGCGGCCATGTCGCCCACCGCCTTGACCGCCAAGCCCTGTGCCGTGCTGATGAGCTTGATTTGCCCAGCGGTGAGTGCCCCAAAGGCCGTGGCGTCGATAGCGACACCATTCTGTGCGGTCGGGCTGTTGGCAGCGTTATTCTGGCCGGTGCTGGTTACTTGCCAATCGGAGCCTGCTCGACCTGTACTCGCTGCGACAGGCGTGACCTGTTGGTTGCCCGCGATGGCGTTGATCTGCTGCCCAGCGTAAAGCGCAGCGTTCACACCAATCGATTGCCCAATGAGGTTGAGACTCCCGACCGTGCCTTCGATACCCGCACCGTTCGTGGTGCCCGCCACTGGATCAATCTGGACACGGCCGCTGTTGACCGTGTAGCCTACGGCGGTCGCTTGATCGAAGCCGACGGAACTACCGCTGCTGTTCAAGAATTGCGGCGTGCCGGTGACGAGCGTGACGCTAGGGGTGTTTGTGAAGCCAGCCCCGGCCAGATAGATGCCTGCTGGCGCCGCGAAGATGATGGAAGCCGGCGCGCCAAACACCTCGACAGTGCCGTTAATGCGGATCGGCGCGGTCCCTGTGACCTGCGTGAGAATAGTCGATGCAGGCCCCGACGAAGCTAAGTTTGGGTTGCCAGAAACGTTCCCGCCGAGGAACGTTCCGCCTCCCGTCAAACTGTTGTTCATCACCAGACCGATTGCATCGACTGTCAGCGAGCGCAACTGGTTCAGCGAAATCCCAGCCCCATTCGGCGTGGTGATGTTCATCACAGGCACGCCCCCATTCGTCCCCGTCGTCTGCGTGATGGTGGGCGTGAAGCGGATGGGCGCTGTCGGATCGGTGATCGGTGCGGCCTCGGCTTGCTGTACGCCCCAACGAACGAGGATGCGGCCCGTGGTGCGCCATGACGCCATCAGGTCGGACAACGCATCTGCTGATGAACGAGAGGCAATGGTGGCCGCGCTCTGCCGAGCCGCTTGCCAGGAAATCTGCACCGGCCCAACCCAGGACACCACGGCAAGCACCGCCGCCAACGAACGCGCCAAGACCGAACGCCGCATACTGCTATGCCGGCTGGTGAAGTCTTCGGTGTCCTGCTCGACGGGCACGACATCGGAAATCGTTCGGGATGACTTAGCGTCCATGACGTTCTTGTTGCTTTTGTTGCGCACAGCATTGTGCGTGCCAGGCAAATTCTTGCCTGGCAATGCCGAAAAAGAGAGATCGGACAGGCGACCGCGCTGTTTAGAAAGCAGCGGGACTATTCGTTCTGGGTCAAGCGATGCGGGGCGTCAGCACACGGCGCCAACACATAGACGACCGGAAGTAATCCCCGGCCGAGATGGCGTGCGCAAAGGCACGAGGGGTTTCGGCTCACTGAAGCTCTCCATTTGCGGAAAAAAGCACTCCCGTTCCCGTTTGATTGAACGAGCCCCCGGCCGGCGTTGCCCTGTCTGTTGCAGAGCAATCGTCATTTTGTGTGATTTATGCGGCGGGATGATACTGCAAAGCCGCGCGATTGCGCCCCACCCGATTATCAAAAATCGCCAAATATAAGTGAAACGTTTTCAAATCTGATGTAAGGCATTATTAAATCAAGCGGCCGCATTGGGCCATGCTGACCATACTTTCTGGCGGTCCTGTTTACGGGCGGCTGCAAGCGGGCGATCGAAACGAATCCCTGGCCGCCCAAGTCGCTGTCAGGAGCATAAGCTCCAGCCCCAGCATCCGAGGCACCACGAGCGTTCGAAGCTGAATGCCCGCCTCCGGTGGTGCACCGTCCGGACGCCGCAAGCACCACGCGAGGTGAATGCGTGGCGTGTCCAGGGACATGCCGATAATGCGCAGATCCGCAGAGAAGCAGGCCTTGAGCGGGCGACCGCTTCAGGATTCCAGATTTTTTGAGTCACATATCACCTCCCTGAGCACGGCAGCAGCCTGCCGCTCCGCCTGCCCAATCCCGGGCGGGCGAATTCCGTCTCCGGAGTTCGGTGATGCCCCCAATATCCCCTATCGAGTTGTTGATTTGCACGGAATCCTGACCCAGGATTTGCATCGAAAACTGACCCACCCCAAAGGCTGTTAGGTGTCGCTTTGTGCGGGCTGTTTGGCGGTGCGTTTCTCCTTCTTGGGCTGGGTGGTGCTGTGCTTGAAACGATAGCTATCGTTGCCGGTTTCAACAATGTGGCAGTGGTGCGTGAGGCGGTCCAATAGCGCGGTGGTCATCTTGGCGTCCCCGAAGACGCTGGACCACTCGCCGAAGCTCAGGGTCGTGGTGATGACGAGGCTGGTGCGCTCGTAGAGCTTGCTGATCAGGTGGAATAGCAATGCGCCGCCGGTCTGGCTGAACGGCAGATAGCCCAGTTCATCGAGGATCACCAAGTCGGCATACATGAGTCGCGTGGCCAGGTGTCCCGGCTTGCCGGAGACCTTCTCCAGTTCCAACGCGTTGACCAGCTCCACGGTCGAGAAGAAGCGCACTCGACGGTGATGGTGCTCCACGGCCTGCACGCCGATGGCGGTGCCGAGATGGGTCTTGCCGGTGCCAGGGCCGCCGACCAACACGATGTTGTGTGCCGACTCCAGGAACTCGCAGCGGTGAAGCTGCCGCACCAGCGCCTCGTTGGCCTCGCTGCAACTGAAGTCGAAGCCGGTCAGGTCTCGGTAGGCCGGGAAGCGCGCCACCTTCATCTGATAGGCCAGCGAGCGCACCTCGCGCTCGGTGAGCTCGGCCTTGAGCAGACGCGACAGTATGGCCACGGCCGACTGGTAGGCCGGCGAGTCCTGCGCCGCCAAGTCGCCCGGCGCTTGCGCCATGCCGTGCAGCTTCAAGGACTTCAGCATCTCGACCATGGCTTCATGCTGCATGATGCACCTCCCGGTCGCGCAGTCTGTCATAGCGGCCGACGTTGGCCTGCGGTTCGACGTGCAGAGCCAGCGCCTGCGGTGAGGTGATCGGTGCCACGGGCTCGCCTTCCAGGAGGCGGCTCAGGATGTTCAGGATGGTTTGTTTGGACGGTGCGCCCGCCTCCAGTGCGAGTTCCACCGCAGTCAGCACAGCCTGCTCATCGTGCAACAGCACCAGTGCCAGAATCTCGACCATCTCGCGATCGCCAGCGGGGCGCTTGAGCAGTGTGGATTGCAGGCGCCGGAAGCCCTCTGGCAGTTCAGCAAACGGGGCACCGTTACGCAGCGCACCGGGCTTACGCTGCAGCACTGCGAGGTAATGGTGCCAGTCATAGATCGTGCGCCCAAGCTGATGACTGCGGTCGATGTGCCGCGTGTGCTCGGCAATCACTTGGCCTTCGGCCACGAACACGAGCCGGTCGGCATAGACGCGCAGGCTGATAGGCCGGTTGGCAAACGACGCCGGCACGCTGTAGCGGTTGCGCTCGAAGGTCATCAGGCAGGTTGGTGAGACGCGCTTGGTGTGCTCGACAAAGCCATCGAACGGCTGCCCCACCGGCATCAGGTGCGGCCGCTCCAGCGACCAGGCTTCCCAGAGGGTCATGTCAAGTTCAGGATGGCGGGTCTGCTGCCACAGCCGCACGCACTGGTCGGCCAGCCAGTCATTGAGCGCAGCCAGAGAGCCAAACGCCGGGATACGCTGCCAGATGCGGTGACGGCTGTCCTGCACGTTCTTCTCGATCTGCCCCTTCTCCCAGCCTGAGGCCGGGTTACAGAACTCGGCGTCGAACAGGTAGTGGCTGACCATGGTGCTGAAGCGCAGGTTGACGTCACGCGACTTGCCCTGGCGCACCCGATCCACGGCGGTCTTCATGTTGTCGTAGATGCCGCGACGGGGGATGCCGCCCCATGCCACAAAGGCGTGGTGATGGGCATCGAACAGCATCTCGTGGGTCTGCAGCAGATACGCGCGCAAGAAGAAAGCGCGGCTGTGGCTGAGCTTGAACTGGGCTACCTGCAGCTTGGTGCGCTCGCCGGCGATGACCGCCCAGTCCTCGCTCCAGTCGAACTGGAAGGCCTCACCCTCGGCGAAGCGCAGCGGGATAAAGGTGCCGCGACTGGACGAACGCGCTTGTTCCTGTTGCTCTTGGCGCCAGCGGCGAGCGAATGCAGCAACACGGTCATAGGAGCCGGTGAATCCCAGGGCACACAGATCGGCGTGGATCTGCTTGAGCGTGCGCCGTTGCTTGCGCGGCTTGTTGGTCTCGGTCTTGAGCCAGGCGGAGAGCTTGGCGGCATGGCCGTCGAGCTTGCTCGGACTCTGGCGTGCAGGATAGGCCGGTGCGGTGACGTCAGCGCGCAGATAGCGCCTGACCGTGTTCCTGGAGATGCCCAGGCGTCTAGCGATCTCGCGCAGCGGGATCTGGTCGCGAAGATGCCAGCGTCGAATGATGCTCAGTATGGCCACGTCGATCACTCCGATCTCCCGCTCGTTGCCGAGCGGGACAGTGTTCTATACGTGGGTCAACATTCGATGCAAAAACCTACCTCGGGTGGGTCAGGATTCGGTGCAAATCAACAGTCTTGGCCGTGGTCGGCCAGCCGAGCTTGCGAATGAGCGCCTTCCACGTGCCGGAAGGGGTCTTGACGATGGTCGCCATGTACCTGTTCTGAGAGCTGACTGTACCGAAAATGTACTTTTCAACACCCAGAAAGCACAAGGGGTCACGTGAAATTCACGTAACCCCTTGATTTTATTGGTGCCGGCTGCAGGACTCGAACCCGCCACCTGATGATTACAAATCAACTGCTCTACCTGATGAGCTAAGCCGGCAAAGAACCGCGATTCTAGCGCAACATGTGCTACTTGACGACCTTCAGTGAAGGTTTGCCACCAATACGCGGCACGTTGGGGGGTGTCGGCTCGTCATCTGGACCACTTTCAACCTCTGCGGCAACCGGTGCGGGCGCCGGTTCAGAATCCACCGCCGCCAGCTTGGGCGGCGGATTATTCTCGCGTTCGGTTGCTGCCTGCGTGGTCGGCGTGCTGCGTTCGACCGGGAAGGCCATGCCCTGCCCGTTCTCGCGCGCGTAGACGGCGAGCACATTGTCGACCGGCACCTCGATCTTGCGGGACACGCCCGAGAAGCGCGCGTGGAACGTGATCCACTCGTTGCCCATGTCGAGCTGGCTGGTCGCATCAAAGCTCACGTTGAGCACGATTTCATCGTTCTTGACGAACTCGCGCGGCACGTTGGTGCTGTTGTCGACGAAGACAGCGATGTACGGCGTAAAGCCGTTGTCCGTGCACCATTCATAGATGGCCCGGATCAGGTAGGGCTTGGTCGAAGTTTCCGGCATGATGGAATCGGTAACCGTTGGGCGCGGCCGCGGTGGTTCAACTCACCTACACGGCCGGCAACCTGGCGGCGATCAGCGGCGCATCACCTTTTCCGACGGGGTCAGCGCTTCAATATACGCCGGACGGCTGAAGATACGTTCGGCGTATTTCATCAGCGGAGCGGCGTTCTTCGAGACTTCGATGCCGTAGTGGTCCAGGCGCCACAGCAGCGGCGCAATCGCCACGTCGAGCATCGAGAACTCTTCGCCCAGCATGTACTTGTTCTTCAGGAAGATAGGAGCAAGCTGCGTCAGGCGGTCACGGATGGCGGCACGCGCCTTCTCGTGCGACTTCTCGGCGGCCTTGCCCTTCTCGTTCTCCAGCACGGACACGTGCGTGAAGAGTTCCTTCTCGAAGTTGAACAGGAACAGGCGGGCGCGGGCACGCTGCACCGGGTCGGCCGGCATCAGTTGCGGGTGCGGGAAGCGCTCGTCGATGTACTCGTTGATGATGTTCGACTCGTACAGGATCAGGTCGCGTTCAACCAGGATGGGCACCTGGCCGTACGGGTTCATCACCGCGATGTCTTCCGGCTTGTTGAAGAGATCGACGTCGCGGATCTCGAAATCCATGCCCTTTTCGAACAGGACGAGGCGGCAACGCTGCGAGAACGGGCAAGTGGTGCCCGAGTACAAGACCATCATGGTTGTAGTTCCTTGGCGCATGGGCCGGGGGCGGCCCGATGACGGTACAACCGCAGCGACAAACCGCATCGCCGCGGCACAAAAGCGAAAAGGCAAAGGGCTAGGACCAGTTCAGCACTGGCCTAGCCCTTGCCCCGGAAAACATGGATTTTACTTGATGTCCTTCCAGTAGGCCGCATTCAGGCGCCAGGCCAGCACGAAGAACACGCCGATGAACAGCAGCACCCACACGCCCAAGCGCTTGCGCAGGTTGCCAGCGGGCTCAGCCATCCAGTCCAGATACGTGACGATATCCGCTACGGCCTGGTCGTACTCGACGGTGTTCAGCTTGCCTGGCGTGACCTGATCGAAGCCGACCAGCTTGTGTTCGGGCTCGCCGCCATGTTCGGACTTGACCGTCTCGTACCTCGGTACGCGCTGGCCCTGCAGCTCCCACAGCACGTGCGGCATGCCAACCTTGTCGAACACCAGGTTGTTCCAGCCGGTCGGACGCGTGTCGTCACGGTAGAAGGTGCGCAGGTAGGTGTAAAGCCAGTCGCTGCCGCGGGCGCGGGCGATCACCGACAGGTCAGGCGGCACGGCGCCAAACCACTTCTTGGCGTCGTCGCGGTCCATGGCGATGCGCATCGTATCGCCGACCTTGTCAGACGTGAACAGCAGGTTCTGCTTGATCTGCTCTTCCGACAGGCCAATGTCACGCAGCCGGTTGTAGCGCATCGCGCTGGCGCCGTGGCAATTCAGACAATAGTTGACGAACAGCTTGGCGCCGCGCTGCAGCGCTGACGCGTCGCTGGACTGGTTGGGTGCCGGATCGAGCGGCACGCCGCCCTCGGCGGCCATCACGGGCGCGGCAAACACGAGGCCGGCCAAGGCGAAAATCGCAAGCAGCTTTTTCATTCTTGTGTCCTTATCCTCGGCTGGAATCAGTGCGGCTTGAACGTGACCCGCTCAGGCACCGGCTTGAAGGTCCCGATCTTGCTCCAGATCGGCATCGCGAGGAAGAACGCGAAGTACACGATGGTACCGATCTGCGAGACGATCGAACCTGCCGGGCTCGGCGGCTGGATACCCAGGTAGCCCAGCACCGCGAAGGCGATCACGAAAATGACCAGCAGGATCTTGTGGAAACCCGGACGATAGCGGATCGACTTGACCGGCGACTGGTCCAGCCACGGCATGAAGAAGAAGATCACCACCGAACCGCCCATCACCACCACACCCCAGAACTTGGCGTCGATGAACGCAAAGCCCAGCGCCAGGATCACCGCCACAGCCACCGCCACGCCCTTGACCTTCATGCTCTTGGAACGCACGAACAGCAGACCCAGCATGATCGCGATGAAGCCCCACAGCCACGGGAGGAAGTCCGACGTGGTCGCGCGCAGCATGGAGTAGAACGGCGTGAAGTACCACACCGGCGCGATGTGCGGCGGCGTCTTCAGTGAATCCGCCGGGATGAAGTTGTTGGCTTCCAGGAAGTAGCCGCCCATTTCCGGCGCGAAGAAAACAATCGCACTGAAGATGAACAGGAACACCGCCACCCCCACGATGTCGTGCACCGAGTAGTACGGGTGGAACGGAATGCCGTCGAGCGGAATACCGCGCTCATCCTTCTTGGCCTTGATCTCGACGCCGTCCGGGTTGTTCGAGCCCACTTCATGCAGCGCGATGACGTGCGCCACCACCAAGCCCAGCAGCACCAGCGGCACCGCGATGACGTGGAACGAGAAGAAACGGTTCAGCGTCGCATCCGACACCACGTAATCACCGCGAATCCACAGAGACAGGTCCGGGCCGATCAGCGGAATGGCGGAGAACAGGTTCACGATCACCTGCGCGCCCCAGTACGACATCTGGCCCCACGGCAGCAGGTAGCCCATAAAGGCTTCGGCCATCAGGCACAGGAAGATCAGGCAGCCGAAGATCCAGACCAGCTCGCGCGGCTTGCGATACGAGCCGTACAGCATGCCGCGGAACATGTGCAGGTACACGACGATGAAGAACGCCGATGCGCCGGTCGAGTGCATATACCGCACCAGCCAGCCCCACGGCACCTCGCGCATGAGGAACTCCACGCTCGCATAGGCGACGGGGATGCCGGCGGCGTTGAGCGTGCCATCCGGCTTGTAGTTCATCACCAGGAAGATGCCCGTGACGATCTGGATCACCAGCACCAGCAGCGCCAGCGAGCCGAAGAAATACCAGAAGTTGAAATTCTTGGGTGCGTAGTACTCCGACAGATGCGCCTTCCAAGTGTCGGTCAGCGGGAAGCGAGCATCGATCCAGCCCAGCAGCCCGGTTGTCTCCACCTTCTTCTCGGCCATGATCAAGCCTCTCCTTTCTCGTCTTTACCGATCACCAGCTTCGTGTCGGACAGGAACATGTACGGCGGGACGTCCAGGTTCTGCGGCGCCGGCTTGTTCTTGAACACGCGGCCGGCCAGATCGAACGTGGAGCCGTGGCAGGGGCAGACGAAGCCAGGGTCGCCGGCGAGCTGCGGATTGGCACCGGCTACAAACGGACCGGACGGCGAGCAACCGAGGTGGGAGCAGATGCCGACCACGACCAGCAGGTCCTTGTGTTCGGCACGAGAGCGGGTTTCGTTCTTGCAGTAGTCCGGTGTCTTCATCGTGTAAGGCACATCGGACTTGGGGTCGGCGACTTCGGTATCGGTCTTCTTGAGCGATTCCAGCATCTCGGGCGTGCGCTTGAGCAGCCAGACAGGCTTCCCGCGCCATTCCACGACCTTCATCTGGCCGGGGGCCAGGTCGCTGACATCCGCCTCTATGGGCGCGCCCGCTGCGCGGGCTTTTTCAGATGGTGCGAACGTGCAAACGAAAGGGGCCGCCACTGCAACCCCTCCCACACCACCAGCCACGGACGTCGCAATCAACAGATTGCGGCGACCCTTGTCCACGTTTTGCTGGTCACTCATTCAAGACCCCAGGATGAGAAATCAAGATAGGTTCGCGTCAACCAAAAATTATACCCGAGCGTACCTGACCGACGATAGCGGTCGCAGGGAACGTGGCTTGCAGATATAGTTGACTCACCGATCTCCCGCCAGCCCAGTGCCGGCGCGGCTTCGGAGTGTCTCCTACAAACTCGCTTTCAACAATTCAGGTCAACGAATCAGCAGCTTGACCGTTTGTGTCGAATCAAACAATCCGGAGAAAACCGATGGCCCTGATGCAAGACTTCAAGAATTTCGCGATGCGCGGCAACGTGATCGACCTGGCGGTGGGTGTGATCATCGGGGCTGCATTCGGCAAGATCGTCGACTCGCTCGTCAACGATCTGATCATGCCGCTGATCGGCCGCATCATCGGCAAGCTCGATTTCTCGAATCTGTACGTCCAGCTCGCCGATGCTCCGGCCGGTGTGCCACAAACGCTGGCCGACCTGAAGAAGGCGGGCGTGCCGGTTCTCGCGTACGGCAACTTCATCACCGTGGCCGTCAACTTCGTGATCCTGGCGTTCATCGTGTTTCTGATGGTGCGCGCGATCACCCGCCTGACCGAATCCAGCCAGCCGCCCGGCGCCGCCCCGGCCACGCCGGAAGATGTCCTGCTGCTGCGGGAGATCCGTGACAGCCTGAAAGCCAAGAGTCAGTAAAGCGATCGTTACATCACACTGGATTCGGGATATCGATGAAGGTGTGACGCACCCCGAAGTGCTCGGCGAGGTGGTTGCCGAGCGCTCGCACGCCACCGCGCTCCGTTGCGTGGTGGCCCGCCCCGATATAGGCAACCCCCGATTCGCGCGCCAGATGCGTGGTCTGCTCGGAGGCCTCACCGCTCAGGTAGACATCTACGCCGGTCGCGATCGCCGCGTCGAACCAGCCCTGCGCACCGCCTGTGCACCAGCCAACCGTGCGCACCGGCGTGTCCACCTCACCGAGCACCAACGGCGTCCGGCCCAGCCGTGCCGCTACGGTTTCGGCAAACATGCCCAACGTGGTTGCCTCTGGCAACTCGCCGATCCAGCCCAATTCATCGTCGCCGAAACGGCCTTTGGGCTCGATGTCCAGCAGGGCGCCCAATTGCGCGTTGTTGCCCAATTCGGGATGCGCATCCAGCGGCAGGTGGTAAGCGAACAGGTTCAGATCGTGGTCAAGAAGCCGCTTCAAGCGCGCATGCTTCTGCCCGACAATGCGAGCGTCTTCTCCTTTCCAGAAGTAGCCGTGATGCACGAGGATGGCATCGGCACGCGCTTCAATGGCCGCTTCGAGCAGGGCCAGACTGGCGGTCACGCCAGTCACGACATGCGTGACTGTCTCGCACCCCTGCACTTGCAGCCCGTTGGAGCAATAGTCCCGAAAACGGGCCGCCTGCAACAGGTCGTTCAAGTACAATTCAAGTTGTTTTCGATCCATTTCGACTCAATTTCGCCCTATGTTGCGCCGCTTTTGGCTATTTTTTGCGCAGGCCGTCACGGTCGTCCTGGCCATCTGGTTTGTGGTCGCCACCCTTAAACCCGATTGGCTGCAGCGCGGCAGGATGGCGGTGCAGTCCGGCTCGCCCATTGTCGCGCTCAAGGAAGTCGCACCGAGCGCGCATGGCGGTACGCCAAGCAATTCCTACTCGGAAGCCGCCAAGGTGGCGATGCCGGCGGTGGTCAACATCTTCAGCAGCAAGAACGCCCCCAAGCGCAATAGCCCGCAGACCAGTAACGATCCGTGGTTCCGCTTCTTCTTTGGTGATCGCGCCCCCGAGCAGCGCCAGGAGCCGACAGCCAGCCTGGGCTCCGGCGTGATCGTCAGTTCGGAGGGCTACATTCTAACGAACCACCACGTGGTGGACGGCGCCGACGAGATCGAGGTCGCCCTGACCGATGGTCGCAAGGCCAACGCCAAAGTGGTGGGCTCCGACCCCGAGACGGATCTTGCCGTCCTGAAGATCGGCCTGCCCAACCTGCCCGCCATCACGCTGGGCCGCCTGGAAAACGTGCGTGTTGGCGACGTGGTACTCGCGATCGGCAATCCGTTCGGCGTGGGCCAGACGGTCACCATGGGCATCGTCTCGGCGCTGGGTCGCAGCCATCTGGGCATCAACACCTTCGAGAATTTCATCCAGACCGACGCCGCCATCAACCCCGGCAACTCCGGCGGTGCGCTGGTGGACGCCGACGGCAACCTGCTCGGCATCAACACGGCCATCTACTCGCGCTCAGGCGGTTCACTGGGCATCGGCTTTGCGATTCCGGTGTCGGTGGCCAAACAGGTGATGGAGTCGATCATCTCGACCGGCAGCGTAGTGCGCGGCTGGATCGGCGTCGAACCACAGGACGTGACGCCGGAAATCGCCGAGTCGTTCGGCCTGTCGCGCAAGAACGGCGCGCTGATCGCCGCGGTGGTCCAGGGCGGTCCAGCCGATCGCGGGGGCGTGCGCCCGGGCGACATCCTCACTAGCGTCAACGGCGAGTCGATTCCCGACACGACGGCCCTGCTCAACAGCATCGCCCAACTCAAGCCGGGCGCGGAAGCCAAGGTAGCGGTATCGCGCAAGGGTAAATCGGTGGAGCTGACCGTAGTCGTCGGCAAGCGTCCGGCACCGACCCGACGGAACGTGCCAATGCCTTCGCCGGACGAAGAGCAGTAGGCGCAGGAACTTGAAGCATGCAGACGGCGGCCGATGTGCCGCCGTCTTTTTGTCCCCTCGCGCTGAAGGCTGGACGCGCCCCTCGCCTGAAGAGGCCCCGCTCGAAGACGACAATCACTCATTCAGAATCAGAACGCAGCTCATACGTCGCGCCAAGCCCTCTATCGCCACCGCCCGGGCACGATGTCCGGGGCAATTGTGCCGACCGAAGAGGCACCGTTAACCGCGGCAGACGCTCGAATCGCACCCGCAAGCTCGGAAAGAACATTGAGCCCCATCCGGGGACCAACACATCGGCGCTCCGACGATACCGCCGGCAACTCGAGCACCTCACCGCCGATCTTCTGCACCGACAACACGACAACTCTCACGCGGGTCGCGCACAAAGAAAAACGCCGACCCCTTTCGGGATCGGCGTTTAACCGTTTAATTCGATGCGCTCTTACGAGCGCGTCAAATTAGAACTTGTGACGCAGGCCAACCACAGCACCAACTTGGTTGTTGGTGTTGCCAGCGCCCGAGAACACTTGGTTGCTGGACGACTGCAGCGTCGTAGCATTACCCGACGAGGCGCCGTTGAAGCCAGCCACACCCAGCGTCGAACCGTTGCTGTTCTTCGCGTAGGCCAGGTTGAAGTAAGCGTCAGTGCGCTTCGACAGTGCGTAGTCGGTCGACACAACGAACAGCCACGGGTTACCCGTACCGCTGTTCTTGAACTGCTGATAGTAAGCCGTACCAGTCAGCGACAGAGCCGGGGTAACTTGGTAACCAGCGCCCAGCCAGTACAGGTTCGAACGCAGGTCGCCACCCACGCCAGCGGCGTCGTAGTTAGCCTTGTACCAACGATAGCCAGCGTACAGCTTGGCCGGGCCGAAAGCATATGTGCCGCCGATCGTGGCACGCTGTTCCTTACGGCCGCCGTTCGTCACATAGGCCGTGCTGTTCGTGCTGTCATACACGGCACCCAGCGCGAACGGACCCGCAGCGTAGTTTGCACCCAGGCTCCACTCACGGCCGTTCTGGGCTGCACCGGCAGTTTCGTTGCCGTTGTAGTTGAACGCATACAGGGCCGAGACGCTCAAGCCACCGAACGTGCCGATGTACTTGACAGAGTTGTCAGCACGGCCAGCCATGAACGAGTCTTGCGAGCCAATCGAGTAACGCGTCGCGAGCGCCATCGGATCATAGTTCAGACCAAAGTCGTACAGCAGGTTTTGCTGACGACCCAGGGTCAGTTGACCCCACTGACCTTGCAGGCCAACAGTGGCAGTGCGGTTAAACAGGCGATTCGAATCGCTCTGTGCGCCCGTATCCAGCGCAAAACCGCTTTCCAGATTGAAGATACCCTTCAGGCCGCCGCCCAGATCCTCAGAGCCGCGCAGACCCCAACGGGAAGTAGACATGTTGCCAGCTTGCATAGCAACACGCGAGTTACCTTGCGTACCAGCAGCATTCGGCACCTTGTTTGCCCACTCGACACCAACGTCGGCCACGCCGTACAGGGTCACGGAGGATTGTGCATAGGCGCCACCGGCGGCCAGAGCTGCAACAGCAGCTGCAAACAGTTTCATCTTCATATCGACACTTTCCTTGTCAACTGATTGGGAAATCTTGACTGTCCTTATGGACGACGCAGATACCTCACGTCTGTCGGCATTATGGGCCAGCGTTGACAGATTCCGGAAACCCTTTTTGGCTCTGGGAGACGATTTGCGGCCAAGTTGTTGCTCATGGGCAACACGCAGGAGCCCCCCTCGGACGGGGGTCTCGGCCGGCATTTGGCGCAATGGCGCGGGGGTTGGCGGGCGATTCTCGGGGCGGCGAGCGCACCAAATTTGTCACCTGAGTGTCGACATAAATTGTCGCCTTCCCGCCACGCCACGTCATTAAGAGACGATTAATTCTCTTTTCTATCGACCGAGCGCAGCGTGCCATCGCTTCAGAAAATCGGCACGGCGGAGTTGATCTTGATGGGCGAGTAAACCCGGGCCAACTGGAATCGGCCGGTGCGTATTGCCCAACTCGGCAAGGAGGCGCTCGGCAGTCAGCCCGGTTTCGACGTCCTGACGCAGCGAGAACAGGAACGCGCGGTCAGCCATCACGCCTTGGCCGTCACGCGAGAGCATGAAGTCCAGCCACAGACGCGCAGCGTTCGGCCGGGCGGCGCGACGAGCGATGAAGGCGACGCGCGTAGCGACCAACGTGTAGTCGGTCGGCATCTTGATGGCGAGTGCGGGGTTGCGGTCGGCGTAGCGTGCGGCGTACGAGCCGATCACGTTGTAGGCCAGCAGGCTTTCTCCCGAGGCCACGCGCTCAAGCATGGCGGCCGTCGTGATGTACAAGTTGACGTTGACACCACCCAATGCCCGGGCAACATCCCAGAACACCGGAGTGGTGCGCGCGTCCTCGGCGGCGAATAGGAAGGCCGAGCCGGAGTGCTCGATGTCATACGAGGCAACGCGGCCGCGCAGCAGATCGCGGTGGCTATTCAGGATACGGGCGAAATCGGCGTGGGTGGCAGGTACCAGATCGGCGGCAAGCTGGCGCGCGTTGTAGACGAAGACGACCGGCTCATAGCTCGTACCGTACGCCTCGTTCTTCCAGATCGCCCACGAGGGCAGGTACGGCCGCTCGGGTGATGCATACGACAGCGCGTGACCGTCGTTCACCAGCTTGAACTGCTCGGGCATAGCCGAGCTCCAGACGACATCCGCACCGGGCGACTTGGAGGCGAGTTCCGCCAGGAAGCGCCGGTAGAGGTCGTCGCTGTTCTGTTCACGGTAATCGACGGTGATGCCGGGATAGCGCGTCTCGAATGCACGGATGAGCGGATGCGCGGCCGCGAAGTCCGTCGTCGAGTAGACCGTGACGCGACCCTCGCGGCGCGCAGCATCGATCATCGCGTCGTAGTCACGCGGGTAGTAGGACGGCAACTCTGGCGCCGTGCGAGCCAGCCATTGCGCGCGGACCTCGCCTGCGCCAAGCGCGGCGGTGCCGCCCGCGGCCAGCAGCGCGGCGGCCTGGCACAGCCAGCGACGACGAGAATTCAGGATGGGCGGCATGCGAGTCTGGCCGCATCAGGTAAGCAATGTGATCGGGATGCGGGCGCCACGCATTATCATGAAAAAGCACTCAGAACGATATTGAGAGACACCCGATGCGAATCTTGCTGGTGGAGGATGAAGACGAATTGGCGGCGTGGCTGGCGCGCGCGTTGGCGCAAAGCAGTTTCGTGGTCGAGCGTGCGGCCGACGGTGTCGCGGCCGAGGCCTTTCTCGGCTCGGGCGAATTCGACGCGGTGGTGCTGGACCTGCGCCTGCCGCGCAAGGACGGCTTTGCCGTGCTGGCCGGCATGCGCGCGCGCGACGACCGTACGCCGGTGCTGATCCTCACCGCGCAGGGCGCGCTGGACGAACGCGTGCGCGGCCTGAATGCGGGCGCGGACGATTTCCTCACCAAGCCGTTCGCGCTGTCTGAACTGGAAGCGCGACTCATGGCGCTGATCCGCCGCAGCCGCGGCCGGGCGTTCCCACGGCTGCGCTGCGGGCCGCTGGAGTTCGATACCGGGCGCAAGGCATTTCTGCTCTCCGGCGAGCCGCTGTCGCTCACGCCGCGCGAACATGCCGCGCTGTCGGCGCTGCTGCACAAGACCGGCCAGCCGATCAGCAAGGTGCATCTGTTCGACAAGGTCTTCAATCTCGACAGCGATTCGAGCCCCGATGCGGTGGAGGTGGTCGTGCACCGCCTGCGCAAGAAGCTGGCGGGTACCGGCGTGCAGATCGTCACCGTGCGCGGCCTGGGCTACATGCTCGAAGCCGGCGCCGCCGACGCGAGCACGCTTAGCGACAGCGCCACCTCATGACGCAACGTCTTGCCCTGCTGCCGCGCAGCCTGAAACTCACGCTGCTGTGGCTGCTGCTCCCCGGTCTGGTCGGCGTGCTGGCGATCGATATCGTGACGGCGTACCAGGCGCTGCGCGGCGCCACCGACCGCGCGTATGACCGCGCCCTGCTCGGCTCGGTGCGCGCCATCGAGAATGGCGTGACCATCGAGCGCGGGCAGGTGCAAGTCAACGTGCCCTATGTGGCACTGTCGATGTTCGAATCGACCGCGCAGAGCAGTGTCTACTACCGCGTCGCCTTCGAGCCCGCCCCAGGCAAAGCGCCCGAGGCCGCGCTCACCGGGTATGACGACTTGCCACTGCCCACTGCGCACCTGGAGAACGACACCGAACTTTTCTACGATGCGGCGTATCACGGCGAGCCGGTCCGGGTGGCCGCTGTCGCTAAACCGCTATACCAGCCGGGGCTGCCAGCGCGCATCGTGATCCAGGTGGCCGAAACCATCGAGACACGGCGTGCGCTGCAGCAGGCAGTCTGGCGGGGCACGCTCCTGCGCGATGCGGCTCTGGTAGTGGTGAGCGCGGCGCTGCTGTGGCTGGGCGTGACGGTGGCACTGCGCCCACTGAACCGTCTGGCACGTAGCATCGCGGTGCGTGCTTCCGACGACCTGCGGCCGCTCGATGCCGCCGACGTGCCCGCCGAGGTGCGCCCACTGGTGGAGGCAATCAACCACCATATCCATCGCTACGCAGAGTTGGCCGAGGCGCAGAGCCAGTTCCTCGCCGACGCGTCGCACCAGCTGCGCACGCCGCTGGCGGTGCTGCTCACGCAGGCCGAGTACGCGCTGCGCGAGACCGACCCGGTGCGCGTACGGGAAAGCTTGTCCGCCATCATCGCGCGGCTGCAGTCGACCAACCGGCTGACCACGCAGTTGCTCGCACTCGCCCGCGCGCGTCACGCCGGGCAGGACGCGCCACCCGAGACCTTCGACCTGGGCGACCTCGCACGCGACGTGGTGGTCGACGCCCTGCCGCTGGCACGCGAGAAGCAGCAGGACCTCGGCTGGGACGATGGCGGGCTTCCCGTGGCGCTGCCCGTCACGGGTTATCCGGCCTTCCTGCGTGAGGCGCTCTCCAATCTCGTGCACAACGCGATCCGTTACACGCCGGCCGGCGGGCGCATCACCGTGCGCGCGAGCGCCGACGGCGATGCTGCCCTCGTCTGCGTGGACGACACCGGCCCCGGCATGAGCCCCGACGAACGCGCGCATGCGTTCCAGCGTTTCCGTCGCGCACATGAGGGCGGCGCGCGCGCGGTGAAAGCCAAGCATGCGCCCAAAGACGCGCGCTATGCCGCCGAAGGCTCCGGCCTCGGCCTGGCCATCGCGCAGGCGTACGCTGCGCGCAGCGGCGGACAGATCGAACTGGCGGATGGGGAGCCGAACGGGCACGGCGGCGTGGGCCTGTCGGCGCGGATTCGCGTGTCGCTGACGACATCTACGGCGCACACGGAACATGCTGCGACGCAGCAATCTCAATGAAAGCGTGGCGAAAGCGCCCGATTTCTATAATCCGCTGCACCTGGGGCCATCCGTCCGAGCTATTCGCAAATAGCCGGCCCCACACCATCACAAGCAAACAGGAGACAAACCCATGCTTCGTGGCCGCACCATGCCCGCGCACGCCGCTCTCGCTTCGACGCTTTGTTCGATTACGGCTGCCGCTCTGACCCTCAGCACCGCCGCCTTCGCACAGGTCCCGGCCGGCTATCCCGCCAGCTACGCCGACACCATCGCCGCCGCCAAGAAAGAAGGCAAGGTGGTGGTCTACGCCACGACCGACACCAAGGCCGCCGATCCGCTCATCAAGGATTTCGAGTCGCTCTACCCCGGCGTGAAGGTCGAGTACAACGACATGAACAGCAGCGAGCTATACAACCGCTTCATCAGCGAGCAGGCTGCCGGCGGCGCCTCGGCCGACATGATGTGGAACTCCTCGATGGACTCGCAGCTCAAGCTCGCGCAGACCTACGCCCTGAAGTACGACTCGCCCGAAATGCCGAACCTGCCGAAGTGGGCCGTCTACAAAGGCCTGGCCTACGGTACGACCTACGAGCCGGCGGTGTTCCTGTACAACAAGCGCCTGATCAAGGACAGCGAAGTGCCGCAGACGCATGCCGATTTCGCCAAGCTGGTCGGCAGCCAGGCCGAGCGCTTCAAGAATAAGGTCACGACGTACGACATCGAAAAGTCGGCCGTGGGCTTCATGATGGCTGCGCAGGACAACCAGGATTCGCCGCAGTACTTCGACTTCGTCAAGGCCGTGGGCCCGAACCTGGTGCTGCAGTCCTCCACCGGCACGATGATGGAACGTGTGGCCTCGGGCGAGAACCTGTTGGCTTACAACATCCTCGGCTCGTACGCGATGGCGCGAGCCAAGAAGGACCCGTCGATCGGCATCGTCTATCCGAAGGACTACACGCTGGTGGTTTCGCGCGTGGCGATGATCGCAAAGAAGGCGAAGAACCCCAACGCGGCCAAGCTGTGGCTGGACTACATCCTGTCCAAGCGCGGTCAGGACATCCTCGCCAACAAGTCGGACCTGCACTCGCTGCGTGAAGACGTATCGGGCGAAGCCACCGCCGCGGGCTTGAAGAAAATTCTCGGGGCATCGATCAAGCCGATTCCCGTGGACGATTCGATCCTGACGTTCCTGGAACCGAAGAAGCGTCTGGACTTCATCAAGCAGTGGCGCACCGCCGCCGGCCGTTGATCTGAACTGCTGATCACAGCCACTCCTCTCTTCTGACCGATCTGCCGGCGCCGCTGCAATTGGCGCCGGCCCCTCCTGGAGGCACCATGCGTTCCCTGACGCAAGACCGTGCCGCCGTTCGCCAAGTCATCCCGCAACGCTCGATCTTGTCGCGCATGGGACAGGCTTTGCCGCGCGGCGTGGTCATCCTGCTCACTGCGCTGGCGATTTTCACGCCGCTGGCGCTGATCTTCTACCAGAGCTTCCTGTCCGCGCCATTCTTCATGCCGGACGCACTGGCAGGGCTCGATGCGTACCGCTTCATCTTCGACGACCCGGACTTCTGGCACGCGTTCGAGAAATCGGCGGCACTGGCCCTCGGCCTCGCTGTGATCTCGGTGCCGCTGGGCGGCATCCTGGCCTTCCTGATGGTGCGCTCGGACCTGCCGGGCCGCCGCATCATCGAGCCGATGCTGATGATTCCGGTGTTCGTTTCGCCGATGGTGCTGGCGTTCGGCTATGTGGTATCGGCCGGGCCAGTCGGCTTCTACACGATCTGGTTCAAGCAGGTCTTCGGTGGCGTGCCCTGGAACGTGTATTCGTTCACCAGCATCATCATCATCGCCGGCCTGACGCACGTACCGCACGTGTATCTGTACGTTTCGTCGGCGCTGCGCAGTCTGGGCTCCGATGTGGAAGAAGCCGCGCGCATTGCTGGCGCGTCACCGTTGTCGGTGGCGCTCAACGTAAGCCTGCCGATGGTGCGCCCGGCCTTGCTGTACGCGGCCGTGCTGGTCGTCTTCCTGGGTTTCGAGGTGTTCGGCCTGGTGCTGGTGCTGGGCGATCCGGAAGGCCACCTGGTGCTGGCGACATACCTGTACAAGCTGACCAACAAGCTCGGCACGCCGGCCTATCACCTGATGGCAGCGGTGGCGGTCTGTCTGGTGATGGTGACTTTTCCGCTGGTGCTGCTGCAGCGCTACATGCTGCGCTCGGCCAACCGCTTCGTCACGGTCAAGGGCAAGGTCACGCGCAGCCGCCCGCTGCCGCTTGGCTCTTGGCGCTGGCCTGCCTGGGCGCTGGTGGTGCTGTGGTTCTTTGTCTCGGTAGTGGTGCCGCTGTCGGGCATCGCGCTGCGCGCCTTCGTATCGAACTGGGGTGAAGGCGTGTCGCTCATGGAGGCCGTATCGCTCACGGCGTTCCACCAGATCTTCGAGCAGCCGCAGTTCCTGCGCGCCATCGTCAACACGGTGCTGATCGGCGTCATCGGCGGCGCCATCGCAGTGGCCTGCTATACGTTCATCGGCCTGGCGATGCACCGCAAGCCCGATGGCTGGACTCGCTTCCTCGATTACAGCGTTCTGGTGCCGCGCGCGATCCCGGGTCTGTTGGCCGGTCTGGCCTTCCTGTGGGTGTTCCTGTTCGTGCCGAACTGGGTCGAGACCTTGCTGACCGACAGCGGCCTGCCTTTCGCCAACTGGATCGTCGAGCACGTGGTGCCGAGCCTGCGTGACCTGCGCAGCACGATCTTCAGCGTGTGGATCGCCTACACGGTGGTGTGGATGGCCTACGGCCTGCGCCTGATCTCGGCCGCGCTGCTTCAGGTCGGGCCGGAGCTGGAAGAAGCCGCGCGCTCGGTCGGCGCCAGCCGCGCCCGCACCACGCGCGACGTGACCGTACCGCTCACGCGCTACGGCCTGCTCGGCGCATGGCTGCTGGTCTTCCTGATCTTCGAGCGCGAGTACTCGACTGGTGTGTATCTGCTCTCGCCGGGCACCGAGACGATCGGCTCGATGCTGGTTTCCCTGTGGGCGGGCGGCGCCATCGACATCGTCGCCGCGCTGTCCTTCGTCAATATCGTGCTGGTGGCCGTCGGCCTCGGCATTGCACTGCGTTTCGGAGTGAAGCTCCATGATTGAACTCACCGTCAACGACCTGCACCTGCAATACGGCAACAACCCGGTGCTCAAGGGTGTCTCGATGCAGTTGAACAAGGGCGAGGTCGTCTCGCTGCTGGGCCCATCCGGCTCTGGCAAGACCACGCTGCTGCGCGCCGTCGCGGGCCTCGAACAGGCCAGCCGCGGCACCGTCAAGATCGGCGATCGCGTCATGTTCGACGGCGCCAACAAGCTCGACGTGCCCGCCGAAGGGCGCAACCTGGGCCTGGTGTTCCAGTCGTACGCGCTGTGGCCACACAAGACCGTGGCCGAAAACGTCGCCTACCCGCTCAAGCTGCGCAAAACGCCCGCCGCGCAGATCAAGGAACGCGTGCAGGCTGTGCTGCAGCAACTGGGCCTCGGCCACCTGGGTGAGCGCTTCCCGAGCCAGCTCTCGGGCGGCCAGCAGCAGCGTGTGGCGATCGCCCGTGCGTTGGTCTACAACCCGCCCGTGATCCTGCTCGACGAGCCGCTCTCCAACCTGGACGCCAAGCTGCGTGAAGAAGCCCGCGCCTTTCTGCGCGAACTGATCGTGCGCCTGGGCCTGTCCGCGCTGATGGTCACGCACGACCAGGGCGAAGCGATGGCAATGTCCGACCGCATCCTGCTGCTCAACAACGGCGTGATCGAGCAGCAAGGCACGCCTGAGGAGATGTACGGCACGCCGAAAACCCTTTTCACTGCCGAGTTCATGGGCAGCAACAACCGCATCAACGGCAAGATCGCTGAGGTGCGCGACGGCATGGCACGCCTGGTGGACGAGGCCGGCGGCTGGTCGCTGTGGGGCGTGGCGCGCGGTGATCTGAAGCCTGGCACGCCGGCGCACGGCGTGATCCGCCTGGAGCAGGTGCGTGTCGGCCTGGACAACGCCGACAACACCATCCGCCTGCCGCTGGCCACGCGCATGTACCTGGGCGACCGCTGGGAATGCCTATTCCGTGCTAGCGGCGATGCCGGCACCGGCCTGCGCGCCTACGCCAGCAATGCGCCGAGCGACGGCCAGTACGCGCTGACGTTCCCGCGTGAGCAGTTCTGGTTGTTTGCAGCGTAAATCGCTCGCACCAGCAACAAGAAAGGCAGCCTCGGCTGCCTTTCTCTTTGATGCGACGGGTGGATCAGTCCTTCACGACTGGCAGGTGCTCTGGATCCGCGTCCGGCGCAACGGTCTTGCGCAGGAAGATCGCCGCCAGAATCAGCCCCAGTTCGTACAGCAGCCACAGTGGCACCGCCAGCAACAACTGCGACATCACGTCCGGCGGCGTGACGATCGCCGCAATGATGAACGCGCCCACCACGACATACGGCCGCACCTGGCGCAGCTTCTCCAGGCTGACGATGCCAAAGCGCACCAGCACCATCACCACGACCGGCACCTCGAAGGTGATCCCGAAGGCCAGGAACGTCGTCATGGCAAAGCTGAGGTACTTGTCGATGTCAGTCGACATCTCGGCGCCCAATGGCGCGTTGTAATGCGCCATGACCTTGAACACCGTCGGGAAGACGAGGAAGTACGCAAACGCCACGCCACACAGGAACAGGATGTAGCTGCTCACCACCAAAGGCATGATCATGCGCTTCTCGTGCGCATAGAGCCCCGGCGCCACGAAGCGCCAGATCTGGTACAGCACCCACGGCAGCGCGATCAGGAACGCCGCCAGCAGCGTCACTTTCATCGGCACGAAGAACGAGCCAGTGACGTCCGTCACGATCATGTGGCCATTCTTGGGCAGCGCCTGGATAAGCGGCCGGGAGAACAGATTGAAGATGTCCGGCGCCCAGTAGACCAGGCCCAGGAAGATCAGCAGCACGCCGGCGCCGGCCTTGACGATGCGCTCGCGCAACTCGACCAGGTGCGAGATGAAGGTTTCCTGCGCGCCGTCCTCTGGCGATTCTTGTGGATCGTGCGGAGCGGCACTCATGTCGGCGGAAATGGGATGCGGTCAGGGCGCGGCACCGCAAGTGCGGTCAGCGCCCGAAAATCATTCGAAGAAGGAACGCGCACGCGACTGCGCGGCAACGATGGGCGGCCGGTGACGCTTGACGCGTGCGGCGCCCGATTGCGCCCACATGCGCACGCCCTGCTTCTGGCGGTACCACCTGGGCATCGAGAGCTGCTTGTTGCGCCAGCTATTGCGCCCGTTGCGCGACTTGGCCGGCGCCGGGCGCCAGTCGGGTGCGGCGGTGGCTGTCTCGCGCAGCGCAGGATCGCCGAGCGCCTCATTCAGGCGCTCGTTGATCTCTGACGTGTGCTTGCTGACCTCCTGGTGGATGGTCTGCTCGACGTTGCGCGCGGCCTCCTCGAACTCGGTGCGCATCTTGCGCAACTCCTCGAGTTCGATCTCGCGGCTGACCTCGGCCTTCACGTCGGCGATGTAACGCTGCGCGCGGCCAAGCAACGCCCCGGCTGTGCGCGCCACCTTGGGCAGGCGCTCCGGCCCGATGACGACGAGCGCCACCGCGCCAATCAGCGCCAGCTTGGAAATGCCCAGATCGATCATCAGTCAGCGCGACAGTGCTCAGCCCTGCTTGGACTTCTCGCGCGCCTCGACGTCGATCGTCGTCGAGTCGTGCAGCTCGCGCGGCGGCTGGCCGGCGGTTTGTTGCGGTGCTGCCGGCTTGTCTTCCGAACCTTCGCGCATGCCTTCCTTGAAGCCCTTCACGGCACTGCCGAGGTCGGAACCGATGTTGCGCAGCTTCTTCGTGCCGAACACCATCATGATGATCACCAGCACGATCAGCCAATGCCAAATGCTAAAGGAACCCATGTCCTACTCCCACGTGAAATACAGCTAGCGGCGCCGCAGCGGTGGCGACGCCATTGGTTGATTCTACTGGTTGGCGTACATCGGCTTGCTGTCGTTGAGATACAGCCAGCCTTTCACAATACGATACAGCATCCAGATGCCCAGAACCCACAACACGGCAAAGCCGAGAAAGGCCAGCGGGATCAGCAGGACGCCCACCACACCCCACAATACGCACCACCAGAACGAACGGATTTGCCAACGGAAGTGCGACTCGTACAGCGTACCGCGCACATCGTCGCGCTTAACATACCCGACAATGATGGCAATCAATGCAGTGATGCCGCCGGTCAGCCAAAAAATGGCGTAGAGCGCATACAGGATATGTGTTAGCCGCCGCAGTCCGGCCAGACGCTCTTCTTCCGTCGCCGTCACCACCGCCGAGCCGTATTTGTCCACACTGCCTCCCTGCAACAATTCGCCGCCCGATCAGTCACCTGCGGCGCTATTCACCCGCCGCATCCCGGGCCTGCGACTTGCGCAACGCCTTCTCTTCCAATCCTGAGAGCCCTTCGCGGCGCGCCAGTTCGTTGACGACATCATCCGGCGTGAGGTCGAAGTGCGACAACAACACCATGGTGTGGAACCACAGGTCAGCCACTTCGTAGACGACCTTGCTGCGTGCTTCGTCGGTCATGCCGGCGGCGCGGGCGTCCTTGGCGGCCATGACCGTCTCGGTAGCCTCTTCGCCGATCTTCTTGAGGATGGCGTCATCGCCCTTGTTGAACAGGCGCGCGATGTAGCTCTTCTCCGGGTCGCCGCCGTTGGCGAGCTTGCGGGATTCGAGTACCTCGCTCAGGCGGCGCAGGGTGTCACTCATGGTTGTGGCCGGGCTTGCCGGCATAGATGTCGTCAGGGTTTTTGAGCACGGGCTCGACGGTGAGCCAGTCGCCGTCTTCCGCTGTGCCCTCGAACTTCTGGAAGAAGCACGCGTGGCGGCCAGTATGGCAGGCGATACCGCCAACTTGTGTGACGCGGAGCAAGACCACGTCTTCATCGCAATCGAGACGGATCTCGTGCACCTTCTGGATGTGGCCGGATTCCTCGCCCTTGTGCCACAGGCGCTTGCGCGAGCGCGACCAGAACACGGCCTCGCCGGTCTCCACGGTCTTCTGCAAAGCCTCGCGGTTCATGAAGGCGAACATCAGCACGTCGTTGCTGCCCTGCTCCTGCACGATCACCGGCACCAGGCCGTTGTCGTCCCAGCGGACCTTGTTGAGCCACTTCTTGGTCATGATCAGATCCGTACCGGAATGCCTTGGCTCGCCATGAACTGCTTGGCTTGGCCGACGGTGTATTCGCCGTAGTGGAAGATGCTGGCGGCCAGCACCGCATCGGCATGGCCGAGCTTGATGCCATCGGCCAGGTGCTGCAGGTTGCCGACACCGCCCGAGGCAATGACCGGCACCGGCACAGCGTCGGACACCGCGCGCGTGAGTTCGAGGTCGAAGCCGGCCTTGGTGCCGTCGCGGTCCATGCTGGTGAGCAGGATCTCGCCGGCACCGCGCTGCGCCATCTCGCGGGCCCACGCCACAGCGTCCAGGCCCGTGCCCTTACGGCCGCCATGCGTGAAGACTTCCCAGCGCGGCGCTTCGCCTTCGGCCGAGACCTTCTTGGCGTCGATGGCCACCACGATGCACTGCGCACCGTGGCGGGCGCTGGCGTCTGAGACGAGCTGCGGATTCGCCACGGCCGATGAGTTCATGCTGATCTTGTCCGCACCGGCATTGAGGAGCCGGCGCACGTCTTCGAGCGCACGCACGCCGCCGCCGACGGTCAGCGGAATGAACACCTGCGACGCCACCGCTTCAATAATGCCGAGCATCAGGTCGCGCCCGTCCGACGTGGCGGTGATATCGAGAAAGGTGATTTCGTCGGCGCCCTGCTCGTCGTAGCGGCGCGCAATTTCGACGGGGTCGCCTGCGTCGCGCAATTCGACGAAGTTGACGCCCTTGACCACCCGGCCGTTGGTCACGTCCAGGCAGGGGATGATTCGTTTGGCTAGCATGATGAGGCGGGCGCCGGGGCACCCGTTGCGCGCAGCTTAGGCTGCGCCGAGTTTGTCCGCGAGGGCTTGCGCTTCCTTGAAGTTCAGGTCGCCCGAGTAGATGGCACGGCCGCAGATCACACCTTCCACGCCGTGCTCTTCGACCGCGCACAGGTGGTCGATGTCCTTCAGGTTGGACAGCCCGCCGCTGGCGATCACCGGAATCGATACTGATTGCGCGAGCTTGACGGTGGCATCGATATTGATGCCCTGCAGCATGCCGTCGCGGCCGATGTCGGTGTAGATGATGGCTTCAACGCCGTAATCTTCGTATTTCTTGGCAAGGTCGCCGACTTCATGGCCGGTGAGCTTGCTCCAGCCATCGGTAGCGACCTTGCCATCCTTGGCATCGAGCCCGACGATGATATGGCCGCCAAAAGCGGTGCATGCGTCCTGCAGGAAACCCGGATTCTTCACCGCCGCCGTGCCGATGATCACGTACGACAGGCCGTCGTCCAGCCAGCGCTCGATGGTGTTCAGATCGCGGATGCCGCCACCGAGCTGCACCGGAATTTCGGCGCCCACCTCGGCGATGATGGCCTTGATGGCAGCCTCGTTGCGCGGCTTGCCGACGAAGGCGCCGTTCAGATCGACCAGATGCAACCGGCGTGCGCCCTGATCGACCCAATGCCGCGCCATGGCAGCAGGGTCTTCCGAGAACACGGTGGCTTGATCCATATCGCCTTGTTTAAGGCGCACACACTGACCGTCCTTCAGGTCGATGGCCGGAATGAGCAGCATAGTCGTAACGACAAAGTTGAGGGGGTGGGGGAAACGGGCAAAAAATGGGGTTCGCTTGCGACTGTGACGCCAGACTCAGGGGTTCCAGTGCACGAAATTCCGGTAGATCTGCAGACCGGCCTGCGCACTTTTTTCCGGGTGAAACTGTGTTGCAAAAATATTATCCCGGGCGATGGCGCAGGTAAACCGCACACCGTATTCGGTCTCTCCGACCGATTCTTCGGGGTTCGTGGGCCGTGCATAATAGCTATGCACGAAATAAAAGTAGCTCTCGTCGGGCACACCTGCCCAGATGGCGTGGGCGCGACTTTGGTGCACGCGATTCCAGCCCATCTGAGGCACTTTGTACCGCGAACCGTCCGGCTGCAACTGGCCATCCAGATCAAAGCGCACCACATCGCCTTTGATGAGACCGAGTCCTTCAGTGTATTGCTGCCCCGGGCGCGCTTCGGTGCTGCGCTCCAGCAGCATTTGTTCGCCCACGCACACGCCGAGCATCGGCTTGGTACGGGACGCCTCCAGCACCGCGTCGCGCAGCCCCGACTGGTCGAAGGCAGCCATGCAGTCAGGCATGGCGCCCTGCCCCGGCAACACCACGCGATCGGCGGCATGAATCTCGTCGGCTTGCGCACTGATGCGCACATCGGCCTCCGGGGCCACGGTACGCAGGGCCTGCGCCACCGAGCGCAGATTGCCCATGCCGTAATCGACAATTGCGATCTTAATCATGATTTGAGAACAGGCAACAGGGTTTTCAACCCGTCAACAATGAATTCCACGGCCAGCGCCGCCAGGATCAAGCCCATCAACCGCGTGCCGACGTTGATGCCGGTACGGCCGATCACACGGGCGATCGGCTCGGCCGCGCGCAACACGATCCAGACCACGGCTGCGATTGCCACACCGACCCCAGCCAGGAGAAACAGGTCCCACCAGTGCTTGGTCTTGCCGGCGTAGACGATGACCGTGCTGATCGAACCCGGGCCCGTGAGCAGCGGAATCGCCAGCGGCACAACGGCAATGCTGGCCTTGGCACCGGCCTCGTCCTCTTCTTCGGGCGTGGCCTTGGTGCGGCTGGTCTGCGCATTGAGCATGTTCAGCGCGATCATGATCATGATGATCCCGCCGCCAACCTGCAGCGAGCCGACCGAGAACCCGAAAAAACTGATGATCTGCTCGCCCAGCAACGCCGACAGGCCGATCACGATCGCCACCGAAATCGACGCGACCTTGATCGTGCGGCGCTTCTCCTCATCCGTCTGGCTCTCGGTCAGACTGATGAAGAACGGGATCGCCCCGATCGGATTGATCAGCGCGAGCAGCGAGAAAAAGCTTTTGGTCAGATCCATCGGATCGGCGGCCGGTTTTGGAGTCGGGTAGGCGCGGCCAGGCCGACGCAGTGATTTACAGGGCGCCCTTGGTCGACGGAATCGTGCCGGCGGCGCGCGGGTCGATCTCGACCGCCATGCGCAGCGCGCGGCCGAAGGCCTTGAACACGGTCTCAATCTGGTGGTGCGCGTTAACGCCGCGCAGGTTGTCGATATGCAGCGTCACGCCGGCATGGTTGACGAACCCGCGGAAGAATTCGATAGACAGGTCCACGTCGAAGTTGCCGACGCGTGCGCGCGTGAACGGCACGTGGAACTCCAGGCCCGGACGGCCTGAGAAATCGATCACCACGCGCGACAGGGCTTCGTCCAGCGGCACGTAGCTGTGGCCGTAGCGCACGATGCCCTTCTTGTCGCCGATGGCCTTGGCCACCGCCTGGCCGAGCGTGATGCCGACGTCTTCCACGGTGTGATGGTCGTCGATGTGGGTGTCGCCGGTGGCGGCAACTTCCAGGTCGACCATGCCGTGGCGGGCAATCTGGTCGAGCATGTGGTCGAGGAAGGGGACGCCGGTATTCAGCGTCTGCTTGCCCGTACCGTCCAGATCAAGGACGACGCGGATCTGCGTCTCGGAAGTGTTGCGAGTGACCTCGGCACGGCGGCTCATGGGGCGTCCTGCAGCGATGCAGCAAAGGCATCGAGAAATTGCGCGTTTTCTTCGGGATTGCTGACCGTCACGCGCAGACAGTTGGCCAGCAACGGGTGCATTTTACTGACGTTTTTGACGAGAATCCGCCGTTTGAGCAGCCGCTCGAACGTGCCGGCGGCATCGGGCACGCGCAGCAGGATGAAGTTGGCGGCGCTTGGGAACACCGTCACGCCCGGCTGGGCAGACAGCGCGTCGATCAGTTTGGTGCGCTCGGCACGCAAGGTCGCTGCCTGAGCATCAAGCACGTCCACGTGGTCGAGCACGAACGATGCAGTGGCCTCGGTCAGCACATTCACGTTGTACGGCGGGCGCACCTTGTCCAGCTCGGCGATCCACTTCGGGTGGCCGGAAACGTAACCCAGGCGGATGCCGGCCAGGCCCAACTTGGAGACGGTGCGCATCACCAGCAGGTGGTCAAAGTCGGGCAGGCGCGGCATCCAGCTGTGTTGCGCGAACGGCTGGTAGGCCTCGTCGACCACCACCAGGCTCTGGCACACCGGGCCGCGAGCGGCGCGGATGATCGCATCCATGTCGGCGGCGTCGAACAGGTTGCCAGTCGGGTTGTTGGGGTACGCCAGGTAGATGACGGCAGGCTGGTGCTCGGCCATGGCAGCGAGCATCGCCTCGCGGTCCAGCGTCAGGTCCGCCTTGAGCGGCACGCCAACAAACTTGAGCCCAAGCAACTGCGCCGACATCGCGTACATCACGAAGCCCGGCAGCGGCGCCAGCACGGTCGCGCCCGGCTTGGCCGCGGCAATGGCGATCAGGCTGATGATCTCGTCCGAGCCGTTGCCCAGCAGCACTTCAGCACCGGCCGGCACGTGCATCACACGCTTGAGCTGCGCCTTGAGTGCATCGGCGGTCGGCACCGGGTAGCGGTTCAGCGCCACATCGGCCAGACGCTTGCCCAGTGCGTCGCGCAGCATCGCCGGCAGATGGTACGGGTTCTCCATCGCATCCAGCTTGACCATGCCGGTCGCGTCGGGCACGTGGTACGCACCCATGGCGCGCACGTCGTCGCGCACGATGCGGGCGAGCAGGTTATCGAGAGAAGGCTGGACTGGCGCTGAGGCGGTCATGGCTTGTGGATCGTGTTATTCGGAGGCAGTGCGTTGCAGGCGGTACTCGGCGCTGCGGGCATGCGCCTGCAGGCCTTCGCCGTAGGCCAGTTCGGCGGCGATCTCTCCGAGCATCTGCGCACCGGCTTCGCTCACCTCGATCAGGCTGGAGCGCTTGATGAAGTCGTACACGCCGAGCGGCGACGAGAAGCGCGCCGTGCGCGAGGTCGGCAGCACGTGGTTCGGGCCCGCGCAGTAGTCGCCCAGCGATTCGCTGGTGTACTTGCCGAGGAAAATCGCGCCGGCGTGGCGGATGCGCTCAGCCCACTGGCGCGGGTTCTCTGCCGAAATCTCCAGATGCTCCGGCGCGATGTCGTTGGCGATGTCGCACGCCTCTTCCATGTCGCGCACCTTGATCAGCGCACCGCGGCCCGACAGCGACTCAGCAATCACGCTCCGGCGCGGCATGTCTTCGAGCTGGCGGTTGATGCTGGCTTCCACCTGCGCAATGAATTCGGCGTTCGGGCACAGCAGGATCGATTGGGCCAGCTCGTCGTGCTCAGCTTGCGAGAACAGGTCCATCGCCACCCAGTCGGGGTCGGTGCTGCCGTCGCAGATGACGAGGATTTCCGACGGCCCGGCAATCATGTCGATGCCGACCGTGCCAAACACACGGCGCTTGGCCGCGGCCACATAAGCGTTGCCCGGGCCGACAATCTTGTCGACAGGCGGAACGGTGTCGGTGCCGTAAGCCAACGCGCCCACGGCCTGCGCACCGCCGATGGTGAACACGCGGTCCACGCCAGCGATGCAGGCGGCGGCCAGCACCAGTTCGTTGCGCACGCCGCCCGGCGTGGGCACCACCATGATGATTTCCTTGACGCCGGCCACGCGTGCCGGAATCGCGTTCATCAGCACCGACGACGGATACGCTGCCTTGCCGCCCGGCACGTAGATGCCCACGCGATCGAGCGGCGTGACCTTCTGGCCGAGCACGGTGCCATCGGCTTCGGCGTATTCCCAACTATGCGTGCCGCATTCGAGCTTCTGCTTCTCGTGGTAGGCGCGCACGCGGGCGGCCGCGGCCTCCAGCGCGGCACGGCGCTTGGGCTCCAGGCCATCCAGCGCGGCTTGCAGCGCGGCCGGCGACAGCTCCAGCGCGGCTACGCTCTCTGCTTCGATGCGGTCAAAGCGGCGCGTGGTTTCCAGCACGGCAGCGTCGCCGCGCGCCTTCACATCGGCCAGAATCTGCGCGGCGGCGCGGTCGATGGCTTCATCTTCGCTCGCCTCGAAGGCGAGCACCTGGCGCAGTTGCGCCGCGAATCCGGCTTCGGCCGAATCCAGCTTACGGATGCTCAGGCTCATGCGGGTTCCCCAACGCGCTCGCTCTTGGCCGATGCGCGCTCAAAAGCGTCGAGGATGGGCGCCAGCCGCTCGCGCTTCAACTTCAGTGCGGCCTGGTTGACGACCAGTCGGGACGAGATCTGCACGATCTCCTCCACCTCGACAAGGTTGTTCGCGCGCAGCGTGCCACCGGTGCTGACCAAATCGACGATGGCATCGGCCAGGCCCACCAGCGGGCCCAGCTCCATCGAGCCGTACAGCTTGATCAGGTCGACGTGCACGCCCTTCTTGGCGAAGTGCTCGCGCGCGGTGTTCAGATACTTCGTCGCGACCGACAGGCGCGCGCCCTGGCGCACCGCGTTGGCGTAATCGAAGCCCTTGGGCACCGCCACCGACATGCGGCAGCGGGCGATGTTCAGGTCGATGGGCGCATACAGGCCCGCCATGCCGTGCTCCATCAGCACGTCGCGGCCGGCTACGCCGAAGTCCGCTGCGCCGTACTGCACGTAGGTCGGCACGTCGGAGGCCCGCACGATGATCACGCGCAGCGCCGGGTCAGAGGTCGGCAAGATCAGCTTGCGCGAGGTTTCCGGATCTTCGGTCACCTCGATGCCCGCGGCCTTCAACAGCGGCAGCGTCTCTTCAAAAATGCGCCCTTTCGACAGTGCCAGCGTGAGCTGATCGGAGGCGGACTGGAATGCGTTCATGGCCTGCTTACCCTTGGATACGGCGGATCTTGGCGCCGACGGCGGAGAGCTTGTCTTCGATGCGGTCGTAGCCGCGGTCGAGGTGATAGATGCGGTCGACCAGCGTTTCGCCCTGCGCCACCAGGCCGGCAATCACCAGGCTGGCGGAGGCACGCAGATCGGTCGCCATGACGGTCGCACCCGACAGTTGCTCGACGCCCGTCACCATCGCCGTCTTGCCATCGATCACGATATTGGCGCCCAGGCGGTTGAGTTCCTGCACGTGCATGAAACGGTTTTCGAAGATCGTCTCCGTCACCGTCGCGGCACCCTCGGCAATGGCGTTGAGCATCATGAACTGCGCCTGCATGTCGGTCGGGAAAGCCGGGTACTCCGACGTGCGGAAGCTCACGGCCTTCGGGCGGCTGCTCATCTGTACACGAATCCAGTCGTCGCCCGTGGTGAGCGTCACGCCAGCCTCGCGCAGCTTGTCGAGCACGGCATCGAGGATGCCCGGCGGCACGTCGCGCAGCGTCACATCGCCGCCGGCCGCAGCCACGGCGCACAGGAAGGTGCCGGCTTCGATGCGGTCGGCAATCACGGCGTGCTCGGCGCCCTTGAGCGCTTCGACGCCCTGTACCACCAGGCGATCAGTGCCGATGCCGTCGATGCGTGCACCCATCTTCACGAGCAGGTTGGCGAGATCGGTCACTTCGGGCTCGCGTGCGGCGTTCTCCAGCACGGTTTCGCCGTCGGCCAGCACGGCGGCCATCAGCAGGTTCTCGGTGCCGGTCACCGTCACCATGTCGGTGACGATGCGTGCGCCGCTCAGGCGCTTGGCGCCGTCGGCGAGCTTGGCTTCGATGTAGCCGTGTTCGATGACGATCTCGGCGCCCATCTGCTGCAGGCCCTTGATGTGCTGGTCGACCGGACGGGCACCGATGCCGCAGCCGCCCGGCAGCGACACGCGTGCGTGGCCAAAGCGCGCCAGCAGCGGGCCCAGCACCAGGATCGACGCGCGCATGGTCTTCACCAGATCGTACGGCGCTTCCGGCGTGTGGATGTTGGCGCCGTCGAGCGTGAGGTTGTTGCCGTCCAGCGCGCCCTCCACGCCCATCTGGCGCAGCAGCTTGAGCATCGTGCGCACATCCTGCAGGTTGGGCACGTTGTGCAGCACCAGCGGCTCAGGCGTCAGCAGCGCGGCGCACATGATGGGCAGCGCGGCGTTCTTGGCGCCAGACACGCGGATTTCGCCCAACAGCGGGCCATTGCCTTCGATCAGCAGTTTGTCCATGAGCGAGACGTCACGTCGTACAGGGCGCTCGGCGAGCGCAAGGTCGGAATCGGTTTCGGCGTAGGCCGCGGATGCAGCGGGGGTGGGATCAAGCTCGGCCATCTCAGGACTTCCACTCCGTCGGGGTCAGCGTCTTCATCGACAGCGCGTGGATCTCCGCGCGCATGCGATCACCCAGCGCCGCATAGACGAGCTGGTGGCGCTGGATCAGGCGCTTGCCTTCAAACTGCGCGCTGACGATGGTGGCGAAGAAGTGCTGACCGTCGCCCTCGACTTCGAGGTGCTCGCACGGCAGGCCAGCTTCAATGTACTGCTTGATTTGTTCGGGTGTGGGCAACATGGCCTTCCCTTCTCCAGAAAACGTTAGGGTGTGCGTCGTTCGCTTTTTTTATCGACGCATCAATGGCGCAGCTTGTAGCCCGTGCGCAGCATCTGCAGGGCAATCCCCCCCACCACGACCAGCGCGATCAGCATCACGCCGAGGCTCGTCGCCACCGGCACATCGGACACGCCGAAGAAGCCGTAGCGAAAGCCGTCGATCATGTAGAAGAACGGGTTGGCGTGGGACACCGCCTGCCAGAAGGCCGGCAGCGAATGAATCGAATAAAACACGCCCGCCAGGAAGGTGGCCGGCACGATCAGAAAGTTCTGGAACGCCGCGAGCTGGTCGAACTTCTCGGCCCAGATGCCGGCGATCAGCCCCAGCGTACCGAGCACCGCCGCACCCAGCACGGCAAAAACGATGATCCACAGCGGCTGCGCAAAGTGCAGGTGCGCAAACCACGTCGTCACCAGCAGCACGCCCGCGCCAACGGCCAGACCGCGGATGACGGAGGCGCACACATAGGCGCCGAACATCTCCCAGTGCGACAGTGGCGGCAGCATGATGAATACGAGGTTGCCGGTGATCTTCGACTGGATGAGCGACGACGAGCTGTTTGCGAACGCGTTCTGCAGCACGCTCATCATCACGAGGCCCGGCACCAGGAAGGCGGTGTAGCTCAGCTGGTCGAACACCTTGACGCGGTCTTCCAGCACGTGGCCGAAGATCAGCAGATACAGCAGCGCGGTCAGCACCGGCGCGGCCACGGTCTGGAAGCTCACCTTCCAGAAGCGCAGCACTTCCTTGTACAGCAGTGTGCGGAAACCGACCCAGCGGCCCGGCAAGGTCTCGGGAATCGTATTCATGCAGCGGGCTCCAGCGCAGTCTCGGGCATTTGCGGCACGGCGGGGAGTCCGCCCTCGCGGCGCATGATCTGCACGAACACGTCTTCGAGGTCGGCCTTGGCGATTTCCATGTCATCGATTTCGCAACCGGCCTGGCGGCAGGTGGCGAGAATCTGCTCGACCTCGCCGTAGCCCGACAGACGCAGGCGCACGCCGCGCTCGGCGTGGTTGCCCGGGGAGCGCAGGCTCTCGAGCGAAGCCGGCAGCGCGCCATGCGCAAAGCTCAGCACAAGCTGCAGCCCCGCAAACTGCGACAGCAGGTTGGCCGTGCGATCCAACGCGACCACCTCGCCAAACTTGAGCATGGCGATGCGGTCGCACAGGGATTCGGCTTCTTCCAGGTAGTGCGTGGTCAGCACGACGGTGTGGCCTTCGCGGTTCAGGCGCGCGATGAACTTCCACAGCGTCTGACGCAGTTCGACGTCCACGCCGGCGGTCGGCTCGTCCAGCACGATCACCGGCGGGCGGTGAACCAGCGCCTGCGCCACCAGCACGCGGCGCTTCATGCCGCCCGACAGCGCACGCATATTGGTATCGGCCTTGTTGGTCAGGTCGAGGTTGGCCATGACCTCGTCGATCCAATCGTCGTTCTTGGTCAGGCCGAAGTAGCCCGACTGCAGGCGCAGCGTCTCGCGCACGGTGAAAAAAGGATCGAACACCAGCTCCTGCGGCACCACGCCGAGCTTGCGGCGCGCGGTGCGGTAATCGGAGACGACGTCGTGTCCGAGCACGCGCACGCTGCCGGAATCGGCGCGATTCAGGCCCGCGAGGATGGAGATCAGCGTGGTCTTCCCCGCGCCGTTGGGGCCCAGCAGACCGAAAAACTCGCCCTGCTCGACAGACAGGCTCACGCCCTTGAGCGCTTGCAATGACTTGTAGCGCTTGCGGACGTCAGCGATTTCGATGGCTTTCATGGCCGACAAAGTGAACTACTCCGCGCATATCGTGACCACGGATCGACAGAATCTTCGCGGCCTCGGACGCCGCACGTGGCGGCGGCAGAGCAACAAACCCAGAATTATAGGGGAACTGCACCAACAGACGGCGGCACGGCTGACGGCGCCGGGCCGGAGCTTCCAGGAGCGCGCGCGGCGCCCTGGTCGGGGCGCGGCATCGCGATGTCGAGGAAACCGCCCCGCACCGGATGCCGCCTCAATGTCGTGCGTGTTGGTGGTCTATGGGGGCCGGCTTAACAGCCAGCGAGGCCAGCAAGGACTCGACGCCGTACAGCGTCGCAAGATTGGACAGCGCCTCGGGAGCGCCTGCGATTTCCAGCCCGATGCCGGCGGCCTGCGCCGTACGCTGCCAGGACAGCAGCACCGCCAATGCGGAAGAATCGACCCGCGACAGCCCGGCACAATCGACGTGCAAGGCGGCAGCACCCGCCTCACGCGCTTGGCCGAGCTGCGCCTCGCCCTCGCGCAGGACGCGCGGCGCTTCGCGTTGGGTCAGCGAGCCGGACAAGGTCAACATGGTCGAGTCAGAAAAAGAAACAGCGGCCGAAAATGACCGCTGTGTCGATTTTACCGGAAGCCGGCTTACTTTGCCGGCCCCTTCGCGAGTTGCTCGTTGCGCTCGTCCAGGAACTGCACCAGGCCTGCCACCCCACCCTTCTTGTTGATGACTTCGGCAAACTGGTTCTTATAGGTTTCCGACAGCCACAGGCCGCTGATGTTGATGTCGTAGACCTTCCAGCCGTTCGGCGTCTTTTCCATGCGGTAGTCCAGCGCCACCGGCTCGCCGTTGTTGTTGACCAGCGAACGCACCACCACATCGGTGTCATCAGCCGCGGCACGGAACGGCTTGTACGTCACGGTCTGGTTCTTCACGTTCGACAGCGCGCCCGCGTAGGTGCGGATCAGCAGTGTTTTGAAGCCGTCCTGGATCTGTCGCTGTTGTTCCGGCGTCGCCTGGCTCCAGAAACGGCCCATGGCAATCTGCGTGGTGCGCTTGAAGTCGGCGCGCGGCACGATCTTCTGGTCGACCAGTTGGTAGACCTTCGTCATGTTGCCGTTGCGCAGTTCCGGGTCGCCCTTGATGGTGGAGAGCACCTCGTCCACAGCCGTCTTGACCGTACCTTGTGCGTCGGCCTCCTGGGCATTGACGGGGGCGGCAGCCACGGCAGCCGTCAGCGCCAGACCGGCAAATAGAGAACGCAGGAGTTTTTTCAGCATATCGTGTCCTTCTTGTGTGATTTCCGGGTCGCATGCGGCAAGACCGCTGCGCTCCTTGTTGGCCGTTAGAACAGCCACTTTGGGACTGAGTTCGTCCGGACGCCGCTAGTTTTACGCCTTGTCACCTTTGAGGCCTGGCTGTTACGTGTGCCGGATCAGCGGCGGAACACGGGCCAGTTGGGCGTGAAGCGCTGATAGGGCGACACCGTGGCATCACCGGTATCCGGCTCCTTCTTGCCATCTTGGTCTTCCGGCAGATTGCCGTCGTAGATTAAGTAGCGGCGGCGCTGCAGGTAGGCGTCGCGCATGAAGGTGTACTTGTCGACGGCTGCGGCTTCCAGCACGTTGCTGGCGCCGAGCAGGCTGGCGCGCACATCGACCACGCGCAGCGCAGCCAGCGAATACGTGATGGTGCTGTTGTGCCAATACGTGAGCGGGTCCAACTGCCAGTCGACCAGGAAGCCGGCAGTGTCGCGCACCGTGCTCGGCCCCAGCAGCGGCCACACGATATACGGCCCCGCCGGTACGCCCCACACGCCCAGGGTCTGGCCGAAGTCTTCCTTGTGCTTGGGCAGGCCGGCGTCTGAAGCGATATCGATCAGGCCGCCCAGGCCCAGCACGGTATTGATGGCCACGCGCATGGTGTCTTCCAGCGCGGCTGTGCCCTTCAGTTGCAGCAGGTTGTTGACGGCCGAGTAGACGTCGCCCGCGTTGGAGAAGAAGTTCGACACGGCCGTGCGCGCCGGCGACGGCACCGTGTCCACGTAGGTTTGCGCGACCGGCTTGAGCACGCCCTTGTCGAAGTCGTCGTTGATGCGGAAGACCTCGCGGTTGAACGGCTCGATCGGGTCAGCCGGATTGGCGTTCGGGCCGGTGGCGCAGCCCGTCAGCAACGTGGCGCCGGCCACCATGACCAGCGCAGCCTGCACGAAAGCGCGCAGCGTGCGAATGGATGTTCTTGTTTTCATGATCTATTTACTCCCACTGCCCTCGGCCGGCTTGGCACCGCTGGCGCTGCCATTTGCACCGCCGGCACCGGCATCTGCCGCCTTACTGTAGAGGAACTGGCTGATCAGGTTCTCCAGCACCACCGCCGACTGCGTCATGGTGATCTTGCTGCCATCGGCCAGCATGGCTTCGTCACCGCCCGGCTCGATGCCCACGTACTGCTCACCCAGCAGGCCAGAGGTCAGGATCTTGGCCGACGAATCCTTCGGGAACCGGTAGCGTTGGTCCATGTCGATCACGATGGTCGCCTGATAGGCCTTGTCGTCGAACAGGATTTGCGACACGCGGCCGACCACCACGCCCGAGCTCTTGACCGGCGCGCGCACCTTCAGGCCGCCGATGTTGTCGAACGCCGCGCGCACCTGGTAGGTCTTGGCAAATGAGAACGAACTCATATTGCCCGCCTTGAGCGCCAGGAACAGCAGCGCAATGATGCCCACCAGCACGAACAGGCCGACCCAGAAATCGAGGACGCTTTTACGCATGATCTTTTCTCGTTGAACGCTAACGACAACCGGCGGCTCAGCTGAACATCAGCGCCGTGAGCACGAAGTCCAGCGCCAGCACGGTCAGCGACGCAATCACCACAGTGCGGGTGGTCGCGCGCGAGACGCCTTCGGGCGTGGCCTTGGCCTCATAGCCCTGATACAGCGCGATGAAGGTGACCGCCACACCAAACACGAAACTCTTGATGACGCCATTGAGCACGTCATCCATGACATCCACGCCGGCCTGCATCTGCGACCAGAACGCGCCAGGATCCACGCCGATCAAGCCGACACCGACGAAGTATCCACCCAGAATACCCACGGCGCTGAAGATGGCTGCCAGCAGCGGCATGGCGATAAAGCCCGCCCAAAAGCGCGGCGCCAGCACGCGGGCGAGCGGATCGACGGCCATCATTTCCATGGCGATCAGTTGCTCGCCGGCCTTCATCAGGCCGATCTCGGCGGTGAGCGAGGTGCCGGCACGACCGGCAAACAGCAACGCCGTCACCACGGGCCCCAGCTCACGCACCAGCGACAGCGCCACCAGCAGGCCCAGCGCCTGCTCCGAGCCGTAGCGGTTAAGCGTGTTGTACCCCTGCAGGCCAAGCACGAAGCCGACGAACAGGCCCGAAACCGCGATGATGATGAACGAATCGTTGCCGATGAAGCGCAATTGCTCGATCACCAGGCGCGGGCGACGCAGCACGTCGCCAGAAGCACCGATGAGCGAGACCAACGTGCGCGCGGCATAGCCGAAGCGGCTGATCAGCACGAGGACGAAGCGGCCGATGGCGGCGATCATCGGGCGCCCCCCTTCAGACCGAAGTCTTCAGCCAGCGGCGCGCCCGGATAGTGGAACGGCACGGGGCCATCCGCCTCGCCGTGCACGAACTGGCGCACAAACGGATCGGTTGAGGCCGAAAGCTCCGCCGGCGTGCCTTCGGCGGCAATGCCACCGTTGGCGATGAAATAAACGTAATCGGCGATGCGGAACGTCTCCTGCACATCGTGCGAGACGATGATGCTGGTGGCGCCCAGCGCGTCGTTCAGCTTGCGGATAAGCGAGGCGGTCAGGCCCAGGGAGATCGGGTCCAGCCCGGCGAACGGCTCGTCGTAGAGGATGAGCGACGGGTCCAGCGCAATGGCGCGCGCCAGCGCCACGCGCCGCGCCATGCCGCCGGAGATCTGCGAAGGCATCAGGTCGCGCGCGCCGCGCAGGCCGACGGCGTTGAGCTTCATCAGCACCAGATCGCGGATGAGCGGCTCGGGCAGTTCGGTGTGTTCGCGCAGCGGAAATGCCACATTGTCGAACACGGACATATCGGTAAACAGCGCGCCGAACTGGAACAGCATGCCCATCTGGCGACGTGCGGCGTACAGCGCCGGCTTGTCCATCGCGCCGATGTCCTGACCATGCACGCGCACCGTGCCAGCCTCCGCGCCCACCTGCCCGCCGATCAGCCGCAGAACCGTCGTCTTGCCGCAGCCCGAGCCGCCCATGACGGCGACCACGCTGCCCTTGGGCACGCGCATGCACAGGCCGGACAGGATGCGCCGTGCGCCTGGCTGGTACGCGAAATCGACCTGATCGAGTTCGACGACGGCGGTGGAAGGCTGGGTGGACACGATGGCGTTCGGGTGCTGAGGGCTCGACTGGTTGGAGGCCTGCTCGCGGTGACCAGCGGAGGACCGCATCTTGTTGTGTTCGCTAGCCGTACCGGCTCGGTACGGCCCGCCATTATAGGTGGAAACCCGCGTAGCCCGTCGGTCACGTTACGCTTACCTACAGTTTGTGTGGCGTGAGCGCCGCGCCGTGGATTGGAGGGTCTTGTAGCATTGCCGAATGCGCTGCACAAGTGATCAGAAAAGCCGACTCAGTCGAGGCTGCCGAGGCGCAGATCGGCTTGGCGGATCAGGGCCTGCCAATGCGTGGCATCACGGCGGACGGCCTGTGCGAAGCTGTCCGGAGCGTCCCATTCGGGCTCGAAACCGCCGGCACGCAATGTGGCGCGCACATCATCTGCCGTCAACGCGCGGCGGAGTTCGGTGGCGGCCCGGGCCGCCACCGGCTTGGGCGTGCGCGCCGGCGTGAACACCCCGATCCAGGCACTGTGATCGAACCCGGCGAGTCCCGCTTCGCGTAGGGTCGGCACGGCGGGAGCAAACGGCGAGCGCACGCTCCCCGTCACGCCCAGTAGCCTGAGCTGCCCACTGGTCACCCCCGCCGACAGGCTTGGATAGCTCGCAAAACAGGCCGTCATGCGCCCGGCCAGCACCTGTTGCACGAGCCCGCCCTCGCCCTTGACCGTGACGTGCGGCGCGCGAACCGCGTAGTCGCGCACAAACTGCTCGGCGACAAGGTGCGACCAGGTACCGATCACCTCCGAACCACAATTGACCAAAGCCGATTCGGTGCGGGCTTGCGCGATCAGTTCAGCGACGGAGCCGACCGGTTGACGCGCGTCGACCACCAGGAACAGCGGCAGCGTCGCCACCATGGCCACCGGCTGGAAGTCGCGCAACGGATCGTATGGTGCCGGCTCCAATGCTGGCTGGGCCACAAAGGTGGTTTGATGGAGCAGCAGCGTGCGGCCGTCGGACGGCGCACGCGCAACCATCTCGCCGGCAGCCATGCCATTGGCAGCCGGCCGGTCGTCGACCCCGGCCGGGCGTCCGAGCTGAAGCTGCAGTTGCACCGCCAGCGCCCGGGCCAAGGCGTCAAACACGCTGCCCTCGGCAGCCGGCACGACTAGGCGCAGCGGTTGCGAGGGATCGTCCGGCAACTGCGCATGCGCGGGCAGCGCGAGATACGCGGGCAGCGCCCCGAGCCAGGCAATGACCCGCCGCCGCCGCCGGTCGGGCGCGTCGGACACATCCGCAGGCAAGTCGCTGGCGCTGGCTCGCATCGGGGTTTAGGGCCTGCCGCCCTAAGTTCGGGGGGAACCCCATTCTAGAAATCCGCCGCGCCGCCCTGCACTCATGTAAACCATGTCGATGTAAACCATGAAGGCGCGACTGCAGCCGCCATGGCAAGCACCGCCCAAAAGAAAAAGGCCCCCAAGGCGAGCCTTGGGGGCCTGGGTCAGGCGGTCAGCCGCGTGGTCAGCGCGGCAGTTCCGAATGGCCCATAAGAAACGCGTCGACTGCGCGGGCAGCCTGGCGGCCTTCACGGATGGCCCACACGACCAGCGACTGGCCGCGGCGCACGTCGCCGGCAGCAAACACCTTCGGCACGTTGGTGGCGTAGGCGTTTTCGCCTTCGGTGGCGGCGCGGGCATTGTTGCGCGCATCCTTCGTCACGCCAAAGGCATCCAGCACGCCGCCGACCGGATTGGTAAAGCCCATCGCCAGCAGCACGAGATCGGCCTTGAGCGTGAACTCGCTACCTGCCACTTCGGTCATCTTGCCGTCCTTCCACTCCAGGCGCACGGCGGTGAGGCCCGTCACCCGGCCGTTCTCGCCGATGAGCGCCTTGGTGGCAACCGACCAGTCGCGCTCGCAGCCTTCGTCATGCGAGGACGACGTGCGCAGCTTGATCGGCCAGTACGGCCACACCAGCGGCTTGTTCTCTTCTTCGGGCGGACGCGGCAGCAGTTCGAACTGCGTGACCGACGCGGCGCCATGGCGGTTGGACGTGCCAACGCAGTCCGAACCCGTGTCGCCGCCGCCGATCACGATGACGTGCTTGCCATCTGCGCGGATCGGGTTCGGCGCATCGCCGGCCACTTCCTTGTTCTGCGGGATCAGGAATTCGAGCGCGTAATGCACGCCGTCCAGATCGCGGCCAGGCACAGGCAGGTCGCGCGGGACTTCCGAACCACCCGTCAGCACGACGGCGTCAAATTGCTTGAGGATGTCGTCCGCGGCGATGGTCTCGCGTGCGTCGTTGGTGATGCCGGCCGGAACCGTCTTGTCGCCCACCATCACGCCGGTGCGGAACGTCACGCCCTCGGCTTCCATCTGCTGCATGCGGCGGTCGATCTGCGCCTTCTCCAGCTTGAAGTCAGGGATGCCGTAGCGCAGCAGGCCGCCGATGCGGTCGTTCTTTTCGAACAGCGTCACGTCGTGGCCGGCGCGTGCCAGTTGCTGCGCAGCGGCCATGCCAGCGGGGCCCGAACCGACCACGGCCACCGTCTTGCCGGTCTTGTGCTTCGGCACCTGCGGCGCCACCCAGCCTTCTTCCCAAGCCTTGTCGATGATGGCGTGCTCGATCGACTTGATGCCGACCGGGAGTTCATTGATGCCCAGTGTGCAAGCTGCTTCGCACGGCGCCGGGCAGATGCGGCCCGTGAACTCCGGGAAGTTGTTGGTCGAATGCAGCACCTCGATCGCGGTCTTCCAGTCCTGGCGATACACCAGATCGTTGAAGTCCGGAATGATGTTGTTGACCGGGCAGCCGTTGTTGCAGAACGGTATGCCGCAGTCCATGCAGCGAGCGCCCTGGATCTTGGCTTCGTTGTCCGCCAGTGCGAACACGAACTCCTTGTAATGCTTCACGCGCGCTTCGGGCGCTTCGTATGCCTCGTTCTGGCGGGGAAATTCGAGAAAACCGGTCGCCTTGCCCATGGTGTCCTTCCTGGCCCGATGCGCCGGCACAGCGTTGCTGCGCAGGCACGTCGAGCCTGTCTTGTGAGGTTGCGTTGTATTCAGTGTCGGCGGTTGGCTAACCACGTGGGATCAGCCAACCGCCAAGTGGCTTCGAATCAGGCCGCGATTTGTTCGCGCGCGGCTTCCTGTTCGCGCTCGTACATTTCGGTCAGCGCACGCTTGTACTCGGTCGGGAAGACCTTGACGAAGCGGCGGCGCGCATTGGTCCAGTCAGCCAGCAGTTCCTTGGCGCGCTCGGAGCCCGTGTAGCGGAAGTGCTTTTCCACCAGCGCCTTGAGCAGTTGCTCGTCGAGCACGCGTTCGCCGTTCACCTTGTGCCAGGTCGACGGCGTGTGGGCCTTCTCCTGGTCTGCCGACGACAGCACGGATTCGAGCGCGACCATTGCGGTGTTGCAACGCTTGTCGAACAGGCCATCTTCGTCATAGACGTAGGCCACGCCGCCCGACATGCCCGCCGCGAAGTTGCGGCCCGTAGCGCCCAGCACGACGACCGTGCCGCCGGTCATGTACTCGCAGCCGTGATCGCCGGTGCCTTCCACCACCGTGGTGGCGCCGGAATTGCGCACCGCAAAGCGCTCGCCGGCCACGCCGTTGAAGAACGCCTCGCCCGCCAGCGCGCCATACAGCACGGTGTTGCCGGCGATGATGTTGCCGGTCGGTTCACCGCGGAACTCGTGCGGCGGGCGCACGATTACGCGGCCGCCCGACAGGCCCTTGCCCACGTAGTCGTTGCCGTCGCCCACCAGGTCCAGCGTGATGCCGTGCGCCAGGAACGCACCGAACGACTGGCCACCCGTACCCTGCATCTGGATGTGGATCGAGTCATCGGGCAGACCTTCGTGGCCGTAGCGCTTGGCCACCTCGCCCGAGAGCATCGCGCCCACGGTGCGGTTGACGTTGCGCACCGGCTGGATGAACGACACGCGCTCGCCCTTCTCCAATGCAGCTTTGGCCTTCTCGATGAGCTGGTGATCCAGCGCGCGATCCAGGCCGTGGTCTTGCACGTCGACCTGGTAGCACGGCTCGCCTTCCTTCTTGGCCGGCTGGTAGAAGATGCGCGAGAAGTCCAGACCGCGCGCCTTCCAGTGTTCGATGCCGGCCTTGGTGTCGAGCAGATCTGCGCGGCCGATCAGCTCATTGAACGAACGGATGCCCAGTTGCGCCATGATCTCGCGCACTTCCTCGGCCACGAAGAAGAAGTAGTTCACGACGTGCTCGGGCTTGCCCGAGAACTTCTTGCGCAGCACCGGATCCTGCGTCGCCACGCCCACCGGGCAGGTGTTCAGGTGGCACTTGCGCATCATGATGCAGCCCTCGACCACCAGCGGTGCCGTGGCGAAGCCGAATTCGTCTGCGCCCAGCAGCGCACCGATCACCACGTCGCGGCCGGTCTTCATCTGGCCGTCAGCCTGCACGCGGATGCGGTTGCGCAGGCCGTTGAGCATCAGCGTCTGCTGCGTCTCCGACAGGCCCAACTCCCACGGCGTGCCGGCGTGCTTGATCGACGACCACGGCGAAGCGCCGGTGCCGCCGTCATGACCGGCGATCACCACGTGATCGGCCTTGGCCTTGGCGACACCCGCGGCGACCGTGCCGACGCCCACTTCCGACACCAGCTTGACCGACACGTCCGAACGCGGGTTCACGTTCTTCAGGTCATGGATGAGCTGTGCCAGATCTTCGATCGAGTAGATGTCGTGGTGCGGCGGCGGCGAGATCAGGCCGACACCCGGCACCGCATAACGCAGCTTGCCGATGTAATCGGTCACCTTGTGGCCGGGCAGTTGACCGCCCTCGCCGGGCTTGGCGCCCTGCGCCATCTTGATCTGGATCTGATCAGCCGAAGCCAGGTACTCAGCCGTCACGCCAAAGCGACCCGACGCCACCTGCTTGATCTTCGAGCGCAGCGAATCGCCCTCTTGCAGTTCCAGATCGCGCTCGACCACTTCGCGGCCGATCACGTCCGACAGCTTGGTGCCCTGCTTGATGGGAATGCCGCGCAGTTCGTTGCGGTAACGGCGCTCGTCTTCACCGCCTTCGCCCGTGTTGGACTTGCCGCCAATGCGGTTCATCGCCACAGCCAGCGTGGTGTGCGCTTCGGTCGAAATCGAACCCAGCGACATCGCGCCGGTAGCAAAGCGCTTGACGATCTCCTTGGCCGGCTCCACCTCTTCCAGCGGAATGGCGCGTGCCGGATCCACCTTGAACTCGAACAGGCCGCGCAGCGTCATGTGGCGCTTGCTCTGGTCGTTGATCAGGTTGGCGTATTCCTTGTACGTCTGGTACGAATTCGCGCGCGTCGCGTGCTGCAGCTTGGCGATCGAATCCGGGGTCCACATGTGCTCTTCGCCGCGGATGCGGAAGGCGTATTCGCCGCCGGCGTCCAGCATGTTGGCCAGCACCGGCGCATCGCCAAAGGCGTCGCGGTGCAGACGCAGCGCTTCCTCGGCCACCTCGAAGATGCCGATGCCGCCCACGTTCGATGCCGTGCCGTGGAAGTACTTGTCCACCAGTTCGCGCGACAGGCCGATCGCCTCGAAGATCTGCGCGCCGGTGTACGACATGTACGTCGAGATGCCCATCTTGGACATCACCTTGTGCAGGCCCTTGCCAATCGCCTTCGTGAAGTTGTAGACCGCCTTCTCGGGCGTCAGGCCCAGACCCGGCGCCATTTCGGAGAGCGTCTCCATCGCCAGGTACGGATGCACGGCCTCCGCGCCATAGCCGGCCAGCAGCGCAAAGTGGTGCACTTCACGTGCCGAACCCGTTTCGACGACCAGACCCGTGCTCGTGCGCAGGCCCTTCTCCACCAGGTGATGGTGGATGGCGGACGTCGCCAGCAGCGCCGGAATGGCGGCCTGTTTCTCGTCGACCGCGCGATCCGACACGATCAGGATGTTGTAGCCCGACTTGACCGCGTCGACGGCCTCGGCGCACAGCGATGCCAGGCGCGCCTCGATGCCTTCCTTGCCCCACGCCACCGGGTAGCAGATGTTCAGCTCGTAAGCCATGAACTTGCCGCCGGTGTAGTGCTCGATGTTGCGGATCTTCGCCATGTCCGTGAAGTCCAGCACAGGCTGGCTCACCTCAAGGCGCATCGGCGGGTTGATGTTGTTCAGTTCGAGCAGGTTCGGCTTCGGTCCGATGAACGAGACGAGCGACATCACCATGTTTTCGCGGATCGGGTCGATCGGCGGGTTGGTGACTTGAGCGAACAGCTGCTTGAAGTAGTGGTACAGCGTCTTGTTCTTCGACGACAGGACGGCCAGCGGGCTGTCGTTGCCCATCGAGCCGGTGGCTTCTTCGCCGTTGGTGGCCATCGGCGCCATCAGGAACTTGACGTCTTCCTGCGTGTAGGCGAACGCCTGCTGACGATCGAGCAGCTTGGCGGCCGGCTTGGTCTCGGCGGCCACGTCTTCCGGCTTGGCGTCCAGCTCGTCGAGCTTGATGCGCACGGCGTCGATCCAGCTCTTGTACGGCTTGGCGTTGGCCAGGTTGTCCTTGAGCTCCTTGTCGTCGATGATGCGGCCCTGCTCCATATCGATCAGGAACATCTTGCCCGGCTGCAGACGCCACTTTTTGACGATGCGCGACTCTGGGATCGGCAGCACGCCGGCTTCCGAGGCCATCACGACCATGTCGTCGTCGGTGACGTAGTAGCGCGCCGGACGCAGGCCGTTACGGTCGAGCGTCGCGCCGATCTGACGGCCATCGGTAAAGCAGATGGCGGCGGGGCCGTCCCACGGCTCCATCATCGCGGCGTGGTATTCGTAGAAGGCGCGGCGGTTGTCGTCCATCAGCGTGTGCTGTTCCCACGCTTCCGGAATCATCATCATCATCGCCTGGGCCAGCGGATAGCCGGCCATCGTCAGCAGTTCGAGGCAGTTGTCGAACGATGCGGTATCCGATTGACCCGGATAGATCAGCGGCCACAGCTTGGGCAGGTCGTCGCCCAGCACTGGCGACGAGATGCCGCCCGTACGCGCGTTGATCCAGTTGACGTTGCCCTTGACGGTGTTGATTTCGCCGTTGTGCGCAACCATGCGGTACGGGTGCGCCAGCTCCCAGGCAGGGAACGTGTTGGTCGAGAAACGCTGGTGCACCAGCGCCAGCGCCGACACCGTGCGCGGGTCTGCCAGGTCCTGGTAGTAGCGGCCGACCTGCTCGCACAGCAGCAGGCCCTTGTAGACGACGGTGCGCGCCGACATCGACGGCACGAAATATTCCTTGCCGTGCTTGAGCTTGAGCGCCTGGATGGCGTGGCTGGCGGTCTTGCGGATCACGTACAGCTTCCGCTCCAGCGCGTCGGTGGTCATGATGTCGCGGCCGCGCCCGATGAAGATCTGGCGGATCACCGGCTCGGTCTTCTGCACCGTCGGCGACATCGGCATGGTCTTGTCGACTGGCACGTCACGCCAGCCCAGCACGACCTGGCCTTCCAGGCGCACGGTGCGCTCCAGTTCCTGCTCGCAAGCCAGGCGGGAGGCATGTTCCTTCGGCAGGAAGATCATGCCGACGCCGTATTCGCCGGCCGGCGGCAGGTTCACACCCTGGCGCGCCATCTCTTCGCGATAGTACTGGTCGGGAATCTGCAGCAGGATGCCCGCGCCGTCGCCCATCAGCGGGTCGGCGCCGACGGCGCCCCGGTGGTCGAGGTTGTGCAGGATGCGCAAGCCCTGCTGGACGATCTCGTGGCTCTTCTTGCCCTTGATGTGCGCGACAAAGCCAACGCCGCAGGCGTCGTGTTCGTTGGTCGGGTCGTACAGACCTTGAGGCGCGGGAGCGCCCTGGACGGTCGTCGAATCAGCGCTCAGCGGCGCAGCGGGGAAGGAATGTTGTTCCACGGCGATCTTCCGATGTTGTCGGCACGGCACGCCGTAGAAGGCCCTCGCAGTGGTGCGGATGCGGTGGGCAAACAAGCAATGGCGCGCCGCACCATAAATGCGGGGTGAAACGACTATAAAAGAGCGTTCCGGAACAGGCAAAAGTTTTTAAATGGGGTCAGATTAAATTAATAAATGCACGCTCGCAGTGCGGATTTATAAATGGGGACAGATTATGTTGGCGCAGATTTCGACGCCTGCATGCGCGCGCTGGCGCACTCAGCTATTCAATGGCAACGCTGTCCTCCGTCCCCACTTCTGCGGCTGTGCGTGGCGGCCGACCTTTGGGCAGCGGCGCGACGCGGCGCCCCCCCGTACGGGCCAGCGTAGCCAGAAAGGCCTCGCCTCCGAGCGGCCAACCGCTGTGGACATGCTGCCGGATCTTTGCGAGCTGATCCGGGCCGAGCCCGTCATTCCAAAGCGCTCTATAGCGCGACTGGCGCTCGAATGGCGTGTTGCCAAGCCGCCAATAGCAATAGTGATCACTTACCCATGGAATCGACTGGATGCCGACGTGATGTCGATAGCTGCTCCATCGATCGTCTTCCGGAGTGGCAACCAGACCGGCCCGTACAGCGTTGGACTCTACGTACAGCAGCACCGGCAGCACCCACTCGGCCGGGTCCAGCACGGTCGAACGAAAGCGCCCCTCCCACAGCGTGCCGCTGCGGTCGGCCACCGTATTGAAGTACCGCGTATAGCGCCGCCCCACCGCCTGCAGCGTCCGCGACAGGCTCTCCGCCGCCTTGGGCGTGCCCACCAAGTGCACGTGATTCGGCATCAATGAGAATGCGTGGATGGCGAAGTCATGCTCGCGCGCAGCCATGCGCAGTGTGTCGAGGTAAAAGGCGTAGTCATCATCCGTGCGGAAGACCGCCTGCCGATTGTTGCCGCGCTGCAACACGTGCACAGGGACATCGACGGGGCTGAGGCGAGGCAGACGGGCCATGGTGAAAAACAGGCAAGGAAAGCGCTCATCGTAGCGCGCCCCGATTAAATCTGTCCCCAATTTTTCGTGCAGCAAACGGTTGCGTGTCGGCTGTCGCCGGAGCGCAACGGGCATCGCCCTCGTTCCCCGCCGGATTTGCCTGATGTCAAACCGCGACGTGCTCGGCGCAAACGCGCGGTTGCCAACTTGATCCCGCGCAAATCGGCCGACGCCCCTTGCCGCGAGACTGATTCCCATCACATCAACGAGACGAGATCAAAGGGAGCGATTCATGGCTTTTGTACGCCTAGCCGCCGCAGCCGCAATGACCGGGGCTCTTGCCGCCAGCTTCAGCCCGGCCGCCTTCGCGCAGAGCACCGATCTGCCGCCGGCCACCGGTAATTGGATGGTGCGCCTGCGCGCAGTCAACCTGACTGCAGCCAACAAGTCCGACGCGGTACCCGCGCTGGCCATTCCGGCCGATGCTATCCAGATCAACAACAAAGCATTTCCTGAGCTGGATATCTCGTACTTCTTCACGCCGAACATCGCGACCGAGCTGATCCTGACCTACCCGCAGCAACAAGACGTGACAGTGATGCAAAGCGCGCTGGGCGGCCCGACCAAGATCGGCAGCTTCCGCCATCTGCCGCCGATCCTCACGCTGCAATACCACTTCACTCCGGAATCGCGCTTCAAGCCGTACGTGGGCGCCGGCATCAACTACACACGCATCTCCAATGTGGACTTGCAGGTGCCGGGCGTCGGCTCGCTGGATCTTTCCAAGAACAGCTTCGGCCCCGCGCTGCAAATCGGCTTCGACTACCGCCTGACCGACCACGTCTATTTCAACATGGACCTGAAAAAGACCTGGATCAGCGCGGACGTGAAGATGGGTGGCCAGACCATCAGCAAGGTCAAGGTCGACCCGTGGCTGCTGGGTATCGGCTTAGGTTACCGCTTCTGAGGGAGACGATCAGCGAACAAACCTTCTTCTGATCGACTTTTCCGACGTGCCGCAGGGGTCGTCGACGGCGGGGGCGCTCGTCGACGGTGGTTGGCGCGTTCGGCCCGGCATGCGTTGGGGCGGCCGGGCATTTTTTTTGGGCGCGCACTTTTTGCGCGGCGCCGGATCAAGGCGCGCAGCGCGTCAAGCCGGTCAAGCGCGCCCGTTCCCGCTCAGACCACATCCACCGCAAAGATGCGGCGGTGCTCCTTGATGGCGTAGCGGTCCGTCATGCCGGCGATGTAGTGCGCGATCCAGCGCGGCTGCTCTTCGGGGTTGACCTTGGCCTGGTACTGCGGCGGCAGCAAGCGCGGATCCTCAAGGAACGCACGGAACAGGTCGTCGATGATGCGGCGTGCCTTTGCGGCCATGCGCATCACGAGATAGTGGCGATAGAGCTCGTCGAACAGGAAGCGCTTGAGCACGCGCGCCTCTTCGCGCATCGGCGCAGAGAAGGCGACCAGCGCGGACGCCGCGCGCACCTCGTCGACGCTCTGCGGCGCAACCTCCGCGATGCCGGCGCGCGTGGTAGCGATCAGGTCGACGATCAGCGCGTTGATGATGCGGCGGATGGTCTCGTTGATGAGACGCCGGCCACCCACATCGGGAAACGCGGCCTCGGCCTCACGACGGTGGATGGCCCACAGCGGCACGTCTTCCAACTGCTCCAGTGTAATGAGGCCAGAGCGCAGGCCATCGTCGATGTCATGGTTGTTGTAGGCGACCTCATCAGCCAGGTTGGCGAGCTGCGCTTCCAGCGACGGCTGCTGCCCTTCGAGAAAGCGTCGCCCCAGGTCGCCCAACGCGGCGGCGTTGTTGCGCGAGCAATGCTTGAGGATGCCCTCGCGCGTCTCGAACGTGAGGTTCAGGCCGTCGAAACCGCCGTAGCGCTCTTCCAGCCGGTCGACCACCAGCAGGCTCTGCAGGTTGTGTTCGAAGCCGCCGTACGGTTTCATGCAGTCGTTGAGCGCGTCCTGCCCGGCGTGGCCGAACGGCGTGTGGCCCAGGTCGTGCGCGAGCGAAATCGCCTCGACCAGGTCTTCGTTCAGCCGCAGGCTGCGCGCAATCGAGCGGGCGATCTGCGCGACCTCCAGGCTGTGCGTCAGGCGCGTGCGGAACAGGTCGCCCTCGTGGTTCACGAAGACCTGCGTCTTGTATTCGAGCCGGCGGAAGGCAGTGCTGTGGATGATGCGGTCGCGGTCGCGCTGGAATTCGGTGCGCGAGGTGGACGGCGGCTCGGCATGCACGCGGCCGCGCGTCAGTGCCGCGTGCGCGGCGTACGGTGCGAGGTGGCCCTCAAGATCGAACGGCGCAGGCGGCAAATCGAGTCGATCGTTCATCGGGCCATCTCGTCTGACATCAGGCGACGGGCGCCTCGGTGGGTGGGCGCAGCACCGCGTGCTGCAAGGTGGCGCGCAGGTCGGCGTCGGGCACGGTGGTCACAAAGGCCTTGCCCAGCTTGCGCAGCAGCACGAACTTGATCTCGCCGGCCTCGGCCTTCTTGTCGACGCGCATCAGGTCGATGAAGCGCTCGACCCCCAAGTCTGGCGCCACCGTCGGCAAGTTGGCCGCACGCGTGAGCGCGGTGATGCGGTTGCGCGTATCGATGTCGATGAAGCCCAGGCGATGCGACAGGTCTGCTGCCATCACCATGCCGCAGCCGACGGCCTCGCCATGCAGCCATTCGCCGTAGCCCAGGCCCGCCTCGATGGCGTGACCGAAGGTGTGGCCGAAATTTAGGATGGCACGCAGGCCGGATTCGCGCTCGTCCTGCGCCACGACCGATGCCTTGATGCGCACCGAACCGCGCACGGCTTCGGCCATCAATTCCGTATCGCAGGCGTTGAGGCCAGCGATGTGCTGTTCGATCCAGGCAAAGTAATCAGCATCGGCAATCGCGCCGTGCTTGATGACCTCGGCCATGCCGGCAGCCAGTTCGCGGGCCGGCAATGTGCCCAGCGTGTCGATGTCGGCCAGCACCGCCTGCGGCTGGTGAAACGCGCCGATCATGTTCTTGCCCAGCGGGTGGTTGATGCCCGTCTTGCCGCCCACCGATGAATCGACTTGCGAGAGCAACGTCGTCGGCACCTGGATGAACGGCACGCCGCGCATGTAGCAGGCGGCCGCAAAACCCGTCATGTCGCCAATCACGCCGCCGCCCAGGGCGATAAGCGTGGTCTTGCGATCCGCCCCCGAAGCGAGCAGCGCGTCGAAGATACGGTTGAGCGTCTCCCACTTCTTGAACGATTCGCCATCGGGCAGCACGACCGTATCGACGGCCTTGCCGAGTGAACGGACGGCAGATTCGACCTTGGCAGCGTAGAGCGGCGCGACGGTCTCGTTGGTGACGATCACGGCACGCGCGCCGCGAATGTGAGGGGCAAACAGCGCAGCCTGGGCGATCAGCCCCGACCCGATGTGGATCGGATAAGAGCGTTCGCCCAGGTCGACATCGACGGTAATCATGACTGGCGGGAGACTTGCGAGGAGGTAGTGGAACTCGCGGGCGGCGCCACAATGCCAGCCACTTCGAGTTGCATCAGCACCATATTAACAAGCTGGGCGACGGTGGGCTTGCCGGTTTCAATGACAAAGTGCGCCACCTCGCGGTATAGCGGATCGCGGACCGCCAGCAGTTCTTCAAGCTTGGCGCGCGGGTTTTCCGTCTGCAGCAGCGGCCGGTTCTTGTCGTGGCGTGTGCGCAGATACAGGTCGTGCGAATTGGCGCGCAGATAGATCACGGTACCGCGCTCGCGCAGGAAGGCGCGGTTCTCGGGCCGCAGCACGGCGCCGCCGCCGGTGGCCACAACCACGCCCTTGCGTGAGGTGAGCTCGTCGATCACGTGGGTCTCGCGGTCGCGGAAACCCGTCTCGCCCTCGAGCTCGAAGATGACCGGCACGCGCACGCCGCAGCGCGCCTCGATCTCATGATCGGAATCGAAGAACGGCAGATCAAGCCGGCGAGCGACCGCCCGGCCAACCGTGGTCTTGCCCGCGCCCATCAGGCCGACGAAAAAAACGTTGGAAACAGACAAAATCGCGTGAAATCAGAAAGTTAGGTCCGATTGTAGTGGCTTTTGCCCTTCGCCCCGCACAAACCTGGCCGCAGGACACAAAAAAGCCCGGCACTCCGTTGAAGGAGTGCCGGGCTTGCGGATGACAACTCCGCGCAGCCGATTACTTCAGCGACAGCTGGTCGGACAGCACGCGCGGCGTCAGGAACACCAGCAGTTCGGTGCGGTTGTTGATCTTTGCGGTGCTCTTGAACAGGTTGCCCACCACCGGGATGTCTCCCAGTAGCGGCACCTTGCTGACGTTGGTCTGCTCAGTCTGCGTGAAGATCCCGCCGATCACGACTGTGCCGCCGTTCTCGACCAGCACCTGTGTCTGCACGTGCTTGGTGTTAATGGCAAGACCGCCTGGGGTTATATCGCCGGGGCTGTCCTTGTTGACATCCACATCCAGGAAGATGTTGCCGTCCGGCGTAATTTTTGGCGTCACTTCCAGCTTCAGATTGGCTTTCTTGAACGACACCGAGGTCGCGCCAGACGAGGTCGCCTGCTGGTACGGGATCTCAGTACCCTGTTCGATCAGCGCTTTAACATTGTCCGCTGTAACGACACGCGGGCTGGAGACGATCTTGCCGAGGCCATCGGCTTCGAGCGCGGACAACTCCAACGCCAAGAAGCGGCCGGCGCCCGCGTTGAACAAGCTCACTGCCACACTGGCAGGGCTGACGCCGCCAAGGGTACCTGCCGGGAAGCTGATCGCCGGGCTGTTGTCCGACGTTGCCCCCGGCAACACATTGGGATATGTGTTGCTGATGCTCGCGCCGTTGTTCTTCGCGGTAAAGCCCAGCTTGGCACCCAAGTTACGGCTGAACGTGTCATTAGCCTCAACGATGCGCGCCTCGATCATCACCTGGCGGACCGGGATGTCGATCTTCTGGATGAAGGACTGCACTTCTTCCAGCTTGCTCGGGACATCCGAAACGAACAGTTGGTTGGTTCGGGCATCCGACGTCAGCGAACCGCGCTTGGACAGGATGCGCGAAGGGGTACCGCCAGCAGCGCCCGCGCCGCCGGTCGCACCTGTACCCAGCAGCATGTTGCGCACGTCATCGGCGCGTTGATAGTTCAGGCGAAACACCTGGCTGCGCAGCGGCTCCAGCTCAGTCACCTGCTGTTGCGATTCCAACTCGGCCTTCTCTTTCGTGGCCAGCTCATTGCGCGGCGCTACCCACAGCACGTTGCCATTGCGGCGCGAGGCTAGCCCCTTGGAGTCCAGCACGATCTGCAGCGCCTGATCCCACGGCACGTCCTTCAGACGCAGCGAGAGGGTGCCCGTCACGCTGTCGCTGGTGACGATGTTCAGGTTGGTGAAATCGGCAAACACCTGCAGCAGCGAGCGCACGTCGATGTTCTGGAAGTTCAGCGACAAGCGCTCGCCACGGTAACCCGGGCCAGAGATCAGCTTGTTCGGGTCTTCCTTGGTCGGGCGCACTTCCACCACGAACTGCGTGTCGGTCTGGTACGAGCTGTACTGCCAGTTGCCACGCGGCTCGATGATCAGACGGGCGCCAGTGCCGTTGTCGGTGGCGCGCACAGACTGCACGGGCGTACCGAAGTCGCTGACGTCATAGCGGCGACGCAGCGATTGCGGCAACGTCGCGCCGACGAAATCGACCACCAGGTTCTGACCTTGCTGGGCGATGTTGATGGCGGAGTTGGCCGTCGACAGGTCGACCACCACGCGGCCGGCAAGGTCGTCACCACGGCGGAAGTCAACATTGCGCACAGCCGGGCGCTCGGCACCGGCCACCGGCGTCGGCGCAGCAAACGTCGGCGCGGCCACGGCAGCCGCGACAGGCGCCGGCTCCAGTGTCAGCACATACTGGTTACCGCGCACTTCCGACTTGTACTTCGTCTGGCGCGCCAGATCGAGCACGACGCGGGTGCGATCGCCGATCTGCACGACATTGGCGTTACGCAGCAACTTGCCGCCGTACTGGTAATTGGCGCGGCCCTGGGCAAAGCCCGTGCCGAAGAAATCGATGGCGATGCGCGCAGGCTGCTGCGTGCTGAATTCCACCGGCTTCTGTGCGGGCGCATTCTTCAGCGTCACCGTTACGACGGTGGATTCGCCGGCCGTGGCCTGCTCCACCTTCTCGATGGTATTGCCGGAAGCAGCGGCCGGCGCGCTTGCCGCCTGCTGGGCGACGGCCTGACCTGCCACCATGAACATGCACAGCGAGAGCCATGCGACCGCGCCCCCCCGGGCCACTCGGGCTGCCTGGGCCAGGCCGCCCTTCACGAGACGCATCGTCATTGCGCGCCCTCCTGAACTTTCAGGGTAGTCATTTTTTCTTTCCATTCGGCCGTGCCTTCGCGCACCAGCTCACGCAGGGTGAGCTCCTGGTCGCCAATGCGGACGATGCGGCCATAGTTTTGTCCGATGTACTGCCCCACATGCACGTGCTGCGTCTTGCCCCCGACAGACAGGACGCCTTCCGTCTCGCCGTTGCGCTTCATCGTCCCGAGCAGCTTGAAGGCTTCCAGCGGATAGTCTTCCAGCGGCTCGCGACGCCGGTTCGGCTCCGGCGATTCGTTTTGCGCGCGCGAGAGTTCCGCCACCTTCTGCACACTGAACGGATCAGTCTGCTTGGTGGTCGTGTATTCGCGCGGCGCGTAAGGTTTGGGTTGCGGCAGCGGCTGCACGGTCGTGCTGACACTCTGGCGCGCCTGCTGCATCCACTGCCGCAATTCGTCATCCTCGCTCGCGCCGCAGGCCGTCAGCACGACGGCCAGGCACAGCGGCGACAAGCGCAAGAGAGACGACCGGCGGCGACGGCTCATGGCGAGGCCCCTCATTTGGCGCCTCCCTTGGCGGCGGCAGCGGCCTTGCGCTGGGCGGCCTGCTCGTCGGCGTCGAGCGCGCGGTAAGCGTCAGCGCGGGCTTCCATCACCATGCCGCCGTCCTTGGTGCCCGTCAGCGAGATGTTCTGCAGCGTGACGATCCGCGACAGCCCAGCCACGTCGGCGGCGAACAACGCCATGTCGTGGTAGCGGCCATTGACCTTCACTGCCACGGGGATCTCTGCGTAGTACGGCTTGACCACGGCGCCCTGCGGACGGAACAGGTCGAAAGTCAGGCCACGCGCGATACCGGCGTGGTTGACGTCGGCCAAGAGCGCATCCATCTCGGTCTTGTTGGGCAGTTGCAGTTCGAGCTTGGCGACGCGGCGCTCCACCTCGGCCTTCTGCTGGCGCAGCGCCTCAAGGTTCACCACCTGCGCGAGCTTGCTCTGGTACGCAGATTTCAGGCTTTCCTGCTCGGTGCGCTTGGCGTCGCGCTCGTCAAACTTACCGCTCCAGTACAACTGCCAGCCCAGCCCGATCACCACAACTGCGGCAAGGATCATGAACAGGATGCGCGGCGCGATCGGCCAGGTTTCCGGCTCGTTCAGGTTCAGGCCACGGAACTGGCCGACCAGGTCTTCCAGCGAGATTTCGGTCGAGAGAGCCATGGTTATTTCCTCGCCACTGCGCTGGCCGCACCGGGCTTGGCCGGCGTTGCCGGTTCAGCCTTCCATTGGAAGCGGACGGTGAAGTTGAAGAGGCGGCGCTGTTCCTTCAGGTTGTTCGTCATGGTGGTGGCCACCGACTCGCCGAGTTCGGCATGATCGAGCCAGGACACCGAACTCAGGTTGCGCAGCAGATCCGACACCCGCTCGTTGGACTGCGCCACGCCAGACATGGTGTATTTGTCGCCCTCTTGCTTGAGCGAGGTCAGGTAGATGCCATCCGGCACCTGGCGCACCAGCTCTTCGAGCAACTGCACGGGGCGGTTGCGCAGGTTCTGCAGGCTTTCCACCGCCTGTTGGCGCTGCAGCAGGTCGTCGATGTCTTTCTTGAGGGTGTTGACCTCGGCGATCTGCTTGTCCATCTCCGCGTTCTTCTGCGTGAGGATCTGGTTGATGCGCTGCGCCTCTTCGGTCTGGTGATCGATCACCATGCCGCCCAGGAACACCACCACGGCGCCCGCAGCGGCCGCAGCGCCCAGGCTCATGAAGACTTTCTTACGCTTACCCGCACGCCGCTCGGCGTGATACGGCAGCAGATTGACGCTCGGGAGCGCATTGACGCTTTCGTTGGCCATCGCCCCTCCTTATTGCAGCCCGCGCAGGGCCAGGCCCGCGCTGACGATGTACGCCGGCAGATCGCGTTGCAGATAGCGCGCGTTGACGTTCTTGGCCGCGCCCATGTTGGCGAACGGGTTGGCCAGCGTCGTGTTGATCTGCGTCTGCTGCTGAATGGCGGTCTGCACGCCCAGCAGCGACGCATGGCCGCCCGACAGCACGATCTCGTCAACACGGCCGACGCTCGACGTCGACAGGAAGTTCTGGATCGCCTGGCTGACTTCCATCGCCAGCGTTTCGAGCGACGGCTTGAGCAACTGGCTGCGGTATTCGTCGGGCAGCGTGTTCTTGCGCTTCTTCACCTCGGCCTTGAGCAGATCGAGCGAGAACAGGCGGGAGATGCTCTGCGTGAGCTGATCGCCGGAGCCCGACAGCGGCTGCTCGTACAGCTCTTTCCAGCCCTGGTAGAACAGCGCATGCGAATGCGCGCCGCCCAGATGGAACATGGCCACCACGGGCATGTCGCGCATCTCGGTCTCGGTGGCGTCCTGTTTGACCGCCAGCATGTGGGTCATGGCGCGCTGGATGGCGTTTTCCTCGACATCCATGACGATCGGCTTCAGGCCAGCCATCTCGGCGGCGGTCACGCGCTCGGTGACACGCTCTGAGACGGTCGCAGTCACGCGCACGCCGATCCCGCCCTCGGTTTCGGACGGGCCGATCACCACGTAGTCGAAATTGACGTTTTGCGAAGGCGGAAACAGCCGGTTGGCCTCGCTCTCGACCTGCACGAAGAGTTCGTCTTCGGTCAGGTTGTCGGGCAGGCTGACGGTCTGCGACTCCGTCAGGCTGGAAGGAATGGCGAGCACGGCTTCCTTGCCGCGAATGCCCGCCTTGGCGATGGCGCGCTTGAGCGCATTGCCCACCGCATCAATATTGACCAGATTGCCGTCGGCGACGGCACTGCGTTCAATCAGCTCGCTGGCGCACTTCTCGAGACGGAAATCCCCCTGCTTGCCATTGGCGGACAACTCCACCACCTTGACGCTGGAAGACCCGATATCAATCCCGACGATATTGCGGCGCAGCAGGCCGGACAACAAACCCCGTCGCACAGAGACACCCCACCGTTTATATATTTTTGAACCCTGGCGCCCGCTCCACGTCCAACGTGCGCCATAGCCTGCATGGATTTGCTGCTGGATTCTCACAAAATCCTTTAGAACAGGCAAACGCTCCGGCTGACCGCGATGCATTTCGCAGGCGTCGATTCGTAAAGCGTTGTCAAAACCCCACGGTCGGGGGATACCCCTTTCGCCTGACTTGATTTCCGCTTCGTCTACTTCTAACGGCGGATTCCCCGCGGCCTTGAATCTGGGTGCCGCGAGTGCACAATCCGCGCGCATCCGGTGCCGGGCACGCCACAAAACTGCGGCCCGAGTGCAGCCGGCAGCGCCGCCGTGACAGCGGTTACGCGTTGTTACGCCCCTACGGCCGGACCCCGCAGGTCCCGACGATATAATCGCCGCCACGCTGACAGACACCCCTTGTAATGGCTACTGCCCAAACCACGCCCGCTTCGCCCAAGCCGCCCAAAGCCCGCCGCCCGCTCTGGGTACGCCTGCTTCTCTGGATGTTCGGCCTGTTCGTTGCCATGGGAGTCGTCGGCGCGCTGCTGGTGGGCTACGCCCTGCTGGTTGCCGCGCCCAACCTGCCTTCGCTGGACGCCATCACCGACTATCGGCCGAAGATCCCCCTGCGCGTCTACACCGCCGACAACGTGCTGATCGGCGAATTCGGCGAAGAGCGCCGCAGCTTCGTGCCGATCACGCAGATGCCCGACGTGATGAAGCGCGCCGTGCTCGCCATCGAGGACGACCGCTTCTACGAGCACGGCGGTGTCGACTTCGTCGGCGTGCTGCGCGCGGGCCTGGCCAACCTGCACGGCAGCCTGTCGCAAGGCGCCTCGACCATCACCATGCAGGTGGCGCGCAACTTCTTCCTCTCCAGCGAGAAGACGTACACGCGCAAGCTCTACGAGATGCTACTGGCGTACAAGATTGAAGCCAGCCTCACGAAGGACCAGATCCTCGAGCTGTACATGAACCAGATCTACCTCGGCCAGCGCGCGTACGGCTTTGCCAGCGCCGAGCAGATCTACTTCGGCAAGAACATCAAGGACATCACCCTGGCAGAAGCCGCCATGCTCGCCGGCCTGCCCAAGGCGCCGTCGGCGTACAACCCGGTGGTGAACCCGAAGCGCGCCAAGATTCGCCAGGAATACATCCTGCAGCGCATGCGTGATCTGCACTACATCACGCCGGAGCAGTACCAGCAGGCCATCAACGAGCAACTGCCCGTGCGCGGCGAAGGCCATGAGTTCGATGTGCATGCCGAGTACGTGGCTGAGATGGTGCGCCAACTCATGTATGCGCAGTACCGCGAAGAAACCTACACGCGCGGCCTGACCGTCTACACCACGCTGCGCAAGGGCGACCAGGACGTCGCCTACCAATCCGTGCGCCGCGGCATCCTCGACTACGAGCGTCGCCACGGCTACCGCGGCCCCGAGGCCTTCATCGACCTGCCCGCCGACGCCGACGACCGCGAACAGGCCATCGACGACGTGCTGCTCGAACACCCGAACAGCGACGATCTGCAATCGGCCGTGGTGGTGAGCGTGGCGCCCAAGCTGGTGCGCGCCACCATGCTTTCCGGCGAGACCATCGAATTGTCGGGCGACGGCCTGCGCTTCGCCCAGGCTGCGCTGTCGGCCAATGCTCAGCCGAAGATCAAGCTGCGTCCGGGCGCGGTGATCCGCGTGACTCAGGATGCCAAGACGCAGAAATGGTCGATCACGCAACTGCCGGAAGTGGCCTCGGGTTTTGTCTCGCTGGACCCGCAGACGGGCGCGATCTACTCGATGGTCGGCGGCTTCGACTTCAACCGCAGCAAGTTCAACCACGTCACGCAGGCCTGGCGCCAGCCGGGTTCGAGCTTCAAGCCGTTCATCTACTCGGCGGCGGTGGACAAGGGCTTTTCGCCGTCCACGGTGATCAACGATGCGCCGCTGTCGATCCCGACCGGCGACACTGGTGGTCAGGTGTGGGAGCCGAAAAACTACGGCGGCGGCTACGACGGTCCGATGACGATGCGCCGCGCGCTGCAGAAGTCGAAGAACCTCGTCTCGGTGCGCATCCTGCGCACCATCGGCACGCAATACGCGCAGCAGTACATCACCCGCTTCGGTTTCGAGGCCGATAAGCACCCGGCCTACCTGCCAATGGCGCTGGGCGCGGGCTCGGTGACTGTGCTGCAAATGGCCGGCGCGTACTCGGTATTCGCCAACGGCGGCTACCGCGTCAACCCGTACATCATCGACCGCGTGGTCGATGCGCGCGGCACGGTCATCCAGCAGACCCATCCGATGACTGCAGCCAAGGACGCCGTGCGCGTGATCGACCCGCGCAACGACTTCATCATGGATTCACTGCTGCGCAGCGTCGTCTCGGGCGGTACGGGCTACCTGGCCAAGCAGAAGCTCGGCCGCACCGACATGGCCGGCAAGACCGGTACCACGAACGATTCGTTCGACGCCTGGTTCTGCGGCTATACGCCCAAGCTGGTCGGCGTGGCCTGGATCGGCTACGACAACCCACGCAGCCTGGGCGACCGCGAAACCGGTGGCGGCCTGGCCCTGCCGATCTGGATCAACTACATGAGCTACGCCTTGAAGGGCCAGCCCGAGACGGACCGTCAGCCACCCGAAGGCGTGGTGCAGATGGCCGGCGACTGGGCCTACGAGGAATACGCCAACGGCCAGGGCATCGCCTCGGTGGGGCTGGGCGATGCCATGCCGGGTGCGTCGGCGCCGGAGGGCGAACAGCCGGGGCAGCAGCCGAGCATCAACCTGGCTCCGACGCCGGAACAGGAGAAGCAGAAGGTCCTCGACATGTTCCGCGGCAACTGAATCTCGCCGCCCACGAAAAAACCCGCCGTGGGGGTAATGCCGTTCAGTTAA
>NZ_DBMV01000008.1 GCF_002298975.1 Ralstonia sp. UBA689
TGGCGTCGTTTCGCAAGCGACGAGTGCGCTCGGTGGCGCGGCAGCCGGTGGCAACCCGCTGGCCCCGATCACCAGTGCGCTTGCCAATGGCCCCGCGACGCTGCATAGCATCCCGGTCCTTGGCAGCGCACTGTCGCAAGGCGCCAACTCGTTGGGCGGCGCGTCTCTGAGCGCCGATGCGCATGTGTCCCTGATGGTCAAGCACTAACCGTATCGACGCGCACCCACTTTCCGATCCGCGAGGGCTGGAAAGTGGGTGATCGAGCAGGTCACAGGCGCGACATACGTCAGCGCCCTGGCACCCCACCTTGAATCGACAGATGCAAAAGAAGAACCTTGTCCACACTACGGTGCCTGGGTTGTTCTCAGCCGAATCGACCAGGTGACGTTTTCACAGCTCACACCCTGCTCAATCTAGCGTGGTCACCCCATCCTGATGACTCAGGTGCTGCAGCACGGGGTCATCCGTGTGGGCCGCGACGATATTCATTCCGGCAGGGAAATAGCGGTATCCCAGTTCGTCGAGCACACCTTTGATCGCTGCCTGATCGGATTTGATGATCTCGATCACCAGTACAGGCTTGAGCGTGCGCAGCGTGTTTCGGGCTCCGTACAGTACGTCGAGTTCCATCCCTTCGACGTCAAGCTTGAAGAGATCGGCACGATCGAGCCCAAGCGAATCGATGGTGAGCATCGGCACGCTCGCCCCGTGTGCCGGGTCATACGAAATGCGCTGCCCGATATCTTCGGTATTGCCTTGCTGGCGCAATTCAAGGCTGCCAAAGCTGGCGTGCGCGAAATAGTCCGGCTGCGGAACGATCAATTCGCCGTTGTGCTTGCCCAGTGCGGCCAGCTTTGCGCGTGCATTCAGGCAATTGTTGAGGGTAATGTTGCCCGCCAGCGCATAGAAGACGATCTCCTGCGCTTCAAAACTGAGCACGCGCCCCCAGCCGTGCATGTGACGCGCCCATTCGACCGTATGCACGCCGATGTTGGCACCGCCATCGATCGCAACAACGCCATCGCCAAAATACTCCCGCCGCCGGTTGAGCAGCGCAAGCGCAAAGGCAATTTCATTCGCGTCGTAGCTCGACTGTTGCAGGATCTGATGCCCGACACCGTAGGCGCCGCCGGAGGCGGCAACGTTGTAGTCGTTGCGATTGACGATCATCATGCCGTGATTCGAAGCCGCGAGTATGAATGCGATGGGGCGATGGGGAAATGACATGAAGCAGTGAGCCCTTTCAGGTGGAAGGTTCCGATGGTCCAACGACACGGACATGAGGTACGGAAAGCGTGAGACCGCACGCCGCTTGTCGTGCCCCTCTGATGGCTGAGGGGCTTGAGATAGGCATGCGTGCGTACCCTTTTCGTACGGCAGGTTCAGCGTGGAAGCATCATGTCATGCCGCCTGCCGATTCCACCATCAGGATTTGCGATATCAACGCCGTGATGCCTGTCACAACCGCGTGATGGCACGCGCAGGCTCTTCCACCGGTACAGATGGACCGGCCCCCACACTCCGAGAAGCGTGGGGGCCGTCAACAGTCTGAACCGCCGGCTGGCGGCGGATCGGCTCTCAACTCAGGCTCAAGGCGCCTGCGTAAAGTCAAACGCGTTGGTCAGATCGCCCGTGGCCGAGCGGAAACCCGCGAGCGGCTTCAGGTTGAAGCGCTTGGTGATGAATTTCAGGATCGACGCCGTATCGTAGTAAGTGTGGTCGACGTAGCCCTTCCTCGCGTACGGCGAGATCACGACGGCGGGAATCCGCGAGCCGGGGCCCCAGCGGTCACCAGTGGGCGGCGCAACATGGTCAAAGAAGCCGCCGAACTCGTCGGTCGTCACGACGATTGCCATATGCCCCCATTGCGGGCTCTTCTGCAGCGTGCTGATCACGTTGGCCAGGTCGGCATCGGCGCTTTGCACGTCGGAGTAACCAGGGTGGGCATTCAGGTTGCCAGCGGGCTTGTAGAACGACACCGCGGGCAAGGTGCCGTTGGCGGCATCGGCCAGCAGGTTGGTGGCGTCCTGCAGGTGGTTTGCACGCTCGGCCTGCCCCTGGGCGGTGGTCGGGTCGAAGCGCGTGTAGTAGTTGAACGGCTGATGATGCGGCTCGAAATCCGGCTGGCCCGCGTTTTCTGTCCAGATCAGCTTGTAGTTCTTGCTGTCGCGCACGGTCAGGCCTTCGACCAGCGCGTTGTTCCATTGGCCCGCATACCACTTCCAGTTGACGCCTGCAGCGGTGAGCGTGTCGCCGATGGTCGTGAACTTGGTGGAATCAATCGGGGGCAGCACGGCGGAGCCTTCGTAGGCATCGCCAGCGGGGTTGGCCAGACGCACGTCCTGGCCCGGCGCAGAAGGCGCTGCGCTCGGCTGATACGGCGGCAGGATGGTGTTGACCGCGTAACCGTCGGGCGTGACCGAACCATCGTGCACAAACTTGACCGCGCCCTTGTTGGCGTTGGTGGGCGAGGTCGGGTCGATCGTCAACGCCTTGCCGGTGGCGTCTACGGTTGCGATCTCGCTGGCCGGTGCGTTGGGGTAGGTCGGGGCGCACGCGCAGACCAGATATTGGTGGTTCAGGAACGAGCCGCCAAACGCACCCTGGAAGAAGTTGTCAGCCAGCGTGTATTGCTGGGCGAGCTTGTACAGGCTCAGGCCCGAACCGTCGTAGTAGCCCATGACGTAACCGCCACGGTTGGAGTACGCCGCAAACATGTTGTTGGCGCCGCCGTTGATCTGCATCTGGTTTTGATAGAACCGATGCACGAGATCCGGCCCGACCACGCTCATGGTGCTGTTGACGGGCGCCGCATCCAGACGGAAAGGCGCATTGGGCAAGCTGCTGACCTTGCCCAACGAAGGATCGGTCTCGCTGCCCCAGACGGAGGGCAGGGTCGTGAGCAGGGTCTTGCCGTCGAAATCGACCTGCGCGTTGGCCGCCGTGACATTGCCGATGCCGTTTGCCCCGGGGAAGTTGCCAAACAGGTTGTCGAACGAACGGTTTTCCAGATAGATGACCACCACGTTCTGGACTTTGTTGATATCGCTTGCGGCAGCGGGCGTGGCGACGGGCGCGTCATTGCCGGAGCCGTTGCAGCCGGCAAGGGAGACCAGCATGACCGACGCAGCGAAGATGCTGCGCACGGCCAAGGCAATGGGAATAGGTTGCAGGGTTTTCTTTTCCATTGATTCAGCTCGGTTATTTTTAAATTTAGGCTCGATGAGATGCAGGGCCACCGCCTCCCCCAAACAACCTTGTAGCGAACGAATTGGTAGCGGCGGCGAGGTTATGCGCCGGTTGTGACAGGTTCATCGCAAGACCCAGAAGCTGCGTTCAGAGGGCACGCGCTCGTGTTGCGGCTAATGTCATCGACGTGAAACAAATGCATGCCGTGCTGCGTGGCGCGAAGCGACGCAAGGCAGAGATGGCAGCCTGTGAATGCTGCTGAAGTGCTTGTGGAATTGTTGGGCTGGCCGAACGGCTGCCTGATGGCGCCCCCGCCCGTGCCCGGGGTCGCGTACTGCTTACTGCTGTTTTTCTTATTTCTTGTCGTTCGCGCTCTCCAGCACGCGCAGGATTTCCCATCGGTATAGATCGACCAGCACCCCCTCAAGCGTGGTCAGCAGGTACGCGCCAATCGCATCCAGAAACCCGGCCTGATATTCGGCGGGCTTGTCCTGGATGTTGATCTGGTATTCCCAGCGCAGCGATTTGGGCTCGAAGTGCCGATGCAGCTTCAGGCCCGACTGCGTGCGGCGCAGAAAGTCTCGCCCGGCCAGGGCGCCTTTCAGATAGCTGCGGTTGGTTTGTAGGCTCATCGGGCACCTCCGGACGGAGGATGTTGCGCGATGCAGACCGGAGAAATTGCGGGGCAATGCCCGCGTGCGGTGGGTACTGCTTGGGTCGGTTGATCCATTGTCTTGCCCTCTGGTTGAGTAGGGAGCCACCCACCTGTGAGGGTGGGCGGGCACACGACAAGGTCTGCAATACCGACGAGATAACAAGACGGCAGGGCCGGAGCCCTCCCTGCCGGGCCCGCCCGTAGGGCGAACGACAGCAGCGGAGGAAACTTGAGAAGTTTCTCCGGTTATCTCGATCGGGATTGCAGTCCCGGCTACGTTTTTTGCGCAGCGAGGGGGAGTTTAGCGAACTCCAGACGAGTGCCGCAAGTTCAACACCTCGAGCGGCGTCACTGTGAAGGACCACATGACCCAAAATCTGCGTCAACGCAAGTATTGGACACCAGCCAATTTCATCAAACCGCGCTATTTTTGATTTTGAAGCAGCCGTCTCCTATCGAAATCCTCATTCAGTCCGTACTCCTGCCTTCAGCCCTCCTTCATGAATTGAAGGCGCGCGAAAGGAAAAGAGGACGAGATGGCACTCGTGCGCAACTCTTCCCCAAACTCGAACAAGTGGCAGCAGAAAGACTAGTACAAAGTGAAAGTACTGTACTGTATCCGCGCAGCGTCTACGACTCGTTGCCTAGAAATATACTGATCAAGTTGCGCAGCAATATCCGAAACGCGACCTGGGTCGATCTCTGAAATCTCAGAGAGTTTCCCATCCCCCAGAGAATTAAAGGATGTTCCAATTCTGAGCCCCGCACCTTTTGTTAAAAGCCATCTATCATGAATGACGTGCTTTTCAGGGTTTTCTACGTACGCCGGAGCTATGATTTCGGTTTCCGGAGGAGATTGATCACTCTGGGCGCGCCACTCCCTAAGAAATGGCTCCTCGCTTAACTCATTCTGCTTGATTAGCTGCGGCTTACTTGCAATTATCTTTATCCTGCATTCAGGAGCATTGGCTAGACAAAGTCGCAAGAAAGATATGTCTTTTGTGGAGAAATATGGATCACAGTAAACAATCTCCTCCTCAGCATTTGTCTGCAGCCAATTCTCAATAAATTGTAAAGCTGCGGCACGTTCGCGGCGCCTGACCAGAAATCCCTCATCGTTTACTTCCTCGCGAACGTCCGCCCCGCGTCCGGCAACGCGACGTAAAATTGCTTCCGTAAGTTCTGTTGACAGCAGAAGTGCCTCACATAGTGGCTCCAACTGTGACTTGACGTCATTTATCTGGACGTACTTACGCTCCATATTGGTGATATGCCACGACAAAACTGGATAAGCCTGGTAGAGAGTTCCAGAGGCAGCCATCGTTACGTACTGTGTCATCACGTCGATAGGCTTCACCTCCAATCGTCCGGCTTCTAGCGCAGCTAGGTTTTTCCAAGCAGCTGTTGGCAACAAATCGATATCGCAACTTGCTGCGTCTTTCAATTGTTTGGCATTCGCCATGCTCCGTTTGGCTTTCGCCAACGCCACGGCCTTCTTTGCGTCAGATTTCAGCTGTGCCCGCGCAGGATCATCGTCAACCAACTCAATTAGCTCATCCGCGAATCCGGGATCGATTTGATCTGCAATGTCGATAAGCTCACGCCTGTGGTTGGCAATTCTGGCCTGATTTTCGAGGCCGAGCGATAGCTTCATAGCAATTTTCAAACACTCTTTTGCTGCTGCAACGGCATCGCTGGCGTGCAGTTTTTCCGCGTAGTCTTGCAAATGTGATAAGCGATCAACAGGGGACGGAATTTTATTGATTTCCTCGATCGATCTATCAAGCAATTGCTTTCTGTGATTACCAGAATATTTACTAGGAAGTGCGGCCCCGAGCATAAGGTAGATGTATCCGCGATCCGCTGCATTCGGAACATTTTCTGCTTGTTTTATCAATGACTCCCAGCTTGACCATTGCACATCCCTCAAAGAGTAGGCCAAAGCTGTAGACACAATCCTATAACCCTCATGCTGGATGTTCTTCTTGTCCGGCATCTTACTGGCTGCAATAGATGCCAGCCTTGCTGACCAATCAGCCTTCTGTGTTGCCGTAAATTTAGTTCTATTTGACTTATCATTTACCGATTCGACCAGATTATTCATAACAGTAAATATGATCGAATCCGTTCTCATATTCTCAAGCAAATCAATCACATCGTAAACATCTTCAGGCCTAAGCTTTGTTTGATCGAACCTACCGTTGTTATCAGGCTCCTGTCCCGCCAAATGCCGCATCTTCAGCATAGCAGCGTTATGCAAAGCAGCGTCGGCATCCGCATCAGGTAACTCCTTCAGCAGATCGAGTGCTAGCCGCTGGTGCGCGGAACAAATGGATGGAAATGCGATAAGCACAGCTGCCCGCCCCACAGCCGGATGTGCGCTGCGTGCCTGTTCCAAAAGCGGTCGCAACTGCTCAGTCACTACTTTCTTTGTCAAATCATCCCGATCGACACACCATAGCCGCTCAGCAAATTCATTTAGCACCCGTACTTTCCGCAGAATTCCCGGAAGGCGCTCCACAAGAGCATCATGACGGCTCAACTTGTCGTCATCCAGGGTCCGTACACGTGCAAGCGATGCCATCGATCTACCAACTAGGGACAAACAAAGTTCAAACAACTGCGCTTTGGATTCGCTCGCAAACGGAGTTTCCGCGCTCACCCTGAGTCCATCAGCGTAATATTTTTCGGCTAATTCAACGTCAACATCGGCAAGCGCCTCTGCCGCCCTGAAATTTAGTTTCGCCTCTTCCAATCCGGAGGCAATACGTTGAAGAGCCTCTTTAGTTCTTTCAACAAAAAGACCCTTGTCATATTCGCAACCTGCGGCGCTGGAAGATTTAAACATCCAGCAATCCCAACGATTCAATTGATATCCACGCTGCAAATATCGACGAAAACTATCAAGGTGAGCCACCCAGCCAGACTTCTCTGGATTTGCATCTAGATAGCTCAACAAACTTTCGGTAGCTCGCGAGCGTGAATCCTCGCTACTAATAGAAGACAGTGCAGTTTCGATAGCACTATGCAATTTATGCGAGTACGGCTGCGTTACAAAAATTTCAGCGACAGTCTGATAAGCCACATCGCGTCTGCTCTCGACATTCAGACGCTTCGCAAGTACAAGAGCGTTCTGGCAGTCATCCGCAGCGAGCACTTTCAGCAAAGGAAGTACCGTACCTATATGATCTGCAGTATCTCTGAGGACATGATCTAAGAGTTGATTGAGCTCACATCTGATCACAGCACGAAAGCCATCGGCGTTCTCAAGCTCTCCATCCCTATCTATTTTGGCGAGAATCCCCAGCATAACCGCAAGGCATTCCATCTGTGTTTCTGGAGCCTTGATATCCATGGCTGCATAGCAAGCTTCTCTGATCCGATCTCGCGCCGCAGCTCTGTCATATTGATATTCACCTGCGGCGAGACGCATTTGCAGCATGGTCATATCTCGAGATTGAGCTGCTTTCCCTACTAAGCCAAGCTGACTCTGAATCCGAGTTACGAGCGTTTTCAGTCGACCATGATCCTTTATGGGAAACAGAAGTGGTGAGCACAACTCAGCCAGATCCTTCGCGCGCGGTGTATATTCTGCTTCCTTTATTATGATATCGAGACCAAGCTCCACTAGGTCCAAAATCCGAGGGTCTTTGCGCTTCATGTTGACAACTGATCGCAAGAAGTGAATCTGGCGAGCAGCTGGCATTTTCGAAAGAATATTTATCAACTCTGATGAGTCGAGCTTTTCCGCTATCAACTCGAATGAATGTGCGATCTGTTGCAGAGCCTCGTCAGATATACGCTGCCTAGCCTTATCCTCAATCTTCGCCTTGTTCTTTATTTTTGCTAATGATGCGGAAAGAGAAAGCTCAGCGAATGCCGCATCTTTAGCGGCAGCAGTTGCCCCCTTTACCGCGGACTCAATGATCCCAATAGCACTATCCGGATCAAACATCAGCACATCAGCGGCGATATTGACCGCTTTATCACCTAGCGCGCTGAAGTCAACCTCATCAATTAAACGATTTATGTATGAGAGCAACTCAGGCTCCAGCGTCCCATTCCTCTCCGTCAGGCGACGGGCAAAAGCACTTAACAGGCGCAGCCGATCCTCTTTAGTCGCCTCTGTGTTTGCAAGTGCCATTGCAGCATTTGTTTTTCCGAGTGCGACGAGAGCTTTGACCCTTGAAGATGAACCTTCTGCAGAAGTAGCACTAGAGAATATTGATTTATGAAGTGAAAATTTGAAAACCTCTTGGGTTCTCTGCAACGCATAAGCACTCTTCGCAGCCATCTCCGCTTGATTCATCAAGGCAGAGAACGACTGAGTAGTTTCCAATAGATCGCCGTAATGCTCTTTAGAGAGCAACTCGAAAAGAGCCTCTTGTCTATTTAGTGTTTCCAAATATGTCGGCAAAAATCTCAGCGCCGCTTCGCTTTTTGGATGACTCTCAAAGAACTTAAGCTGACTCTCTAACGCGTTTCGCTTCTGTTGCTCGAGATTCTTGCAGGCGAACTGCCTATGCGTCTCCGAAATGAATTCGACGTGGCCAGCTGAAGATATACGAAGGAAATGACATTTCTCAATTAGATGCTCGAGGACGCCCAAATCCACTTGACCTATTTCACAAAGATCAGAGAGCGTTTGTGCAACCTTGGAAAAAGCAACGTTGGCAACTAGTAATCGCTGATCTTCGCTTAAGCTCTTCAGCGAATCAAACTCCAATTTGACGAACTCAAGATATTTAGTTGGATCCTTCTCCAATATCTCAGATAGAGGCGTCCCTCCGATCAGAAGACGACGCACAACTGCAAGGCGGCCTGGGCTTCCGCCCTTGCATAATTCGTAAACCCTCTCGCAGTCTGCCTCACCAATCCCTGTTTCAGCCAGGAATTTTTTGCACTCATCCAAACTAAATTTTAAAAGCCCGTAGTACCTTGATCTGACACTAGCGTGAACATATTCACCAAGCCCGGACTGAAGGCCAGCGACAATAAATCTACATTTTCGGACACCCGTAGGAAGCAATTCAGAAAACACTTGCCCTATAACTGATCGGTCCTCGACTGGGATCTGATGAAGACCGTCCACAACAAAGTAGAGCTCCTTTCCCTTATCTTTCCTAGATAATTTGATGACTAGATCTTGATATTCACTACCTGTCAGCCGGTCCTTGCGAAGAGCCTCGCCGTAGACGTACCAATGGAATTGCTCAGCCAGCGAGAGTCGAAGATAATCCAAGCTATACGTCAATTTGCTAGCTGGCTTGATAAACAGAGAAAAAGTTTGATCCGGATAAGATCTGCAAAACTGGGCCAATGTGCAAGTCGCCCCATCTCCAGGCTCACCCTCAATGAATAAAACCGGTGCGTCCGCGTTGAGGACCTCCACAATCGACCTAAGCAGATGTGGTCTCTCAATTAGGGGCGAAGGAGTTTCCGGGAAATCCGCTACAAAATTCCAGTTTTCGACAATATCTACCTTGCTTTCTGTCATAGCATCACCCCCAAACGATTTCTTAATCCACAACAATCAAATATTTATCTTTACAATCAGCGATTTTGCTTTAATTACTGATAAAATCATTTTCGGCAATCAAGATGCAGAATTTCTTCTAAATTTTTTTCAACACCCACTTAGGAATATCAATTTTTCCGATTTGAGGCGCTACCGCATATTCAACGCCGTCGATTGCGCGCGATGATTACCGTCGCCCTCATGCCACCAACCTCCCACAAGCCTCCCCCACCCTGACTGCAAACTCGGAATCCCGATCCGCCGTCATCACCAGCTCATTCATCGCCCGCGTCATCCCCACATACAGCACGCGCGCCTGTTCATTGGCGTCGTGGCTATCAAGCGGCAATCGCCCCAGGCCGGGAATCGCCACCACCGGAAACTCCAGCCCCTTGCTGCCGTGTAGCGTGAGCACATTCACGCTGTCGTTGTCGTGCTTGCTCAAGCCAGCGCTGGCGGGAACCTTGGCCGCCGCCAGATGGCGGACCACTTCTTCCCTCTGCGCCTTGAGGTAAGTGAGCACCGCCATATCGCGCCACGGCGTGCCGGCTTCGTTGGCCGCGCGCAGGCGGTCGGCCACGTAATCCAGTTCGGCCTTGAAGGTGGGCAGGCGAACAAACTCCGGCGCCTTGCCATGCCGCCCCGCCGTTTGCGGCGGGATGAGCGGCGCGCCGTCTTCTTCCGCCTCTTCGGCGGTCAGCAGGTCGTTGGCAAACGCATAGGCCACGGCCAGCACTTCGGCGCTGTTGCGGTAGTTGAGCTTGAGGATGGTGGTGCGCCCGCGCGCCTGAATGCCGACGCTGGAAAAACTGAACTTGAGCTTGCGAGACTTCTGATAGATGTCTTGCGCGCTGTCGTACATGACGAGCACGGAGTTGGTTTCCGGGTCCACCATCTGCACGACGAGCCGCAGCCATGCGGGGTCGAAGTCGTGGCCTTCATCGATCAATAGCGCGCTGTATTGCCCGGCTGGCACTTGGCCCCGGTTCACGCCGTCGATCACGTTTTGCGCCAGCGCTGCAAAGTCTTCATCGCGCCACAGGGCTGCAGGCTTGTCGAGTTGGTAGGTCGTTGCCATGTCCGAGCACCAACTATGGAAGGTGCGCACATGCACCTTTTGCGACAGCCCTTTGTGCTCCATCCACCCGGTCAGCTTTTGCGCGAGCGCACGGTTAAAGCACAGCACAAGCACGGGCTTGGCGGACGCTTGCGCGAGGTATTCGGCGCGGTAGCCGAGGATCATCGTCTTGCCGGAGCCGGCCACGCCGTGGATGACGCGGTGCCCATCACCCAGGCTGCGGGCAAGTTGCTCCTGCTGCAAATCCATGACGCGGATGAGATCGGGAATGGCGGGCCGGGCGCCTTGCTCGGCCGGTTCGTCATCCGCCTCGAACAGGCTGCCTTGCCGGCTAACGATGCGCACATCGGGAAAGAGGTGCCAGCGGATGCGGTCGATCTGCGGCAGTTCAAGCAGGCAGCGGAAGGGCTGGGTGAACATGTCCCACAGCCGTTGCTGAAAGGCTTCAGCGTCGGCCGATTCGGTCATCTCGTCTTTGCAGATGACGAGGCGGCCGGGCATGACGTCTTGCATGCCGGAGGTTTCAAACTCCTGGCGCGAGATATTGGGCAGCACCAGCCCGTGGCCGTACGGCATGCACAGCTTGCCGGCGTATTTGCTAGTGGCGGGCTCGACCAGCAGCGGATCGCGCTTGAGCATGTCGACAGTGGTCGTAATGAAATCCCGCGATTTGAGCAGCGGGTTCACATCCTTCTTGAGCTGCCCCTCAAATTCCACGTCCACCAGTTGCGGGTCGAGCCGAATAATGCTGCTGATTTTCCAGTCCTTGACCTCCAGCGCCAGCAAACCCCGGCGCGGGTTCAAGATCAGGAAATCCGGCCGCCTGCGCATAATGCCGACCGTCACGTCGTACCAGCACAGATAATCGTCCTCAAGAAACGCTTCGAGCCGACGGGCAAAGCGTTTCTCGCCCGAGGTCATGCGCCCCAGGCAGCTATTCAGGCTGGGGATGAGTGTTGCCATACCGCCCCTTAAACATTTTGGATTAGGCGCTTTCTCCGATAATCCGACTCAAATTGCGGCGCCCGTTTTTTATAGCAAAACAGCATAGGCGATTGACCCGGATTGCGCTGCCCCCGTTGGTGGGGTTTTTTTGAGATTGACTGATCTGCGGTTGATAAAGATCGAAGCCGGGCGCCAGATTTATATTTAGCGCATATCTGAATTAAAAATACGGAATTACAGAATTCACCTTTTGGGGAGGCAGCCGGGCGCACCTCTTCCTAAGATCGCGTGCAATTTCCGTCGGCCGCCATCAGCGGCCGGCGGTGGCGCTTACTGTCTCCCCAAGAGGAAGTCATGACGCAGTTGTCCCTGCACGGGCTGGTGTCTGCCGCCCACTCCATCCACGCGCCCCCACGCTCTGCGCAAGCTGATAGCGCAATTCACGAGCAGGCATGTCTTTGCACGAGTTACCTCACCGGAAACCAGTCCGCCGTGAACTGCTGGGTCAAACGCGGTTACGGTCATGACTGAACGGACATTGGGGCCATGGAATGTGGCGATCCTGCTGATTTCCGCCAGCTACGGCATCGGCTTTGTGTTTGGTACAGGTGAACTGGCGCGAACGATTGGCATGGCGTCGAGCCTCTATGCGGCGGCCACCGGCATCGGCATGGTGTTTCTTGCTGCGGTGGCGGGCACGTTCTGGCGGCTGGGTGCGCCGGTATGGGGCCTTTTCCGAGAAAAGCATCGTGCGCTGGAAGCGGGCGTGGCGTTGTTGTCGTCGGTGTGGCTACTGGGGATTTTTTCCGTACAACTGCAAGGTGCAGCGGCGGTGCTGGGCCTGAACTTTGGCCTTGCGCCGGCATGGCAGCACACGATTGCCGGTGCGCTGGTGTGGCTGCTGGGCCGGCTGCGCCCCGGCCGGATGGGCGCCGTTTTCACGGTGTTCCTTGCCGCCGCATCGGCATCTCTTGTGGTGGTGATCGTCTTGAACGGCGGCATTGGGTTGTATGCCCGCTCGTGGGCCATGGTGGCGACAGATGCAGCACGTTATCTGTCGCCAACGGATATCGGCGTCACCGTGGTGAGCACGATTGCGCTGGTGATACTGGGGGCGGACTACCAGCAGTTCGTCATCCTTGCGCGCTCACGGCAAGCTGCGGTGATGGGGTGTGTGCTGGCGGGAGTGGCCGTCATGCTGATCAGCACGCTGCCGTCCACAGCGGTATTGGCGGCCATGCAGTCTGGTCATCTGGCACCGGCCTTGGCTGCTAAGGAGACGATTCCATTTCTGGTGGTAGAGCCCTTCGGGGGCCGCCATGGCGCTATTGGCCAGGGCATTCTGTGCGTGCTGTTGCTGGCGGCGCTCGGCTCCGGCGCCGCCGTTGCCATGGCGGCGGCGCACGCCACACGGCAAGCGCTGTCGTGGAAGCGCGTGCCGGACAGCGTTGTTTCATTGGCAGTGGTGCTCGGCGGCATTGCCATTGCGCAGATCGGCACAAGCATGGTCGGGCTGATCGTGTCCATCAACACGCTGTTCCTCACAACGGTGGCGGTGCCTCTGGCTGCCACGCTCGTTGGTTACGGCAGCGGACGCGGTTGCGCATGGGCCATGGCTGCAGGCTTCACCAGCGCACTGGCGGCGCTCTGCCTGCAACCGCTGCTGGGCTGGCATGCGGGGGCGTGGCTCAGCGCAGCCGCAGGCATCGCGTGTGGGGGCATGGTGCTGGCAGGTGTCACGCTGTACGAGTCGCGGCGCGCAATTACGTCGATTGCCTGACCCCTGAAGCATGGGCAATACCCCAGCGCAGGGCGACACGGTACGATTGCCGGCTGATCGCCCATCCAAATCCACAAGATGCGAATCGCCGCCCTCTCCGATATTCACGGCAACTTGGCCGCGCTCAATGCGGTGCTGGAAGACATCCGCAGCCAAGGCGTCGATTTGATCGTGAACCTTGGCGATATTGCCTCCGGCCCGCTGCAACCCAGCGAGACCGTCGACCAGTTAATGGCACTTAACCTGCCAACCATTCGCGGCAATCACGAAAGGCAGCTTCTGGAAGAGGATCGATCGCGCATGGGGCTGTCGGATCAATACGCATTTGATGAGTTGCGGCCAGACCAGCTTGCGTGGTTTGCGAGCCTGCCGGCACGCCGTTACGTTGAAGACGATGTGCTGCTCGTGCATGGGTCTGCAGAGAGCGACCTGACCTACTTTATGGAAACGCTCTGGGAAGAGGGATGCCGCGCGGCCACACATGATGAAGGCCTCTCGCGTCACGCGAGTAGCAGCGCGGCTGCGTACTGTCAGATGTTATTGCTTCTTTCGGAACGCAGTCGCGAGGCTGGCCAGGAGCAGCAGGGCTGCATCAACCGGGTCAAATGCGCCCCCTCCTCCCCCGCTGCCAGCAACACTTTTAGCGGTATCCACCGCGGCATTGCTTGGTAGTGCAGCTTGCGCTTGTGCCACTGCCCCTGCCATATCGAGTAACCCCGCACCGCATTGCCCGGCATAGGCGGCACAATAGCTGCCCGCCGGATGGGGGCGTGCCGACTGCTTCAAGGCGCTCACGATTTGCGCGTTCGACAGCCTTGGTTGTATCGAGAGCATCAGCGCAACCGTGCCAGCCACCTCGGGCGCTGCGAAGCTGGTACCTGCTCCGGTGGAATCCATGGGCATGCCAGGGCCCATTTGCCCTGCGTTGGATTCCGTCAAGATGACGGAAGGCGAGCCGGTGCAATTGCCACGGCTGTCCGCCTTGGATTTCGGGCACCCGCCACCCGGCGCGCTCAATGCCACCTGCGGCCCCACATTGGCGTAGCTCGCGATCTCGCCGCTGTCGGTGTGGGCGGTGACGGCGATAACGCCGTTGCAGTTTGCAGGCGCTTGGACCTGGCCGGCTTGATTGCCCGCTGCCGCCACCACAGTGACCCCTGCCGCCGTCAATTGGTCGACGGCATCCTGCTCCGCTGCCGTACAGTTTCCGTCGGCGCCCACGCTCATATTGATGACTCGCGCCGGGTTGGCATTGGCCGGCACCCCCGGCACCGAAAACCCGCCCGCCCAGAGCATCCCGTCCACCACGTCAGACATCAGGCCTCCGCATTTGCCCACGGCACGCACTGGCACGATCTGCGTGTTCCAGCTCACACCGGCCATGCCTAGACCATTGTTGGTGTCGGCGGCCAGCACGCTCATGACCTGGGTGCCGTGCCAGCTACTGGGCCTGGCGGTGCAGTCGCCGCCAAGCGACGCGGCTTCCGTGCTGGTCACGCCGTCACCAAGGTCGTGCGCATCCGCGTCGCGGCCATCGCCGTCACCGGAGCGCATGGGATCAGAGATGAAGTTATAGCCCGGGAGGATCTTCCTCGATAAGTCCGGATGGTCGGTATAGCCCGTATCCACCACCGCGACCACGACGCTGGCGGCGCCCTTGGAGACGTCCCATGCTGCGGGCGCATTCGCCCCACCCGACACATACTGCGAGCCCTGCAAGTTGTTCTGATTGGGAAAACGGGGGTCGTTGGGCGTGGCCAGCAGCGTCATCTGCTGGTCCGGTACGGCATAGGCCACGCACCCGTCCAGCGCGACGCTGGCAGCAACAGCTAAGATGGCATCCGCTTCAACCAGGCCTGTCTGCAGCAATTGCAACCCACCCGACATCACACGCTTGAGCTGAAGGCTGGCGCCAAGACTCTGGACCAACTGAATCGTGCTGCTGGCCAGGTTGCAGGTTAATGACGATGTTTGCGTGCCTGCACCACTGCGCCACTTGATGATCAGATCGCCTGTGTATTGGGTCGCTGCGGCTGCAGGCGTGACGTGGAGCAGCAGTCCGGCAATGACACAGAAGCACAGCCGAAACGTATGGCGCGCGCGCGCAATGACGGCCGACTGGAGGATTGGTCTGATGAATTGCATAGCCCCTCCTAACCGAGGCAACTCCCCATCTCATTCGCTTTGTCGCGATCCCGAAGCACGTCGGTATGACTGCGACAGGTTTGACAAAACCATGCCGCTCGCCACGACCTTGCCCGGCGCATCCGTGCATTGATTCAGCCTATCTGAGATCACCGCCACTGAATGCAAACGATCCTGAAGCGAAACCCCTCCGGCCGAGGGGCTTTCGCGTAAACCCGCGTTTTCGATCAATGACTTACGGAAGAGGCTTGTAAGCAATGCGTGCCGTGGGTTCACTGACGTCTTTTCAGCCGCAGAACGCGAAAAAGGCACTGAGTGTTGAAGAGGCTTTTGGTCATCCGGCGGACCTGCGCCGCCACCCGCCGCTGTTTGGGTGTACTGCCCAATACCACCAATACCGTTCACGCCGGTTGTGATGCCAGTATCGAAGGAACGCCCCCTACCGATGCTGCGTTGTGTTGCTGGATTGCTGGCTCGACGGCCCTGACAGGCGAGGGCGACGGAAGGCTTCTCAACGTGGCGGGCGGCAGATCAAGTTGATCTTCCAAAACGCATTTAGGTAGGAGGCTGCAAATGCAAACATGCCGGCCGCTTTGTCACTCAACAAACTTATAATGACGCCCGGCCGAGCAGGCCCGAGCCGCCGCATCCGGTTGGGCACGCACAAGACTTGCCCCGCACATGCGATTGGCTCGTCCGGCAACACACTGCCCGGCCAAGCCCTTTTTCCCGACACCATGCTCAACCGCTTCCGTCAGCTATCCGTCTCATGCGCAGCCGCAATCCTTCTGTCGGCGTGCGGCTTGGGTTCGACACCCACGCCGCTCTACCAGCAGGAGCAGTTTGACGCGACGGCCAGCCCCTACGCGCGCACGTTCCACGCCAAGTCTGAGGCAACGTGCGAGGCCGCACGCCGCGCACTGCTGAGCCAGGGGTATGTGTCAAGCTCGCCGCGCGCAGACACGATCGACGGCAGCAAGAATTTCCAGCCGAGCAATGATTCGCACGTGGTGATCGCCTTCCATGTGGTCTGTGCCGATGCCAATGCAGACGGCACGTCGAGCACGGCCTATGTGAACGCGGTGCAAGACCGCTACTCGCTCAAGAAGACGAGCACGTCGGCCAGCGTGGGCTTGAGCGTGCTGGGTTCGCTGTCGCTGCCGATCGGCTCGGGTGACGATTCGATGGTGAAGGTGGCGAGCGAGACGATTCCGGCAGGCGTGTTTTACGAGCGCTATTTCAATCTGGTGGAGCACTTCCTGAAGGTGGACCCGGTGCGGCGCGACCGCGCCACCGTCAAGGCCGCAGAGAAGGAACACGTGGCGCCGCTGCCCGAGCCCGCACCCACGCAGCAGGGCGAGCCGATGAAGATGACGACGCCCGTGGTGCCGACACCGCCCGCGCCGCCTGTGGCGGTGGAACCGCCCACGGTGGTGCCTGCGTCGGCTCCGGTTGCTGTCCCGGCCTCGGCCCCGTTAGCACCAGCACCTGCTGCGGCACCTGCATCCGCGCCTGCAGCCACGTCGCCCGCACCGTCGCCTACGCCTGAAAAGCTGCCACCAAGTTAAATATGCAGTTGGACGGCTGTGCGCTTTCTTGCTGCACAGCTTTGATGGACGGTCCGCACGACGTCTACCTTTTGAAGTAAAGGTTGGAGAATAAAAAGATGGACACGTCCGAGCTGTTTTATCACGCCACAATGCAGGCAATGGAGTTACGCCGCATCCACAACGGGCAACGCCTGTGGGATGCGACTGGCGGTGTCGTGCAGCATGGCCTGCTGACCGGCTACTACCTTGGTGATCGTGCAACCTGGCGGACCGCAGACAATGGGGCCAAGCTGCTGGGCCTCTATGAGCAAGAGGTTTGCGATCTGATTGCCCGCATCAAGGGCAACCGCAGCACGCTGGTAGATCTTGGCGCTGCCGACGGTTTTTACGGCGTGGGCCTGATTGCGACAAACCACTTCCAGCAATCGTATTGCTACGAGGTGGTGCCCGAGAGCCGGGAGAACCTAAAGCAGATTGCCGAGCAAGCTGGCGTTGGTGATCGTGTCCATATCTTCGGTGAGGCGACGAGCAACTTTACGGCTGAACTGACGGCGGCGGGCGTTCAGTTTTCCGATGCCGTCGTGCTTTGCGACATTGAGGGATATGAATTCCAGGTGCTGACCCGCAACTGCCTGGCAGACATGAAGGATGCCCACATCATCATTGAGGTGCACGACTTCTGCGTTGTTGATGGCTCGGGGCCGCAGCAACTGCGTGAATTGATTGAGCGTGCGGGCGAGTTCTTCCATATCCATGAATACAAGGCCGGTGCGCGCGATCTGTCCAGCATCCCGCTCATTGCAGACCACTGGAACGACAACGACCGTTGGCTGCTGTGCTCAGAAGGCCGTGCAAAGCTGATGAGCTGGCTGCACTTCGAGCCCAAGGGCTAAGAAGCTGTTGCGAAATTACCCATAGGGCCTGTTGACTTCTTCGGGCGGGTTTTGACTTCCTGTCTTGTTTTGCCTGACAGGAAGCGATACCCAGAGAACTGATAGACGACGAACTGTAGTCACTCATCGAACCGTTGCTGCCAGCACGAGCGCCGCGCAGCCGCCGATATGCGGGGCGCAAGCCGACGCCGGACCGCGCGGTGTTGACAGGCATCGTGTTTGTGCTGCGCTCAGGCATCGCCTGGAATCTGCTACCGCAAGAGATGAGCTGCGGCTCGGGCACTGCTTGCTGGCGACGACTGGTTGCGTGGCAAGAGGCTGGCGTCTGCCAACGCATGCACGAGACACTGCTTGCGGAATTGCGCCGTCGCGGCCAACTCAACATGGCGCGCGCCATTGTCGACAGTTCTTCGGTTCGCGCCATGTTGGCGGGAAAAAAACTGGCCCGAACCCAACGGACCGGCGCGAATCGCAACGACATCACGCAGCTCGATGCGCTGGTCGAGGCGATTTCCCCCATTCGCGGAAAGCGCGGACGTCCCCTCTTTCAATTCCGCAAACAGGTTTCGTTTCATCGCTCACTCCTTGCGCTGATTTCCTGCGTCGATTCCACGGCCGTGACCGAGATGCTACGCGCACCAAACAGCCAATCAGCCAATCAGCCAGCCAGCGGCGCATGGCGCGCCATCAATCTCCATCCCACGCGTCACCCGCCCCGCCCCCAAGTTGCCGGGTGCGGGCGAACACCCCAGGCGTGACCTGGAAGCGCGCCTGAAACACGGCAATGAAGGCTGACACCGACGCATAGCCCAGCCGTTCGGCCACCAGGCCTACGGCCGTGCCGGCTTCCAGCAAAGGCAGCGCTGCGAGCAGGCGCAACCCCTGCCGCCATTCAATGAATGACAACCCGGTGTCATGCCGGAACAGGCGCGAAAGCGTGCGGCGGGTGGCGCCCACCTGCTGGCCCCAATCGTCCAGACTGCGCGGGTCGCCAGGGTCTGCGTGCAAGGCGCGGGCGATCTTGTGCAGGCGGGCATCGCGCGGCATCGGCACCGAGAGGGGCGCGGCGCGCAGGCGCCGGATGCGGTCGACGATCAGGCACACCAGGGCGCCGTCGGGGCCGCTCATGTCGTAGTTGACCGGTAGCTCGGCGGTTGCGGCCACCAGCTCGCGCAGCAGCGGTGTCACGCACAACATGTCGCCCGCGCGCGGGGCATGGGCGCCAAACGCGGCCGGGTCGAGATACAGGCTGTGGAAAGCAACGCACTCCCGCGTGGAGACCGCGTGCGGCATGTCGGGCGGAATCCACATGGCGTAGTGCGGCGGCAGCAGGTGGCGGCCCAGCGGGGTATCGATCTCGATCACGCCGGCGGTGGCGTAGGTGAACTGTGCCCAGGGGTGGCTGTGCGCCTCCACCCAACCGTTGCCCGGAATCTCGAAGGCCCGCACAAACAACGGCCGCGGCAGCACGGCCATGGGCGGCACTACGTAGACGTTGCGGGCTTGTCCTGCGAGCAGCATAAGGCGTCCTCCGCGCGCAATCGCGCGTGCGGCGCGGATGATACCGTGGCGCCTCCTTCACTGGTCACCAATCGTTCCCATTCCATGAGCACGCACGCCTCCGTCACCCGCCACACCGTCACCGCCCTGCGCACGCGCAAAGGTGCGGGCAGCCTGGTCTCGCTCACTGCCTACTCCACCCCCATGGCCCGCCTGGTCGACGCGCATGCCGATGTGATCATCGTCGGCGATTCACTGGGCATGGTCGTGTACGGCATGCCGAGCACGCTGGGTGTGACGCTGGACATGATGATTGCGCATGGGGCGGCGGTGGTGCGCGGGGCGGCACAGGCCTGCGTGGTGGTCGACTTGCCGTTTGGGACGTATCAGGAATCGCCCGCGCAGGCGTTCCGCAACGCGGCGCGCCTGCTGAGCGAGACCGGCGCGCAGGCGGTCAAGCTGGAAGGCGGCGTGGAGATGGCCGACACCATCCGCTTCCTGACCGAGCGCGGTGTGCCGGTCATGGCTCACATCGGGCTGATGCCGCAGCAGGCCAACGCCACGGGCGGCTTCAAGGCGCAAGGGCTGGAGGCACGCTCGGCCGCGCGCATCTTCGAAGCCGCGCAGGCGGTGGAACAGGCCGGCGCGTTCTCGGTCGTTATCGAAGGCACCGCCGAGGCCTTGGCGCGGCACATCACGGAAACGCTCACGATCCCGACCATCGGCATCGGCGCCTCCGCCGCGTGCGACGGCCAGGTGCTGGTGACCGAAGACATGGTGGGCGGCTTCGACGCTTACACGCCGCGCTTCGTCAAACGTTATGCCGACATCAACGCCGTCATGCGCGAGGCCGTTGCGCAGTACGCCGACGAAGTGCGGCGGGGCACCTTCCCGCAGGCGCAGCACTGTTTCGGGTATGGCAAGCCGCTGCAGTTGACGGCGGCCTGATGCGCGTCTGACGGCCACGGAATATCGCTTAGGCAGCAAGCGCCGCTGAATAGGCCAGTTCCAAGCCCAATAACGAAGATCGCCTTGATACTTGCCTTGTCAGCAAGTACGGCGCCTTGCACGCATGCGGCGCGGCGCCCACACAACCTTCTGATCGACTTTGCGGTACGCCCAGAACCGAGGAAAATTGCGCTCCACCCCGGCTCGCCATCCTCTGGTTAGGTATGACAGAAACCAATCCCTCGGAGACCGCACGACATGCCCTAAGGCTGTTGGCCTCACGCAGACAGGCTCCCACGCCTGACAACTTTGCCGCGATCTACCACGAGATCGCCGGAAGTAAGCCGAACGAGGATGCCCAGGACGCTTTCACCGCCAGCTTTTCAGGAACGGAGTTTCTGGACCGGCAAGAGGCGAGCCGGATGTCGCAATGGATTCAAGACGGCAAGTGGGACAAGCTCTTTGGGGCACTGCGCCTGGCTCAGAACCGCGTCAGGCAATCGAACGCTTACGCCTTCGCAGACGACGATGGCGCGGAACGTTCGGAGCGAATGGCCCTGGTGCGGGAGTTGCGCGAACAGCTCGCACGCATGATCGAGTGCTGCCTGCCGGCCCTGGGCGAGGACGACTCCACAATCGGGCCCGCTGCAAGGGCGCTCATCCATGCCTGCCGTTCGGAGTCTGAAACCCTCGCACATCTGAATGCAACGCTATCGACGTTCAACCATCGGCTGCGACTCGCGGCAGAAGACCAAAACGAGATTCGCAGATCGCTGCTGAGCCTGCTGCAGCTTGTCTTTGAAAACATCGGCGAGCTGTCACTGGACGACCACTGGCTGCGCGGCCAGATCGAGGCCTTGATGAAGGCCAGCGAATCTCCGGTGAGCCTGCGCCGGCTTGACGACGTGCGACGCCGCCTCAAAGAAGTGATCCACAAGCAGGGGTCACTGAAGGCGAAGTCGATCGAGGCGCAGGAAGAAATGAAGCGGCTCCTGGCGTCTTTCATGGAGCGGCTGTCCGCGGCGGCGGAAACCTCGGGCGAACTCCACCTCCAGATGGAAGCGTGCGCCAAGAAGATCGAGTCGGCCAAGACGATCTCCGAGATTGCACCGGCAATTCAGGATGCGCTATCGGCCACCCGATGGATGTCGTTGGAGGCCGCCCGAAATCGCGACGAACTCTCGGCAATGAAGCGCAAGGCTGAAGAAACTTCTACCGAGGTCGCGAGGCTTCGCAAGGCGCTCGACATGGCGTCGGCTTCGGCGCGTCATGACCTCCTGACTGGCGCGCTGAACCGCAAAGGCCTGGAGGAGGCCTTGGAGCGAGAAGTCGCCCGCGCGGCACATCAACATTCCGCGCTTTCCATCGCTTTCCTGGACATCGACAACTTCAAGTCGATCAACGATGTTCATGGGCACAGCTTCGGTGACGATGCACTTTCACATCTGGCCCAGGTCGCGCGCGAATCCATGCGCCCGCAAGACACGCTCGCGCGCTTTGGCGGCGAGGAATTCGTGATCCTGATGCCCGACACGTGCCTGGAAGATGGAGTACAGGTAATCGTCCGGCTTCAGCGCGCGCTCACGCAGCGTTTCTTTGCGGCCGGCGATACCCGGCTCTTTATTACGTTTTCTGCCGGCGTGGCAGAACTTGGCAAAGATGAAGCGCCAATGGCCGCGATCCAGCGAGCGGATCGCGGCATGTATCAAGCCAAGCGGACCGGAAAGAACAAGGTCGTCGGTGCATGATGCGTTGTGGGTCGGTGGCCAACGCGCCGCGTTCGACCCCTTCGCGGCTTGGGCGGGAGCCGTCCGATCTCACGATTCGGCGGCCGGATATCATGCGAAGATCCCAGGTCGCTTCCAGTCGCCAACCATCATGAACATCAATCCTGACGGCTCTCAGAGCCGCGCCATCCGAGCCCTCACCGCCCTTGAAGGTCGCGTGCTGGGCGTCTTGGTCGAGAAGCAGAAAACGGTGCCGGATACCTACCCGTTGTCGCTCAATGCGCTGGCTTCCGGCTGCAACCAGAAAACCGCACGTTCTCCGGTGATGGCCGTTACCGAAGCCGAGATTCTGGCTGCCATCGACGGACTGAAATCGTTGAGCCTGGTCATGGAAGGCAGCAGCAGCCGGGTGACACGCTTCGAGCACAACATGAATCGTGTGTTCGGCATCCCGAGTCAATCCATCGCGTTGCTCACCACCCTGCTCCTGCGCGGCCCGCAGACGGCCGCCGAGTTGCGACTGAACGCGGCAAGGCTGCACGCCTTTGCTGATATCTCATCGGTGGAAGCGTTTCTGGACGAGCTCGCCGCGAACAATCCGCCGTACGTCGTGAAGCTGCCACGAATGGCGGGGGAGCGTGAAAGCCGCTGGATGCATTTGTTGTGCGGTGAAATCACGCCGACCGAAATGCCGCAACGCGGGGGTGTCGACGAGGCCATCGCCCCCTCAGAGTTCGAAATGCTGAAAGCTGAACACAGGCAATTGGCTGACAAGGTGACTAGACTTCAGGTGCTTGTCGAAAAGATGGCAGGCGAACTGGGTATCTCCATCGACACGACGATGCAGTAGCCGCACGCGGCCACGCCGGTTTGGGAGACAGCCTCATCATCAACAGAGCATGAAAAAGCGCGTCTGATGCGCACCCTATGACCATGCAGATTCCCTCGATCGTTCCGGCGAAAACCGCTCTATTGGTCATGCATTATCAGACCGACATCCTGGAGTTGTTTCCATCAGTCGCGCCGACGTTGCTCTCCAATACACGCAAGCTGTGTGACGCTGCGCGGGCCGCGGGCGTCAGCGTCTATTTCGCCAAGATCCACTTCAGCCCCAGCTATCCGGAGGTCAGTCCGTTGAACAAGAACGGGCAGGGAATGAAACAGCTTGGTCTTTTCGTGAACGACAGGATCTCGCCGGAGCTCGGCCGGCAGGCCAATGAGCCGCTGATCATCGCGCATCGTGCCAGCGTGTTCTTTGGCACCGACCTGCAGGTGCGGCTTTCCGCCCAGGGCGTCGATACCTTGCTCATGGTTGGCATTGCGTCGACCGGTGTGATGCTGTCGTCGGTCGCACACGCGAGCGATGCGGACTTCCGCTTGTTCACAGTCAAGGATTGCTGCTACGACCCGGATCAGGTCGTGCATGAGCATCTTTTTTCAACGGCGTTCGATTCGCGCACAACGGTGCTGTCGCTCGCGGAGGCGTTGCGGTTGCTTGGCTAGCGTTTGGCGGCATTTCCCGGCAATGCGATCGTTTGGGGAGCGAGGCAATCGTTGCACCACGCGCTGTGCGGCTGGCCAAACCCTTGAAGAAATTCGGAAACCGGATTGCCAACCGAGCACAACTACCTACCCCGCCTGCAAGCGCCTCCACAACGTCGTCTTGCTGATCCCCAACGCGGCGCACACCGCTTCGCGATCCCCATCATGCGCCGCCAGCGCGGCGCGAATCTCCTCCGCCTCCACGCCCCGGCTGCGTTCGCGCAGCGTCAATGCGGCCGTCTTGCCGCGCGTGGCCTGCGCGAATACCTCGGGCGCGATCATGCGCAGCACGTCTTGTGTGATGGCGCCGGTGCCCTCGGTGTCCAACACATCGGTATCGGCCAGCTCCACGGCAATCCGCTCGATCACGCTCTGCAACTCGCGCACGTTGCCGGCCCAGGTATAGCGCCGCAGCGGCTCAGCAATGCCTGCCAACACGCGGGCGGCGACCTCGGCGCCGGGAATGCGCAACAGCAGGCGCGGCTCGCGACGCGCAGCCTGCACCAGCAGTTCGGCGGCCAGGGGCATCACGTCGTCGGGGCGTTCACGCAGCGGCGGCAGCGCGATGCTCAGGATGTTGAGGCGGTAATAAAGGTCTGCGCGGAAGGTGCCGGCCTCCACCGCATCCGTCAGCGCGCGGTGCGTGGCGGCCACCACGCGGATGTCGACGCGCGTTGGCTCGGTGGAGCCCAGCCGCACCACCTCGCGCTCTTGCAACACGCGCAGCAGGCGGCTTTGCAGCGGCTGCGGCATCTCGCCAATCTCGTCGAGGAACAGCGTGCCGCGGTGCGCGGCTTCGATCAGCCCGGTCTTGCCGCCCTTGCGCGCGCCAGTGAAGGCGCCTTCTTCGTAACCGAACAGTTCGCTCTCCAGCAGCGCCTCGGGAAAGGCGCCGCAGTTGATGGCCACGAAGGGAAAGTCCCGCCGGGCGCTCAGCTCGTGCATGCTCTGCGCGACCATCTCCTTGCCGGTGCCGGACTCGCCCAGCACGAGTACGGTGGCGTCGGATTTGGCATAGCGCCGCACCAGCGTGCGCACGCGCTCGATGGGTGGCGATTCGCCCACCAGATCATCGAGCCGATAGCGCGCGCTGAACTGCTGCGGACGCTGGCGTGAACGCAGCGTGCGGTCCAGCCGCTCCACCGCACGGGATTCCTGGAAGGTGAACACGGTGCCGTTCGCGGCGCCGGTGCCTGTGCTTGCCAGCGGGCCACGGTGGATGACGTAGTTCACGCCGCGCACGGTGCCCAGCGTGTCGCCATCGGCATCAGGCAGCAGGCCCATCAGGTTGGGAGCGATGTCGAGCAACGGCCGCCCGGCGGCCTGCTTGGCGTCGATGCCCAGGGCAGTCGCCAACCGCTGGTTGATCGCCTCCACGCGGCCTTGCGCGTCGAGCGCGACCACGCCGTCGCGCAGATGCTGCAGCAGGTTGTCCAGGCGCTGGCGGCGCAGCGTTTCACGGCGCGTGGCCTGCACGACTTCCAGCGCGGTGTCGAAAGCCGCGCGCACCGAGTCGCGTGAATACAGGAACACCGCGTTCATGCCGGCCTGCGCGGCCAGGTCCGTGACCAGGCCGGGGCCAACCACGGCGCCCACGCCACGGTCACGCAGATCGAGCACGCAGCTCTCTGCATCCTGGCGCGATACGTAGGAGGCAAACATCACGTCCATGCCATACGCGGCGACAAAGCGGCGCACCTCGTCGGGCGTCTCGCCGTGGGTGACGAGCGCCACCGATTGCACCGTGCCCGACGACGTGCGCCGCGCGCGGGCCAGCGCGTGCATCACGTCAAAGCCGGTGGGGTTGATGACAACCACCGGCAACGACAGGCGCGGCTTCAAATACGCGCCATTGGAGCCGCCCGCGACCACCACGTCGGGGCGCTCGGGGCCGGCGGCGTCGATCTCGCGCACGATGTCTTCAAAGCCGCGCGTGATGACGCGCAGCTCGGCGCGGTCGTTGTACTCGGCGGCAATGTCGAGGAACAGGTCGCTCAGGCGGCTGATGCCGCAGGCCCAAATGCGGGGGCGGCCAGCAAGATCGACGGAATCGGCGGGGGTGGGGCTCATGGCGTGGCCAGGGTGGCAGGAACGGCAGTCCGGTCATTATGCGCCGCGTATTTCCTTTTTTGAAATTGAAATTTCATAAATGAAATTACGCGCACTTGGGCGGCGACGTCACATCCATACAAATCAAAGGCTTAGACGAGGCTGCCCGCCTGGCCCCGGGTTGGCCCGCTTCCTGCTCTATCCGGCCAATCTTTCTGGAGCCCTCTGGAGCACGCATGAGCACAACCAAACGACAACCCACCAGCGCCGGCGCCAAGTTCCGTCAGGCGGTGGCCGAGTCCCAACCGCTGCAGGTGGTGGGCGCCATTACCGCCTATGCCGCCAAGATGGCCGAGCAGACCGGCTTCAAGGCCGTGTACCTGTCGGGCGGCGGCGTGGCTGCCAATTCGCTGGGCATTCCGGACCTGGGCATCAGCACGATGGAAGATGTGCTGATCGACGCCCGCCGCATTACCGACGCCGTGCAGATCCCGCTGATGGTGGACATCGACACCGGCTGGGGCGGCGCCTTCAACATCGCGCGCACCATCCGCTCGTTCATCAAGGCGGGCGTGGCGGCCGTGCATCTGGAAGACCAGGTCGGCCAGAAGCGCTGCGGCCATCGCCCAGGCAAGGAAGTGGTGCCGACCGACGAGATGGTCGACCGCGTGAAGGCCGCTGTGGATGCCCGCACCGATGACGACTTCGTCATCATGGCCCGCACCGACGCGGCCGCCGTCGAGGGCATCGACGCCGCCATCGAGCGCGCCGTGGCCTATGTGGAAGCGGGCGCGGACATGATCTTCCCTGAAGCGATGAAGACGCTGGACGACTACCGCCGCTTCAAGGCCGCCGTGAAGGTGCCCATCCTGGCCAACCTGACCGAGTTCGGCAGCACGCCGCTGTTCACCACCGACGAGCTGCGCAGCGCCAACGTGGATATTGCGCTGTACTGCTGCGGCGCGTATCGCGCGATGAACGCAGCCGCGCTCAACTTCTACCAGACGGTCATGCGCGACGGCACGCAAAAGGCCGCCGTGGAAACCATGCAGTCGCGCGCAGACCTGTACCAATATCTCGGCTATCACGCGTACGAAGACAAGCTCGACGCATTGTTCGCCGCCAAGAAATAACGCCCACCACACGCAACGAATCCAAGGAGACCACTCATGAGCGAAGCAGACAACAGCACGCCGAACACCGGCGCTTTCAAGCCGAAGAAGTCGGTGGCCCTGTCGGGCGTGACGGCGGGCAACACCGCGCTGTGCACCGTTGGCCGCACCGGCAACGACCTGCACTACCGCGGCTACGACATTCTCGACCTGGCCGCCGCCTGCGAATTTGAAGAAGTCGCGCACCTGCTGGTGCACGGCAAGCTGCCCAACAAGGCCGAACTGGCCGCCTACAAGGCCAAGCTGAAGGCGCTGCGCGGCCTGCCCGCCAACGTGAAGGCCGCACTGGAATGGGTGCCCGCCTCCGCCCACCCGATGGATGTGATGCGCACGGGCGTCTCGGTGCTGGGCACCGTGCTGCCCGAGAAGGACGACCACGCCACCCCCGGCGCGCGCGACATTGCCGACCGCCTGATGGCCAGCCTCGGCTCGATGCTGCTGTACTGGTACCACTACAGCCACAACGGCAAGCGCATCGAAGTCGAAACCGATGACGACTCCATCGGCGGCCACTTCCTGCACCTGCTGCACGGCGTGGAGCCGTCCAAGTCGTGGGTCGACGCGATGCACGTGTCGCTCAACCTGTATGCCGAGCACGAGTTCAACGCCTCGACGTTCACGGGCCGTGTGATTGCCGGCACGGGTTCGGACATCTACTCCGCCATCACCGGCGCCATCGGCGCGCTGCGCGGTCCGAAGCACGGCGGTGCCAATGAAGTCGCGTTCGAAATCCAGAAGCGCTACGACACCCCGGACGAGGCCGAGGCCGACATCCGCCGCCGCGTCGAAGCCAAGGAAGTCGTGATCGGCTTCGGCCACCCGGTGTACACGGTGTCCGACCCGCGCAACAAGGTCATCAAGGAAGTGGCGAAGAAGCTGTCGAAGGAAGCCAGCAACACCAAGATGTTCGACATTGCCGAGCGCCTGGAAACCGTCATGTGGGACATCAAGAAGATGTTCCCGAACCTGGACTGGTTCAGCGCCGTGTCGTATCACATGATGGGCGTACCGACGGCGATGTTCACGCCGTTGTTCGTGATTGCGCGCACGTCGGGCTGGGCAGCACACATCATCGAGCAGCGCATCGACAACAAGATCATCCGCCCGAGCGCGAACTACACCGGCCCGGAAGACCTGAAGTTCGTGCCGATCAGCAAGCGTCCGTAAGAAAGCAAGAAGAGGAACGTCAACCCCAAGCCCACCGACGGTTTGGCCGTTGACGTTCCTGCCCTGGATGGCGCCTTGAATTTGTGTTGCAGGGAGGGAAAAGAAGGGAGGCTTGTCTGAGCGCAGCGAGTTTGCCTCCCTTCCCTCCCTGCGACAGAAATTCAAGGGGTAGTCGCCATCCCGGGCGCGCCTTTCTTTTGCTTACTTTTCTTTGGCAAGACAAAGAAAAGTGAGTCGGCCCCGGCAGGGGGCGAAACGAGGGATGCACCGATAGCATCAATCGACGACCAAACACCACGCAAAAGCACCATGAACACCGCCCACCGCAAACCCCTCCCCGGCACCAAGCTGGACTACTTCGACGCCCGCGAAGCCGTCGAGGCCATCGCCCCGGGCGCCTACGACAAGCTGCCGTACACCTCGCGCGTGCTCGCCGAGAATCTGGTACGCCGCTGCGACCCCGCCGCGCTCACCGCTTCACTCAAGCAGTTGATCGAGCGCAAGCGCGACCTGGATTTCCCGTGGTTCCCGGCGCGCGTGGTGTGCCACGACATCCTGGGCCAGACCGCGCTGGTTGACCTCGCAGGCCTGCGCGACGCGATTGCCGACCAGGGCGGCGACCCGGCCAAGGTCAACCCGGTGGTGCCGGTGCAGTTGATTGTCGACCACTCGCTGGCGGTGGAATGCGGCGGCTTCGACCCCGATGCCTTCGCCAAGAACCGCGCCATTGAAGACCGCCGCAACGAAGACCGCTTCCACTTCATCGACTGGACCAAGCTCGCGTTCAAGAACGTCGACGTGATCCCGGCGGGCAACGGCATCATGCACCAGATCAACCTGGAGAAGATGTCGCCGGTCATTCAGGCGCAAGACGGCGTGGCCTACCCCGACACCTGCGTTGGCACCGACAGCCACACGCCGCACGTGGACGCGCTGGGCGTGATCGCCATCGGCGTGGGCGGGCTGGAAGCCGAAAACGTGATGCTCGGCCGCGCGTCGTGGATGCGCCTGCCCGACATCGTGGGCGTGGAGCTGACGGGCCAACGCCAGCCCGGCATTACCGCCACCGACATCGTGCTGGCGCTGACCGAATTCCTGCGCAAGCAGAAGGTCGTGGGCGCGTACCTGGAGTTCTACGGCGAAGGCGCATCCAAGCTGACGCTGGGCGACCGCGCCACCATCTCCAACATGGCGCCCGAGTACGGTGCCACGGCGGCGATGTTCTCGATCGACCAACAAACGCTGGAGTATCTGCGCCTGACCGGCCGCAGCGACGAGCAGGTCAAGCTGGTCGAGACGTATGCCAAGGCCGCTGGCCTGTGGTCCGACACGCTCAAGCACGCTGAATACGAGCGCGTACTGCGTTTCGACCTGTCGAGCGTGGTGCGCAACATGGCCGGCCCGTCCAACCCGCACGCACGTGTGGCAACGACCGACCTGGCCGCCAAGGGCATCGCCGGCAAGTGGGAAGAAACGCCGGGCCAGATGCCGGATGGCGCCGTCATCATCGCGGCCATCACGAGCTGCACCAACACGAGCAATCCGCGCAACGTGATTGCCGCCGCGCTGCTGGCACGCAATGCCAATCGACTGGGCCTGACGCGCAAGCCGTGGGTGAAGAGCTCGCTGGCGCCCGGCTCCAAGGCGGTGGAGCTGTATCTGAAGGAAGCGGGACTGAAGGAAGAGCTGGAAAAGCTCGGTTTCGGCATCGTCGCGTTTGCGTGCACCACGTGCAACGGCATGAGCGGTGCGCTGGACCCGAAGATCCAGCAGGAGATCATCGACCGCGACCTGTACGCCACGGCCGTGCTGTCGGGCAACCGCAACTTTGATGGCCGCATCCACCCGTATGCCAAGCAGGCGTTCCTGGCATCGCCGCCGCTGGTGGTGGCGTATGCGATTGCGGGCACGGTGCGCTTCGACATCGAGCGCGACAGCTTCGGCACCGACGCCAACGGCAAGCCGATCCTGCTCAAGGATCTGTGGCCGACCGATGAAGAGATCGACGCCATCGTGCGCGCATCGGTCAAGCCGGAGCAGTTCCGCCAGGTGTACATCCCGATGTTCGAGCAGCGCAGCGAAAACACCGCCAAGGTGAGCCCGCTGTACAACTGGCGCCCGCAGAGCACCTACATCCGCCGCCCGCCGTACTGGGAAGGCGCGCTGGCCGGCGAGCGCACTCTCAAGGGTCTGCGCCCGCTGGCGGTGCTGGGCGACAACATCACGACCGACCACCTCTCGCCGTCCAACGCCATCCTGGCCAGCAGCGCCGCCGGCGAATACCTCACCAAGATGGGCCTGCCGGAAGAGGACTTCAACTCGTACGCCACGCACCGCGGCGACCACCTGACCGCGCAGCGCGCGACGTTTGCCAACCCCACGCTCATCAACGAGATGGCCGTGGTGGATGGTGTGGTGAAGAAGGGGTCGCTGGCGCGCATCGAGCCCGAAGGCAAGGTCACGCGCATGTGGGAAGCGATTGAAACCTACATGGAGCGCAAGCAGCCGCTGATCGTGATTGCCGGTGCCGACTACGGCCAGGGCAGCTCGCGCGACTGGGCCGCCAAGGGCGTGCGCCTGGCTGGCGTGGAAGCCATCGTGGCAGAAGGCTTCGAGCGCATCCACCGCACCAACCTGATCGGCATGGGCGTGCTGCCGCTGGAGTTCAAGCCGGGCACGACGCGCCTGACGCTTGGCATTGACGGCACCGAAACCTTTGACGTGATCGGCGAGCGCAAACCGCGCACGGACCTCACGCTCGTCATTCATCGCAAGAACGGTGAGCGCGTGGAAGTGCCCGTCACGTGCCGCCTGGACAGCGATGAGGAAGTCTTGATCTACGAAGCGGGCGGCGTGCTGCAGCGCTTTGCGCAGGACTTTTTGGAATCGAACAAGGAAGCAGCATGAGCCATCCTGCACAAATCAAGATTCCCGCCACGTATATCCGTGGCGGTACCAGCAAGGGCGTGTTCTTCCGTCTGCAGGACCTGCCGCTGGCTGCGCGGGAGCCCGGTGCAGCCCGTGATGCGCTGCTCATGCGCGTGATCGGCAGCCCCGACCCGTACGGCAAGCAGATCGACGGCATGGGCGGCGCCACGTCGAGCACGAGCAAGACCGTCATCATCAGCAAGAGCACGCGGGCCGATCATGACGTGGATTACCTGTTCGGCCAGGTCTCCATCGACAAGCCTTTTGTGGACTGGTCGGGAAACTGCGGCAACCTGTCGGCCGCCGTTGGCCCGTTCGCCATCAGCAATGGTTTGGTGGACGCCAGCCGGGTGCCGCAAAACGGCGTTGCCGTCGTCCGCATCTGGCAGGCCAACATCGGCAAGACCATCATTGCGCACGTGCCGATCACCAACGGTGCGGTGCAGGAAACGGGCGACTTTGAACTGGACGGCGTGACCTTCCCGGCTGCCGAAGTGCAGCTCGAATTCCTTGACCCGGCGGCCGAAGAAGACGGTGACGGCGGCGGCGCGATGTTCCCCACCGGCAACCTCGTCGACGATCTGGACGTGCCCGGCGTTGGCACGCTCAAGGCGACGATGATCAACGCGGGCATTCCGACGATCTTCATCAACGCGGATGCCGTCGGCTACACCGGCACCGAACTGCAGGACGCCATCAACGGCGATGCCAAGGCGCTGGCGATGTTCGAGACCATCCGCGCGCACGGCGCCGTGCGCATGGGCCTGATCAAGAACATCGACGAGGCCGCCACGCGGCAGCACACGCCCAAGGTGGCGTTTGTGGCGCCACCGAAGGACTACGTTGCGTCGAGTGGCAAGAAGGTTGGCACAGGCGATGTGGACCTGCTGGTGCGCGCGCTCTCCATGGGCAAGCTGCACCACGCGATGATGGGCACGGCGGCTGTCGCTATCGGCACGGCGGCGGCCATTCCGGGCACGCTGGTCAACCTCGCGGCCGGTGGCGGCGAGCGCAACGCAGTGCGCTTCGGACATCCGTCCGGCACGCTGCGGGTGGGCGCCGAGGCCAAGCTGGTGGACGGCGAATGGACGGTCACCAAGGCCATCATGAGCCGCAGTGCGCGTGTGCTGATGGAAGGCTGGGTGCGCGTGCCGGGCTGAACTCGCTGAAGGCGCACGCAAAATGAAACCGCCGCATCCGGCTGAGGCCTGGATGCGGCGGTTTTGTTGTTTTTCAGTGATCAGTTTGCGCCGGCGTTCTTCATGCCCAGCACCTCGATCGGTGCAATCTCGGGCGGCGTGGCCAGCAGCTCGGCCGCGTTGGCCATCAGCGCCTTGGCGATGGGGCCGTCCAGATGGGCCTGGCGGTCCTGCTCGCTGGCAAACGCATCGAAAATGCCGAACACGTTGGGCGCTATGCGCAACGCAAACCAGATGGGGGTGGTGGCTTCCTGATTGGCCATCTGCAGGCCAGCCGCGAGAAAGTCGGCCACTGCTTGCTCCTTGCCCGGCTTGGCGACGAGGCGGGCAAATAGTGCGTGCTTGATCATCTTGGGTCTCCTGATACCGTGCAGGAGGGAACCTGCGCGGTCAGGCGTACTTTAAGCCGAAAGCTGCGTGCCCCATCAAACGAACGAGCCGTTCAGCGCGAGGCGTGAACGGCTCGATGATGGGCCATTCTCGCTGGCCCGTTGGGTTGCGCGCGCTCAGTGGGGCAACGCGCCGCCCACCGTCGTCAGCGCGCCACCCACAGCGCCAGTGACCGGCGCCAGCGGCGTGGTCGCGCCAGTGGAGGTGAGCGACGTGCCCACGGTGGTCACCAGCGTGCCGACCGGCGCCGTTGCACCGGCAGCGGGGCTGGCGCCACCCAGGGCACCTGTCACCGCCCCCAGCGGATTGCTGCCGCCCGTGGCCCCGCCCAGCGCACTGGTGATCGGCGCCAGCGGGCTGCCAGAGGCGCTGCCACCCGGCGTGGAAACCGCACCACCCAATGCCGCCACCGTATTGCCCGTGGCCGTCACTACGCCACCGACACCGGAGACGACCGGTGTATTCGTGGCGGTAAGCGAGGGGCCGACGTTCGCCGCCGCGCCACCCACCGTCTGCAGCAGATTCGTTGCCGGCGCGCCCAGGCCTGTGGTATTGCCCAGCGTTTGCGTGGCCGTCGTGACTTGCGAGGTGAGTGGCACCACGGCCGAGCTGAGCTGCTGCGTGACTTGTTCAACCGGCCCGGTCGACAAGGCCGTGCCCAGCGTACTGCCTGCGCCGGCCACCGCCTGCCCCACCTGCGACACCGCACCGCCCACCGGCGTGGTCACCGGAGACAGCGGCTGCAACGGGCCCGTGCCAAGGCTGCTGACCAGCCCGCCCGTGGCATCCACGGTGTTGCCGACCTGTGTGACGACGTTGCCGGTGCTGGACACCGTGGTGCCGACAGGGTTCGGGTTCGTGCCCAGGCTGCCCAGGCCAGACTGCACGCCCGTGCCGAGTGCGGACACGGTATTGCCCAGGTTGTCGACCACGTTGCCCAGCGCAGAAGCGCTCGGCACGTTGGAGCCGCCAATGGTCGTGCCCAAGATGCTGATGGCACCACCGGTGGTCGTCAGCACGCCACCGCTCTTGTAGGCGACGTCGCCCGTGGGCGTGGTCGAGGCCGTGGTAGCGGAACCACCCGAGCCATTCGAGCCATTCGAGCCACTTCCGCCACTGGCGGTACTGCCATCGCTACCCGTGGTTCCGCTCATGTCACCCGAACCCGAGCTCGCGCAGCCGCCCAGGATCAGCAACCCGGTAACGGCGGCCGAAACCAGCGTCCCTCGGTATGTCCTCTTCATTTCAGCCTCCCGTTTTTTGAAAATGCGCTTGATAAATGCGCTTCCCCGCCCCACTCAATGCTTCTCAAAATGCGCCGCGTCATTAATTTGATCTCGGCGTGAAATTCAGTCTATTCAGCGACGTCCTGTTTGATTGCAAACATTGTTAAGCGCCACAAGGCCTTGCTGGTGGTCGAACAGGATCCCGGAAAAACTCGCAAGCCCCAGGCGCTGCAAGGGCGCAAACGTTCGCGATCGAAGCGATGAAGACAGGATTATGTTTGGGCGGCCAATCCAAAAACTACCTAATGTGAGTGATATTTTCGCGCTACGGAATGTCGCGCCAGAATCATGACTGCATGGCGTAGCGGATTATGTCGACACACGCAGCGCGGCCACGTCTTCCTTCCAGCGCGCAAACCGCTGTGCGCGCACCTGCGCATCGTCATCGTCGCGGCCGTAGCGCAGCGCGACATAACCCGTGGCCACGCGACGCAATGCCTCCGCCACCTGCGGAAACTGCGCGGCGGCGCGCTCGGCGTAGGCCATCGGCCCTTCGGCCGGACCACGCGGGCAACCGTGCCGCGCAAGGCGATCGCACACACGCTGCCACTGGGCTTGCACGGGGTCGGGCTTGGGCTTGCGCTGCTGCCATAGCAGCGGCAGCGCGGCCAGCAGGAAGATGGCCGACACGCCCCACAGCACCGCGCGCGGGTCGGCGGCATCCAGCCCGAGCCATGCGAAGAGCTGCGCCTGCCGGTTGCGGTCGTAGCCGAGCACCCAGCGGTTCCAGCCGCTGATGAGGCCATCCAGCCCCCAGCGCACGCTGCGCAGCCAAGTGGGTTCTTCCACGCGGCGCGAGCGGAATTCGCTGGCGGGCACGGCGGCAGCCAGGCCGCGCTCCACACGCTGTGGCGCGACGGCGGCGGTCGGGTCCACGCGCTCCCAGCCGCGCCCGGCCAGCCACACCTCAGCCCAGGCATGCGCGTCGGACTGGCGCACGATGATGTCACCGCTCACGGCGTTCACCTCGCCGCCGAGGTAGCCCACCACCACGCGCGCCGGCACGCTCGCCGCGCGCATCAGAAAGACAAAGCTGCCCGCGTAGTGCTCACAGAAGCCGCGGCGCGTACGGAAGAGGAAATCGTCGATCTGCTGACCCTGCAGCGGTTCGGGTTCGAGCGTGTAGGCGAATGGCGCACTGCCGAACAGCCTGAGCGCAGCCGATACGCGCTCGGCCGGCGGCAGTCCAGCCCACTGCGCGGCCAACGCGCGCGTCTGCGGATTGCCCGGCGGCAGTGCCAAGGCCAATTGCTGGGTGAGCGGATCGAGCGGCTGAGCGTCGTCCACACGATTGCGATCAGGCAGGCGCGAACGCGCGTGATAACGCATCCGCTGGTCGAGCGGCTGCCTGCTGATGAACTCCGCGTCGACACTGCGGCCAATGTCGTCGCGCGCGTCGATCGACACACCACGATCGAGCGCGAAAAGCCAGCGCTGGTGCGTCGTTTCGAGCGTGATGTTGTAGTCGATCATGCCGGGCAGACCGCCGATCATGTCCTGCGCGGCGCTCGCAGAATTGGGTACGCTCCCGGGCGCGGGGCGCTGCCGCATCGACGCAGCCGTCCATGCCTGGCCGTCAAAACGCCACAGCACCATGCCGCGCCAATAGAGCGTGTCGAGCGGGGGCGGTGTACCTGCAAAGTCGGCGCGGAAGGCGAGATCGTCCGACAGGATCAACTGGCCGATCGAACCGGGTGCCATGCGGTCGGTGATGCCGCTGGTGCCGGTCTCGGCGGATCGCGGCAAGCTCCAAAGCGGGTGGTCCAGGCGTGGGAACAGCAGGAAAAGCACCGCAGCGCACGGCAGGCCCATCGCCACCAATCGCACCAGCACACGCACCGGCGAGACACGCGTGCGCGCCTGCGGATGCAACAGCAGCAGCCAGTTGCGCAGCAGCAGCGCTACCGTCGCCAGCAGGGTGGCGGCCAGCCACGGCGGCTGATCGAACAGCGTCTGCGAGAGCAGCAGGAAGCAACACAACTGCGTGACCAGGATGCCGTTGCGCACGGTGTGCGATTCCATCAGCTTGAGCACCAGGAATGCCCCCAGCAACGCCACCGACAGGTCGCGGCCGATGTTGCCGCCGGTGCGCATGGCCAGCGCCAGCGTGACAAGCAGCGTGGTGATACCCGTCAGCCCCAGTACCCACTTGCCGGGCAGCGGTGCGCGGCGCACCCACAGAAGCGTGCGCCAGAGCAGCAGCACGCCGAACACGGCGCACGTCACCAGCGGCAGCACACGCAGCAGCGGCGCAAGCACGATGGCGAGCTGGGCGATCAGCCAGCCGTGCTCACGGTGCGTGAGCGCGCGGGCAGAGCCGAAGATGGCGGCTTCGGAGCCGTTAGCGGCGGTGCTCATGACGCCGCCTCCTGATGCAGGTAGGTCTGCTGCGGCTTTTGGTGTCGGCGGCCGGCAGCATTCGCGGCCGTGCGCATCCCCGCAAAGCGGGGCCCCTGCTTACTGCTCATGCTGCCGCCTCCCGACGCTTGTAGGTCTGCTGCGGCTTTTGGTGTCGGCGGCCGGCAGCATTCGCGGTCGTGCGCATCCCCGCAAAGCGGGGCCCCTGCTTACTGCTCATGCTGCCGCCTCCGGCATGGCCGGCTTGCCCCACAGCGCCAGCGCACGCAGGCATGCATCGCGATGCGCCAGCCCACGGGCGGGGCCGATCGAGATGCCGGGCAGGGTCAGCGTGTATTCGGGTTCTTCACCGGCGCTTCCGTGCTCGGCGGCCAGTACCCACGCGCATAGGCGTGAGAGGCGTGCCTCTGCGTCCATCGACGGCGGCAGGGCGTCCCACGCGAGCACGCATTGCGCGTGGTGCATCTGCTGGCCGGTGCGGCTCATCCACGTGTCGAGCCGCGCGCTGTGTTTCCAGGCGATGCTGCGCAATGGATCACCGGGGCGGTAGGCGCGCAACTGGTCAGCGGCCTCCTCGACCTGGGTACGGGTGGCGCGCATCTCGTTTTCTTCGCCGGGGTCGGGTACGAAGCTGGCAGGCAGCGGCGGCGCGGCAGGCTCGGGCGCGGGATAGACCAGCACCGTGAGCGGCGCATCGGCATAGCTCCAGGCGCGGAACAGGCCGAGCGGAAAACGTGTCGCCACCGTCAGGCGCGGCAGCCGAAACCAGCCGCGCGGCTGCGCGGCAAACGAGAGCGCAACCACGGTGGCATCCTGTGCGTCGAGCGAGGTTTCCACCGCTGCGGCCTCGCGTGCACTGACGTCCACGCCCACCCGCGCCCACTGCGTGACGTTGCATAGCGCCACGCTCACGTTGAGCGCGTGCCCGGCAAACACAGACTCCCCCGCCGCGCCGCGCACTTCCAGGTCGACAAGGTTGCGATGCGTCTGCCACATGGCCGAAGCCAGCACGCCGGCCAGCACGAAGGTCAGCAAAAAGCCCAGGCTCACGTTGTAGTTGAGCGATGTCACCAGCATCACCATCAGCAGCAGCATAAAGCCGGCGCCGGCAACGGTGGGCAGGATGTAGAGGTGATTACGGTCCAGGCGGATGCGACCTTCGCGCGGCAAGCGCGGCCGTTGCAGAAAGCGCTGCACGCGAGCGCGCGCGAAGCGGACGCCGGGCAGCGCCGCCAGGCCCGCGCCCAACACGCGGAACAGCGCGCGCAACGGCACTGCCAGCAAGGAAGTCAAACGCGCCATGGCGCAGCGTTACGGAATCGCGACCGTTTCGAGCAGCCGCTGCGCCAGCGCCGTGGCCGACAGCCCGCCACCCATCTGCCCCGTAGGCAGCAGCCGGTGCGCGGCCACGGCCTTGAACACAGCCTGCACGTCTTCGGGCTGCACCGCATCGCGGCCATCGATCAGTGCCCAGGCGCGCGCGGCGGCCAGCAGCGCCAGCCCCGCGCGCGGTGACAAACCCATCTGCACCTGCGCGTCAGTGCGCGTGGCGTTCACCAGCGCGAGCACGTAATCGACCAGCGCGGGCGCCACGTGTACGGCATCGGCGGCGGCCTGCAGCGCAACGACCTGCGCGGCGCCCAGCACGGGCTCGATGTTCTGCGGCGCACCACCGCCCAGGTACAGCGCGCGCTCGGAGCTTTGATCGGGATAACCGAGCGACAGCCGCATCGTGAAGCGATCCAGTTGCGACTCCGGCAGCGGGTGCGTGCCGATCTGGTTCAGCGGGTTCTGCGTGGCGATCACGAAGAACGGCTCGGGCAGCCGATACGTCGCGCCGTCGTGCGTGACCTGCCCTTCGGCCATGGCCTCAAGCAGCGCGCTCTGCGCCTTGGGCGTGGCGCGGTTGATCTCGTCGGCCAGCACCACCTGCGCGAACAGCGGGCCCGGATGGAACGCGAACGCGCCCTTCTCCTTCACGTAGATCGACACGCCGATTAGATCAGCCGGCAGCAAGTCGCTGGTGAACTGCACGCGCTGGTATTGCAGGCCGAGCGTGCGGGCCAGCGCGTGCGCGAGCGTGGTCTTGCCCACGCCCGGCAGGTCTTCGAGCAGCAAGTGCCCGCGCGCGAGCAGGCATGCCAGCGCCAGGCGAATCTGCAGCGGTTTGCCGAGCACGATGCGATCAAGCGCGCGTTGCGCCTGCGACAGCGCAGCCGGCAACGTCAGCGGCACGGCCGGGCCAGTTTGCGTCGTACGAACGGGAGAGAGCGAGACTTGGTTGGGCGTCATTGAGGCAGGTGCAGCCGAAGCAACAATGCCAGCGAGTGTAGCGGCATCGTGCTGTATCGGCGCAACCGTGTTTCCGCCCTGTGCAGCCGTTACAACATCAACGCGATTTGCGTGGCGGGATCGCGGCGTCGAGCAGCACGCGCGCGGTGCGCGGCAGGCTCTTGATAAGGCGCGGGGCGTCGCTGCCGAAGGTCTGGCTGGCGGTATAGGCGCCTTCAATCAGGAAGGCAAGATCATCGGCCAGCGCTTCGGGATCGGCGGCGCCGGCGGCCTCGGCACGGTCACGCAGGCGAGAAAGCAGCAGCGCCTTGTTGCGCTGGACGAACTGCCGCGCTGCGTGCGACGGGTCCGGAAACTCCGCCGCCACGTTCACGAACGGGCAACCCCGATAGCCGGGGCGCGATGCACGTTCGGACACATCGATGAAGAACTGCAGCAGTTGCGCGCGTGCATCGTCCGGGTGCTTGGCCATGCTGGCGTTGAAGTAGCCCCAGAAGCTCTCGTCGCTGCGCTCCAAGTAAGCGAGGACGAGGTCGTCCTTCGACTTGAACTGGCGGTATAGGCTCATCTTGTTGACGCCGGCCTTCTCGACCACCGCTTCCACGCCCACGGCGCGCACGCCTTCGTAGTAGAACAGTTGACGTGCCGCTTCGAGCAGGCTGGCGTGCGCATCTTCACCGCTGATGCGGCGTGGGCCCGGCTTCGGTTGTTCGGCGGTGGAAACGGTGCGTGGACCGCGTGCTGCCATGATGAGACTCCTGCAGGCGCGGCGAGGGAATAAACCCCCAGCCGCACCGATGACATTCGATTGCTGCTTGACATGTTACCGATCGGTACCTACTATCGCAACCACGTTGTTACCGGTCGGTCACGAATGGCGCATTGTCGCCCCAACAAGAATCGGACACCCCTCTCATGCAGCGACTCGCCCGCCTTATCGCCCCCCGTTTCCACTACAGCTGGATCGCTCTGGCCGTCGTGTTCCTGATCCTGCTGTGCGCAGCCGGCACGCGCGCCACGCCCAGCGTGATGATGCTGCCGCTCGAGCACGAGTTCGGCTGGAGCCGCGGCACGATCTCGCTGGCCATCTCGATCGGCATTGCGCTGTATGGATTGACGGGGCCGTTTGCGGCAGCGTCGATGCAGTATTTCGGCATCCGCCCGACGGTGCTCGGTGCGCTTGCCGTGTTGATTTCGGGTACGGCGCTCTCGGCGATGATGCATGAGCCGTGGCAGATGGTGCTGCTGTGGGGCGTGATGGTGGGCGGCGGTACGGGCGTGGCGGCCATCACGCTGGGCGCGACGGTGGTCAACCGCTGGTTCACCTCGCACCGTGGGCTGGCGATGGGCATCCTGACGGCCAGTTCCGCCACGGGCCAGCTTGTCTTCCTGCCGATGATGGCTGCGGTGGTCGAGCATTACGGCTGGCGCCCGGTGGTGCTGATCGTGGCGGGCGCGCTAACGCTGCTGCTGCCGATCGTTGCGCTGCTGCTGCCGGAATCGCCCAAGAGCGTTGGCCTGCGCACCTACGGCGAACCCGCCGACGCGCCAGAAGCCGACCACGGCCCGCGCGCCAACCCGATCACGCTGGCCATGAACACGCTCGTGCAAGCCATGCGCAAACGCGACTTCTGGCTGCTATTTGCCAGCTTCTTCGTCTGCGGTGCCAGCACCAACGGCTATATCGGCACGCACTTCATCGCCATGTGCGCAGACCACGGCCTGACCGAGGTCAAGGGTGCAAGCCTGCTGGCAGCGATGGGGATCTTCGATTTGATTGGGACCACGCTGTCGGGCTGGCTGTCCGACCGCTACAACAGCCGCGTGCTGCTGTTCTGGTATTACGGCCTGCGCGGGCTGTCGCTGATCTATCTGCCGTATGCGTTCGGCTTCGAGTTCTTCGGCCTGCCGGTGTTCGCGATCTTCTACGGGCTGGACTGGATCGCCACCGTGCCGCCCACCGTACGCCTGACCAACGATGTGTTCGGCAAGGCGGCGGCACCCATCGTGTTCGGCTGGATCGTGGCGGGGCACCAGTTGGGAGCGGCATTCGCCACGCTGGGCGCGGGCATGATGCGCGCCTCGCTGGGCAACTACACGCTCTCCTCGATGATCTCGGGTGGGCTGTGCGTGGTGGGCGCCTTCCTGGTGCTGCGCATCCACCGCACGCCCAAGCAGGACGCCGAGCGTGCGGGGCAACCGGCTACCGCGTAATCAGGGCTTCAAAAAACCGTACTTGGCCAGCACCGTCTGGCCAGCCGGTGATATTACAAAGGCCACGAAGTCGGCCGCCTGCTGCGGCTGCTTCGTGCCGGAGGTCACGGCAATCGGGTACGTGAGCGGCACATCCAGCGGCACGGGGCTGGCCACCTTCACCTTGTCCGCGGCGATGGCCGCATCGGTGGAGAACACCAGGCCGGCCTCGACCTCGCCGCGCGACACATAGTCCAGCGCCTGGCGCACGTTCTGCGCCAGTACCGCCTTGGCCGACACCGGCTCCCACAGCTTGGCGGCTTCCAGCGCACGCTTGGCGTAGCGCCCCACCGGCACCGAAGCCGGATTGCCGATCGACACGCGTTTCACCTCGGGCTTGGTCAGATCTGACAGCGCATGCACGGGCACCGTGCCCGTGGTCGGCACGATGAGCACGAGCTGGTTGGCGACAAAATCGCGGCGCGTTTCCGCCTTGATGACCTTCTCGGCCACGGCCCTGTCCATCGCTTGCTGATCGGCGGAAGCAAACACATCGGCCGGAGCACCCTTCACGATCTGCTGCATGAGCACGTCCGACGCGCCGAAATTCAGCACGACCTTGGTGTCCGGATGCTGCGCCTCGTACTGCTGCGCGATCGTCTTGAAAGCGTTGGTCAGGCTGGCCGCCGCCGAGACAACCAGGTCGGCCGCATGGGCCGGCGCAGCCAGACCCAGCGATAGCGCCGCAACCAGACCGATGGCGCGCACGTGCGCCCGAAGCGAAAGACGTTGCATAGGAAACCCGGATAAGTGGTGGGAAGATCGCCCGTAATATACGAGCCGATATAACGCTGGGTCAACGTGTCGCCGCTCATGCTGGGTATCACACATCCGCCGTGCTTCGACCGTTCAGCGCGCGGCCTCGTCGATGCAATCCGCCAGGTGCCCGGCGATAGGCTGGCGGCTGTGGCGCGGGCGCTCGATGAGGCCGATCTCGCGATAGAAGGTGTCGTCGCCCAGGCCGATGGATCGCACACCGGGCGGCCACGCACCTTGCGCGGCGGTCTGCGGGGCGAGCGCCACACCCTGTCCGCGCGCCACGAGCTGCGTCATGCCCTGCAGCTCGTCCAGTTCGATCACGTCATGCACGGTGATGCGCTGCTCGCGCAGGAACTGCTCGACGCGGCGCCCGCCGAACGAGCGGCGGTCGTAGCGGATGAACGGCTGGAGCTCCAGCAAGAGGCGCCAGTCATGGCCGGGCATGTCGGCCGGCACAAGCAGCACGAAAGGCTCGGCCACCAACGTGCGCCATTCCAGATCGGCCGGCACGGCAAACGGCGGGCGGATCAGCACGGCCAAGTCGATCTCGCCGGCGTCCACCAGCCCGAGCAGGTCCAGTGACACGCCCGGCACGATGCGCGTGCGGCAATGCGGAAACTCCAGCCGAAACTGCACCAGCGCATCGATCAGGAACGACGCCTGTGCCGAAGCAATCGCGCCGATGCGCACGAGACCGCGCTGCTCGCTACCGCCCGCCTGTTCAGCCAGACGGTCGTACAGCGTGACGATATGCTCGGCCAGCGCCAGCGCGTCGCGCCCGGCCACGTTGAGCGTGGCCGAACGGCCGGTACGGTCGAACAACTGGAAGCCGAGCGACGCTTCCAGCCGCTGGATTTGTGCGCTCACGGCCGATTGCGTGAGGCCGATGTGCTCGCCCGCGCCCGCAAAGGTGCCGTGGCGGGCGACGGCGATGAAGGTCTTGAGTTCTCGGAGCATGGGGCGCGCGGATCAGAGCGAATGCGCAAGGATACGCGTGCGCGACCCATTCTTACTTGGCAAACAACGACGCCATGTTGGCGAATGCCTTGATCTCCATCGCGTTACCCGACGGATCGAGGAAGAACATCGTGGCCTGCTCGCCCACCTCGCCCTTGAAGCGGATGTGCGGCTCGATGATGAAGTCGATGCCGGCGGCGCGCAGCTTGTCGGCGGCCGCTTCCCACTCGGGCATGGAGAGCACCACGCCGAAGTGACGCACAGGCACGTTGTCGCCGTCGACGGCGCTCGTCTTGCGGTGGCCGACCTCTTCCGGCGCGAGGTGCGCCACGATCTGGTGGCCATAGAAGTTGAAGTCCACCCATTCCGGCGCGCTGCGGCCTTCCGGACAGCCAAGGATGTCGCCGTAGAAGGCACGCGCCGCGGCAATGTCGTGCACGGGGAAGGCAAGATGGAACGGGGCAAGCACAGGCCGAACGTCGCTCATGTCGCTCATGAAGTGGGGCAATCGCTATCAAAAGATTGGATAAGGCGGCACCGGCACGCAGGTGGGGGGCACCCACGCACCAGGCCACGCGGATGAGTCTAAGCGCATCCATTCATCCATAAAAGCGATCTTTTTTTGCGCTGAGCACCATCAATTTCGATGAATTTCGCCCCGTCCAAAGGCGGGGTTACTCCGATGCAGCGGCAGAAGGTAGCGCCCCGCCGTCGGCCGGCACAGCCCGCACGTTCCGATACCGGAAGAAATACGCCGCGCTCAGCACGAGCAGGAAGAGCCCGCCAAAAACCATCGTCATACGGAATTCCTGCGTAAACAGCGTGGTGATCATGACGGCCAGCATCAGGCCCGCGCCGAGCAGCGTGAGAAACGGAAACCCAGGCATGCGAAAGCGCAGCGCCGCCCCGCTGGCCTCCCAATGGCGCCGAAAGCGATAGTGGGTGACGAAGATCATCAACCACGTGAACATCGCGCCGAACATGGAGATGGCCATCATGAATGTGAAGGCGCCTTCGGGATAAAGCACGGAAGCGGCCGTTGCCACTGCGATGCCACCCGTCGACACCAACAGCGCGCCCAGCGGCACACCGCGCGCGTTGACTTGGCCCAAACGGCGCGGCGCATGGCCCGCGCGCGCCAGGCTGAAGATCATCCGGCTGGTGATATAGAGCTGGCTGTTCATGGCCGACAACGCGGCAATCAGCACGACGAAATTGATAAAGCCGGCGGCACCCGGCAAGTGAGCGGCGATCAGCACTTTTACGAAGGGGCTTTCGTCCCGGCCCGCAACTGTCCAAGGCACGATGGCCAACATCAACGCGAGCGTCACAAGGTAGAACAGCACAAGCCGGACGACCGTCGAGCGGAAGGCTTGCGTGACTGCCCGCTCCGGGTCCTGCGCCTCGCCCGCCGCGACCGCGATCATCTCGATGCTGAGATAGCTGAAGATCGAGATGATCACGGCCACCCACATGCCCCATAGGCCATGAGGCAGGAAGCCGCCGTGGTCCACATAGTGATGGAAGCCCGCAGCCCCGCCGGAGCCGGTCACGAGCGTGGGATTGACGAACACGACGTAGGCTCCCAGCACGATAAACGCCACGATGGCGAAGATCTTGATGGCCGAGAACCAGTACTCCACGGTGCCGAACAGGTTGACGCTCAATGCATTGACGAGCACCAGCAGCGCCGAAAAGCCCACGATCCACATCCAGCCCGGCACATCGGGAAACCAATACTTCATGTAGAGCGCGATCGCGGTCACTTCGGTGCCAACCGCCAGCACGATGCACATCCAGTAGGCGTAGCGCACGAGAAAGCCCGCCCAGGGACTTACGTAATGCTCGGCATATGCGCCGAACGAGCCCGAGGTCGGGTGCGCCACGGTCATCTCCGCGAGGCAGCCCATCAGCAGCAGCGAGATCAGCGCGCCGATCGCATAGCTGATCAGAACACTTGGGCCCGCGAAACCGATGGCGAATCCGCTGCCGAGAAACAGGCCTGTACCAATCGCGCCGCCAATCGCGATCATGGCCATCTGGCGCGCGCTCAGGGTGCGTCGAAGCCCCTGTTCGCGCGCGGCAATCTGTTGGAATTGCGTTGCTGGACGCATGGTTGTCTCCTTGTTTTAATCGTTCGTCTCTGTTGCACGGCCCGGCCGCCGGGACGCGGTCTGTCACGGCCTATGGCGCCCGACGGCCGGGTATCTTCAGAACACGTGGCGCAGGCCGATGGCCAGGCCGGTCTGATTGCTGCTGCCGGGCAATTCGGTAACCGCACCACCGGAGACCTTGTTGTAGTCAACGGTGCCGTAGAGCTGCGTGCGCTTGGACAGCGCGTACTCGGCCTCCAGCACGCCGGTGTAGCGCTTGCCGCCGTTACCGGCCACGCCATTCACGTTGTGGATCGTGTCGTAGTAGACCGCGCCGGTCAGGCTCACGGCTTGGGTCAACTGATAGACCGCGCCAGTGTAGAAGATGGCGTCCTTGCGAGGATTGGCTACGAACGAGCCATAGGCCACCGTGCGACCCGGATCGTTCAGGAAGACCTGATCGACAATGCCGGTCGCATCGCTGCCGCCCAGATACCCGAGAAACAATGTCGCCTGCCCCAGCGTGTAGCGGCCGGCAGCTCCCCACATGCGCTGCCGGTTGCTCTGGGCGTTACGCGTTTCCTGATACACCGCGCCGACCATCAGCGCGCCCTGCGTGTAAGCCGCTCGCACCCCCCAGTAGGCGTTCTGGGCGATGCTGCCCGGCTGTTCCCCAAAGCCGTAGCTGCCGCCAACCGACAGGCCCGAGAACGACTTGTCATAGCTGACCACGTTGCTTGCGCGGCCCTGGGTCAGGAAATAGGGCCACATGTTGGCTGCGTAGTTGCCGACCGTGAGCGGATCGAGGTCGCCAAACAGGTTGAAACCCTCGGTGGCCTGACGGCCGAGCTTAATGGTGCCGAAATCGCCCGAGAGACCGGCATAGGCATAGCGGCCGAATAGCGTGCCGCCGTTGAGCTTGCCCGACTGCGGGTCGAAGCCGCTTTCCAGCCGGAAGATCGCCTTGAGATTGCCGCCCAGGTCTTCCGAGCCCTTCAGGCCCCATCGGCTGTTGGTGATGGCGCCGTTGGTCAACTGCAGCAGGCTATTGTCTGCAGCGCTCGCATGCGTCGTGTACCGGATGCTCTGGTCGACGATGCCGTACAGGGTCGTCGTCTGCGCAGAGGCCGCGCCGCACAGACCAAGGCCGATTGCGCACGGCAGCACGTGTTTCCATGACGGGTTCATAAAGTCTCCTCCTGGTGGTATTCCCTTTTTTGATCAGGGATGGTTTTTGCACGCAGTGCCCTGTGGACCCTGCGCGATTGGGATCTGGTCGTCAGCCGGTTGAAGCAGGCTGTCGGAGCGCAACGTAGGCCACGAGTTCGATGCGCATGGCCGGATGTGCGAAGCCTTTCACCGCCACACACGCACGATTGGGATACGGCGGTTTGAAGACCTTGCGGTATTCGGTATCGATGGCGGGCATGTCACTCGCGTCACTCATGTAGATCAGCACCTGGGTGACGTCGTCCAGGCGTGCCCCCGCAGCCGCCACCGCCGAGGCGAGGTTCTCGAGGGTCAGCCGCGCCTGCGCCGCAATGTCTTCACCGGCAATGGCGCCGGTCGAGTCGACCGGTCCGTGCGCGGTGAACATCATCCCGTTGGCGTGGGTCGCCCATGAAAACGGCTGGCCTGGCTCGGGCAAGCCCGTCGAAATGGTTTCCGGCATGTGTTGTCCTTCGGGCGGATAAGCCTGCGCCTCGTCGTTGGTGGGTGGCAGCGGGTCGGGCCGTTATGCGGCCGTCGCAGGTGCGAGCACATCGCACATGGCATCCGCGACGTAATCGAGGTTGGCGTCGTTCAGGCCCGCCATGCAGGCACGCCCGGAGCGCAGCAGGTACACGCCGCGTTCGGTGCGCAGCCGGTCGACCGCCGCAGGTGACAGGCCCGTAAAACTGAACATGCCCCGCTGCGTCGTCAGGTACTCGAACGACGTCCCGGGCAAGGCGTCTTCGAGCCGTTGCCGGAGCGCGCCGCGCATGCGCCGGATCCGGTCGCGCATGGCTGCGATTTCCTGCTCCCACTCCTGCATGAGCGCCGGGTCGTTCAGGACCGTGGCAACCAGGCGTGCGCCGTGCAGCGGCGGGCTTGAATAATTCTTGCGCACGGCCGCCTGCATCTGGCTCAAGACAGCATCCGCCTCGGCCTTGCTGGCGCAGACGATCGACAGCCCGCCGCACCGCTCGCCATAGAGCGAGAAATTCTTCGAGAAGGAATTGCTGACGATGACGGGCAAGCCGGCTTCGACCATGGCGCGGATCGGCCAGGCGTCGTCGTCAAGACCATCACCGAAGCCCTGATAAGCCATGTCCAGGAATGGAATCAGCCCACGCTGCGTCGCCAGCTCGATGAGTTGCTGCCATTGCGGATGAGAAAGGTCCATGCCGGTCGGGTTGTGGCAGCTTGGCTGCAGCAGCACGACGCTGCGCGCCGGCAAGGTTTGCAGCGTCGCCAGCATGGCGTCGAAGCGGATGCGATTGAGCTGGGCGTCGTAGTACGGGTAAGTGTGGACATCCAGGCCGGCAGCCGCGAACAGCGTGCGGTGGTTATCCCAGGTGGGATCGCTCAGCCAGATACCGCTGTCCGGAAAGTACCGCTTGAGGAATTCGGCGCCGATGCGCAATGCCCCCGAGCCGCCGACGCTCTGCAGCGTTGCAATGCGCCCATCGCGCAGCGCCATGCAGTCTGGCCCGAACACCAGTTGCTGCAACGCAAGGCGATAGGACGCGAGCCCCTCCATTGGCAGATAGCCGTGCGGAGTAGGTTGCTGCGCAAGCTTGGCCGCCACCTTCCGAACGCTGGACAGAATAGGCAAGGCGCCTGTTTCGTCGTGGTAAAGGCCGATGCTCAAGTTCACTTTCCTGGGCGCGGAATCGGCTTGGAATGCCTGGAACAAGGAGAGGATCGGGTCACCCGGATAGGCTGGAATGTGTTTGAACATGACGCGCAAATAGGTCGGACGGGAGGGGGCCGATGCCCGGCGCCAAGCCGGGATGGGGACTGCGCGGCAGTTTATCGACGGAGTTATGAAATGTGCGTCGAAATTTCGACCGATATGCGCCACATAAGGTAGATTCTTTCAATCATCACACCAACATCGAATATTTCTTCGCCATGAAGCTCGACCGCACGGACATGCGCATCCTCCATCACTTGGAAAACGACGGGCGCATCAGCAATCAAGATCTAGCCAACGCGGTATCGCTTTCGCCGTCGGCATGTTTCAGGCGCGTGAAGTTGCTGGAGGAAGAAGGGGTCATCGACCGCTACCGCTGTGTCGTCGACCCGAGGCGGCTAGGCGTCAAGTTCGAAGCCATGGTTCAGGTGTCGATGCGCCCGGACGAGGCGAATTGGCACGAGACATTCGTACAGGCCATTCAGGCTTGGCCGGAGGTGGTCTCAGCGCACATCATCACGGGCTCGGCCAACTATGTGCTGATGGTCCGGGCCCGGGATCTGGACCATTTCTCCGATTTCGTCGTCAACCGTCTGCACCGGGCGACCGGGGTGATGTCGATCAATTCGGGGGTGGTGCTCGGTACGCTCAAGCGCGACGGCTCGATCCTCGATCTGGTCGAGTTGGCGTCGTAGCCGGTGCAATTTCGCCAGACAAAAAAAAAGCCGCACAGCGGCGGCGAAAGAGACACACGGTAAGCGCGCCTGCATGGGTGCAGGCGCGCGCAAAGGGTTATCAGGCGAAGGCGAACGGCGTGACGGCCATTTCAGCCTGGGCCATCGGCAGGCGCACGGTGCACACGGTGGCGTCGCCCGGCACGGTGGCGACACGAAAGCCCGCGTCGCGCGCCAAGCCGATCATGCGGCGGTTGGTAGAGAGCACTTCGCCAAAGACTTCGCGCGCGCCGGACGCACGCGCAGCGCGCACCAGCGTGGCAAACAGGCGCCGGCCGACGCCCTTGCCCTGCCACGCGTCGGCCACGAGCATGGCGAACTCCGCCACGCCGTCTTCGATGACGAAGCGGCCGTCGGCGATCAGGACTTCGCCCGAGCCATCAGCGCAGGCCACGCTCACAATCAACGCCATGTGGTTCACGTAGTCGATTTGCGTGTAGGCGGCGAGCATCTCATCGGAGAGCCGCCCGCCGCCCACCAGGAAGCGCGCATAGCGCGACTCCGACGACAACCCCTCGACCAGGGCAGCCTCCAGCGGGGCGTCTTGCGGCAGAATCGGACGCACGGTGGCAACGGAGCCGTCGTGCATGGTCCAGCGGTCGATCCATTCGGCGGGGTAATGGTGGATGGTGTACAGCATGGGGATCTCCTCACGCGATGGATCGTTATTGTTGACCGCCAGCACGGGATCGCCGCCTGACTTCTTAATTTGAACCCAGCTTAGCAGAAACCCTGGCTTTTGCAAATAAAGTTAGTGATCTATCCTGTTTCACATGAAGACACCCAAACCTCTCCCCATTCCGCCGGCTTCCGAACTGGTCACGTCAATGGACGAGCCCTGCTCAATTGCGGCAGCGGTGTCGATCGTCGGTGAGAAATGGACGCTGCTCGTGCTGCGCGAGGCGTTTTCGGGTGTGACGCGGTTTGATGAGTTTTTGCGCCGCACGGGGTGCTCGACGGCGATCCTGTCGTCGCGGCTGAAGGTGCTGGTGGCGTACGGCATCCTGCGCCGCGTGCCCTATCAGGAGCCGGGTGACCGTGTTCGCGATGCGTATCGGCTGACGCGCGCGGGCGTCGACCTGCTGCCCGCCATCGTGGCCCTGATGCAATGGGGCGACCGCTACCTCACGCCCGACGGCGAAGGCCCGATCCTATTGCGTGATCGCGAAACCGGGACGCCGATTCACGTGGCGCTGGTGAATGCGTTAGGCGAACCGGTGGCGCCCAAGAACTCGATGCGCGAGCCGAACCCGCGTTATGGCCATGGCAAGGATCAGCCGACGGATAACGGCGATACGCTCGCCGTCAACGGGTAACACACAACTTTACACGTTAGCCAAAACCCCCTATCGTCGCGGATGAATGGGCGAACGCCGGCTTTCGGCCGTCCATTTCAAGTCTTCTTGCGCTTGGCCGCTCCCTCCTGACGGCCACCCTTTCCGACCTCGCCGCATACGCCCGGACCCACGACCGCCATGCCCGATGCCGTGGTACCGCTTTACCACCAGATCTACGTCGTCCTGCGCCAGCAGATTCTCGAAGGCAAATTCGGAGACGGGCCAATGCCGGGCGAGATCGAGCTTGCCCGGCAGTTCGGGGCATCGCGCGTCACGATGCGGCGCGTGTTCGACTATCTGGTCAAGGAAGGCCTGGTGCGCCGCCACCGCGGCATGGGCACCTTCGTGGTCAAGCCCGATGTTCCGATGGCAATGGGCAGCGGCCAGACGCTGCTGCAGAACATCATCGACGTGGGCGAGCGCACTTCCGCCGTTGTCGTCGAATTTGAAGACGTGCTGGCCCCGCCCGACGAGGCCAAATGCCTGGAGGTCGCATCCGGCACGCCCATCAAGAAGCTCGTGCGCGTGCGCCATCTGGAAGACTCGCCGATGGCGCTCATCACCACGTGGCTGCCGCTGGACGTGACCAGCAAGCTCACGCTGGAGCGACTGGCGAACCAGTCTTTGCTGCGGCTGATCGAGGCGTCGGGTGTGCGCATCGATCGGGCATCGCAGGTGGTATCGGCGCGGCTGGCAGATGTGGCTACGGCGCAATATCTCGATGTGGCCGTGGGGGCGCCGCTGCTTTCCGTGCAGCGCATCGTGCGCGAGATGAGCGGGCGCCCCGTGCAACTGCTGCAGGGCCTGTACCGTCCCGACCGCTACGAATACCGCATGGAGCTTTCACGCGTGGGCGAAGACCGCGCCCGCCTGTGGATCGATAACGCCGGCCACGACGTGCAAGGCGGCCACAGCGAGGACGTGGAAGAAGCCCCCGCGCCGGCGCCTGCCCCGACCAGCAAGCACGCCTGACACCACGGGCAACAAGGTTATTGGCCGTCTGCGCGCCAAGAGGAAAGTTGCTAGCATCGCCGCTTCGTTGCGATGCAGCAACCGTCCTCCAAGAGGTTCCCATGCCGGCCTCGCCTGTGCCCCCCTCGTCTTCCATACCCGCTGCGCCAACCACCGCCACGCGCGATTCGCAAGGACTGATCCGCCTGCTGACGGCCGGTGCCGGCATCAGCGTGGCGTGCATCTACCTGAACCACCCGCTGCTCGGGCTCATCAGCCGCGACCTGAACATCGCACCGCATGCGCTGGGCGTGCTGCCGACACTTACGGCGGCCGGGTACGCCAGCGGCATCTTCTTCTTTGGCCCGCTGGGCGACCGCTACGACCGCCGCCTGGTCATTCTCTGGAAGGCGGTGCTGCTCACGCTGGCGCTCATCGGCAGTTGCCTGGCGCCCAACCTGGCGCTGCTGGCGGCGTCAGGTTTTGCGATCGGGCTGTCGGCCACCATCGCGCAGGACTTTGTGCCCAGCGCCGCGGCCATCAGCACGGACGCCAACCGCAATCGCAACATCGGCACGGTGATGACGGGCCTGCTGATTGGCATCGTCAGCTCGCGCGTGTTCAGCGGCATCGTGGCAGACCACTTCGGCTGGCGCGCGGCATTCGGGGTATCGGCGGTGGCGATCGTCGGGTTGGCGGTGGCCGTGCGCGCGGCCCACTTTGGCGTGACGCCGGCCACGCGGCAGCCGTACTTCACGCTGCTGCGCTCGCTGGGCACGCTGTTCATGCAGCATCCGCGGCTGCGGGCGGCGGCAGTCACGCAGGCATTCATCGGTATTGCGTTCTCGGGCTTCTGGTCAACAGTGACGCTGCACCTGACGAGTTCGCTGGGGTTGTCGACGGGGCAAGCCGGCCTGCTGGGGCTGGCAGGCGCAGCCGGGGCCCTGGGCGCGAGCATTGCCGGACGCCTGTCCGGCCGCGTGGCACCGGGCCACATCGTGGTGGGCGGCGCGCTGCTGATGGCCGTGACGTTTGCGGCAATGGCGCTAACCCCGCAGTCGCTCATCGCCATCGTGATCGGCACGCTGGTCTTCGACGTGGGCGTGCAGGCGGCGCTGGTGTCGCACCAAACCATCATCTACGCGCTGGCACCGGAAGCGCGCAGCCGCATCAACGCGGTGTTCATGACCGCGCTGTTTATCGGCATGTCGGTGGGCGCCTATGGCGCAAGCCTGGCGTGGACCACCGCGCGCTGGCCGGGGCTGATGGCGTTCTGCACGGCAGGGTCGCTGGTGGCGCTGGGGCTGCGGGTGGTGTTCAACATGCGACTGGGGGCGCGTTGACTGTACGCTGCCCCCAACCACAAAGGGCGAGCGTACCCATTTCTGCGTAACCCAAAGCACGCTGTCGCGCCCGGCTACACGTACGCTCGGCAACGATCCGTCTCAGCCATCGGGGCAATTCCGGGGCGTGGCAATGCGCCACATGTCGCTACAATCTTGAGGATCAGGCCACGCCCTGCTCAACAAGAACATTCAACCCAGAGACGCTTCCATGGACATCACCGCCAACAGCCAAGTGGTCGACCCGCACGACACCCGACGCCGCATCTTCGCCATCGTTGGGGCGTCGTCGGGCAATCTGGTCGAGTGGTTCGACTTCTACGTCTACGCATTCTGCTCGCTATACTTCGCGCCGGCGTTCTTCCCCAGCGGCAACCAGACGACCCAGCTTCTGAACACGGCCGGCGTGTTTGCGGCGGGCTTCCTGATGCGGCCGATCGGCGGCTGGCTGTTCGGCCGCATTGCCGACAAGCGCGGCCGGCGTACCGCGATGATGATCTCGGTGCTGATGATGTGCGGCGGCTCGCTGGTCATCGCCGTGGTACCGACCTACGCGCAGATCGGTGCGCTGGCGCCGTTCCTGCTGCTGGTTGCGCGCCTTTTCCAGGGCCTGTCGGTCGGCGGGGAATACGGTACCAGCGCAACCTACATGAGCGAGGTGGCGCTCAAGGGCCGGCGCGGCTTCTTCGCGTCGTTCCAGTACGTGACGCTGATCGGCGGCCAGTTGTGCGCGCTGCTCGTGCTGGTGATCCTGCAGCAGTTGCTGACCACCGCCGAACTGAAGGCATGGGGCTGGCGCATTCCGTTCGTGGTGGGCGCGCTGACGGCGCTGATCGCGCTGTACCTGCGCCGGTCGCTGCAAGAAACGCAGACCACCGCGTCGCGCAAGGCAGAGCACGCGGGCACGATCCGTGGCGCCTGGCAGCACAAGGGGGCGTTCCTGCGCGTGATCGGCTTTACCGCCGGCGGTTCGCTGATCTTCTACACGTTCACGACGTACATGCAGAAGTACCTCGTCAACACGGCGGGCATGAACACCAAGACGGCCTCCAACGTGATGACGGTGGCGCTGTTCGTCTACATGCTGTTGCAGCCGGCCTTCGGTGCGCTGTCCGACCGCATTGGCCGCCGCAATTCGATGCTGCTGTTCGGCGTGTTCTCGGTGCTGGGCACGGTGCCGCTCATGCATGCGCTGGCCACAGTGTCGAGCCCGTATGCGGCGTTCGGTCTGATCACGGTGGCCCTGGCCATCGTCAGCTTCTACACGTCGATCAGCGGCCTGATCAAGGCCGAGATGTTCCCGCCGGAAGTACGCGCCATGGGCGTGGGCCTGTCGTATGCGATTGCCAACGCGTTGTTCGGCGGCTCGGCCGAATACGTCGCCCTGTGGTTCAAGCAGGCCGGCACCGAACCGACGTTCTACTGGTACGTGACTGCGCTGTGTGCGGTGTCGCTGATCGTGACGTACTTCATGCCCGATCCGAGCAAGGAAGGGTATCTGCGGAACGAACCATGAGCGCAGCTTGAAGTCTTGCGTCGGCCGACGGCGCTCCGTTCATAGCGGAGCGCCGTTTTTGTTTCAGTCCGGCACCACCGCCGTTACTTCAATCTCCACCTTGGCGCGATCCTCCACCAGCGCCGCCACCTCCACCGCCGTCATGGCGATATTGAAATTGCCGATCAGCTCGCGGAATGCCTTGCCGATCTCGGGGTAGGCGGCCACATAGGCGCGTCGGTCGGTCACGTACCAGGTCATGCGCACGATATGTTCAGGCTTGGCACCGCCCTCGGCCAGCACCTCGACGATGTTCTGCAGCGCCTGGCGTACCTGGCCTGCGAGGTCATCGGTGTGGAACACGCTTTGCGCATCCCAGCCGATCATGCCAGCCACGAAGATCATGCGTCCGCGTGCTGACACGCCGTTGGCGTAGCCTTTCGGACGTGGCCAGCCGGGAGGGAGAAGAGCTTGCATGGTTTGGTTCCTTTGGCTTTTATTGTTGAACGCTCGCGGCCAATGCCTCCCGCACGTCGGGCGGCACCGCAATCGCGCGATGCGTGTTGAGATCGGTAAACACCAGCACCTGCTGCGAGTGCACGCGCTGCTCGTCGCCGGCCCAACAGTCGAGCGCCAGTGACAAGGACGCGTTGCCCAACCGCTCCAGCTTCAGCTTGAACTGCACGTCGTCGCCCATGCGGCTGATGGCGCTGAACTCGCAGTGCAGCTTGACGATGGGCAGGCCGATGCGGCGCGGGCCGAGCATGTTGGCATACGAGATCCCCAGGCCATCGGTAAACCAGTCTTCGACCAGCCCGTTGAACAGCACTAGGTACTGCGGAAAGTACACGATGCCGGCCGGATCGCAGTGGGCAAAGCGGATGCGCGTGGCGCGCTCGAAGTGGTAACTCATGGTTTGTCGTTCTCGCGCAGTCGGTAGCGCAACAGCTTACCGACTTCACTGCGCGGGAGAGCCGGACGAAACTCGATGGCACGCGGGTACTTGTACGGTGCCACCGTCTGCTTGACGAAGTCCTGCAGCGTCTTGACCATCTCCGGCCCCGGCTCGTGGCCCGGGCGCAGCACCACGAAGGCCTTGACGATCTGGCCACGCTCCTCATCCGGCACGCCGATCACGCCGCACTCGGCCACGGCCGGGTGCAGCATCAGCGCATCTTCCACCTCGGGGGAAGCGATGTTGTAGCCCGACGAGATGATCATGTCGTCGGTGCGCGAGTGGTAGTGGAAATAGCCTTCCTCGTCCATCACGTAGGCATCGCCGGTAAGGTTCCAGCCGTTCTTGACGTAGGCGCGCTGGCGGTCGTCGGCGAGGTAGCGGCAGCCGGTCGGACCCTGGACGGCCAAGCGGCCGACCGTGCCCTGCGGCACGGGGTTGCCTTGGTCGTCCACCACGCGCGCGACATAGCCAGGGACGGCCTTGCCGGTCGCGCCGGGGCGCACGTTCTCGTCTGCGGCGGAGATGAAGATGTGCAGCATCTCAGTTGCACCGATGCCGTCGATCAGCTCGATGCCGGTGGCCTGCTTCCACAGTGCGCGCGTGGCGGCCGGCAACGCTTCACCGGCCGACACACAGCGACGCAGCGGCGTGGCCCGCAGTTCTTCTCCGCGCGCAGCAATGTTGCGGTAGGTGGTCGGCGCGGTGAACAACACCGTGGCGCCGAAGGCACGGATGCCATCCACCAAATCGTTGGGCGAAGCCTTTTCCAGCAGCACCGTTGACGCACCCACGCTCATCGGAAACAACAGCAGCCCCCCCAACCCGAACGTGAACGCCATCGGCGGGCTGCCGATGAAGATATCGTCGGCGCGGGCCTTCAGCACGTGCGGCGGCCAACAGGCGCAGATGGCCATGATGTCGCGATGAAAGTGCATCGTAGCCTTAGGCACGCCGGTGGTACCAGAGGTGAAAGCGAGCAGGCAGGTGTCGTCGGCTGCGGTGTTGACGTTGGTGAAGGTGGCCGGCTGCCGCGCCATCGCGGCTTCCAGGCCGTCGGGGGTGTCATCGTGAAAGCAGCGCACGTGTATCGGCTTGGCCAACTGAGTTACGGCATCACGCAACTCGTCGATCAGCCGCGCATCGCACAGCGCGAAACCGACCTCGCCCTTGTCCAGAATCTGCCCAAGCTCCTTGGCGCGCAGCAGCGGCATGGTCGTCACGGCAATCGCACCTGCCTTCATCACGGCAAACCAGCACGCCGCCAGCATGGGGCTGTTGGGCGAGCGCAGCAGCACGCGGTTGCCCGGCACCACGCCCAACTCGTGCACAAGCACGTTCGCGATGCGGTTGGCGTGTTCCTGCAGATCGGCATACGTCCAGCGCACGCCGGGGGCCTGGATGCAGAGACGATCGCCCTCGCCTGCGGCGACACGGCGGTCGAGCAGTTCCGTCGCGCAATTGAGCTGCGCTGGAAACTGCAGTGCCGGCAGGTCGAAACGGTAGACCGGCTGCAGTTCCGCCGGGGGCAGGCGGTCGCGAGCAAAGGTGTCGATATGGGCGCTGGGCATGGCGAGATCTCCGTCTCTGGCTTTGGCGTATTCAGGGCTTGGTGGGTGCTGCCGCGCGCAGCAGGTCGCGCGCGATGATCAGTTGCTGCACTTCGGTCGCACCTTCGTAGATGCGCAGCGCGCGAATCTCGCGGTAAAGGCGCTCGACCGGCTGCTCGCTCACCACGCCCAGGCCGCCCCACATCTGCACGGCGGCGTCGATCACCTGTTGCGCGTTTTCGGTGGCGGTCATCTTGGCCATGGCGGCTTCACGCGTGACAGTGCGGCCCTGGTCGCGCTGCCATGCGGCACGGTAGGTGAGCAGCGCGGCGCTGTCGATGGCGGTGGCCATTTGCGCGAGCTTGGCCTGCGTGAGCTGGAAGTCGGCCAGCACGCCGTTGAACATCTTGCGCGTGGTGGCGCGTGTCAGTGCCTCGTCCAGTGCACGGCGCGCAAAACCGAGCGCGGCGGCGGCCACGGACGTGCGGAACACATCCAGCGTGCGCATTGCCACCTTGAAGCCCTCGCCCGCCGCGCCCACGCGCTGGCTGGCCGGGATGCGGCAATTGGTGAAGCGCAGGCGCGCGAGCGGGTGCGGCGCAATCACATCGATGCGCTCGGCAATCTCGAAACCTGGCGTGCCAGCCTCGACGATGAAGGCACTGATACCGCGCGCGCCCGGCGCCTCGCCAGTGCGTGCGAAAACGACATAGAAATCCGCAATGCCGCCGTTGGAGATCCAGGTCTTCTCGCCGTCGAGCACATAGCTGTCGCCATCTTCACGCGCGGCGCAGGCCATGGCGGCCACGTCGGAACCGGCATCAGGCTCGGACAGCGCGAATGCGGAGATGGCCTCACCGCGCGCAACCTTGGTCAGATAGCGCTCGCGCTGCTCGGGCGTGCCATGCAAAGAAATGGCGCCCGAGCCCAGCCCCTGCATCGCAAAGGCGAAATCGGCCAAGCCGGAATGGCGCGCGAGTGTTTCGCGGATCAAGCAGATGGCGCGCGTGTCGATGGTCTCGCCCGCGCCACCATTTGCTGTGCCGCCCACCGCATGGCGCAGCCAGCCGGCCTGTCCCAGCGATTTCACCAACGCGCGGCATTCGGCATCGACATCGGGGCCGTGGTCGTGCGGGATATGTTGGGTCGCCCAGGCGTCCAACTCCGCTTCGAGCTGGCGGTGCTTGTCGTCAAAGAACGGCCATTGCAGATAATCCTTGTCGCTCATGTCAGTTGCCCTCAAACACCGGTTTTTGCTTGGCGACGAACGCGTGGTAAGCACGCGAGAAGTCTTCGGTCAGCATGCAGATCGCCTGCGCCTGAGCCTCGGCTTCCAGCGCCTGTTCAATCGTCATGGTCCATTCCTGATGCAGCATGGTCTTGGTGATGCCGTTGGCGAAGGTCGGGCCGGCAGCCAGATCGGCGGCCAAGGCCTGCGCCTGCGTCAGCACCTCGGCGGGGTCGCACAGGCGGTTGAAGAAGCCCCAGCGCTCGCCCTCCTCACCACCCATCGAGCGGCCTGTGTAGAGCAGTTCGCTCGCGCGGCCCTGGCCGATGATGCGCGGCAGGATCGCGCATGCGCCCATATCGCAGCCAGCGAGGCCAACGCGGTTGAAGAGGAAAGCCGTCTTGCTGCGTGCGGTGCCCAGGCGCAGGTCGGACGCCATCGCCAAAATGGCGCCAGCGCCGGCGCACACGCCATCAATGGCGGCGACGATTGGCTGCGGGCACGCGCGCATCGTCTTCACCAGCTCACCGGTCATGCGCGTGAACATCAGCAGTTCCGGCGCCTTCAGGTGCACCAGCGGGCCGATGATTTCGTGCACGTCACCACCGGAGCAGAAGTTATCGCCCGCGCCGGCCAGAACGATGACGTTGATGTCATCGGCCCACTTGAGCTGGTGGAACAGATCGCGCAGCTCGGCGTACGAATCAAACGTGAGCGGGTTCTTGCGCTCCGGCCGGTTGAGCGTGATGGTGGCAACGCCGCCTTCCACACTCCACAGAAAATGCTTGGCTTGATAGCCCGCGAGCGGGCGGCGGTTGCCGGCCACGAGAGCCGGGTCGATGCGGTCGGTCATGGTTTGGTCGGGTTCGTAGAGAGTTGATCGTCGCGGGCGTCCAGCTCAACCTCGCGCTGCGCCAAGTGCACGCGCAGGTGGCCGAGCTGCGCATATAGCGCGTCCTTGTTGGCGATGCCCAGGCCATCGAACATTTCGATTAACCAGCGTTCATGTTCGGCGGCCATTTCAGCAAAGTGGCGGCGGCCGGCTTCCGTCAGCAGCACGCGAAAGGATCGGCGATCATCCGGATCCGCCTCGCGTTTGACAAGGCCTTCCTTCTCCAACTGGTCGGTCAAGCCGGTCACATTGCCGCCGGTCACCATCAGGTAGCGCGACAGCACATTCATGCGCAGGCCGTCCGGGTGGCGGTCGAGCTGGGCCAGGTAATCGAAGCGCGGCAGCGTGGTGTTGAAGCGCAGGCGCAGGCGCTGGCGGATCTGCTGCTCGATCTGCGTGCTGCACGCCAGCAGGCGCAGCCAGATCTTTACGTCCATGTGGTCGTCCACATGCGCGCGGGCTTCCAGGCCGATGCGTTCGTCGCCCAGCGCCTGCACGACCTTTTGATAGCCGGAGGCACGCGCAGCAAGGGCGGTCTTGCGAGGCTTGTTCACATGACCTCCCCACCGGAAACCGAGATGGCCTGGCCGGTGATGGACGAGGCGCCGTCCGAACACAGCCACGCCACGGCATTGGCCACCTCGTCCGGCGTCACCAGCCGGCCCTGCGGGTTGCCCTTGACCAGCTCGGCGAGCGCTTGCTCGGCACTGCGGCCCGTGCGCGCGACGATACGGTCGATGCTCTCGCGCACGATGTCCGTTTCGGTATAGCCGGGGCACACTGCGTTGACGGTCACGCCGCGTGTGGCCAGCTCCAGCGCCAGCGAGCGCGTAAGGCCGATCACGCCATGCTTGGCCGCCACATAGGCCGACACATATGCATAGCCGCGCTGCCCCGCCGTGCTGGCGATGTTGACGATGCGGCCATGCCCCGAAGCCTGCACATCGGCCAGCGCAGCCTGCGTGCACAAAAAGGTGCCAGTCAGGTTGACGGCCAGCATGCGCTGCCACTGGTCGAGCGTGGTCTTGGCAAACGGTGCGCTCTCGGCCTGGCCGGCGTTGTTGACGAGGATCGAGATCGGGCCGAGACCACCTCGCGCCAACTCGAAGGCCGCCGATACGCTCGCCGCATCCGTCACGTCGCAGGTGACGACTTGCGCGCGAGCGCTGTCCGGCAGCGTCTTGGCCGCCGCTTCCAATATGGCGGCGTTGCGGCCCATCAGCGTGAGCGTGGCACCTTGCGCGGCCAGTTGTGCGGCAATGGCCGCTCCGATGCCACGACCCGCGCCAGTCACAACGGCATGGCGCCCTGCCAGCATCGTCATGTCAGACCCCCTGCATGCGGTTGGCCTGCTCCAGCGGCGAGAGCCCCGCCGCCTGCGCCGCCATGGCGCGTTCGCGCTCCAGATTGCGTTCGAGCTGCAGCTTGCCCGCGCGGTATTGCTTGGGCCACGGCATATCGAGGTAGCCGATGCGCGCGGCTTCGTTCAGCGTCCAGGCCGGGTTGGCCAGGTGCGGGCGCGCCACGGCGCACAGGTCGGCACGGCCGGCGGCGATGATGCTGTTGACATGATCCGCCTCGGAGATCGCGCCCACGGCGATGGTCGCGATGCCCGCTTCGTTGCGCACGCGGTCGGCAAACGGCGTCTGGAACATGCGGCCGTACACCGGCTGCTCCTTCTTGCTGACCTGGCCCGACGAGCAGTCGATCATGTCCGCCCCCGCTGCCTTGAAGATGCGCGCGATGGTCACCGCGTCGTCCGGCGTGATGCCGCCTTCCACCCAGTCGTGCGCGGAAATGCGCACCGACATCGGCTTGGTTTGCGGCCACACCTCGCGCACGGCGCGAAAGACTTCGAGCGGGAAGCGCAGCCGGTTCTCCAGCGAGCCGCCGTATTCATCATTGCGCTGGTTGGTCAGCGGCGAGATAAACGACGACAGCAGATAGCCGTGCGCGCAATGCAGCTCCAGCCAGTCGAAGCCGGCCACGGCAGCCAGCCGTGCGGAATGGACGAAATCATCGCGCACGCGGTCCATGTCTTCGCGCGTCATGGCGCGGGACCACTGGCTCACGCCATCCAGATACTGCTGTGGCGATGCCGAGATGAGCGGCCAGTTGCCGTCTTCCAACGGCAGGTCGATGCCTTCCCACGCCACGCGCGTTGAACCCTTCGCACCCGCGTGCCCCAACTGGACGCCGAGCTTCGCATCGCTGTTGGCGTGCACGAACCGGACGATGCGCGCCCAGCCTTCGCTTTGCGCCGTATCCCACAAACCCGGGCAGCCCGGGGTGATGCGCGCGTCTGGCGACACGCAAGTCATCTCGGCCATCACCAGCCCCGCACCGCCCATGGCGCGCGCGCCCAGATGTACGAGGTGGTAGTCGGCAGGCTGCCCGTCCACGCACGAGTACTGCGCCATCGGCGACACGACCACGCGGTTCTTGAGCGTCACGCCGCGCACGGTAAAGGGCGTGAACATCGGCGGCACCGGGCCATGCTCGGGCGCGCGGCGCGCACCGGCCTGCTCGGCAATCCAGTCTTCGAAAGATTCGAGATAGGCCTTGTCGCGCTGGCGCAGGTTTTCATGGCTGATGCGCTGGCTGCGCGTGAGCAGCGAATACGCGAACTGCTCGGTCGGCAAGTTGGCGTAGCGCGAAACGTTCTCGAACCACTCGGTCGAGTTGCGCGCGGCGTTCTGGATGCGCAGCACTTCCACGCTGCGCACGGCTTCGTAGTGTTCGAGCGCCCCCTTCAGGTCGCCCGGTTGCTGGCCGATGCAGCGCGCGAGCTCAATCGAATCTTCCAGTGCCAGCTTGGTGCCCGAGCCGATCGAGAAGTGCGCGGTGTGGGCGGCATCGCCCATCAACACGACCGGGGTGTTCTGCGCGTTGATGTGCACCCAATGCCGGCACACCACGCGTGGGAAGCGAATCCATTGCGCCGAGCCACGCAGGTGGCTCGCGTTGGACATCAGCTTGTGCCCGTCGAGGTACTTGGCGAACAGGCGCTCGCAGAAGGCGATGGCGTCTTCCTTCTCCATCGTCTCCAGACCGGCCTTTTGCCACACCTCTTCGGGCGTCTCGACGATGAAAGTAGAGGTGTTGTCGTCAAAGCGATAGGCGTGCGCCTGGAACCAGCCGTGCTCGGTTTCTTCAAAGGCGAACGTGAACGCCTCGAACAGCTTGTGCGTGCCGAGCCAGACAAAGCGGCAGCGGCGCGTATCGATATCGGGTTGATACGTGGCAGCGTACTTGGTGCGGATGCGGCTGTTCAGGCCGTCGCTGGCGATGATGAGATCGGCGTCGGCATAGGCGGTGTCATCCTGCACGTCGGTCTCGAAGACGAGCTTGACGCCCACTTCCTCGCAGCGCGCCTGCAGGATGTTGAGCAGCCGCTTGCGGCCAATGCCGCAGAAGCCGTGGCCGCCAGAGCGCACCACCTGGCCGCGGATGTGGACTTCAATGTCGTCCCAATGGTTGAAGGCGTCGAGGATCTGCGCGGCGCTCTTCGCATCGGCGCGCTGCAGGTTGCCCAGCGTCTGGTCGGAAAAGACCACGCCCCAGCCGAAGGTGTCATACGGCCGGTTGCGTTCGACCACCGTGACGTCGTGGGACGGATCCTGCAACTTCATCAGCAGGGCGAAATAGAGGCCAGCCGGCCCACCACCAATACAGACGATCTTCATGACGACTCCGCGTTCGATGCGTTATTACATTAGTCATGAATAGTTTAGTTGTAAAGTAATTTGCCGTAAGAGAGCCCCTGGGTTTACACCAGGGACATGCCGCCGGGTGCGCGCAAAGGCGCTTGCGGCACCGGTTACAGAAGACGCCGCCGGAAGAACGACAGGATCTCGTCGCGCGCGGCCAGCGTTGGCTCTCCCGCAGCATCGATCAGATGCGCGGTCACGACGCTATGCGGGCACCCCACGTGCTGCGCGAAGAACGGCGGCGGATTCGGATGGGCGGCGCCGTCGGGCAGCACCCGCGCCACGAAGCGATCACCCAGCGCCTCGGCATACGCCGCAAAGCGCTGCGCCCTGCAGAAGCGGTCGCCTGCGAACCGGTAGGCCAGCACGGTCAGGTCTTCCCGCTCCAGCCGCTGGCGCACGGCGGCGACTTCCTCCGACGCGATCTCGATCCCGCCCGGATCATTGAGCGGCAGCGACGGCTGGCACAGTACCGGCGCCAGCATGGCCGGCTCCAACATCATCGTGAGCGCGAAATTGCCGGTGAAGCACATGCCGATGGCGCCGACGCCGGCGCCACCACACTCCGCGTGCGCCAGTCGCGCCAACGCCCGCAGCCATTGCGTAACGGGGCTCGACTGGTTGGCCGCGAAGGCGCGGAACTCAGCACTGACGCAGGCGCGCCGGAAGACCTCCGCACCGGCATCCGCCTCTGGCACGGCACCGTCGCGCCCGAACAAAGACGGCATGTAGACCGTCAGGCCGGCATCGCGCACCCAGCGCGCGAACCGTGCAACGTGCGGGCTGATACCGGGCATCTCAGCCATGACGATCACGGCCGGGCCCGTGCCGGCCACGTAGACCGTTTTGGTCACACCTTCAAGCGTGATCTCGCGGCGCGCGAAGTCTTCGAGGTGATCGTTCATGGCGTGGGCTCCTGCCGAGGTTGATGAACCTCGGCAACCACATGCCGAAGGTGCACATAGCCGGATGCCTGGGCGAAGTCGGGCAGCGTCCACAGTGCGCCGTTGACACCCCACATGCCGTCGGCCACGTCATGCAGCATTACGGAAGTCACCAAACGCCGCCCGTCTCCGGCGGGCAAGGCTTGCGCGAAGGCATCGTGCATCCCCTGCACGAACAGCGCTCGGGCATGGGCATCCAGCACGCCAGCCGGCACGTAGGCGATCGCCATGCACGGCACGATCTGCGCAGAAACATCCACGCCGCCGCACGTCCACATCGCGGCACCCACCTCTTCGATCACGACCCAGGTCGAGAAGCGCTTGCGCGGGTCGTCCGGAATCTGCTCCGCATGCGCGGCAGCGGCGGCAACGCGCCGGGCAAGCTCTGCGCGCACGGCGCCTCCAAAGGTCTCTGCGGGAATCTTGACGACGATGTTCGGCATGCAGGCCACCTTGCGTGCGGTTGGAATGCCAGCATTGGACGCCTGTGGCCGCTACACTTCGAGTGTCGAATTTGACGTTTTTGAGGCGTTTTCGGTCATGGCGGATTTCACCATCCTGGTACTGTCCGGGGCCTATGCGACCAGCGTGGCCGCCACGCTGGATGTCCTGCATGCGGCGTCGATGCTGGCGCCACGCGTGAAGACGGCACGCCCGACGTGGCGCGTCCTGTCAGCAGATGGCCCCAGCGTGCGGTTGAGCAGCGGCATGCAGATCGACGCGACGGCGCTGCCAAAGCGGCCGCGCCCCGATGGCGGCACTTGGATCGTGCCGGGGTTGGGCATCGACGATGCCAGCGCAATCGCCGCGCGTCTGGGGCACGAAGATGCGCAGCGGGCATCGCGTGCCCTTGTCGCGCATGTCGCAGCGGGTGGCCAGGTGGCGGCATCTTGCTCAGCGGTCTTCCTGTTGCAGGCAGCGGGGTTGCTGCCGGGGCGCACGGTCACGACCTCGTGGTGGCTGGCGGCAACGCTGCGGCAGTTGGAACCCGCGTGCACGGTCGATGCCGACCGCATGGTCTGCGCAGACGGCCCCGTGAGCACCGCCGGCGCGGCTTTTGCGCAGACCGATCTGATGCTGCACCTGCTGCGCACGCGATTTGGCGTGGCGCTGGCCGATGCCGTCGGGCGCGTGCTGCTCATCGACGGGCGGCACGCGCAGGCCCCGTTTGTCGTGCCCGCCATGCTGGCCAACGGCAATGCGTTGATTGCCCGACTGGTGGGGCGCATCGAAACCGCATTGCCGAATCCGCCCAGCGTGCAGACGCTGGCCGAAGAATTCGCCATGTCGCCAAGAACGTTGTCGCGGCACGTGCGAGAGGCCACCGGCAAGAGCACCCTGGCGCTGGTCCAGAGCGTGCGGCTCAACCGCGCGCGCATGCTGATCGAGTCGAGCCGCCTGACCATCGAGAGCGTGGCCGAGGCGGTGGGCTATGAAGACGCCACCGCGCTCCGGCGCCTGATGCGCAAAGTGTCGGGCGCCAACCCGAGCCAGTATCGAACGGCATCCTAGGGTTACAGGCCGTTACACAAGCGTAGAGGCGGCTTTAATGCTCGCTTAAGACTCCGCTCCTAACCTGCGCACGTCGCACACCACCACCCGGATAGGAAAAACGCCATGTCCCCGCAAGAACTGCAAGCTTTGGAGACCTTCCTCGCCCAATTGACGCAGGCGCGCGCCGGGGCCAAGGACCCGCAGGCCGAAGCCCGCATTCTGGAAGCCGCGGCCCGCCAGCCGGACGCCGCCTATCTGCTGGTCCAGCGCGCCATGCTGCTCGACCAGGCGTTGGCATCGGCCCAGACGCAAATCGCCACGCTGCAGAACCAGTTGCAGGCCGCGCAGGCCGGCCGCAGCACGTCCTTTATGGACGCGGCCAACAACTGGGGCAGCCATGCCAGCAGCGCTGCGCCGAACCAGGGGTTCGCGCCGCAACAGGCAGCCCCCATGCCAATGCCTGCTGCAGCCCAGCCTGCACCGGCACAACCTGCCCGCTCGGGCTTTCTGAGTGGCGGCTTTGGCAGCACGCTCGGCAGCATTGCCACCACGGCGGCGGGCGTGGCCGGCGGCGCGTTCCTGTTCCAGGGCATCGAGAACCTGTTCCACCACAACAGCGGCGGTGGCTTCCTCGGTCAGCAACCGCTGATGGGCTCACCCACGGAAACGGTCATCAACAACTACTACGAAGGCAACAGCGGCAATAGCAATGGCAACACCGTCTCGCGCGGCGACAACCTCGGCCTGATCGACGATACGGACTTGAGCAGCAATGACTTCTCTGATGACGATTCGACGCTGATCTAGACAAACAAGAGATCCGTCGCCGATTCCTGGGGGGCTGATGATCCGCTGGCTGAATTCGGCTGCGGAGTCGTAGTCGTCAGTTCAGCACCTTTTCCTCGGAGCGCAACGTCAGGACCCGTACGCCGTTTTTGGTGACGGCTATGGTGTGCTCGAATTGCGCGGACAGTTGCCCATCGCGCGTGACGACCGTCCAGCCGTCTTCTTCGGTTCGGACGGCATGCCGTCCCTGGTTGATCATCGGTTCGATGGTGAACACCATGCCTTCGCGTAACACCAGACCCGTTTGCGGTTTCCCCCAATGCAGCACTTCGGGAGGCTCGTGCATTTCACGCCCGATGCCATGCCCGCAATATTCCCTGACGACTGAATAACCGTTTCTCCGAGCGTGTCGCTCGATGGCATGCCCCACATCTCCAAGCCTGGCGCCAGGACGCACTGCCCGGATTCCTTTCCACATCGCTTCGTAGGTCACTTGCACGAGGCGTTTGGCCAGCGGCGATACCTCTCCAACAAGATATGTTTTGCTGGAATCTGCGATATAGCCGTTCTTTTCTAACGTGATATCGAAGTTGACGATATCCCCACTTTGCAAGATCTCATCCGTGGATGGAACACCGTGGCAAACCACATGGTTGGTGGAAGCATTCAGGGCGTAGGCGTACCCGTACTGCCCTTTGCTTGCCGGGCGCGCGTTGAGCTCATTCACGATGAAGCTATCGACCAGATCGTTGACCAGCATGGTTGACATGCCGATCAAACTGAGCCGATCCAAATAGCCAAACACATCCGCCAGCAACTTGCCTGACTCCGCCAGCAATGCGATTTCCTCCGGTCGCTTGGTCATGTCGAAGCGACCTTGACCGCTTGTGGCACAACGCCGGCTGCTCGCAGTTCACAAGCAACGATCTCGTTGAAACTCTGTGTCGGATTCATTTCGCACAACAGGCCAATCTTGATCCAGAAGGCCGCTTGCGCGTTGATCGATCGACACGACACGACACTCGCTTTGCGTATCTGGTCGTGCAGGTCGTCGTCGATATTTACAATGCCCATGCTATTCCTTGTATATGAAACGTATATGAATCATATACACAGACCTACCGGCGAGGCAAGTCAAAGGCGTTTGCGCCATCAGTCGCCGACTGGGCGAGATGGCGTAGGAGTGGTCACGAAGACAGCCACGCGTTGCTGCGCTGGCTCATGACACTGTTCGTCGGCTGACGTCCACCTGATCCCCCCAAGCGATCACTGCTCGATCCATCCGCGCTCGCCCCTGCCTCCGACACCTGAAAGCGCGTTTCACATTACGGAATTTGCCCCGAACTTCCCCAGCACCGCCTTTTCGTTTCCTGAAAACGCATTTCGCATCGCAAAATTTACCGCCTATCTCATTGAAAAATAAAGAAAAACTAACTCTTATGTCTTATATAAGACCTTGCTGCGACGCATCAAGAACGCCCTACAATAAGTCCACGCTGCTTGCTTCGACATCCGTAGCCGCACACGCAACCCTTTCTTCTTAAACGCGCTTTCTTCCTAGGAAATTCACATGGCCCAGTATCAAGACGACATCAAGGCAGTTGCCGGTTTGAAAGAGAACCACGGCAGCGCATGGAACGCCATCAACCCCGAGTACGCTGCCCGCATGCGTGCCCAGAACAAGTTCAAGACGGGCCTGGACATCGCCAAGTACACCGCCAAGATCATGCGCGCCGACATGGCCGCCTACGATGCTGATCCGGCCAAGTACACGCAGTCCCTGGGTTGCTGGCACGGTTTCATCGGCCAGCAGAAGATGATCTCCATCAAGAAGCACTTCAAGAGCACCGAGCGCCGCTACCTGTACCTGTCAGGCTGGATGGTGGCCGCACTGCGCTCCGAGTTCGGCCCGCTGCCGGACCAGTCGATGCACGAGAAGACTTCCGTGAGCGCGCTGATTCGCGAGCTGTACACCTTCCTGCGCCAGGCCGACGCCCGTGAACTGGGCGGCCTGTTCCGCGAGCTGGACGCTGCCAAGGACGCCGCTGCCAAGGCCGCCATCCAGGAAAAGATCGACAACCACGTCACCCACGTCGTGCCCATCATCGCCGACATCGACGCTGGTTTCGGTAACGCCGAAGCAACGTACCTGCTGGCCAAGCAGTTCATCGAAGCGGGCGCATGCTGCATCCAGATCGAAAACCAGGTGTCGGACGAGAAGCAGTGCGGCCACCAGGACGGCAAGGTCACCGTGCCGCACGAAGACTTCCTCGCCAAGATTCGCGCCATTCGCTACGCGTTCCTGGAACTGGGCGTGGACGACGGCATCATCGTTGCCCGTACCGATTCGCTGGGCGCCGGCCTGACCAAGCAGATTGCCGTGACGAACACGCCGGGCGACCTGGGCGACCAATACAACGCGTTCCTCGACTGCGAAGAGCTGTCGGCCGACCAACTGGGCAACGGTGACGTCGTCATCAAGCGCGACGGCAAGCTGCTGCGTCCGAAGCGCCTGCCGAGCAACCTGTTCCAGTTCCGCGCTGGCACGGGCGAAGCACGCTGCGTGCTGGATTGCATCACCTCGCTGCAAAACGGCGCCGACCTGCTGTGGATCGAAACCGAAAAGCCGCACATCGGCCAGATCGGCGGCATGGTCAATGAAATCCGCAAGGTCATCCCGAACGCCAAGCTGGTGTACAACAACAGCCCGTCGTTCAACTGGACGCTGAACTTCCGTCAGCAGGTGTATGACGCAATGAAGGAAGCCGGCAAGGACGTGTCGGCCTACGAGCGCGGCCAACTGATGAGCGCCGAGTACGACGACAGCGAACTGGCCAAGATCGCCGACGAGAAGATCCGCACCTTCCAGGCCGATGCGTCGCGCGAAGCCGGTATCTTCCACCACCTGATCACGCTTCCGACGTACCACACCGCCGCGCTGTCGACCGACAACCTGGCCAAGGAATACTTCGGCGACCAGGGCATGCTGGGTTATGTGGCTGGCGTGCAGCGCAAGGAAATCCGTCAGGGCATCGCCTGCGTCAAGCACCAGAACATGTCGGGCTCGGACATCGGCGACGACCACAAGGAATACTTCAGCGGCGAAGCGGCGCTGAAGGCTGCAGGTAAAGACAACACCATGAACCAGTTCCACTGATCGCTGATTCACGGATACGGGTCATACCCAAAGCAGAACGCCAACCCATCGCGGGTTGGCGTTTTTTTTTCCGGCGAGATGGCTCACGAAGTTTTGCCATGCGAATGACCCGATATCCGCCGGCATGGCACCTATCGCTGCGCTGCCCCACTTCCAACAATGACCGGCCGGGCGGGCAGCTCTCGGGCGCTCCCTTGCTGGGCAGGAAAATGCTGACTGAGCAGCCCACCAATCGCTTCGATGCCCGCAAGCGCCCCACGCTTGAAGTCACCGGCCCTGAATGCGGCTTCCATGTCGCGGCAAACCGCTTCCCACTCGCCGGTAGATACGCGCGACGAGATACCTCGGTCGGCAATGATCTCAACGCACCGGTCGGCCAGCAGGACGTAGATCAGGACACCGTTGTTGTGCTCGGTATCCCAGACACGCAAGTGAGAAAAGACCTCCAGCGCTCGTTCTCGTGGTGTTCGCCGCGCGAGCAACGCGACCCAGCCAAGTGAGCCTTCGATGGCAAAGCACAGTTGCCCGGCATGTGTCGCCTCGCATTGGGTAATGGCCTCTTCGATGGCATGCAGGGTCTTGGCAGAAAAAGGCCGCCTGACATGCCGCTGTGGCATCACGAGGTGCTTGAGGTGCTTGAAGATACGCGCGGAGGTGTTCATCACCATTTCCCCGAGGCACCACCGCCGCCGAAACCGCCGCCGCCTCCACTAAAGCCGCCGCGCCCGGAACCGCCGCCTAAGCCTCCCCATCCGCCTCCGCTACGCCAGCCCATCGGCGTGCCACCCACAAGCGTGAAGAAGAGCGCGATGGCGCCTGCCATGAGTCCAACCAGGATGGCGCCAGACAAGAGCCAGCCAATGGCGCCAACAATGCCCCCAGCCACCACAGCGCCTGGGCCTCGCCCAAGAAACGCGCGCAACGCGCCACCCAGCACGACCGTGAGCACAAGGATCGCCGGCAACAGTTGGCGAATCGGTTCGGCCCCCGCATTGCGCCCTTGCCTGGGCGGAGATAGCGATTCACCGCGGATAACGCCGATGATGCGGTCCGCACCCACATCGATGCCCTCGTAGAAGTTGCCCGCCTTGAAGCGCGGAATGATGTCTTCTCGGATGATGCGGCTACTCATCGCATCGGTGAGCACGCCTTCGATTCCGTAGCCGACCTCGATGCGAACAGCGTGGTCATCCTTGGCAATGATGATCAAGGCTCCATCGTCCGCCCCCTTGCGCCCGAGCTTCCATAGCTCGACCACGCGAATCGAATACTGCTCGATGGATTCAGGCTGCGTTGTGGGGACGATCAGCACCCCGATCTGGCTTCCCTTTTCAGACTCGAACTGCTGGAGCTTCTGTTCGAGGCTTGCCTGTTGCTCCCGAGTCAGCGTACCGGTGAGGTCTGTCACGCGCGCCGTCAACGGAGGAACGGGAACATCGGCGAAAGCGCCGAACGCAAAAAGCACGGCTGCCAGCGCCATCAACCAACGCGCAAACCGGAGCGGGGTCATTTTCCGGTGCCTCCAGGGCTGCTCGCTGCGGGCCCGAAATCAACTTGCGGCGGCTTCGCGACAGTCGCCTCATTGTCCACCGAGAAGTTGGGCCTTTCCTTGTAGCCAAACACCATCGCGGTCAGGTTCGACGGGAACACCCGGACTGTGATGTTGTACGCCCGCACCGCCTGGATATACCGGTTCCGGGCAACCGCTATCCGGTTCTCGGTTCCCTCCAACTGCGACTGCAGGTCGCGAAATCCAGCATCCGCTTTCAACTGCGGATAGTTTTCTGAAACCGCCAACAACCGCGCAAGCGTCCCCGACAAATGCTGCTGGGCGGCCTGAAACCGCGCGAAGGCCTGCGGGTCGTTGAGCGTTTCCGGCGTGACCTGGATTGCTCCGACTCGGGCGCGCGCTTCCGTCACCTGCGTGAGCACTTCGCGCTCATGGCTGGCGTAGCCCCTGACCGTGTTCACGAGGTTCGGCACCAGGTCTGCCCGACGCTGGTATTGGTTCACGACCTCGGACCAGCTTGCCTTGACCTGCTCATCCTGAAGTTGAATCGTGTTGTAGCCGCAGCCGGACAACCCAAGGGTGGTCAGCGCCAGTAGAAACAGCCAAAGACGAGTCATCAGTGCCTCCTTTTGCTTGCTGCCCAGACAGCGAATGGCTTGGTGCTCTTACGCTTCATCCTAGGTCGCGCGCTCACCACTTCAGTTGATGCTCATCAAGCCCAAAACCAGCTCGCCGCGCCCTGCGGGCCTCGGGTTGGTTGATGCGAGTCAACTTCCACAATTTCCGCAGGCCAATACTGAAAGAGGACGTCGGTGCGCGGTTGCGCCGGCAAGTCAAAGTCTTCAGCGTTCCCGTTATTGGAGAGACGAATGGGAACCCCATGGCTACGACCAGCAAGGCGAGCCGCAGCGGACGCTCTCCCGTTCAGAATGACGGCTAACTGCGTAAATCGGCCCGTCGCACAACACGTCGGTGGTATGCATCAAAGGCTGCGCAGACAGGCATCGTCCCCGTTGGTTGCTCTCCCATGAATCATGCAAAATGCTCGGCATCTGAGATGCGGAGGCTGGCCCGTGGGGATCAACTTTGACTTGACGGACTTGCAGGCGTTTCGCGCGGTGGTGGAGCTGGGCAGCTTCCGGAAGGCCGCCGAGGCGATCAGCATTTCGCAGCCTGCGTTGAGCCGTCGGATCGACAAGCTCGAAGACGCGCTCGGCGTGCCGCTGTTCGAACGCACCACGCGTAGCGTCACCCTCACCACCGTCGGCCGCGTGTTTGCCCGCAGCGCGGAGCAACTGCTCGATGATCTCGACGTCGCGCTGCTCGGCATCCGCGACATCTCATCGAGCCGCCTGGGCCACGTGACCATCGCGTGCGTGCCTTCGGTGGCGTACTACTTTCTGCCGAACCTCATTGCGAGCTATCACCGCCGCTTTCCGCGCATCCGGGTCAAGCTGCTAGATGCAAGCGCGAACGAGGTGCTTGGTGCGGTCATCAGCGGCGAGGCTGATTTTGGTGTGAGCTTCATGGGCAGCCAGGAGCCCGAGATCGAGTTCAAGATGCTGCTGCAGGAGCGGTTTGTTGCGGCCTGCCGGCGCGACCACCCGCTCGCGAGCAAGAAGCGCGTGACGTGGAGCGAGCTTTACGAGCACGACTATGTTTCGGTGGACAAGACTTCCGGAAACCGCCTGTTGCTCGACCAGGCGCTGTCGGCCGTTGCGCCGCGCGTGCCGAGCATATGCGAGACGCGACATGTGACGACCATGCTTGGGTTGGTTGAGGCGGGGCTAGGCGTCGCGGCGGTGCCGTCGATGGCCATGCCGGGGCAGGACCACCCCGTCCTCACGAGCGTGCCGCTCGTCGAACCGGTCGTGAAGCGGCGCGTGGGAATCATCAAGCGGCGCGGGCGTCCGCTGACACCGGCGGCGGAGGAATTTCACCGGATGATCCTTGAAGCAAAGCGCGGCGGCGTATCAAGCGATGCATAGCAAGGCCGCTTGACCGGCCACGCGCGGCCCTACCTCAATGCGCAGGCACGGAATCGAGCCCGGTCGATTTCACGTCTGCTTGCACCTCGGGAGAAGCGAGGTAGTCGAGAAGCGCCTTCGCTTCTTTCGGATGCTGTGCGCCGACGGGGATGCCCGCTGCAAAGCGAGTGACAGACTGCAGCGACTCCGGAATCTTCCCGACGAAGGTTGCACCCTGTACCGGCAGCAGCTCGCTGACCTGCTGGAAGCCGATTTCATAGTCGCCGTTGGCCACCACCGACGCCACCGGAATGCGCGGGATCATCTTCGCCTTCTGTTTGACCTGCTCTTCAATGCCGAGCTTCTTGAACAGCTCACGCTCGATATAGACGCCGCTTGCGCTGTCCGAGTAGGCGATCGACTTCGCATGCAGCAGCACTTGCTTAAGGCCCTCTGCCGAGCTGATGTCGGGTTTCGCCGCACCTTCGCGCACGACCATGCCGATGCGCGAGTCGGCGAGTTCAACCCGCGACGCGGGATTGACCTTGCCTTGCTTGATCAGCTCGTCCAGTGCGTAGCCGACCATGATGAGGGCGTCCGCCGGTTCGGCACGCGCGAGCCGGTTCGGAATCGCTTCGGGCGACTTGCCCATCGACGGCCCGAGCGCGGTGTTGAGCGTGTCGCCCGTCTGCGACGCGAACTTCGGCCCGAGAAGTTTGTAGGCGGCGGTGAAACCGCCAGAGCTCATGACGTGCAGTTCGGCGGCCTGGACGTTGGCTGCCACTACCGAGGTTGCGACGAGCGCGGCTGCGCAGAGTTTCAGAAGCAGAGTCTTCATGGTGATGGTCGTGCAGGGTCATACGTGTTCGTGAACATGCGGGATGCGGGATGCGCAATCCGCCATGCATCAATGCGCCGGAGCCAGCGTCACTGCGCGGCGACGATACAGCGCGAAGGTCGCCAGGAGCGCACACACAGCGGCAAAGCTCATCCAGTAGCCTGGCGCCGCCTTGTCGCCGCTCATGTGGATGGCCGCTGTCGAGATTGCGGGGGTAAAGCCGCCAAACACCGCCGTCGCAAGGCTATAGGCAAGCGAGAAGCCGGCAACGCGCACCTGCACGGGCATCACTTCGGTAAGCGCGACGACCATCGCGCCGTTGTAGATGCCGTACATGAACGACAGCCACAGCAGCACGAGCAGCATGTTCTGGAAGCTTGGCGCGTGGGCGAGCAGCGAAAGCGCCGGATATGCGGTGGCGATGGTGAGCAGCGTCATCCCGACCAGCAGCGGCCGGCGGCCGATCCTGTCGGAAAGCGCACCGCCAATCGGCAGCCACACGAAGTTCGACACGCCCACGCACAGCGTGACGAGCAGGCTGTCGGCGGTGCTCAAATGCAGGACCGTCTTGCCGAACGTCGGCGCATACACCGTGATGAGGTAGAAGCTCGTGGTGGTCATGGCCACCAGCATCATGCCGGCGATAACGACGGCCCAGTTTTGAACCAGCGTGCTGAATACGTCCTTCATGCTCGGGCGATGCTGGCGCGCCTTGAACTCCTGCGTTTCCTCAAGATTTCGGCGCAGCATGAAGATGAACGGCACGATCATGCAGCCGACGAAAAACGGCACGCGCCATCCCCATGCGGCGATGGCCGGTGCGCTCAGCCATTGGTTGAGCACGAACCCCAGGCCCGCCGCCACCACGATCGCCACCTGCTGGCTGGCAGACTGCCAACTCGTGAAGAAACCCTTGCGGCCAGGCGTGGCCATCTCGGCCAGATAGACCGACACGCCACCCAGCTCGGCGCCCGCCGAGAAGCCCTGCAGCAGGCGTCCGACAAGAACGAGCGCGGGTGCCAGAAGCCCGATCGTGGCGTAGCCGGGGACGAACGCGATCAGCACGGTCCCGCTTGCCATGATGGACAGCGTGACGATCAGGCCCTTGCGGCGGCCAACATCGTCGATGTATGCGCCAAGCACGATCGCGCCCAACGGCCGCATCAGGAAGCCCGCACCGAAGACGGCGAACGTCATCATCAACGAGGCGAATTCGCTCTCGGTGGGAAAGAAGACGTTGGCGATCTGCGTGGCGTAGAAGCCGAACAGGAAGAAGTCGAACTGTTCCAGGAAATTCCCGGCGGTGACGCGGAAGACCGCAGCGGCCTTTGAATGCCCGGTCGAAAGGCTGGACGGGGGGTGCATCGAGGTGTCTCCTGGAAGCCAAAAAAGAACACGCCGTGGAGCGGCGCTTGTCGTTTTGGCAATGTTCGCCGGGAGACGGAAGAACGAAAAGTGCAAGTTTCGGAACGATTGATGTTCATTAGTTATCAATCGAAGTCCGTCGACGTCGCAGCGTCCTTGCGGTGCGAGCATGTGGCGGCGGTCATCACAGCCCACGGCCGCATCATGAAGTCGCACTGTGATGCGATAGCGTGTGTGCCCATATTGCGTCTGCGGCTTGGGTGATCGCCAGTTCTCAAGACGCAGCAATTGCAACACTTGCGGGACGAGGTGAACGTGGGCACCGGGTCAATAAGCGACGTTTGATTTCCCCAGATCCGACAAACACCCGAACAAAAATGGCCGGCCCCCGAACGACATCGAAACACTCACGTCAATCGCATCGATGGGCCTTTCACAAATGCCGGCGCGTTGGGGCGTGCAATGGTGCTGACCTCCCCGGCCCGACGCCGAGGAAGGGTAAGGATGTCGTTCTTCTTATGTGAGTGGTTGAGAACCGGTTACAGCCTGCGTGCCCGTATCACCGACAGCGGATTCCAGTTGGCTGGGTCCGGCTGACTCCCCTCTAGGGTCAAGCAGATGTAAGCGCCGATAGCATCGAGAAACCCCGCGCGATATTCCTTGCACTGCTCGCCAACATCGTTTTCAAGCACCTCGCGCAACTCCGATGGCCGAAACAACCGATAGCGGGCCAGAGTGAGTTGCTTGTCGAGCAGGAATTCTCGCGCGGCGAGTGCGCCGAGTTCGTAGTTGCTGCGCGGTGGGGATGGGAAGGATGCGGGGCGGTGCCCGCTTGTGACTCCGGTCATGGAACCTCCTGTGAGACAAGAGAGAGGCCCGACCATTCGCTGCTACACGAGGGTGGCGGGCCCGACGACAGGGGTAGCAGACCGGCCTCACAGGAAACCGGCAGACCCGAAGGTCTCCCTGCCCGGCCCGCCATAGAAACAATAGGCGTGCACAAGCTCCGGATGAAAAAAGCCGCGTGGCAGCGGCGATCCGGCCTGTGAGAAAGAGACGGGCTGCTACACCCGGCTGCCGTTGGTGCGGCAGCGGAAGCAATTATAGCGATGAGGGCTGGAGGAAAAATCCGATTCTTGATTCGCGATGTTCGGCGGCCGATGGGCGCTGCTCCACTCTCAAACACTCGGGCGTCACCGTCGGAGGGTCAAGCCTGAGCCTCCGACACTGAAGCCTCACTCTTTGCGCGCCGCGTTCGACGCTCTGACACTCGATCTCGACGGTCCGAGAGTCAATGTCCACCGTCGAACAGGTCGAATGACACTGTCAAAGCGTCGCGCTCGGCTCTCTGACATTCAAATTTTCAAGGTTTGAGAGTCGCGTTCCAGCCTCTGACATTCGAACGCGACGGTCTGAGGGCTCGCGCTCGACTGTCTGCCTGTCGAGCTTGACAGTCTGAGCTTCAAAATTTCGACCTGCGACTGCCGCGCTTCGCAGTTCAGGTGTCGAGTGCGCGGCTCGGGCCGTCAAGTGTCAGTCTTTAAGGTTGAAGCGCCGCGCTCAGAGCTTCACGCATCGAGGTCTGAGGTCTATGCACAAGGCGCTCGCGGTCGCGCGCCGCAGTCCGGCTGCCAAGCTTCTTTGCAGGTTGAGCATTGCCACCTCGGAGCGCGCCTGCGAGCGCATGTCTGACTCATAACTGGCACTGGGTGGCGGCTTGATGAGCGCGGCGCTGGAGGGGTGTGCCTTCCTCAAGGTGGCCGGCCAAGGCGGGGGGTTGGATACGGCGCGCAAGACGTTGTCTGCGTGGTTTAGCCGGAGTGCTTCGAGGAAGAAGAAGGAAGGGGCGGCGGTGGCATGAGTTGACCGGTTGCCGTCGTCTGTAGCAAGAAAACCGCCTCGATGGCTTTCTTGTTCCCTGCGGTGCGCATGGCGGTCTCATATCGGCCAAAAGCCGTCTGTCGAGGCTGCCAGCATTTCCATGACACTCATGGGCAACACATGCGTAGAAATTACGGGTGACGCAATTTGAAAGCACTGGGTCGGGATGACTCGAGCTCATCTAGACACGTGCCACCTCAAACCTCAACGTTTCGACGGGTTCGACGGTCGTCTGGATAGGCCCGGAACTAGGGCGTGGGACTACAGGCTGCCGTGAGATTCAGGGCTAGCATATTGGCAAGACACACTTTGGGTCGGGCATTGACGATGTGGCCCAATGCAGTGCGGGGTACGTGAGTCGAACCTTCGATGATCAAATCATGGACCCCGACATTTGCAAAGCGCTGATCCTCATGCATGCATCTTCCGGCCTCGTCGATCATCCCCTGGTGCATTGCAGGCTCGACGTAGCCCAATAGGCCCACGACGCCGTTGGTCTCGTAGGGGTCCACTGCACGAATGAAGCAACCAAAGCCTTCTTCGCCAAGCAGCTCATCGGCAACGCTGGTGGCTTGCCGGATGATCTTGGCCTCCATGGCAAACTGTAGCTGCAGCGCGGGTTCCGTTGGGAAAAACACCAAGTCGGGGCGCTTGGAACTGGATCCCGTAGCGACGTCGCTCGGGGCCGTGTAATCAGCAATCACGCAAGCAATCCCGACGGTCGGCCCTTGGAACACCGGCGCAAGGCGACCTCGTCTTTCGAGGAGGTGCTGTGCTTCCATTGACAAGTGCGCAGTGATGGCAGTCTCCGCGATGTTGGCTGGTTTTGCAGTCGATTTCCTGCGTGTCGTGGTAGCCCCTCGTACACCGCAGAATTGGTTCCAACGGGCTGGCTGCGCCAAGATTTGATGCGCTGATAGGAGCAGCTCGTAGCATTGAGAGACAAACCGTGCCACAGGCACCGCTCGATACGGGTTGGCACCGGTGGCAATCAGCGACTGACGGAGTGTGTCGTAGAAGTCGTCGGGCAGTTTCATTGAGCCGCCAGCAAAAGATTCATCACCCGCAGTGCGTCGCCATACGCTCGGTCAAGCGAGAAATACAGGCTTCCCGCTGGTTTGACGACAAAAATCGTCCGCTCGCCCTTCGACCAAGATACATGCGCGGAGTCGTAGAACTGGAAGGCGACCTCGTTGGTAGCTGGGGGACTTGGTAGCGGCTCAGCCACCTCGATGCAGATTCCGGCGGAGGCATTGAGGACCGGCAGGGCTCTGCAGCCCGAAAAGAGCGGACCAAATCCGCCACGTAGAGATGATTTCATCACCGCCACATAGTCGTCGGGCACCTCATCGATGCGGGCATTTGCGCCTGAAGGCACAATTCCATTTTCGAACTGGAGGCGGGTGTTCAGATAGTCCTTCATAGCTGCCGCGACATCTTTGACTTGCATCGCCGCCATAAAATCTTCGTCGTCGCCGTCTGCGGGCTCCTGTCGAAGGAAATACCCAGGCAATGGCACTACGACCTGGTCTAGGTCACGCCGCTCCAAACGAGTGCGGTCAACCTGCCACAAGCGTCCGAAAAGTGCGTACTGAAACCGGGCGAGGTCACTCATTAGGAATCGCCCGAGCTTGGCCAGTACGGATCGGCGTTTGCTTGCCGAGAGCTTGCTCGATGTGTCCTTCCAGTGGATCACATTCATCGACGAGTTGACCGCAAGGGGAAAGTCGACAGCGATGGCTTGGGCTAAGCTCCGAGACACCATCAGCCGCTCGCCTTGAAACTTCGCACGATGCTGAGAACTGCATTGTTCTAGTCGGCTTTGGAGTAACCGCTTGGGATGCCATTCCAGCGTTGCGAACCCATCACCGCACTGCGCAAAATCGCCTGTCCCGCAGATTTCACTCGGATCCAAGAGCGTCCGGGCCGGCGTGCTGCCACCCGCTGACACTAGCCCGAGGCTCGCTAGTAGCTTGCCAAAGGTAGTCGCCGTACCTGCGGCAACTGCTTGGCGCAGCCTGTTCTTCGTGGCGCGATCTAGTGGGCGCAATGCGTACGCGTCGAAGACCCGGTCTGCACTGGCAAATACGAACGTACTCGGCATCCACTGCACATCCGAGCAATCGACAGTCAGCGTCCACATTGCCTTGGGCATGAAGGGCTGAGTCCACAGCGCTGGCGCGTAGAACGCAGTCCTGCTGGCATGGTTTACCTCAGACTTGGACACGAACAGCAATGCCGCTGGGTATACCGCATTCTCAAAGAGATGGCGGCGCCAATGGGACAGGCTAACGATGGCCAAGACGTGAAACGCTCGGCCCAGAGCGGGAAGAAAAGTCTTCGCCGAAGGACTGGAAATGGACTTGGACGGCATGACCAAGCCAAGCACGCCGCCGGCACCAAGGTAACGCCTCAGGCTTTGCCAGGTGATGTACTCCGAAGCCTCGTCCCCATCGACCGGGTCGTCGCCGTCAACTGTGCAGGTCGTGACCTTTGAGAGTGGCTTCCATGGTGGGTTGCCCGCTATGCACGTAAACTCGATTCCCGGGAAGTGCCGGTCTTCGCTGAAGAAATCTGCGACCTTGATGTTGGATCCGATGAGAGAGGGGAATACCCTCGGTCGGCGTTTTTCGGTGACGATAGACGACAGCTCTGCCGGATCCGCGTACTCCAACAGATTTAGATAAAGGCTGAAAGCGGCAACTGCTGCTGCCGACGGCGCTTTCTCGACGCCGAAGATGCACTGCACTAGGATAGTGCGCAACTCCTCCATGGGCAGGCGTTGTTGACGGCGCTCCAAGAGTACACGCTCGATGATGCGGCGATATGCTGCGACCAGAAAGACACCGGAACCTGCTGTTGGGTCCAAGACGCGGGAGTGGGTAGAGAACTCGCGTTCGTCGTCAATGCGGTTGACGATGAAGTCAACCAGGAATGGAGGCGTATAGACCACCCCATCCTCGCGCGCACTTACGGGACTCTCGCTCCTCAGAAATTCCTCATAGACAGCTGAAAGCGTCTCAATCTGGATCGCTGTCAGATCGATCAGGAACAACTCAGTCTGCTCGCCGCCCTTGTGTAGCGTCGTGCCTGCGCGCAGGTAGTCGATGACGAGATCGAGATGTTGCTGCTGGACCTTGAGTCGATCTTTGGCGTCGAGTAAAAACACTGCGCCGTTGAAGATATCGTCGATCTGGTCCTGCAGCGCCCAAAATTGACGGAGTTCAATTTTCGGTCGCGCGCTTTGCTCCGCATGGTAGTCGACCACAAGCCCATGAGCCCATCCGCTCGGCACGATCCCGCGATCCAATAAGAGGAACGTGTACAGTACGCGACCGATAAGCCGGTTGGCAATTGATGCCTCCAGTCTGTCATTGGCGGTGGTGGCAGCTAGCCGCTGATGCAGGTGTTCCAAAGCACGGAGCAGGCGCTTATCCACCGTTCCAGCAGCATGTAGCCTGAAATCCTTCCACTGCAGCGAAGAGCGTAGTTTCACCGCAGAAAAATCGCTGAGCGCGGAGCCCTCCCCATCTTTTCGAACCTTGTCAGCCGCGACAACGCGGACGAGGTCGGACCAACTTCCATCGGGCGCAAAATCGAAGCCGGGACAGATGACGAAGCCTTCCGGGATGGCGACGATGAGCCAAGGTGCCAAACCTTGGCTCCACACCCACCGATGATGATCACGTGCCTCGACAAGGCTGCTCGCTTCGGCAAGATAGACAATAGGTACGAATCGACCCCGAGCGCGATCGCCAAATCCAGGCTCCCATGCCCCGAAGCAGGCTTTTAGGCGGATGGCGCTTGCAGCGGCATGCAAGGCATTGGAGCTACCTACCGCACGTGTGAAGTCGTCCGAGCTTAATAACAGTCCCGGATCGTGCTCGTAGGCAAGAGCGCTGACCAACTGATCAATCGCAGTGCTCATGGTTGGTCCCCACCATTGAGCTTCTTGGTGGAATCTTCGCTTTGGACGGCATCGCTGCTTTTGCTACGCCGCTTGATGTGCTTTTTAGCTGATGTCGGGGCGACCTGTACGGGACCGAACATGTCGAGTTGCTCAACGTTGCCGTCTGCAGAAACAGTTTGCGGAAAGACGCCAAAGCTCCCAAGTAGTTCGGGAGCGTTTGCACCGCGATCGACAGTTTCTCCTAGAAGGATGGCGATGATGGCGTAGTTGCGAGGGACCTCGCCCAATTTCGAATAGTTCGATACCGAGGCTGGACGTACACCTAGATACGCCGCGAAGTCATTGATGGTCATCCCGGCTTTGCCGAGATGGCGACGAAACTCCGCGTAGAGCACATATCCTCCAGAATTTTTCTCAGGATTTTATGAGAACCCCTCCCGCTTGGAAAGCAGAAAATTAATTCTGAACTTTCCGCGATTGCGATTTTGGGAAAATTCAACTGAGTGTTCGCTTTTCATCGGAGCGAGCGTCCGCTCAGGGTCGATCAGCGACATTTGATTTCCCAAAATTCGGCGCCCCTCCAAACAAAAAGGGCCAGCACCCTCCGGAACCGGCCCCTCTCCTTTGCGAAACGCAGCGCCAATCAACCCGCCTGACGCAGCGCAGGCGTTTCTTCCCCACGCTTGCCAAGCAGCAACTGCACCACCACCGCCACAACAATGTTGAACGCCAGCGCCGTCAACCCCGTATAGATGGTGTAGCTGCCACCGCCAATCACGAACGTGTGCACAGGCTTGATGCCGTCGGCAAACGCCAGCCAACTGCCGCTGATCAGGCCCGCTGCCCAGCCGGCCAGCAGCGCCGGCGCGCGGAAGCGGTTGGAGAAGTTGAACAGCCCGAACACCACCGACGGGAAGGTCTGCACGATCCACACACCACCCAGCAGTTGCAAGTCCAGTGCGAACTTGGTCGGCAGGAACAGGATGAACACCAGCGCGCCCGCCTTGACGATCAGCGAGATCACCTTGGCCACCTTTTCCTGGCCGGCTGCGGTGATGTCCGGCGCCACGTACGGCTTCCAGAAGTTGCGCGTGAACAGGTTGGCCGCGCCAATCGACATGACCGCCGCCGGCACCAGCGCGCCGATGGCGATGGCCGCAAACGCAAACCCCGTGAACCAGCTCGGGAACAGCGCGTTGAACAGTGCCGGCACCACGTCGTTGTTGTTGGTGACCTTGATGCCTGCGGCGTAGGCCATGAAGCCCAGCAGCGCAATCAGCCCCAGCAGCACCGTATAGGCCGGCAGAAACACGGCGTTCTTGCGGATGGTGTCCGCACTGCGCGCGGCAAAGATGCCAGTGAGCGTATGCGGATACATGAACGCCGCCAGCGCCGAGCCAATCGCCAGCGTGGCAAACGGCAGGAACTGCGACGACTTGAGCGTCAGGCCCGTCGCCCCGCCCTTCACGGCAAACGCGTCATGCGCATGCGCAAACACCGCCCCGTAGCCGCCCAGCTTGGCCGGCACCAGCACCACCGCCACCAGCACCACGATGTAGATCATGATGTCTTTGACGAAGGCGATGAGTGCCGGCGCACGCAGGCCAGCGGAGTACGTGTACAGCGCCAGGATGACGAAGGCCGCCGCCAGTGGCAGCTCGCCCGTCAGGCCCAGTGCCTTGATGACGACCTCCATGCCGATGAGCTGCAGCGCGATGTACGGCATCGTCGCCACCACACCCGTGAGCGCCACCGCAAACTCCAGCGAGCGCGAGCCATAGCGGCCATAGACGGCATCCGCCGCGGTCACGTGGCCGTTGGCATGCGCCACCTTCCACAGCTTGGGCATGATCATGAACACGATCGGATACACCAGGATGGTGTACGGCAGCGCAAAGAAGCCATACGCGCCCACGGCATACACGAGTGCCGGCACGGCGATCACCGTGTAGGCGGTGTAGAAATCGCCGCCGACCAGGAACCACGTGATCCAGGTGCCGAAGTTGCGGCCGCCCAGGCCCCATTCATCAATGTGCGCGCCCTTGTTGGATTCACCACGCTGCCAGCGCGAGGCGATGAAGCCCAGCACCGTCACCAGCGCGAAGAAGAAGATGAAGATGACTAGCGCAGTCCAGTTGATCTGTCCGTCCATCATTCTTCCCCTTTGCCCTGGCCGCTCTTGAAGACGATCCAGATCAGCAGCGAGGTGATCGGCACCCACATGAACTGATACCAGTAGAAGAACGGGAAGCCGAAGAGCATCGGCGTTTCCTGGTTGTAGAACGGCACCCACAGCAGGCCGATGAATGGCAGTGCAAGCAGGAACTTCATGAGTTGTCTCCTGATGTTCGAGGGACTTCAGTTGTTGTTGTGAACCGGTGAGGCGCCACGCAAGATGCGTGACCGGTCGGATGTCGGGCGGAACGCTTTGCCGTCTTTGTTGTTATCCGGCGCACTGTGATCGCGCCACCCTCGGAAGGCCATCCGCACCTGTACGCAGCAACCACACGTAGCACTACTTAACAAGCCTAGGCTTTTCGCATGAAATAACCAATCGCTAAGATTGGCGCGGCTTTCCTAGGGTTTTCACGAATTCCAGCGTTGCTCCATAGCCATCGGATACGTGAGAAAAACGCGCAAGCCCATTGCCGCGTCGCTTGCCATCAAGCAAAGCGGGGAGCCACCGGTGGCGCCAGGGCTCCCCGTCGTGAATCCCGCAGTGCAGCAGAACCCACGGTGTGACCGGGGGTATTCATATTCGTACTGCACGCTTCGCCCGCCGCGTTACCGGTTCCAGCCCACCCGCAGCTTGCCGTCGACGTCGCGCGGGCGGCCTTTGATGCTGACCTGGGCGCCCACGCTGGCACAGGACGATGCCGCGCACGACGGCAACAACCTGGCGTCATCGTGTGTCGCCGGGGCAACGGAGTTGATGTCCCAACCGTTCGGGCCGAAGTGCGCCCATCAGGATTCAACCCATGCACAGCATGCTCAGGCAGATTCGCGCATGCACAGCCGTATCTGGCAGGCGATTTCCGGCTGCTTTCACTCGGTTTGAATGCGCTGATTTAAAGCGCCTGACAGCATGTGAGCGCCCGCTTTATTGAATGGTGCAGCGATATCCATTAACCCACGCAAACGCTTCAATACCCAAACTGCATCACCATGCAAATCGTTTGCACGTTGGCCACAAAGCAAGGCGCCATCGGTGTTTGCACGTAGTCACCGGTCGAAGTACGAACACCATTGATTTAGAGGTAAACCTCAAAATCTCGCCTCGCTTTAAAATTTTTTTCAATCTGAGTACAAAAATATTTATAAGGTAGTTCCAACGTACCTATCGATCCCACTTCGCCCGGCATTCCCCTCGCCGGGTTTTTTTTTGGGCATCCGCATTTCGCGGTTGATGCGGACGAATTTTGCTGCATCGCAGAAATTGGATACCGTTGACTGCGTTGCTCGACGGGCACATTTCGACCCATCGCTGACGTTGGCGCGAGCGCCCAAAGGGAGTCAACCGGCACCACTGGAGTGGAGCGTGAGCGCGAGCCGCTTCCTCAATCTAGAAACTCCAGACAATGCCCGCCCGCAACGTGCGCGGCTCTGCCGGATGGATATGGTGGTCATTGACGCCGGTTGCAGCGCCGTTGGCATCGAGCGGCGACGTTTCACCCTTGAGCAAGGAAGCGTAGTAGTAGTCGATGTCGTTCACCCTCTTGTTGAGCGCGTTCAGCACCTCGACGAATACGCGCACGTTTTTCTGAACGCGGTAGCCGAGCTTCAGGTTAACCAGGAACGACGACGCTGAGCGCACGCTGTTGTCTTCCACCAGCGGGCGGGGGCCGAAGTAGCGCAGGCGCGCGCCTAGCGTCCAGCGATCGCGCGTCCACGACACGCCGGCCGATGCAGTGGTCTGGATCGCCTCAGGGATGTAATCGCCCACCGGACCACTGTCCCGAAAGCGTGCGCGCGAGAAGGCCGCATCCGCATCAAGAATCAGCTCGGACAGCGGCGTGTAGTACGCCGCCAGCTCCACGCCCATGCGCCGGCTTGGGCGGTTTGGCTCGGTGGTGCCGCTGTCGCCCGAGAAGACCAGCTCGGAACCAATGTCCAACCGCCATAGCGATGCAGACAACTGCAGGTTGGGAGCAAGCGCGCGCGTACGCATCCCGATCTCGTAGCCGGTGGCGGGCACCAGTGCCCGCACCTTCTGCACCGTGTCGCCGCTCAGGGGGTCGACCATGGTGGTCGCACCGCGCATGTCGTTGCTGTGGTAGCCGCGGCCCCAGTTCATGAACACATCGGTGCGTGCCGTGGGCGAGAGCACCACGCTCAGCTTGGGGCTGAGGATGTGGTCCGACCCGTTGCCCGAATTGAGCGGGTTGCTGCTGGCAACGCTGTACCAGAGCTGGTCTGCACGCACACCGGCAATGGTGCGCAGCCATGGCAGCCACTGCGTGCTGTTGCGCGCGTAGAGCGCGGTGCTGGTTTCGTTCACGGTGTCGCTGCGCACCAGCGCGTAGGGCTGTCGCGCCTGGGTGTTATAGAGGCGGACCGGATCCAGCCGGTCGAAACGCGTTTGCGAGCCGACTTCCGTTTCGCTTTCGCGCCCGGCCAGCGAACCGAGCCACGTGCGTGACACGTTCACGCCGGTGGTCATGCGGTTTTCGAACTGTTCGAACTGGTCGCCTTGCTCAGGGTTGCCAAGCGCATAGGTGAAGTTGGAGAACAACTGCAACCGGCTCTTGATGACATACGCGTTGGCCTTGAGTTGACCGTCGACCAGCGGCCGCAACCAGTCGGCAGCCAGGCTGTAGCGCGACGCCGTGCCACCATCGGTCGGGTCAACGGCGCCAAAGCGCGAGATGAGTCCATCGTTGATGGCGCGCAGCGGTACCTGGTCGGTCGACTGCCACGCGCTCTTGTACGCCATCCCCGTCATGCTGATGCGCTCGCCTCCGCCCAGCGGCAACGTATAGCGCAGCACGCCATTGAGCTTGTGTACGCCTTCGGGCACTGTCCACGGGCCGTTCTCGCCCAGCCATTCGGCGCCGTAAAGCAGCGTGCCGGGGCCGACGGTGCTGGAGTTGGCCAGCAGGCCGCGCCGGTAGTTGTGCTCACCCAGTTCGATCTGCGCGATGCCTTGCGGCAGGCGATCGACGTAGTCCATGTGCACCGCGCCAGCGGCGGAGAAATCGCCTTCTTCCGCAAAGTAAGTTCCTTTCTTGTAGGCAATGCCGCTGACCAGTTCCGGAATGACAAAGTTGAGGTCGGTATAGCCTTGGCCGTGCGCATGGGTACGCATGTTGACGGGCATGCCGGCCACGGTGGTGGACAGGTCGGTTCCGTGATCGAGGTTGAAGCCGCGCAGAAAGTATTGGTTGGCTTTGCCGTCGCCGCTGTGCTGGGTGACGATCAGACCCGGCACGGTCTCCAGCAGCTCACCCGGCCGCAGCAGAGGGCGGTTCTCCAATTGGGTGCGCGGCACATAGCCCTGGTTGGCGGCCTCACCCGTGGCCATTGCAGCGGCTGCAGAACCGCTAACGGTGGCTGCCTCCAATTGCACCTCGGGCTGCTGCACGCCGCCTGCATGGGCAACGCCTGAATGCACCAGGGCATAGCCCAGTCCCCACAGCGCCCCGATTGAGCACACCTGACTCGCACGCATCCACCCACTCCCTGACTCTTGATCTTTGTGTATGAAGATTTACGCAAACTTCATACCAACATGCAGATCGAGCATTGCGTGCCTGCCGGGCGGTGGGCTCAATGCGGGTGATGGTGATGGCCGTGACGTCCGTGGCCGTCTTCACCCGATTCGCCGGAGGTCATGATCAGGTTGAGCTGGCCTTGCTTGACGCCGCGCTCGCTGCTGATGGCATCGGCCAGGTGGCGGACTGCCTTGGCGGGACCGCGCAGGATCACGGTCTCGATGCAGTGCTTGTCATCGAGATGAGCATGCATGGTGGACACCGTCAGGCCGTGGTGAGCGTGCTGAATGCGCGTCAGCCGCTCGGCCAACTCACGCTCGTGGTGGTTATAGATGTAGGACAGGTTGGCCACGCAGGGCCCGTCTTCATCGCGCGACTCTCGCCAGCGGTCCAGATGAACACGCAGGATGTCACGGACCGCTTCCGAGCGGTTGGCATAGCCATGCTCAGTCATCAGCCGATCAAATTCAGCAGCGAGGGCATCGTCCAGGGAGATCGTGAAGCGTTCCATATTGGGGCGGCGAGGCCCCAACTCTGTGCAAGAGCTGGGGCTAGGCTGGGAAGGGCGGGCAAGCGCCTCGATTGTACTGGTCGCACCCGCAACGCAACGCTCACATATCGTCGCCGCCACGAGAGGATTCGAATGCCGCGTTGCTGGACGTTCTGAGACTTGACGGGCGATTCTGGTCATGCCCAAGGGTTGGCAGGAACTGCACCAGCGCCTGGGCGTGGATGAGGCGACGGTGCACAGCGAGGCCGAGCACCGTCATGCATGACTCTGAGGATCAGTTACCCGCAAGGGCCAGCGCTTGCGGCAGACGTTTGAGCATGGCATCGCGGGAGCGGATGCCGGCCGAGGTCGGCTCGAGCTTGTTGTCCTGCAGCAGGTTGGCAAACACGTAGGTCTTGTCACCCTTCTTCGCCCAGCCGACAAACCAGCCATAGGCGTGCGCCTGGTCCCACGTGCCATCGGGCGACGTATTGCCCGGGCCCGGTGCGCCCGTGCCGGTCTTGCCCTGCACGACCACGCCGCCGGGCAGGCGCCAGGACTCGACCACGCGATCAACCATCTCGTATGTGTGCGCCGACACCGGCAACTGCCGGCTGACGATCTTGCGCATGAAGCCGATCTGCTCCTCGGGCGAGATCTTCAGCGACGAGGTGATCCACGAGCGGTCCAGGCTGTTGTTCTTCCCTGGGTCGCCGCTCACATCCATGTTGCCGTAGTCGAACTTGCGCACGTACGACTGAAGCGTCGGCGCGCCCATCTCATGCGTAATGCGCTGCGAGTACCAGACCACCGAATACTTGAGCCACAGCGTGGGGTCGACCGGCTTGTGCCAGGCCTCGCCGCCCCAGTCGGGGTCACCGGGCTTGAAGTGCTCGACTGGCGCGTGCTCATCTTTCAGGAACCCGTGGTCATAGCCCATCAGCGCCAGCGCAATCTTGAAGGTGGACGCGGGCGTCACGCGCTCGGCGCACTCCCCTTCTTGCAGGACGGGCTTGCCGGTGGCGGCATCGGCAACGATCGTGCAGATCGGCCGGGCGTGCGCAAACGTGGCACAAGTGGCAAGCGCGGCCAGTAGAACGCCGGTAGCGGCGTGGCGGAGTTTCATCATCAATCAACCTCGTGGGTGGGGGGAAATTGCAGAGACTGTGAACTGCGCGGCAGCGTAACAGCGCGGTTGTCGCTTTGCGGACTGCCATGCGCGTAACGGCTGTAACGCTCGCAGGTGCCCGGCACCGATTCCCGCCCGCTCAACAAGGGCTTGCAAATTTTCCGGCGGTCTGTAAAATGCGCCGCTCACCTAGCCCAGGTGGCGGAATTGGTAGACGCACTAGTTTCAGGTACTAGCGGGTAACTCCGTGGAGGTTCGAGTCCTCTCCTGGGCACCAGATACAAGCAAAAGGCCCGCATCGCTGCGGGCCTTTTGCTGTTTGGCGCCAGCCGATCACCAGCCGTGAAATCGCCCCCAAGTCTCCACCTCACCGCGCCGCGAAACCGCGTGGTACTCCGGAAACTGCGCCCCCGTGGCGCACGCGTGGTTGGGCAGGATGCGCAGCCGGGTGCCGATCGGAAAACGCGCTGCAAGGTCTTCGCTCGCAACGCCGTCGCTGGCGGCCAAGATGCCGTGCTCCTGGTTCGCGCCAATCAGCACGAGTCCATCGAACGGCGTGCCATCGAGCGCGCATGGCTGCCCGTAGCCATAGTCATGCGCCTGCTTGGCGGTGCCACGGTCTCGGCTCATCGCCATCCAGCCGGCATCGACGATCACCCAACCCTTGTCAGGCTGATGGCCGATCACCGTGGTTAACACGCTCAGGGCGATCTCGTCCATCGCGCACACGCCCACGTTGTGCATAACCAGATCGAAGAAGACGTAAACGCCTGCGCGCACCTCGGTCACACCGTCGAGGTGCGCTGTCGCCAACGCGGTCGGCGTGGACCCGACGCTGACGGCCGCGCACGCGATGCCCGCTTCGCGCAGGCGCTGTGCCGCACGCACGCAACCGGCCCGCTCCTGCTCGGCCAGCGCGGCAAGGGCCGCATGGTTGCTCAGGTCATAGCTGGAGCCGGCGTGCGTCATCACACCGCCCACGTCAATGCCGCCTGCCTGCAGGATGCGGCCGACTTCCAGCAGCGCGTCCTGCTCGGGCGTGATGCCGGAGCGGTGGCCATCGGTATCGACTCCGATCCACACTTCGCAGCGCTCGCCTTGTGTGCGGCGGTAATCGACCACAGCGGTGGCGGCTTCCACGTTATCCACCACGAGCTTCAGGTCACAGCCTTTGCGGCGCAACGCCATCGCGCGCGGCAGCTTGGCGGCAACGATGCCCACTGCATACAGGATGTCGCGAACGCCGGCGGCAAAGAACGCCTCGGCCTCCTTCAACGTCGACACGGTAATGCCCTGCGCACCGGCCGCCAATTGCGCGCGCACGACATCGAGGCACTTGGTGGTCTTTACGTGCGGGCGGAACTTCACACCCAGCACGTTCATGCGGTGCTGCATGCGTGCGATGTTGTGCTGCATGCGAGGCAAGTCGATCAGTGCAGCGGGCGTGTCCAGCGTACCGAGGGTGTCAAGGGTGTCGGGAGTCATGACGGTTTCCGGTTTCATGCGATGAAGCGGCTGGCCCACGGCACAAGCCCATCCAGCGTCGGCGATTCGATCTCGGGCGGCTGGGCACCCTCGACCAGGGCGAGGCCGATGCGGTTGTGCCAGTACGTGCGCAGGCCAACGGCGGCCGTGCCGAACATGTCGTAGCTGGAGCCGGCAACAAAGGCGGCATCGGCACGCGCCACGCCGAGCTGCTCGAGCGCCATGCGATACGGCTTTGGATCGGGCTTGTATATGCCCGCCCGTTCCGCCGTGATGACGGCATCCCATGTGATGGGAAACCGCTCGGCAGCCTGCCGGCCCAAGCGCTCCGAGCAGTTGGTGACGACGGCCAGCTTGCAGTGCGGCTGCAACTGCCGCAATTGCGTGAGGGCTTCAATGGCGCCGCTCCAGGGCGCGAGCTGCGGCCAATCGGCCTCCAGCGCTTCGGGTGCGGAATCGGGCAAACCCACGTTCCTTGCCGCCTGCCGCACCAGCGTCTCGTAGGGGACATAGGTGCCGCAGCCGTAGGTCAGCCGCAGATACTCTGCCCGCCACGTGCGGCCTGCCCGCTGCGAGCCCGCTGCACGGTCCCACAGCGACCAAGAATCCAGCAGCGCGGTCAGCAGATCGAAGAGGACGGCCTTCGGAGAGGCCGGTGAGGAAGGAGAAGAGGTCACGCTTTTCACCTGCAATCGGTGTGAATCGATGCAGCCGATTGTAGGCAGTGCGGGCCGGCTTTCGGTGAAGCCGATTTGACTCAGAGATTCAGTCTGGCTACATCATGCGCGCCACGGCGGCTGTGGCCTGAAGTGCGCCTGCAGCACCTGCATGAAGCGGCGCGTGCGCTGCGGCAGGCCCGCCCGGCCGTGTGTGAGTGCAATCACGTTGGCGTCGGGCGACTTCCAGCTTGGCAGCAACCGCACCAGCCGTCCGGAGCGCAGGTCATCGGCGACGTCCCATTCAGAGCGCAGGATCACGCCGCGCCCCTCGCACGCCCAACGACGGATCACGTCGCCGTCATTGCAACTGAGCTGGGAGGGCACGCGCACGCTGCGGCTTGTCCGCCCCTTGCTGAAATGCCAGAGCGACACGTCCTCGCGGTTCTCGCGCAGCACGATGCACGGCAGCGCGGCAAGATCGTCCGGCGTCTCGGGCATGCCGAAGCGCTTGACGAAGGCCGGCGACGCGCAGACCAGGCGCGCATTCGGCGCAATCGCATGGCCGACGAGGTTGGATGCCTGCAATGCGCCGATATGCACGACCACGTCGAAACGGTCGGCCGCTTCGATCAACGGCGCATCGGAAAGCGTCAATTGGATGTCGACGTCGGGATGTGCCTGCTGGAAGTCGCCGATCATCGGGGCCACGTAGCGCCGGCCAAACCCCAGCGGCGCGTTGACCTTGAGCGTGCCAACCACGCCGCCGCGGCGCGTCTGCAGATCCTCAGTCAGCGCATCAAGCTGCCGGATCAGTTCCGCGCCGCGCTCGCACAGCAACGTGCCCTCTTGCGTAAAGCGCAGGCTGCGCGCCGTGCGGTCGACCAGCCGCGTGCCCAACTTCTTCTCAAGCTGCTGCAGACGCCGCGACACCGCCGAGGGCGTCAAGCCCAGCACCCGCGCCGTGGCCACGAGGCTGCCGTTCTGCTGGATGCTCAGCAGGAAGCGCAGGTCGGCGGAGTCGGTCATGGGCTTACTTGCCCGCGAAGCGGTCTGTCGCGGCGACGAGCTGATCGAGGATGCCGGGCTCGGTCCATGCGTGGCCGGCGCCTTCGATCAGGTGGAAGGACGCATCGGGCCACGCCTGGTGCAGCGCATAGGCGTAACGCACGGGGCACGGCATGTCGTAGCGGCCGTGCACGATCACCCCGGGAATGCCGGCCAGCCGATGCGCCTCGCGCAGCAATTGGCCCTCTTCCAGCCAGCACTGATGCGTGAAGTAATGGTTCTCCAGCCGCGCGAAGGCCAGCGCGAAATGGTCGTCCGCGTGCTTGGCGCTGTTGTTCGGATCAGGTAGCAGGGTGATGGTCTCGCCTTCCCACACGCTCCAGGCGCGGGCGGCTTCGATCTGCTTGGCCGTGTCGTCGCCGGTGAGCACCTTGCGGTAGGCCGCGATCATGTCGCCGCGCTCGGCCTCGGGGATGGGCGCCTGGAAGCGGTCCCATTTCTCGGGGAACATCTCCGACACGCCGTATTGGTAATACCAGCGCAGCTCCGCCTGCGAGACGGTGTAGACGCCGCGCAGCACCAGCTCGCTCACATGCTCGGGGTACTTCTGCGCATAGGCCAGTGCCAGCGTCGAACCCCACGAGCCACCGAACACGAGCCAGCGCTGGGCGCCGGCCAGCACGCGCAAACGCTCGATATCGGCCACCAGATGCCACGTGGTGTTGGCTTCCAGCCCCGCATGCGGCGTCGAGCGCCCGCAGCCGCGCTGGTCGAACAGCATCACGTCGTAGCGCGCCGGGTCGAACAGGCGGCGGTGGTCGGGCGAGATGCCACCGCCCGGCCCGCCGTGGAGGAACACTGCCGGCTTGGCGCCACGCGTGCCGACGCGCTCGTAGTAGATCGTGTGGCCGTCGCCCACGTCGAGCATGCCGGTTTCGTAGGGTTCGATGGGCGGATAGAGGGTGCGCAGTTCAGACATGGTCGGTCCTGTCGATACGTTGCAAATTGGGTGCGCTGATTCTACAGAGAGGATCATGCTTGCGCATATTTTTGAACGACGTATAAAATTGCACGTCGCTCACAAATCAGCGAACCCATCATGCCGTCAATCCCGATGCCCATCGAAACCGGCCGCCGCGAGCGCAAGCGCACCCAGACGCTGGATCACCTGGCCGCCACGGCCTTTGCCCTGTTTGAACAACACGGCTACGACGCGGTGACGATGGAGCAGATTGCCGCACAGGCCGACGTCTCCAAGGGCACGCTGTACAACCATTTCCCGGTCAAGGAAGCGCTGCTGGCCCACCAGTTCCATACCGAGCTGGCGGCCGGTGGCGCGCAACTGCGCCCGCGCATCGAGTCACAGCCCGATTTCTCGTCGCGCCTGTCGGTGCTGCTCTCGGCGTCGGCCGACTGGTGCAACGTGCGCCGCCCCTACCTTGCCCCCTACTTCCGCTACCGCTTCGCCAGCGCCGACCTGGCCGCGCGCGAGCGCGACGCAGACAAGCGCAGCGGGCTTGAAGCGGTGTTCACGGCGCTCATCGGAACGGCCCAGCAGTCTGGCGAACTCGACACGCGGCTCGACGCCGAGCACCTCGCGGGGTTGTTCGAATACCTCTACCTCGGTGCCTTGATGCGCTGGCTTGCGCGCCCGGAGGTGGATCTGCACGAGGCCTTCGCCGCCATCATCAACGTGTTCCTGCACGGCGTCGGCCGCAAGGAGGCGTAATGCAGCCCCTCATACTCGATTGGCCGGCCGCGTCAGCAGCCGGTGCGACGGTGGCCGGCGGCAAGGGATGGCAGCTCGGCCGGCTGGCAACGCTGGGCGTACCAGTGCCCGAGGGTTTCGTGCTGGCCGCTCAGGCCAGCCGCGAACGCACGCCGGGCGATGCCGCGCCGGACGCCGTGCTGGCCGCGCTCTCGCAAGCCCTGGCCGCACGCGGTTGGCAGAACACGCCGCTGGCGGTGCGCTCGTCGGCGCCGCAAGAGGATTCCGCACAGCGCTCCTTCGCGGGCATCCACGAAACGCGCCTGAACGTCGTCGGGCCGCGGGCGGTAGCCGACGCTGTGCAAGCCGTATGGGATTCCGCACACACGCCGCAGGCCAGGGCCTACCGTGAGCGCTTCGGCATCGACGGCACAGATCTGGCCATGGCCGTTGTCATCATGCCAATGCTGCCGGCAGTGGCTGCTGGCATCGCCTTCACATGCGATCCGCAGAACGGCCGGGATGACCAGATCGTCATCAACGCGCACTGGGGTCTGGGCGAAGCGCTGGTGGGCGGACAGGCCGATGGCGATACGTTCCTGCTGGAAGTCTCGCCCGAGAACGATGCGTTGCACGTGTTCGAACGCCGCATCGGCAAGAAGACTCGCATGACGCGTGCGCTGCCCGAAGGCGGCACGACGCTCGCCGATACCGCTGCTGAAGATGCGTGCCGTGCCGTGCTGGACGACGCGCAGCTCGTCGCCCTCGCCACGCTGGCCCGCGACACGGCGCGCGCACTCGATTTTGCCCAGCCGCGCTACGACCTGGAATGGGTCTGGGACGGCCAGCGCTTCTGGATCGTGCAGGCGCGCCCCGTCACCACACGTGGCCGGCATACGTACGCCGCCCTCAAAACGCAGCCCGGGTTCTGGTCGCGCGGCAACACGCGCGAGGTGTTTCCAGCGCCGCTGTCGCCCATTGACTGGGCGCTCTACGGCCACGCCGCCAACCGCATGCTCACGCTCGCCTACGGGCTGGCGGGGTATCCGGTGCTGCCGGGACTGGACCGCGCCGCGCTGTTTGGCGGCCGCCTCTATCTCGATGTCTCGTTGATGCAGTGGGAGGCATTCGACGCGTTCGGCATCGCGCCGCGCGCCATCAACAGCATGCTGGGTGGTACGCAGCCGGAGATTGCGCTGCCGCCGGTCACGTGGTCGCAGCGCCTGGCACGCGGCGCGCGCCTCGTGCGCTATCTGCTCCACGCTGGCACCACGCGCCGCCATGCGCAGAGCGACCTCAACCGCGCGCGCAGGCACGCCGCGCAATGGCGAGAAGAACCCTGGCCCGAAGATGCCGCAGCGCTGGCCGCTTGCCTGCGCGAGCGCTTCGCCACCGTGCGCGCCGCCGACAGCCTGTTCTTCCTGCAGGGCTCGGCGGGCGGCTCCGTCTCGGGCCTGATCGACGTGATCGAGAAACAGTGCCCGGGCGAGGGCCACGCGCTTGCCGCAGCGCTCATGGCCGGCGCGGAGCCCAGCGTGACGGCGCAGCAGAGTTACGACCTGATAGCACTGGCGCAAACCGCTGCGGCGGATGCCGAGGCACTCGCCTGGCTGCGCAGTGGCACACGCGCCAGCGCGCAATGGGCGCTGCAACTGCCTGCGCACAGCCCATTCCGCCAGCAGTTCGGTGCGTTCCTGGAGCACTACGGCCATCGCGCAATTGAAGAGAGCTATTTCCACAACCCGCGCTGGCGCGAGCAGCCTGACTATCTGCTCGACCTGGTCGTCGGGCTGATGGGTAGCGATGCACAAGCCGTGCGGCAACGACAACAGGCTGCGTCTCAACAGGCATGGCAGCGCTTACCGTTCTGGCTGCGCCCGATCGTGCGGGCGATGCTCAAGAACGCCGTGCGTGACAGCAACCAGCGCGAGGCGGCACGCAGTGCGCTGGTGGCCTACCTGGAGGCACTGCGCATCGGCCTGCTGAAGCTCGCCGGTCAACTGGGCGGTCCCGAAGGGCTCGATGTGCCCGCAGACATCTTCAACCTGACACTAAACGAATGCGCGGATGCGGCCACCGGCAAGTTGCCGCTGCACTTTGCCGCACGGCGGGCACGCGCGCGCCGGCAACAGCTCGAACGCTGGGCTGCCGAGCACGAGCCGGACATCGTCACCGAACACGGCGAAGCACCCGCCCCGTTCGCTGCCCCCATCACGTCGGGCAGCGATACCTGGACCGGCACCGCCGTTGGTGCAGGCGCGGCGCAAGGACAGGCCCGACTGGTGAACCACGCCGCCGCCGGCACTGCACTGCAAGCCGGCGACGTGCTGGTCGCCCCGAGCACCGACCCCGCGTGGACGCCGCTGTTCCTGAAGGCCGGCGCGCTGGTCATGGAAACCGGTGGCTACCTCTCGCACGGCGCCATCGTGGCGCGCGAGTTTGGCATTCCGGCGGTGGTGAATGTGCCCGGCATCCGCGCCCGGTTGAAGGATGGCGAGATGCTCCGCGTGGATGGCGATGCGGGTACGGTCGCGCGGGTATCGGCCTGAATGCCGATGTCGATTGCGGCGGCCGGCTGCCGGCCTACGCGTCGTAGGCGGGTTCCTGGCCCGTGACGGGAACTGCGGCCCGGGAAGCCTCAAGCGTCAGTCCGGGCACCGCTTGCAGATGCGCCTCCAGCAGCGCCAGGAACACGCGCGTCCTTGACGGAATCGGCCGTGCAGCGGGAATCAGCGCATGCAAGTCGAAACCGGGGACGGTGTAGTCCGGCAGGACCCGCGTCAAACGACCCGCCGCCAACGCATCGGCGCACACCGGCTCCTGCAGCACGCCGATGCCGGCGCCGCTCTGCAGCAGTTCGTGCACCGGCCGCCAGTGGCTCACGCTCATGGCCACGCTGATCGGCACCGAGATGCGCGATTGCCGCCGCGCATCGATCAGCGGCAACTGGCCATCACCAAACAGCCCGAGCACCCGGATAAACGGATGTGCGACGAGCGCATGGGGCGTGTCCGGTGCTTCGTGGCGAGCGAGATAGCTTGGCGCCGCCACCAGCACACGGCGCACATGGCCCAGCCGGCGCGCAATGAAATTGCCCTCACCGGGCTGCCCCAGGCGCAGCGAGATGTCCACGCCTTCGGTCACGGGGTCGACCACGCGGTCGTTCAGGATCAGGTCGATCCGCAATTGCGGCTGTTGTTCACGCAAACGCTGCAGCAACACAGGCAGCGCCACTTCGCCCAGCCCCTGCGGCACGGCGATGCGCAACACACCACGCAGCGCCTGCTGGTCAGGTGAGACGGCAGCACAAGCGTCTTCGGCCGCCTCGATCACCCGCTTGCACCGCTCGTAGAAGAGGCTGCCTTCTTCGGTACAGGACACCGCGCGCGTGCTGCGTCGAAGCAGCGACACGCCAAGCTGGCGCTCGAGCTGCTGAATGCGCTCGCTGACGGCAGGCTGGCCGATCCCAAGGTCGCGCGCGGCGGCCGACAAGCTGCCGCGCTCGACCACGCGCACGAAGATCCGCATGGCGGCTAAGAGGTCCATGCGCCGCATCGTAGCAGCATCCGTTATCGGCTGAGCCGATAAGTGTCATCAGGAACGCAGGCCTACCGAAGCAGCGGGTGCGGCGGCTACGCTGGCCGCCATCGTTCATCCGCCACGCGCACTGCATATGACTTCACTCAACCTCAAGCGGCTCGGCTCCTGCTTGTTTGCCATCGCCATCGACGCCATGGGCTTCGGTTTGGTGTACCCGATGATGTCGGCCATCTTCGGCGATCCGCAGGCCGGCCTGTTGTCTCCTCACGCCAGCGCGCACCTGCGCAACTTCTATCTGGGCCTGGGCTACGGTGTCTATCCGCTCTGCATGTTCTTCGGCTCGTCGCTGATGGGGGAACTGTCTGACGGCTACGGGCGCCGGAAAATCCTGCTGCTGTGCGTCTTCGGCTTGTCGCTCAGCTACTTCCTGATGGCAGTCGGCGTGCTCGGATCGAGCGTGGCACTGCTGCTGCTCGGCCGCGGCCTGAGCGGCCTGATGGCCGGCTGCCAGGGCATCGCGCAAGCCGCCATCACCGACATGAGCACGCCCGAGAACAAGGCCTTCAATATGAGCATCATGTCGCTCGCGTTCAGCGCCGGCGTGATTGTCGGCCCCGTGCTCGGAGGCATCGCCTCGGACCGGCAGATCGCACCGATCTTCGGGTACGAAACCCCGTTCCTGCTGGTCGGTACGCTATCGCTAATGTGCGGCGTCTGGATGTGGGTGTCGTATCGGGATACCGCTACCCCCACGGGCAAGCGCCAGATGGACGTACTGCTGCCGCTGCGCGTCATGCATCAGGCGGTCAGGCACAAGGCGGTTGCGTTCCTGTCCGTGGTCTTCTTCCTGATGCAGATCGGCTACGGCCTCTACCTGCAGACGATCATGCTGCTGCTCCAGACCAACTTCCACTACAGCAGCGCGCAGCTCGGCCTGTTCAGCGGGGCGATCGGCGTGTGCTTCGTCTTTGGCCTGCTGTGCGTGGTACGCCTCATGCTGCGCGTATGGAGTGTCATCGATATCGCCAAGACGGGTCTGCTGGTTGCCGGCGTTGCGCAGATCCTGTCCGGTCTGTTGCCCTATGAGGGCCTGCTTTGGGCGCTGGCCGCGCTCGTCGGCTGCTTCGACATGGTTGCCTACACGACGATGTACACCGCGTTCTCCGACGCCGTGAGCGAAAACCGGCAAGGCTGGGCGTTGGGCGTCGCTGGGTCGGTCATGGCCGTGGCGTGGGTGGTCACGGGCTTGCTGACCAATCTGCTGCCGGTGCTCGGCGAAACCGGCCTGCTGCTGGCCGGCGGAATCAGCTTCCTGCTCAGCTTCATGCTGATGCGGGCGTACGGCCGCTCACGCGCCATCGCACCGGCCGATACCGGCACGGACTCGCAAGCGTCCGGGTTGGCCGGCTGAGCGTACCCATTTCTGCGCATCCATTGCTGCGTACCTATTTCTGCGTGCCGTTTGTAGGTACCGACGGCGTCGGACGTTGCGCTTCGTCCCGTGTATCTTCTCGCGCATCTTGCTGATTCCGCGCCAGCGCGCGCGCATACACCGACGGCGCACCTGCCGCGTGCGCCGTCACATAGCCGGTGATGCACGCCAGCATGAGCGGCAGCACCACCTGGTACGACAGGGTCATCTCGAAGATCATCAGGATCGACATGAGCGGCGCGTGCGTGGTGGCCGCCAGCAACGCGCCCATGCCCACCACTGCGTAGCTGATGGGTACCGGCGCCGCGCCGGGCAGCAGCGCGTGCATGCCGGTGCCGTACAGCAGCCCCAGCGCCGCGCCGCAGAACAGTGTGGGCGTGAACACGCCGCCCACCGCGCCTGAACCTGCGCTGGCCGCCGTCGCCGCCACCTTGCAAATCAGCACCAGCGCCACGGTCTGCCACAGCCACGGCTCGTGCAGGAAGCCGTTGACGACGCTGTAGCCGTTGCCCCAGACCTCGGGCACGCGCGTCGACAACGCACCGACGATCAGCCCGCCCAATGCCAGCCGCAACGTCAGCGGCAATTTCGTGCGTGCAAAGGCATCGCGCGCGCGGTCGATCAGCCCTAGCAGCAGCGGCCCCACCATCCCCGCCGCCAGACCGAGCCCGAGATACGTCAGCACCTCCCAACCCGACACGAAATCGAAGTGCGGCATTTCATAGACCGCGCCGTACCCGAAGAACTGGCGCAGCACGATGTCGGCGGTGACAGCCGCCACCAGCAGCGGCCCCAGCGTGGCCGTGGTGATGACACCGAAGACGATCTCGCAGACGAAGATGGCGCCGGAAATGGGCGCGTTGTAGGCGGAGGTGATGCCGGCCGCCGCGCCGCACGCGACCAGCAGGCGCAACTGCTCCACCGAGACCGGCGTCACGTGCCGCAGCACACGCCCCAGCAACGAGCCGCACATCGCCGCCAGTTGCACCATCGGACCTTCACGCCCGATAGACGCGCCGCTGGCCACCGAGCACAGCGACGACGCACTGCGCACCAGACTCTGCCGCGCGCTCAGCACGCCGTCGCCCACCGCAATGGCTTCCATGTAGTCTTCGGAGCCCTTGCGCGGAAACCACTTCAGCCCGAACTGCAGCGTCAGCCCGGCCAACACGCCGCCGAGTGTCGGCACCAGCAAGCGCGCCCACCACGGCAGCGCGCGCGCCGTGGCCACCAGACCCTGGTCGGTGCCCGAGAGCCACCATTGCAACTGACGCAAGCATTCACGGAACAGGATCGTCGACAAGGCCCCCGCGCAGCCGATCAGCCCGGCATAGACAAACACCAGATGCTCGTGCCCGAACGGCAATCGTGCGGCCACACGCTGCCACCAGGCAGGGCGCGGCGACGGATTGGGCGATGGTGGCGTGGGCGTATCGGTCATGACGGTCCCATGGACGGCAGACCGTCATGATAGCGGGCAGGCGACTGGGCCGTTTTACGTTGATGCGCTCACCGCCCCGTCGGCAAACCACGCCTCGGGCAACCCGGTAACACGCCGGTTCGGGCCCCAGGCGATCACGCGCGCCTCAGCGAGGTTTTCCATCACAAACGGATCGCGCGCGACGATGGCATCGATCTCGTCGCGGGAGCCTGCACGCGCCAGGATGCCTCCGCCCTCCCGCGGGAAGAACGGCCCGGACATCAGGAAGTGTCCGCTGGCGTAGTGGGCTTCCAGGTGCGCGCGATGGGCGGGCAGCACGCGGTCCATCTCAGACAACGGGGCGCGATAGGTGAAAAGAATCAGGTACAGCATGGAACCAACTCCTTCTACAGGGTGAGCGGGGTGCCGTGAAACGGCATTGCGCAAGACGCCTTCCCCTTGCCGAACGTCTCGCAGAAATGGGTACGCTCAAGGTCGCAGCAACAGTGCGCCCGTGGTGTGGCCGGCCTCCAGCGCCGCGTGGGCGGCTGCCGCATCCTCCAGCGCATAGGTGCCGCCCATCGGCACGCGCACGCCATCGAGCATGCGTTGCAGCGCCGCCTGCGCACCGGCGCGATAGCGCGACAGATCGGCCATGTAGCGGAACACGCCCGGTCGCGCCAGCGCGATGGAACGCGACGGCCCGAGCGCCGCAAAATCGATGGTGTCCGCTTGCGTATTGCCGACGTCGCCAGCCTGGCCGATGCTCGCCACCATGCCGAATGGCCGCGTCACCGAAAGGGACGTCTTCAGCATCGGGCCGCCAATGCCATCGATGACGTAGTCGACGCCCTCGCCTTCCGTCAGTTGCAGCACGGCTTCGCGCACGTCTTGCTGGCGATACAGCACGACGTGATCCGCGCCGTGACCGAGCGCAATGGCTGCCTTGGCCTCGCTGCCCACCGTGCCGATCACACGCGCACCCAGGCGCTTGGCCCACTGCACCAGCAGCACACCGAGGCCGCCGGCCGCCGCGTGCACGAGCACCGTGTCGCCAGCATGAACCTGCCGTACCCGCGACAGCAGCATGTGCGCAGTGATGCCGCGCATCAGCGTGGCGGCGACGGTCTCATCGTCCAGCGCATCCGGCAGGGCGATGGCCCGCTCGGCGAGAACGTTGCGGTGGCTGGCATAACCACCGGGCGCGCCGTCCATCAACCCTGCCCAGGCCACGCGCTGGCCGACCACGAAGCCGCGCACATCCGAGCCCACGGCTTCCACCACCCCGACGCCCTCCACTCCCAGCACGGCTGGAAATGCCGGCACCGGATACAGCCCGGCACGGTGATACACGTCGACAAAGTTCACGCCGATGGCGGTGTGGCGCACCGTCAGCGCATTGGGCGCGGGCGGCGGCAGCATCAGGCTGGCGGGTTGCAAACCCAATGCCGGACCGGGTTCGCGGAGTTGGATCACCTTGGTATGCATGGCAAATGTCCTCGCAGAAATAGGTACGCTTTTCGGTTTCGTGGTGCGATGCACTGCAATCGCCACGTTGTGAAACAAGCGTATTCCGTTCAGAATCGCCCGGGAATTCGTAAAAACTGAGCATCTTCTGTGCAAAAAAACCCAGTTCGGCCCAGACAAATACCCGCGCGCGCATTGGCACGCGCGGCTGCAGCCGAACCTTCTTCTTCCTTGCAGTGGGATGACGTGCGCTACTTCCTTGTGCTGGCGCGCGAAGGCAGCCTGTCGGCCGCAGCGCGGCGGCTGGCGGTGGAACACACCACAGTGGCGCGGCGAGCCGACGCGCTGGAGCAGTCGCTCGGCGTGCGGCTGTTCGACCGCCTGCCGCGCGGCTGGCGTCTGACAGCCGAGGGCAGTGCGCTGGCCGAGCGCGCTGAGCGCATGGAACAGGAGGCTGCCGGCTTCGCGCGCGCAGCGGCGGGTGCGGGCAGCCTGCGCGGGACGGTGCGCATCTCGGCGCCGCCCACCATCGCAAGCCACTTCATCGCGCCGCACCTGGCCGCACTGCGCCGCCAATGGCCTGGGATCAGCCTGGTCCTGCTGGGCGAGACGCGCAATGCCAACCTGGTGGCGCACGAGGCCGATCTCGCCATCCGGCTGTCACGCCCGACCGTGTCCACGCTGGCCACGCGGCCGCTCGGTGATCTCGGCTATGGCCTTTATGCGACGCCCGAGGTGCTGGCGCGGCCCGAGGCGGAATGGGAGTTCATCGGCTATGACGAGCGCCTGCGCCACGTGCCGCAGCAGCGCTGGCTCGACGAATACGCGGGCGAGCGCCACGTGGTCCTGCGCTGCAGCGATCTATCGGCGATACACCAGGCGGCACTGGCCGGGCTGGGCGTGGCGGCGCTGCCGCACTTCCTCGGCGCGTCCGCAGAAATGGGTACGCTTTTGCGCCGGCTACCCGTGGATGATCCCGCGTTGCACCGGGAAATCTGGCTGGTGATCCATCCGGACGTGCGGCGCTCGCCGCGCGTGCGGGCCGTGGCCGACGCATTGATCGCGCTGTTCGACGCACAGCGCCACGTGTTGGCGGGGATTTGAGCGTACGCAGAAACGGGTACGCTTTTGGATGGAAATGAACCGCAAACCCAATGGATATGCGGCTCTTGCGCCTCGGCAATATTGCATGCCGAGGCGCGTTCGGAACACTCAGCCGCCCAGGTAGGCTTCGAGCACGCGCGGATTGCCCAGCAGGTTTTTACCGCTGTCAGCCAGCACGATCTCGCCGGTCTCCAGCACATAGCCGTGCTGCGCGATCTTCAACGCCTGACGCACGTTCTGTTCGACCAGGAAGATCGTCAGACCCTCGGCGTTGATGGTGCGCAGGATGCGGAAGATCTCCTGCACGATGATCGGCGCGAGACCCATCGACGGTTCATCCAGCAGGAGCACGCGCGGGCGAGCCATCAACGCGCGGCCGATGGCAAGCATCTGCTGCTCACCGCCCGAGAGGTTGCCCGCCAGACCGTCGATGCGCTCCTTCAGGCGCGGGAACAGGTGGAACACCCGCTCCAGGTCGGAGGCGATCTGGCCCTTGTCCTTGCGCGTATAGGCACCCAGCTCCAGGTTTTCGCGCACCGTCATCGTGGTGAGCGTGGCGCGCCCTTCGGCCACCTGCACGATGCCGCGTTCCACACGCTTGTGGGCAGACCACTGCGTGACGTCTTCGCCGTCGAACAGGATCTGGCCGCGCACATCACCCTGCGACTTCGGGATCAGGCCCGACAGCGCCAGCAGCGTGGTCGATTTGCCCGCACCGTTTGCGCCCACCAGCGAGGTGATCTCGCCGGCCTTGAGCGCAAAGTCGATGCCCTTGACGGCCGCGATGTGTCCGTACGACACCTCCAGCCCTTTGACTTCCAGCAACATGGTCATGCCGTCTCCTTCTGCGCGGCATTGCCGTTCGCTTCATCGTCATCATCGCGGCCCAGGTACGCCTCGATGACCTGCGGGTCGTTGCGGATCGCCTCGGGCGGCCCTTCTGCGATGATGCGGCCGAAGTTGAGCACCGCAATGCGTTCGCACAAGCCCATCACGAAACGCATGTCGTGCTCGATCATGAAGATCGTGTAGCCGCGCGCCTTGATGTTCTCGATTTCGGCCATCAGGTCGACTTTCTCGCCGGTGTTCATGCCGGCGACGGGCTCGTCGAGCAGCAGCAGCTTGGGCTCGGTGGCCAGCGCCCGCGCGAGTTCGAGCTTGCGCTGGTCACCGTACGAGAGGTTGTCGGCAATGTCATGCGCCTTGTGGTCGAGCTTGACCCACGAGAGCAGCTCCAGCGCACGGTCGCGCGCACGGCGCTCGGCAGCGCGGTACTTGGGCAGCGAGAGCAGCAGGCCCGGCGCGCCGTAGTCCAGATGCCGATGCATGCCGACCACGACGTTTTCCAGCAGCGTCATCTCCTTGAAGATGCGGATGTTCTGGAACGTGCGCGCAATGCCCATCTGCGTGATCTGGTGCGGCTTCTTGCCGACGAGGTTCTCGCCGTTGAACGTGAGCGTGCCGCCGGTGGGCGCCAGCAGGCCGGTGATCAGATTGAACACCGTCGTCTTGCCGGCGCCGTTCGGGCCGATCAGACCGAAGATGCAGCCTTGCGGCACTTCAATGTTGACGTCCTGCAAGACCGAGAGGCCGCCAAAGCGCTTGGAAATGGAGGTGAGTTTCAGCATGGCGGCCTCAGTGCGATTCGTTGGAAGCAGCCCGGGTGTCGCCCGTGCCGGGCATGGTGCCACCGCGCTCGATGCCGAACCAGCGCGCGAACCGCGCCGGATCCCAGATGCCCTTGGGCAGGAACAACACGATCACCATCAGGATCACGCCGTTGACGACCAGGCGGAAATCCTTGAATGCACGCAGCAGCTCGGGCAGCAGCGACAGGATCAGGCTGCCGAGCACCGGACCCGTCAGCCCGTTGGTGCCGCCCAGAATCGTCATCGTGAGAATTTCCACGCCGCGGTCAAAGCCAAATTCGTTCGGGCCGATGAAGAAGGTCAGATGTGCATTGAGCGCCCCAGCCAGCCCGGCAATGGCCGCACCCAGCGTAAACGCCAGCAGCTTGGTACCGGCCACGTTGATGCCCATGAGGCCTGCGGCGGTTTCGTCTTCCTTGATGGCCTCGAAAGCGCGGCCAACCTTCGACCGCCGCATGCGCGCCAGCACGAACAGCGTGGCCAACACAGCCAGCGCCACGTGCCACCACTCGGTCAGCTGCGGAATGCCGTTCAGGCCCAGCGCGCCGCCGGTCCAGTTCTCGGTGTTCAGGATCAGCACACGTACGACTTCGCCAAAACCGAGCGTAGCCATGGCCAGATACACGCCGGAAAGACGTAGCGTCGGCCGACCGATGACAATGGCCACCACGGCCGGTGCCACCATGCCTCCCAGCAGGGCCACCGAAAACGGCATCTCGGCGTTCATCGTCAGCAGCGCCGCCGTATACGCGCCGATGCCCATAAAGGCCGCATTTGCCATCGCCAGCAGGCCGCACGACAGCGTGAGATAAATGGACAGCGCCAGCAGCGCATTGATGCCCAGCGTGAGCACCAGGTTGCTGTAGACCGACCAGAAGTTGTGGAACCATTCCATGTCGGTCTCCTTATGCCTTGCGTTCCAGCACCTTGCCGAACAGCCCTTGCGGCCGCACCAGCAGGATCAGGAACAGCAGGCCGAACGCCACCGCATCGCGCATGGTCGAGCCGATGTAGGCCACCGACAGCACCTCGGCAAACCCGAGGAACAGACCGCCCAGCATTGCGCCGCGAATATCGCCCAGGCCGCCCAGGATGATGACTGCGATGCCCTTGTGCAGCATCGGCTGGCCCATCAGCGGGAACACGGCGTTGGAGTACAGGCCGATCAGCACGCCCGACAACCCGCCCAGCGCGGCGGCCGCAAACGAGGTCAGCAGGAACAGCCCTTCGACATTGATGCCGAGCAGCGCCGCCGCCTTGGGCGACTCTGCAATCGCGCGCAGCGCACGGCCGAGTTGCGTGCGCTTGAGCAGCAGCATGAGCGCGCCCATCAGCACGAACGACAGCACGATGATGCCCAGCTCGAGCGGCGTGAGATGAATGCCGCCCAGATCCAGGGAGGCATCCGACACGAGACCCGCCGGAAAGCGCAGGTTCTCCGCCCCGAACACGCCCTGCATGGCGTTGTTGATCGCAATGCCTGCACCGATGGTCCCGATCATCGGGATCAGGTGCGGCGCGTTGCGGCGGCGCAGCGGGCGCAGCAGCAGCACATCGATGATGAGCCCGGCCACGCCGCTCACGACAAAGCCGACGGCCAGCGCCGCCCACAGTGGCAGTTCAAAGTGGAGGACGACCTGCAGCGCCGCATAGGCACCCAGCATGAAGACCGCGCCGTGCGACAGGTTGATCACGCCCAGGATGCCGAAAACCAGCGTGAACCCCAGCGCGAACAACGCATACACGCAGCCGAGCGACAGCGCATTGACGAGTTGCTGTTCCAGCATGATGAATCAGAGTGAGGTGCGGCCGAATGTGACCAAAGCAGTCACCAAGCAGCCGCAAAAAAAGCGATGGGGCGTAGGTTTAGCTACGCCCCGCCTGTCTCGTTCAAAGGGTTTCAACGAGAACCGAAGATTACTTCTCGATCGTGTACTTGCCGTTCTTGGTCACGCTCACGATCGGCGTCTGCACGGCGTCGTAGCCGGCCGGCTTGCCGCGTGCCGTCACCTGGCGAAACGCAAACGCGCCGGTCGCCCCAACGTGCTTGACTGCCGGCAGCGCATCGCGGATCGCCTTGCGATCGGCTTCGAGGTTGCCGCTGAACTTGACCGTCTTCAGCGCCTTGCTCGCGATGTACATCGCGTCATACGCCTGCGCCGCGAACTGGTCCGGCGCTGCCTTGTACTTGGCGGTGTAGGCAGTGATGAACTTGCTGTTCTCGGCCGCGTGATTCTCGATCGACCACGGACTGCCCACCCACAGGTTGTCGGACTTGTCCTTGGCAAGATCGAAGATCTTGACCGAGTTCATGCCGTTGCCGCCGATGATCGGCACGTTCAGGCCGAGCTGGCGCGCCTGCACCATGATCGGACCACCTTCGGCAATCAGCGCCGACAGCACGATCGCATCCGGATTCGTCGCCTTGATCTTGGTGAGCTGTGCCTTGAAGTCGACGTCGCCCTTGGCGAACGTTTCGGTGGTCGTGACCGGGATCTTCAGGTCTTCGAGCGCCTTCTTGAAGTTGTCGTAGCCGCTCTTGGTGAAGACGTCGTCGTTGCCATACAGCACGGCCACCTTCTTCACGCCAGCCTTCTTCACAACGGTCTGGATGGTGGCCGGCAGCACGTCGGCTTCAGTCACGGAATTGCGGAAGACGTGGTCGCCAATGCTGGTGATACCGTCAGCGGTGTTGGAAGTGCCGAACACGACGGTCTTGGCACCCTGGGCGATCGGATCAGCCGCTTGCGCCGAGTTGGACAGCGTGGGCCCGAACACCATCGCCACCTTGTCCTGGAAGATCAGCTTCTTGAAGACGTTGATGGCTTCTTCCTTCTTGCCTTGCTCGTCTTCGATCACCAGCGCGATCTTGCTGCCGTTGATGCCACCTGCAGCGTTGATCTCGTCAGCAGCCAGCTGGAAGCCGTTGCGGATGGCCACGCCGTACTGGGCAGCGCCGCCCGACAGCGCTTCGGCCACACCGATCTTGATGTCCTGGGCCGCGAAGCTCGTGCCCGTTGCGATTGCCGCCCCCGCAGCCACTGCCGTCAACAGCAGCCGTTTGATCATTTTTTTCATGCGAACCTGCTCCTTGTTTGTCCGTCGCGATTGCTTGAATGCGATTCGTCTCGAAGATGCGCTGGCCCAACACCGTCGCTCCCCCCGCATGCGCCCTGCATCGCGTCCGGACGCTCGCCTGCCGGGTTTCGCGCCACGCAGACAAGCAACGTTGGCGAAACGGCGGAAGACCTGCCGGGCGAGCGATGCCGGATCGGACATGCGTGCACCGGGAGTGCGTCGGAGTGTGAAGCGAAGGCGCCATGGGTACAGCGCTCTTGTGCGACGCGCCGGGATGGCCGGCACGTGCAGTCAGTCGCGGGACTTTACCGGAAAGCGCACGACCGTGCGATAGGGAATTGTCCGCCGCCCGGCCTGGGGGGCCATTATTGCACCGCAGCATCAGCGATGTGCCGCGGCCCGACAGGCCTTGAGCGTACCCATTTCTGCGTAACGTGCGGCACCGCGAAATCAGCCGGTCGACAACTCGTCCGCGCTGACGAACAGGCCCTTGCCGCGCGATTTGGCCTCATACAACGCCTCATCGGCAGCTTCAAAGACAACGCTCTGGGCCAGCGTGCGCGCATCGAAACCGGCGATGCCGATGCTGGTCCCGATCTGTATCGTCGCTTCTCCCAACCGAAACGGCCTGTTGCATGCGTTGAGGATGGTGGCGGCCACCGTCTTCGCATCGTCCGCGTGCGACAGGCGCTCCAGGACCACGGCGAATTCGTCGCCGCCAAAGCGCGCCACACCGTCGTAAGGGCGCACCGTGCGAGCCAGCCGCTGTGCAAAGGCCCGCAACAGCGCGTCGCCCACGGCATGGCCGTACGTATCGTTGACGGTCTTGAAGCCATCCAGATCGAGCAGCAGCAGCGCACCCACGGTATCGCCCGTTTGCGCCTGTTCGATGGCGGCCGACATGCGCTCTTCAAAACCGGCGCGGTTAAGCAAGCCTGTCAGATGGTCGGTGGTGGTCAGCGCGCGCAGGCGCAGCTCCTGCTTCTTGCGCTCGGTCACATCGAGGATGACCGAATGCACGCCGGCGACGTGGCCCTGTGCGTCAAACTGCGGCAGGTAGTTGATCTCTTCGCAGCGATACGCTTCGCGGCTGTGATGTTCTCGCTCAAAGACGACCGTTTCGCCGGCCATTGCGCGCTGCAGCGGGTCGTGCACGATTTGATAGGTTTCCTCGCCCACTACCTCGCGCACGGTCTGCCCCAGCATGGCAGCGGTGGGCAACCCGTAGGTCTTCTCATAGGCGGCATTCAGGAAGCGGAACCGCTCATCCGTGTCAACAAAGGAGACCAGCGCCGGAATGGCATCCGTCACGGTCTGCAGTGTCTCGCGGCTGCGCTGCAGGGCCTCCTTGGCGGCTTTGTCCTGCGTGATGTCGCGCATGATGGACGAGAAGTATTCCATGTGCCCGGCCGGCGCGCGGTGCGCGATGATCATGTGGTTGATCGGCACGACCTGGCCCTGCGCGCCGCGCACGGTGGTCTCGCCGATCCACACACCGTCGCGCGCGGCGGCGGGCACGGCCACCTCGCGCAGCCAGTCCATCGTCTCGGGCGGATAGAAGGCTTCGACCATCAGACCGTGGATGTCGGCGTCCACCGCGATGCCGGCAAAACGCCGCCCGGCGGGATTCATATAAGTGACGTTGCCCCGCACGTCGGTCTGCGCGACGAAGTCGGTAGTGGAATCGAGGATCTTGGTCAACACGCGCGAGGCCTGTTGGGCATGCGAGCGCACGGTGATGTCCTCCATGGCACCGACATGGCCGACCACCTTGCCATCCACACGCACTGGCGCCGTGTTGATGACCAGCAGGCGCTCGCCGGCGCCCGGCACGATCACGCGCTGCTCGGCGCTGTAGCCGGTGCCGTGCGTGACCGCGTTGTGCCAGCCTGCAAGGGTGGCATCGCGGTCGTGCGGGTGCAGGCGTGCAAGCCAGACGTCGGCCAGCGGCTCTTCGTGCGTGGCGCCAAGCAGCCGGCGGTATGCCTCGTTGGCGTAGACGGTGTGGCCCTCGGTATCGGAGCGGAACAGGCCCAGTGGCGAGGCATCGTTCACAGCCTCCAGCTCGGCGCGCTGGCGCACGACTTCGTCCATCAGCTTGCGGAAAGCGGTCGACACCGCCTCGATTTCCACCGAAGCGCCGGACAACTCCAGGGGCGGCGCATCGCGCAGATCCGTGGCCGAGAGCTGCACCATGGCCGCATGCAGCCGGGCCAGTGGGCGTAGCAGCCACAGCATCGCGGCCCACACCGACATGCCGATCAGCACTGCCAGCACCACGAGCGACAGGCGAAAGCGCTGGTGCATGGCAAAAAGCTGGCGGTTGGCCTCGGCACCGGGCAGCACGGCGCCCAGCGTCCAGCCCGTGGCGATCACGTCCTGTGTGGCAACAACATCGGCACCGGGCTCGGGCAGCGCGCTCGGATCGGTCTCCAATGCGGCGGCGACAGCAGGGTCGGCACTCAGGGGGGCGAGCACCTTGTCGACATCCGGATGTACGACGAAGACCGCCGTGGGACCGTGTGACACCAGATAGACGTGGCCCGTCTGGCCGATGCGCATGTCGCGCAGCGCTCCCAGAAAGTTCGGTTTGAGCAGAAACAGCGATGCGCCGATCAGCCCGACCAGGTGGCCATCCTTGTCGTGCACGGGTGCGGCCATGATGATGATCGGCTCTCCGCCCACGCGGTTGCGCAGCGGCGCCGAGATGGTGGGTTGATCCACCACCATGACCTGCTTGAAGTAATCGCGGTCGGTGATATCGATGCCGATCACCCCTTTGCGATAAGGCGAAGTCGCGGTCACCTTGCCCTCGGCGGTGACAAGGAAGACTCCATCGAACAGACCGGCGGTCGGCTGGATGGACTCATAGAAAGCCTTTTCTTGCGCCCGCGTGTCGAATCGCACGGTGTGCATCTGCTGGGCAGTGCGCTCCAGCATGCCCAGATAGGTATCCAGCCGTTGCCTGAGGTCGTGCGCCGATTCCTTGACCAGGGCCGTCTGCTGCGTCTTGATCTGCGCCATCATCTCGCGGCGGATCGGCTCGCGCTGCGACCAGCCGAACAGGCTCACCAGCGTCACGCTGATGACGGTCGCCATGATCGCCGCCTGCGACTTCAGGGTGAGTTTCATCGAACGGTCGGCCGGTGCCAGCGCCCTCGTGGCCGGCCCGCTGTAATGGGGGCAGCCATCATAGTGCGCTGCCGGAGGGTGGTTGTCGAGCCGGCGATCCGCTTGGCGGAACGCCTACCGGCGCGCGCAGACATAGGCAGCCGAGCGCGCTGCCAGCGTTCCCGGCCGGATGCGCATCCAGTGCGCGCCGGCCGCTGTGTCGGTATCCAGTGTGGCACCCTCGGGGCCGCGCACCACGTAGTCGACCAGGCGGATGCGCTGTCGGCGGCAGTCGATCTCCTGGCGCGAGAGGATGACCGTCCCCGGGCGATAGCGCGCACCATGGGCACGGCGCTCGCCGCGCTTGAGCACGGTGCGCGCGAGAAAGGTCTTGTGACCGGTGCGGTTCGAGTGCAACGAGGTGCGGTCGATAGAGGCCGAAACCGACGTGGTCGTCAGGTACTCATGCCAGCGCGCCGCCTGGACAGGCGCAGCCATGCCGAGCGCACCCATGCCGACACCCCACACCCAGATCCACCGCCACACCATGCGTTTCACGACCGTCTGCCCTGCCCTATCAGAATCGCGGCAACTGCTGCCGCCGACACGCATTGTAACAATTGCTCCGTAAGGCTCGAGTCCGGCGGCCTCAGGTAGCATGCGGGCAACCTGATCCATGTCATTCGTCATGCCGACCGTTGCCCTGCCCACACTCGCCGCCCATGCCCTCGCCGCCTTGCTGATAGCCTGCGCGCCTGTCGGCGCGTGGCTCTGGCTGCGTCGGCGCTTCGACCTGGCTTGGCGCGACATTGGCGTGGGCGCGGCAGTGTTCATCGCATTTGCGCTGGTGCTGGAGCGCACGCTGCACCTGTATCTGCTGCAGCTCAATCCGGTGACGGCGCAGTGGCTGCGCGCGCCGGTGCTGTTCGTCATCTATGGCGCATTGATGGCGGGGCTGTTCGAGGAGACCGGCCGCTGGCTCGGCCTGCGATTTCTCACGCGCAAGCCGGGCGATGCCGGCACGCCTGTCGCCTACGCGCTCGGCCATGCCGGCATCGAGGCGTGGCTGGTCGGTACAGCGTCGCAAGCGCAGATGGTGATGTTCGGCATTGCCGCCAACCGGGGCGAGCTGGACGCACGCCTGGCAGCCAGCGGCGCCGAGGCGATGGCGGGCACGATCCACGCGATGCTGGCGCAGCTCTCGCCGTGGCTGGCGGCAGGTGCCGTGAGCGAACGCATTGCAGCGATGCTGATCCAGTTCACGCTCACGCTGGTGGTGTGGCACGCGGTGCAGCAGCGGCGTTTCGTGCTCGTGGTGCTGGCGATGCTGCTGCACGCGCTGGCCGATCTGCCGGCGGCGCTGTACCAGGTGCACGTGCTGCCGCTGGCCGTGACGGAAGCCATTTACGCCGTCATCGCCGTATTGCTGGCTGCGACGTGCTGGCCGCCGCAGGGCGGCAAGAAGATCGGCGAATCGTCGCTGCGCTAAAACGCTAAAAGTCAGTTGGAGCGGAAACGCTCCGGCTCGATGCCGTGCCGGTTGAGCTTGTCGTATAGCGTCTTGCGCGGCACGGCCAGCAAATCGGCCGCGCGGGCGACGTTGCCCTCGGTGGCACGCAGGGCTTCTTCGATGGTGGCGCGCTCGACCGCCATCATGCGCCCGGCCAGTGAGTGCTGGCTCGCTTCGGAGGTGACCAGACCGTCATCCAGGCCGAGACAGAAGCGCTCGGCCACATTCTTCAGTTCGCGCACATTGCCCGGCCAGTCGTGGTGCTGCCAGCGCATCATGTCCTGCGCGGACCAATCCGGCGCGGCGCGATCGTAGCGCAACGCCGCCTGCTGCAGGAAATAGGCCATCAGCAGCGGGATGTCTTCAGCACGCTGGCGCAAGGGCGGCAATGCAATCGATACGACGTTGAGCCGGTAGTACAAGTCCGCACGAAACTCGCCGCGATCGGACGCCGCTTTCAAGTCCACCTTGGCAGCAGCCACCACACGGCAATCGACCGGCACGCTGGCGTTGCTGCCCAGCCGCTCGATGCTGCGTTCCTGCAGCGCGCGCAAAAGCTTGGCCTGCAGCGCCAGCGGCATGGATTCGATCTCGTCGAGAAACAGCGTGCCGCCGTTGGCATATTCCATCTTGCCGATGCGGCGGCGGTTGGCGCCGGTGAAGGCGCCCGCCTCGTGGCCGAACATCTCGCTCTCGAATACAGACTCCGGCAACGCCGCACAGTTGAGCGCGACGAACGGCCCGCGCCGCCGGCTGCCTTCGTGGATGGCACGCGCGAGCACTTCCTTGCCCGAGCCGGTTTCGCCGGTGACGAGGATGTCGGCATCGGTGGGCGCCAGCGCGGTCACGAGCCGGCGCACGTTCTGCATGGCCGGGCTCTGGCCGATCAGCGGGTACGCCTGACGGCCCTGCAGCGCCTCGCGCAGGCGCAGGTTCTCGGAAGTGAGCCGACGCTTTTCCAGCGCGCGCCGTACTACGTCGACGAGGCGCTCGGAGTGGAACGGCTTCTCCATGAAGTCGTACGCGCCGGCGCGCATGGCGGCCACAGCCATGCTCACGTCGCCGTGGCCGGTGATGAGGATGACGGGCAACTGACGGTCGTGCTGCAGCATTTCGCGCAGCACGGCCAGGCCGTCGCGGCCAGGCAAGCGCACATCGGTCACCACCACGGCGGGCGTTTGCGCGACGAGCGCGTCCAACGCGCTTTCCGCATCGGCAAAGGATTGCACGGGCACATCCGCCAGCGCGAGCGCTTGCTCGCAGCCCAGGCGCACCACATCGTCGTCTTCGATCAGGAAAACGGGCGCGTGGTCGATGGAGGTAGACAGATCGGAAGAAACGGTTTCAGGCATCGGGTTCAAACAGCGCGCTCCAGCTCGATGACGAATTCTGCGCCACCCGCGCCGCCCACGTCATGCTCGGCATTGCGGCCCTCAAGCCGCCCGCCGAAATCTTCGATGATCGCCAGCGAAATCGCCAGCCCAAGGCCGAGACCCTGGCCGTCGTCTTTGGTGGTGAAGAACGGCTCGAACAAGCGCGGCAGTACGTCGGCGGGAATGCCCGGACCGCAATCGCGCACGGTGATGCGTACCCATTTCTCGGTGGGCTCAACGCTCACGCGCACGGCGGCAGACGCAGGCTGCGGCACGTCTGCCATGGCATCGATGGCGTTGCGAATCAAGTTGACGAGCACCTGCTCCAGGCGCACGGCGTTGGCCCAGACCGCAAGATCGGCCGGCACCGGCGCGGTCACCACCGTCACGCCCACCTGGCGGCGACGCGTTTCCACCAGCATCAGCGCTTGGCGAATGGCCTCGTCCACCGACACGGCGGTGCGCGCCTCATCCCCACTCGCGCCCTTGCGCGAGAACGCCTTGATGTGCGAAACGATGCGGCCCATGCGGTTGGCGAGTTGGCTGATGTGCGTGAGGTTGCCGCGGACCTCGTCGATGCGGCCACGCTCGGCGAGCTGGTTGGCGTTGTCGGACAGCGTGGTCAGCGCGGTGAGCGGTTGGTTCAGTTCATGCGTGATGCCGGCGGCCATCTGGCCCAGCACGGCGAGTTTGCCGGCCTGCACGGCGGCATCGCGCGTCTCGCGCAGGATGCGCTGTGCGGCGTCGAGCGCTTCGACCTTGGTGGCCAGCGCCGCGTTGGCGGAGGTCAGCTCGGCGGTGCGTTGGGCAATGCGCGCTTCCAGATCGCGCTGGACTTCGCGCAGCGCATCGCGGGCGCGACGTTGTTCTTCGCGCCGGCGCGTACGCAGACGCAATGCAACGAGTACGGCGAAGATCAGCGCCATCGCAAATGCGGCACTCGCACCAGCCACCAGCGCTGTCCGCTGCTCGTCGCGCGGGTCGATCAGCACGGCCACCTGCCAGCCGAGCAAGCCCACGGGCCGGTACTGCACACGCAGCGTCGATACCGATTTTCCGTGCAACGCCACGCGGACGGTCTGAGGCGGCTGGTCCGCAGAAAAGGGTACGCCCCCAGCTTGCCCGTCGTTCATTCCGAGCGGCGTGAGCGTGTGCGGCGCGTACTGGCGCGTCGCATCGAGGGCCGCTTGCTGTTCGGCGCTCAACGTGCCGAGCGTGCGGTACTTCCATTCGGGCACCGAACTCAAGAAGATCACGCCGTGGCGATCGACCAGCAGCACCGTATCGCCGCTGCGCGAGAGCGTAGCCTCGAACGCATCGAGATTGACCTTCACGACGACCACGCCGATCGGCTTGTTGTCTTCGCGCACCGGAGCGGCCACGAAGTAACCCGTCTCGCCCGTGGTGTTGCCCACGCCGTAGAAACGGCCAAGGCCTTCGCGCATGGCTTCGGCAAAGTAGGGGCGGAAGGCGTAGTTCTGGCCGACGAACGAGGTCGGCAGATCCCAGTTGCTGGCCGCGATCGTGAGGCCGGTCGAATTGATCAGGTGAGCGGCGGCCAGATCGGTGGCCGCCTGGACTTCCTTCAGGTAGGCGTTGGCGGCGCGGCGCGTGACTGCGTCGCCAGCCTGAGGATCTTCTTGCAGCGCGACGTGCAGCACGTGCTCAAGCGCGGCCAGGCGCGGCAGCGACTCATAGCGCGCCAGCGTGCTGCGCAGGTTCTGGGCGTAGAAGGTGGTGCGCTGGCCGGCCTCTTCGGCACGCGTGGCCACATAGCGCTGCAGGGCGATGGCGTAGGCGCCCCATCCTGCGGCCGCGCAGCACGCCGCCATCGCCAGCGCGACGGCCAGTCGCCAACCGCGCCAGCGGGCGGGGTGAGCAAGGTCGGCGTGGCCGTCGGATGGGGGCATTGGATCAGTGTTCGATACGTGAGTGCTCGCGAGTATCGCGCATGAACACGTACACCAACAGCGACAGGAAGATCGTGCCCGTCACGTACCAGTAGAACAGCGACTCATGGCCGGCCTGCTTGAGCCACAGTGCAATGTACTCGGCCGTGCCACCAAAAATCGACACCGTGAGCGCATACGGCAGGCCCACGCCCAGCGCGCGCACTTCGGCCGGGAACAGCTCGGCCTTGACCACGGCGTTGATCGACGTGTAGCCCGAGACGATCACCAGCGCGGCCATGATCAGGAAGAAGGCCGTCCACGGATTGGTGGTCTGGCTGATACCGGTCATGATGGGCACCGTGAAGAGCGTACCCAGCACGCCGAACGCGATCAGGATCGGGCGACGGCCAATGCGATCGGACAGTCCGCCCACGATCGGCTGCAGCATGGCAAACAGCAGCAGCGTGGCGCCGGACACCAGCGTTGCCTTGTCCTTCGACAGGCCCACCGTGTTGGCCAGGAACTTCTGCATGTAGATCGAGTACGTGTAGAACGCGACCGTGCCGCCCAGCGTCAGGCCCACGACGGCGGTGACTGCACGCGGATGCTTGGCGAGTTCACTCAGCGTGCCGCGCTTTTTCTTCTCCTTGGCCGCTGCGGTGAAGGACTGCGTTTCTTCCATGTGCGAACGCATGCGCATCGCCACCAGCGCGCACAGCGCGCCGACAAAGAACGGAATGCGCCAGCCCCACGCCTCCAGTTGCTCATGCGTGAGCACGAACTGTTGCAGCACGATCAGCAGGCCCAACGCCACCAGTTGCCCAGCAATGAGCGTGACGTACTGGAAGCTCGAATAGAAGCCACGGTTTTCCTTGTTGGCGACCTCGCTCAGGTACGTGGCCGAGGTGCCGTATTCCCCGCCCACAGACAGGCCCTGCAGCAGGCGCGCCAGCACCAGCAGCACCGGCGCAGCCACGCCAATCGTCGCGTAGCTGGGCGTGAGCGCAATGATGAGCGAGCCCAGACACATCAGCACCACCGAGAAGAACAGCGCGCGCTTGCGGCCATAGCGGTCGGCATAGATGCCCATCAGCCAGCCGCCCACCGGACGCGCCAGAAAGCCGACCGCGAACACGGCGGCGGTGTTCAGCAACTGGGCGGTCTGGTCGCCCTTGGGGAAGAAGGCCTTGGCAAAGTAAAGGGCAAACGCCGAGTACACGTACCAGTCGTACCACTCAACCAGATTGCCGACCGAGCCGGAGAAGATGGAACGCAGACGGCGGCGGACGTCTTGCGAGGTGTCTTTGGCGGGGGTGTCCGTGGGCGCGAGGCCGCCCGGAAGCGCGCCAGCCTGGGGCTGAGTCATGGTGTCTCCTTGGAGCGTTAGCAGCGGCAGCGGCATGCCGGGACGCATCTGGGTCGACGCGTACGACGTGCGGACTGTCCGCCGGTTTATGGGTGGTCGCTCTTACTCAAGAAGCATTCCATGCGCAACGCAGGCGCAACGATCCGCTGCAAACGCGCTTGCTGCAAGGCTGTGCGGGAGATCACCGGATCGGCGGGAGACAGTGAGAGTGTGCGGTTTTCCAGAATAGACCAGGCGGGCTGTGCGGGTTTTCGCACAATCCGCCCGGCCAATGACTACGGACGTAATCCGGCGCTCAGGCTGCCACGTCCAGCGGAATCGTGTCGCGCATCAGCAGGTCCACTTCTTCGGCGGGTGTCCTCTGTGCGAGCAACAAACCAAGACGCTCGTGCAGATACGCCTCAAAGTCAGCACGCACTTCCGGATGGCGCAGGGCGAATTCCACCGTGGCCTGCAGGTAGCCAAGCTTGCTGCCGCAGTCGAATCGCTGGCCACGATAGCGGTAGGCCAGGATCTGTTCTTCGGCCAGGAGGCTCCGGATGGCGTCGGTCAACTGCAGCTCGCCGCCTACCCCCGGCTTCAGGTTGCGCAGATGGTCGAAGATGCGCGGCGTCAGAATGTAGCGCCCGACCACGCCCAGGTTGGACGGAGCCGCCTCCGGCGCGGGCTTCTCGACGATGCCGTCGAGCTTGACCAGGCGGTCGTCCCATTCGCGGCCGGCCACCACGCCGTACGAACGTGTCGCCTGCGACGCAATCGTCTCCACGCCGACGATGGAGCAGCGATAGTGATCATATAGCTCGGCCATCTGTCGCATGACCGACGGGTCGTGGTCCAGCAGGTCGTCAGCCAGGATCACGGCAAACGGCTCATTGCGTACCAATTTCTGCGCACAGAGTACGGCGTGCCCCAGGCCCAGCGTCTCGGGCTGGCGCACATAGAAGCATTCAACGCCTGGCGGCTTGATCGTTTGCACCATCTCCAGCAGCGCATGTTTGTTCTTGGCCGCCAATTCCGCTTCCAACTCGTAGGCCTTGTCGAAGTGATCTTCGATGGCACGCTTGGCGCGGCCGGTGATGAAGATCATTTCCGTGATGCCTGCGTCAGCCGCCTCCTCCACCGCGTACTGAATCAGCGGCTTGTCGACAACCGGCAACATCTCTTTCGGGCCAGCCTTGGTGGCGGGTAGAAAACGCGTGCCGAGTCCCGCCACGGGAAACACGGCCTTGGTGATCCTCTCGTTCATGACAACTCCATCAGACAGACGTAGCGTCGTGAGCAAGCCTTGTGCCTATGACTCGGCCTTTTGGTGGAGCGGGATGGTGAAAGGCCCAGCCACGTTTCGGGACCCCCTGGCGGGCCTTTCCTACAACCGATTGCAAGTCTGCCTGCCAACTTTCAGCGCCGAAAGTGAAGGATGGGTGGAAAAAGCGTACCCAATTCTGCGAGCCGATCGACACCCGTTTGCGGCGCGCCGCCTCAGTGAGCGCACGCTCACGGTGCATCAGGAAGACGGTTTGACCCAGCCGCGCGAAACCGGTGCGCTACGTTCGGGCGCGCGGCGGTAGGCATCGATCTGGATGCGCAGTTGCGTGACTTCGGCCTCCAGCGTGCGAATGCGCTGGCGCAGTTGTTCCGCCTCGTTTTGGGTCTGCTGCCGCACGGCATCGTTCTGCAAACGCAGGAAGCGCTCGGTACCAGCCAGCGCGCTGGCCGCCCCCTCCAGACGCGATACGGTCTCGAAGGTCTGCTCCAGGCGCTCGAGTGTCGTGTCCGTCAGCTTGGGCGGAACGGCCGGCGCCACAGCCAGCGCCTCGCCAAGACGCCGCTCCAGATCCGCCATGGCTGCCTGCAACTGGCGGTTGCGCGCCGCCTCGTGCTCCAGTGCGCGTTCTGCGACCTCGGCGCGGATGCGCGCCTCCACCCATTCGGCGCCGGCACCAGGCGCACCGATGGCGCGCGAAGCCACACGATCGCGCTCCTCGCGCGCAGAGACCCTCTCATGCGTACCCATTTCTGCGTGCGTCCATGGGATCGGCCAAGGCTCGACAGCCTCTGTTCCCTGGCTGCCGAGCGCATCGCCTCGCCCTCGTGCGCGGTCCACCGCTTTCTGCAGCGTCGTATTGCTTGGGCGGCGGCTTACGCCGGCCTCCACTAACCATTGCGCGTATCGGCGCGCGCCATAGACGCGACGCGTCACGGTATGGACTGCCTCAATCACCTCATCCAGAAAAACCGCGTTGTCGTGCGGAAAGGCAACATCCAGCCGCCGGATCGATTCAACGATCCGCTGCTGCTGTTCGGTGGAGAAACGAAGACCAGGACGAGCCATTTATGAAGTGCGCGGTGTCTTGATAGTGTACATCAGATGTTAAAAACATCAATATAGTGACTTACTCATTCATTATTTTTATATCGGAGATATATAGTTTCAGCGGCTGTTCATCGCTTGATCGTCATCGCGGTACTGCCAAAATGCGTTCAGCGAGGCGGTTTGTGCGGTATCGATGGCCCTCTAGCGCGATCGCACTGCCAGTCGGGTACCGATCCGCAGAAATGGGTACGCTTATCCTGGCACAGCGCCCAGTTTCGGTTACGAGAAAAGAAAAAAGCGCCCCGCAGGGCTAATGCCGTTCAGTTAAG
>NZ_DBMV01000025.1 GCF_002298975.1 Ralstonia sp. UBA689
TGAAACAAGGGATGGACCAACAACGCAAAAAACAAGAAATCCAAACCACCTTCCCCATTTGACGCTCCAGATTTTTCATGGATAACTGTGGCCCCACCCCAAAAATTTCAGGGAGCCACCATGACCCTCCAAACCTGGCTGGCCTTCATCGGCGCCAGCATCATCATCCTGCTCATCCCGGGCCCGACCATCCTGCTGGTGATCGGTGATTCGCTGGCCAACCGTGGCCGCTCGGCGTGGAGCACGGTCGCGGGCGTGGCCGCTGGCGACACCACCGCGATGACCGTGTCGCTGGCCGGCGCGGGCGCCCTGCTCGCTGCATCGGCCACGGCGTTCACGGTACTCAAGCTGGTCGGCGGTTCCTATCTGGTGTACCTGGGCATCAAGTCCATCGTAAGCGCCCGCCGCCTGCGCGACGACGCGCCCGAGGCCGCCATCCCCGTGCAGCAGAAGTCCGCGCGCCGGCGTTTCCTGTCCGCATGGACGGTGACGGCGCTGAACCCCAAGAGCATCGTCTTCTTCGTCGCCTTCGTGCCGCAGTTCATGTCGGCCGATCAGACCTTCCTCTCGCAAAGCGTTATCCTGCTGCCGACCTTCGTGTGCCTGGCCGCAGCGAATGCGTCCATGTACGCGCTAGCCGCCAAGCTGCTCGCCAAGCGCCTGACCAGCGTGGCCGCGCAGCGCCGCTTCGGCTACACCGGCGGCGCAGTGATGGTGGGCGCAGGCACGCTCACGCTGGGCATGCAGTCGGCCTGATCACCCAACCCACGCAGGAAGCCTCATGCCCCGCAGCTATCTCCGCGCCACGCCCGCCACATCAGCCGGTATGCATGGCCATCACCGCGTCACCAACATCGAGCTGTTCTTCGACCTGGTGTTCGTGTTCGCGGTGACACAGCTCTCGCATCTACTGATCGGCAACTTCACGCTCGAAGGCGGCGCGCAGGCGCTGCTGCTGATGCTGGCGGTGTGGTGGGTGTGGATCTTCACGTCGTGGGTCACCAACTGGCTCGACCCGGAGAAGCTCGCCATCCGCATGCTGTTGCTGGTGCTGATGACGGCGGGGCTGCTGCTTTCTGCATCGCTGCCGCAGGCGTTCGGGCCGGGCGGACTGGCATTTGCGCTGGCCTATGTGTTCATGCAGTTCGGGCGCACGCTGTTCTTCCTGTGGGCGGTGCGCGGCGAATCGCTCGCCATGCGGCGCAACTTCCAGCGCATCGGCGTATGGCTCGGCATCTCGGCGGTGCTATGGCTGGTGGGCGGGCTGGTGGATGGCTCGGCACGCTGGACGTGCTGGATCGTGGCACTGGGCATCGAGTGGATCGGCCCGTCGGCAGGCTTTTACACGCCAGGCCTGGGCCGCTCAACCACCGACGACTGGAACGTGGAAGGCGGCCACATGGCCGAGCGGTGCTCACTGTTCATCATCATCGCGCTGGGCGAATCGGTGCTGGTGACCGGCTCGACGTTTGCCGGGCTCGGCTGGAGCGCAGCCAACATCGCGGCGATGGCGGTGTCGTTCATCGGCAGCCTGGCGATGTGGTGGCTGTACTTCGACACCATCGCCGAGCGCGGTGCGCACACCATCTCGCACGCGGCCGATCCGGGCCGGCTGGCGCGCCTGGCGTACACCTACATCCACGTGTTGCTGGTGGCGGGCATCATCGTCAGCGCGGTGGCCGATGAGTTTGTGCTGGCGCATCCGGTGGGCCACGCCCATGCGGGCGCGGCGCTGGCGGTGCTGGGCAGCGCTGGGCTGTACCTGCTCGGCAACCTGCTGTTCAAGTGGGCGATTTTCGGGCGGGTGCGCATGGCGCATTTCGTGGGGTTGCTGGCGCTTGGGGGCATTGGGCTGGTGGCGAACGCATTGTCCGCGCTGGCCGTGTCCGCGCTGGCGACCGTGGTGCTGTGCGCCACCGCTGCGTGGGAGGGCTATGCGCGCTCGTGCGAGCTGCCCGAGCCCGCGCAGGCGCCTGGGCACTGAGGCGGGACTGCTGCAGCAGCAAAGTGGCCACCTGAAATTACCGATTTCTGGTAATTACAAAAGGCCAGTTCCCCGCCTAATCTGGCACTCAACCTCACGCATACGCCAGAGCCCACCATGATCGACCTCTATTACTGCGCCACCCCCAACGGCCTGAAGATGGCGCTGTTCTTTGCCGAGACCGGCCTGCCGCATCGCGTCATCCCCGTCGATATCAGCCGTGGGGAGCAGTTCAAGCCCGAATTCCTGGCCATCTCGCCCAACAACAAGATCCCGGCGATGGTCGACCACGCGCCAGCCGAGGGCAGCGAACCCGTCGTGCTGTTCGAGTCGGGCGCCATGCTGCTCTACCTGGCCGAGAAGACCGGCCAACTGATGCCGACTGACCTGCAAGGCCGCATGGAAGTGCTCAAGTGGCTGTTCTGGCAGGTGGGCGGACTGGGCCCGATGGCCGGGCAGATCGGCCACTTCAACGTGTATGCGCCCGAGCGCGTGCCCTACGCCATCGAGCGCTACACCAAGGAAACCAACCGCCTGTATGGCGTGCTCGACCGCCGCCTGGCCGATCGCCCGTACATCGCCGGCAACAACTACACGATCGCCGACATCGCCGCCTATCCGTGGATCGTGCCGCACGCCGGGCACGGCCAGAACCTCGATGACTTCCCGCATCTGCGGCGCTGGTTTGACGCCATCAGCGCGCGGCCGGCCACGGAGCGCGCATATGTGGGCATAGAAAAAGCCTACTCGCGCCGCCGCGAAGACATCTCCGACGACGAGCGCCGCGTGCTGTTCGGCCAGACGGCCGAATCCGTCGCGCGCTGACTGCTCGCGGCCTTCGGCCGCCCTCGCATTCCTTTTTTTTCTTCTTTCTGACAGGAGCCGACCATGCCGGCATCGCTGTGGTGGTTGTGCCTGGGCGCGTTCGCCATCGGCACGGAAGGATTCATGATCGCCGGCCTGCTGCCGGTGCTCGCCGCTGAACTGGGCGTGAGCGTGCCGGCGGCAGGGCAACTCGTCACGGTATTCGCCATCACGTATGCCGTGGGTTCGCCCGCCATGGCGACGCTGCTTGGCAACGTAGACCGGCGCCGCGTGCTGATCGGCGCGCTGGCTCTCTTCGCTTGCGGCAACTTGCTGGCCGCCGCCGCGCACAGTTTCGGGCAGTTGATGGCGGCGCGCGTTCTGCTGGCCATCACGGCAGGCGTGTTCCTGCCGACCGCCAATGCGGTGGCAACCTCGCTGGTGCCGGCGGCGCGCAGCGGCACGGCACTCGCCATCATCACGGGCGGCGGCACGTTGGCGGTGGCGTTGGGCGTGCCGCTGGGCGCGTGGATTGCCGCGCAAGGCGACTGGCGCATGACCTTCGTCGCATGCGGCGTGCTGTCGGCCTTTGCGACAGCGGGACTCGCCTTCGGCCTGCCGCGCGCCCTACCGCATAGCGTGACCACGCTGGCGCAACGCCTGACGGTGGCGCGGCGGCCCGGCATGCTGGGCGCGCTGGCGGTCTCGGCGCTGTGGGCGGCGGGCGGCTTCACGTTCTACACGTACGTCGCGCCGTTCTTCGTGCAGGGTCTCGGCTTCCGGCCGCAGAGCGTGGGCGTCGTGCTGTTTCTGGTCGGCAGCTTTGCGGCGCTCGGCACCGGGCTGGGCGGGCATATGACCGACCGCTCGGGCGTGCCGCGCGTGCTGGCCGTCAGCAGCGCGGGCATCGTGCTGGCGTTCTCGGTGCTGTCGCTGTCGGCGCAGGTGCTGCATGGCGCAACAGCCGCCGCCATCGCCATCGGCGCGGTCGTGCTGTGGGGCATGGCGGGCTGGGGCTTCGGCCCGGCGCAGGCAACGCGGTTGATCCGCCTGGCACCGGAGGTGGCGCCGATTACGCTGTCACTGCATGCGTCTGCCGTGTATGTGGGGATTGCGCTGGGCTCGAGCGTCGGTGCGCTGGCGCTGGCGCATGGGGGCCCGGGCATGCTCGGCTGGGCGGCGGCGGGGTGCCACGTGGTGGCGGTGGTGGTGTGGCGGATGGGCGGACGGCATGCGCAGACGCAAGCAACCGAGCAGACGGCCACGTCGGTTGCCCATTGAACACCGGCATCTGGACCGCAAACCGTCACACGCCGGGCGTCGAACTCGGCGCGCGAGCCCCAGACCCACGCGCGCCGAGCCCCGAGCCCGGCGATCAAGCCTCAAACCCTCGTGCCCCGAGCTTTGGGCTCGGCATTTTGGACCTCAAACTCTCGCGCGTCGGGCCTCGAACCCGACGTTCGAGCCTCAAACGCTCGGCGTCCGGACCTCAGAGCCTCGTGCTCGGCACTTTGAGCCTGACATTTTCGACCTTGAACTCTCGCGTTCCGAGCGTTGTGCTCGGCGCCCGAGTGTCTGAGGCTCACGCTCCACAGTTTGGGCTCGGCGTTTGAGCCTCGGAGCCTCACGCGCCGAGCGCAAAGCTCCACATGCAACGCTCAGATCGTCGCAGTCGGCGCGTCCCGATCATCCGTCGAATGCTGCTTGCCACGCCGATTCAGGTACGGCAACGCAAACAGATATAGCCCCGTGATCAGCAGCAACGCCAGCGGCAACAACGGCGCGTAGGTGATCCACGCCGGCGGCGTACCTCGCGCCATGGCGGCAAAGTTGGTGACCGCCGTAAGCGTGAACGCCATCGACACCCAGCGGTGAAACTGCCGAATCCACGTGCGGCCGTTCATTTCGCACCTCCTGCCGCCTGGATCATCTTCCAGCCGTTGCCGGCGGGGTCACGGAAGCCGGCATCGACGCTGCCGAAGCGGTCCACAGGCTCCTGCGTGAATTCCACGCCGCGGGCACGCAATTGCTCGTAGGTGGCGCGGCAGTCGTTCACGGTCAGGACCAGCGGCGGCATCGCGCCCTTCGCCACCATGGCGTGCAGCGTCTGCGCGGTGGCTTCGTCGTGCACGGGCGGCCCCGGCCGGAACAGGCCAAGCTGGAACGACGGCTGCTCCGGATGCTGCACCGTCAGCCAGCGATACGGACCGTTGCGCACGTCGGTGTGGACACGAAACCCGAGCTTGTCGACGTAGAACGCCAGCGCCTCGTCCTGGTCATCCACATACAAACCCACCACGTTGATCCCTTGGCTCATTGCTTCTCCTTCGGCTGTGTTGATGGTGGATTTGTACGCGCTGCCAAGCGGCGGCGCTTCTCCGAAACTGCTGTGGTGAGGTCGGGCCGCTGTGCCGCCTTCAGGACGCAGGCGGGCACGCGGTCGAGCTGTTGCGCCGCCGCCGTGGCTTGAGCCTCACGGCGCAGGGCGCTCGGGCTCTGCCCCGTGATGTCGCGAAAGATCCGGCCGAAGGTGCCCAGGCTTTCCCAGCCGGTGGCGAAGGCAATCTCGATGATGGGGAGGTCGGTATCGCGCAACAGCGTGCTCGCCTGCTCGATACGCCGCGTCAGCAGGTAGCGGTGCGGTGGAATGCCGAAGGCCTGCTTGAAGGAGCGCGCAAAGTGGGCTTCCGAGATGCCGCTCACCTCGGCCAACCGCTTGACCGGCCACGCCTCGTGCGAGGCCGCGTCCATCCGGTCCTTGGCGCGCAGCAGACGGCGCAGCAGCGCCGGGTCTTGCTGCGCATCCGTCGGCGCGTCCGGCGCGCTCACCGCACGGCCTCGGGCTGGCGCGATGGCTCCATCCCGCTCATCAGGCTGCGGCATGGCGGGTGTCTCCTGTGCTTTTTGGAGCCGCCAGCTTAACGCGTGCGCGCGGCGATTGCCTCTTTGTGGATGCGGTGGCGCGCGCCGGCAACGCTGCCTGCGCGCCCACCGTTCAGGCGGTCAGGCGACCGGCAGTTCGCGGATGGCGCCGGCCAGCTTGCGCACGCCCTCTTCCACCTGTGCGAGCGACGACGTGGCGTACGACAGACGCAGCGTCGAGCGGTCCGGATCGACCGCATAGAACGCGGCGCCCGGCACGAACGCCACGCCGCGCTCAATGGCGATCTTGGCCACCTCCGCCGCGTTGCGACCCGGCAGGCGGCCCCACAGGAACATGCCGCCGCGCGGGCGGTTGAAGGTCAGCTCAGCCTCGGGCAGCAGCGCGCGCAGGCCGTTGGCCATGGCGTGTGCACGCTCGGCATAGGCGGCGCGCGTGCGCGGCAACACGGTCTCCAGGCGGTTGCTGCGCAGATAGGCGGCAGCCGTGGCCTGTGCAAACGTGGAGGTGTGCGCATCGGCAAACTGCTTGACCATCACTGCGTTGCCCAGGATCTGCGACGGCGCGATCATCCAGCCCACGCGCAGCCCCGGCGCCATCACCTTCGACAGGCTGCCCAGGTAGATCACGCGGCCCTGCGCGCCTTCGGTCTGCTGGCTGAGCGTGTAGAGCGAGGGCGGCGGCGGCGCGTCGAAGTACAGCTCGCCGTACGGATCATCCTCGACGATCAGCAGGTTGTGGCGCACAGCCAGTTGCAGCAGACGCTGGCGGCGCTCCAGGCTCATCAGTGCGCCGTTGGGGTTGCCGAAGTTGGGGATCACGTAGAGGAACTTGGGGCGGCTGGTAGCAAGCACCTTCTCCAGCGCATCGACGTCCAGGCCATCGCCGTCAGTCGGCACGCCGGCCACTTTGGCGCCATACAGCTTGAACGCCTGGATGGCGGCCAGGAACGTCGGCGCCTCGACCAGCACCGTATCGCCCTCACCGATCAGCACCTTGCCCAGCAGGTCCAGGCCTTGCTGCGAGCCGGTGGTGACGAGGATGTCGGTATTGACGACGGTGGCGCCGCGCGCCTTCATCAACGTGACGATGGCCTCGCGCAGCGGCTCGAAGCCCTCCGTGGCGCCGTATTGCAGCGCGCGAGCGGCGTCGGTCGTGAGTGCGCTGTCGGCGGCGGCCTTCAGGCCCTCGACATCAAACAGGGCCGAATCCGGAAAGCCGCCGGCAAACGAGATCAGGCCGGGCTTGCCGAGCACCTTGAAGAGCTCGCGGATGGCGGAGGTTTCGACGTTTTGCAGGCGCGGGGCCAGCAGCGATTGCAGGAAATCCATGGCGTGCGTGTCTTTGTGTATGTGGTTCGAGTGCCCGCCACTTTACGTGATGTGCGACGTCCATGCATGCGAACGCGCCATCACAACGCTGACTACAATCGTGCACGCCAACCCGACAGGAGCGCAGCATGGCCGTCCGACGCATCGTCCCGAACCTGCATGCCGCCGACCCGGCGCGCGCCCACGCGTTCTACGCCGAACTGCTCGGCCTGGAGCCGTTGATGGACCACGGCTGGATCGTCACCCTTGCCACTACGGGCGCACAGATGGCGCCACAGGTCAGCATCGCCACCGAGGGCGGCTCGGGCACGCCGGTGCCGGCGCTGTCCATCGAGGTGGACGACGTGGATGCCGTACATGCGCGTGCCTTGTCTCTCGGTCTGGAGATCGTCTATCCGCTCGTCGATGAGCCCTGGGGTGTGCGGCGTTTTTATGTGCGCGACCCGTTTGGGAACGTGGTGAACATCCTCGCGCACCGGTAGGCGCAGACAAAAAACGCCCCGCTGAGGTAACTATCGTGATTGAACTCGACAAGGCCTACAAAGCAGCCAACGTAATCGTCGAAATGTTCGAAGATATCCTGGAACGAGCCCAGGTGCCCTCGGACTCAGAGCAAGCTGAGCTTGCTGCCTGCCTCACACTGACGATCTTCGAGCAATTTCATTCAGCCGTATGCCTGATGGAAGCCGACCTCGCGAGCCATGCTGCTGGGCCGATACGTTCCATGCTCGAAGGCGTCGCTGACCTGCAGAACCTTTGCCATTGCTCCGCTTACGTTGACCAAATGCGTTACCAGAGTGCACGTGAGAATGTAGCTCTCTTCGATGAGTTCGGGGCTTCTGCTGGCGTGACTGAAGACATGGCCTCTACGCTAGCCGAGTGGGACGCACTCGATCGACCGATCCGAGATGAGCTTAGAACTCGAGGATTCAAGGAACTCAAGCTAAAAGAGAAGTTGGAACGCATCGATCTGGAATCACTTTACTCATACTATCGAGTTCTATTCGCTCTCGTTCATCCCAACCTGACTAGCTTGCGATCACGCCATCGCACGTCGGCGAACTTGGTCTTATATCGTGCTGCCGCTGAACCGCCGCTAGTCGCGATGCTACTGCGCCTCGCAGTAGGCCTGCTTACACGAGCGATGGATGACGTTCATCTTTACACGGACCTCGATGTGGACGAGATCCACAGTGCCACTGACAAAGCGGTGGCACTGTGGCGCGACGCCGATCCAGACTTTGAAGACGCACAAAGCGAGTAAGGGCATGCACTGTCACAGAACAACCGCTCGCGTCGCTTCATGTGCGCGCCATCGGACCTCCTCAATGGAGCTCCATTCAATACCCTAGAAGTCGATGTAGCACCCGTGCTCGAAGTGATATTCAAACTTTGCAAGAGTGAAGGTGTGGAGGTGGTAAGCGAACGATGCAGACCGGCTACGCAAATACCTTGCACGGTTCGGCCTGGATTGGGCGCGGGTGCGCGCGAACTGATCGCTCGGTAAGATGCCGCCCATGCCTCGCCGCCCCACCCGATTTCGCCTGCAATGATCCGCCTCGACGATCTCACCATCTTCGTGCTGGCCGTGGACAACGGCAGCCTGTCGGCGGCGGCGCGCGTGTTGAACATTGCACCGGCGGCAGCGAGTGCGGCGGTCAAGCGGCTGGAGGCTGAACTGGATGTGCGGCTGCTGGCGCGCTCCACCCGCAGCCTGGCGCTCACGCAGGAAGGCGAGCGCTATCTGCAGCACGCGCGCCGCGCGCTGGCCGATCTGCAGGCCGGGCAGGATGCGCTCGCACTCGGGCGACAGGCCATCGGCGGCGAGGTGTCGCTGTCGATCCCGTCCGACCTCGGGCGCAGTGTGCTTGCCGGCTGGCTCGATGACTTCCTCGCCGAGCATCCGGCGGTGGCGCTGCAGGTGCGCATCAGCGACCGGCTGGTCGACATGTTCCGCCAGCGCGTCGATGCCGTGGTGCGCTACGGCGAGCCGGAAGACTCGTCGCTGGTGGCGCTGCCGCTGGCGCCCGACAACCGCCGCGTGCTGTGCGCCGCGCCTGCCTACTTCGCGCGCCATGGCGTGCCCAGGACACCGGACGACCTGCGCCAGCACAACTGCCTGCTGCTGGCGCTGTCCGACACCACGCACGACCAATGGACCTTCCAGCGCGACGCCGAAACCCAAGTCGTGCGCGTGACAGGCAACCGCGTCGCCGACGATGGCGAACTCGCGCGCCGTTGGGCCGTGGCCGGCCACGGCATCGCCTACAAATCGCGCCTGGATGTGCTGGCCGACCTGCGCGCTGGCCGTCTGCAAGTGGCGCTCACCGACTGGCAAGGCGAGGTGGCGCCACTGCATCTGGTCTGCACGCACCGCCTCACGCTGTCGCCCACGCTGATGCGGCTGCGCGACTTCCTGCAGGATCGCATCCGCGGTTACCTAGCCGACACGCCGTAGGAAACGGCGGCCACCCGCTAGGCGACCGGATCTGCGCAGCGCGCCAGATAGCGCTGCCCAGCTTCGAGCGGCGAACGCCCTTCTCGCACGATCTCGAAATCGAGCCGCGTCATCTCCGCATTGCCAGGCGAGAGTGCACGCAATGCCTGCACAGCGGCAGCCGGCAAGCGCTCACGCGCCGAGGCACGGAGCAGCAGCGTCGCGTCGTCCATGCCGCGCAGCAAGCCCCGCGGCTCGGCCAGCGGACGAATGCGATGGGTCCAGTGCAGGTATTGCGGTTGCCACAGGGGCACGACGGCCCAGCGCTGCTCATGCACGGCCTGTTCGAAGGCCGACACACAATCGTCCAGGCTGCCATTCTCAAAGTGATAGCCGTGTGCTGCCAGCCCATAGGCGTCGATGATCTCGCGCGAGAACCGCGAGATGCCCGCGCCCGGACCAATGCCCTGAATGCGCTTGGCCATGCGCGCGGCCACATCCGGGCGAGCGAGGTCAGCCACGCTCGATACGCAATCGACGGGTACATACTCCGGCACGCCCCACAGTGCGAACGGCGTGTACAGCACGCACACCCGCTCAAACGGATCGGCCATGGCATCGAGATAGACGCCATGGCTGCCCGGCAACCAGGCGGCGCACAGCAGATCGGCCTCGCCATCACGGAACAGTTGAAAGCCGGCCCCGTGCGGGCGGCGAACCTCCGTCACAGTCACGCCGTGCCGCTCTAACACGGCACGCACGATGCCAGCGGCCGCGTGGTGAAACGAGAGATCGATGGTGGCCAGCCTGACCACCGGCGGCTTGGATGTCGTCACGTGCGCCTCCGCTCAGAACCCTTCCAGCACCACCTTGCCGCGTGCCCGGTTGCTTTCAATGAAGGCGTGCGCGCGCTTGAGGTTGGCCGCATTGATGGTGCCGAACTGCTCGTTCACGGTCGAGCGCAGCGCGCCCTCATCGATCAGGGCAGCGACGCGGTTGAGCAAGCGATGCTGCTCGATCTGATCGTCGGTGTTGAACATCGAGCGCGTGTACATGAACTCCCAGTGCAGCGACACGCTCTTGGCCTTGAGCTTGCGCACGTCGAGCTGCGCGGGATCGTCGATCAGTGCGAGGCGGCCCTGCGGCTTGAGCGCTTCGACAATCTGCTCGAAGTGGTGTTCGGTCTGGTTCAAGCCGGCCACGTAATCCACCTCGCCGCCATGCGGAAAGCCGATACGACGCAGTTCCGCCGCCAGCGGCTGGGTGTGGTCAATCACGTGATGCGCGCCGAGTTCGCGCACCCAGGCAGCCGTCTCGGGACGTGAGGCGGTGCCGATCACGGTCAGGCCCGTCAGCCGGCGCGCTAACTGCACGAGCATCGACCCCACGCCGCCCGCCGCACCCACGATCAACAGCGTCTTGCCGCTGGGTGTGCTGGCTTTTGGCACCTGCAGCCGGTCGAACAACAACTCCCACGCGGTGATGGCCGTGAGCGGCAGCGCCGCTGCCTGCGCGAACCCTAGCGTGGCGGGCATGGTGCCGACCAGGCGTTCGTCCACTACGTGCAGCTCGCTGTTGGTGCCTGGGCGCTGCAGGGCGCCTGCATACCAGACCACATCGCCGGGCTTGAAGAGTGAGACGTCCGCGCCCACAGCGCGCACCACGCCGGCCGCATCCCAGCCCAGCACACGCGGCTGGCTGTCCACCGGCGGCATGCCGGCGCGCACCTTGACATCGACCGGATTGACGGAGATGGCCCGCACCTCCACCAGCAGGTCACGCGGGCCGGGCGTGGGTTCAGGCAGGGTGATGTCGACGAGCGCGTTGGGCGCATCGATGGGCAGGCTCTCGTAGTAGGCAACGGCTTTCATGATGGGCTTCCTGTTGGATGGGATGGCCGCATCATCGGCGCGCGGCAGGCTGGGAAACAGCCTCGCCGCGCAGATTCAGTTTCAACGCCAGGCGGAAAATCCCCGCTACGGTCTACGCACCGGCGTTAAGCCGTGGGTATGGCGTGAGGATCGGCAGTGCAGCTTGCGTGGGTATCGTCGTGATGGTGCTCACGCAGGGCGCCCGGCACGCCGGTGCCGGTCAGGCCATCGGCTGCCAGCCAAGCCGCCGTGGCAGCGGCGGCGCGGTCGATCAGCTCACCGCAGCGGGTGTAATCGTAGGGCGAGATGTCGAGCGGGCACAGCGGCGGCACCACGGCAATGGGCACCTGCCCGGCCCAGCGCTCCAGATCCTGCACAAGCTGGCGCGCAACCAGCAGCGACAGGGCATTGAGCGCGTGCTCGATGGCGCTGCGTGGTGCGCGGCGGTCGGCGCAGGCAAAGCCGGCCGGCAGCACGATCACTCGCGTGGCACCCAGCCGGATGGCGGCGGAGATGGGTGTGTTATTGGCAACGCCGCCGTCGATCAGCAGGCGGTCCCCAATGCGCACCGGCGGATACACGCCGGGGATGGCGGTGCTTGCCAACACGGCCTGCACGATGTCGCCGCTGGACAGCACCACCTCGGCGCCGGTGCGCATGTCGGTGGCCACTACATGCAGCGGCAGCACGGCGGATTCCAGCCGCGTCTGCGCAAAATGGCGCGTCAGCAGGCGCTGCAGGCCGGACGCATCCACCAGGTGTGCACGTTTTCCACCCAGCATGCCGAACATTGAACGCCACGACCACGGCATGACATCGGCACGCCGCACGCTGCGCCAGAGCGCCTCAAGCTGCGTCGTGCCGGCCACGTGCGGGTTGCACGCGAAGAACGCCGCATTGATGGCCCCGGCCGACGCCCCGACCACCATGTCCGGAATGACGCCAGAAGCCACCAGCTCGCGCAGCATGCCGGCCTCGATGGCACCCAGGCTGCCGCCGCCGGCAAACACGAAGGCTGTTCGTTCCGCTCTATCCATGACGAGTGCCGCATCGCAGCAAGAAAGATATGCGAAGGATGACTCAAACTAGAGTAGGCGCCGCCGACGATTGCGGCTAGGTGTGCCGACCGGCACTTCTCGCCCGCCGCGATGCCATTTGCCTACAACGTGGGCAACAGGTCAAAGTGCTCAAAGCGCGGAAACGGCGGACTGAGTGGGGTGATCTCGACCCGCTCGACAAGCGCGGCTGGCATGCCGTCGCTCAGCCAGTCGCACATCAGCGTCAGGGCCTGCGGCGTGCCCTGCAGCATCACCTCGACCGAGTCGTCCATGCGGTTGCGCACCCAGCCCGTGACGCCGAGCGCCCGCGCCTGACGCACGCAGGCTTCGCGGTAGCCGATGCCCTGCACGCGGCCGTGCACCCGTACCAGGCGGGTTGTCAGCGCGTCGTCGCTCGGGGTGGTCATGGCGGCACACATGCGCGCGGCAGCAATCAGCGCGGACGCTGCGCCGCATCGGCCATCGGCTTCCAATGCAGAAAGCCGAACAGCAGCGTCAGCAGCACGCTGTCGAACAGCGGCCCCTTGTGCAGGGCGACTTTCTTGAAGCACACGACAAGCTCCAGCAGGTGCACGATCACCAGCGCCATCGCTGCGATGCGTACCCAATAGATCACGTCCGGCGACAGCGGCAGTGCCGTCAGAAGGCTGCCCAGTGCAATGCCGTACACGGCGAGCAGAAGCACCTTGTTGAAGAAGTAGAACACGGCGAAGTCTCCCAGGATGTCGGTCATGGCAGCGCCCGCAACCCGGGAGCTGCGTGAGTCGGCGCACGGCAGGATACAAGGTGGCCCCAGGGCGCGTGCGCTTTAAACGCCATCGGCGGTTGCAAGCCACTGCACCAATAGGCAAGTGCCGAGATCACGACGCGCGAAAAATCCGCATGCCGTTTTTTTATCTCCACTCACGCGAGATCAAAGAAAACTTCACAGCGCGGCGCATTGAAGATTTTTCCGCACCGACCTACGCTGAAGCTCGAATTTACCCATCGCATCACGCACCTTCAGCCTCAACCCCTTGAGACACAAGGCTTTGTTCGCATCGCGCGTGGGTATTCCACATCTACTTAATTCAGGCAATGACGGCACGCCTGCATTCACAACCAACAAAAAAGGGGGACATTCATTGAATTTTGAATTGCAAAACAAAGCTCTCATTTTATTTGCGCGAAATTTTCCTTAACTCGTATTGGGGTGGTTTTATGGCCTTCAATAATGTAGGACCGCTCACGCTGCTCAACCCCGGCCAGACCGCGTACTGGTGGTACACCCGGAACGGCGGACAGGACTTCGGCACGCAGTTCGCCAGCGCCGACGTCAAGACCCCGAACTCCGGCGCCGTGCACCTGGCCAACGACCAACGCAAGGAGAAAGACAACAACGGCCACACCACGTATTTCGTGGCCATCACGAACCAAGGGCCCGGCGTCTGCTGGCACAACCTTCAAGGTGGGGGGATGGTATGAAGATCACCGTCGTAGTCGACGCCAAGGGCACGCTGGTCGCCGCCCAACAGAAGAACGGCGACAAGGAGGCCGGACTCGTGGCTGGCCCGGGCCAGAAGGTCCATGAGCTGGATGTTCCCCTGCAAGAGCAGGACTTTAAGGACGCACAGCAATTCGTAGCCAAGCTCGCGCCGCACATCCAGAACATCCGGGTGCATTGAGTCTGCGGCCGCAGCGAGCAGAAGCAGAAAGGCACATGTGTGAAGCCCGCCTCGCGGAGAAGGCGGGCTTCTTCGTTGACTGGGTGCTTGTGTAGGCGCTCACCGTCGCATCGACCGCATCGGTGCAGCGCAACCTGACCCGGCTATTCGCGCGGGTTCAGCAGGGCACCCGCCCAGTCCCGCCGATACCAGTCTGAAGGCACCACCGCTGTTCCGGTTGTTGCGGAGCCGGATACGGCCGCCCTGTGGCCGGGTTGATCGAGTCGTAGTAGTGACCAATAGGGTGCCGGGCTCTCCACTCAGCTTGCTCGGCATACTGTTTTTCGATCGCAGCACGCTGTTGAGCAATATCCGCTTTCTGCGCCGCATCCACCTTGGCGGTCATGGCAACCAGCCGCGCATATTTTGGATCGCGAGTGTCTTGCAAAGGAGGAAGCGGCGGCGCACTGGGCATGAAGAGCACAGCACCGGTATAGATCGGTACCGATGGGTTCGGTGGCTTGCTCCCGGTTGCCGCCCCATTGATATCCCACATCGTGGCGTTCATCGCGAGCGCCCGTTCGTAGTCTCGATTCACGTCGGCTAGCGTGGGGGTTCCCGACGGTATCGGAAACGGCTGCAGAGCTGGCGGAAGTGTTTGCCGCGCGAGAGGATCGATGGCACGAACCCAGCTCCCAGCGGCAATGGAGTATTGATAGAGCAGCGCCTGATAGGCCTCCAGTACGCGGGTGCGGTTCGAGGCCTTGGAATTGGCAGCGAGGGCCACGTATGCGTTCAGACTTTTCTCGTAGCTCGCTCTGTCGCTCTTCTGCACATTGACAAGCTGCTGTTGAGGGCTAGGCGGAGGAGACATCGCAGCACAGCCCGAGAGCACGCCGACGACGAACATCAAGCTCCTCGTCGCTCGAAATACCCTTTGCATTTGGCCTGACATAGAAGAACTCCCTTGAATCCTGGAACGCTGGAATACGGATCGGGACGCTGGGCTTGATGCCTGCGGACAGGGAGACGGATCACGTCCTCAGGCGACAGATCGCATGAATATATACCGCCCTATCTACCATCACCAGATTGCGTCGATTTTTGTTTCCGATTCTTAAAACATGCCGAAAGCAAGGCGAATACTCTCTACGCGGAACAGGTTGCCATGTAGCGCTCGTGACGCTCTTCGGAAACAGTGAGTTCCCGCTGCTCAAGGTGATTGCCAACGAGTAGCTCGCCCAGTGAGTCGAACAGCGTCTTTCCAACTGCAGTGCGCAAAACGGAGGACACTGAGACGAGGTGTTTGGTGTCGTTGTATTTCTTGGTCAAATTTATTTGACGCTGGTCATGCCATGCAGCCGGTTGCCAACGCCATCAAGGTCGAGTTTATTGGTAGTTCCAAAGGACACGACGAGGAGTCGATACTTTTGATTTGCCGCAAACGAGTGATTTATCGTCCGCGCCGGCAGTTCTTTGAGGAAGACGTTATAGGATTCCCGTAAGCCACCGCGACACCCCACTTTCTAGGGGCTGGGTTCCTAAAAATTTCCTCTCTACCGGGACAGCCAGCATCCTCCCCATTTTTTCGCATTACCTCGCTGGCAGGGAAATTCCGTGAATTAAAAAATACTGAACTCTGATTAAAGAGGCGCAATTCTAAATCATTGCAAAGCGTGGGTTGTTACAACACATTGTGAGGTAATTTCTGCTTAAAATCCGGCCTTCCGTAAAAATTACAACGCTGGATTGTCATGAACGCGAAGTGCTACCGCACCGTCTTCAATGCCGCACGCGGCATGTTGGTCGCAGTTGAGGAATCGGCGAAGAGCACAGTCAATGTAGCCAATTCGGCTTTCCAGAATCCACATTACGGCGACACGAATAGCCTCGGTGCCTCAGCTCTTCTCGGGCAAATGTTTGGCGGAGCCGGAGCTCGTGCAGGTGGTGCCGTACAGGCTGCCTCCGGTGCGGTCTTCCCGAGGTATTCACCTGGCGTGCCCGCCGTCCTGCAGATTCCAAATGCGACGGCACCTCTAATTGGCGCTGGCGCTGTTGTTCAAGGTGGCGGGTCGTTTGTGCCCTCAGTGTCAACTCAACCTGGCTCTCGAGGAAAACCTCGCTGCTCGTTGCCAAAGCCATTCTTTCCCCCTGGCTTCTCTTGGCAGCATTGGCTTTTTTTCGTGCAATCGGTTTTGCCGTTACGGTTAATCACTTCGTTGCACTCGCCTGTTTTTGCCTGTTCTGGTCCGTCGTTATTGCCATCTATCTGGGCGTACTGCATTTCCTGAAGAAGCGCGACGACCGGAAGAGTGATGAAAGGGCGAGAAGGTGAGGTTTTCATCGTCTAACGCATAAATGAGCGTAGGAGGGTGGCCTCACGAGTTGAATACACGTTCGTGCCGGAGCCGGGTAAGGACTACGACATCTTCATGCAATTCGGCAACAAGCACTGCTGGGTTTCGGTAAAACGCATTGACGACAAGGGCACGGACGAACCCCTTCCTCTGGAGCGCGCGCCGAAATGCCCCGCATCTTGAGGGCTTGTTGCCGGCCACACGACTGACGCAAGCCCTTCGTTGCCACTGGCCACTTGGAACCAGAAGCCAACAGGCCGAGATCCCACCGACCCCGTCTCCATTTACAGCGGCGCTCGCTCCCTATCAATGCGCGCAGCGCCATGCGAAGCATTTCTAACAGAAGGAACTGAAGAAGATGCAAGAGAAATTCCGAACCTACCTGTTGGCTGCAGCAGCAGCGGCAATGACCGTCGCCTGTGGCGGCGGTGGAGACGACAGCGGCACGGGCAACAGCGCGACTTCGCAAGCATCGGCAACCACGGCCGACGCTTCGTGCTTCGTGCTCCCTGCTAACGGGAAGACCGCGACCGTGACAGCGACCTCGACAATTCCCGTCCAAGTCGACATTGCCACGCTTACCGGGCTGGGTACGCAAACGTTCGAAGGCCAGTCTTACCTTGCGCTGGACGAGCGCAACCGCATCGACCAAGTGACCGGCAGCGACGAGCACCACACCCTTTACATGCTGCCCGGCGCTCCGTTCCTACCGGCAGGGGCCGTCACTTTCCCGTCCTCTGGAGATACCGCCCCTTCGTACCGCTATGCCTACACTTATACGCGGATGACGCTGGAGCAGTTGCGCAACGCCGTGCTTGGCGGCAAGGCAACCTACAACCTCTCGCGGGGGCTCACCTATTCTGGCCTGGTTTCGACGGTGCCTGCGGTGTCCGATTTCCAGTTGAACACGCCCGTCACGCTGCTGATGCTGGAACAGCGTGCCGGTGGCACCGACCCGCTGCCATCGTCCTTCACGGCGCGGTACATGAAGGAATTGACCATCACTTACGCCGGCCGCGAAGACGTCACGGTCGGCAGCACGACGTATGCGCAGGCGTGCAAGCTCAATGTCACCGTGCGCCGGTCCAACTTCTTCAGTGTTGGCATGCCGTTCGGCATCGATAACGTTGTATCGGGGTCGACGTGGTTTGCCCCAGGCGTTGGCTTGGTGAAGACGTCCGTACCCACCCCGATTCTGGGGAACGCGGGTTCGCTTTCCGCGACCGTGGCGCCTGCACAGTAAAGACCTCGCTAAACAGCTTCGTGCGGCGACAAGGGACGGCATTGCTGCCGTTCTTTGCCGCAGCACGAAGCCGCACTCATTGAGGCAATTTTTTTTCTACGCGCCCACATCATGCTGTCTGTTGTTTCCCGTGCTGCCGTCCTGTGCGTCGGCTCGCTGAGTTCGATTGCGCTTGCGCAGGTCGCGCCTCAGCCCACCACCGGCCCTGGTCCTGAAGTCCAACGTCTGCAATAGCAACAGGCCGAGCAAGCGCGTGAGCGCGCCAACGCCCGCCCGGACGCCTTCACGCCCCCATTGCCGACACAGGCCATCTCCCTGTCGGCGTTACCGAAGGAGACGCCATGTTTCCAGATTCAAGGCATCGTGCTGGAAGACAACGTCTTCCCGTGGCTGGCCGACCTGCTCAAGCCGGCCATCAGCGGTGTTCTGCATCGTGACGCTACGTCGCGTACTGGCGCTCAATTCAAGCTCTTCCGCAAAATCAACCGCAACTACCTGGACGACACCGAGATTGCTGTCCAGCGTCGCGACGTGGTGGACTATGAGGCTTCCATGTCGCATCGACACTACCTGGGACAGGTCGTGCTTGATGGCGGCTTTGCTTGGCGCGAGACGCTGCCTGACCACTCGAATGTGCCGGGTGTAGTGGTCGGTGACCCTGGCTACGGCGGGCGCTCGCAAATTGAGACGGCAAATGCCAGTCTGTATTGGCCATTCAAGCTGGCCAGCCAGGTGTTCGAGTACACGAGCAACTGGTCCATTCAGCACGTTCGCACGCGCGTGCTGCCCAGTGATTACTTCACCATCGGTAGTCGTCATCGAATGGCGATGGCGTGGGGCCCGAGAGACGTCCTCTGGTGGTCGAAATGATGCGCAGGTAGTCACTGAGCTGCTCTTGCAGCCCCTCCCGCCAAGAGGGCCCAGAAGCAAGTGCGGCAATGGGCGCGAGGTTAGTCGGGTTCCAGCGATTGAGGAGCCGCTCTCACTAAGGAGTCGGCCCTGAACAATTCCCCCAGTCCTTGCAGGGCAAGGC